>JAQTZW010000015.1 GCA_028687575.1 Gallionella sp. | reverse complement strand
TTTTTGAGGTCAATATGTTCGATAAAACCCCAATAAATCAAATGGTTGCAAATGCGATACAGAATCTTGACGAACCGGACATCAGTAAACAATTGAATCTATTCGATTTTTAACCGGACAGTAGTGTCGAATGTTAATGGCTGGCACACGGAAGGGAAGGCGATGAGCGAGATGGGGCACGTAGTGACAGCGGTGCTGGGGCTGCACGCGAGCCACCTGCGCGGGATGCGTAGGGCTGGTTACATGCTGGCTCTGTTGATGTTGGGTGTGCTTTTGATACGGTTCGCTCCCATCCTGCCAGGATTGGGCGGATTGGTGGGGTATTTGCCGCTGCACATGCTGCTGGAGACATCCTCCATCGTGATCGCCATGCTGGTGTTCGCGGTGGGCTGGAAGGCGCATCGCCGAGGCGTGTCCGGCAACATCTTCCTTGCGGGTTGTGCGTTCTTCGTTGTGGCGGTGCTGGATTTCTCGCACATGCTCTCCTTCGTCGGTATGCCGGATTTCATTACGGCCAGCGGTCCCGAGAAAGCAATAGACTTTTGGCTGGCGGCGCGCACCGTTGCGGTGCTTACGCTGTTGCTGGTGGCAGTCTCACCCTTGCGTCACAATTTCACGCGCTTGGCGCGCAGCTTGATATTTGCAGGCGCATTGCTGCTGACGGGTGTACTCAACTGGCTGATACTTTTCCATCAGGAACTCGTGCCGGCAACTTATGTGACCGGACAGGGGCTGACACCATTCAAGGTGCATTACGAATATGCTCTGGTTGCCTTGAACCTGCTGACGGCAGCCATCCTGTGGCACCAGATGCGCAACGCACTGCCTTTCAATGCGGCAGGATTGTTCGGTACGGTCTGTACCATGGCGCTGTCCGAGTTTCTCTTTACACTGTACGTGGATGTCAACGATATCTACAACCTGATGGGGCACGTTTACAAGGTGGCCGCTTACCTGTTCCTGTACCGCGCGATTTTTCTCGAGGCCTTTGAGCGTCCTTATGTCGAACTGCAGGCTTCGCAGAACCAGTTGCAGGCCACGCTGGATGCCCTGCCGGATTTATTGTTCGAGTTGGATGCGGCTGGCACTTATCTGGATTATCACTCCCCGCGCGTGGAATTGTTGGCTCAGCCAGTCGAACAACTGCTGGGGCGCAAGCTGCATGACGTTTTGCCGGTCGCTGCCGCTGATATTTGCATGTTAGCGCTACGCGAAGCGGGTGAAGCAGGGCATTCGCATGGCCGAGAGATCGAGCTGGAATTGCATGATGGCAAGCATTGGTTCGAGCTGTCTGTTTCCCGCAAACAGAATGAGGTGGCTTCCTCGGTCAGTTTTATCGTATTGTCGCGCGACATCACCGTTCGCAGGAAACTGGAAGCTGACTTGGCTGGTTCGAACAACTTGCTTAAATCGGTGATTGATGCCGCACCGATGCGTATCTTCTGGAAAGACCGGGAGTTGCGTTATCTGGGGTGCAACCCTGCTTTTGCCGCAGATGCCGGGGTGGCATCGCCCGACAATGTCATCGGCAAGAGTGACTTTGAGTTGGGCTGGAAAGACCAGGCCGAGTTGTATCGGGCTGATGACCGCCGCGTGATGGATGAAGGTGTACCGAGGTTGGCCTATGAAGAGCCGCAAAGCACCCCCGATGGACGGACAATCTGGTTGCGGACATCCAAGGTGCGGTTACAGAATGCCGAGAACAATACGGTAGGGGTGTTGGGTATCTACCAGGATGTCACCGAGCAAAAACAGGCTGAATTGGCACTGCTGGAAAGCGAGAATTCACTGCGTGAAGCACAGATAATCGCCAGTCTCGGCAGTTATGTATTGAATTTTCGTACTGGATTGTGGCGGAGTTCGGCAGTGTTTGACCAATTGCTCGGGATAGATGCCGCATACCAGCGGACTATCGCGAACTGGAATGCCCTGATTCATCCGGATGATCGCGCGAGGGTGGTCAAGTACCTGACGAATTCCATTGCCGCGAAGCAAAAGTTATCCAGCAGCGAATTTCGCATCATTCGCCATGACGACCATTCGGAACGCTGGGTGCATGGCATAGGCAAAATGGAATTGGATGCAGACGGCCATCCCCTCAGTTTGCAAGGCACGATTCAGGATGTCACAGAGCGTAAGCGAGGTGAGGATGCGTTGGGTAAACTCTCGCTGGCGGTTCAGCAAAGTCCTAATTCCATCGTTATCACCGACCTTGATGCGCGGATCGAGTATGTCAACGAAGCATTCAGCAGGGTGACCGGCTATAGCCCGGAGGAAGTGTTGGGCAGAAATCCGCGCCTCCAGCAATCCGGTAAGACGCCTCAAGCGATCTATCAAGCTATGTGGGCGCAGTTGACGTGTGGCCAACCCTGGCGTGGCGAATTGACTAACCGCCGCAAGGATGGCAGCGAATATATCGAGTCCGCTGTTATCTCCCCCGTGCGTCAGGCTGATGGCAGGATAACCGGCTATCTGGCCGTCAAGACCGATATTACTGAAGCCAAACGCACCGAGGCACGTATCGAGCGACTGGCGCATTTCGATCAGTTGACTGATCTGCCCAATCGCACTCTGCTCAACGAACGTTTCAAGCTGGCTTTGAGTCAGACGCAGCGCAACAATCAGCAATTGGCACTGATGTTTCTTGATCTGGATCGTTTCAAGAATATCAACGATACGCTGGGGCATGACGTGGGCGATAAGTTGCTGCTGGAAGTGGCAGCACGCATCAAGGCGGTGTTGCGTGAGGAGGATACCGTGTCGCGTCTGGGTGGGGATGAGTTCGTGTTGCTTTTCCCCAATACCGATGCACATGGCGCCGCGCATGTGGCGGGCAAACTGCTCATTGCCGTTTCCCAGCCCTGCGTGATCGAGTATCACGAACTGACTAGCACGCCTTCCATCGGTATTGCCATTTATCCAGACGATGGGAAGGACCTCGAAACGTTATCAAAAAATGCGGATGCGGCAATGTATCGCGTCAAACAGGAAGGGCGTAACAATTTTCGTTTCTTTACGCCGGAAATGCAGGCGTATTCCGTGCGCAATCTGCAGGTTGTCAACGCACTACGTAACGCACTGAACAAAAACGAGTTATTTTTGCACTATCAGCCGCAAATCTCTATACAGGACGGCCAGGTGATAGGTGCGGAAGCCCTGTTGCGCTGGCAGCATCCTGAATGGGGAATGATCTCGCCGGCAGAATTTATCCCGATTGCCGAGGATAGTGGCCAGATTATTCCGATAGGTGAATGGGTATTGCGCACGGCGGTACGACAGTTGAAAACTTGGCTGGCAGCAGGGCTGCCGCAACTGGTGATGGCGGTGAACCTGTCTGCCGTGCAATTCCATCAGAGCAATATTGTCGAGTTGGTCACCGGTATATTGGATGAAGCTGGATTGCCGCATCATTTGCTGGAACTGGAACTCACAGAGGCAGTGGCGATGCACAAACCCGAAGCAGCAATCGCTGTGATGGATAAGCTCCATGAAAGCGGCATCCGCTTGTCCATAGATGATTTCGGTACGGGCTATTCATCACTGAGCTATTTGAAAAAATTCAAGCTTTACAAGCTGAAGATAGACCAGTCCTTCGTGCGTGACCTGACCGATGACCCGGAGGATAAAGCCATCGTTGGTGCAATCATCAGCATGGCTGGTAGTTTGGGTATCCATACCATTGCCGAAGGCGTGGAAACCTCAGGGCAGCTGAGTTATTTGCGTTTGCAGGGATGCGACGAGGTGCAGGGCTATTACTTCAGTAAACCGCTACCGCCGGTGCAATTCGAGGCTTTTGTCAGGCAGGGCGAAGGTTAAAGCCGCAGTGATAAATCTGTCAGCGTGCGGTTTTTAACTTACCGCCCGCTTGCCGGCGCGCTGAATGACGAGGAATCCACCAAGCAGGCTTTCAATCAGGTAGAGGATGCTGGAGATGCCGTGCAACATCTTGAATCTTCCATAAAAATTGCTTTGTGTGATATCCAGTGGCAGGGCTTGCGCCTTGAGGTCGGCCATCGCCGGCTGTAATCCGAGTTGAATGACCAAGGTGATTGCCAGCATGGCGGCGATTACCACTAGCAGTTTGCGGCAGACAGCAGATTCGCACTTTCGGTCAAAATGATACCAGAGCAGATACAGGCCGCAAGCCAGCCCCAGATAGCCCGCCGAAGAGAACATCTGTCCCGCCAACATGCCGGCCAATTGTTTGTCGGGCTGGGCATGGAACAGCACTGGCACGGCCAGATAACCGATAGCCCACAGGCTACCGACCCAGGCAGTAAGGGATAAAGCGGCGAGGTGATGGCTGATGTTTTTCATGGCGCGCAGGGTAGCACAAGCACATGACTTTCTGCATTTCTCTGTCTGATAAATCGTGTTTGTGCCAGCTGTCTAGATAATTCGGCATATTGATTATGACTAATGGGCGGCGTAGCGTTTGCCCCAGTTGCCAGCTTGGGATTCTGGTGGCTTTGAGTTGCAATGTACTCGCTCTGCAAGGGGACACCAGCATGAATAAGTTTAGCCATACCGCAGCCATCCGGGTCAATCTGCAGGGCGGCGGCACTACGCCAGCCACGACCGGCCTATATCCTATCCCCAATGCCGATTTCGGTAGAGTTCTGTCAATCAAGGATTTAGCTTTAAGCAGTCTGGTTCTGGAGGATTTTCCTGTGGTGAAGGCATGGCGGCAGAAATTGTTCGATCCCGCTTTTATTCCCGAGATTTGTGATGAATTGCCGCGTTTAATGACCGAGTATCTGCGCACACCCGAGGCGCAGAAATTACCGCCTGCCGTGCGTCGTGCCAAGGCGATACGCCATGTATTTGGACACAAAACACCTTTGGTGCGCGATACCGACCTGATGCCCGGTGAAACCACTACCAGCTTCGTCGGCCCGGTGGTCTACATGGACACCATCGGTTACTGCATCTGGCCGGAACTGAAATCCGTCACTACTCGCTCACAGAACCCTTTTGCAATCAAACCCGAAGTGGCCGAACGGCTAAACAAGGAAATCTTCCCGTTTTGGCTGGATAAACAGCTTCCTGTGCCGGAAGCAGCGCGTGCGGCGGCCTACGACACCGGTGAGTTTTCGAGTCTTGATACCGTGCACGGTCTTTCGATTGATCCGCCGCTACGCAAACAGGCGGGTGAGACGCCGAAATGCCAGGAGTTGATGGAGCGTGTGGCGTTTTATCTGTCCGATAAATCCACCTGTGTTTCACACACCGTTCCTGACTGGGATAGATTGTTGAAGTTTGGGCTGGATGCGCTCAGCGCGCAAATGCGCAGCGACCTGACATCTGGCGCAGCCGCCACGCCGCAGCAGCGGCAGTTCCTGGAAGGTGTGGTTGAAGTTTTTGATGGGGCGATTTTGTATGCCCGGCATTTGGCAGAGGCCGCCGAACAGGCAGGTAACGCGAAACTGGCAGCGATATGCAGAAATGTCCCCGCCCAGCCCGCCGAGACTTTACAGGAGGCACTGGCGGCAATCTGGATCTGCTATCACCTGCTATTGCAGGAAAATACCAATTTCGGCCTGTCGTTGGGGCGTATGGATCAGTTGCTCAATCCTTATTACCTGAAGGAATGGCAGGCGCAGGTCGATGATGCGGCGCGCGATGCCTATGTAAAGCACGCTGTTGAATTGGTTTGCCACTTCTTTCTGCGCTGTTCCGACCATGTGCCGCTGTCAACGAGCGGTTCGGAGACGTTGTTCGCCGGTAGCGGATCGAATCAGGCGCTGACGGTGGGCGGCACCCGGTACGAAAACGGGCAGGTGGTGGATGCGGTCAACGACATGACCTACATCATCCTCAAGGCCACAGAGTTGCTCAGTATCCGCGATCCGAACGTCCATGCCCGCTATCATGCCGAGGTACACCATCGTGACGCGCAAGGCCAACCCTTGCCTGCCGAGGTGATGGATCCATACCTGAAGCGCGTCTGCCAGGTGAACATCCAGACCCGCGCCACCCCCGCGCTGCACGGTGACATGCCGGTGATCCGCAGCATGGCGGCCTACTATGCTGAGCACGCAGGCATCAGCAGTGAAGAAGCGATGGCTGATGCCTGCGATTACGCTTCGATTGGCTGCATCGAGCAGAATGCGCCCGGCAAGCATTACGGCAACTCGGGCTCGACATTGTTCGTGCTGCCAGCGGTGCTGGAACTGGCATTATTCGGCGGCAAGCACCGTTCCGACGGGACGGGGGCCAAATCACCCAATTTATTCAACGATCAGCCGGCATATACCACTGCGCCGCTGGTGCAGATGAAGGATATGGATGAGTTCATCACGGCATTTCGCTTGCAACTCGATCAAATGGCGCGCCATGCGGTGCAGAACAACAATTATCTTGGGCGTTTCATGGCGCGTGACCGTGCTTCACCCTTTCTGTCTGGGCTGTTCACCGGGCCGACCAATCTGCCGGGGGGGCGTGGCGCGAAGTTCCGGGATGTGGCAGCGGGCGGGGCAAAATACAACTCTTCCGGGGTGGCCATCATCGGTCTGGCCGATGTGATAGACAGTTTCTGCATTCTCGATGAACTAGTGTTCGGCGGTAAAGTCAGTGCGTCGGAGTTGCTGGCCGCAATGCACGCCGATTTCGATCCTGCCAAGCAGGTTGCCGAGGGCAATGTCTGGCAGGATTTTCTGAAAAAAGCACATTACTGGTTGCATCCGGATGATGCCGAAGAATTGCCGGTGTTGAGCACGGCCCGTCTGCGCGAGATTCGTGCCGCCATCGCGCGTACCGCGCATTACGGGGCGGGGGTCGCCAATGACGGTGTTTTCGACAACAGTCTGGCGGTCAAATACACCAAGCTGCTGACTCGCATGATCCACGAGGTGTTCTACCAGTATCGCACCCATCGCGGTGGACGCTACCTTTCGGGTTACTGGTCCATGACCAACCATGCCGGATTCGGCATGCTGACCCAGGCAACGCCGAATGCCCGTCAGGCCGGGCGGGCATTCGCCTCCGGCATCACGCCTTGCCCCGGCATCGTCAAGCGCGACGGTTCGCCGGTGATGGCGCTGGATCACATCCTGTCGGTCGCCGCCGTGGACAGCGATGCCGTCAAGAATGGCTATACCTACAACCTGAGTCTGACCACGCGTGGCGTCGAACAGCGCGAGGCCGATACCGAGTTGTTCGCCCGCTACATGAAAACCTTTGCCGAGAACAACGGTGTGCTGGTGCAGATGTGCGTATCGTCCATCGCTGATCTGGTGGCGGCAGACAAGGCTGCCACGGCGGCCATGCAACCGGGAGCCGGTGAGGCCGAGCAGGCGTCTTTGACGCCTTTCAAGGACTTGATGATACGGGTGGCCGGCTATTCCGCTTACTTCGTTACATTGAGTCCGCAGATGCGCCGCGAGATTATTGATCGCGCTAATTTTGCACTGAAGGATGGCGTGGAACAGCACGCCCTTTATACCGTATAACCGTTTTCGGGAGTCGAGCATGCATGCAGGTTTTCCACAAATCCCGTCGGGGTTGATGCGCACCTTCAATCTGGGTATGCAGGATGATGACGAACTCAAGGGATTGCTTTCCCAGTCAGGTGGACATTTACTGGCCGAAGGGATGGCGATGGCTGTGCGCTTGGGCTTTAGCCTGATTTTGCGCGAAGGGTTGCTGGACGAAGCGCATTCGCACCGCGCCAGAGAGTTCTTCGCCGATAATTTCGAAATCACCGACCCTATGGTGGCGGGGGGAAAGCGCTACTATCAGGGGCGATTCCTGATCCGTACCCGTCAGGCAGGGGATAACATGAATGTGCTGGTGGAATTTTGTCCGGAGCCTGACAAGTTGTATTGCACCATGCCTTGGGGGCAGGCGCTGTTGCCTTTTGAGGTCGTGCGCAGTCGCACGATGGATGAGGCGGAGGCCGAGCAAATGGAGCGGCATGTGGATCTGGTGATACGTTTCAGGGATGCCCGCACCATCCTCGGGCTGATCGGCCAGCCGGATGTGGATATTGTCGGTCTGTTACTGAAGAATCTGGTGCAGCTTACCGGCAATGTCGGGCATCTCTTCAAACTGGGGGCAATCGGTTCCGAGGTGCAGCGACTGGTAGGTGGGTTGCGATGAGCGAGACATTACTCCCGCGTGGGCTGGTATTCGACATCAAGCGAGATTGCAGCGAGGATGGGCCAGGTATCCGTACCACTGTGTTCTTTAAGGGTTGTCCACTGCGCTGTGTGTGGTGCCAGAATCCGGAGGGACAGACGGCGCGCCCCGGCATCGCTTTTCGTCGTGAGCTTTGCGATCCTTCGCTGTGCAAGACTGATGTGGCTGGCCCGTGTGCCGGTGTCTGCCCGACGAGTTGTCTGATGCTTGCTGGCGATTATCTGACGGTAAGACATCAGTTGTGTGATCGCTGTGACCATTGTTTTCAGCATTGCGTAAACGCTGCGATCAGGCCGGTTGGATACTGGCTATCGCTTGACGAATTGCTATATAAAGTTTTGATAGACAGGAAATTTTTCGAATCGACTGGTGGCGGGGTAACGGTTTCTGGCGGAGAACCGACTATGCAGATGCATTTTGTTGGCGAATTTCTAAAACAGTTGCGACGGCAGGGCGTGGACACCGCGATCGAGACATGTGGTTTTTTCAATTACGCCAGCTTTGCAAAACAAGTGTTGCCTCATTTGAGCAGGATTTATTTCGACCTGAAAGTCATGGATGAGGGCGAACATCTGCGTTTGACCGGTCAGTCCAACCGCCCGATTCTGGAAAATCTGACCCGCTTGGCGCACGTGGCGACCATCCCGTTGACGGTGCGGGTTCCGCTGGTGCCAAGCATTACCGCCACGGCAGAAAACCTAGATGCGATTGCCCGCTTCCTGCATGACAATGGTATCTCTGATGTCACGCTACTCCCTTACAATCCGCTCTGGCAGGACAAGCCTAGTCAACTCGGCATGTCGCCGACACCGCTTAACTGTGGATTCATGTCGCCGCAGCAACTGGATAGTTGTGTGCAGCGGATCAATGAGAGCAGCTAATTCGGGGAGCGGTGCCGGTCGAACGGCACCGCTCGTGTTTGCTAGGCGGCGCAAATGCCGTATTTGGGCAGGATGTTGTAAACCACGTTGAAACGGTGTGCCTGTATGGCATCGTGAAAATGTTTCCAGTGACTGGTCAGAAATTCATTCTTGTAGGGATATAGCCGCATGTCGAAGCTGGTGCCCAGCGCAGCGGCTTTCCATGAATCGTTGCCACGCGGGAAGTAATCATCAATGTCCACTTTCCCGCATATCGTGAATTGTCCCTTGCGAATGGCCTTCAGCCATGCTTTATGGCGCTCTTCGCCATCTTCAAATAATGTCCCGTTGAACATATCCAGTATTTGTTGGCGAGTCGTCGCACTCAGGCCGTTCACTGGGGCATCCGGGTTGCCGAGTTGATAGCGCCGCATGGCGATACACATGTGATCAGCAGCGGCGATGAAGTCCATTGGGTTGTCTCGTTTTATCAAGGCACCACGGCCATTCTCATATTGCCACTGCAGGAACGGTGCATCGGGGAAAGTCAGTGCGCGACCATGTCCCAGCGGCGGAATCGCATCTTCCAGGAAGCTGCTCAGGATGCCGCTCAGCGATTTTTTAAAGATGCCGGATTTGTTGGTTTCCTTGGCGTTCTCGACTTCGTTGACATTGTGCAAAACACCCGCGAAACCCTGATGTGCCCAGGTATCTGCATAGACGTGCATGGTCACGCCCAGACGGTGCAAGGCATAGGCGCGATCTTTTTCAAGGATAGCATCGCGCACCATTTCCTGGGCTACCGGGCTGTTGGGGGTGCAGATGATCTTGTCTATAAAACTACCGTTCGGGTTTTCACCAGCGGCCAATCCGCCGTTGCCCGGCAGGAAGTGAAAGGCCAACCAGACATAGTGGTTGGCGAGTTCCTCGGTGTTGCGCGCATCTAGCATCTTGTGTGCCGAACTGATGCGGTTATAGACAGCTCGATTGTCGAAATTGATCGTGCCAGTGCTGGTGGCATCGTCCACATACTGAGCCGAATAGGCGATGATGTCCGCTTCTTCATGGGTGAAGCCGGCATCGCGGGCGACCACATAGGTGGTGGCGTGATGGAAGTCTATGTGCATGATGTTCTCCCCATATTCTGATTGAAAATCCCTACTCCATTTACCTTATGGTATCCAGGCCAATCGCCTGTCTATGGCGTTCCCAGTCGTCATCCAGCAACAGGAAGTAACCGAACAACTGATACTCATAATCTCTGGGGTCAACGCCGGACTGGAACGGCAAATGCAGTGCGGTGGAATAGATCAGCTGGCCAAGAAACAAACCTTCGGCTATTTCTACCAACTCGTCCAGGCAAAGTCCAATCGGGGCAGGGCCGCCGATTAACGGGAAGCGGTAGTGAAACTGGAATACCCGTTTTTTCTGTGGAGAAGATTTTTTGTCTGGCAGACTGTTGTTGAGAGTCAGGATGGACTCCTGACCAGCTGCACCCAGAAAGGCATAGCCCTGTCTGGCAAAGGGTGAGCCGCTCGCCACGGAGGCGTGTTGAAGCACTGGGTCAGGTACGCGGTAATTCATGTCGGCAAGTTTCATCAAGGCATCGGCGGCGACGATACGCTTGTCCTGCAGGTTGTAGCCCATCAGCCAGTGCTCGTCGGCTTGTTGTTGCCAGAACACCTTGTCTGCATCGCTCATGCCTTGATCCCAGCTACGACTGAGGTGGGAGGCATAAAGCCCCGGCTTGGGCCAGAAATTTTGTGCAGCCTTTTCCACAGCAAGGTAATGAGGCGCACTGGCTGGGTGCATTCTAAGTTCATCTACCCGTTGCGGATAACGCGCCGCCAGATCGGTGCTCTCGTCCAGCAGCATGCTCAGTTTGCGAGGCGAGATTTTCTCGAAGGATTTACCGGCCCAAGGGAAAAGGTATTTGCCGATGCTGTGCCAGATGATGTTCAGCAGATTCGGGGGGGTGTGTTCGTCTCCAATCATTACCTCGCCCAACAGGCCGGGTAGGAGTTGTAAGTCAACAGGGAAGGCTGATCTGTCAGGCTTGAATTTGTCAGTAAATCCGCAATGCAGATTCAGGTTCGCGCCGTGGTAATAATCGAATCCCTGGCTGATTTCCTTTGCACCATACCAGTCGCGCACTTGCGCTCCCTCGACGCGGATGTTGCCCCCTTTTTCTCCGGCCCCTTGGAACATGCCGTTTTTGATTGTCGGGGCGACACCGGAACGGAACAGCCTGTGCAAGGACTCGAAGTGCTTGAGGTTGTCTTCGAGATTGGTTTGTACGGAAATGTTGACGCTGAGGCGTTGCAGCATCTGCAGCACGGATTCGCCTGCTTGCAGCAATTCATGTACATCGCCATCGTCGCCGCGTGGTGATGGGCCGGTAATCAGGGTGGTGAATTTTCGTCTCAGTGACGCATTTTCACACCAGCCAGAGGCCCAATTCAGGGTTGCCGAATAATCTTTTCTGGCGAATTTCAGTTGATCGTAACCGAGTTCCCGGTAGCCATACTCGCCGGCGCGGGGGCGCAGCTGTGGAAATGCTGAATCGGCATAGATGCGTTTTGCGTAGGCAGGATCCATCATCAGGAAGTAGCCGTTGTTCTGGTAGCCGTAATCGGGGACTTCGTCGTCACTGTGCGGCGCATAGGGTTCACCTAGCTGGATGCCGATGCTGCCCGGTATGAACGGCGTGTCGAGTGTACCCAGGCTGAAATGGCGGGTGGCATAGATGAGCTGTCCCAGGTAGATGCCTTCGTCTATTTGCACCAGTTCATCCACCAGACAGGACATCGGGAAAACCGGACGGAAACCGGTCCAGCGGTAGTTGAGGCCGAAGACCTGCTTGCCTTGTAGCTCCGGCAGGACGGATTTGCCCATGTCGGCCAGGAAGAATCCCCCAGTCTTACTATATGGAATCACCTTCTCGGCATCCAGATTTTCCTGCTGCAAGGTACCGATGAAACCGTCGGCATCGGGTGAAGTAGGGCGGTCTTTCAGGTGCCACGCCTGGGTGAGGGCTGGTATGCCTAGTGCCTGTAGTAAGTTCGGATCGGGTGGTTCGCGGAAAAAATTGCGGCCGATGCGTGTGATTTTCTCGTCAAATGCGGCCATCACTTCGGGATCGTTGTGGCATATTTCCCCGATACTGTCTCGCGACACCGGTTCAAAGGTTTTGCCCATCCACAGGCCGGTATCGGCAAACGTCGCATTCCACGCGGTTCCCAGCACTTCCACGCTGGCAAGGATGGAGCGTTCGTGACCAAATTGTTGTGCGATCCGGCGGAAGAAGTCACTGTCGCGTATGCCCACGGGTATGCCTATCATCGGGCCGTTCAGCGGGGTTGCACGACCGCACATGAAGAGCGTGTGCAGTTTCTCGTATATTGCGGGCCACTCCAGTTTGCGGTGATTGTCGGCCAGAATGCGTTGATATTTTGCCAGCAGTGTGTAGCAGTCTTTACAGGTATCGTCCTGCAAGATTTCTGTCAATTTGGTTTCCAGCTGCTGGTTGGCAGCATCGGAGCTAGAGGGGAAATTCTTGCTGCTGAGGTAAGGGGACATCATTTTCTCCGTGCCGCAGGATGGTCAATCAATAGATTCCATGAGAGAAAAACTCACATTGCGCACCGCGAGTGAAAGGGGGAGTCGTCTGTATGACAGGCCAAGGCTGGACGACATAAATATCCGGCGGCGCTACATGCGGGGCAGTCTTTCAGTTTGGCAATAGCGGGTCAATATGCCGAAATGCCTATGCAAAGCGCTTTAGGGGTGATCGCGGAAGTGTGTCCAGTAGTGGCGGTGGGTTTTGCGGTAGCGTTCCACGCCAAGCCGGGTCGCATCCATTCCGACCAGAATCGCACCATCGTCGTCGGAGCGTAGCAGCTCGGCGCCGCTGTCGGCATAGCGTTGCACGACCTCTGGTTTGGGGTGGTCGAAACGATTGCGATAGCCATTGGTGAACACGGCGTAATCGGGCAATACGGCAGCGACGAACTCGCTACTGGATGAGCCCGAACTGCCGTGATGAGGAACGACCAGCAGGCTGGCGGCAAGCTGATCCTGGTTGTCGCGGAGCAAACGCTGCTCGCTCTTCTTGGTGATGTCTCCGGTCAACAGGACGTGTTGCCTGCCTATGCTGATGCGCAGCACGCAGCTTAAGTCATTGTCGTGTGGCTTGCTGCTGTGCCGGGCGGCAGGATGCAGTACCTCGAAATGTACGCCGTCCCAGTCCCATGTCACGCCGTCACGGCACAAGCGGGTGTCAATGTGGTTGTCGGGGAGGAGTGTTGTTTCGTTCACGGGCAGGGAAGACGATAGCCAGCCTGTCGGTATCGCCTGTAGCACCGAGGCAGTTCCGGCAGTGTGATCCAGGTCATCGTGGCTGAGCATCACCCCATCAAGTTCGCGGATGCCGAGTGCGCGCAGTGTTGGAACCAGGATGCGGTTTCCACTGTCGGCATCGCCGGAATAATCCGGGCCGGTGTCGTAGAGCAAGGCATGATGGGCAGTCTGAGCGGCGACTGACAGTCCTTGGCCGACATCGAAAATGATCAGGCGCAAGCTGTCGGGCCGTGGCGGTTCGGGGGTGTTCAGGAACATCGGTAGCAATAGCGGTACGCCCAGCCAGCGCAATGGGAATCCTGCCGGTAATAATATCCATAGCACACCCAACATGCCGGTCACGATGCTCCAGGGTGGTGGCGCATGTTGCGTCCAGACCGCCGCCGGCAGTGAATTGAGCCATTGCAGCGGAATCATCGTCCATGCTATTACCTGGTGCGCCAGCCATAGCGGTGTGTCCAGTGGCAAGGCCGCACCCAACAGCGTCAGCGGCACGACAACCAGGCTTACCAGCGGGATGGCGAAGGCGTTGGCGAGGGGCGAGACCAGCGACACTTGCTGGAACAGACCCAGCAACAGCGGGATAAGGCCAATGCTCATCGCCCATTGCACGGCGGCGTATTCGCGTAGCACCGAGGTAAGGCCGTGCAGCGCGCGAGCCGCTCGGCGGTCCGGTGCGGTGTTCGGAGATAACTGCCGGAGGCGGTGAGCGGTAACGTAGAAGATCAGCGCCACCGCGCCGAACGATAACCAGAAACCAGGCGACAGAACTGCCCAAGGGTCGGGGATCAGTACGCCCAGTAAGGCGAAGCAAAATATCTGGGCGAGTGAGAAATTGCGGTTCAGCCAGAGCGCAGCGGCTACCGCAGCCACCATATAAACAGTACGTTGCGCGGGCACGCCGAAGCCAGCCAACAGTGCATAACCGAGCGCTACTAGCAGGGCCGCCGCCGCAGCTGCTTTGCGGGCCGGCAGCCACAGGGTCAGGCGCGTGTTGCGACGCCACAACCAATAGACGAGGCTGAATGCGAGACTGGCTAACATGGTGATGTGCAGGCCGGAGATGCTGACCAGATGATTGATGCCGGTGCGGGTGAATATCTGCCATTGCGGCTGGGGGATGCTGCCCTGATCGCCGATGGCCAGCGCGGTCAACACGCCGCGATAGGGGGCATCGCCCAGCACCGCGTCGAATCTGTCCCGAATCGCTTCCCGCCAACTCTCGACACGGTAAGCAAAACCGTCCGCCTGAGCATCGAGACGGAAGTTGTCTTCCTTCGGGTGCCCGACCACAAATTTTTCGGAGTTGTGCACATAGCCTACCGCGCGCAGATTGTTTTCCAGCGCCCATAGTTCAAAATCAAAGCCTTGCGGATTGCTGCTGCCGTGCGGTTGTTTCAGCCGCACGGTGAATTTCCAGCGTTCGCCTGCACGCGGAGTCAACGGCTGACTGCGCGCCTCGGAATAGGTGCTGAGATAGAGGTGGGCGGGAACATGTGCGTTCGGTGTAAGTACCCGTTCCACATCGAAACGGAAGCGCTGGCTTCGTTCGTTGCTGTGGGGTAAGCCGGCAACTACCCCGGTCACTGCGATGTCGCGGCCTTGCCAGTCGGCAGGCAGAAAGTCTGCAAGCCGCCGCTCGGCTTGCCAGGCCGCGTGGAAGTAACCGAGGCCGCTGGCCAGCATAGCGATTAACGCCGCGCGCAGCAGGCGCTGCGTCAGGGAATTTTGCGGCATCAACAGCGCCAGCGGTAGCGCGACCAGCGGCCATGCCCAGCCAAAATCAGGCAATGCCGCCTGCTGTTGCAGCAGCCACACGCCGAAGGTGAAGGGCAGGGTAAAGAGAATCATGCGCGTAGCGTAGCGCGCGGCTAGAATGCCGTCATGCGAAAATTTTTAAGCCGTTTCCTGCCGGCACGCCAAAACTTCGATCAGTACCGTTGGCTAAAGCCTTTCGGCAGCCGCCTGCACCATCCCAGCTTGTGGCATCTGAACCGTCATTCCACAGCCGGTGGGCTGGCCGTGGGGCTGTTTTGCGGGTTGGTGCCAGGTCCGTTGCAGGTGCTCTCGGCCACCGTGGTGTCGGTCATCTGGCGCGTTAATCTGCCACTGGCGGTGCTGACTACGCTCTACACCAATCCGCTGACCATTGTGCCGCTGTATATGGCGGCCTATCAGTTGGGCGTTTGGGTGACGGGTTCGCCGAATGGATTGCAGACCATACACTTTCCGGAATTACACTGGAACGACTGGCTGTCCGAATTGGTCCGCTGGACGTTGCAGTTAGGCACACCGCTGCTGATTGGTGTGCCCTTGCTGGCGCTGGCGCTGGCGCTGGCGGGTTATTTCGTCACGCGGCTGATCTGGCGGGTGACTGTGGTATTGAAATGGCGAGCGAGGAAACGGCGGCGCGTGGGCTGAGTAACCTCAAGAGTGAGACTTTAATGCCGATACCAAGGTAAGGAGGATAGGGGAGTATGTACATCCATTGGGAAAAAGAACTGGAACTGGGTAACGACCTGATAGACACCCAGCATCGCATGCTGGTGTTGTTGTGCCGCAAGCTGGATATTGCCATCAAGACTAGGCAATCCGAACAGACGATACGCTGGGTGATGCTGGAGCTGAAAAAGTTTACCGAGTTTCATTTCGTCAGCGAAGAGAATCTGATGCACGAAATCGGTTATCCGAGGGTAAACGAACATGCGCTGGTGCACTCTGAATTGTTATTGAACTTGGAGATGATGCTGGCGAAAATCAGTCATCACAAGGAATTTCCCGAGGATTTATTGCATTTTCTGAACAAGTGGCTGATACAGCATGTGGTGAACGACGACCTGAAGATTGCTGAGTTTGCCCGGCATTCTGACCGACGGCCGCTAGGCGAGGAACTGTACCGGGAGTATCTGTTGTTCGAGAAGTGAGTCCGGGTTTACCGCCGGTGGCTCAGTCCGACGACTGGTGCAGTACGCCGTCCACCAGTCGCATGGTGCGTTCCATGCGTTTTGCCAGTTCGAGGTCGTGAGTGACGATCACGAAGGCGGTGCCCAGTTGTTCATTGAGTTGTTGCATCAGGTCGAACAACGCTTCGGCGCTGGCACGATCCAGATTGCCGGTCGGCTCGTCGGCCAGCACGCAGGCGGGGCGGGTGACCAGCGCGCGCGCCACGGCGGTGCGCTGGCGTTCACCGCCAGACAGTTCGGCGGGCAGATGGTCGAGGCGGTGTGCCAGCCCGACCTTTTCCAGCATCGCTGCGGCGAGCGGTTCGGCCTCTTGGCGTTTCATGCCGCGTATCAGCAGTGGCATCGCGGCGTTTTCCAGCGCGGTGAATTCAGGCAACAGGTGATGGAACTGGTAGACGAAGCCCAGCGCATGATTGCGTATCTCGCCACGCTGAGTCTCGCTCATCTCACTCACGGGTTGGCCCAATATCTGCACGCTACCGGTGCTGGCGTTATCCAGCCCACCCAGCAGATGAAGCAGCGTGCTCTTGCCGGAACCGGAAGCACCGACGATGGCGATGCGTTCGCCACGTCGGACTTCCAGCGTGATGTTTTTGAGCACCGGCACATGCAGGTTGCCCAGCATGAAGGTCTTGCCAAGATCGCGGCAGCAGAGGATGGCATCATTCATAGCGTAGTGCCTCCGCCGGTTGGGTCTTGGATGCGCGCCAGCTCGGGTATAGCGTCGCCAGCAGGCTGATGGTGAAGGACATCACCGCGATCAGTGCGACCTCGGAATAATGCAGGTCGGATGGCAGTTCGCTGATGTAATAGACATCCTTGGCCAGGAACTGTACGCCGAACAGGTGTTCGATGAACGGCACCACCACGTCCAGATTGAGCGCCAGCGCGATGCCGCCGATACAGCCGGTCAGTGTGCCGATCAGCCCGATCACCACGCCCTGCACGATGAATATCTTCATGATGCTGGACGGCGATGCCCCCAGCGTGCGCAGGATGGCGATGTCGGCCTGCTTGTCGGTGACTGCCATCACCAGCGTCGAGACGATGTTGAATGCGGCGACCGCGACGATCAGCGAGAGGATGATGAACATCATCTTTTTCTCCATCTGCACCGCCTTGAAATAGTTGCTGTTCTGGTGCGTCCAGTCGTTGGCGTACAGGTCGGGCGGCAGTTGACTTTGCAATTCGGCGGCGACTTGCGGGGCGCGGTCTATCTCCTTCAGCCGGGTACTGATGCCGGTCACCGCATCGCCCAGTTGAAACAGCTTCTGTGCGTCCGAGAGGTTGATCAGCGCCAGGCTGTTGTCATAGGGCGACATGCCGATCTCGAAGATGCCCACCACGCGGAACTGTTTTAAGCGCGGCATCATCCCGGCGGGGGTGATGGAACCTTGCGGTGCGATCAGCATGACTTTCTCGCCCATACGCACACCCAGCGCACGGGCCAGGTCGCTGCCCAACAGAATGCCGAATTCGCCACTGTTAAGTGCGGAAAGTTCGCCCACCTTCATTTTGTCCGACAGATCGGTGATCGAGGTCTCGCGCGCAGGGTCTATGCCGCGCACCATCACCCCCTGCACGCTCTGGCCTAGCGACAACATGCCCTGACCCGAGACATAGGGGGCTGCAGCGACGACCTGCGGGTGGCGCGCGGTCTGCTCCAGCACCGCCTGCCAGTCGTACATCCGGCCACCATCGGCTACCACTTCGAGGTGCGGCGAGGCGCCCAGCATGCGTTCACGGATCTCCTTCTGGAAGCCGTTCATCACCGACAGCACCACGATCAGCGCCAGCACGCCCAGCCCCATGCCCAGCATGGAGATCAGCGAGATAAAGGAGATGAAATGATTGCGGCGCTTGGCGCGGGTATAACGCAGGCCGATGAACAGTTCGTAGGGTTGCAAGGCGAGAGCGGGAGGTTGTTTGGAACGGGCGACAGTCTGCCACAAACCGGCGCGCAATGGCAGGGGCGGGCGTATCTTTTGCCGGGATGCCACTCATGGCTGCCAGCAGGGAGCCCGGAACACCAGGGAGGGGGGTGTCCGGGCTGTGCCAACTCTCGGGGAGGTGTTGCAGAGGCGTGTCAGTCGCGGACAGGGGGCGGAAGCTGTCTGGCCATGCCGGCAGTCATGGCACCCGTCAGGCCGCTGCTATTCACCTTGAATGCCGAGACAGCTGCGGTCAGTTGCTGGGCCTGTTCTTCCAGCGATTCGGCTGCGGCAGCGGCCTGTTCGACCAAAGCAGCATTCTGCTGGGTTACGTCGTCCATCTGGGAGATGGCCACATTGACTTCTTCGATGCCCTGACTCTGCTCGGTGGAGGCGGCGGTGATTTCTCCCATGATGTCGGTCACCCGTTTGACTGCGGAGACTACTTCGTCCATCGTTTTTCCGGCATTGTCCACCAGTTCGGTGCCGACCGAGACTTTATCCACCGAGTCGTTGATGAGGGATTTGATCTCCTTGGCAGCGGCGGCACTGCGCTGGGCGAGGTTACGTACCTCGGTAGCAACCACTGCGAAGCCGCGCCCCTGCTCGCCTGCGCGTGCTGCTTCGACTGCGGCATTCAGTGCCAGGATGTTGGTCTGGAACGCGATGCCGTCAATCACGCTGATGATGTCGGCGATTTTCTTGGAACTGTCGCTGATGGAGGACATGGTTGTCACCACGGCGTTGACGACTTTGCCGCCCTTGACGGCGATGTCTGACGCGCCGAGTGCCAACTGGTTGGCCTGCCGCGCGTTTTCGGCATTCTGTTTGACGGTGGAGGTGAGTTCTTCCATGCTGGCGGCGGTCTTTTCCAGGCTGGAAGCTTGTTCTTCGGTGCGCGAGGAAAGGTCGGTGTTGCCTGCCGCGATTTCCTTGGAGGCGTCGTGGATGGTGTCAGTGGCCTCGCTGATCTGGCCGACCAGATCACGCAGATTGCTGACGGTGCCATTCATGCCAGCTTTCACTTCACCGAATGCGCCGGGGTAATCCTTGTTGATGGTCTGCGTCAGGTCGCCCTGTGCCAACACGTTTGCTACCCGCAGCACATCTTTCAGGCCGGCATCGGTGACCGTGCATAGCTGGTTGAGCAGTTCGGCCAGCTCTTTGGCATAGCCGGATTTCCCCTCCAGATTCATCTGCACACTGAAGTCGCCGCGTATCGCAGTGGCCTCGACGATGTGTTTGATCTCACCGACGATTTTGCCGAGCGCATCCGCCGTAGTGTTGACGCTAATTTTGACCTTGTCATAGGCACCTTCGTAATCTTTGGTAATCCTTTGGGAAAGGTCGCCCTGCGCCAGCGCGGTGGTCACGCGGATGTTGTCGTTGAAAGCATCGTCCACCGTGCCGGTAAGGCGGTTGAGCAATTCGGAGAGATCCTTGGTGTAGCCTGCCTTGCCGTTGACTGACATCTTTACGCTGAAATCGCCGCGTACCGCAGCCTGCACGATGGTCTTCATCTCGTTGACCAAACTTTGCAGGCTGGCTTGCATTGCCTGCATTGCGCGGAGTTGCCGAGCAACTTCGTCATTCCCTTCTGCATGGATGGTCGAATTGAGGTCACCCGAGGCGATGCGGTTGGCGACATCCGCCGAATGCAGCACTGGTTCGGTGACGCGGCAGATCAACTTTCCAATCAGGAAGTACAACATGATTTGCAGCAGTAATTGCAAGGCCCAAACCGAGTAGTTGACCTTGCTGATCAGTGCATACTCATCTGACAGGTCTATGGTCACGCTGGTGGCGCCTATGGATTCGCCTTCAGGCACGGCATGGCAGGTCAGGCAGTTGGTGTCGCGGAAGTTGGTCTCGGCGATGAACGGGACGACCACGCGCATCCGGTGACTGTTGCCATCCTGCAATTGCTGGATCTGCACTTTGTCGGTATCCATGGCTGCATGATCGAGTGCATCCTTGGCTTCTTCGATCGGCAGTCCCGCGCCGTACTGCTCATCCACGAACTTGTTGCGCATCACCCGCAATTCGGTCAGCTTGTTGGACATGCCCATCTTCTCGACGTACAGCGTGCGCTGATCCTTGTCGCTGATCAGGCCATTCAACATCAGCATGTTCAGGCCATTGAGCACGCCATCGGCGGAAAGCAGGGCGCTTTGCCGCGCCCCTTCCAGCACATGAGCTTCGAAGCGGTTGAGCGACACTTGTTGCACAACTAGCATGATGAGCAGCAACAGCAACTGGATGGGAAGCTGCAATTTGCTCCGGATAGACAGGGTGTTCCACCACGTATTCATCTCAACCTCTGCGTATTTTTGCCAATAAAAATCACATCTGATGGCGATTGTGCCGGGGTCTGGGTGACTCCGATAATGCGGTTATCGGCGGTAATCCGGTTTAATTTAGGGCTTAAGGCATGCCCGGTGCGGTAGATGAATGAGGCGGGCGCAGCATTCGGGTTGCGCTTGATTAGCTGGAAACTGTTGCGCGAGGTGCCGGTTGACTGCGAGGTCGGTCAGATATTGCATGCGTAACAGCGGTAGCAGTTGCGGCCTTCCCGCTTTGCGGCATACATCGCTATGTCTGCCTTGCTGATCAGGTCGTTCAGGTCGGTGGCCTGAGCCGGATAAATGGCGATGCCTATGCTGCCGGAAATTTGCAGTGATGAATTCTGGATTAGAAAGGGTTCGGCGAGTCTGTCCAGCATGTGCTGCGCAATGGATTCGATTTTGTCCGGCCCGGAAATTTCGGGGAGGATCACCGTGAACTCGTCACCGGCCAGTCTTGCCACGGTGTCCGTGGTTCTAACGCAAGCCTGAAGGCGTCTGGCCGCTTCTGACAGTAACTGGTCTCCGGCATCATGGCCGTAGGTGTCGTTGATTTCCTTGAAACGGTCGAGATCAATGAAGAAAAGTGCCATGGGCAATTTGCTGCGCTTGCATTTGCCGATCTCCTGCTTGAGTCGGTCAAGGAACAGTCTGCGGTTGGGGAGGTTGGTGATGGTGTCGTAATTTGCCTGATGCCAGACCTTGTCCTCGGCTTGTTTCTTTTCGGTGATATCGGAGAAAACGGCGATATGCCGGTATGTGCTGCCATCATTGTTGGCGATAATGTTTATGGACAGATGTTCGGCAAAGACCTGTCCATCCTTGTGGCGATTCCATAGTTCGCCCTGCCAGTTTCCGTTTTTTTTCAGGGTATCCCACATTTCCCGATAGCATTCGCCGGTCTGCATTCCTGAACTCAGTATTTTCGGGTTATGCCCGATCACTTCATCCGGCTGGTATCCGGTGATTGCCGTGAAAGCGGGATTGACTCTCAGTATCCGGTTGTTTTCGTCCGAGATCATGATGGCGGCACTGCTGGAATCAAAGACTGCCGCAGCCATTTTCAAATCGTTTTCCTGGCGTTTCCGCCGGCTGATGTCGCGCAGAAAGGTAAAGAATACGCCGCCCCGTATGGGGGAATAACTGACGCTCAGTTCAATATCTATCAAGTGTCCATCCTTGTGACGATGGCGAGTCTCGAAGTGGTCGTGCCCCTTGGTCATGACTTGGTTGATGTGTTTTGCGACCTCTTCGGCAGATTCGTTCGCTTCCACATCGCTGATGTGCATGCTCAGCAATGCTTGCCGTGAGTGGCCGACCATATTGCAGTAGGCATCATTCACATCCAGGAAACTGCCATCCTGTGCGGAGACGAGCCAGAATCCTTCCAGCGTGGTCTGCACCAGCGTATGGTATTCGAGTTCTCTTTGCTGGCGTTCCGAAATGTCGCGGCAGATGTTCATGGTAAATAGTTTGCCAGCATGCTCGATAAGCTGGATGTGCATCTCTACCGGTATGTGTCTGCCGCTGCGATGGATATGGACGGCCTCGAAAGTCGCTTGGCGATCCCGCCGAAGTTGGGCCAGACGTTCCTGGATTTTGTCCCGGCTGGCGGGATCGTCAATATCCTGAGGCGTCATCCTCAGCAGTTCTTCGCGCGAGTAACCGGTGTGTTGACAGGCGGCCTGATTGACCGCGATGAAATGCCCCTCGATATCCAGAATAAAGATCGGGTCGGCGGCGCGCTCAAGAAACATTCTGGTTAATTCGCAGGCCAACTCTGGCGAGCTCAGGTGTTCCATATTTTGGTTCTCACATTCGATGGCACGCAGATAGGGGGCTATTCATACCCGATATTTCGGGCATATCACTGCTTTACGTCCATTGTCTGGAAAACTTGAGGGGGCAAGGTAGGGTTTCTCCACACCGTACCTGGATATCGGCATGGTGGCGGCTAGGAATTGCGCTCGGTGGTAATGATCAGGCGACCGTATTGCACGGTCTTGATGGTGCCATGGTCGGCATCGGGCATTTCGCTCATGGCCTTGTCGGCGACCCACTCGCGGCCTTCGTACATCACCCGTGCCGTGCCCTCGTCCAGCCACTCTATTACTTCCACGCGTTGCCCCACATCACTTCGGCTATTGCCTGATTGCGGGGCGGATTTTCCTTTGCCCAGCAGATAGGCGATAAAGCAATGTATGGTAACGCCGACCACCAGTGCGATGACTTGGGTGACCATCGAGGCATGCAGGAAGTCGGCCACGGCGGGGTAGATGAAAGCCAGACCGATGGCCGTGAGGTAGGGAGTCCTGATGGAAAACTGGGCGAGGATGAATAAGATGCCGAATACCGACCATGAAATAAAATCCATTGCTGCTCTCCTGTGATGTGCGTTTCTCAGTTGGTGCGGGGCCAATTGTAAAGGCCGCCAGGGGTTCTGTTAACTGTCCGCGGCGAATACCCAATTATTGCGCCCGGTGTGCTTGGCCTGATACATCGCCTTGTCTGCCTCGCAAATGACTTCTTCAACTTTATCTCCGTTGACGGGAAAGAAGGCAATGCCGATGCTGGCCCCGACAGTGACCGATCCTGTGCTGACATCTATTGCCTCGTTGATTGAAGTCAGCAGGCGTTCGCAGAGGTCGGCTGCCGCTTGTTCGCTACACAAGTCCGGGCAGATCAGCACGAACTCGTCGCCGCCGATACGGGCGATGGTGTCGTGTGTGCGGGCATGGGAGGTCAGTCTGGCGGCGATCGTCCGCAATACCGTGTCGCCAGCCGCATGGCCATGCAGGTCGTTGATGGGCTTGAAGTTGTCCAGATCTATCATCAGCAGGGCAAAGCCGTCGTGGTGCCGCCGCGCGGTGTTGGCTTCACGCTCAAGCACTTCGCCAAACTGGCGTCGATTGAACAGTCCGGTCAATGGATCGCGTCTGGCTAACTCGTCGAAGCGTTGACTGTTTTGGGTCGCCTGTCTGGCCAATAGGTGGAATCCTCGGACGATGCCGACGAAGTTGAGCAGTGCCAACAGGAAGATTACTGTCTGTGTGGTGCGCAGGGTGTCGGCGCGATCGCGCGAGTCCTGCTCAAGTTTGGAGGTCAGGCTGTTCATCAGTTCCAGCAGTTTCAGGTTGCGTTGCAGCATCAAATCGCGCGCCTCTGCCAGTTTGGCGGGCGGAATGGGGGATCGCGCTGACACATAGGGCAATAGCGCGTCATGTATCGGTTGCCAGACTTGCAGAGCTTGCTTGACCAGCGGCACCGATGGGCCATGAACTGCCTGCAGGATGACCAATTCGTTGCTGCCGCCTGCCGCCGCGCCACCCCGGTCAAACGCATCAAGGGTCTGGTCGAATGCCAGCATGGCGGCCCGGAATTCCTGTTCTGCGGTGGCAGGGTCGCCGTATTCGGGATGTTCCAGTTGCAGTAGGGCTTTGGTCATGCGTTGTGAGAGCATGCGTTGCCGGCCTGCCAGGTTGATTGCCACCGCATCTCTGGAAACCTGGTAAGCGATCTGGTAGTTGATCAGCAATATCGTCAGGTCGAGCAGTATGAAAAACAGCACAGCCCCGAACAGGCGTTGGGGCCGGGTCAGCATGGGAAACGATGGCCAGGCGGGAGACCGCCCGTTGCAATCCTTTTCACTCACTTTTCAAACTTCCTCGAATTTGGGTGGTTGCGGTGTGTCCGGTCGGTTGTTCAATAGCCTAGCGCCCTTGCGCCCTGATAGAACGCGAAACTCAGCAGCCAAGCCAGTGCCAGAGACCAGATTATGCTGAAAAAAGTGAACCCTTTGTGGTTCGATTCACTTTTCAAGGTGGCAATGGTGGACAAGCAGGGCATGTAGACCAGCGTAAACAGCATGAAGCTATAAGCTTGCACCCAGTCCAGCTGTTGACCCAATACGCCACTCAAGGCATCGCCGCTTAGTCCATAAATCACAGCCAGTGAGCCGATGACGATCTCCTTGGCGACGAAGCCGAAGATCAGCGCAATGGTGAGTTGTTCATTGATGCCAAGCGGAGCGAACAGTGGGTGCAGCCAAGCCCCCAGTATGCCCGCGTAGCTGTCTGGACTGGCTGGCGCGGCGGACAGCGGCAGGTGGGTGAGCAGCCAGACCAGTACCACGCCGGCGATGATGAACTGGCTGGCGCGCCGCAGGAAATGTGTCACTTCCAGCCAGCCACGTAACACCATCTGGCGGGCGGTCGGGAAGCGGTAAGGGGGGAGTTCCAGCACGAAGGGTTCGTTGTTCTTGAACTTTCCCTTGAACAGCAGGGCAGTCAGGATGGCACTGGCAAAACTGAACAGGTACAGACTGAATAGCACCAATGGTGCAGCTTTAGGCGAGAACAGCGCGGCGGTGATGAACACGAATACCTGCAAGCGCGCCGAACATAACGAGAATGGAATCACCAGCATGGTCAATAGCCGCATCGAGCGGGAGCGCATCACTCGCGTACCCATCAGTGCCGGCACGTTGCAGCCGAAGCCCATTAGCAGCATCACGAAGCCGCGTCCGTCCAGTCCCATCCTGGCCATCAGCGCATCCATCAAAAAGGCGGCGCGCGACAAATAGCCACTGTCTTCGACTATTGCCATCATCAGAAAAAACAGCACGATGATGGGCACGAACGCCGCGACGGTGGCGACACCGTTGTAGAGGCCATCCAGCAGTAGCCCGTGCCAGAACGGTGGCAGATTGTTGAGCGCGGGCGCGATCGCGGCGTTATGCAGCCACTCAAGTAGCATGGCAATGCCGCTTTGCAGCGGCAGGCCCAGCAGAAAAATACCCTGAAACAGCAAATACATGATGCCAAAGAAGATCGGCAGACCGAACAACGGATGTAACATCACGCGGTCGAGCTTCTCGGTAAGATTTTCGGGTAGCTGCGCGGGAATTTGTACCGAATATTTCAGTACGCGAGCCATCTCCTGCTCAATCTGTTCATCCTCTTCCAGCTTGCTGCGGACTTGTGCCGCCATGCCGGGGGTGGGGTAGCGCAAGGCGCGGGTCACTGCCTGTAACGCTTCGTGATAGCCGGTGCCGTATTTACCGCTGAGTTGGAAAATGGGCACGCCCAACAGTTCTTCCATTTTCGCGCTGTCTATGGTGATGCCGTATTTCCTGGCTTCATCCGACATGTTGAGCAGCACTACCATGTTCATATTGAGCTGCTTGAGTTGCAGCAACAGGCTCATCTGGCGCTCGATCTGGGTGGCGTTGAGGATGATCAGCGCCAAGTCGGGGACGTTGTCGTGCAGGAAGTGGCGTACCACCTGTTCATCATCGGAGAAGCCGTGCAGGTCGTAGATGCCGGGCAGGTCTATGATTTCCACCATGTCACCTCCCAGCAAGATCTTGCCGCTGAGCAGTTCGACGGTGATGCCGGGCCAGTTACCTACCCTTGCCGCCCCGCCGGTGAGGCGGTTGAACAGGGTGGATTTTCCCGTGTTGGGCATACCCAGTAATGCAATGCGCTTCATGCCTGGCACACCTTGATTTTGGCAGCCTCATTCAGGCGCAGCAGGATGTCGGTGGTTCCGATGCGAACTTGTAGCGGCCCGGAGAAGCTTGCCTTGCGTATCAGTTCAATTTGCCTCCCACTACGGAAGCCGAGCGCGAGCAGGCGCTGATGCAGTGCTTCTTCGGCATGGATCTCGACCACGGTCGCGATTTCGCCGCAGTGCAGGTTGTCAAGCGTGGTGGCAGTCATGGAGGGGGTTGGATTCGACATTGCCGGCATTATTTCACAGCCTTAAGCTTTTTGTCGCGTGAGCCTTGTGTCGGTGGAGAAATGACGCTATTTAGCTGTGTGTCGAGTATCGCCTGCCGCATCCTTGAGTTAGAATGCGGCCTTTGCTTTTTCTTGCCAGGAAAATGGGAACCGGGATGATCAAGGGCAGTATTGTTGCAATCGTTACACCTATGCATGAGGACGGCAGCCTGGATATGGCCGCTTTCCGTGGACTGATAGATTTTCATATCGAACAGGGGACTGACGGCATCGTGGTGGTTGGCACTACCGGCGAGTCGCCGACCGTCGATTTCGAAGAGCACGAGTCGCTGATTGCCGAGGCGGTCAAACATGCAGCTGGTCGTATTCCGGTCATCGCCGGCACGGGTGCGAACTCTACCCGTGAGGCAATTGAGTTGGCTGAGTTTTCCAGACGTGCCGGCGCTGACGCTTCGCTAACTGTGGTGCCCTACTACAATAAACCCACCCAGGAAGGTTTGTACCTGCACTTCAAGGCCATCGCCGAAGCGGTGGATATGCCGCATATCCTGTATAACGTACCGGGCCGCACGGTTGCCGACATGAGCAACGACACGGTGTTGCGACTGGCGCAGATTCCGAACATCGTTGGCATCAAGGATGCGACTGGCAACATTGAGCGCGGCAGCGACCTGTTGGCACGTGCGCCCAAGGATTTCGCCATCTACAGTGGTGACGATGCCAGTACGCTGGCGCTGATGCTGCTGGGTGCGCACGGCACGATCTCTGTCACTGCCAACGTGGCGCCGAAGTTGATGCACGAAATGTGCATGGCAGCGCTGAATGGCGATGTTGCTGGTGCGCGCGAGATCAACTTCCGCTTGTTGGGGCTGCATCGCCACCTGTTCGTTGAGGCCAACCCGATCCCGGTCAAATGGGCGGTCGCACGGATGGGCAAGGCCGGGGGCGCGTTGCGCTTGCCCTTGACTCCGCTATCGGCGGGTGTGCAGGGCATCGTTGAACAGGCCATGCTTCAAGCTGGTGTACTTACAGATTAATAGGAAGTTGGGGAAATGAATATGAAAGTATTGCATGTCGGGATTGCCAGCGCGGTGCTGGTTTCGGTGGTGGGTTGCAGTGCGGTGGGGCTGGGTACGCAGCGCATTGATTATCGTGCTGGTGCCGAGCAGGTGCCATCCATCGAAGTCCCGCCTGATTTGACCGTGCCGGAAACCGATGACCGCTACAAGGTGGCGGGTGGCGAAGGTGTTGCGGTCGCAACTTATTCCGACTATAACCACAATGCGGCCGGTGCAGGGTCGCATCGCGCTACTGCCAGCGCAGTGCTGCCGACGGTCAAGGGCGTTAGTCTGCAACGCAGCGGCGCACAACGCTGGTTGCTGGTGCAGGATAGTCCGGAGAATGTCTGGCCAGTGGTCAAGACCTTCTTGCGCGAGACTGGTCTGAATATCAAACGTGAGGATGCTGCTGCCGGCATCATCGAGACCGAGTGGGCGGAAAACCGCGCCAGCATCCCGCAGGGCGTGGTGCGTGAAATGATCGGCAAGGTGTTTGACGGCATGTATTCGTCCAATCAGCTCGACCAATATCGCGTGCGTATGGAACGCAGCAAGGATGGCGCAGGCACCGAAGTCTACATCACGCATCGCGGCAAGGAAGAGATGATGGATGCGGACGGCAGCTCCTCCAAGTGGCAGACTCGTGAGAGCGATCCCGAGCTGGAAGCAGAGATGCTGCAACGCCTGATGGTGCGCTTCGGCGGTACGCCGTCACAGACTGCAATAGCGGTCGCTGGAGCAACAGCCCCTGGTGGTGAGCCGGTAGCGGGCGGGGCAGCAGCCATTGCGGCCGAAGATACGTCCGGTCCGTCAACGGGAACTGCCAGCCTGCTTGAGATATTCGATGGCAGCCGGATTATCGTCATCAATGATCCCTTCGATAAGAGCTGGCGCAGGGTAGGTCTGGCAATTGATCGTGCCGGATTGTCAGTCGAAGACAAGGATCGTGAAAAGGGCATTTACTATTTGAGCGCCGAGAAGAAGGAAAAAGGCTGGCTGGAATCGTTGGAATTCTGGAACGATGACGAAAGCTCGCTGCGTTTCCGCGTCAACGTCAAGGATGCAGGCCATGCTTGCGAGGTGTCTGTCACCGATCAGAATGGTGTCGCGATTGAAGGCAGCAAGCAGCGCATCGAGGCCATCTACAAGAACATCAACCAGTAACAGTATGTCCTGACAGGCGATGGCGCGGCAGGCTGGTGACAGCTGCCGCGCCATCGCCGTTTTACCGAGTGATAAACAGATGAGGTTTGCTTCGCTAGGTAGTGGCAGCAAGGGTAATGCGTTGCTGGTGCAAGTGGGCGGCAGCAGCGTGATGCTCGACTGTGGCTTCGGTTTGCATGACTGTTGCCAGCGTCTGGCACGCTTGGGTATGGTGGCGGAACAGCTGGATGGCATACTGGTCACCCATGAACATGGCGATCATATCGGCGGGGTGGCGCGCTTGGCGCGAAAATTTGGCTTGCCGGTTTGGTTGACTCACGGCACATTGCGCGCACAACCCAAATTATTCGCTGATATTTCTGGACTTCGCGAGATCGATCCTCATCAGCGCTTCGCCATTGGCGATATCGAAATACATCCCTATCCCGTGCCCCACGATGCGACCGAGCCGGTGCAATTTGTATTTTCTGATGGTGCAAAGCGTTTGGGCGTGCTGACCGATGCCGGATGTAGTACCCCGCACATCCTCTCCATGCTGGAAGGGTGTCACGCGCTGGTGCTGGAATGCAATCACGACAGCGAAATGTTGCGTAACGGCGAATATCACTACCGTCTGAAACAGCGCGTCGGCGGCAGGCTGGGGCATTTGAGTAATCTACAGGCGGCTGACATTCTGGCAAATCTGGATACCCGTCAGTTACAGCATATCGTTGCGGCGCACATCAGCGAGCAGAATAATCTTCCCGAGTTGGCGGTCAGCGCGCTTTGTCAGGTGCTGGATTGCGAGAAGGAGTGGGTGGGGGTTGCGTGCCAGCAGCACGGCTTCGACTGGCGCGAGATTGTTTGAGACAGGGGATTTTCTGGTGGCTGAAAATAAAAAAGCCGACTTGCGTCGGCTTTTAGTGTTGCTGTAAGCGGTTAGGCTTATTTTGCAGCAGCAGCGTCAGCAGCTGGAGCAGCAGCGTCAGCTGCTGGAGCAGCTTCAACAGCGGATGCAGCTTCAACAGCGGATGCAGGAGCAGCTTCAGCAGCAGCTGGAGCAGCTTCAACAGCAGCTGGTGTTTCAGCAGCTTTTTCGCCACAAGCAGTCAAAGCCAGAGCCAACAGAGCAGCAACGATAACGGACATTTTCATAGTAAGTTTCCTAAGTTAAAGTAAAGTTAAAAAATTTTGCTCGATCCGGTGTTTAACCAGTATCAAAGTCGCGGCATTCTAGCAGGTAATTTTAAAAAAACTAGGGGGTTGAAAACTATTTCTTATCACAATCCTAGGGTGGTCACGGAGAGTGCCGGAACGGATACCGACCACATCTCGTGAAAGCGTGATTGCAGCGACCCGGCAGCCGTGGGGTCGTTAATCGCCAGCATGCCGCGCGGGTCATCGAAGTGGAAGCGGCGCACGTAATGTGTGCTATCGGCCACACTGAATGGTTCGCTGCCCTGGGGGCGATTGCTGGGGATGCGGTGTATCGCCATGCGGCTGTCGAACTGTCGCATTAGTATCGCTATTCTGGCGCAAAATGTGGCGAGGTATTGTGTGTCGTTTGCCAATATATACAGGCGATTCAGCGGATTGGCGAGCAGGAAGTGGCGTAATGTCTGGTAGCGCACTTCGGAATTGAAGCCCAGACCTTCGAAATTCCTTTCGTAGAGATAGAGGTCATGCCGCGCCAGTGAGCATAGTCTGTCAAGCGCAGCGGTGTAATCGGCGATGCCGTCCAGATGAGTGTGCTGCAAATTCTCCTCTGTCATGATTTCCCCCGATGATTTTGGATTATTGCTTGTTTCAGGCGGGGTGAATGAACCCGTCCAGATACCATTCATATAGCAATCCGCACAGTTCTGCCGAGGTTGCGCCACTGCTTCCCGCCAGCGCGGGAAGTGCGCGGCGGTCGGCCAGTTCGCGCAACAGTGCGTAGTCATCACCTACACCGGGCGTCGCTTCGCCGTTCATAAAGACATCGTTGTCGTGGCATAGCAGCTGCGACTTCAGATCCAGCAATAGGCCATTCGCGTTGATCGCCTTGAGAAACTTTTTCTCGCTGAGCGGTGGTTCTGGCGGCTCGAAATAGATGTGCGGCTTGGGCTCGCTCAAGTAGCAGCCGAGGAAGTTGGCGACATCTTCCTTATCCCAGCGCACCTGACGGATGGCTTGTTCCACTTGGCGCAGCATCGCCGCGCTGATCTCGGACGGGTGCGGTTGGGTCTTCAGGTCGGGGTCGGCATACATGCCTTCCACGCAGATGCGGTCTTGCAGGTAGATCAGGAATTGCTCGGCCAGCTCCTGGTAGGCGGGGGTGCGGAAACCGATCGAATAGGTCATGCAGTCGTCTTCGGCCACGCCGTTGTGGGCGCAGTGCGGCGGCAGGTAGAGCATGTCGCCGGGGGCCAGCACCCATTCCTGTTCGACCTTGAAATCTTTCAGGATGCGCAGCGGCGCGCCCTCGATCAGCGTGTGGTCGGACTGGGTGGAGATTTGCCAGCGGCGATGCCCCAGCCCCTGCAACAGGAATACATCGTAGGAGTCGAAATGCGGGCCGACGCCACCACCACGGGGCGCGTAGCTGACCATCAGGTCATCCAACCGGGTGTGCGGGATGAAGTCGAAATGTTTCAGCAACTCAGCAGCTTCAGGCAGATGATGATTCAGCCCCTGCACCAGCACCGTCCAGGGCATCTTGCTCAGCCCTTTGAAGTCGCGGGCGGTGAACGGTGAATGTTGTAATTCAAACTGCCCGTCGGGTTGTGTCACCAGTCGTGCCTGTACGTCTTCGGTGCAGGCCAGTTCGATGGCGGCTTTGGGGGAGAGCAGGCCGTTGAATTCCGGGAAGGCGCCGCGTATCAACAGCGGCTTCTTCTGCCAGTAGTCGCGCAGGAATTCGTTGACGGTGAGATTGCCTAGCATGGGGAGTGTATTTTTCATGCGGAGTATTATAGCTGCGCCATGCGGGGCTGGAGATGGGTAATCTGGGGTTGTCGCAATTATTTGTAGGATGACGGGGGCAATATGTTTACAATGCGCGCTGCGTGCATCTGCAAGCGTCGTAGCTGCCAAATCGCAATTATCAAAGTTAAAGCATAAGGAATTGAAATGAAAATCGAAAAAAACACTGTAGTATCGCTGCGCTACGAGTTGATTGATGCTGCCACCGGCGAATCTCTGGAAAAGGTTCAGGATCCGGTCAGCTACCTGCACGGCGGCTATGACGGCATTTTCCCGCTGGTTGAAGAGGCACTACATGGCAAGAACGTGGGTGACTCATGCGCTGTCACGCTGCAGCCGGATGATGCGTTCGGTGAATACGATCACGACCTGGTGGAAGTCGAGCCGCGTAGCTCCTTCCCGAAGGATGTCGAAGTTGGCATGCAATTCGAAGGCGGTCCTGACGAATCCGAAGAAGATGACTTCATTTTGTACACTGTGCTGGAAGTTACTGACGACGAAGTTACCGTGGATGGCAATCATCCGCTGTCTGGCAAGACGCTGACCTTTGACTGTGTCGTGACCGGTGTGCGTGCAGCGACTGCGGAAGAGCTGGAGCATGAGCATGTGCATGACGAAGGTAGCCACCTGCACTAATCGGTAGCTGGCCCGGATCGGGTGCAACTAGACGGGGACGCATGGCGACATGCGTCCCCGTTGTCTTTCAGCCTATCCTATTAGCCAGCCATGCGGCGGCTTGCCGCGCACCATCAGGTATCGCTGGCGCGGGCCTGTTTGCCGAGCAAAGTTGTTGCAGTTCGGCAGCGAAATCACCGTGCGCTATCGCTTCCGGCGTGATTTCCCGGCTGATTCCATGCTGTTTAAGCCAGTCAGTCAGCGCCGGGGATTCTGGCCAGTCAGGCCTGCCGACATAGAGCAACGGTACGCCACAACTGCTTGCTTCGACAAAGCTGCCGTAGCCAGGCTTGCAAAGCAGCACGTCGCAACTGGCCAGCAGATCGCTAAAACTGAAGGGCAGGGCATCGAATACGATGGCATCGGGATGGTCGGCCTGCCAGCTTGCCTGCACCAGATAACGTACGCCTGCCATGCGCGGCCAGTCTTCGATCGGCAGACGACTGGCTATGCCACCCATGCTGATGAGTACCAGTTGTTCCTGTCCGGACAGCTGCAGTTGGCGATTGAGTGCATCTCGCCGATTCGTTCCCAAGTCGGCGATAGGGGCGACTGTTACGCGGTTGGGCAAGTCATCCATTGCCATGCCCGGCGTGGTGCGCAGGAAGGCATCCGCCTGTGCGTAATACGACTGAATCTGGCGGATGATCTGTAGGTCTGTCGCTTCTGCACCCGAGGTCGAGTCGCCGCAATAATGGCGGTAGATGTCGGCCCAGTTCAGCGAACACATCGCAGCGTTGGCAATGCCTGCCCGCTGTGCGCCCGCCAGCGGCAGATAGCCGACGTTGGAGAATACGCAATCCGCGCCGAGTGCGCGCAACAGGTCTGCCTCCTCGGTCACGCGCTGCTGCCAGTCTGCGTGAAAGGCGCGGTAGGCGGCGCGGCTGTCGGCTGCGCGCACATGCAGCGCCGAAGACATCACCATGCCGATGTCACCTTCGCTCTGCAGGTGAGTGAACGGCGCATGGATGCGCGAGCGCAGATGACTTTCTGGTACAGCCGAGCGCACGGTGTAGCGGATGTCCGGGCGCAGCGCGTGCAGCGCATTCAGTACCGGTGCAGTCTGCGCGACATGGCCGAAGCCGTGGCCGGAGATGGAGACGACAAGGTGAGGCGCGATCGGCATAAGGCTTGCTCAGGACGGGATGGCGGGAAGTGGAATTATTTCATATCTGGCGGGTGCGTCAGGCGGAGATTTTGACTGGCAACGGATCGTCATTTTGGGTCTTGCCGCTCACTCCCGAAAAGTCACCGTTCGTCGGCGTGCTGCCGCCGTTTGTGTGCCAGAGGCCCTGCCGATGCACGGGCTTGGGATGACGCTTCTGCTTTGTTAATCTGCACTCACTGGATTCACCTGTCGAAAGGAGCAAAAAATGAGATTTCACAATGGTCAATTACACAATGAGCGAGATGTCACGATTTGTATGCGGGCTTACTCGCCGAAACAGGAAATGAATTTCGAAGAATATCTGCCCGTGGTTGTGCTCGCGCTGATTATGGGTGTCCTTTTGGTGAGCGGCTTGCTGTTTTGATTTGTCGGTCGGGGCGAATCTGTCGCTCACCACCTCTATGACTGAAGGGTTTGGCTGGTTCCCAGTCAAACCCTTCTTGGCTTTTAAGGCTTTTTTCCTACCTGTTTTAACTCTGCAAAATTCTCTTGTATCACTGCATCAAGAATATTCTCAGTGTGTGGTACACATCGTCGTATCTCAACGTCAACCAATACGGATAGTGATGCGTTAACCGACACACAGCCGAGGAGGAATGGTTTTCAAACCGAACGGTTGGTTAGCGTAGCAAGGTGGCAATATCCTTCAAGTTTTATCAATTTAATAGTGGAGAGTAATACATGAAATCTATCATCGTTAGTTTGTTTGCAGCAGTTGGCATCATGGTTGCTGGTAGCGTAATGGCGGGCGACTTCAATACTGGAGCATGCAAAGCTTGTCATGCTGTTGATAAGGATGTTGTTGGACCGGCGTTCAAAACCGTTACAGAGAAATATGGCGATGCTAAAACTCTGGCCGCTGTTTTCAAATCTGGCTTTAAAGTTGAAGATCGCAAAGTGGCGCAAGCTGACGGCAAATGGAAAGCTAAAGCTGGCATCATGACAGGCATGTACTCCAGCAACATCAAAGGCCATGAAGATGCCGCAGCAGAAGCAATCTTTGCTGCTGTAAAATCCGGCAAGATGTAAGTCTTTAGGTAAAGGCTGCTTCTCGGCCGAATACGCAAAAGCCAGAATGAAAATTCTGGCTTTTGTCGTTAAAGGGCTTTTTCCTCATCAGTGCTTTCCCTGCGGCCTGTGATTCGGCAGGAATCAAACCGCCCCCCCTGTTCGCGCCCAGTCTGTCTAAGCACAGCAATCCGCGCACACTTCGCAAACTCAATGTGAACGGAGGCACGAATAAAGCTGGCCGACTCAATAAATGAGCTTCTTTAACTGATACAACTTCTCCAGTGCCTCGCGCGGGCTTAACTCATCAGGTTGCAGGTCGCGCAGCGCGGCCAGCAGCGGGTGTTCTTCCATTTCTTGCGGTTCAATTTCTTGATGGTCGAACAGGTCGCCTTGTGGACTTTGGGCGGCGCTTTGTTGTTCCAGACGAACGAGTTGCCGTTTGGCGTTGCGGATGACGCTGTGCGGTACGCCGGCGAGGGCGGCGACTTGTAGTCCATAACTTTGGCTGGCTGCGCCCTCGTTGACTGCATGCAGAAATACGATGCGGTGCTGGTGCTCCACGGCTGCGAGATGTACGTTGGCGAGTTGCTGATACGCCTCGGCTAACCGGGTCAGTTCAAAATAGTGGGTGGCGAACAGCGTGTAGCTGCGGGTTTTCTCCAGCAGGTGACGCGCAATCGCGTAGGCCAGCGCCAGTCCGTCGAAGGTGGAGGTGCCCCGACCGATTTCGTCCACCAGTACCAGGCTTTGGTCAGTGGCGTTGTGCAGGATGTTGGCAGCTTCGGTCATTTCGACCATAAAGGTGGAACGGCCGGAAGCCAGGTCATCAGAAGAGCCGATGCGGGTGAATATCTGGTCTATCTCCGGCAGCGCAACTTCGTCTGCCGGTACATGGCAACCAATATGTGCCAGCAGCGCGATGATGGCGACCTGGCGCATGTAGGTAGATTTGCCGCCCATGTTCGGACCGGTGACCAGCAGCATCTGGCGCGCTTTCCCCAATTCGGTGTCGTTGGCGGTGAAGCGCTCGACCTGCGACTCCACTACCGGGTGGCGTCCGCGTGCGATGCTGATGCGCGGCTCCTCGGTGAAGCGCGGAGCGATGAGCTTGAGGGTGGCTGAGCGCTCGGCGAAAGTGGCCAGTACGTCCAGTTCGGCGAGGGCTGCGGCGATGCGCTGCAATTGCGGCACACAAGGTGCGAGTTGGTCGAGCAGCGCGTCGTAGAGGAATTTCTCCCGCGCCAGCGCACGCTCGTTGGCCGACAACGCCTTGTCTTCGAAGGCTTTCAGTTCCGGCGTGATGTAGCGCTCGGCGTTTTTCAGCGTCTGGCGGCGGCGGTAATCGTCCGGCACGTTGGCCGACTGCGCGTGGGTCACTTCGATGTAGAAGCCATGTACGCGGTTGTATTCCACTTTCAGCGTGGCGATGCCGGTGCGCGCCCGTTCGCGCGCTTCCAATGCCAGCAGAAATTCGCCACAGTTATTCTGGATGCCGCGTAGTTCGTCCAGTTCGGCATCGAATCCATCGGCAATCACGCCGCCTTCGCGCAGCACGACGGACGGTTCGGTACGCAGCGCGCTTTGGAGCAGTAGTCCGATATGCTCATCGGCGCGCAACGCGCTGGTTAGGTCGGCCAGCAATGCGGTATCGCAAGCGGACAGCGCTGCGTGCAGTTGCGGCAGGGCTAAAAGCGTGTCGCGCAGGCCGGACAGGTCGCGGGGGCGGGCGCTACGCAGCGCGATGCGCGCCGTGATGCGTTCCACATCCACGCAGGGTTTGAGGCGGGCGTGCAGGTCGGCATAAACCCCTGTCGTCCTCCCTAACCCCTCCCGGAGCCCCTCGCTACGCTCTCCCCTGGTCAGGGGAGGAGAGGTCTCGGGGACACCTAGCTGGTCCACCGCATCCAGCCTGGCGCGCAGCACGGTGCGGTCGCGCAACGGATGATGCAGCCAGTGGGCCAGCAATCGGCTGCCCATATTGGTGGCGCAGGTGTCCAGCAGTGACAGCAGCGTGGGCGCCGGTTCGCCGCGCAGCGTCTGGGTGATCTCCAGATTGCGTCGGGTGGCGGCATCCATGCGCACGTAACGCTGGGCGCTGTACACCTGTATGCCACGGATGTGGCTGATGGACTGCCCTTGCGTCAGGCGAGCGTAGCCTAGCAGCGCACCAGCCGCTTCCAGTCCCACAGTGAATTCGTCGCAGCCGAATCCGGACAGGTCTAGCGTGGCGAATTGCTGGCACAGCGTGCGCCGTGCGGTATCCAGTTCGAAATGCCAGTCGGGTAGCGATTTGCTGGCAGGCTGGTGACCTGCTGGCGCGGTCGCACTTTCGGCGTGCAGTAGCTCAGACGGTTGCAATCGGCCTAGTTCGCCGGCCAGCGCGTCAGCCGAAGTTTCGCTGACGAAAAATTGTCCGGAGGCCAGGTTCAGCCAGGCCAGCCCGATGCGCTCGCGTCGTTGGTGCAATGCCAGCAGCAGGTTGTCGCGCTTCTCTTCAAGCAGCGCGGAATCTGTGACGGTGCCGGGGGTGACGATGCGCACCACCTTGCGTTCCACCGGCCCCTTGCTGGTTGCCGGGTCGCCGATCTGCTCGCAGATCGCCACCGACACACCCAGCTTCACCAGTCGCGCCAGGTATTGCTCGGCGGCGTGGTAGGGCACGCCCGCCATCTTGATCGGCTGGCCGCCGGACGCGCCGCGCTGGGTTAGCGTGATGTCCAGCAGTTTGGCCGCGCGCGTGGCGTCGTCGAAGAACAACTCGTAAAAGTCGCCCATCCGGTAGAACAGCAGCAGGTCGGGGTGCTCGGCCTTGATGCGCAGGTATTGCTGCATCATCGGCGTGTGTTTGGCGAGGGCGGCGTCGGTCATGGTTTGTCAGTCGCCTGCGTGGATTGCTTCAGCCGCCATGCAACCAGACCGACTGCGATCAGTGCGTGCAGGCTCATGATCAGCGGGCTGTTCCAGGAGATAACCGCAAAATCGAGGGGTTGCAGGAAATAGCGCAGGGCTTCGATGCCCGCTACGTTGGCGAGGAAGGGCAGCAGCATATCCAACACCAGCAGGTACAGCAGGGTGATGCCGACGGCGCGTCGGGCTCGTTGCGCGAACGAGAAGAACAGCAGGATGCCGGCATCACGCACCAGCATCAGCGCCAGCGTGAGCGCCTGTGGGCCTTGCAGTGGCGTCAATGCAGTAATGGTTTCCGGCATGCCGCCGGAGGCGGCGGCCAGCAGCAGTGCGAACAGCAGGCACAGGGCGACCGTCCCCGGCCACATCGGCAGGTGTTCCAGCCAGCCGCGCCATTGCTGGCGGGCCTGCAGCAGGCGCAGCTTGTTCCAGCGCAGCAGGCTGTTGGTTTCGGTGAACAGGGCGGCATACGACATGACCAGCGTGACCATCAGCCCGGTTTCCCACAGTGTGAGCAGGTTGCCCTGATAGGCGAAGCCCGCCAGATAGACCGACATCAGCACCGCGAAAGCCGGCCATGCCCAGGGTAGAGTGCGCACCTGCAAGGCGTTGCTGACCACGCGCCAGGCGGCGAAGATCGCGCAGGCGGCGAACAGCAGGGCGCTATCGAGCAGGAACAAGGCGTGACCGAATTCCCTGCCCCACCAGCGGAACGGCTGCGTCTCGTAACTGGCGAATCCGCTCCACAGTATCAAGGCGAAGATGATGCCCAGCCAGCCCATGCCGCCTCGCTGCACGAACTGCGATTCGAACTGGCAGGCATGCAGGTTGATCGCGATGACGCCGGCGTGCAGCGTGATGCCGGCGGCGCACAGGGTGATCAGCGTGGCCGGTACATCCGGCAGGCCGGCGGCAAGGCCGGCGCCGGCGATCACCGCCAGGCACATCAGACCGCCATACCAGTTGAAAGCGGTCGCGCCGAACAGCTTGCCCCAGGTCATGGTCCACGGCGACAGCGCGCTCATGCGTTGCTGGTCCCAGGTCTTGTCGCGTATCTCGTCTACGATGCTGGCATTGGCGTTGCGCATGCCCCACAGCCAGACCACGAAGATGAACAGCGCGGTGGCGACCGAATGCAGGCTTTCCATCTTGTTGTTGCCTTCCGATGCCAGTGCGGTGGCGATCAAACTGAGCGCCAGCAGCGCGGGCATGGCGATCAGGCCGTGCGACGAGAACGACAGCCACAGGTTGCGCTTGAATTCCGGGTTGTTCATCGTGTTCCCTCCAGATGGGCAGCGACGGTGCGCAGGTATGATTGTTGCAGGTTCTCCTTGTGCGAGGCCAGGCTACAGACTGGGAAGCCTTGTGCTATCAGCGCCTTCAGCAGTGCGGCCTGCGCGTGTGCGTCGCCGTTAAAGTCGAACTCGGCCTGCTGTGCATCGGACTGTCTTGGCAAGACGCCCGCCTGTTGCTGCATCCAGCCGGGCAGCCGCTGGTCCGGGGAAGAGAGTTCGAGCCGCAGGCGGCGGGTCGCCTGTGCGGTGTGAACCGGATGCAGCTGGCGGTTTTCCAGAATGCGGCCATCGCGCAGCGCCAGCATGTGGGTCGAGTATTCGTCGAGTTCGGCCAGGATGTGTGACGACACCAGCAGTGTCATGCCCTCAGCCTGCAACTGACGGAACAGGATGGCCAGGCTGGCGCGCGCCTCCGGGTCGAGGCCGGAGGCCGGTTCGTCCAGTAGCAGCAACTTGGGCCGGTGGATGATGGCCTGGCCGATGGCGACGCGCTGGCGTTGACCGCGCGACAGGTTGCCGGCGGGTTGCGCAAGCTTGTCGGCCAGGTCGAGTTGGGCGGCGGTGCGGGCGACCGCCGCCGAGATGTCCGCCTCCGGCAGTCCTTGCGCAGCGGCAGCGTATTCCAGGCAGCGGGCGACGGAGAGTTCCTGGTACAGGCCGTAGAAGTCGGACAGGTAGCCCATGATGCGGTGCACTTCGCGCGGTTGTTCGATGACATCCGTGCCGTCCACCGTGATGCGGCCTTCCAGCGGCGTTTCGAGGCCGGCGATGCAGCGGATCAGCGTGGTCTTGCCCGCGCCGTTTGGTCCGACCAGCGCGGTGACGCTGCCCTCCGGGACGCGCAGCGATACCGCGTCCAGCGCGCGGTGTCCGGGGTGGTCGAAGGTGAGTTTTTCAATCTCTATCATGGTGTCCTCAGCTGATCTTGACGACGATGTCGTGCAGGGTGTTGGCACATTGCGCCATGTGTTCGGCGGCGTTGGTGAGATGCCGGTAGATCTCGCGGCGTTTGAACATGTTGATGTAATCGTTTCCCTCGAACAACTGAGGCAATGCGACGCGATAGAGTTTTTCGGCATGGCGTTCGGCCTTGCGTGCAGCATCGGCATCATGCGCGGCACTGGCCGGTGCGCTGCCGAGTTTGGCGTAGCCGTTGGCCAGCGCGTCCACACCGTCTTTAAGGCAATAGGAAAAATCGCACATGAAGCTGTCCGCCGTCACTTCCAGCACATCCATCTCGTGCACCGTGGTCTTGCAATACATCACGATGTCGTCGAGGCTCATGATGGCGCGGTAGATGTCCTCGCGGTCTATCGGTGTGGAGAACGCCTCATTGAGTTCGTGCAGGTTGCGCACCTTGAGGAGGTCTGCTTCGTGGACGTTTTGTTTGAGCGCCTCGGCGATAGACGGGTCACCGTTCTCCATGTACTGCACCAGCAGGTTGACGGTGTGGGTGACGCGGATGTTCTGCTCGGTGAGCATGTAGAAGAAGTCCGGCATCTTGGGGAAGACGCGTTCCAGGATGACGACGAACATGGATTTTGCGGTGGCGTTCATCTGAATTTCCTCCTCAGAGCAAAGCGTTTACGGCAAGATAACATGCCACTGACATCAGGGCTGCGCCGGGAATGGTGATCAGCCAGGTGACGACGATCTCGCCGGCCTTACCCCAGCGCACCGCTTTGGGGCGCTCCGAAGCGCCTATACCCATGATGGAGGTGGCGACCACGTGGGTGGTCGAAACCGGCGCGCCGGCCAACGATGCGCCGAAGATTACGCCGGCGGCAGTCAATTGCGAATCCAGCGCGTGCAGCGGTCGTATCTTGTAGATGGAGAATCCCAGCGTGCGCACGATCTGCCAGCCGCCCGTCAGGATGCCGGCAGTGATGGCGCAAGAGCAGGCCAGCATCACCCAGAAGGGCACGGCGAAGGAGTGGATGAAGCCACCCAGCAGCAGCACCAGCGTCAGGATGCCCATGCTCTTCTGGCCGTCGTTGGCACCATGCGAGAAGGCCAGTCCTGCCGAGGTGACGAATTGCAGGCGGCGCAGGTCGCGGTTGATGGAAGGGTGCGCCCCGCGCAGCGCCAGCATCATCAAGCGGTGTATCAGAAAGCCGATGCCGAAGCCGACGATGGGCGAGAGCACCAGTGCGGCGATCACCTTGGCGACACCGCTGATATGGCCGTGCAGCAACTCCTGGTATCCCCAGGCCACATGGCTGGCATCGGTCGACACCACTATCACACCGACCAGTCCGCCGACCAGCGCGTGCGAGGAAGATGAGGGGATGCCGCGCCACCAGGTCAGCAGATTCCAGGCGATCGCACCAATCAGCCCACACAGTACGACGGTCAGCGATTTGAGGGGGGCAATGTCATCCAGGGTAACGAAGCTGCCGATGGTGTTGGCGACCGCAGTGCCGCCCAGCATCGGGCCGAGGAATTCGAAAAAACCGACGATCAGCACGGCCTGCACCGGCGTCATCGCACGCGATGCGATCACTGTCGCGATGATGTTCGCGGCATCGTGAAAGCCGTTGGTGTACTCAAACACCAGTACGATCACGATGGTCGCGATGGTCAGCGCGAGCAGGACGTTCATGTGTGTCAGGCTGCGCTAGCGCTCTGACCTTTCAGTGCCGGAGTCAGGTGGGGAGCGATGACGCTCAGCAGCTTCGGATGAATCTCCGGGTTGCCGGCACAGATGTGGCCGGTAGTCAGGAAGCTGTCGGAGCCATGCAGGTCGCTGACCAGGCCGCCCGCTTCGGTGATCAGCAGCGTGCCAGCGGCGATGTCCCAGGACTTCAGGCCGGTCTCGAAGAAGCCGTCGAAACGTCCGGCTGCCAGCCAGGCCAGATCCAGTGCCGCCGAACCGGGGCGGCGCAGGCCGGCGGTCTGCTGCATCAGGTCGCGGAAGATACCCATGTAGGCGTCCATGTGTTCGAAGCGGGTGTAAGGAAAACCGGTGCCGATCAGCGCGTCTTCCATGTGCAAACGCTTGGTGACGCGGATGCGCTTGTCGTTGAGGAACGCGCCGCGACCGCGCGTGGCGGTGAACAGCTCGTTCTTGGTCGGGTCGTAGACCACTGCCTGAGTGATGATGCCCTTGTGCTGCAATGCGATGGACACCGCGTATTGCGGGATGCCGTGCAGAAAATTGGTCGTGCCATCCAGCGGGTCTATGATCCAGACGAAGTCCGATTCGCCGTGAACGCCGCTCTCTTCTGCTAGAATCGCGTGCTCCGGGTAGGCCTCCAGCAGGGTCTGAATGATGGTCTGTTCGGCGGCCCGGTCCACTTCGCTGACGAAATCCGCATGGGATTTTTTGGTGATGGTGAGGTGATCCACCTTGTCCGCACTGCGGTAGATGAGATTGCCGGCGCGGCGTGCGGCTTTCACCGCGATGTTGAGCATGGGATGCATATTGGGACCCTGTGTTAATGAGCTGTAAAAATTCAGCGCGCATTTTAGTTGGAATTGAGCTTTGTATAAACAAAATCATTTAAGTAACGTCAGAGTGGTGTTGAGTCACACCTCCCATCCGGGCAATATCGGTGCGGCGGCACGGGCGATGAAGGCGATGGGGCTGCACCGCTTGTACCTGATAAATCCGCGCCATTTCCCCGATCCGCAGGCCAGCGCGATGGCCGCCGGGGCGGACGATGTGCTGGAAAACGCGGTGGTATGCGGCTCGATAGACGAGGCCTTGCAGGACGTGGTGTTGACCGTGGGCATGACGGCGCGGCTGCGCGACATCTCCAACGAGGTGACGACGCCGCGCTCTGCCATGCCGCTGGTGGCGCAGCAGGCCGCTGCGCATCCGGTGGCGCTGTTGTTCGGCACCGAGATGTCGGGTTTGACCAATGAGGAGGTCAGTCGCGCACAACTGTTGGTGAACATTCCGGCCAATCCGGAATTTTCGTCGCTGAATCTGGCGGCGGCGGTACAGGTGATGGCGTATGAACTGGCAGTCGCAGCGCAATCTCAGCAGCCTGTCGAGGCGCAGGGCGAACTGCCTGCCACGCATCAGCAGGTGGAAGGACTGATGGCGCATCTGGAGCAGACGCTGCTCGAAATCGGCTTTTTCACTACCCAGAATCCGGCGCGCATGATGCAGCGCCTGCGCCGCCTGTACGCACGGGCGAGGCTGGAAGCGGAGGAGGTCAATATCCTGCGCGGCATCCTGAGTGTGACTAGCGGTTACAATGCGCGCCTCAAAGCACGTTACCAGCAGGAACAAGATGTTCAGAAACATTAAGGAAGACATTGCCAGCGTGTTTGCGCGCGACCCGGCGGCACGCAACACCTTCGAGGTGCTGACCTGCTATCCGGGTCTGCATGCGCGTATGGCGCACCGCCTCACCAATTGGCTGTGGCATGCCAATCTGAAATGGCTGGCGCGTTTCCTGTCGCACCTCACCCGTGCGCTGACCGGGATTGAAATTCATCCGGGTGCGACCATCGGCCAGCGCTTCTTCATAGATCACGGCATGGGCGTGGTGATCGGCGAGACCGCCGAGATCGGCAATGACGTGACGCTATATCACGGCGTGACGCTGGGCGGCACGTCCTGGAAGGAAGGCAAGCGCCATCCTACGCTGGGCGACGGTGTGGTAGTGGGGGCGGGAGCCAAGATATTGGGGCCCATCCACATCGGCGCGGGGGCAAAAATCGGCTCAAACGCGGTAGTGGTCAAGGATGTGCCGGCGGGTGCGACGGCTGCCGGCATTCCGGCGCGGATACTGGACGAGGAACGCAAGAAGTCGTCCGGATTCAACGCCTACGGCATCGGCAACGACCAGAATGATCCGATGGCCAAGGCCATACACGGCCTGCTAGGGCATAGCGTGACGGTTGATCAACGCATTGATTTCATTCTGAAACAATTGGAGCGTATGGGCGTCGATGTGGAGGAAGAACGCGCTACTGCCGACAAGTTTGACCCCAATCACTTGAATGATATAGTTGACTAAAACAGTCGGAAACTATATTCTTGTCACCATTGGGTTTGGGGTGTAGCTCTGGACTCATTCTTAACGCGAACGTTTGGCTATGCTGGAGCGGGTCGCATTATATAACCATTATGATTTGCAAGGAACAAAATGCGATTGACTACCAAAGGGCGGTTTGCCGTAACGGCGATGGTTGATTTGGCGCTGCACAGCGGCAAGGGACCGGTGACGCTGTCATCTATCAGTGACAGGCAGAAGATTTCCTTGTCGTATCTTGAGCAGCTGTTTGGCAAGCTGCGTCGCAATAATCTGGTGGAAAGTGTACGCGGCCCCGGTGGCGGCTACTATTTGGCACGGGTGGCACCCAAGATCAACATCGCAGAGATTGTGGTGGCGGTCGATGAGCCGCTGGATGCGACGCATTGTGCTGAGCGTGGGAATTGCAAGGATGGGCAGCCCTGTTTGACGCATCACCTGTGGCAGGGGTTGAACGAAAACATTTTCCAGTATCTGTCGGTCATCTCCTTGCAGCAGTTGATAGAGGGACAGTTGAAATCGGGCACGGCACCGACTGCAATTAAATTGAGTCAAAGAATGGGAAATTGAACTGGCATATGCACAGCATTTGTCCAACAGGAAAGTAGAAATGGCAATGAAATTACCGATTTACATGGATTATTCTGCAACCACGCCGGTTGATCCGCGCGTGGCTGAAAAGATGATTCCTTATTTGTGCGAGAAATTTGGCAATCCGGCCAGCCGTTCCCATGCCTTTGGCTGGGAGGCCGACGAGGCCGTGGAGAATGCGCGCGCAGAGGTTGCTGCACTGGTCAATGCCGACCCCAAGGAGATCGTCTGGACCTCGGGTGCGACCGAGTCCAACAACCTCGCCATCAAGGGTGCGGCACACTTCTACAAGGGCAAGGGCCGCCACATCATCACCATGCGCATCGAGCACAAGGCGGTGCTGGACACCGTGCGCGAACTCGAGCGTCAGGGTTTCGATGCAACCTATCTTGATCCGGAGCCGAGCGGTTTGCTCGATATTGAAAAGTTTAAGGCTGCCTTGCGTCCCGACACGATACTGGTGTCGGTGATGCTGGTGAACAATGAGATCGGCGTGATTCAGGACATCGTCGCACTGGGCGACATCTGCCGCGAGCGGGGTATCCTGCTGCACGTGGATGCGGCTCAAGCGACCGGAAAGGTGGAGATAGACCTGCAAAAGCTCAAGGTTGACCTGATGTCGTTTTCGGCACACAAGACCTACGGCCCCAAGGGCATAGGCGCGCTGTATGTGAGGCGCAAGCCGCGCGTGCGGCTGGAAGCGCAGATGCACGGCGGCGGCCACGAGCGCGGTTTCCGCTCCGGCACGCTGGCCACGCACCAGATCGTCGGCATGGGCGAGGCGTTCCGCATCGCACGGGAAGAAATGGCCGAAGAAAATGTGCGCGTGGGCAAGTTGCGCGACCGCCTGCTGGCAGGCCTGATGGAAATGGAAGAGGTGCACATCAATGGCGACATGACGCGCCGCGTGCCGCACAACCTCAACCTCAGCTTCAACTTCGTCGAGGGCGAATCGCTGATCATGGCGATCAAGGATGTCGCGGTGTCCAGCGGTTCGGCCTGTACCTCGGCCAGCCTGGAGCCTTCCTATGTGTTGCGCGCCTTGGGCCGCAGCGACGAACTGGCACACAGTTCGATACGCTTCAGCGTCGGGCGTTTCACTACTGAGGAAGAAGTGGATTACGTCATCGCACTGCTCAAGCAAAAGATAGGCAAGTTGCGTGACCTGTCGCCCTTGTGGGAAATGTACAAGGACGGCGTTGATTTGAATACCGTGCAGTGGGCGGCACATTAAGGGATGTGAAAAGTGAAAAGTGAAACGTACCCTCCCGGAAGGGAGGGCGGCGCGTAGCGCCGGGTAGGCATCACCTTTCACGTTTCACCTTTCACGCATTAAGTTTCACCTTTCACTGCGACTGATAAGGAGCAAAAAATGGCATACAGCGACAAATTACTGGATCACTACGAAAATCCGCGCAACGTGGGTTCGATGGATAAAGACGACGGCGAAGTCGGCACAGGCATGGTTGGGGCACCGGCGTGCGGCGACGTGATGAAGTTGCAAATCAAGGTGGGGCGCGACGGCGTGATCGAGGATGCCAAGTTCAAGACCTACGGCTGCGGCTCGGCGATTGCCTCCAGTTCGCTGGTGACCGAGTGGGTCAAGGGCAAGACGGTGGAACAGGCGCTGGAAATCAAGAATACCCAGATCGCCGAAGAACTGGCGTTGCCGCCGGTCAAGATCCACTGCTCCATTCTGGCGGAGGATGCCATCAAGGCAGCGGTGGCCGACTACAAGGCCAAGCACGGCGAAAAGGTGGAAACGGCTGCCTGCAATGGCAATCGCTAGGCGGCGGGGAGCGCGGATATGAGTATCACTTTGAGCGAATCGGCAGCCAGGCACGTGCAAAACTTCATCACCAGGCGCGGCAAGGGTGTCGGGCTGCGCATCGGCGTGCGCACCAGCGGTTGTTCGGGCATGGCCTATAAACTTGAGTTCGCCGATGCGGTGGCCGACGACGATTTGCAATTCGTCAGCCACGGTGTGACGCTGCTGGTGGACAGCAAGAGCCTGCCCTACATAGACGGCATGGAACTCGACTACACCCGCGAGGGGTTGAACGAGGGATTCAAGTTCAACAATCCCAACGTCAAGAACGCGTGCGGTTGCGGCGAAAGTTTTCAGGTTTGATGCAGTCTTCCGGTTTCGATTTCCAGCAGAATCACTTCCAGCTGTTCGGCTTTGAGCAATCCTTTCGGCTCGACAGTGCAGCACTGGAGTCGCGCTACCGCGCGTTGCAATCCGAGGTGCACCCGGACAAGGCTGCGCAACTGGGCGAGTCTGCCCAGCGCATCGCGATGCAGCAATCCACCCGGGTGAACGAGGCCTATCAGACCCTGAAAAGTCCGTTGCGCCGCGCCCGCTATCTGGTGTCGCTGCACGGCGTGGATACCCAGGAAGAGACCAACACCGCGATGCCGGTGGATTTCCTGATGGCGCAGATGGAATTGCGCGAGGCGGTGGAGGCGGCCGTGTCGGAGCGGGACATCGGGGCGCTGGAGGGACTGGAAGCGCACATGAAAGCCGAAACTCGTCAGCTCGAAGCGCAACTTGCGGTTAAAATTGACACCGAGCAGGATTACGCTGCCGCAGCCGGACTGGTGCGCAAGCTGCGTTTCATGGAAAAACTCGCGGAAGAGCTTCATTCCGCATACGACGAAATTGATAGCTGATGAACGGGGCGGCAGGCGCTGAAACGCCTTCAGTCGTTCCCGCTTTATCGCTTACTCCTTAAATTCAGAACATGGCATTACTACAGATTTCCGAACCCGGCATGAGCACTGCGCCTCACCAGCATCGGCTGGCGGTGGGCATAGACTTGGGCACCACCAATTCGCTGGTGGCGACGGTGCGCAACGGCATCAGCGTGGTGCTCAACGACGAAAATGGCCGCGCCATGCTGCCTTCGGTGGTGCGCTATGCGCCGGATGGCGGCGTGACGGTGGGCGAGGGCGCGCAGGCCGCGCAGAGTGACGACCCCGTCAACACCATCGTTTCCGCCAAGCGCTTCATGGGGCGCGGCCTGAAGGATGTGGGCGACACTAGCCGTCTGCCGTACCGCTTTGTCGAGGCGGACGGGATGCTGCAATTGCGCACTGCCGCCGGAGTAAAGAGTCCTGTCGAAGTATCCGCCGAGATACTGGGCGTGCTGCGCCAGCGTGCCGAAGCCGCGCTGGGCGGCGAACTGGTCGGTGCGGTCATCACCGTGCCGGCCTATTTCGACGACGCGCAGCGCCAGGCCACCAAGGACGCGGCGCGGCTGGCCGGACTGAACGTGCTGCGCCTGCTCAACGAACCCACGGCAGCGGCCATCGCCTACGGGCTGGATAACGCCAGCGAGGGCGTGTATGCGGTCTACGATCTGGGCGGCGGCACCTTCGACATCTCCATCTTGCGACTGACACGTGGCGTGTTCGAGGTGCTGGCGGCCAACGGCGATTCGGCGCTGGGCGGCGACGATTTCGATCAGCGCATCCATTGCTGGCTGCTGGAGAAGAACAACCTCTCGGCGTTGAGTCCCGGCGACACCCGTTTGCTGCTGACTCACGCCCGGACCGCCAAGGAACAACTCACCGATCACGACCAGGCGCGCATCACGGCGGTCTTGTCCGGCGGCGAGCTGATAGACAACGTGCTGACCCGTGACGAATTCCAGTCGCTGTCGCGCAACCTGATCCAGCGCACCCTGCAACCGATGCGCCGCGCCTTGCGCGATGCCGGGCTTGCCGCAGCCGACATCAAGGGCGTGGTGATGGTGGGCGGGGCGACCCGCATGCCGCAGGTGCAGCACGCGGTTGGCGAATTCTTCGGCCAGACGCCGCTCACCAACCTCGACCCGGACAAGGTAGTGGCGCTGGGCGCGGCGATTCAGGCCAACCTGCTGGCAGGCAATCGCGGCGGTGACGAATGGCTGCTGCTGGACGTGATACCGCTTAGTCTGGGCATAGAGACGATGGGCGGGCTGTCGGAAAAGATCATTCCGCGCAATAGCACCATCCCCACCGCACGGGCGCAGGAATTCACTACCTACCGGGATGGACAGACCGCCATGAGCGTCCATGTGGTGCAGGGCGAACGCGAGTTGGTGAGCGATTGCCGCTCGCTGGCGCGCTTCGAGCTGCGCGGCATCCCGGCTATGGTGGCGGGGGCGGCGCGCATCCGCGTGACCTATCAGGTGGATGCCGACGGCCTGTTGAATGTCTCGGCGCGCGAGACCGGCAGCGGTGTGGAAGCGGCCATCACGGTCAAGCCTTCCTACGGATTGTCCGATGCCGAGATCACCCGCATGTTGCAGGAATCCACGCTGCATGCCCGCGAGGACATGCAGGCGCGCGCGCTGCGCGAGCAGCAGACCGAGGCCAACCAGTTGCTGGAAGCGGTGCAGCACGCACTGGAACAGGACGGCGAGCTGGTCTCGGGCGAACAGCGCGAGCGGATCGCGGCTTGCATGACCGGATTGCGCGGCACGCTGGAACTGTCTGACCACCTCGTCATCAAACGCGCGGTCAGTGCCCTGAACGATGCCACAGTCGGACTGGCGCAGGCGCGCATGGACAAGAGCGTGGCAAAAGCCCTTGCCGGCAAGAATATTTCTGAACTGGAGCAAAAATAATGACGCAAATCATCGTGTTGCCGCATGAGGAGCTATGCCCGGAGGGCAAGTTGTTCAACGCCGAACCCGGCGTGTCTATCTGCGATGCGCTGTTGCAAAACGGCATCGAGATCGAACATGCCTGCGAAAAATCGGCAGCCTGCACTACCTGCCACGTGGTGTTGCGCGAGGGGTTTAATACTCTGGCTCCGGCGGAAGAGCTGGAGGAAGACCTGCTGGACAAGGCATGGGGGCTGGAGCCGACATCGCGCTTGTCCTGCCAGGCGGTGGTGGCCGACAAGGATCTGGTGGTGGAGATCCCCAAATACACCATCAACATGGTCAAGGAGTGAGCGCATGAAATGGGTGGACGTAAACGACATCGCCATCGAATTGAGCGAACGGCATCCCGAGATAGACCCGCGCAGCGTGCGTTTCGTGGACCTGCACAACTGGGTGGTTGACCTGCCGGGTTTCGACGACGACCACAGCCGGGGCGGCGAGCGGGTGCTGGAAGCCATTCAGGCGGCGTGGATGGATGAGGTGGCCTGACATGGTGAAACTCATGAAAGGGATTTCCAGCCGCTGGCTATATCTGGCCGGTGCGCTCTACGCCAGTGGCCTGATGGGCTTCGGCCTCTACCTGCAATACGTCAAGCATCAGGAACCCTGTCCGTTATGCATGGTGCAGCGGGTGGTCTTCATCGCGATACTGGCGCTGTTTGCGGTAGCCGCGCTGCACGGCCCGCAACGCGTCGGCCAGTGGCTGTACGCGCTGGTGATCGGCCTGTTGTCGCTGTCCGGTGTCGGTGTCGCCGCGCGCCACATCTGGATACAGCATCTGCCGCCCGACCAGGTGCCGGCCTGCGGCCCCGGCCTGGACTACATGCTGGAGACCATGCCGATGGCCAAGGTGCTCAAGGAGTTGATGCACGGCTCCGGCGAATGCGCCGCCAAAGGCTGGACCTTCCTGACCCTGGGCATCCCCGAGTGGTCGCTGCTCTGCTATCTGGCGCTGGGCGGCTGGGCGCTGTTCATCGCGCTGCGCAATGGCCGCTGACGGCGTTCCGGCGGCACTGACAGCTCCGTGACCGGCATCCTCTCCGCTCTGCTCAATGCGCTGAAGTCGCTGTTCCAGCCGCGCATGCTGGTGCTGATACTGTGGCCGATGCTGCTGTCGGCGGCGTTCTGGACGGGGCTGGCGATAGTCTTCTGGGCGGACTGGGTGGCGCAGCTCGCGGTGCTGGTGCAGCGCGCGCCGCTTGAGCAATGGGTCGCCGCCGGCGTGCTGGCCGTCATCTCCCACTACCTCGTATCTTTCCTGTTGCTGGCCTTGCTGCTGCCGCTGATCTACCTCACCGCACTGGCGCTCACCGCCCTGTTCGTCATGCCGCAGATGGTCAATCTGGTCGCGGCGGCGCGCTATCCCGGCTTGCAGCGCAAACAGGGCGGCAGCGCGGCGGGCAGCTTTTACAACGCGCTGCTGGCGGTAGCCGTCTATTGCGGCGGCTGGCTGCTGGCGTTGCCGCTGTGGCTGTTCTCGCCGTTCACCGTGGTGCTGCCGGTGCTGCTTGCCGCCTACCTCAACCAGCGCCTGTTCCGTTTTGACGCGCTGGCCGAACACGCCAGCCCGGAGGAATTCCGGCACATCGTCGCCGCCTCATCCGGCAAACTCTACCTGCTGGGCGCGCTCACCGGAGCCATGCAGTTCGTACCGCTGCTCAACCTCATCGCCCCGACCTACGCCGGGCTGGTGTTCATCCATCTCTGCCTGTCGGAACTTGAGAAACTGCGGCAGCACGATGAATTGCGCATCTCTCCCGCGCAACCACGCATCGGCGATGTGTCGGAAAAGTTTGCCAGGTTCTCGCCCGAATTCATGGCCGAAGGGCGCGGTAATAACAAGGAATCTGAGCGCGAGCAGCAGTGGTAGGGCGGGTCATACCCGCCGCTCTACCTTCATTCAGCTACCCGCTAACGCTGTGAGATTTAACCCATTGGGGTTTTGAAGCCGGGTCATGGCGGGTTTTACCCGCCCTACCTGGCTCAAAGCCGCTGACTGGGTCATTTTTTCGCAACTCCACATTTTCAATCCAACCTTGTGGAGCTGGGAATTTGTTGGAGTCGGAACGAGTGGAAATGTATGAAGCACCAGCCATCAATGCGTATTCGATTGCGGTAGCCATTATTTTTCTCCCTTAAATAATTTGCTGCATGGACAATTCTGTTGGTTCACACCTTTTCGATCACAATACTTAAGGCAGGCCTCGTAGGAAGCTTGGAGCTTAAAGAATCCCAACCCTTCCCAGCCATCATTAGCGCGAATCATTTCACTGCATCTCTCACCACCCGCATTTTCAATTTCCTCACGCAGGATGGTTTTGTATTCGGGTTGACGAAGGCTGCTGTTGATTTCCTGTACCGTTTCTGCCGTCACAAACTTCGTACCAAGTTTTTCCACATGGTTATCAGGTGATCCGAAAATAATATTTGGCGCTTTAATCTCAGCGGGCAACTCTTGCAGAGTGATTCGATTCCACACTTTGTCTTGATATTTGAAAACAACATATGGCGGATTGGGCCTACCCCATTTGTTGTAAGACTGGCATCCCACAGGGGTAGTCACTACGTAAGCTGCCCCTTGAAATATATCCAGCAACAACGGCTGAAAGTCGGCAAGTCCGACATCCGCACTAAACTCGCTTTTCCACGTGACCAACTCATTTGTTGCGGGCAGAGTAAAAGTTAAGCTTTGTTCTTTGATCGGTGACTGCTGCCCGATTTCATGTCGCCCGCCTCGATCAACCATGCGCTCCACAATCAGTTTGCTCCCGTCATGCAACAGCACTTCTTCCTTCCAGCTTTCAGAACACGCACTCATGCTCGCCCCCATCATCAGAATCAATCCCAGTCTCACGATTCGCTGCAACAGTGTCGGAGTGTTCATGCGACTCTCCCTTCCGTCTGACCATAGTCCGCATCATTCACCGCATCCCACCATCGCATTCGTTCGCCGCTCTGGGCGATGCCGTCCTGGTTGCTGTCCTGCCAGACCTTGAGTTCGGTCCAGGCGGTATCCTGGCTGGTGATTTTGTGGTCGCTGTTGCTGTCCAGTCCGGCCAGTTCGACAAAGCCATCCTGGGTGGCCGAGCCAAACAGTTCGGTGCCGTTAATCTTGGGATATTTCATTTTTCGCGTCTCCGGTCAGTAGGCATCTGTAAGAGCAGGGCGGGGGAGGTCGTCACTCTACCTGCATTCACTTGCCAACTAAAGGGTCTTTCGCAGACACGTCAGGCGCGCGGGCATTCTCAAGCGGTGCGGCCTGGTGAGCCGGGACGCATTCCGTCATTCCGGGCTTGACCCGGAATCCAGCAGTAAATAACCGCGCGCATTGCGCACCACTGGATACCCGCCTTCGCGGGTATGACAGGCTACTTTGCAGATGCCGGAGCAATAAACCCAGATTGTTCATTTGCGCAGAGTGTGCATCTAAACCCCCTCCAACTCCCCCTTGACAGGGGGAGAGCCGAGTCAGCTCCTCCCCTGTCAAGGGGAGAGCGTAGCGAGGGGCTATGGGAGGGGTTCGGGTCTAATGGATTATTTGGGATAAAAACAAAACAGCCACCGGAGTCGCCTCGCGGTGGCTGTTTTTTCAGGCTGAACGCGGTCAGTCTTTTTTGCGCAGGAACGGCACCATGCGGGTCAGGATGTCGTCCTTGACGATGAAGTGGTGCTTGAGCGCGGCGGCGACGTGCACTACTACCAGCGCCAGCATGGTGTAGTTGACGAACTCGTGCAGTTCGGCCAGTTGCTTGCCGAGTTCCTTGTCCTTGCCGACCAAGTCGGGCAGCGGCAGCACGCCGAACCAGACGGTCTGGAAGCCCTTGGCCGAGCTCATTAGCCAGCCACTCAGCGGCACGGCGAAGATCAGCGCGTACAGCAGGTAATGCATGGCATGGGCGGCGAAGCGTTCCCAGCCCACCATCGCGCCGGGGAGTTCGGGCGGGCGGTGGGTCAGGCGCCACATCAGCCGCAGCACGGCCAGCAGCAGTACGGTGATGCCCATCCACTTGTGGTAGTTGAACAGGATGAGCTTGTCCGGCGACAGCGGCAGGTCTTCCATGTACAGACCCAGCGCGAACGCCGCGAAGATTAGCAGGAAAATCAGCCAGTGCAGGCGGATGGCGGTGAACGTGTAAGTGGCGGATGGCGTATTCAAATCAGGCTCCGGTTATCGCAATGAGTGGGGTGGAGTTCAGCTGCCGGACAGTTTGAAGTCAATCACGACTTCGTCCTTGACGGCCAGCAGGCCGCCCAATACGGAATACGGCTGCGCGCCGAAATCGGTCTGGCGCAGCACGAAGGAGCCGCTCACGGTGAGGTGGTCGGGCTGGATATCGGCACTCAGCGGCACCCACATTTCGCGTGTCTGACCGTGCATTTCGACCTGCACCTTGGCGGCCAGTCGCGGCGCTTCGCCGGTGATCTGCACCGAATGGATGCGGATGGTCGGGTAGCGGTCGGCCTGCATGTTGTCTTCGCCCAGCATGTGGTCGCGCGTGCCGTCAATCGCCGCCTGATTCAGCACGGTGGAGAAAGCCTTGCCGAGGCCGGAGCGGTATTCGGTGTTGTCTATCTCCAGTTGGTCGAAACGGAACGCCAGATCGAAGCGGGCATCCGATTCCATGCCGGGTGGCATGTGCACGAAACCGTCAAATTGCGGTGCGGACAGCACGTGGTTGTGGCCCAGCTTGGTGGCCATGCCGCCACGGAACACGTAGATGCGCACGGCGGAAGTCTTTGGGTCCAGCGTGTAGACCTTGCCGCCGGCCTTGGCCAGTCCGTCATAGGTCGCTTTCAGGTCGGCAGACGAAGCACTCTGGGCGGCGGCAGCCTGGGACTGGCTGGTTGCAGGCGAGGTGCTGCAACTGATCAGCGTGGCGGCACTGGCCAGACCGAACAGGGCGATGAGGATTTTCTTGGTGATCATGCGGACTCCTTGGATAAGTTTAATTGCCAAATGGGGTGAATCTTTGCGTTTGCGGGGATGAGCACCCCGGCATTCTATTTTGCCGGCAGGCTCTCATCAACCAGCCGGTCGGGGTGAAAATCGCGGCGGGTGAACCAGAACAGCTCGGTCAGCGGCAGGTAGGCCTGCATGTCGCGGCCACTGCCAAATACAAACCCGGTCAGCGCGGACAGGGTCGCGGACAGTCGGCAGCCCAGTTTGTGGTGCAGTATCCACGGCACGGCGATGGACAGGTAGAAGAATCCCGTCAGCAGGATCGCCATCATGGTGGCGATGCGCCAGAATCTGCCGGAAGTCCGTTTGCTGAGCCACAGGTCGAACACTACCGAGCGGTGCGCGATCTCTTCTTCGGCATGGCGTAAGAACAGTTCGCGCGCGAAGTCGCAGTGCATCTCCAGACGCTGCTGCTCGTTCAAGTAGGACTTGGACAGTACGGCGGCAAAATGCTCCAGCGCCGAGGCGATCAGCAGGCGTTTGGGCAGGGACAGGCGATTTCTGGCGATATCCAGCAGTTTTTCCACCAGCGTGAGGCCGGGCGGCAGGCCGCCCAGATAGCCGGTCAGCGACTGGTTGAAGCGTTTGTGGGCGCGGGAATGCCCGGATTCTTCGTGGATGAAGGCCAGGCAGCGCTGGTCGAGTTCGGAATTGCGCGCCTTGTCCAGCCCCTCGGAAACGGTGCGAATGAAGAAGTTCTCCAGCACGGGCGTGACAAAGCTCACCGCCTCCATGATGCTGGAGGTCGCGGCGCTGGAATTGCACCATGCGCCTGACATATCTTCGGTGGTCGGATAATTGTCGAGGAATTGCATATTCATCTCGGTTGGGGAACTGCGCATAGAGCGTCTAGCTTTGAAAAGGTTTCAGCGCCGGCCTGATAATTTTCGTCGCCGCTGTAGATTTCTATTTCGCTCCGGGCGTGGTCGGCTTCAGAGAGGGTCAGCCGTTTGGCCGCCAGCGCGCCGGATTCGCGGCGCATCGTGGCTTTGACGGTCAGCGTGCGCAGCAGTTTGTTCCTGCCGTCGTACACCTCTGTTTGCAGCACCAGCCCGCTATCGAGCGCCACGCAGCTGACCACGCGGCTGATGGCCGGGTCGCCCTTGGGGGCGAGCGATTCGATCAGCGTGCAAGCCTTGCCGCCGACTTGCCCTGCGCCTGTCAGTTTTTGCGCGGGCCAGTCCCACCAGGGCGACAGCATGTCCCACAGCGTCATGCCGGAATCGAACAGTCGCGCCTGCGGCGAGATCTCGGCATCCGGCTTGTCTTTGCCGCCATAGCCGAATGCGCGGATGCCGCCTGCGGTATTGCGTTGCACCGCAAACTGGCGGTCGCGCACCGCCTCGGGCGCGATGCCGCGCACCAGCAGGCGCTGCCGGTCGGCCTCATTCTGACCGATCACGGCGAGCTTGAACGGCACGAGGTGGCGGCCATCGGCCGCTGTCGCTGCGACATTCATGCGCACCATGAAGCCCGCCGAACGCTGTGCCTGACGCATCTGGCCGGCCATCTCTTTGGCGGTGGGCGCGGCTTGGCTGAGTGCCGGCTCGCCGGCAGCAGCGATGCCGGAGGCGCACAGCATCAGCAGGGCGGCAATCCGCTTCATCATTCCTGCCTCAGGGCGTGCGAGGGCAACAGGCGCGAGGCCTTGAGCGCCGGATACAGGCCGCCGGCGATGCCCAGCAGCACCGAAAGCCCCAGCACGGCGAACAGGAAGGGGACGGAAAACACCGCGTCTATCTTGCCGCGCATCAGCTCGATGTGTTCCAGCCCGAAAGTGAGCGCGACACCGACCACGATGCCGGCCATGCCGCCGGCCAGTGTCAGCAGCAGCGCCTCGCTGAATACCAGCTGGATGATGGTGCGGCGTTGCCAGCCCAGCGCCAGCAGGATGCCGATCTCCTTGGTGCGTTCGTTGATGCTCATCAGCAGGGTGTTGAACACGATCAGCGCGCCGACCAGCCCGGCGATCAGGATGGTGGCGTTGCTCATCGCCTTGGAGATGCGCACCACGGCGTTCTTCTGCACCAGTTCGCCCGAGGTGATGGCGATGAAGCCGGGCAGCGCCTGGCCTATCTGAGTTTTCAGCCGCTCGATGTCGGCCTCGTCTGTCTGGCCGTCCAACTTGATGTTGAGGATGTTGACCTTGCCGGGCTTGTCGGTGATCTGCTGGGCGCGGCTCAGCGTCATCAGCACCGCGCCGTTCTCGACCATCGCGGGACTCTCGAAGATGCCGGCGATCTGGAAGGACTGACCCTCGATCTCCAGCGTGTCGCCGGTCTTCTTGTGCAGCATCTCGGCGGCGATGGTGCCGATCACCACTACCGACTCGTCGTCGGCAGCCGGCCAGCGTCCGGCTTGCAGCTTGAGGTGATCCCACAGATAGCTCTGGTAGGCCCAGCCGAACACGAACATCGGCGGCGCGCCTTCGCTGACGCTCAGCATCTCGCTCAGCAGGCCGACCACCGCGCTCACATGCGGCATGGAGGACAACTTGCCGCTCACCTTGTCGGCGACGAACGGCGACGGCATGGTGTTCTCGCTGGCCATGCGGGTCACGATCAGGTCGGTGCCGCGCGCGTCGTTGGCCTTCTGCCAGCTTGCCTCGAAGCCCCAGGCGATGGCGGTCAGCGCCACCACGGCGGCGATGCCCAGCGAGATGGCGGCCACCGTCAGCAGCGTGCGGGCCGGGCGGCGGTACAGGTTGTTGAGCGCGAAGCGGGTCAGATTCATGCTGCCGTCCCTTGCTGTGCGTCCAGCTTGCCGTCGCGCAGCCGGATGATGCGGTCGGCGTGGGCAGACACGCTGGCATCGTGGGTGACCATGACGATGGTGAGCCCGCGTTCCCGGCGCACTTCTTCCAGCACCGCCAATACCTGTTCGGCGCTGGCGCTATCCAGGCTACCGGTCGGCTCGTCGGCCAGGATGATGTCCGGGTCGTTGATCAGTGCGCGGGCGATGGCGACGCGCTGGCGTTCCCCGCCGGACAGTTTGCCGGGCAGGTGATTCATGCGCTGACCCAGGCCCAGCCTGGTCAGCAGCGCTTCAGCCTTGTCGCGGCTGGCAGCGGAGGAAGCCGGGCCGCCCAGCGTGGCGACTAGCACGTTGTCCAGTGCCGACAAGGTGGCGATCAGGTTGAAAGACTGGAACACGAAGCCGATGTGCTGCCTGCGGAACAGCGCCAGGTTGGGCAGCTGCGCGTAAGCCGTGTCGCGGTAACGGATGATGCCGGAAGTGGGGATGTCCAGCGTGCCGATGATGTTCAGCAGGCTGGACTTGCCGCAGCCGCTGGGGCCGACCATGGCGACGAATTCACCTTGGCGCACCGCCAGCGAAACGCCGTCCAGCGCGCGCGTCTGTCCCTCGTCAAAATACAGTCTGAGGTCTTCGGCACGGATGAGGATTTCGTTCGCTGGGCTGGGATGCATGGCGTCGCGGCGGCTGTCTCCGGGGCGTCGCTTACTTCTTTTTGGCCGGTTTGGCAGCTGGAGCGGGCGCGGCAGGGGCCAGCGTCAGCACTACCTTGACCGGGATCTCTTCGGCGACCACGCCGGGTTTGTTCCACACGCCGCCGCCGATGCCGTATTCGCTGCGCTTGATGACGAAGTTGCCGGTGATGACGGTCTTGCCGCCGGCCTGGTCAACGCGGCTGAACTGCAACACGATGTCGCGTACCTTGTTACGGATGCTCAGTGTGCCCTTGGATTCGAATCGGTCGCCGCCGACCGAACGGATGGTCTGGCTCTTGAACACGGCCAGCGGGGCGTGCTGCTTGTCCAGCCAGTCCGGATCAACCGCGATCGCGTCGGCTTCTTCGCTGCCGGTGTCCAGTGAACCCACCTCGATGCTGAGCGAGGCGGTGGATTTTTCGGGTTTGGCCGAGTCTATGTTGATGTCACCTGTGAAGCGTTTGAATTCGCCGCTGACCGGTACGCCCATCTCCTTGACGGTGAACTCGATTTTGCTCTCGGCAGGCAACAGTGTGCGAGGCGCCGCTGCAGCATTGAAAGAAGCGGAAACCAGCAAGGTGGCCAACAAAACTGATTTATACATATTCAAATTCACTCTCAAAGTTGGAAAGGGTGCGCATTATAAACGCTTGAGGGAAAAATTCTTCTGTCATGGATCAACGGCGCAGCTGTTCGGACAGAAGGTGGCCGCGCTGCTATTTGACCTGTGCCGTTGTTGCCCAGATGCCGGACAGGGAAGGTCTGGCAGGTGATAAACTGCCGCCCCATGAAAAGTGTCCACCTGCTTGTCACCGATTTATTCCTCCCCCATGAGTACGCTGCCGATGTCTGCGCGGGATTGTCGCTGCCCGCGCTGGAGAGTCTGCTGGCGCGGGCTGTACCGACACGGCCACCGGTTTTGAGTCCGGTCGAGTCGGCAGAAAGGAACGGCAAACTGAGTGACACACTGGAAGCGGCTCTGTGCAGGCTGTTAGCCGTGCCGGGCGCACCGCTGGCATCGGTTTCGGCGGCGTTCGACGGGCTGGAGCCGGGCTGCTGGTTGCGCGCCGATCCGGTGCATCTGCGCCTGCAACGCGAACAGGTGGTGCTGCTGCCGAACGTGACGCTGGGCGAGGACGAGGCTGCGGCGCTGTGTCTCAGTCTGAACGAGTATTTCAGCGATCAGGGCATGGCGTTCTTCGCACCGCATCCACAACGCTGGTATCTGCGCGTGGCGGAAGTGCCGGACATTCGCACCGTGCCGCTGTCGCAGGCGGCTGGGCGCAACATTCACGGCCATCTGCCGACCGGCGCGGAGGCACGGCGCTGGCACCAGTTGCTCAACGAAGTGCAGATGTTGCTGCATGCCCATCCGCTCAACGAGCTGCGCGAAGCGCGCGGTGAATTGCCGGTCAACAGTGTGTGGCTGTGGGACGCGGATGCGGCGGGTGTCGGCGGCGGGTGTCGCTACCAGACGGCGAGTGCCGATGAAGTGCTGGTGGAAATGCTGGCGACAGCCGCAGACATACCCTACTCCGGTTGGGCGGAGCGTTGGCAGCTGCTGGGGGGGCAGCCACTGGCGGGCGAGGGTGCGCAGTTGCTGGTCTGGACCGGGCTCAGGGCTGCGTTGCAGCGCGGCGATCTGGCTGGCTGGCGGCAGGCATTGCAGGATTTCGAGAGCGGCTACGCGCAACCGTTGTGGCAGGCATTGCGTAACGGCAAAATCGATCGCCTCGAACTCGAGGTATTGGGCGGCGAGGGTTTGCGCCATTTCAGCCTGACACCACGCGACACTTGGGCGTTCTGGCGGCGACCCAGACCGCTGGCTGATTATTCTGTAGAATCCACGCAGCGAAAATAGCGGGGAAAAAATGGACTTCTGGCGTACGGCGATAGAGTATTTCTGGCACGAGGAAACGCTGCCGGTGGTGGTGATGGTGCTTTCCATCTCCCTGTTTCTGGCCAGATTCCGTCAGGATGAGCGCCGCAGCGTGCTGAATACGCTGCTGTTCTTCCTGGGCTGTCTGGCCCTGCAGTTTTTCAGCGGCATGATTCATGCACTGAAATTCTCCTCGGTGGCCGCCGTGTTCCACGAGGCTGCCGTGATCGGCGCCGGCATCGCCGCGATCCGCCTGATGGGTTTGCTGGTGTTTCGCATCATCGTGCCGATGGGGCGGATGACGCCGCCGCGCATCGCCGAGGATATTTTCGTCATCATCGCCTATATCGCCTGGGGATTGGTGCGGCTGCGCTACGCCGGGCTGGATCTGGGCAGCATCGTTGCAACGTCGGCGATGATCACCGCTGTGGTGGCGTTCGCCATGCAGGACACGCTGGGCAACATTCTGGGCGGCGTGGCGCTGCAACTGGACAACTCGGTGGACATCGGTGACTGGATCAAGGTGGACGATGTGGTGGGCCGGGTGGTGGACATCCGCTGGCGCTCCACGCTGGTCGAGACGCGCAACTGGGAGACCGTGGTGTTCCCCAACAGCCAGCTGATGAAGAACAAATTCCTGGTGCTGGGCCGGCGCACCGACCAGCCGGTGCAGTGGCGGCGCTGGATCTGGTTCGGCGTGGCGCTGGGCGTGCCGCCCAACAAGGTGGTGGGCGCGGTCGAGGATGCGGTCGGCCATGCCGAGATCGCCAATGTCGCCAAGCAGCCTGCGCCCAGCTGCGTACTGATGGAGATGGAGAATGGCCGCGCCGTCTATGCGCTGCGCTACTGGCTGACCAATCTGGAAGTGGATGACCCGACCGACGCGGCGGTGCGCTGGCATGTGTATACCGCGCTGGAACGTGCCGGTATCCGGCTGGTGATGCAGAAACAGAACGTCCATTACGTCAAGGAAAACGAGAAATACCAGTCCTTCCAGTTGCAGCGCGAGTCGCAGCAGCGCGTCAAGACGTTGAGGCGCGTCGAACTGTTCGCGCAGATGACCGACGAGGAGCTCGAAGAGCTGGCCCGCCGCCTGAAATATGCGCCGTTCGCCAAGGGCGACATCATTTCGCGTCAGGGGGCGATCGCGCACTGGCTATACATCATCATCAACGGCGAGGCCGAAGTGTTCATCGAGATGCCCGACGGCTCGCGGCGCAGCGTGAACAATCTGGGTAAGGGCGATTTCTTCGGCGAGATGGGCATGATGACGGGGGCGGCGCGCTCGGCTTCGGTGATCGCCCGCACCGACGTGGAATGCTACCGGCTGGACAAGGAAGCGTTCGAGAGCATCGTCAAGGCCAGGCCAGAATTGGCCGAAGAGATCGCGCGCGTGCTGGTGGAACGCCGCGCCGTGCTGGACAGCGTGGTGCAGACTCTGGACGGGCAATCCCGCCAGCAGGCCAGGACCCGCCAGCAGAGCGAGTTGCTGTCCAGCGTCAAACGATTCTTCGGTTTGTAGTATCATCGCGCCGCTATGAGCGTGACACACGCCGGGACAAGTCCCCATAAAATTTCAGGACAATAATAACGGGGCAATAAATCGCGGGCAGGACGATCCGCGATCCTTACCAAAAGCCACCTGCCAATCGCAAGGAAAAACATGAAAGTCACTTTTTTGGATTTTGAAAGTCCCATCGCCGATCTGGAAGACAAGATCGAGCAGTTGCGCAATGTGCATTGCGACGCGGAACTGGACATCGCCGATGAGATCAAGCAACTGTCGCAGAAGAGCGCCAACCTTACCAAGGACATCTACGCCAAGCTCACCCCCTGGCAAATCTCCAAGGTGTCGCGCCATCCGCAGCGCCCCTATACGCTGGATTACATAGAGCATCTGTTCACCGATTTCGAAGAGTTGCATGGTGATCGCTCCTTTGCCGACGACAAGGCCATCATCGGCGGGCTGGCGCGTTTCAACGGCCAGAGCGTGATGGTGATCGGCCACCAGAAGGGCCGCGACACCAAGGAAAAGATCATGCGCAATTTCGGCATGCCGCGTCCCGAGGGCTATCGCAAAGCGATGCGCCTGATGCGTCTGGCCGAGAAGTTTGGCATCCCCATCATGACCTTCGTGGACACGCCCGGCGCGTATCCCGGCGTGGGCGCGGAAGAACGCGGCCAATCCGAGGCCATTGGCCGCAATCTCTACGAGATGAGCGAGCTGCGCGTGCCCATCATCTGCACCATCATCGGCGAGGGCGGCTCCGGCGGCGCGCTGGCGATCGCGGTGGGCGACGCGATGCTGATGTTGCAATACGGCACTTATTCGGTGATTTCGCCGGAAGGCTGCGCCTCCATCCTGTGGAAGAGTGCCGACATGGCCCCCGAGGCAGCCGAGACGCTGGGCATCACCGCCACCCGCCTGAAGTCGCTGGGTATCGTGGACAAGATCATCAGCGAGCCGCTGGGCGGCGCGCACCGCGACTACGAACTGACCATGCAGAACGTCAAGAAAGCCTTGCAGGACGCGCTGAAAACGATAGAAGAGAAACCGGTCGCCAACATGATGCAGGACCGCTTCAACCGTTTGATGAGTTACGGCAAGTTCAAGGAAGTTGAAGTCAGCTGACCTCGTTGACCGGGCGGCGGCGCAGCTCGCACCGCTGCTCCTTCCCGGCAGCACCATCCTGGCAGGCCTTTCCGGCGGCGTGGATTCGGTGGTGCTGCTGCACATCCTGTCCCGTCTCGCCCCGCGCCATGCCTGGCGACTCTCCGCCCTGCACGTCCATCACGGCATCAGCCCGAACGCCGACCAGTGGGCGGCATTCTGCGCCGAACTGTGCGAAGGTCTGGCGATTCCTCTCAGCATCGAACGGGTGGACATCGCGCCGCTGCGCGCGCACGGCATCGAGGCGGCCGCCCGCAAGCTGCGCCACGCGGCATTCGCGCGGCAATCCTGCGATTTCGTGGCGCTCGCCCATCACGCCGACGACCAGGCCGAAACCCTGCTGTTGCAACTGCTGCGCGGCGCGGGCGTCAAGGGTGCTGCCGCCATGCCGCTGCTGAGTGCGGCCACGCCTCGGCGGGTGCGCCCGCTGCTGCACTGCTCCCGCCAGCAGATACTCGATTACGCGGCGGCGCACGATTTGCGCTGGATAGAAGACGAGAGCAACGCCGACGCCAGCTATCCGCGCAACTTCCTGCGCCACCGGCTGCTGCCGCTACTGGCCGAACGCTTCCCCGCCTACCGCGACACGCTGGGACGTAGCGCGCAACATTTCGCCGAGGCCGACGGCCTACTGGACGAACTGGCGGCGCAGGACGCGGCAGACGGGATGCAAGGCGGCACGCTGTCGCTCGCCGCCTTGCAGGCTTTGAGTCCGCCGCGCGCCAAGAACCTGCTGAGATACTTTCTGCACCGCGCAGCCGCGCCGATGCCGCAGGCCGTGCAACTGGACGACATGCTTCGCCAACTGTGTGGCGCGCGCGACGACGCGGCGGTGTGCGTGGCGTTCGGCGGGGCCTGGCAGGTGCGGCGCTATCGCGGGCGGGTGCATCTGGTGTCGCAGCCGCTCGCGTTCGATCACCGGATGACGCTGCCCTGGCGCGGCGAGGCTGAGCTGGCCTGGCCCGCGCTGCATGCCCGCGTCACCTTTCGCGAGGGGGGCGAGATCAGTCTGGCGAAGTTGCAGCGCCAGCCCGTCACCCTGCGTTTCCGCCAGGGCGGCGAACGCCTGCGCCCCGCGCCCGAGGCTGCGACCCGCACGCTGAAGAACCTGCTGCAGGAACACCACATCCCCCCCTGGCAACGCGACCGCCTGCCGCTGCTGTTCTGCGGCGAAGAGCTGGTATGCGTGCCGGGCGTCGCAGTGGCGGCGGACTACCGCGCGGCTGCGGGCGAGGCGGGCATCCGCTGCACGCTGGAAGCGGGCCACATCGCCTGACAACGGTCAGGGAGACGCTGAATCAATCGGCATCGTCATACCCGCGAAGGCGGGAATTCAGTGGTTTTGTAGGTGGTCAACGCGCAGCGTTGCCCACGCTGGCAGGGCTGGTCAGGTTCAACGAATGCCGCCGGAGGGCGGTAGGGCGTCAATAAGCGAAGCGCATTGCGCCGGATGTTAGGGTTACGGAAAACATCCGGCGCAATAACGATTGCGCCCTTGTATCTTTCTCTCCGTGGTGGTTAGCTACCACCACACGAAGCAGAGGAAGCTTGCACCCGCCCTTAAGGCCCGACCTTGTCGCGTAGATCAAGCCCTCCGCTTCACTTCATCGCCAGCAAAGACACTGAACGGTAGCCAAGGGATAAACCCTGTATGCACAAGGCAAGTGGGCGAAGTTGGCAAACATTGTAACAGGAGGTCGTCATGTTCTATCTCGGGATGGATGTCGCCAAAGCCAAACTGGATTGTTGTCTGTTGCTGGACGAGGCGCTCGGCAAACGCAAGACCAAAGTGGTTCATAACAGCCAATCCGGTATCGCCGATTTGCTGGTCTGGATCGAGAAACAGCACGTTTCATCCGAACATCTGCACGTCGTCATGGAAGGAACCGGTGTGTATCACGAGGGGGCAGCCATCGCGCTGGCGGATGCGGGCGTGACGGTTTCCATCGTCAATCCTGCACAAATCAAAGACTTCGGGCGCAGCCTGGCGGTGCGCACCAAGACCGATGGCGTTGATAGCTTCGTGTTGGCGCGTTATGGCGCACTGCTCAAGCCGCCGGCATGGCTTCCTCCCGCCCCGGAAGCCCGCGCATTGCAGGCATTGCTGGCCCGCCGCGATGCAGTTGCCCAAGACCTGCAACGCGAGCGCAATCGGCAGGAGAAGGCCGAGGCAACGAACACGCCGGATATCATCCACAAGTCGCTGACAGATAGCATCGCGTTTCTGGTCAAGCAACTCGCCGGATTGCAGCAGGATATAGACTCGCACATTGACCGGCACCCCGATCTTAAAAGAGATATGGCCTTGCTCCAGAGCATTCCCGCCGTCGGCCCGCAGGTGGGCGGCAACCTGCTCTCGGTCATGTACAGCCACCACTTTGGTTCAGCCGAACAGCTCGCGGCCTACCTGGGGCTGGTGCCGGTGGAACGGCAGTCGGGCAGTTCAGTATGGGGACGTGCAAGGCTGTCCAAGGCGGGGCCAGCCAGAATCCGCGCCGTGCTGTATATGGCCTCGGTCGTCGCAACACGCTACAACCCACATGTGAAGGCCGCCTATGAACGATTGCTTGCTCGGGGCAAATGCAAAATGTCCGCGCTCGGCGCAGCCATGCGCAAGTTAGTGCACTTGTGCTTCGGTGTCATCAAAAATCAGGCACCTTACCGGCGCGATTACATCAAAATCGCTTGACCGGAGAGACGGTATCTACGCGGGCTGGGCAGCCTAATAGAATTCCGCTCGGACTTTGGCATAGTTTTTTGGAATACTTGCTACTGAGTGGCGTTGGTTTTACCGAAGACAGATTTGTACCAATATGAGCCTTCTGCCCTGAACCAGCGTTCGTTAGCCGCGGTGCAAAACTGTCGCAACTGCTGCATTGGTATCTTGTAGCGATGCATGATAGCGACCAAATCCCGCAGATCAGACTCCGACAATCGCTTGGATTTGATGTGCAGAAAGCCGCCTTCGATGCTTGTGACACACGGAATCTTCTGCGCCCAGGCAAAAAATGCATCCTCATCGAGCTGCGAGTAATACCGAACTGGCGAGGTGTCGATCTTGATCATCGCGGAGCTGCCCAACGAATAGCGTTTATCTGCCGCCCCACCCAAACTAATTACATCCGCTGAACTATCGGCGGCGGATAAACCTTGTTGGACTGAACCTATCGGAGAGCGGAACCTATGGGGATTGTAAGGTTTTGCAG
>JAQTZW010000014.1 GCA_028687575.1 Gallionella sp. | reverse complement strand
TTGAGGTCAATATGTTCGATAAAACCCCAATAAATCAAATGGTTGCAAATGCGATACAGAATCTTGACGAACCGGACATCAGTAAACAATTGAATCTATTCGATTTTTAACCGGACAGTAGTGTTTCAATTAGCTTATTCTTGATGTCAGCCAACTGCTCAGATATACCAATAGCCAGAGAAAAATTTACCTCATTATCCAACACATATTTTTCAATCAGGCTTGATTCCATTATTTCAGATCCTCCCCGCAATTCTTGTTCACAATAGACCATAAAGTCTTTCAAAAAATAACGTACTCGATCCGATAAGCAGCCTGATTCAGCAGCCTTCAGCCACTTGTAGATATCCGAGTAGTCCAGCACGGCGTAATGTCCTGTCTCCTTCCATTTTTTTATGTTTTCAGGTTTTGCGCTTACCTCGCTCGGTATCCCGCCTACATGTTTGTTTTTCGGTAAATATATCAAACACCATTGACGATGGCATTTCTGCAATTGCTCGACATAATCTTCCAGCTGTTTTTCTTGGTCGCCAGCTTCCTTAAGCTTGTTTTCTATAGCAATTCCGAAATTTTGGCCAAAACTGATCTTTACATCGATTCGTCTAAGATCATTTTCTATCTTGTCTGTACGGCTCTCGCACATCACTTTGGCACTGCCAGTGTCCAATTGATGCGAAGGGATGGCGATGCCCTCTTTTAACAACAGACTCAGGAACTCCTTCAGGAATAAGTCCCCTTGGGCATGGTCTCCTTTTGGGTCAAGCAGAAAAGCAATGAGTTCGGACAGCTTCACCTCGCCCGGCGCAATCAGGGTGAGGAAATTGAATCGGGGCGACAAATGGGGGGAAAATAACTGATAGTTCTCATCGAACGACTGTTTTCTTGCCTTCCATGTCTCGAAAAATCTACTCAGTTGGGTTTCATCCGCACTGGATGTCATATTTAACTCCCTCCATAACTCTTTCAATTACAACTCACTCACCACCCCAGCTTGGTTCTAAGTTGCCTGACCTCTGCTGCCCGTTTTAGCTATCCAATGGGTTAAGCAGTGCGTCGTGTTACATAGTGTCACCGCGTAATTTTTCTGGGGACAATATCCCCGCTCTGGACCTCCGGTCAGTCTTGAAGAGACAAGACAGCTTTAAGGCGAGCGGAGTACTCTTCTGCCGTTATCCTGCCGCTACTGCGCTGCAAATTCAGATAGGCAAACTCAGCCTCATGTCTTGCCTTGTATGTTTTGCCCGACCGCGCATAACAGGCACGCAATACTTCAATGAGATTCGCCAAACCAATGGCCTCAATAATATCGAGCTTTTCGGCCCCCCCAAGTTTTGAATTCTGATATTCGGCACAGCCTGAATCCAGCAATTCACGGATGTAATATTGCCGCGCAGGGGCGGCCTGGTTATCCATCACCATAAGGTCATTGATCGTATATCTATCGTTCATGCTTCAATCCTTTAATCCATTTCAGAAAATCTATCCGACTTGGTTTCCGCCGCCCCAATTCAGGCATGGCTGCTCGTTCGAATCAAATCAACGTACACCCCATTATGGTCAGACAGATATACGCCCTCATCGGTGAAATGATCCCAAGCGCCCACTGCAGCGACCTCGAATACATTTGCCGTGACGCAAATGTGGTCAACGTTGTTGCGCGCCCTGTCCTTCGCCGGATCTTTCTTCAACTTGCCATTGTCTGCAAAGTTCTCAGTAGTAATACATGCCAACCCCGATTTATCCAGTTGCTCAGACAACAACAGACGGCCATACTTTGTTCCATAGGTGCGCGATGATCCGTCGCGCGTCTGGTTGAAATCCCCAGCTACAATTAACGGAAGTCTGGCTTCCTGGCCAATCCTTGTCCAATCACTTCCTTGACGTTCAATCGCGTTGTAATGCTCCTGCCATGCGGCAGAGGTACCTGCTTTTCCTTTATATCCGTGGTATGGAATGATCGTCCCATAGACCATCAACTCACCCAGTGGGGTGGATAGTTGCGCACAGACGGCTGACTCCGCATCACTCGTTGAATGGATTTTCGGAATTATTTTGATAGGAGGCTTAGTCCAGATCATCGCGTCGTACTTCCCATAGCCATTCTTGTGAGATGCAACAAATTCGTATCCATGCCGCGTCAGAGCGACCTGCTCACAAGTTTCGGTGAGAACCAATATGTCTGGAGCCAACTCCATAATTCTGGAAATTTGCAATTCGATTGGACGATTGCCGTTACTGGCATGATCCAGATTCCAGGTCGCGACTCTCATGTCGCACCATCCTCTCGTATCGCCATCTTGCGTACATCCCAGACCGCATCCCCGAACCCTCTCAGCCACCAGTCCAGCATCGCGGTATCGACCACGGTCGCACTGATTTCGTAGGCATCGTCCAACTCCACCACCTGCTGATCTTCAGACAGAGGCGACTCCAACAGGTGAAGTCCCGTAGCTTTTTCGATGCGGAAGGTCAGGCGAATTTTCTTGCCTTCGCCGAAACCGAAGCGGCCATCGTTGTCGTATTGCTCCAGATCGAAATCTTTGGGACGGTCGAATGTCAACGTGGAAGCCTTGGCGGCATGGATGCGATGCAGCGCCAAACTGCGCTCGTTGTCGTAGCCCTCGAAGCGGCAAACCAGAAACAGTCTCGGGCCTTGCTGTGCCAAGCCCAGCGGCATCACATTGGCCTTGGTGCGTTTGCCTGAGGCATTCTCGTAATCCAGCGCCAGCCACTGGTTGGCGTACAGGGCATTGCTAACCTGCTCGAACACTCCGGGTTTGATTTTGGGCGGCAGCAGCGGCTGGGAGGTGCTGACCACGCGGATTTTCTTCAACCATTCGCGCTCCCGTTTGCCCTTTTCCTGGTGATAAGGCTCCAGGTTGCGGCGCGCTTGCAGGAAGAAACCGTCCAAGGTTTTCATCAGGCTGGCGGGCAGCAGTGACTTGATCTGCTGCTCAGCCAGCGTCAGCAGCAGGGATTCCTGTTCGCTGAGCATGGGCAGCGCCATGCCTTGCGCGCACTCCTTCCAGCGGTAGCCATAAGGTTTTCTCCGGTCGTCGCGCTCGATCTCGAAGTGCTCACTCAACATTTCCAGTTGCCGCTGGATGGTGCGCAGGTCGCGCCCGTGTTCGGAATCGGCGAGCTGTTCGTGCAACTCCTTGGCAGTGATGGTGCGCTTGCGCGGGATGCGACGCATCAGTTCCAGTGCAAGCAGAACGGTCTCTTTGGTGTCAGATCTTCTGGGCATATGTCCTCACAGTTTCAAATCGTGGCGGCCAGCTAAGAACTCCCACAGCCGCACCATTGCAAAGGTATCCAGTCCGCAATAAGCAAGCAATTGTTGCTCGATCTCGGCCCGGCGCTCGAACGAGGTGTCGGGGTGGATCGCTTCGAGATAAGCATCCATCGCCATGCCGCCGTCTTGCACACCTTCCAGCGCTGCGTAGCTCAGGTCGGGCGCGACGGCGGGCAGCACGGCCTTGATGCTCCAGCTACCGTGCTGGCTGGGGTGGTAGTAGTGGGCGCGGGTGATGGGCAGCAGGTCAACCAGTCGTTGCTTGATGGCCTGCAAACTGGCCGAGAATTCGGGGAAGCGTTCGGCCAGTTCTCCGATGCGCGCGCCCTCGAAGCCGGCGTTGTACACATAGATCGGGCCGTTGTCGCCACAGGCGGTGATCAAGGCTACGGTGAAAGCGCGGGAGGGATCGTCGCCGGAAAGATCGAGAAAGGCTTGCGAATCCAGTTTGCCGCTATCGTCCAGGATGTGCAGGCTGAACTGAAAGCAAATCTGCTGATAGGGGCGCGTGCCGACCCACTGTGGCACGGCGAACTGGATGCTCTCGAAGTCCAAGAAATACGCAGGCAAGGTATATCCGGCCAGTGCGGCGGCGGCACGTTCGGCATCGAAGTACACAGAATCGGTGAGTGTGCATGCCTTCACCCGCCGCTGAATGTCGTTGAGCAATTCGTCCGGGGTGTCGCGCAACTCCAGTGCGGGATGGGCAGCGATATATTCGCGCAAGGTGGATGTCTGGATGCGCGGCAGCCAGTACACCGGTTGCTCGGCCTGCGGTTCCTGTGCGGCGCAATGGTCAAAGAAGCCGCAAGCGAACGGCGAACCGCACTGGTCGCCGGTTACGATTTCAGGTGCTGCGGGCAACTCGGCCACCGCCTGTGCGGCGGCGATCCACTCGCGCACCTCGGCTTCGCGGGCGAAGGCTTCTTCGGTCAGGTCTTGCTCCTTGAGCAACCCGCGATAGTCGCCGCATCCCGGGTAGACGAAACTGTTGTCTATGTGCGCCAGTGCGATGGAAGCCAGCGGCACGCCGGCCTGCCGGGCGATGTAGGCCTGAATGGCAGTGTCGTCGCGGTGGTAGTCCTTCACGCCGGTGGAGGATTTGACCTCGACCATGTGCCAGACACGCTTGCCCGATACTTCGCCCGGCATCATCACGTCGGCGAAAGCCAATGCGCCCTCGATGGCATAGCCCGCTTCGAAAATCGGCTGGTCTGAGGCCAGCAACGCCTGGCTGCGCTGGAAGGTCGCATCGAAGCCGTCGCGCTGCGCATCCAGCAACACCCCCTTGTCCAGCGGATCATAGAGCTGGCGGGCGATGTCGCCCACCGTATTGCCGACCGCGAAACTCGCCTGCGTCGCGGCAGAATCCTCGCGCAGTTCGGGACGGTGGAGTTCCAGCCATAGCCGCTTGGGGCACTGGCGGTAGGCGATGAGTTTGGATTTGGAGAGATTGCGCATGATGATGGACCGGATGAAGGAATGGATTAACGACATCATCTACCAGTTTGCGACAAATTATGTCACATAGAAGCGCTGTGTCTCGGCAATCGTTCGGCACCAACCTCTATTGGCCGATAAATCCAGGCCGGCATGAAACAATCACAGCCTACCAAGTTCTGAGAAAAACAGAAACTTTCTTGGCAATCTCGGAAAATCACGCATTATGAATGAGTCAGGTATTTATCCACTGCTGTGATGGAGGTGAGAACAGACTGAGCGATACTTCCGAGCCATGTATTTCTTCGCGATGGCTGTGGGTTTTACGCATTGTCATTCGGCGTGCATACGACGACAGAATTTTGTCGTCAAAACCCGTTCAGCGGGTTTGATGTCTTGGCCTGAATTGCGATTCAAAGCTACCGCGACGGTCGCCCGAAAACTCGACAAATTCGCCTTATAAGCGGCTTACAATTTTTGCCGTTTCGAGTATTTCAAGTGGCATGGTGACTGGCTCATTATTGGCGTGGCCATCGTTTATCGATTTGCGTGTGATTGATGGAGGTCAGTCGAAATATTGTCGGTATGCTCGACATGTTGTTTGGTGTGGCTCGCTCACTTAGCGGGGAAATGGATACGCCTCGGCCAGCATCATGCATGAATTGTTCAGATGGATTATTCATATCACACCTCGTTGATTTGGGCTGCAGAGGATTGTGTCGTACCGCTTTGCAGCAGCAGACGTTCGAATGCGCTGCCATCCCGGCGTGTCAGGTTGGGTACGTAGCGCGAGTACACGCGGAACAGCATTTCGGTCGCGGTATGACCCAACTGCCGAACAATCCACTGCGGACTTTCTCCAGATGCCAGCCAGAGTGTCGCGGCGGCATGCCGCGTTTGGTAAAGCCGTCGCCGTTCAAAATCCAGATGTCGCAGTAGTTTTTCACCCGCAGATTCAACCTTGCTCCCACTCACCTCGCATCATGCCATTTGATTCCGGCTGGAATTTCCGCCGTTGACTTCGGTTACTTGGATTTGCCCTTGCTCCTGCCCCATGGGCCGAGCCAATAGATTATCGTGGCGGTCCCTAACATCAGCGCCAAAGCCTGCCAGGCCCGGAACCAGCGCAGGACAGATTGCTGATCGGGTGTCAGCGGAAGTTCTACATCCGACTTGCGGTAGGCCAGCAGCATGCTGTTTGTGACGACGATCTTTTGGTTGCCTTCCAGATGCACCACGCCACCGTCGCCGAACACATAGGGGCGGTAACGGGCCACTGTCACGCACTGCCCCTTGTTCTGCTCGGTCTTGATGCCGATTGACTGCGCATAGGCGCATCCATCACGGGTGAGGATCAACAGGCTGGCGGGATATTCGTCGGCCCCCTGCCGGACTAGCAGCCCGATCAGGAGCACCAGTATCGTCACTACCAGGCCAGCCATTATCTTCAAGTCCCTTGTCATTGCAGCCTCCATAAAGGTTAAATTGGTTCTCGATGATCGCGCGATTAGCAACGGGCTCATCTGCTCGTTCATGGCGTAACCGACCAGTTCGCCGTTGAGCAAGCCCTTGATGCCCGCCCGGTATGCCTGCCTTGATCAGACAGGATGTAGGCGCTGTCCGGCCCCCAGGCGTTGCCGGGGCCGTCCCCGCCACCTCCCGATTCAGCAGATTTTCCGCAACGGGCAGCGCCTTTAGAGCACATTCTTGTACGACTGCTCGATCAGGCCGCAGACGTAATCGAGGGCAGCCGGATCGGCCAGCGTCACGCGCCGATTCAGCGAAAGCGTATAGTCTTGCGCTATCCGCTCAACCATACCACGCGGATCTTCGTAATCAACCGGACGCAGGTCTATCACCAACCTGTCGCGGCGAATCAGAATCTGGGCGAAGTTCTTGCCCAGCCGATAGGCCACAGTCCTTTTCCCGGGCTTCTCCAGGATGTCTTCATCCATCTCCAGCACGCGGTCGCGCAACTGGTCAAAGAGATTGCCGATCACCGGGGATACATCCGTCCTGACCTTCATCGAATTGATGACGGCCGTGCGCCCTTCCTGCTCCATGTACTGCACGTCGAAGGCTACGCCGATATTTTCGTCGAGGTTGACCCTATCCAGTGAGAACAGGCCATCTTCGTAATGGCGATACCTGAAGAGATCAATCTTGAGCGGCACGACTTCCACGGTATCAAGATCGAACTTGCTGAACGATTCCGCAATACACACCACTCTGGGGTGCGCCCAGTCCAAGTTTATACCTTCAAGCACTTGAGAATCCAACCGGTTGCGGATCAGCATCTCGAAGAACTCCTGTTTCTGTACCTTGAGCCATTTCAAATATGATAGGGACTGATTGATGATGTTGTCGTTTTTGTTGCGTTTGTATTCGACAATGACAGGACAACCATTGTTATCCAGTGCCAAGGTGTCAATTCGCCTGCCCATGGTGGTTTTATATTCCGAGGCAACGCAGTGCATATCCATCAATTCGGGCATGTTTTCCTGCACCAGCTTTTGCACATGTCTTTCCTTGTTGATGGATGAAGGATTGAGCATCACCAGCTTGCCGTTCACGGTCTTGAATATCGGCATATCGCTTCCTCTAAATTTGAAGGTTCAGGCAGGCAGAAACTGCATGTTGCCTGCGCGATTGAGCTGAAAGGCGGCTGGATAGAAATCGTTTTCCAGCAATATCCCGGACAGGCGATACAACTCGACCAGCGATATACCCAGATATGCGGCCAGACGGCGCTGTTTGTGCTGCTTGAGCCCCGCCCAGTCCCGCGCACCTCCGGTCAGTGAGGTCATGTGGATGTAGCTGATGTCCAGATATTTGGCCAGGTCCACCAATGACTCTCCGCGATTGGCGACCTCGCTGCGGATTAGATTGATCAGTTTCTGAGATTTCTTTATCTGCTGCTTCATGTGACACCTTTTTGTAAAAGTTGATTAAATGCCATAATGGACGCTCATATAGAATTGCATATCGTCATTGAATGCATCTATTTATCATCCTGAATGACATTTTGACACTGCAAAAATCATTTTGCAAGTAATTTTGTCTTTCTGTATGCAATTTATTTATGGTGGACGACATGATTAAGTGCAATTTGTCGCGATTGATGGGCGAGCACAAAATGAAAATTGCTGATGTGGCACGAGAAACCGGGCTACACAGGAATACCGTCACATTGCTCTACAACGAAACCGCAACCAGGGTTGATATAGAGTCCATAGATAAGCTATGCGCCTTGTTCCAATGCAACGTGAGCGATCTCTTCGAATACATTCCGAGCGAGAAGTAGCCATTGCGATCTGGCGTAATCTGTCAGCGTCCAATTTTGACCAGTAGGAGGGCTTTATTACGCTGTGTGAACGCTTCCGGTTGCCGATGGTTTGCCATCCAGATACATCCTTACTTCAGGTTGCTGAAGAAGGACTCAACCACCGAGCGGAAAGATAATTTCTTGTGTGGTATGCGCAGCAATAAAAGCACGTCCTTATTGGACGGGCTTTTCAGAGGTGCAATCGCTCTCGCAGAGAGCACAAATAAATAGAGATTCCAATCGGTGAACAAAAACAACCCCGCGCGTTCATAGCAGCATCGCCAAGGGTTGCCACCCGATTGCATCACATCGGGGCGCCAACCCCGACGTGATGACACACACGAGCCGGATGGCTCATCACGAATCCGCCAGATTCGTGAGACTGCTGTAGCCGCGTGCCCGTAGTGGGGCTGGCGCGGCTACGACGGACGCTGGGAGGTGTAACTCCTCCCTTCGATCCAATCTAGCAAATTGAGCAGATTGGGCGACACGGACACGGGCAGCATGAGGAAATGCATGTTGTTCCTGTCGGGAGTGAAATCGGGTGCAAGTCCCGACTGCGGCCACTACCGGAAGGGGTGGACGCATGCCAGACACGAAGGCTTCTGAGGCGTCAGAAATGGCGCAGGGCATCAAGGGGAAACCTAGCGATGCCGGCACCTGGGGAAACCCGGGGTCGATGTATAGCTCAAGCGTGTAACGGCGACCAAAAGGTCGCTGTCTGGAGCAATGGCAAGCCGCTGTCCGCAAGGATAGTCAGGGCGTGATGAAGCTTGTTCCGAGTAACCCACCGGCTTTGGAATCTCGCGGGGGTGAAAGGTCGCAAGACCGTAGGCGTAGCCTAGGAACGAAGTGGAACGCGGCGGCGTGCAATTGCGCAGTAGCTCACGACTAACGTGGGAATCGCTAACGGCCAGTGATCCGGTTGGCAACCGGGTAGGCGCAAGCGAGGGAGAGTCGGTAAGTAGCGATGATGGATTGGCAGACCTGACGGATGTCGAGACGGAGCGAAAGCTGGCGGCAGTCGAAAGTGTGTGTAAGAAACCGCGTGGCAGCGGAACGTCGCAGGGCAGGTGATGTTGGCGCATCACCTGCGTCCCCGTGGCTGGGGACATTACGACGAAGGCGATAGAGGGGGCATCCAGCACTCGGATGACGAAGATGAACGAACCGCCCACCGTGCCAGCAAGGACGGGAAGCCGCACCGATGGCAAGGTGATCGCGCAGTTTGCGAGGAAGGCTTACTACCGATGCTCTAATCGGGAAAACGGCAGGGATTGGCCGCAGTACCAGTTCCTGCGTCAGGCGAATGGCTGTCGCATCGCGCGGGATGCAAGGCCTGGTGACGCATGTCACCATAAGGCGGGATTCCGCCAGCAGGATGGAACGAGGCGAAAGGCTCGATTCCGCGCTACCGGCAACGGTAGCGATGCAGTACCGACCTCCGCCACCGCAAGGTGGTGGAGGTTCCTATTCCGGCGTCCAGCCGTCTGGCTCTGGTGCATCCACATCGATGCCTCTCACCTGCCATGCGCTCCATGCAATGGGCGCAACGCCCGAGGCGTCCAACCCAACCAACTCATGCAGACCGGCCAACTGGACGAGCCCGCCCTCTTCCCGCTTGTGTGGCGGAATCAGCTTTTCCGTCAGCAGCTTCGTAAGGGTAACAATCTCGGTATCGCTCCAGCCTTCCTCGACGAGGTTAGAAACGGCCTTTTGCAGGTTGGCGATGGCCGTTGTCTGATCACGCGCCATCTGCTTCCTGACCTTGCGCATTTCTGCACGACTTTCGGATGCATCTTGTGGCGGCAATACCTTGCACAAGTGGTTGACCAAAGCGATGGTCGGGCCCGTCCAGCCCATCTCATCCGCTGCCCTCGCCAGCACGTACAGCCTGGATAGCCCACATGATTTATTGCCGTTCAGGTAATGGCTGAGCACCTTGTCGGGGATGTCGACATGCCGACTCAAGGCTGACGACAACTCACTGAGGGACTGGCTGCTCGCCTCCTTGATTTCCCACATCAGTTGCTGCGTAAGAATTTGCGTATTGATATCCATGTCCCCATGGTACCTCTTCTGGGACAGATTTCTGTCCCGGTTTTGGGAGATAGGCAATTTGATGCAACGACTAATCTGCTATTCATCACGTTTTCAAGCGGAGTGCAGATATCCATGTCCAAGCCAGCAAATCCGACCATCCTGACAAAGAAATCCGTGGCCATGCAACGACTGTCTGATGCGGTAAATCATGGCTATAGCCACTATACGTCTGGCTCGGTTGGCGTTGACCGCCTTCAACGGCTCGTTCGTAAATTCGATTTACTGTATCAGCCGTTTTCAAGCAGGAATGTTCGTGCCCGGCGCAAGGCAGCGAAGCTCGGCAATGCCGAATTCATCCTATGGCTGCACGATGGAATCATCTATTGGTGGTTGATGGTGACACCGCCCCAAAAGGGCGAGCATCCTGCCCACGCCAACGAGAAATTGCAGTTTGCTTTAGGTCGGTCAGGACGAATTGCATTGGATGGATTTGAACTCGTTCTTTTACCACGCAAGGAGAACAAGCGGTTTCCGGTCAAGAGCCGCACGCATCCGCCCAAGCCGACACGGCTGACATGGCGCATGACGGCGGAAACGTATCACGACTGGCGGGAGGCCATCATCGCCACCGTCCGCAGCCGAGCTGCGTACCGCATGCATACGATGTTATGCCAACTCTACACTTATCCGGGATTTGGTGAGATTCGCAGTCAGATCGGGAAACTTGCGGCGCTGTATAAAGCAGAAGTGAAGCGTGCATGCATTTCAGATGCGCCCAAGCCACCGAAGCATCTTGGATACATCCGCAGGTTACGGCATGACGGCGTGTCCATGCTACAACTAACTTCACAACTCAAGACAGTGCAATAAATCTGTTGAGAATCTGACGCGGAAAGGAATGCAAAAATGCAACCTACAAATGATCAAAATATCACGACTCCTCAACAAGCAAGCATTGACTACCTCATACCGCGCAAAACTGTTGAGCAAATGTCCGGCTTGAGCAGGGCAACCATCTATCGCTTGATAAAAGCAGGGAAATTTCCACGCCCGTTATCCATTGGTACAGGCTCAGTCCGGTGGAGGCAGTCCGATGTGATTGCCTGGCAGAATGCTCTTTGCATTACATCTCGCAACTAATTCTGTGTGCTCAGAGACGCGAAGAGTGCTCAGGACGTCAGGATGACGGTGTGGGGTAAGTACATGGATCTCTACACTGGCCAGAAATAGGCCGGTCGCCTTGGAAAAGTGAAAGCGCCGCGAGGCGCTTTTTCTTTGTCCGCGAAGCGGCGACACTGACTAGAACCATCAGCAATTTCCATCAGTCTCCAGTTCCTCACCCGCTCGTCTAGCCTGTAAGTGCTTTCGGCCACTCAGGGGAAACAGAAGTCTTGGAGAATTCCCGGAATGGGGGAGTCCTCTTCGATTGTCGTTTGGCGAATAAACCTTAAGGGCGCGACAACAAATTCACCAGTGCACCAATCGCCAGCAGAATGCCCCGACGGTTTGCTCCCCAACCTTGCGAGTTGTGGGGGTAAATGTGGGGGTAAATGTCGGAGAATGACGAAAAAACAAAGGCCGCATTTCTGCGGCCTTGTCCAACTACTTGATTATACTGGTCGGGGCGAGAGGATTTGAACCTCCGACCACATGCACCCCATGCATGTACGCTACCAGGCTGCGCTACGCCCCGAGGGCGCGGATTATAGCAGAGCCGACAAGTCGGGGAAGCCCTTTTTTATGCACTCAGCGACGAGATGATGTCGCGCAGCTCACGTTTGAGCATCGCCATGTCCATATCCACGGAAACTGCAGGGTACGAGCCGGTATTATCGAGTTCAATCACAGTTTCGGAGGGATTATCCAGGCGATTTCTGGCACCGCTGATGGTGAAACCCTGCTCATACAGTAACTCGCGGATGCGGCGAATCAGCACCACTTCATGATGCTGATAGTAACGCCGGTTGCCGCTGCGCTTGACCGGATTGAGCTGAGTGAATTCCTGCTCCCAATAACGCAAGACGTGCGCCTTCACGCCGCACAACTCGCTGACTTCACCGATGGTGAAATAGCGTTTGGCGGGAATGGGAGGCAGTTCGGAATTAGGCTTGTGGGGTTCCATGATAGGACTTTTCAACCATGGTCTTCAGTTTCTGGCTGGGATGGAACGTCACCACACGACGTGCAGAAATCGGAATTTCCATACCGGTCTTGGGATTGCGGCCCGGACGCTGCGGCTTGTCGCGCAACTGGAAATTGCCGAAACCGGAAAGTTTGACGCTTTCGCCCTGTTCCAGTTGCAGACGAATTTCCTCGAAAAACGCTTCCACCATGTCTTTGGCCTCACACTTGTTGAGACCGACCTTGGCAAAGAGCATATCGGCAAGCTCTGCCTTTGTTAAAGTTCTTATCATTTTCTCCCCTTACATACGCAACTGCGCACCACACTTATTTAATGCACTCACCAATTGTGCGATGCTTGGTTCGATTTCGAAATCTGTGAGTGTTTTTTGAGTATCTTGTAATAACACTCGGAATGCAAGGCTTTTTTTGCCTTGCTCCACACCCTTGCCACGGTAAACGTCGAATAGGATAACTTCGTGGACAAACGGCGCAGCAGTATCTCTCATCGCATCCAGCAGGGACTGCGCAGTCACGGAATCCTCCACCAGCACTGCCAGATCGCGGCGCACCGGCAGGAATTTGGCTATCTCGCTCATGCGCGGCACTCGCGAACGCGTCAAGGCATCAAATTCCACTTCGAACCATACCCCGGCCTGCGGCAAGTCGTATTCCTGCTGCCAGTGTGGGTGCAGTTCTCCTATCCAGCCGACGCTCTTCCCGTCCAGCATGACTTTTGCAGAACGGCCCGGATGCAGGGCTGGATGGGTTGCCGCAACAAAACACACGGTCTGCGGCGCGAACAATGCTTCCAGATCGGCCTTCACATCGTAGAAGTCCACCCCTCTTGCGGCAACTCCCCACTGTTCACCATACAAGCCGCCATAAGCAATGCCCGACAAACGCTGGGTCTGCTGATAGCTGCCGTCCACCTTGGCGAAACAGGCTCCGATCTCGAACAACCGCACACGGGACTGCTTGCGGTTGAGATTGAAGCGCAATGCGCCGACCAGTCCACCAATCAGGCTGCTGCGCATTACTGCCAGGTTACTGGCGATGGGATTCTGCAAGGCGACCGGCGCATCGTTGCCACTCAGGTCGCGTTCGATCTGCTCGTCGACGAAGGCGTAACTGACAATCTCCTGATAATCCCGCGCTACCAGCGTTTGCATCAGCCTGGATAGCGGACGCTGCGACTCGCTGTACGGCAACATGGTCAGAGCGGCTTGTGGCGCGGTGGCTGGGATATTGTCGTAACCGTAAACCCTTGCGACCTCCTCGATCAGGTCAGCCTCGATGGATAGATCGAAGCGGAAGCTGGGCGGTGTTACAGAGAACACTTCGCCACTCATCACAAATTCAAATTTCAGACGGGTCAGCAGTTCGGCGATCTGGCCGGATTGCAGCGTGATGCCCAACACCCGCGCGATGCGCGAGCAACGCAAGCTGATAGGTTCACGCGCCGGCATCTGGCCGCGTACTTCTCCAATCTCACCGACACAACCGCCACAGATTTCTACCAGCAACTGCGTGGCGCGTTCCAGCACCTGGCGGGTGGAAGCAAAATCCACGCCGCGCTCGAATCGGAACGATGAGTCAGTCGCCAGTCCGAAACGGCGAGCCCGTCCGGCAATCGCATCGGGATGGAAAAACGCCGCTTCGAGGAATACATCCTGAGTATCCGTCTCAACACCACTACCCTGTCCACCCATGATGCCGGCCAACGCCAGTGGTCGTGCTTCGTCCGCAATCACCAATACAGTTTCATCCAGCACTACAGACTGATCATTCAATAAAATCAGCGTTTCGTCCTTATGGGCATGACGCACGGTGATGCCACCCGACAGCTTCGCTGCGTCAAAGGCGTGCATAGGCTGCCCTAACTCCAGCATCACATAGTTGGTGATGTCCACCACCGCGTTGATGGTACGCAAGCCGCTACGCTCCAGGCGGCGCACCATCCACACCGGTGTGCTGGCTGCTGCGTCCACACCGCGCACCAAGCGACCACAATACAGCGGGCAAGCCTGCTGATCATCCACCCTGACCGGAAGTTTTTCAGCAGTCGCAACCGCTTGGATCGCCATATCCAAAGGCAGCAGTGGGCTGCCAGTCAATGCAGCCACTTCGCGCGCGATGCCTGCCATACCGGAACAATCGCTGCGATTGGGCGTGAGCTTGAGCGTGAACAACTTATCGTCCAACTCCAGATATTGGCGTAACGATGTGCCGACTGGCGCATCAGTTGGCAGAATCCAAAGACCATTTACCGCATCTGCGATCTCGATACCCAGTTCCTTGTTGGAACACAGCATGCCGAACGATGCGATGCCGCGCACCTTGGCCTGCTTGATTCTGAAATCACCCGGCAACACCGCGCCGATGCGGGCACAGGGAACCCTGATGCCGACCGCCACGTTGGCCGCGCCGCACACGATGGTCAACGGCTCGACCTCGCCGACATTAACCTGGCAGACATTCAGCCGGTCCGCGTCGGGATGTTTGACGACTTCCAGCACCTCGGCGATCACCACATCGTTGAATACGGGTGCTACCGCTGCCATCTCCTCGACTTCCAATCCCGCCATCGTCAACAGATGGCCCAGTTCGTCACTGGACAAGTCGGGATTGACCCGAGTCCTTAACCAATTTTCAGAAAATTTCATCGCGGTAATCTTTTAGTTGAATTGCTTGAGAAAGCGCAAGTCGCTCTCATAAAACTGGCGCAGATCGTTGACGCCATAACGCAACATTGCCAATCGTTCTACTCCGAGCCCGAAAGCGAATCCCAGATATTTTTCACTATCTATATTCACATGTTTGAGCACATTGGGATGCACCATGCCGCAGCCGCCAATCTCCAGCCAACCGCCCTTCCAACTCATATCCATCTCAGCCGATGGCTCGGTAAAAGGAAAGAACGAGGGACGGAAACGTACCCGCAGGTCATCCTGCTCGAAGAAACGCTGCAGGAAGTCCTGCACCACGCCTTTGAGATTGGCGAAACTCACCTCCTCATCCACCCACAAACCTTCAACCTGATGGAACATCGGCGAGTGCGTTGCATCGGAATCCACACGATAAACGCGACCCGGCGAGATAATCTTGAGCGGCGGCTGATTCGCTTCCATGTAGCGCACTTGAACCGGCGAGGTGTGGGTGCGCAATACGTGCTGCGGATCAATATAGAAAGTGTCGTGCATCGCGCGCGCCGGGTGATTGTCCGGAATGTTCAGCGCGGTGAAATTGTAAAAATCATGTTCGATCTCTGGGCCTGACGAAACCGCAAAACCCAAGGAATGAAACAGATGCTCGATGCGTTGTAAGGTCAACGTGACAGGATGCAGTCCGCCTGCGCCCATACCACGTCCCGGCAAAGTGACATCCAGCGATTCTGCCGCCAGCTTTTCCGCCAGTTTGGCTTGCGCAAGCGCATCGCGTCGCTGCTGGAGCGCTGCTTCGATGGCCTGCTTGACCTGATTGATACGCGCGCCAGCTGCCGGACGCTCTTCGGCAGACAGCTTGCCCAAGCCCTTGAGCAGCCCTGTCAGGCTGCCGTCCTTACCCAGATAGCGTGCTTTGACCTGCTCCAGTTCAGCTTCGTCGCTGATTACCGCGAATTGCTGCAGCGCCTGGTCGAGAATTTGTTGAAGTTGTTCCATAAATACACCATCACTAGACGAAAAAAGGGGGCTGGACGCCCCCTTTCTTGATTACGCAGTCAACATCCAACCGCGTGACACAGCTTAAACGGCGAGGCTGGCCTTGGCTTGCTCAACGAACTGTGCGAATGCAGGACGATCGAACACCGCGATGTCAGACAATACCTTACGATCAACCTGAATGTTTGCTTTCTTCAGGCCATTCATGAATACGCTGTAAGGCATGCCGAACTCACGTGCAGCGGCATTGATACGCGCGATCCACAGGGTGCGGAACTGGCGCTTCTTCTGACGACGGTCACGGTAAGCGTACTGACCGGCTTTCATCACCGCCTGCTTGGCGATGCGATAGACGTTCTTGCGGCGACCACGGTAACCCTTGGCCTTGGCTAACAGTTTCTTGTGCGTTGCACGGGCTACTACACCACGTTTTACTCTTGGCATGGTCTACTCCTTATGCGTAAGGCATCATGGCGCGAACCGATGCTGTATTGGTTGCGTGAACTTCCGCCGTACCGCGTAACTGGCGCTTGTTCTTGGTGGTTTTCTTGGTCAGAATATGACGTTTGAACGCTTGTGAGCGCTTGATGCTGCCGCCGGCACGCACCTTGAAGCGCTTGGCCGCGCCACTCTTGGTTTTCATCTTAGGCATTACAACTCCTTAAGTTATGGTGGGAGGTGTTTTCCGACTGGAAAAACTTGTTGACCCATACACCACTTATTTTTGGGGGTCTGTTTACTACACCCTTCCGACCGCCCCCTGCTGCCGGAAGAATCAAAACTATTTCTTGGAAGGCTTGGGAGCCAACACCATCACCATCTGACGACCTTCCATTTTGGGAAACTGCTCAACCACGCCGTATTCTGCAAGGTCTTCCCTGACTCGTTCAATCAAACGCATACCGATCTCCTGATGCGCCATTTCACGACCTCGGAAACGCAACGTCACCTTGGTCTTGTCGCCATCGTTCAGAAACTTGATCAGATTACGCAATTTGATGTTGTAGTCCCCATCATCCGTACCCGGGCGGAACTTAATCTCCTTGATCTGAACCTGCTTCTGTTTGAGTTTGGCCTCGTGCAGTTTTTTGCTCTCTGCATATTTGAATTTTCCGTAGTCCATGATACGAACCACGGGTGGATTCGCCATAGGCGAAATCTCCACAAGATCCAGTTCTGCCTCTTGTGCCTGACGCCAAGCTTCGCCGCTGGATACAATTCCCAAAGGTTCTTTATCTACACCGATCAGTCTTACCTGGGGTGCATTAATCGCCTCATTGAGGCGGGGTGCTTTATTCTGTGCTATTGCAGTTCTCCGTTCAAAAATTAAACCGTGCTTCCCGATTCGATCTCTGACTTGAATCGCGCAATCAAATCTTGCGGCGTCATCTGTCCTAAATCTTCACCACTACGGGTACGCACGGCAATCAACCTTCCAGACACCTCCTTATCGCCAACAATCAACTGATAGGGAAGCTTCTGCAAGCTATGTTCGCGGATTTTACGGGTAATCTTCTCATTTCGCAAATCCAATTGCACTCTAAGCCCTGCTTCGCGCATCAATTTTCCCATTTCCAGCGCATATTCTTCCTGTGCCTGAGAAATATTCATCAATACAGCCTGTACCGGCGACAGCCACAACGGGAACGCCCCCGCATGATGCTCGATCAGAATACCGATGAAACGCTCCATCGAACCCAAAATAGCACGATGCAACATCACTGGCGGCTTGCGCGAATTATCCTCATCCACAAACTCCGCGCTCAAACGCACCGGTAGATTGAAATCCAGTTGTATCGTGCCGCACTGCCACAAGCGCCCCAGACTGTCTTTCAGTGTAAATTCGACCTTGGGACCATAAAAAGCGCCCTCGCCCGGCTGAATCTCGTAGGCCAGATCATTCTGCTGCAACGCTGCCGCCAAACCGGCCTCGGCCTTGTCCCAGGTTTCATCGGAACCCACGCGCTTTTCAGGGCGAGTAGACAGCTTGACGATCACCTCATTGAAGCCGAAATCGCGGTACACCTCGTTCAACATCACGATAAAGCTCGACACTTCGCTCTGCACCTGCTCTTCGGTGCAGAAGATATGCGCATCATCCTGGGTGAAGCCGCGCACCCGCATCAGACCATGCAGCGAGCCGGAAGATTCGTTGCGATGACAGGAGCCGAACTCGGCCAGACGCAAAGGCAAGTCGCGGTAGCTGTGCAGGCCGCTGTTGAAAATCTGTACGTGCGCCGGGCAATTCATCGGCTTGACCGCATAGTCGCGGTTTTCCGAAGAAGTGGTGAACATGTTGTCGCGGTAGTTTTCCCAATGACCGGACTTCTCCCACAGCGTCTTGTCCATGATGGTGGGCGTGCGCACTTCCTGGTAATCGTGCTCGCGGAACTTGGCGCGCATGTACTGCTCGACCTCCTGCCACAGGGTCCAGCCGTTCGGATGCCAGAACACCATGCCGGGCATGGAATCCTGCATATGGAACAGGTCCAGTTGCTTGGCCAGCTTGCGGTGGTCGCGCTTCTCGGCCTCTTCGAGCTGGAACAGGTAGGCGTCCAAATCTTCCTTCTTCGCCCAAGCCGTACCATAGACGCGCTGCAACATCTCGTTCTTTGAATCGCCGCGCCAGTAAGCGCCGGCCAGCTTCATCAGCTTGAACACCTTGAGCTTGCCGGTGGATGGCACGTGCGGGCCCCGGCACAGGTCGGTGAAACCACCCTGGGTGTAGAGGGAAACATCCTGATCCGCCGGGATGGATTCGATGATCTCGGCCTTGTAGTTCTCGTTGATGCCCTTGAAGTAGGCGACCGCTTCATCGCGCGGCAACACTTTGCGCGCCACGGGAATATCCTGTTTGCACAAGTCCGCCATGCGCTTCTCGATCGCCTGCAAGTCTTCCGGCGTAAAAGGGCGATGATAGGAAAAATCGTAATAGAAGCCGTTCTCGATGACAGGACCTATCGTCACCTGGGCATCCGGGAATAACTCCTTGACTGCATGCGCCAGCAAGTGTGCAGTGGAATGACGAATAACCTCAACACCTTCTGCATCCTTGGCGGTGACGATGGACAGCGCCGCATCCTGCGCGATCAGATGGGACGCATCCACCAACTGGCCATCTACCCTGCCGGCCAGTGTGGCGCGTGCCAGACCCGTACCGATGCTGGCCGCAACTTCGGCGACGGTGGCAGGTTGTTCAAATTGGCGCAGGGAACCATCTGGCAGAGTAATAGTGATGGACATGTGTTTCTTTCAATGAATAAATCGCAATGCGGGCAAGTCGCGGATTGTCCCACAGTAACCCATGCTCAGCAAGATTTGCGCCGGCAGTTCGGCAAATCACGGGGCTAGTATTGTTGCCGCTCCGGATAGCCTTATAGTAAGCTCACCTTAATCGCGTTACAGCCCAACAACCATGACAGTCACAGCTTACGTATTGCATATCGAGCCGACAGCAAACTGTCCCGGCGAGGTGCTTGATCAACTCACCCCGCAGTTGGCCACGATGGTGCATCGTTCGGTCGGCAATCAGCAAACCCTGGATGCCGCCCTGAAACTGAGAGAGTGGGATGCCATTCTCTGCAGCAGCAACGAACTGACCGATGCCAACACACCGCACGCCTTTCTGGATAGCCTGCCCGGCATGGCATGCCAGCTCCATCTGGATACGGATGACAAACTGAATTTTTTGTATGCCAGCGAAGGCTGTACCGACCTGTTGGGCATCACCCCACCCGAGCTGGAACAGAATGCGCAATTCCTGCTGGGAAAGCTGCATCCAGACGACGCAGAAGCCTTTTTTTTAGGCATGCGACAATCCGCCAAGGATGGCACCGCATGGAACTGGGAGGGACGCATCCAGCTTCCCGAACATCAGGAAATCAAATGGCTGAATCTGCGCGCCAAGGATCCCCATAGCAATCCCCAGGGTACCTACTGGAACGGCTTCATGATTAATATCACGCAGAACAGAAAAGCATCGCTCGAAATCAAGAGGTCTCGCCAGCGACTGCGTGAACTCTCCTCGCATATTGAAAACATTAAAGAAGAAGAACGCATCCGCATTGCACGGGAGATCCATGATGAAATCGGTGTGCTGCTGACCGCACTGAAGATGGATCTATCCTGGCTGCGCAACCGTCTACCGGAAGACAATACCGCCTTGATGGAAAAGGCACGGGATATGGCAGACCTGCTCGACACCGCAGGCAAGTCAGTCAACAATCTGGTGCATAGTCTGCGCCCTGCCTTTCTGGACTGTTTCGGCATCGTGGCCGCCATCGAGATAGAAGCAAGGGAATTCACCAAACGCACTGGCATTCCCTGCAAAATCAAGAAATCCAGCGACAACATCGTGATTTCGGACGAACAATCCATCACCCTTTTCCGTGTCTTTCAGGAAGCGATGAACAACATCATGAAACACGCCGATGCCCACAAGGTTCAAGTGCAGATTTCCGAAGGCCCACACGGCATTGAACTCATCGTCAGCGATGACGGCAAGGGTTTCGATGAATCAGCGCGCAACAAACCACGCTCGTTCGGTTTGCGCGGTATACAGGAGCGCATCGGCCACCTCGGAGGTAGAGTCAGAATATCCAGCGCCGCCGGAACTGGCACGATAGTCGCTGTACTGCTACCAACCATAGAATGAGAGAATATAATCTCTCTCACCACCATGACCCACAGAATGCGCTTTGCCAATTAACCCATGATTAAAATTCTCGTCGTTGATGATCACGCTCTAATCCGGAAGGGATTGAAACAACTACTGGAGGATAGTCCGGAACTCAAGGTTACCGGCGAGGCGGCATCAGGCATGGAAGCAATAAACAAAGTGCGTACCGAGCATTTCGACTTATTGCTGCTCGATATCAACCTCCCGGACAAGCACGGTATCGAAGTTCTCAAACAACTCAAAGCAGAGCAGCCTGACCTCAAGATCATCGTCTTAAGCATGTATCCAGAGGAACAATATGGCGTGCGTGCACTAAAAGCTGGCGCAATGGGCTACATCAACAAACAGAGCGCCTCTGACACGCTGATCAGCGCCATCAGCTTAGTCGCCAGCGGAAAAAAATACATCAGCGAATCACTGGCAGAGCAACTGCTCAACAATCTGATCGGTGAATCTCAGGAACTGATGCACCAAAGCCTGTCGAATCGTGAATACCAGACCCTATGCCTGATGGCCTCGGGAAAGACACTCTCTGACATTTCCGAAATCATGTCACTCAGCCCCAAAACCGTCAGCGTCTATCGCAGCCGTATGCTGGCCAAGATGGGCTTTACTAACAACGCAGAAGCGATTCATTACGCCATCAGCCATCACTTGGTGGAATCCAAGGACTAACCCCCATCACGCAACTGCAGCGAATTAAGGCAAAATCCTGACGCTATTTGCAGCATCGGCAAATTTTTCTTACCGGATAATGGTACCAATCCATTCAACTCTGCTGAGATTGAGCCATGAACAATCAAAATCCAACTGAACTAGCACGGGAAACGTTCAAAACACTGGTACAGCGCAAGCTCTCCCCTACCCCAGACAACTATTCAGCGGTCTATGCCGAAATCAGCGGCACGCCTTCGGCCAGCAACGAAGATGCCGAGCAGGTGTTGCGGAAAATTGCCGAACATTTGCAGAAATCGGACAAGGCTGCCGCCACAGGAAATACACTTAAAAAAATCATCAGTGAAGAAAACTGGGCGCAATGCTATCCAGAGATCGAAAAAATCCTGCCTAGGATTCAGTCCGAGAATGAACAAGCCCAGTCCTGGCCGGTGTTGATACGTGACTTGTTGCGTCAACTGGAAGTGCCGCACAAGGGACTGACCATCACGCGCAAAAAGGAAGGCCTGGAAACCGTGCTGACTCGGTTCGGCTCGAAACCTGAGATTCTGTATGAGAAAATCGGCAGTCTGGTTCGTTCGTGGTCAGGGTCTCCCGTCACGGAAAGCCTGATTGAGCCTGGAACCATTTCCGCAGCCGCCGCGCCGGACTCGCCTGCGACACCCACTCCTGGCAATCTGCCCGCGACTGCAGCAGTGACCAATCCCACCGCTGCGCCAGCCATAGCCCCGCATACTCACAGTCCGGAAAGTGCTGCCGAAATGCTCAGCAAACTCTCCGAACTGCTGGCACAGACTCTTGAAAGCACCATCAGCGCACAACCTGAAATGGCCCATGAGGTCGCGATACTGACCGCTCAGGTGCGTAGCATCCAGAACCACGACCAAGTCACAACACTAGCCAAGCAACTACGTCAATTCTGGCTCAAAGTGGAGTTGCGTGGCGGGGATAAGGTCAAGATACAGGAAGGTCTGGTGCGACTATTGCGTCTGTTGGTGGAAAACGTCGGCGAAATGGTGGAAAGCGAAGAATGGCTGCATGGCCAGATCGTCACTCTGCACGCCATCATCGACAATCCGATAGATAGACATGTCATAGCTGATGCGGAACGCAGTCTGCGTGATGCCATCATCAAGCAGGGCCTGCTCAGTAAGAGCCTTTCCGATGCCAAGACCACGCTGAAAAGCCTGATGACCACCTTCATTGACCGGTTGGGCAGCATCACTGAAAGTACTGGTGACTATCACCAAAAAATTGAAGGCTACAGCCGCCAGATCGCCCAGTCCAACAACCTCAGCGAGTTGAACAGTCTGCTCGATGCCATCATGCAGGACACTCGCATCGTACAGGCTGACACGCTGCGCACTCACGAACAATTAGTGGATTCACGCAAGCAGGTTAACGAGGCCGAGTTAAAGATACAGCGTCTGGAAAAGGAATTGTCGGAAGTCAGCGAACTGGTGCATCAGGACCAACTGACCGGGACACTGAATCGGCGCGGGCTAGACGACGCATTCGAACGCGAAACCAAGCGCACCGAGCGCAACCACTCCCCGATGTGCGTCGCGCTGCTAGACATTGATAACTTCAAGCGCCTGAACGACACCTTGGGGCATCAGGTCGGCGACCAGGCGCTGATTCACCTTAGCACCGTCATCAAGGAAGCGCTCAGGCCGACTGACTGCGTCGCACGCTACGGCGGCGAAGAGTTTGTCATTCTGCTTCCGGATGTCGAACTGACTGAAGCAGCCTCCACCATAGAGCGTTTGCAGCGAGAACTCACTAAGCAATTCTTCATGCACGAGAACGACCGCATCCTGGTCACCTTCAGTGCCGGTGTTGCGCAACGCATGTCTGATGAACCCCAGGATGAGGTGGTTGGCCGTGCCGACAAGGCTATGTATCAGGCCAAACGCAGCGGCAAAAATCGTGTAGTTGTGGCAGAAAACTTCTAGCCCTGCGGGCCGTCATTTTCATGTCATATTCACGCGGAATTTCGAACTGGTGAAATGCTTGCTCAACACCAAACAGACTCTGACTACAGCAAAAAATGAATAAAATTCCTAAAGTTTTCAAACACTGCTCCGATAACTGAAACAACGGCGGTTGATAAGCCTGCTACAAAAGGCAAACCAAAGTGACTGGCCTCAGCGCCGGACCAAAATCAAGTTAAAGGAGAATTAAAATGCCCTCATTTATCAATACAAACATCGCCTCCCTGAATGCACAACGCAATTTGAATGCATCCCAAGGCGCACAACAAACTGCTTTGCAACGCTTGTCTTCCGGCCTGCGCATCAACAGCGCCAAGGACGATGCCGCCGGCCTAGCAATTTCTAACCGGATGTCTTCACAAATCTCCGGCGCGAATCAGGCTGTTCGTAATGCGAATGACGGTATCTCCCTGGCTCAGACAGCTGAAGGTGATTTGACACAGATCAGTAACAACCTGCAACGCATGCGTGACCTGGCTGTACAAGCTGCTAATGCCAGCAACAGCGCTTCTGATCGTGCAGCACTGAACAATGAAGTTCAAGCGCTGGCGCAGGAAATAGACCGCGTCGCACAAAACTCCTCGTTCAACGGTGTGAAACTGCTGGATGGCTCTTTTACCGCACAAAACTTCCAGGTCGGTGCCAACGCAACCGCGAATGACACCATCCAGGTATCCGCAATCGGCAGCGCCCGTATCTCGCAACTGGGCGGCGTAGGCCAGACCACAGCTGCAACCGTAACCGGCACTGCTACAACTGCTGCGCTGACTGCTGGCGATCTAACTCTGAACGGCGTACAGGTAGGCGCATCCAATGTTGGTGCCATGCCAGGCCAGAGTGCTGCCAGCGCATGGTCCGTCGCCACGGCGATCAATGCCGTTTCCTCACAATCCGGCGTAACCGCCACCGCGAATGCGACTAGCTCGGTTGGTGCAGCCGCAACCGCTTTTGCTGCCGTGACTGCAGGTACCAATGCCGGCTTCTCGATCAACGGTGTCGCAGTGGGCAACATCGCAGCGGGCGGCAATGCAATAGGCACGGGGGCCAACGTCGCGGCCGCCATCAACCTAGTGTCTGCGCAATCCGGCGTGACAGCATCTGCCAATGTGACAACCGGTGCCTTGACCCTGACTGCCGCTGATGGACGCGACATCACCATCGCCGCAAACGGTACTTATGCGACCCTTGCTGCAGACACCGGCCTGACAGCCGGCACCACCCACGGCACAGTTACACTGAACAGCACCAATCCTTCCGGCATCGTTCTGAGCGGTGGTGCAGTTGCCAGTGGTGGATTCACAGCAGCGACTACAGCCGCCACTACCACCTCAAATGTATCCAGTATTTCGGCGGCAAACGTGCTGACAGCCAGTGCAGCAAGCAGCGCACTGTCCGCAATCGATGGCGCACTGGCCTCTGTGAACAGCTCGCGTGCTTCCCTCGGTGCGATCCAGAACCGCTTCAGTTCAGTCGTAAGCAGCCTGCAGACCACATCCGAGAACCTGACTGCCTCGCGCAGCCGGATCCAGGATACTGATTTTGCCGCAGAGACAGCTTCGCTGACCCGTGCACAGATCCTGCAACAAGCTGGTACTGCAATGTTGGCCCAGGCCAACCAGTTGCCTAACCAAGTGATGACTTTACTGCGCTAAGTCTGAACAGGTCTAGCAATCCCGGCCGATAGTCTGAATTGAGACAGGCCGGGATTTAAAGATTAAGGAGAAACAAAATGTTTATCCAAAATATAAACAGTACAGCTCAAATCCAGATTGCCTCAATGGACTATTCGGTCAAAAGCGGGCAGGACATCACACATACTGGCGACCCAATGCCGGTCAAACTGGCTGAACCGGCAAAACCCACCAGCCCGCCACCGACTGAAGCCCAGTTGAAAGATGTACTGGACAGCATCAACAAATCCCTGAAACAGTCCAACGTCAATCTTCAATTCAACGTAGATACCACCACCAAAAGACCGGTGATCAAACTGGTTGACGGTGAAACTGGCGAAACCATCCGTCAGTTCCCGACCGAAGATGCCTTGGCAATATCTCGCTCCATTGATCGGATACAGCAAGGGATGTTGCTGAAGCAAAAAGCATAAGGATTCATCATGGCAACCACTTCAGCAATAGGCACCAGCAGTCTGGATGTTAATGCTCTCGTCACCCAGTTGATGACGGTCGAGCAGCAGCCAATCACCAAGCTGAATGCACGCGAAGCGAGTTATCAGGCAAAGCTTTCCGCCTTTGGGACGGTACAAGGGGCCGTAGCCAATTTTCAGACCACATTGCGGAATCTTAGCAATCCAAGCAGTTTTCAGGCCGTCACCGCCACTTCGTCAGACTCTACCGCAATCTCAGCGAGTGCCTTGAGTAGCGCTCACGTTGGCAAGTATTCGTTGGAAGTTACCAGCCTGGCACAGGCGCAAACACTGGTTGCCACAGGTCAAACCAGCGTATCGGCAGCGATAGGCGCGGGTGTAGCCACTACCTTAACTTTTGATTTTGGCACCATTTCCGGCACGCTGACTAATGGCAAATACGCCACAGGCGCGACCTACAACTCCGCCGGGAATGGTCTTAAAACTGTCACCATAGACAGTACTAACAACTCCTTGCAAGGTATTCGCGATGCGATCAATTCCGCCAACATCGGCGTCACTGCCAGCATCATCAATGATGGCAGTGCATCCCCTTACCGGTTAGTACTGAGCGCCAACGACAAGGGCATCACCAACAGTATGAAAATCTCGGTGAGCGGCGATGCCAGCTTAGGAACACTGTTGTCCAATGACCCAGCCGCCGGAGCCGCAGGACAAAATCTGTCGGAAACCATCAGCGCACAGAATGCGAACTTGACAGTGAACGGTCTGGCTGTCAGTAAAACCTCGAATACCATGTCGGACGTGATTCCCGGCGTAACGCTCAACCTTAACAAACTGACCACCCTAGGCACCCCCGTCACATTGAACGTGGCGCAGGATACGACCGCAGCCAGCAAGTCCGTGAACGATTTCGTCTCCTCCTATAATACGCTGAGCAAAACGCTGTCCGACCTCACCTCCTATAACGCCCAAACCAAACAAGGCGCGGCCTTGCAGGGCGATGCAACGATACGCAATCTGCAGAACAAACTGCGTTCCGTATTGAACACCGCTGTTGCCGGAGCGGGGACTTTTACCACGTTGTCGCAAATCGGCGTGACTTTCCAGCGTGATGGTTCACTGGCTGTGAACAGCACGCAGCTCAACACCGCGATGCAGAACAATTTTGGCGACATCGCCAGCCTGTTTGCCGCCACCGGCAAGACCTCCGACAGCCTGTTGACTTACATCTCCTCGACCAGCGCGAGTAAACCCGGCAGTTACGGAGTCACCGTGTCCGCGCTGGCCACACAAGGCAATCTGCTGGCATCCGCGACACCGGGCAATCTGACTATTGATGCCACCAACGACACACTGAACATGAGCGTCAACGGCATCAATGCCTCCCTCACGCTGACTGCCAAGACCTATGCCAGCGCGCAGGCACTGGCAACCGAGATCCAGTCCAAACTGAACGGAAGCAGTGCACTTGTCAGCGCTGGCATCAGTGTGGCCGCCACGCTCAACGCCGGCATGCTTTCAATCACCTCAAGCACCTATGGTGCAAATTCCAGCGTCGCCATTAGCGGCGGCAACGGCATGGCCAACCTGTTCGGTACACCTGTAGCCACTGCAGGACAGGACGTGGCTGGCACAATTAACGGCACAGCCGCGACTGGATTCGGCCAGTTATTGATGGCATCAGGCGGCGATGCCAATGGCTTGTCGGTAATGGTCAATGGTGGCGCACTGGGCAGCCGTGGCACGATCAGCTACGCGCAAGGCTATGCCTACCAGTTAAATAATACGGCCACTTCAGTACTGGCCAGCGATGGCACACTAACTGCCAGCACCAACGAGATCAACACTTCCATCAAGAGTATCGGTGACCGGCGAGCCACACTGCAACAGCGCCTGATTGGTATAGAAGCGCGCTATCGTGCCCAATTCACCGCTCTGGACGGCATGTTGACCAGCATGAATGCGACCAGCACCTTTTTGACCCAACAACTCGCACAACTCAGCTCAACGAAGGCTTAAGGGGAAATCATGAATTCGAACGCAGCCATCAATGCGTATAACAAGGTCGGAGTCGAATCCGGTGTGACGGCAGCCGATCCGCACAAACTGATCGCCCTGCTCTATCAGGGTGCGCTGTTAGCTATTGCCAATGCCAAAAACGGCATTCTGCGCAACGACATTCCGGCCAAGGGAAAGGCAATCTCCCATGCAATCAAAATTATAGATGACGGCCTCAACGCCAGTCTCGACAAGGAAGTAGGTGGAGAACTCGCGCTCAACCTCTCAGCACTGTACGACTACATGAGCAAGCGCCTGCTGGAAGCCAACATGAAGAATGATATGGCAGCACTGGACGAGGTCTCGCGGTTGCTGAGCGACCTTAAAGGCGGCTGGGATGACATACGCCAGCCTGCCGCGATACAGCCCGCACCGCTCAAAGGTACCGCACAATCCGCCAATCTGGTTTACGCACGAGGTTAAGTCATGAACGAACAGGACGTCCTTACTCATTACGAATCGCTGTCCGGCCTGACCGCACAGATGCGCACTGCTGCGCAGAGCGGGGAATGGGACACGTTGATAGGACTTGAACAGCAATGCAGTCGCCATGTCGAGCAGATGAGAGCAGTTACCACAAACATCTCACTGGACGAATCATCAAGGCAACGCAAGATTCAGCTCATCAAAAAAATTCTGGCCGACGATGCGGCGATTCGTAACCAGACCGAAAGTTGGATGGGACAATTGCAACGCATCATGCAAAGCAATCGCCAGGAACAACGGTTAAACCGGTCTTACGGCGCGGCATAAAGACATGTGATAACCCGACCTGTCAAAATTTAGGGGCGGCTTTAAGCAATCGGGCCAATGCCACGCACCTACTGAAGTGTTACATTTACAACATCAGGCACTTAATCAAAGCTCACAGGATAAACTGACGACAAATTCACTTCAGCCCACATACATACCGGACACAAACACATGCAATCCGCCAGCATAATCAATAGTCTGCAAGCACTCTCCAAGGCGGATAAGCCCTTGATCGTGGCTGCCAGCGAACTGTCTGGCAATCCGGTCACCAAGCTGGAACCCGGCCAGCGCGTCCAGGGCAACGTTCAGGAACAGGTCGCTCCCGGACTTTATAAAGTGCTAGTTGCCGGTCAGACCTTGCAGATGGCATTGCCCGGTAATCTGCGAATCGGCAAGCAAATTGAATTACAGGTAGTCTCCAACAGTCCCCGACTGACTTTTAGCTTTCTGGCCACCACCACACCGATTGCCACCCATGAGCAGATCAGTCCGGCTTCACGCCTGCTGGCCAACCTTGCGGAACTACCCTTGGGCAGAACATTCATCGAATCTACCGGCAGTAAGGCTGTGTTGCAGACCAACGGACAAGGTATAGACAGCAAACAACTAGCCGGCGCGCTGCGTGACGCTCTGGCCAACAGCGGGCTGTTCTACGAATCGCACCAGGCTGAGTGGGTACGCGGCGCACGCAGCACCGGCCAATTGCTGATAGAACCTCAAAATCGGATGCCTCAACAGCCACGTACCACCTACACCGAAATCGGCAATCTGGAGGCGGGTTACGCCGGCAATCAGCCCTCCGTAGCTCACGGTATTGAAACCAATGCGGTACAACACCACAAAGCAACCGATGCAACTGCCGGTATACCCCGAGAGTTGATGACACTGGTGCAACAGCAACTACACACACTGGAAACTCACCAACTCACCTGGGTCGGGGAAGTCTGGCCCGGTCAAACGATGCAGTGGGAAATACAGGGGGAGCCCGAGCATCAGGCTTCGACAGCAGAAAGCCGCCAATGGAGCACCGAACTGGAACTCGCCCTACCGACACTCGGCGATGTCCATGCGCGGCTGGTCTTTAGCCGTGGCGAGATCATGCTGCGTCTGCAGACCGATGACACGGTTGCCTTGGAGTTGTTTAATCGCAATCTGCCAGAATTGCACCGTGCAATGGGGGCTGTCGGCATACAACTCACCAGCAGTGTAGTAGAAAATCATGAAACAACCTGACCCCGCCAATCGCCAAGTCGCAGTCGCACTGGCTTACGGCCAAGCCCAAGGCGCGCCCAAGGTCGTCGCCAAAGGGCGCGGCCTGATTGCACAGGCCATCATAGAACGCGCCAAACAGAACGGTGTTTACGTTCACGAATCTGAAGACTTGGTGGGATTGTTGATGCAAGTGGAACTGGATCAGCAGATTCCGCCGCAACTGTATCTGGCGGTAGCCGAACTACTCGCCTGGCTATATCGGCTGGAACACCAGAAACACACCGCTTTTCCGGCGATTGAGTAGCAATAATTTTGCTATGATTAAAGACAATTTATAGAGTGACACCTTCACATGGAAAGAGACATCCTGCTAAAAATAGAAATTCTGTCCAGCACCGAAGATGAACAGTACCTGATCACATCGGCCAAGGAAATCGAGTTCATACTGCACAACATCGCCCATAATGGCACACGTTGCGCCCTGTATTACTCGAATACCGACGATTTCATCCTGACAACACTGCTGGGCGTGGATGCATCCGGACTCTGGCTGGAACCCAGCCAGAATCACCATACCAATGCGCATATTGCGGAAAGCAACAAGCTGATTTTTGTCGGGACACACTTTCAAGTGAAAGTGCAGTTCACAGCCGAGCAGGCACGTGAAGAGACATGGCAGGGAACCCCAGCGCTGTTTATCCCGTTGCCACAGGGTATGCACCGGCTGCAGCGCCGCGAATACTTCCGCCTGATCACACCCGTCACCAACCCTCTGCATTGTGTGATACCGGATGCCAAACCGATTTCGACTCCGCCGCCGATGGATGTCACCATCATGGACATCAGCGGAGGGGGTGTAGGGCTGACCTGCGAAGAACACAACACCGCACTGGTTCCGGGTCATATCTACCACAATTGCAAGATAGGACTACCCGACATCGGTGAATTGACAGGTACGATAGAAGTCAAGAATCTAGTGGTACTTAACTTGCCTTCCGGCCAAACTTTGCGCCGCGCCGGTTGCGCCTTCAAGGAGTTGGACGGTGCAGCCGAAATTCTGCTGCAACGCTACGTCACCGCGATGCAGCGCAACAAACACTAAAATACGGGAGTGACGCCACTCCCGTTTCCCGTTTCCCGTTTCCCGTTTCCCGTTTCCCGTTTCCCGTTTCCCGTTTCCCGTTTCCCGTTTCCCGTTTCCCGTTTCCCGTTTCCCGTTTCCCGTTTCCCGTTTCCCGTTTCACGTTTCACGTTTCACAAGAGCATCACACCTGCATATTCATAATATCGTTGTAAGCCTGCACGAATTTGTTACGCACCTGAACCGTCGCCTGAAAATTGATGCCAGCCTTCTGCATCGCAATCATGGTGTCGCTCAGGCTGACTTTGTCATCGCCCATCACGAAAGCCTTCTGCATCGACTCGGATGTCTCTTGCGCACGCGCCACACTGTCCAGCGAGGATTTCAATACATTGGTGAAATCAACCTTCCCACTTTGTGACACCGCGCTCTGCTGTCCCACCCCAGCGGTTTCTCGCAATCCCGCAGTCGCCACTGAACGCATCGCACGCATCTGTGCCAGCAAACCATCCACTGCCGAAATCTCGTTCATTTTCCCTCTCCTAATAGCGAGTCGCCAATCGCGACAGATGTTCCGATGGCTGCACGATACCCTCTCACCCCATCCTGCTATCAAGGGAAATACTGCTGGAATCTCCCTTTATTCATCCCTTCACAAATACATGGCATCCCCATAATTGACTCACTGCCCAAAAGGCTAACAGTTAAAGTCCGCAATCATCATGACTGAACAAGAAACCATTACGACGCCACCAGGTGACGTGATCAGCCGAGTCAAGCAACTCAGTCCACAACAAAAGTTGGGGCTGGCGATTGGTGTCGCGGCGCTGATCGCGCTGATCGCCGGCGCATTGATGTGGGGCAAGACACCCGAATATCGCGTGCTGTTCAGCAATCTATCCGACCGCGATGGCGGTGCAATCATCGAAACCCTGCAACAGATGAACATCCCCTACAAATTCACCGAAGGCGGCGGCGCACTGATGATTCCCGCCGACCAAGTGCATGAGATGCGCCTGAAACTGGCCGCCCAAGGACTGCCCAAGGGCGGCACGGTCGGTTTCGAACTGATGGAGAACCAGAAATTCGGCATCACCCAGTTTGCCGAGCAGGTCAATTACCAGCGTGCGATGGAGGGCGAACTTGCCCGATCGGTGCAAAGCATCAGCGCGGTCGCATCGGCGCGCGTGCACCTTGCCATTCCCAAGCCCAGTGTATTCGTCAAGGAGCAGCAAAAACCCAGCGCCTCAGTGATACTCACCTTGCGCGGCGGGCGGGTGCTGGATGCCGCACAGGTCAGCGCGATTGTCCACCTGATCTCCAGCAGCGTACCGGATATGTCGGATAAGAATGTCACGGTGGTAGACCAGGATGGCACGCTACTTAGCGCCACTCAGGAAGATGGCGCTATGGGTTTGGATGCCAAGCAAATCAAATATGTGCAGCAGATCGAGCAGAAATTCATACGCCGCATCGAGAACATCCTGTCACCGCTACTGGGCGAAAACAACGTGCGTGCGCAAGTCACTGCCAACATAGACTTCTCGCACACCGAGCAGACTGCGGAAATCTTCAAGCCCAATCCCGACCCGGCTTCCAGCACAGTGCGCAGCCAACAGAAGACCGAAACACTAAACGGTTCGGGACTGAATCCCAATGGCGTGCCCGGTGCGCTGACCAATCAGCCGCCCGCCCCTGCCACCGCCCCCATCGTTGCCCCGGCTGGCGGCACACAAGTCCCGGCAGATGCCAAGATAGACAACCTGCACAAGGAAAGTACGGTCAATTACGAGGTAGACCGCACCATCAGCCACACCGAATTGCCGGTCGGCATGATCAAACGGCTGTCGGTCGCCGTACTGGTCAATAACCGCAAGGTGACCGATGCCAAAGGTAAAGTCAGCTATGTGCCGCTGACTGCCGAGGAAAAGTTGCAGATAGACAATCTGGTCAAGGATGCAGTCGGCTTCGATGCCGCGCGCGGAGACAGCCTGAATGTTCAGAATGCCGCATTCAACAAGGAAACCGTCACCGAAGAGGAGGTGCCATTGTGGAAACAGCCGGACATGATCGAACTAGCCAAGCTGATCGCCAAATATTTGATTATCGGCGCGGTGATGTTGATTGTGGTGTTCGGCATCATCCGTCCAGCATTCCGCCCCTTGCAACCTGCCAAGCCCGAGGATAAGGATGATGATGCGCAAGCAGGTATGGCCGGGGAGGATGGCCAACTAAGTGACGAAGGTCAACATGGCGGGGGCGCCGGTGGCGAAGGCGGTCAAGGCCATGGACACACCAACGAGTCTGGCGATTACGCACCTCCACTCGAACCGTACGAACAGAATCTGAAAATCGCCCGTCAGATTGTCCAGCAGGACCCAAAAATTGTGGCAAGTGTAATCAAAGACTGGGTGAACAAAAATGAGTGACGGAATCCAGAATAGCGCGATTTTCCTGCTGACACTGGGGGAAGACGAAGCTGCCGAAGTGCTCAAGCATCTGGGCCCCAAGGAGGTGCAGAAGATCAGCATGGCCATGGTCGAGCTCGACAATCTCACCCGCGACCAGATCACCGGGGTGTTCCATGAGTTCGTGTTGGCCGCGTCGGAGAAAACCACCATCGGTATGGACTCCAACGACTACATCCGCAAGATGCTGACCAAGGCACTTGGAGACGACAAGGCTGCCGGCATGCTGGATCGCATTATGCACAGTAGCGATACCAGCGGCATCGAAAGCCTGAAATGGATGGATCCGGGCGCGGTTGCCGAACTGATAGGCAACGAGCACCCGCAAATCATTGCGACCATCCTGGTCCACCTGGAACCGGATCAGGCCGCCAGCGTGATGAAGTTATTCAGCGAACGCACCCGCAATGACGTGTTGCTGCGCATCTCCACACTGGATGGCGTGCAACCCATCGCGCTGCGCGAGCTTAACGACGTACTGGGAAAACTGATGAGCGGCGGCGGCAAAGGCAAGAAGACCCTGCAAGGGGGCGTGAGTACGGCAGCCGAAATATTGAATTTCATGGGCGGCACACTGGAAGCCGAGATGATGGAGAATGTACGCAACTTCGATCCCGAATTGGCACAGAAGATCGAAGACAAGATGTTCGTGTTCGAAAACGTGCTGGACATAGACGACCGGGGCATCCAGTTAATCCTGCGCGAAGTGCAATCGGAATCGCTGATCTTCGCACTCAAGGGCGCAAGCGAAGAACTGCGCGAGAAGATATTCAAGAACATGTCACAGCGCGCCGCCGAAATGATGCGCGAAGATCTGGAATCAAAAGGCCCGGTCAAACTGAGCGAAGTCGAAGCCAACCAGAAGGAAATCCTCAAGGTCGTGAAACGTCTGGCTGACGAAGGTCAGATCGCACTAGGCGGCAAGGGAGGCGAAGATGAGTATGTCTGATCGCTCATCCGGTTTTGGCGCAAAAAATTCCGGCGCACCCGTCGTCAAAGAACAGCTCACCGCCTACCAACGTTGGGAGCTGGCGTCATTCGATGCGCCGACAATCAAGTCAGCGCCACTCTCACAGCCTTTGTTATCCGCCGTGGATAGTGCAGAGCAGATTGCCGCCGAACAGCAAAGAGTGCGCGAGCAGGCGCAGCAAGAGGGGTATGCAGTCGGTCACCAAACAGGTTATGCGGAAGGTCTGCAGCAGGCCAAGGCAGAGACCACACTGTTGCACACTCTGATGGAGAACCTGCAAACTGCAATTTCCCAATTGGACGAACAACTGGCTCAGTCACTGCTCGACCTGTCGCTGGAAATTGCTCGCAAGATGGTGCTTGAATCCATCAAGGTGAACCCCGAAATCATTCTCAAGATAGTCAGCACTGCCATAGGCAACCTGCCCCACTTCAATCAAAACGCGCACCTGATCATGCATCCGCAAGATGCCGAACTGGTGCGTGAACAGATGGGCGAACAACTCGCTCAGGCCAAATGGCAAATATTCACCGACGAGCATGTCGAGCGCGGTGGTTGTCGGGTGGAAACTGCACACAGTCATGTTGACGCGACCAATCAGGCACGCTGGCAACACGTCGTCGAATCTATCGGTCAGGATAAATCATGGCTGGCATAGAACAGAACCCGCACCGTGTGCGCTGGTGCGACTTCCTCGCGGAGGGCCGCGAATATGTCTCCGACTGTAACACCGTGCCACCTAGCGGCCATCTGACCAAAGTGACCGGCTTGGTGATGGAAGCGGTCGGCCTGAAAATGCCGGTGGGCAGCACCTGTGCAATCAAACTGGAGCGCACCATCGTCGAGGCGGAAGTGGTCGGCTTTTCTGGAGAAAAACTGTTCTTGATGCCGGAAAACGACCTATATGGTCTGATTCCCGGCTCCAGGGTGATGCCGATAGAACCGGTGCACGTAATGAAGCTGGGCGGCAAGCGCAAGCCGCTGCGCCGCCGCGTTTCCGACCGGGCCAAGCATCTGCCGGTGGGCGAGATGTTGCTGGGCCGCGTGGTGGATGGTGCGGGCAAGCCGCTGGACCAGTTGGGTCCGTTGCTGGAAACCGCCTCCGCCCCGCTGCAGAGCCGCCCGTTCAACCCGCTGGAGCGTGCCGCGATAGACACGCCGCTGGATGTCGGTGTGCGCGCCATCAACAGCTTACTGTCGGTGGGTCGCGGTCAACGCATGGGACTGTTCGCCGGCAGCGGTGTCGGCAAAAGCGTGCTGCTGGGCATGATGGCGCGCTATACCAGCGCGGATATCACCGTGGTCGGTCTGATCGGCGAACGCGGGCGTGAGGTGAAGGAGTTCATCAACGACATTCTGGGTCCAGAAGGCATGGCTCGCTCGGTGGTAGTCGCCACGCCTGCCGACACCTCGCCGCTGATGCGCCTGCAAGGCACGGCCTACGCTACCACCATCGCCGAGTATTTCCGCGACCAGGGAAAAAACGTCTTGCTGATTATGGATTCACTGACCCGCTATGCGATGGCGCAACGTGAGATCGCACTGGCTGTTGGCGAGCCTCCCGTGACCAAAGGTTACCCACCTTCTGTGTTCGCCAAACTGCCGCAGATGGTGGAACGTGCCGGCAACGGTCTGGAGGGCAGCGGTTCGATCACAGCTTTTTATACCGTGTTGACCGAGGGCGACGACCAGCAAGACCCAATCGCCGACAGCGCCCGCGCCATCCTGGACGGCCACATTGTGCTGTCACGCCGCTTGGTGGAACAGGGACACTATCCGGCGATAGACATCGAGGCCTCGATCAGTCGCGTGATGTCGCATCTGGCGACCCCCGAACATACCGCTCTGGTGCAGCGCTTCAAGCAGTTGTATGCGCATTACCAGCGCAACCGCGATCTGATCAGCGTCGGCGCTTACATCAGCGGCAGTGACCCACTGCTGGACGAAGCAATCAGGCTGTACCCGCGCATGGAGCAGTTTCTGAAACAGGGTATGTATCAGAGTGAAGCGTATGCCTCAAGCATCGAACAACTTGCCGACTTGTTCCAGCCCAATATCTTTTGACGGTAATCCATCATGGACAAGCATTTCAAACTACAACCGCTGCTGAACCTGGCACAAAAGGAAAATGATACGGCCACGCGCAAACTAGGCCAGCTCAACCGGCAACAACACGAAACGCAGAACAAGCTGGAGATGCTGCTGCAATACCGTAAGGATTATCAGGATCGCTTGCAGAACGCCACTCAGCAAGGTATGGACCCTGCGCTGATGCGCAATTTTCAGGAGTTCATCAACAAACTTGATGCCGCCATCGCGCAACAGCGCAAGGCGGTGGAGCAAAGCGAATTGACCACACAAATGGGTCGCTGCGAATTTACCAGCACCCAGCGCAAACTGAAGTCGTTCGACACCTTACAGCAACGACATGTCCAGGAGCAGGTCAAGGCGGAAGCCAAACAGGAACAACGCGCGATGGACGAGCACACTGGACGCTTCGTCGCCTACAAGATGCAGAACAAATAACCCAGTGAATTAAATTACCCGGCACTGCTTTGCATATCTGAACAGTAGCACCTGAATGGAGACCCATCATGCTGACCCAAGCCCTCATCACTTCCCCGCAATCCCCCCCGGCACAAACTGCCGCAAAAGGCGCGGACACTCGCAACGATACGTCTAGCGTCGCGCCACGCAACCCGTCATCGAACAAGACCAGCGATCAGGGGGGGGATTCATTTGGCGCAATGCTGACCAGGCAAATGGAAGAGAAAAACCCTCCAGCGGTGGACAATATCGCTGCCAACACCAATCTGATGCCAACCCGGAAAACGGCCGACGGTAAAGACATTCAGGCAGATATGGAAGCCGTACCTGCCGGCGATAATGCCTCACTCGCCTTCACCGCGATGCTGTTAGTTGCACCGGACACCAGACTGAATGCTCCACTCCCCCCAGTAACCGAAGGGGCTGATACCCAAGGCAAAGCTAACGCTGGGAACATGATTGCCTCGACTGCCGGCATGAAACCCGGTTTGAGAGACAACTTATCCGCCACAATCGGTACAGCCGACCATCATCAGGCGGCGGCTACAGAGAAGATGGAAGTGGGCAAGTCGCTGACAGACAGCAGCGGAGTTGCGAACTCCTCCTTCAGGGAAGTAGCGCCTGCCAGCATCACGCCGCCCTCAATCAGCGCCCACGCTGGCGCACTGGCCGCAGCCGGGATGCAGGCCAGCGCGTTGCAGGCGGTCGCCCCACAAGATATTAAGCCCACTCATGCTGGCAACCCTATCGCCGCCCCGATCTCCAGCAACGCCTGGCCCGACGAGTTCTCGCAGCAAGTCAGTTGGATCAGCAACCAGCAGAACCAAAGCGCTGAACTGCACCTGAATCCACCCGATCTGGGACCGATTCGCGTGGTGCTGAACGTTACCGACAACCAAGCAACCGCACTATTTAGTTCGCCACATCTGGCGGTGCGTGAAGCAATTGAAAGCGCCTTGCCTAAACTTCGCGAAGTAATGGCCGATAACGGCATTACGTTGGGGAATACCACTGTCAGCGATCAAGCCCCACGCGACAGCGGCAGCTACATGAATCAGCGCCCCAACAGCCGGCTGACTCCTATTACATCCGGTATTGCAACATTGGAGCCAGCATCATTGACCGCACCTGTCACGGCAACGCGCCGACATATCGGCATGGTTGACACCTTCGCCTGAATTCCCTATGGGGTAATCTGGCACGGGAAATCAGCCCTATTCGAGCCATCTGCCGCGACATTATTTTTCTAGAATCCAACCATCAACCAAGGAATTGAAAAAATGTCCAAGCCAGCCAAGCCAGCAGCAACAGGTGACCAACCTCCCAAAAGCAAGAAAATGCTCATCATCATTATCGCCGTAGTGGTATTGGTGGTCGGCGGGGGCGCTGGCGCCTATTTCTTTATGAACAAATCGGATCATTCAGCCAAGAAGGAGCATGCCGCCGAAGCCGAGGACGCCGCATCAGCGGACGAAGGCGATGGCGGTGAAGAAGACAGCGGCGGACATGAGAAAACACCGCCAAAATTCGTCGAACTCGGCACCTTCACCGGAAAGTTGGTTGATGCGAACGCTGAACGCTACTTGCAGGCCACCATATCCGTCAAGCTGAGCAAACCCGAACTGGAAGAGAAGGTCAAGGAATACAATCCAGAAATCCTTCATAAAATCAACATGGTGCTACAAAGCAAACGTTCTGCCGAACTGGAAACCACAGTAGGCAAGGAGAAACTGGCAGCAGAGATCAAGGTTCAGGTCGAGTATGTGCTGGGACTGCGCAAGAGCGCGCCGCCTATACGTACCTCCCCCGAACCGGATGCTAATGCTGAGAGCGGTCAGGACGCGCATTCCGCCCCCGAGCACAAGGAAGAATCACGCAGCAAGAAGGGTGTAGAGGCCATACTCTTCACCACCTTTATCATTCAATAGAGATAGACACGACAGGAAAATGAGCGATTTTCTCTCACAGGACGAAGTTGATTCGCTGTTACAGGGGGTCAATGGCGAGTCACCCGATGCTGAAGGCACGTCGGAAAACGAGGAAGGTGGAGTACGCTCGTACAATCTGGCATCCCAAGAGCGCATCGTCCGGGGGCGTATGCCCACTTTGGAGATTATCAACGAGCGTTTCGCGCGTTTATTCCGTATCGGCCTGTTCAACTTCATCCGCCGCACCCCTGAGATTTCGGTAGGCCCGGTGCGGGTAATGAAGTTCGGCGAGTTCATACGCAACCTGTCTGTGCCCACCAACCTGAACCTGATTCAGGCCAAGCCGCTGCGTGGCAACGGCCTGTTCATATTCGACCCCAATCTGGTGTTTCTAGTAGTGGACAACATGTTCGGCGGCGATGGTCGTTTCCACACGCGAGTCGAGGGGCGCGATTTCACCCAGACCGAACAACGCATCATCCACAACATGCTGAACGTATCGTTCGAAGCCTACGAAAAATCCTGGGAATCAGTCAACCCGCTGAAATTCGAGTATGTGCGATCTGAAATGAACCCACAGTTCGCGAATATCGCCACCCCCAGCGAAGTCGTCATCGTGACCTCGTTCGACATCGAATTGGGCGGCAACGGCGGGGCGCTGCACATCTGCATGCCCTACTCCATGCTGGAGCCACTTAAAGACCTGCTATACAGCCCGATGCAGGGTGAGCATATGTCGGTGGACAAGCGCTGGCTGCAATTGCTGTCTCGGCAGGTGCAATGCGCCGATGTAGAACTAATCGCCCAACTCGGCTTAGCCCACATCACACTTGAAAGAGTTTTGAAAATGAAAAATGGCGATGTAATTCCGCTGGAAGTAGAGGAATTCATCACCGCCTCAGTAGATAGCGTGCCTGTGATGGAATGCAAATACGGCACCTTCAACAACCAGTACGCCCTGAAAATTGAAAAGATGCTAACCATCAACGAAGGAGACAGCAATGTCTGATGACAACCAAACCAGCGAGGCCATCAGTGCCGATGACTGGGGTGCTGCCATGGCGGAACAAACTTCCGCATCCCCCGCAACCGGCACGGATGATTGGGCTGCCGCAATGAACGAGCAGGCCGCCGTACCGCAAGCTGATACCAACAAACCGCACATCTTCGAAAAATTCGGTGCCAGTAGCAGCGGCACTACCCAAAATGATCTGGACATGATCCTCGACATCCCGGTACAGCTGACCGTGGAACTGGGTCGTGCCAAGATGCCGATCAAGAATCTGTTGCAACTGGCGCAAGGCTCAGTGGTAGAGCTTTCCAGTATGGCCGGCGAACCACTGGATGTGATGATTAACGGCTTCCTGATTGCGCAGGGCGAAGTGGTGGTTGTAAATGACAAGCTCGGCATCCGCCTGACGGACATCATCACGCCATCGGAACGTCTGCGTCGTTTGAACCGCTAACACGTCAGGATTAGCCGCATGAAAAGCCTCCCTCGTTCACTTGCCGCCGCAATGATAATGACTGCCTCCTCTGTGGCAACAGCCATGGAGGGCGTGCGCCCAAGCTACACACCGCCACCAGTCACGGTCAATTCCGGCAGTATCGCTCAGATTATTTTCAGCCTGCTGCTGGTGCTGGCAGCCATCGTGGCAGTAGCCTGGCTGCTCAAACGCATGAACATCGCACAACAAGGCAGCGGAAATTTACTCAAGGTGGTCGGGAGCGTGGCGATTGGCCAACGCGAACGCGTGGTGCTGATCGAGATTAACGATACGTGGCTGCTAGTCGGTGTCGGCCCCGGCCAGATACGTCCCCTGCACACGCTTGAAAAGAATGCCGACATCACGACAGACCATACTCAGAGCAAGCCTGACAATAAGTTTGCACGGATGTTGGCTCCACTGGTTGGCAAACGCACAGCCCCCCCAAACGAGGCTGAAAATGCGCCGTAATCTCCCGCTGTTACTTGCCGTCTCACTCACCCTGCTGTTCAGCAGTCAGGGAGCTTGGGCCGAACTGGCGTTGCCGGCAATCACCAGCAAGGGTGCGGGCGGTGGTCAAACTTATAGCCTGAGCCTGCAAACCCTGCTGATCCTCACCTCGCTGAGTTTTTTACCCGCCATCCTGCTGATGATGACCAGCTTCACCCGCATCGTCATCGTGCTGAGCCTGCTACGCTCGGCACTGGGCACACCAGCCTCCCCCCCCAACCAGGTGCTGATAGGCTTGTCATTGTTCCTGACATTTTTCGTGATGTCGCCGGTGCTGGATAAAATCTATACCGATGCCTACCTGCCTTACAGCGATAACAAGATCGAACTGCAACAGGCCGCCGAGATCGGCATCCAGCCGCTTAAAGCATTTATGTTGCGCCAGACCCGCGAGGCCGACCTCGCGCTGTTCGTCAAGATTTCCAATAGCGAACCCATACAAAGTGCCGAAGAAGTGCCGCTACGTCTACTAGTCCCCGCCTACGTCACCAGCGAACTGAAGACCGCGTTCCAAATTGGCTTCGTGGTGTTCATCCCGTTTCTCATCATAGACATGGTGGTCGCCAGCGTATTGATGTCCATGGGCATGATGATGCTGTCGCCCACCATCATCTCGCTGCCCTTCAAGATCATGTTGTTCGTGCTGGCGGATGGCTGGAATCTGCTATTAGGCTCACTTGCGCAGAGCTTTTATACATAGCATTAAGTAAGTCATTGAACAAACTTATATTTTAATTTAATGCAGGATGCCGCAAGCCGACATGCATTAGCGTGATTCGCCTGAACTATGGACTTATAGAGGTTAGCAAACCATGACACCCGAATCAGTCGTCACCCTGGGCCAGCAGGCCATCGAACTGACCCTGATGATTTCCGCCCCGCTGCTGCTCAGCGCGTTGCTGATCGGTCTGGTGGTGAGCATCTTTCAGGCCGCAACTCAGATCAATGAACAGACCCTGTCCTTCATTCCCAAAATCGTCGGTATCTTCGTTACACTGATCATCGCCGGCCCTTGGATGATTTCCATGATGGTAGATTTCATGCGCCGCCTATTCGGCAACATCCCGTGGATGCTGGGCTGAGCAGTGAAAACCATAAGGCAAGCCCATGCTCAACATCACCAGCGCACAACTAGACCTGTGGCTCGCCACGCTGATGTTTCCCATGGTGCGCGTGCTGGCGTTCATCTCCAGTTCGCCCATCATCGGCAACAAACAAGTGCCAAAACGAGTCAAAGTCGGACTGGCGATACTGCTGGCCATTGTCATCGCGCCGACGCTCAATCCCATGCCGGCCGTCGCAATCGGCTCGCCGCAGGGATTATTGATCGTGGTGCAACAAATCATCATCGGCACAGCAATGGGACTGACCTTGCGGATGATTTTCAATGCCTTTGAAATGGCTGGCGAACTCGCCGGTCTACAGATGGGACTCGGCTTTGCCTCGTTTTACGATCCGCAGAATGCATCTTATAGCCCGGTCATTGCGCAATGGCTGGGCATCACGGCCTCGCTCGCCTTCCTGGCCTTGAACGGCCACCTAATCATCATCTCAGCATTGGCTGAGAGCTTTCATACGCTGCCGGTGGGAGAGATGATGCCGGCCAAGGGGTATTACTCGGTAGCCGCATGGGGGGGAAATATTTTTTCCTACGGTGTACAAATCGCGCTACCCATCTTGGCCGCACTGCTGATTACCAATCTTGCGCTGGGTATCCTGACGCGCGCCGCTCAACAACTTAACCCGTTCGCTATCGGCTTCCCGATTACGCTGGGAATAGGTTTTTTCATCCTGAGTTTCACTCTCCCCTACCTGCCTGCCCTGCTTGAGCACGTCATGCAGGACAGTGTAGACAGCGCACTCAGCTTATTGAAATAACCATCTGGCCACTATTATCGGCCGTTCGACTTGTCAGGCAACGTAATATTCAGTTCCAGCACGTCGTACTGATCGTGCCGCCCCAATTGCACCTTGAATGAGTCGCGGTCAACGTGGATGTATTTGGCAATCACTGCCATCAGTTCTTCCTGCAACGCTGGCAGGTAGTCTGGAGAGGCACTGCCGCGACCAGCACGTTCGTGGGCCAGAATAATCTGCAAACGTTCCTTGGCAACCGCTGCCGTTTTCTTCTCATTTCCGCGCAGGTAATCGAGCAGACCAGAGATCATAGACATTTCAGTTACCTCCCAGCAGACGTTTGAAGAAGCCAGCCTTTTCTGTAGTGAAACGCATCGGCAAAGCTTCACCCATGAAGCGCCCTACCACATCTCGATAAGCCTCTGCTACGTCGCTCTTCTCCAAATGAATGGCAGGCGTTCCAGAGTTGGAAGCCTGAAGCACCATTTGCGATTCAGGAATCACGCCTAACAGCGGGATGCGCAGAATCTCCTGAATATCGGCGACAGACAGCATCTCGCCAGAATTGACGCGTTTCGGATCGTAGCGCGTGACCAACAGGTGTTCCTTGACCGGCTCGGCGCCATCTACTGCACGCTTGGACTTGGCCGCAAGGATACCCAAGATGCGGTCGGAATCGCGCACCGAGGAAACTTCCGGGTTGGTGACCACCAACGCCTCGTCTGCGTAATACATGGCGTTGAACGCGCCTGATTCGATACCTGCCGGCGAATCACAGACGATGAAATCGAAGGATTCCTTGAGTTCATCCAGTATCTTGCCGACGCCCTCCAGCTTTAGCGCTTCCTTGTCGCGCGTTTGCGAAGCGGGCAACACATACAGGTTGTCGCAGTTCTTATCCTTAATCAACGCTTGGTTAAGTGATGCCTCACCATTGATAACATTGATGATGTCGTACACCACGCGCCGCTCGCAGCCCATAATCAAATCCAGATTGCGCAGACCCACGTCGAAATCAATTACCACGGTTCGGTTGCCGCGCATGGCCAGACCGGTTGAAAAGCTGGCGCTGGTGGTAGTTTTACCAACCCCGCCTTTGCCCGACGTTACAACAATTACTTTAGCCACGTTAACTACCTTGAAAAAAAATGAAGTTGCGCATTTTACCTGTAAAGCCATAAAGAAATGCAGCTACTGACATGCTCACGCCGCGTCAGTCCAGTAGTGGCTGCATCACCAATCGGTTACCTTCCAGATGAATTTGCGCCGGCTTGCCGCGCACCGCTTCCGGCAAGCCATCCTCGAACACCTTGAAACATCCCGCGATGGATAACAATTCCGCCTCCAGTCGGTTGACGAAGATGCGCGCAGACTGGTTGCCGTGTGCGCCCGCGATAGCCTTGCCACGCAGCGGCGCATAGACATGGATGTCACCATCCGCGATGAGCTCTGAACCTGCATTGGCTATCGCCAGCAACACCAGATTAGCCCCTTCCGCGTAGATGCTCTGTCCGGTGCGCACCGGCTTGTCAATTACCAGCGTAGGACGCACCACCGCCCGTTCCTGTGCTGCCGGATGTGCCGCATCACGGCTTATCTCGGGCTGCACAGGCGCGACAGATGCCGACTCTCCCGAAAGTCCGGGCAATTCCGGCTGAACCTGCAACACGGCAGCTTCGGGGGGAGAGGTTGCCGTTGTGGCGACTGCGGCCCGATGTTCGCCGCTTGCATCACCTTGACCATCCGTCGAACGTCGCATCGCGATTCTGATCTGTGCATCGGGGTAAAGTCCCAGCCCCGACTTCACTGCGGCAGCACGCTGATCTTCAGATCCGCCGGTCACGCCTGACGCACACATGCCATGCTCCCGCATAAAGGCAACCAACCCGGAAAAGTCTGGTGCTCCGGCGGAATCAGCTATCGCGGTGAGTTCCAGCACGATGGGTGTGCTGGCAAAAAAATCCGGTGTCTGGCGCAAGCGCAACGCCAACTGCGCTTTCAGCAATTCCAGGTCGGTCGTCAGGACATGCAGCAACAGTACCGGCAGATGGCCTGTCTTGATCTTGAATACGGGTGCTTCGCTGTTCATATTGTGTTTGGAAAAGAAATTGAAGCCGCACAGCCAGTGTGGAGGCGTTAAAAAATAGCGTGCAGTTTAACCCAAAACTCCCGCAATTCTCCCGTCGTTCAGGATGTCTTGCCCAGTGAGGTGAGATGTTCCGCCAGACGCAGACTGAGTGCAGCAACAGTCAGCGTCGGGTTGGCAGTGCCGATAGCCGGAAACACGCTGCTGCCCATCACGTACAGATTGGCATGATCATGGGTCCTGCAATTGCGATCTACCACCGAAGTCTTGGGATCATTGCCCATGCGTAGCGTACCGCACTGATGATGGGACGAATGCAGGATGTCCGAGGAAGTCTGCTTGGCACCCATCTTCTCGATCAGCTCTTTGACAAAGCCCGTCCACTGCGTCAATCCGTCGTGAACATAATTATCGAGTTGATATTCCAGATGAGGCAGAGGCAAACCCAACGGGTCGAGGCGATCCTGATCCAGCACCACCCGGTTGCGGGACGATGGCAATGTTTCAAGCTCGCCTCCTATACAGCCATGATGGATCACATCGTTCCTCAGGAGATTGTGCACATCGCTCCAGGCTTGCTGGTCCTCAATAATCTTTAGCACCTTGCCATGCACATTGATGTCGTTACTTAGGAATAACTTCGCTGCAGCGTACTGGCTGCGAAATGCGCCATCCCGTCCCGTCATCAAGCCGGATACACTCTGCGGGCCGCGCCCGCCATACAGCGGCACATCCATCCGGAATGTATTGAAAAAGATCACATGATCCATCAGATTGCGTCCGACCTGACCGGATGAATTAGCAACCCCCTGCGGAGCCTGTTCACAGGCGGACATCAGCAGTAGACGCGGCGACTCAATGGTATTGCAGGCCACCACAAAACGCGTGGCAGTCACCCTGTGATCTGACCCGTCCGGCAGCTTGTAACGCGCGGCCACTATCCTGTTGTCCGTCCCACATTCCAGCCGGTAGACCGTCGCCTGCTCAATCAACCTTGCACCCAGGCGAAGCGCGTTATCTACATCAGTATCGGCACTGTACTGTGCGCCATTTGGACAGAGGGGTGAGCATGTGTTGTTGCCCCGACATTGCGCGCGCTTGTTGTAAGTTTGGCTGTTGCGTGCTGCCGGAAAGGACTTGACCTGAATACCGAGTTTTTCCATCCGCTCTGCAACCACGCTATCGGAATAGCTCATCGGAATGGGCAGCATTGGATACCGTCCACTGCGCGGCGAGCCGTGATCATCGTCACTGTCACCCGAAACGCCCAAGGCGTTTTCCGCCTTGAGGTAATAAGGCTCAAGCGCGGCGTAATCTATCGGCCAATCCATGCCGATGCCATAGCGGCTGTGCAACTCGAAATCCACCGGCAAAAAGCGTGGGGTCATACCAGTCCAGTGCCAAGTCGTTCCGCCAACCAGCTTTAGATAAGACGGACGGTAATCGGGTGTACTGTCCTTGCCAAAATAGGCTTCAGCATTCCCCGCATCGGGAATGGGTGCCCAAGGCCAGCGTGGAAAGGGGGATGCCAGATCGCGTGTCACCGCTTGGCGATAGCGCTGTAAAGCCTGCTTGCGATCCGTCCGTGCGCCGGTCTCTAGCAGGCATACACTAAACTTGGCACGTGACAATTCCTTTGCAATCAATGCCCCGGCCACACCCGAGCCAACAATCACATAATCGTAGTCGTAACCGATGTCATAGTCGTAGTCGTGATCGAAAGGGTTATTTGGCATATCACTCATTTTCGGCACCCACTGGGAGTCCGCTCCATGCCCCAAACTCCATATCCGAGAAACCCGGTGTAGGCATGACATCGCGCAACGCGACATTCATCAACGCTCGCTGGTATGCAATAAACAGACTAGTGTCCTCAAAGTAATAAATGCCGGTGTACCAAGTCGTAAGTATGTGCTGGATGAACCAGTGATCGGTTTCGGTGAAACGAGTCGGATGTAGTAATTGCCATCGGGGAATGACCATAGACTCGGCCATCAACAGCGGAGAAAGCTTTACCGCTATCTGTTCGAGGTGTTCCCTACCCCAAGGTTCTGCCCGCAGATGATCATAGATATTTCTGGCAATCTCCAGATCAAGATTTTTCTCGCCAGTCAGAAACACACTAATGGTGATAAATGTCTGAAAGTCTTCATCCTTGACTTTGGGAACCTCATCTCGCAATTCCGCCCACGCAAGACTCGGAACGCCCTGCATTACCATCAATGCAGTCAAGACACCAAACATCCTTCTCTTAGCAACATCAACTTCCAAATGCTTTTCTGTGTGCTTCATTATCTAAATTGCCTAGTTCAGCCCGGCACCACTCTGAGTCGTGAGGTAATAAGGCCTGATAGGGTAAGGGGGAACCCGGGTTGTATCTGAGCGATTTTCAAAGTCGTACCGCAGGAACAGCATAATACCCATCTGTTGATAGGTAGTGGACTCGTCATAGTGAAAACGGTTACCGACGGTCAGTTGCGGTGCAAACTCATATGCGAGTGTCCAGTCCACCCCTATGGCGCGCTTGCTGTAATTAGCTGAAGCAGGCTGAACACCCGCCGCCCCCAATCCGGCCTGAAGCACCGGATTGTTCGGGTAAATCAGCGCTGCATCCTGCACAACATTCGCAAATCCCAAACTGAGATTGAGTTCGTATTCCAGATTGCCGCGCGCGCCTGCCAAGTGCAGCGGGAAGGTTAGGCTGTTGTCTCGTTGGGGACTGTAGTAACCGCCATTGCCCCAGGTGAAGAAATTCTGGTTCTTGCTGAAACTGGTACGCGTCAATCGGGCAGAAAGGCTGGCCTCAAAATCCTGCGTGCGCGCCAACAGATAAATCAGCGAAAAATTCATATGACTGGACGTATTGCCTGCCACATTAAATCCACCGTAACCGTAATAGCCGAGACTGGCATAACCCGCCCACACGTCGCTGAACGGATAGTAAACAGCACCCTTCGCGCCACTTCTGGTGACACCCCCCCAAGCCATACCGGTCACATTGTCAATCGCGCCAGCATAGGACAAGACACTCTCCGCCACAGAACGGCGCGTCGCTTCAAGCGCAACGTTGGCCCCGGCGATATCGCTGTTCCAGCGAACCCCCCCGACGACATTATTGAATTTGAAACCAACAGGACTGACACCGATATCCCCAGCCAGTTCGGCAGATTGATAACCGACTGAGAAAGCCGTGCCATTAGCTCGAACAGGATAGGGAACCGGCAAGGGAGCTGCGGGCGGATTGGTACCGAACAAATCCAGATTCGGCCCGGCATCCCCTGCATCAAGGGTAACCGCAGTCGCTTTGAATACCAGCGCCGCTCGGTTACCCTCCAGCGGCAGATGATAAGCCATCGGCACTTCCGTTTCGTACAGATGTCCCAATCCGCCCATGCCATTTTTGTTGCGCATTGCGTAGGCTACTTCCAGATACGGGATGAACTTCTCCGCAGTATTGGATGCCTGCCGATTGGGTGAAACCGATGTGTTAATTTTTTTCTCTACTTCAACCGCCTGCCCACCCAGTACGAAATAAGCAGCCGCCTTTTCCGGGTTATTGTTGGCTTCAGCCAAATGTCCTGCTTCGATATACAGCGCAGCCCATTCCGCATCATTCTTGCCAATCACAGACAAATATCGCTCCGCCAGTGCGTAATCGTGCATCTGAATTGCATAATCTGTCCCCAGCCTGATTGCCTCGTGATTACCCGGCGCCATCAGTAATGCCTCGTCAACTGCTTTCAGCGCATCGGGATAAGCCTGTTCAGCACCTAGCAGTCTTGCATTGGCCAACAGCAGGTCAACACTTTTCGGATTTTTCGCCAACAGTGGCTTGATTGTTTCCTTGCCTTCATCATATTTTCCTGCTTCGCGCAAGGCTTCCACCTTGCGCAAGGAATGGGCTGAACGAATATTCTCGAGTGCCACCTTGTCGTAATTCGCGGCTGCGATTTTTTTATCAATATCGCCGAGCAAGCGAGCCAGCTTGGAGTCTTCTCCCGCCTGCAACAAAGCCCCTGCATACTGAATTTGCATGTTGGGCGGCATAGACTTGACGGTTTCCAGCAGCGCCACTGCACGCGCGGGTTGCCCTATGTCCATCCAGGCGCTTGCCACCATACTCGCCAGATCCGCCTTGCCTTCGGACTCGCTACCTGCGACGTTTAGGCTATCAATCGCAGCCTGTTCGGAGCGCGCCGCATACAAACGTTTGGCTTCGGTAATCCTGACAAACACATCGGCACGGGCAAGCAGCGAACGCATCGCCTCATTCCGCTCGCCTGACGGCACCTGACCCAGTAATTGCTTGACCTGATTCCATTGATTAACTTCCGAGTAATAGAACGCGCCCGCCAGACGGGTATCCGAATCGTGCGAAGCTGCTGTCAATTGGTCAATTTCACGATTGGCTGCATCCTGCTTACCCTGCTTACGCAGCATTTTTGCCAGCGCCAGCGTAGACCACGGGTCGGCAGGTAGCAAAGCTTTGGCTTTGGCGTAGTTAGCTAGCGCCTCATTGAAATCATGTGCAGCTTCCGCTATCTCACCCTTTTTCATGTAAATTTCGTTACGCATCCTTGCGGAAACCGCAGTTTGATGCTTTTTTGACTCGAATTTATCTATATAGTCAATTGCTTCCACATACTTATTCTGTTTCAGCATGACATTTGCCAAACCCAGCAAAGCCTCCGGGAAGTCGTGATATAAAGTCAGTGCAGTGTTGTAACCGGCTTCGGCCTCAGCAAAATTACCCCGTTTGAACGACTGGTCAGCGCGCTCCAACTGTTGCCAGGCCGGCTGATTGATTGCGTAGGAGAACATCCGCTCCACCCTGTCAACAACAGGATGTGACGGATTTACCTGCTGCAACTGTTTCAAGTAATCGCGGGCGAGATTCAGCTGCCCGGTTTCAGCATAGTAAAGCGCCAGTTCCGACAAGGCTTCCTGCTGCCCTGGCAGACTCAACAACACCCGCTTCCAATCTGATACAGCGATATCCTTGCGGTTCTGATTTTTCCAATGACGTGCTTTTTCCAGCAAGTTTGCAATAGCAGGTGGAACATCGCTCTGCTTTGCCGAGTTGGGACCTGCCGTGCCAGCAGCCTGCACCATTGGTGCGCCAGCCGCATGTGCAGGAACAACCAGCGCTGCCAACATAGCAAGTAGCAGCGGTTTAACCATCATCTCTATCTTGAACATTTTTCCAGCCCCGTCACCAAACTGCCATCACGCTTAAAAGCAAAACGTCGCTCCATCCAGCCATTGCCAAACATATTCAACACATGGTTGTAATACCCTGCGCCATCATCAAGAGTTGGCTCGATTTGCTCTCGATATTGATGCGATACCCAACGATACGGTGCAATGGCTGCGGCGAAACCAATCGGCGCACTCCCCTCCGCTTCCCCCGTCCGTACGTTGATGCGTTCTGGGAGCGCAGGATTATCGATCTCGAACTGAGCAACTCCTTGAAGATATGGCTTTAGTTCTGCAAACAGCTCATCCCGTTGATCTAGCATCGCCCACCACAGATACACCCGAATCGCATCGTAACTGGTGTACTGTCCCTTCTCGGAATCAAGATAAAAACCCTTATCTACCCCGTATAACACCCAGTCCGGCACCCTCCCGCCGCTGGAGGTGGTCACCATCATGCGCACGGTATTCAGGGAGATTTCGTTCCATGATCCCTTGCTATCAACCTTGGAGAAATACCGCAGCAACTGGAGCGGCATGTAGCTCGGATTCAGCCGCCAGGTTCCAGCATCCAGTGCAAATCCGTAGGAAGCTGGCAACAACATGCGTCCCGTCCCCGGCAAATCGACTACTTCACGATGCGCGATATTATTGAGCATGGCCAAGGCTAATATGCGGTAATGCTTGTCCTTCCAGCGTTCGGCAGCATGGAACAGGGCGTAAGCCATCCATAGATCGGCATCCCCGGCGGAATTCATGTCCAGCAGTTTCCAGTTGCCATCTTCAGCCCTGCCCCACTTCCAACCCGGCAGATACAAGGTCAGATCACCATGCGCCAAATTGTCATTGGTCCATTTCAGAATGTGGTCAAAACGCTGCCTGTCGTTGGCCACCAGCGAAAAAAACATGGCATAGGATTGCCCTTCAGAAGTGGAAATCCCGTCCGCGCTAATGTCTATAACGCGCCCATCATCCTGAATATGAACCCTGGCGAAATGCTCCCATTCCGGCCATTTCGCAGTACAGGTATCAGCGGCGTGGACAGGAAGACACATCAGCAGCAGAATGAAAGGAAACCAGCTTTTCACGTCATCACCTTACCTAATCGCTTATCTGCCTTGCGTCTGAACTTGTAGTAGGCCTGAGCGGCGAACAGCAGCGTCAACAGGATGGCAGCCAATGCTGCCAACACGGGATTATGCGTCTTGTTGTCGTTGAACCACTGCCAGAAGGTCAGTCTACCGTTCGAATATTTTTCTGCCCAATCGAAAGCCACTACCGAATCCAGACTATCTTCTGACGAGATCACCACCACATCGCCATTAAAATCCTTCGCTTTATCCAAGGTGTTCAGTGTGATGGCCTCGGTAAGCAGATTGGATGAATCCCGCGCCGTGAGCATCACGACACTACGTTGTGACTGCATAGGAGATTCAAATCCAACCAGCACCATTGCCTGCTCGCCTCTCAGCCCATTGAATAACAAAGTCTGCTCTCCCCAATGCATCAATTTGTGCAGGAGATCCAAACCCAACTTGGGTGATGGCTGGTCTTTACCCAGCAGATTCACCTGGATATCGCTGGCCCAGCTTTCAAGGAGGGGGCGCAATCCAGTGAGTGAACCGATGACCAAAATATCCTTGTCGGCGAATTTCTCGGCCTGTTTGATGGAGGCGACAGACACACCGGTAGCCGGGTATCCGCTCTTATTGCCGACATGCCCTAATAAGGTCAGCATACTGTCGATCTCATTGTGATCCGGTGAATCAGGCAACAACACCACCGTTTCCGACAGGTCGGCCATCTTGCTGTAGGGAAAACCGTTATAGGCAAGATAACGCAAATCGGGCAACGTGACACGTCGCGGCTGACCTTCCAGATCTATCGTAGAACCGGGGTCGATTTTTATCTCATCCGTAACAAAGGCTGTCTCACAAACCTTGGTCTCCTTGTCTATAAATGTAAAACGAATGGAGATCGTATCCTTGCCGGTTAATCGTTCACTGGGAATACGGAGCTTGAGCCTAGTCTTCACCATTTTCGGATCATTGCTGTCAGGCATATCGTAACGCTGGACCTGAAAAGCATAGTTATTGATAAAAGCATTAATCTGCCTCAGATAGCGCGAATTATTTGACGACTCAAACGCCAGATTTATCGGCACGGTTGTTGCCGGTGAGCGGTACAAATCAGGCGGCAGATGCAGCACCATTTCCAGCGGGCCTGCCATAAGACTGTTGAAATGCAGACCTTCCTTGGGTAGCACTTCATCGAGACGGATGACCTTGTTTTCGGTCAGCCAGCCCGGCGCATCGAAAGGCTTGCGTTCAGCGAGTTTGTCCGCTTGAATGTCCCACTTTGCCGCGTCAGGCCGATTCCTAGTCGTGACCATGGTACGAGTAGCTGCCAGCAAGCTCTGCTCGTCACGCCCAACTACCAGTAACAGATAGGCAAGCGGATTGGTCGGATGCTTGACAATAGTGATTGTCGCTTGTTTGCCTGTTACCGGGGGCAAAGTCACGCCGTCAATCACATCTGAGGTCGTAGCCAGCACGATAGCGCTCTGATTCGGTAATGTATTCAAATAACTGGGAAAACGGACTTTTCGCCATTCGGCCTGACTGCCAAACCAGGAGGCAATCACACCAGCCGACTGCAACACCCCCCAGGAAGGCTTGTTCGGCAACACCAACGCCATGCTCATGTCATGCATGTCATGCCTGTCGAAAAATTGCTGTGGGAACAATGACATGCTCATAGCCACTGGCAACAGGTCGGCGGAAGATTCAATATGAGTATCTTCATTATTGATTTGCAACCAGTTCTTCAGGGAGCGCGGATCATCGCAGAATGGTTTGACCAGATGGCCTGTGTAATGAAAGGTCAGGTGATTCCACTCCTGCAACATCAGCGGGTCTATCTCTATCAACGCCTCGGCATCCTTGCTCTTACCTTTAAGCAAGTTCAGAACCGCGACTTCATGACCATTCAATTCGACCTTAAGAAAACTGTTCGCGGGATTCAACAACGGGGAATAGGAATAGTGAAGATTCAGTCGGATACGTTTGATTAGCCTGACCACATTGAAAGAAAAATCCACCGAAGAGATGGCATCACCACCGATCATGGAAAGCGGTGCCTTGACGCCAAGTTGGAGCAGCGAAAATTCCACCTCACTCTTTGCAGCATCCTCATTGGAATCAACAACTTCATTAGCTGAAACATGCTTGATTGCAGGCTGATCCGGCACAGCCGAAATGGCCTCCTGCCCCCAGCACATCAATGCCAGCAACATCCCGAAACCCAACTTAAATTTATTCATATCGCTTATCACTTGCTGTAACGGGTTGGCTATGCAGCTTTGCGGGTAGCGAGTTTCATCCGCTTCACGCCCATACGACTGAAACCCAACAGTTCACTAAAGCCCCGCAGAGGATGATCCACCTCCTCACGCACCTTAATCCAGTTGATCCAGGCATCCGGCCTGGACAGCGTCGCCGCCACCAAATCGCGTTCCTGCTCCAGCGTCAGTTCGTTGAACTTGAGGCGCAATTCGTTGGCATTGTTCACCACCACTTCTGCCGGAAATTCGAAACGCTGTGCTTCACGGAACAGGTATAGGGTAAGGCTCTCGCCCGGCTTGACCGATACCAAGTCACTCACCTTCAGGCGTACGCCTGTCATGGCGTAATCCAGAGTTTCACACTCGAACTGTTGACCACTAGCAAGCAGCAATCCTGCCGGTAGTTCCTTCTCGACGCGCCAGCCCTTGCGAATCTGACGTGTTTCCATCGCGACCGCAATGACCGCGCCTATCATCACCAGGTTATAGGATGTCCAGGCGATATTGAGCAAGGCCGTATCCCAATCTTCGGTATTGAACCAGAACATGCGCAGGAAGCCGGCTGCAAGACCGAATGCGTTGAGCAGGAACAGTACGACATAAGGCATGCCTATCTTCCAGTCGAAAAACCCACGTTCGATATATCCACCCTTGGCAGTGACATCGAATTTTCCCTTTTTCGGATTGATCATCGCCCCCAGAGTCGGCCACATGATGTACCAGGCCAGCGCCGCCTCGTACACTTCATTCCAGAACGAATGGCGGAATTCACCCTGCAAGCGCGAATTGGCAATAAATCCCATGATCAGATGAGGCAAGGCATACACCGCAATCACCCAGGCTGGCGCATTGATGATGCTGTTCTCAAAAAACAGGTAGGTCAGCGGCGAAAGCAGGAAAAACAAGCGGGGAAAACCATACAGGAAGTGGAAAATAGCGTTGGTATAGCACAGGCGTTGCGCAAAGGTGAGCCCCTTGCCCAGCAGCGGACAATCCAGCCGGAACACCTGCGCCATGCCGCGCGCCCAGCGCATCCGCTGCTTCACGTGCGCCCCCAACGTCTCCGTCGCCAGACCGGCCGACATGGTGACGCGTATGTAGGCGGAGTTATATCCCTTGCGGTGCAGGTTCAGTGAGGTATGTGCGTCTTCGGTGACGGTGTCCGTCGCAAGACCGCCAATCTCATCCAGTGCAGACCTTCTGAGTACGGCGCACGATCCACAGAAGAAAGACGCATTCCAGAAATCGTTGCCATCCTGCACCAGACCGTAGAACAACTCTCCTTCGTTGGGGATACGGCGGAAACTGCCCAGATTTCGCTCGAACGGATCGGGAGTCAGAAAGTGGTGCGGCGTTTGTACCAATGCCAGTTTTGGATCCGTCAGGAAACCGCCCATGGTCTGCTTGAGGAAGGTGCTGGTCGCCATGTGATCGCAATCGAAGATCGCGACGAATTCCCCGGAAATACGCTTGAATGCGTTGTTGATATTGCCAGCCTTGGCAAACTTATTGTCCGAACGGGTGATGTAACCCACCCCCACTTCTTCGGCGAACGCCCTGAATTCATCGCGCCGGCCATCATCCAGAATATAAACTTTCTTCTTGGCATCCGGCCACTCGATCAACATCGCGGCCATCACTGTGGTTCTGACCACACTCAAAGGTTCGTTGTAGGTCGGAATCAGCACATCCACGGTGGGCCAGAGACTTTCGTCCTCAGGCAACGGGGTACTTTCCCGGTTCAACGGCCAGATGGACTGAAACAACCCCATCACCAGAATCAACCAGGCATACATCTCGGCGACCAGCAAACCGATACTGAATGTAGAATTCACCAAGGTTGTGAGATTCAGCGTCTCGGTCGCACGCCAATAGAGATAGCGGGTGGAAACCACTGCCGACAAGGCAACCAGCACCAGCGTGATGTAACTGCCCGCATAACGGCGCAGATAAAATACCAAGGCAGAACCAGCAAGCCAAATGTCAGTTGCTCCTTGCCATCCAGCGGCATCACCACCACCCAGAAAGTCAGAGCCAGCATCAACGGCAACACTAGCCAGTTAATGACCGGAACCCCCCACCCCTTCCAAGTGACCAGAGGAACCGCCGCCCGACTAGGTCCACCCCACTTGTAACGCTTGTTCTTCTTCACGCGCATCCCTCCCGTAATCCGAGATTTCGATTTACTTATTCACTATAAAAATACTTAGAGGTGACTTCTGAAGAGACAGAAACGAGAGTTGGAACAGCGGAGCGCATCTTACCGAAGCAACCGTCACGAATCTTCACGCGACACTCGTTACTTCGAACACCCCTCCTCCAGCTTGCTCATATCCCTGTTCAGCGATTCCGGTGAGGCGGTTGTTTCCATGCCGTCCGAAATTCAAATTGTGCGCATTCTGTAATACTGTTGAAAGAATTGCAAACTATTATTGTAGGGTTTGAGACTACTCGATAAGCATGGTCGGATATTTCGCTAACAAACTCGCCAATAATTAACGAAAATCAACAGTAACTGATTGTTTAATTTTAAAAAGTTACTTGATAACCAACTTGTCCGGAGTCATGAGTTGCAGGCATGAATGACACGCTTGAGGCGAGTTATATGTAGGTGAACAAGGACAGATTGGAGACTTGTGCAAAACTCTTCTGTGCCGCCTGCAAGGTAGTCTGTTGTTGGGTAAGATCGCTGATCGCCTTGTTGTAATCTACGTCCTGCAATTGCGAGAGCGTTTGCTTTAATTGCAGGCTCATATCGTCGCCCGTCACTTGCAGCGCATCAATCTCGTTCAGCCGTAATCCGAGTGTGGCTCGCACATTCAGCACATTGTTCAGTGCATTATCCAGATTGCCGAGCCCCTGATTCAGGCCATTAGTAAGATTCGCACCAGCCACCGGGGTGTTGAGTGTCGTGATCAGATCGGAGAGGGTTTTGAATACGCTCTGATTGGTGCTGGGCGCGACCGTAAAGCTGTCACCGACTGAAGGCACTCCCTGAATATCGAACTGCATCCCGTCAAAGCTGATGGCCTGCCCGCTCACATACGGTATCGGCACCGGCACGGCAGGTACAGCAGGAACAGGCAAGCCGGTCGTGGTATTACTCACGGTATAAGTCATGCCGGTTGCGGGAGCAACAGCAGCAGCAAAACTGATGCTGTAATTGTTTCCGGTCACGGCAGCCGGATTGGTCACCGACCCGGCACTGATCACCCCGCTGCCGGCATTCGCGGCGGCCGCCTGCGTAACAAATGAGCCGTTACCTGTCTTGATGCGCATGAACACATCGGCTCCGCTATCGCTGACACCCAGCTGGCGGGTTGCGGCAACCTGAGCCATACGCTGCCCATCGTCACCGAAATATCCAACACCGGCGGGTGTATCCATAAACGGTTGGGTCTTGGACTGAAATCCGGAAAACAGGTAATTTCCAGTACCGTCTGTCGCATTGGCTAGCCCTATCAATTGCTGTAACCGCCCACTCAAATCCGTGGCCAGCGTGGCACGGTCACTACTATTCAGCGTGCCGTTGCCCGCTGACACTGCGGCAGTCCTGGCATCTTGCAGCAGCGTCGTTACGCTCTGCAGCGTGCTCTCTGCCAGCGATACGGTATGACGTGCCGCACTCCGACTGGCTGTCTGCTGGTTAATGATGGCATCTGCCTGAGTGACATCCAGTGCACGCGTGGCCGCCACGGGATCAGAGGCGGCGGTAAGCAAACGTCTACCGCTGGCAATCTGCTGTTGAGTCTGCACCAGGCGCGCCTGCTGTGCGCCGAGCGCGACAACATTGTTGTCAAAGATGGTATTTGAGCTGATACGCATGATGAACCTACCTTCCCAATGTCAACAAGGAATCAAACATGGTGTTGGCGATCTGCATCGCCTTGGCTGCAGCCTGATAGGCTTTCTGATAACGCAACAAGTTTGCCGCCTCCTCATCCAGATTGACCCCGGACACGGACTGCTGCATGCCGACCGTCTGGGTAACCATGGAGTCCTGCGCCAGACTGGTCACTGTCAGTTCACTGGTCTTGGCACCTACCGAACCGACCAGTTGGCTATATGCGCCCTGCAAGCTGGTAGTGCCGTTGGCCAGCAGGTTTTGGTTCTGCAGCCCGGCCATCAGCAAGGCGTTGCGATTGTCGCCGGTCGCACTGGTGTTGGGCGCAACATTGAATACATCACCTGCCACAGCAGTGCCACTGATCTGCGCCGTCCAGCCGTTGTAAGTAATATTCTGTCCCGGTGTATAGGTCACAGGCCCCGCCACGGCGGGCACGGCACCGGCCACGGTGAACGTGGTCGGACTGGTAAACGTGATGCTCACGGGTGCCTGCAGACTGGGGTTGACCGGCGCTGGCGCATTCACTGTGCCGGCACTGATCTTTGCGGTACCGATATTGGTCAGCGCGGCGCTGGTGCGTATCGGCGCAGCAGCAGCCAGTTTATTCGGATCATTAGTCAACAAGGCAATATCACGCGCGGCATTGGCGGTGGGCCGTATCAGGAAACTGTCACCGGCGTTCATCGCCCCCGAAGCCAGCCCGATGGTCACCCCATCTACTACCGGTGCGGGCACCAGCGTTGCGCCGAGATTGGTCACGGTATTGTCCGACAAACGCGTCACAGTGTAGTTCGCACCATCAAACTTGAGTTGATAATCGCTGGTCGTCAGTGCCGATACATTGGTGATTGTGGCTGAGATACCTGCCGTACCGGTATTCAACACCCCCTTGTCCACCCGAGGCGGTGCGGCGTTCAGGATATTGCCCCCCAGCGCACCATTCAAGTCCAGCCCCAGCTGATTCTGTCCATTGATGCTGGCGGCCAATCCCAGCGCCACCCGACCCAATGAATTGCGTGCCGGCTCTAGACTCTGATCCCGAAACGCCAGATATGCGCCCAGATTCCCCCCCTGCAAACTGCTTTGCTGCATGGTGATGGTTTTGCCATTATTGGTATAGGCGACATCAACCTTGCTTGGGTCACTGGGTGATTGCACCACTTGCAATCCCATCGCTTGCTCATCTATCACCAGCGCCTGCCCCGTGCCGATGAACACGTTCATCGAACCGTCGGTCTGTTGCTGCACCGAGACTTTCATCTCCTTGTTCATTTGATTGATCAGTTGATCACGCTGATCCAGCAGGTCGTTGGGTTGCTGCCCTTGACCCGATGCAATCGCACGCTTGATGTTGCCATTTAGCGTGGCGATCTGGGTCGCATAGGTATTGATATTCTGCACACTGCCAGAAATCTGCCCGGTAAGGGTATTGGAAATATCGGTGAGGCGTTGATCCAGCGACTGAAAACGATTCACTGCCGCCTGAGCGTTGCTCAGCACGGTTTGCCGAGCCGGCACGGAGTCCGGGCTATTGGCCATGCCGTTCACGGCATCGAAGAAGCTCTGCATGGCTGGCGAAACACCCGCATTCGGGTCGGCCACCATATTGTCTATCTGCTTCATTGCAGTCATATAGGTGGACAAATAACTCGCCTGACTCTGCTCTTGGCGCACCTGAGTGGTGAGGAACTGATCATAGATACGGCGTACACCGACCACATCCACACCCTGACCAAGGAAGCCGGCACCGGATGCCTGAGCGGGACGCGAGTTCACCAACACTTCCTGACGCGTATAACCAGGTGTGTTGGCGTTGGCAATATTGTGTTCAGTCGTGGTCAATGCGTACTGAGCCGCATTCATCCCACTTAATGACGCACTGAAAATATTACTTCCCATGACTTTTCCTTTTTCAGCCCACCGACGGCTTCAACCACATTATCGGCAGGCTTCAATGTTACTTTAGGCTGCTCATGCAGAAATCTTCATCTGCCGGATGACGCTGACCAGTTTATCGGCATATTTGGGATCTGTTGCGTAGCCGGACTGTTGCAGTGCCTGCGCCATTCCGAGCGTATCGCCGCCCTGCTGCATCACGCTGGAATAACGCGGATTGCCGCTCATCATCGCGGAATAATCCCGGAATGCATCGGTGTAGGAATCATAGGCGCGGAATTTCTCCACCTGTTTGTGCGGTACGCCATTGACGTATTCGGTGGTTGTCACTTCGGCCACCTTGCCCTTCCAGCCAGCAGTCGCCTTGATGCCAAACAGATTGAAGCTATTGCTACCGTCCGCATTGAGTATCTCGCGCTTGCCCCAACCGCTTTCCAGAGCGGCCTGACCCATCATCAGATGCGCGGGAACGCCACTCTCGCGACTGGCCTGCAGGGCGTGCGGCAACATGCGGTTGACGAAATCCTGCTGGGTGCCAGCATTAAAGGCGGAGGGGACGGCCAGTGCAGTGGCGTTAACTGTTCGAAGCGGTGCTGCCGGTGTGGACACCACAGCCGGTGTCTGCGCAACCAATGCCGGCGCGCGATTTGACTGAACCAAGCCAGCGACGGGCGGCGTAACCATTCCCTGCCCGTTGCGACTCAATTGCTTGACCATCATGTCGGCCAGGCCGATACCCCGACTGGACATATTCTGGCTCAACTGCTGATCGAGCATGCCGGTGAACATGCGGCTCTGGTCGTTATCCATCAAACCTTCCTGCGAACTGGCCTCGCGCATGCTTTTCAGCATCATGTTCATGAATACCGCCTCGAATTGCTGCGCGGCAGCCTTGAGCGCCTTGTCCGGGGATTGCGAAGCCTGAGCGCGCAACTGCGCCAGCGACTGAGTGTCCATCGCTAGATTGGCCGATGCGTTCATCGTTCCCATCGTCGCATTCAGTGGGCTATCCATCAGATCACCTCCAGTTCGGCATGCAACGCGCCCGCAGACTTCATCGCCTGCAGGATTGCCAACAAGTCCTGCGGAGTCGCCCCCATGGAATTGAGCGCCTTGACCACCTCGCTCAGCGACACGCCTCTGGGCAATTCCACCAACTGCCCCTTGTCGGATTTAACGTCTATCGTGGTCTTGTCTACCTTCTCGGTCGTGCCTTCCGAGCGCGCATTGGGCTGACTCACAGTGGTGTCGGTATTGATGACCACTGTCAGATTGCCGTGTGCCACCGCGCAATTGTCCAGCGTCACTGCCTGATTCATCACCACCGAACCCGTGCGCGCATTGATGATGACCTTGGCCACGCCCTGCGCCGGGTTGATGTCCAGATTTTCGATGCGGGAGATAAATGCGACTCGGCCACTCCCTTGCGGCGCGCGCACCTCTATCATGCGACCATCCTGAGCCACGGCGATGTCCGGGGCAATCTGCGCATTGATCGCGTCCACCACGCGGGTCGCAGTGGTGAAATCATTGCTGTTCAGTTCCAGATGGATATATTCGCCCTGACCCAGCACAGTCGGTACGGCACGCTCCACGGTCGCCCCGGCAGGAACGCGGCCCACGCTCAAATGATTGACCTGCACCGACGCCCCACCGGAAGCAGCACCCACGCCCCCCACCAGCACATTGCCCTGCGCCATCGCATACACCTGCCCGTCCGCACCTTTCAGCGGCGTCATCAGCAGCGTGCCGCCGCGCAGGCTCTTGGCGTTACCAATGGAAGAAGCCGTGACATCTATGGTCTGACCGGGTTTGGAAAAAGGCGGCAAGGTGGCAGTGACCACCACGGCGGCCACGTTTTTCAGCTGCAGCGCCGTGCCTTGCGGCATATTGACCCCCAGTTGCGACAACATGCTGATGATGCTTTGCACCGTAAACGGCGTTTGCGTGGTCTGGTCACCGCTGCCGTCCAACCCGACCACCAGTCCATAGCCCAGCAACTGGTTGTCGCGCACGCCCTGGATGCTTGCTACATCCTTGATGCGATCGGCATGAACCGACCACGACACCAGCATCAACAGCACCCCTGCAAGCATTCGTTTCATGATTCGATTCCCTTTCATCCTAGAACGGCAACACCGACAGGAAGAAGCGCCCTAAGAAACCCAGCGATTGCGCATCGTTCATCACCTGGTTCATCTCGCCTGCACTCTTGTATTCGATATGGGCATCGGCCACCTGGGTGGACTGCACCGTATTCAGGTTGTTAATGGAGGTTGGATTCACCACGCCGGAGAAGCGGATGTACTCGTCGCTGCTATTGAGCGAAACCTGTTTCTCACCACTCACCAGCAAATTGCCATTGGCCAGCACTTCGATTACCGTCACCGAGATAGTGCCGGTCAGATCCTCGCTGGCCGCGCCAGCCCCGGCAGCCGCACTCTTGTTGGCACTGCTGCTGGTGATATTGAAAGCCTTCAGCAGCAGTTTGGCCAGGGGGCCTACCGTCGCGTTGGGCGTTGCAGCAGCGATATTGCTGGAGTTGTTGGCGCTGTTGCTGGACTTGCGATTGCCGGTGGTTTTCTCGACGATGTTGATGGTCAGGATGTCGCCCACGTTGCGAGCCCGCCTGTCCTCGAACAAAGGATGCTCGTTGATGCCGGCGTGATAGATCGCACCATCTGCGGGGGCTACCGCTTTATTGGCCACAGGTTTAGCGGTCATCGGCTGGTGGATGTGGGTGGGCGGGCCGCTGGTACACGCCGCCAGCAGCAGGCAGATCGCCCACATCGCCCATTTGCCGCCGATTACGCTTGCCTTGCTCATGTTAGCTCCTGTTCTCACCTGATTACATCTGTGACAGCTTCTGCAACATCTGGTCGGAGGTGGTAATGGACTTGGAATTGATCTCGTAAGCGCGCTGTGTCTGGATCATGTTCACCATCTCTTCCACCACGTTGACGTTGGAGGTTTCTACATAACTTTGGTTCAGCAAACCCGATCCGTTGGTGCCGGGAACATTGGTGCTGGGTGTGCCGGACGATGCCGTCTCTTGGTAGAGATTCTCGCCCATACTCATCAAACCGGCAGGATTGATGAAGGTTGCCACTTGCAGACTGCCCACCTGAACCGGTGCGGGTACGCCCGGCTGAGTCACCGACACCACGCCGTCACGGCCTATCGTCACGGTGGTGGCATTGGCCGGCAGCGTGATCGCCGGTTGCACGGGGAAGCCGCTGGCGGTCACCAGTTGCCCCTGACTGTCGCGCTGAAATGAGCCGTCGCGGGTGTAACCCGTAGTGCCATCAGGCATCAACACCTGAAAGAAGCCAGCTCCCTGAATCGCCACATCCAGCTGATTACCAGTCTGTTGCAGATTGCCTTGAGTGTGGATACGCTCCGCCGCCACCGGGCGCACGCCGGTACCGATCTGCAAGCCGGATGGAATCTGGGTCTGCTGGGACGACTGCGCACCGGGCTGACGTATGGTCTGGTACAGCAAATCCTCGAACACCGCACGTGAACGCTTGAAGCCATTGGTGCTGACGTTGGCCAGATTATTGGCGATGGTGTCCATCTGGGTTTGCTGCGCATCCAGACCGGTTTTCGAAATCCACAAAGAACGTATCATTTTGCTACTCCTCGGACGTTAGTCTCTTTATCCTGCGATGCTCATCAGCGAACTGGCCTGCTTGGCATTGTTGTCGGCGCTTTGCAGCATCTTCATCTGCATGTCGAACTTGCGTGCCAGCGAGATCATGTTGACCATCATCTCCACGGTATTGACGTTGCTGCCCTCCAGATTGCCGGGCACCACTTCGACCTTGGCATCTACCGCCACTGCCGAGCCGTCCTTCATGCGAAACAGGCCATCGCCACTGCGTTCCAGTTGGGCGGGCGGCGGATTGACCAGTTTCAGTCGCCCCACCTGAGAGATGGCGTTCGGCTGTGAACCGGAGGGAACAATGGTCAGCGTGCCATCCTTGCCAAACAGTAACTGGTCGCCTGGCGGAATGGTGATCGGGCCGCCATCACCCATCACGTTCAGCCCGGTGCGGGTCTGCAGCACCCCGTTCGGGCTGATTTGAAAACTGCCGTTGCGAGTGTAGGCCTCCTTGCCATCCGCCCCCTGCACGGCGATCCAACCGGCACCGTTCACCGCCACATCCAGCGGACGGCCGGTTGGCTCGAAGGAAGCGGGTGTAAAGTCCGAACCTGCCGTGGAATCCACCACGAAGGAACGAGTGGGTAATCCCTCGCCGACCAGCGGCACGGCACGGAAGGTGTTCAGCGAAGCACGGAAACCCGGTGTGTTGGTATTTGCCAGATTCTCGGACACCGCCGCCTGCTGTTGCAACACATGCGAAGCGCCGGTCATCGCGGTATAGATCAGTCTGTCCATGGCATCCTCCTCGTCCGTTCAGCTCTCGTTCAGCCGGCTTATCTCAGGCTCACGATGGTTTGCAGGATCTGATCCTGCGCCTTGATGGTCTGCGCATTGGCCTGATAGACGCGCTGCGCGGTGATCATGTTCACCAGTTCGGCAGTCAGATCCACGTTGGAGTCTTCCGTCGCCGACGACTGCAACATGCCCAGACTGCTGGAACCCGGCACGCCGACCAGCGGCCCGCCAGAGGCGGATGTCTCCACCCATTCGTTGTTGCCCACCGGCTGCAAGCCCTGCGGGCTGGTGAAGTTGGCCAGCAGAATCTGCCCCATCGCGCGTGACTGGCCGTTGGAATACCGCCCCAGAATCGTGCCATCCTGACTGGTGCTGATGGAATTCAGCCGCCCTGAGGTGTAACCGTCCTGCGTCAGCGTATTGACCCCGAAGTTGCCGCCATATTGCGAGGTAGCAGCGGTAGGCGAACCAAAATCGAAGGTCAGCGTCTGGGTCGTTGAAACGGTGGTGGACAGCGGAAACAGTGCAGCCGAGGTCACTTTGCCAACCGGTGCGCTGACCGGTGTAGTGGAAACCAGTTTTCCCAGCGCATCAAAATTCAGCGTCGCAATCTCCGGCGTCGCAGCACCGGCCACCGACACGCCGTCTACCGTCAGAAAGCTTTTCCAGCTTGGCGAGGGTGCATTGGATGCAATCACCGCACCCGCCACGGTTGCCGTGGTCGTGGCTGGCGTAAAGGTCAGCACATTGCCGGCGATGCCGCTGATGGTGGCGGTCAATGCCGCACCTGCGGGGCCTGCACCCGGGATGGTGACGGTATTGCCGACCGCCATGCCAAGTGCAGAGGCGACCGTCATGGTGGTGGAAGCCGCTGGCACGATGGCCGGTGCCGTGGTTGGCAAAATCGGCTGGCGCTGGAAATACAGCGATCCCACATGACTGGCCCCCAGACTGTCGTAGACGGTCAGCGATGTCGAACTGTTGTAGGAAGTAGGATCTGCCGGATTGAACACGGCGGTCAACGGCACCGCAGCGCGCGAATCCAGATTCGCCCCGACGATGGCATTGAGCGTGGGGTTGGGCATCAGGTCTGCCGCATTCAGTTGCAACGGCACCGGCTGCGCAGGAATGATCGCCCCTGCGGCATTGGGCAGATAACCGGAAACTTTGTGGCCCTGGTTGTTGACCATAAAACCGTTCTTGTCCACCTGAAACTGGCCGTTGCGACTGTACAACACGGCGCCAGTGGCATCGGTGACACGGAAGAAACCCTGCCCACTGATGGCGGTATCCATAGGGTTGTTGGTGTTGGTGATGTTGCCTTGGGTGAACTGTTGCGCAACGGCAGCGACCTTGGTACCGGTGCCGATTTGCGTCACGCCGGCACCAGACAGCGACACCGCGAACATATCCGCGAACTGCGCTTGCGACTGCTTGAAGCCTACCGTACTCGCGTTCGCAACGTTATTGCCTATCGTATCAAGATGCTTGGAGGATGCATTCAAACCGCTCAAACCTTGCTGAAAACTCATGATCTTCTCCCGAATGTTTCGTTACAGAATCTGTTTAACCTGGGACAGCGCGATGTTGTCGGCCGCACCGACACTCATGGTCACGCCCGCAGCACCTTGTGTGACACTATTCACCATGCCAAATTGCAAACTGGACGGCGCTACGCTGTTGCCGGCCAGCGAGGCATTGACGGTAAAGCTGTAGTTGCCCGCCGGTAGTGCCGCACCGGTGTTGTCCATGCCATCCCATTGCCACTTGACGATGCCGGTCTGTTGCGCGCCCAGATCAAGATTGCGCACCAGCGCGCCGGCCTGGTCGTATATCGCCACCTGAGCGACATCCGCCTGCTGCGACAGCTCGAATCCGCCCAGCGCTGTTCCATTTGCCAGTTGCAAGCCGCTACCCGGAATCAGCACACCATGACCGATCATGCCGGTCGCCTGCACGGCCTGGTTGGGCGTCATGCTGGCGCTCAGTGCCTGCAGGGTGGCGTTGAGCTTATCCAACCCGCTGACGGTGCTGATCTGCGCCATCTGCGATGTCATCTGCGCGTTGTCCATCGGGTTGAGCGGGTCCTGATTCTTGAGCTGAGTGACCAGCAGGGTCATGAAGCGGTCCTGCATCGCATTGGTGGCGTTGGCCGAGGTACCGGTTTTGGCCGTGCCGTTCATCGAAGCAAACAGCGCTGCGGTATCCGTTGGTTGTGTCGTGGTAATCATGGCGGGTTTCCTTTAATTGGCGATCCGTGGGTTATCAGGCCTGATCACTGACCGATGGTCAGTGTCTTTATCAATAGCGTTTTGGAAGTATTCAGCACATCCACATTGTTCTGGTACGAGCGCGAGGCAGAAATCATGTTGACCATCTCGTCCACCACATTCACATTGGGCATGGTTACATAGCCCTGCGCATCTGCCATGGGATGCTTGGGGTCGTAGATCATCTTCATCGGGGCGGTGCTTTCTGCCACCTGCGTCACCCGAACACCCTGCACGCCCGCATCCCCCATAGGCGTGGCCGCAAACACCACCTGCTTGGCCTTGTAGGGTTTGCCATCCGGCCCGGTGGTACTGTCGGCATTGGCAAGGTTGCTGGCAACCGTATTGAGGCGCTGCGACTGAGCCGCCATCCCCGAACCTGCCACATTGAATATATTGAACAAAGACATTTAGTTACTCCTTCCCATCAGCCCTGCATTGCCGCCAGTATGTCTTTCAGCTCATCGCTGACGAACTTCACGCTGGCCTCATAACGCAAGGCGTTGTCGGCGAACTGGGCACGCTCCACATCCATATCCACGGTATTGCCGTCGGCGCTAGGCTGGAGCGGCTTGCGATACATCACCGGCGAGCCGAACAGCGTGTTGCCGGTATTGCCTTCCAGATGCAGCGGCGAACGGGTCGCCACTGACAATTGGGGCTGCGCGCCCCCCATCGCATTTTTCAACGCGCTGGCAAAATCCACATCGCGCGCCTTGTAATTCGGGGTATCGGCATTGGCAATATTGGCAGCCAGCAACTCCTGACGCGACGCGCGCAGACTCAATGCGGTCTGATGAAATCTCAACGCCTCATCCAGTTTATTCATCTCGCCCTCCCGTTTACCGTTACATCTACCATGGGTGGCATACTAGCCTTCAGCCATCCAGCAATAAGCGACGATTAAGCGCGGCTTTCCCCCTCAATTCCCGACTATGAAAATCTCTGCCAGTCGCAAAATGACAACCATGAAAAAGACTCTGCTGACTTTCTGCTCACTACTGGCCTGCACGCTGGTTCACGCCGCTGCGCTACAGGATCGCGCCGCGTTGCGCGCAATCGTGGGCGATTTCGTGCAGCAACAGACTGCCGCCTTGCCGGGCAAGGTGACTTTTCAGGTAGAGGAGTTGGACAGCCGCATCAACTTGCAGCCTTGCGACAAGATTGAAGCCTTCCTGCCGGGCGGCAGTAAGCTGGCCGGGCGCGTCTCGATAGGCGTGCGCTGCAATCAGCCCGGCGGCTGGCGCACTTTCGTGCCGGTGCAAATCAACATCCGCATGGACTTGCTGACCAGTTCACGGCCCTTGACGATGGGCCAGATCATTCACCAGGAAGACCTCGCCAGTCAGACCGTGGAAAACCCCCAGTCCGGCGGGTTGACTGAAGCAAGTCAGGTGATAGGACAGGTGATGCGCTACAGCGTCAGTCAGGGCACCGTATTGCGCGCCGCGATGATGCGCGCGCCCTACAGCATCAAACAGGGACAGGTCGTACAACTTCTCATTCAGGGCAACGGCTTCACCATCAACGGCTCCGGCGTGGCGCTCAATAATGCCGCAGAGGGAGAAACGGTGCAGATACGCACGCCCTCGAACCGGGTAATCAGCGGCATCGCCGCCGAGAATGGAGAGGTGAAAATAACTCCATGATTTTTTGGCAAACGCCCTAATCCAAACAGGAATATGTCCGATAATAAGGTGGTCGCTTACACTACTGTCCGGTAGATTTTAAGTTCATTTCGCTGTAGCCCTTTATTGACGTGGCTTTCAGCACGTTTTTGCATTCCGACGATTTCAAATCCTATCTGGAATCGCCTTTGGTTAAAAAACCGT
>JAQTZW010000013.1 GCA_028687575.1 Gallionella sp. | reverse complement strand
GGTTTTTTAACCAAAGGCGATTCCAGATAGGATTTGAAATCGTCGGAATGCAAAAACGTGCTGAAAGCCACGTCAATAAAGGGCTACAGCGAAATGAACTTAAAATCTACCGGACAGTAGTGAGTTTGGTAGGCATGCACAACATCCGAAACGAACAGCTCTGCATGTACATAACAAACTTTTGCTTGAGGGCTATTCAATAACACCCGGTTGCCGATCGCCAGCAGCAGATGTGTTTTGCCAAACCCCACTCCCCCATGAATAAATAAAGGGTCATGTTCTGCTTTCTCTGATTCGGCAATTTGAGATGCTGCGAATACGGCCAATTCATTTGACTTGTCCACAACGAAATTCTCAAACGTGCTTTGAGTGCCTCGGAACAATCTTCCCAATCTAAACTTCTCAACGGCGACGGTGTCGTGTCGCGGCTTTATTTCTGGTGGTTGACTCATCTTGACTCCTTGGGGTGATTTGAATCAGTGGTGCAATTGTTAGCTTGGTGTACGGCAAGCTGTGTCGCACTCAAGCTGCTGCCTGAACATCACGGAATCCGTACACGGCAAAACATTCCGACATGGTGTTGTTGTGAATATCCAGGACGGCCTGAATTCCGCCGGCCCTATCCACCTGATAGCCGCCTGCAAGATTCCAGGCGATGGGTAGCCCCAGAGATTTTGCCGCCTCAAAAACGAGACGGTCGCGTTCCTTTAGTTCGGCTGTGGTCAAAAAGCCTCCCAAAGGATCGTGAACGTGCGGATCGGCTCCGGCCTGATACAAAATCACGTCGCAATCGCGCATTGCTTCGACATGCTCACGGATGCAGTACAAAAAATTCTGTGCCTGACTGTGGTGGAGATATTCCCTGCCGGCGCTGTAGTGTTCGACCCAGTCCTGCGCATGGAGGCGGTCAATGATGGCTTGCGTACCATCGCCATAATGCATGTCGAAATCCAGAATGCCGACTCGATCAACCAGCCCTTCAGCTTTCAACACGGCAGCGGTCACCATCAGTCCATTAAATGTGCAAAAACCAAATGGCGAGGAAAAATTGGCGTGATGAAAACCGGAGCAGGGTGCGACGGCTACGTTGCGGTTGCGGATTGCTTCGCGTGCTGCTGCCAGCATGGAGCCCGATGTATAGAACAGGGACCCGGCCACTTCAGGCAGCGTATTTCTGAAACCATTATTGATCTCGCATGACAGCACTTTGTCCACATAGTCAGGACTGTGAACCAGTTTGAATTGTTCGGCGGTCACAGGTTCTGGCTCGAAAATCTCAATCGGAAAACCAAGACGTTGCCATGCCCCGACTACCCGGGCTGGCTTGCCTGCGCTGGGGGAATAACTGTTGAAATTGGCGACCATCTTGGGGGTGTAGTAAACAGGTATCCGTTCGACTTTATTCTGGGATTTCGCTTCATTCATTTGGTGTTCATCTCGTGACGTAATAGAGATGGTCATTTAAAACTTCGATAGCGTCATATCGTGTCGCACACGAGCGATAGGATCGGCTCATAGCAAAACAAACCAAACCAGCAGAAAGATATAAATGAATATTGAAAGCAAAGTCATCAAAGTGATGAGCGTCGGCTGTAACCCCGATAAATCAGCAGACTGGATGGCGCGCCTGCGCGGATATGAGAAATAGGTCCGTGCGTTTCTTTAGGTAGGTCGAATGTGGTTGGTGGGGGGGGGGCGGTTTCATTCCGCCGTATATGTCTTGTAGGGAGCGATGCTTCTATTTTCAGGGAATAGTGAAGGAGAATCGAATTGATGCGGATTTATCTTGATGATGAGCGAAAGACACCGGACGGCTGGATCCGTGTGTTTTGGCCTGACGAGGCTATCGCGCTGCTGGAGTTGGGGATGGTCGAGGAAATCAGCCTTGATCATGACTTGGGAGACGATGAACGAGGCACGGGATATGACGTCATTCTCTGGGTTGAGGAGGCGGTAGCGCTGCGCAATTTTTCGCCACCGAAAATAACGGTGCATTCCGCCAACTCTTCGGCTCGGGAAAAGATGCTGGCAGGCATTCGCGCCATCAAATCCCTGGTTGCGAATCGTGCCAGCCGAAGTGACGGTAATGTCCTGTGCGTCAACTTTACTCGTTTCGAACACGATTTTCAGACTACACCGGCAACGTGTTCGGAGAAGTCTGCCACCGTGAGCAATGAGGTCAATGGTGATGATTGATCCCGAATATGATGCGTATCGTAATATGCTGAATCGAACGCGCTGGATACCGATAGAACAACTCGTCGACGGTGCGTTGTATGTGATTCATGCACGCAATGCCTATCTTGGGATCTGGCATGCAGAAAAAAGCGCTTTCATCATTGCGCGTGAGAAATTGGGCCGTATTTATCTGTTTAATGAATATCACTGGGATACCGAGCGCGGACAAGGCGATGCCATTGTGAAGGACTTTGGCACAGCCAAGCCATTCATCCTGTTGGACCTTCTCACAAATCAGCCTGATGACTTGCTGGGATTTTTGTTGATGCAGGCAAAGGAGTTGCCGTACATGGCGGCGTTTCAGATGGTCAAAGCACTTGATGACGACGCATGAAAGATTCGGGAGTGAAGGTATACTGACAGGAAAAATACATGGATTCCTACGTAATCAATTGGTTATGAAAATTATGCGCGCCTTACTATTTTTAACAACACTGACCGATGAGTCGGTCTAATAACTGAAAGGTCCAATCATGTACGACATTTATTCGAGCGCTCAAAATGATCTTTGGCGTTTTACGCTTGGTAAATCCGGAAAACGGAATCTCATCACAATCGGATTAAATCCAAGTACCGCGACGAAAGAAAAGTCAGACACTACAATCGCGAAAGTTGAAAAGGCCGCGAGACAAGCGGGCTTTGATGGTTTCGTCATGCTCAACCTCTATCCCGTTCGCTCGAGCGATTTCAATGCATTGCCATTGGATGTAAACGCTGAAGCATTCGAGAGGAACCTGGCAGAAATCGAGGCAGTTGTAGTCTCCCAATCCAAACCGGTAGTATGGGCGGCATGGGGCGAAAGTATCTTGGCGAGAAAATTCTTCGTGGCTGCTAGCAAAGAATTATTTGTTCGTTTGGAAAAGCATGGCACTTCGTGGCAACAGTTTGGTTTGCTAACTCAGTCTGGGCATCCGCGCCACCCATCGCGCTTGCATTATGCATGGAAGTTTTCGCCGTTTGACACAAAACACTATGCGAAAAAATTCAGCACCTAATGAGTAAGCTCATCGTTACAAAACCAAGCGGCCGCCATGCAATCCGGGGAGATTTTACAGCACCATGATTTCGTCGCTGAAGTCGTCCTTCACCCGCGACCCGGCGCAGAGTACGGAATAGATACTGCATTCCAGTTGTTGCGTATCCTGTCTTAAGCGCGCAGTGAATTCTGGAGTCAGGCTGCAATCTCCGTCGGAGATCATCAATACATCGGCTTTCAGATAGGCTGGCTGTTTTCTGATGATTTTCAAGGCCCATTCGAGCGGTGTCTGGAAATCCGTGCCTCCCCCAAAACCTTGTTGAAGGAATTTCAGGAGTCCCGCTGCGTTGGATTCATCATTCATGGCAAATTCCCGGATTTCACTGCTGGAACCAAACAACAGGACATGCAGGGAACGATTCTCTTCCCGAAGGATATTGGCTATGGCTAACAGCAGCGCCTTTGCCTTGAGCAACGGCATACCCTGCATGCTGCCAGAGGTGTCGAGGCAGGCGACCACGGGACCGGTGCGTTTCTGCTGCGTTTCCGTCACATCGCCCGAGATCAGTGTTGTGCCACTCAACTCGTAGGTGAGCAGGTTTTCCTCCAGCAGGCGGGCGTAAAACAGCACTTCAAGCGTATCGTCCTCCAAATTCAGCAGTTCGTTTGGCAACATGCGCATCACATCATTGCTGCGATGGACACCGTGCACTTCACTGCGGCTGGCTTTGGGGACGACTCCTCGTTTTTTCTTTTCTTCTGAAATGTAGCTGCGCCCCATTTTGTGCGCCAGTTCGCGGATAGCGCTGTTGTTGCGCATTTGCGCTGCCAGTGCAGAAAAATCGTCGCCGCAGGCCTGTAATGCGGCATATGAGAAATCAGCTCCTCGGCATGCAACCAGGAAATCCTTCACTTCCTCATACTTGCCTGAAACATCGCTCAAAGTCTGCCGGAAGACGCTCAAGCGCTGGCGAATCGTGTCGGGAATTTTTTCATCGGCGATTTCTGCAAGGTAGGCCTCGCTGGCCGCCAATTCATCTCTAAGACGTGAGATAAAGTCCGCGTTGAGCGGCTGATTCCTGAAATAGTCGTTCTGGGCTTCCCAGTCAGGCTCGGGAGGCGCTTCCTGATCGCCTGCGTCGTTTTGCCAATCCCACAGCCGCCACTTGGTGGCGCCGAGTTTTGTGCTCGCCTCACGCTTGAGCGCCGCCATCGTGGGCTCCAGTGTTTCGCTAGGCAGCCTGGTCAATACGTGGTCAACCAGATTGAGGGGGCGGTTGTCGCCGGTGGTTTGCAGGCATTTTCTGGAAAAGGCGTGGCAATTCTTGAATACCAGTCCGTAGAGCGCCCGCTCGCCCACATATTTCATGGCGCGGCGAGCCACGGCCGGATGACCGACCGCGCCATCGCCATTACAGGAAACATAAATCATGCGCCCCAGCGTGCTTTTGGAGGTGAAACACTCGGCTTCGCTGAAGGTCACGCTACTTTCCGCCACACCGTCAACCACGATGTTGGAGATGCGCCCCCCTTCCACATGAATGCCGGAATGCTCGACTGCCAGCCAGAGGTCGCAATACACCACGCTGCCCGGTACGGGAATCACCTTGTCACGGAATACGCTGTCCACGAAATACTTGAGAGGTTTAAAGCCGAAGCAGGTCGCGACCCTGCCCAGCAATGACAATGGCAACATCGCAGAACGTCCTAAATCCAGATATTGGCGCGCATCTGCATGGTCAACAACTCCTCGATGGGCTGAGCAGAAGCGGAATCCTCCGCAGCCGGCGGATTAGGGCCGGCGCTACCGATCCCGACATGGCGCAGCACCGGATGATTGTTGTTTGAATCCCACTTCCAGACAGTATCGAAATCCCATCCCAGGGTATGTTCAAAGTGGCGCTGGGTGAATAATTTCTCGGAAATGGGATGGGCATCATACCCCCGCCCCTCAGCGCTCTTGATGTTCCGGTCTATGGATTCCACAGTGTCGAACGAGTAAGTCCCGCTGCGTGCCCTAGCTATTTGCCCCCATAAATTCTCCAGCTTCACGGAAATATCGCCCAGCGCGCACTGCCTGATTGCGCTGTTTTCAACCTCGTGTGCAAATCCGCTGAAATAGCCTGGCGCTTCACCCGCGACAAAACACTTTTCAATCACGCTGTTGTCTTGTAAATATCTAACAATTCCGCCGTAATACCGACTCGATCCCCACCCCATAGCCAAGTAGCAGGCGCAGTCTGACACCGTGCTCGACTTGGCTGACTCCAGAATGGTCGGCCCGGCAGACTGGCAAGTGCTGATGTGGCTGCCGGTGATGGAGTTGGCAACCGACCGGCTGGTAAGGCAATGACTGACATTGCATTCCGTGGCCGAATTCAAAAGAGTGGTGTCCGACTCGCACCGGGTTATGACACTGCCGTTTTTTGCATGATCGGCAAGCTCGCAACCGGAAAGGCGGAGGTTTTCGATACGGCAGGCCTCGAGCGTCGAAAACAGCCACTTATTATCCTTTCTGACAATGCAATGGCCACCGCCATCGTAGTGCCCTTTGAACGGGATGGCCGGCCATGTGGTCACTTCGGAGCAATCAATATCCCTGGTCTGCCGGAAATGATAGCCCTGCATCCCGACTTCGGGGCGTGCCAGATCGCCCAGATCCTCCATCGTTTCGATCAACAGCGGATCCTGTTCGGTTCCGCTCCCCTTGTAACCCTTGACGACAGGCTTTTGCGGGGCGCGGATCAGAGTCGTCACGGAAGATGACTTTTTCCCGGCAGCCGATGCCGGTATCAGCGTTTCGCCGTCATCTGCCACTTCATAGGTCTGGATGGCATCCGCCGATCCGGCCAGTTTGGGTGTGACGGCGATGGGTGCAGAACATCGCCTGAGTACCTGCAAAATCAGTTGCCACATCTTTTCCCGATTTTCCGGGTGATTCCACAGGCAATCCTTTAGCAGCACGATATCCGAGAAATCCGCCTGTGACCTGCCATTGCTGGCGGCGGCGATGCGTATCAGGTGCAGTACCTTTTTCAGGCGACGGTCGGATAAGCTTTCCCGGCGGTCGTCCTTGAAAGCTTCCTTGTGCGCAAGCCAGATTTTGCAGATGGCGTTGCCGACCTCCTCAGGAATGCTGACGGTGGCGGCAGCGGCGCGTATCTTTTCCAGATCGCCCAGTGTGAGCCTTTGCTTGGCGTGGAGCGTGAATTCCCCGCCCGGCTCCAACAATAGGTGCAGGTTCTCATCCTTGACGTAGGAGACAAAGATGCGCACCAGAAAACGGTCGTACAGGGCGTTGAGTTCTTCCTGATCGCTGGGCAATTCGTTGGAAGCGGCGATCAGGGCTTGCAGGGGAATCTTCTCGGCTTGAGCGCCATTGTGAAAAATGCGTTCGTTGAGTATGGTCAGCAGGGCATTGAGGATGGATGAGCTGGCCTTGAATATCTCGTCGAGGAACGCGAGTCTGACTGAGGGCAAATAGCCGGATGTGTTGCGCCGGAAACGGTCGGCTTTCAGTTCACTGATCGAAAGCGGCCCGAAAATCTCTTCCGGGGTCGAAAACTTGGTCAGCAGATATTCGAAATAATCAATGCCGTCCGTCTTTGGCGAGCCGCTCTCGACACAGCTGGCGATGCGCCTTGCCACCAGACTCTTGCCCGTACCCGGCGGGCCTATCATCACCAGATTTTCTCCGGCCAGAACGGTCAACAGTGCCGTCTTGAGGGTTTGCTCGCGCTCGACTAGGCCGTGATCGAGTGCGCTCAGCAGGGATAGGATTTTTGTTCTCATATTGTCGTCCTGTGGTTGTTTCGTTGCGCAGATTGAAGTTGGATGTTACCCGAAGCGGGCATTGCGTTTTCGGGGGCTACGCCATCACCGGCATCATCTCCACCCCTGCCACCTTGTCGCCCCAGCCATTGAGCCAGCGCAGCAGCAATTCGGTCTCGACCACGGTGGCGGTGATTTCCAACATCTCACCCGACTCGCATGTCGTCTGGTCGGCGGACAGCGGCGACTCCAGCAGGTGTTGGCCGCATGTTTTTTCGATCAGAAAACGCAGGCGCACCTTACGGCCCCGGCTGATGCCGAAATCGCCGCCGTTGCAATACTCCGCAAGGCTAAAGCCGGTGGGCCAGGGAAATGTTTCGCCGCTGACGATAGCTTGTGTGATGCGGGGCAGCGCCAGAATGCGTTCGTTGTCGTAGTCCTGAAATCGGCAGACCAGATACATCCGTGCGCCCTGTTGAACCAGCCCCAGCGGCCAAACCGTGGCGGTCTTGTTGCGCCCTCGCGCATTGCGGTAGTGGATATGCAGCTTGCATTCGCGGTAGAGGGCATCGCTCACCGCCTCGAAAACACCGTGCGGAATCTGCGGCAGCAGCAGCGGTTGGCTATCCGGTATGCGCTGCACCTTTTTCAGCCAGCGACGCTCCACCTGAGGCGCGGGAGCATTTTCCAGCTGCCGCCGGGCGCTGACGAACAAGGGGGCCATGTTTTTGAGGGTGCGGGCTGGCAACAGGGGCGTTATCTCGCTTTCCGACAAGCGCAACAGCAGCGCTTCGGCGGGAGACAGCAGCGGCAGATTGAAGCCGGCTACGCCATCAAGCCAGCGGTAGCCATAGGGTTTGCCGCGCGTATCGCACTCGATCGGGAAACGTGTGCACAGCGCATCCAGATGCCGTTGCATGGTGCGCAGGCTGACCGAAAAATCGGCGCAGGCAAGCTGTTCCTGCAAATGCACACTGGTGGTGTAACGCTGGCGTGGAATGCGCCGCAGGATTTCCAGCATCAACAGGGCGTTGTCCAGGGCGTATGAGTGTGGGGCTGACATAGCGCAGACTCAGGACAACAGGCGCTTGAGTTGCGCCCAAGCCTGCTCCAGCCCCGAAGCGGGTCGCGCTTCCAGTTTGGCATGGCCGCAGCGCTGGCAATGCGTCGGCGGCAGGTCGGAAGGCTGCAAGGCATCCGATGCCGGCTGCCATGAGTGTTGCCAGCCGCACTTGGGGCAGCGGATTGCGAGCGGGCGGGGCGGTATGGGCATGGCGTACTCCGTAATAGTGTTCAGGTGGCATCCACCACCGGATAGCAAACGGCCCCCCATTCGATCTCGGGGTGATCAAGCATCAGCCCGATGATCGCCGGCACCAGCTTGCCGAGCAGTCGGGCGCAATCGTGCAGTTGCTTGCGGTTGACCTTGCTGTTCCAGGTGGCACCGCCGTGGATCAACTGGTTACGCAGCGTATACAGTCGGTTGAACACCACGCCCAGCAGCGCCGGCGTATTACCGCTGACCAGTGCACGCTGTGCGGTTTTCTTGCCCTTTTCGAAACGCTCGCTCCATTCGGCCTCGCTGATCTTGCCCGCGTGCCAGTCCCAGAAGCTCTGGAAGACAAAGGGCGTGTCCAGCAGCAAACGGATAGGCCCGGAAAATTCTTTCCATGCCAGGCCATCAATGCGCTTGTCCTGGTCTAGCGCGCACAGTCGCTGCAAGAATTCGACGAAGGTCGCCTGTTCGGAGAGTCGGCAAGTCTCGTCTATCTCGCGCGCATAAGCTGCATTGAAGGCGATCCACAGAAAGATGAATTTCCCGTCTTCGTCCTCGGAGAGTTCGGCGCGCTTAAGCCAACTCAAGGCACGATGTACGCGCAGATTCAGACTGGCCGGATAGCCGTCACGCAACGCGCGGTGGCAGGATTTCAGCGTGGCATAATCGCTCATGATGGCAGTTGCCAGGGATTGATGATGTTGATGCCCGCCGCCAGGAACGGAGCGGTGTCGCGGGTCGCCACGGCAAAGCCGTGTGCGGCGGCGATGGCGGCGATGTAACCATCAGGAAGGGGAAATCCTTTACCGGCGACCCGAGCTGCTACCGCCAGTTCGCCGTAATGACGCGCCGCCTCGGCATCAAAGGCCAGAATGCGCCTGGAAAACAGAGTCAGCAATCCGTCCAGCGCACATTGCAACACCTGCTTGCGCCTGCTCTCCGGCAGTACGCCGATTCCAAACTGCAATTCGGCCAGCGTCACACTGGTGAGATAAAGCGTTTCTGCGGCCTGCGCGTCCAGCCATGCCACTACCCCGGCATCCGGGTTGGGCCGCATGGCTTCGGAAACGACATTGGTGTCCAGCACGATCATGTCAAATCCAGCGGTTCCGCAGGCAACCTAACGCGGGCCTGTCTGGCCTGCGTGAGTTCCGCGTCCGTCAGCCCCGCCTGACGCCCCAACTCCGCTAGCGCCGAACCGATGCGCAGACGCTCCGGCGGCTGGGCAACAGCTTCCAGAATGGCGCGAATCTCTGCTTCGGTGCTGCGGCTGTGCATGGCGGCACGCACACGCAACGCGCGATGCACTTCGTCAGGCAGATTGCGGACAGTAATGGTCCTCATGATGTCACCTTTAAACAGGAGATAGCGTTGCCTTCATCGTACACAAAACGACAGCAATCCGCAAAGCAAACGACGCGTACCGGTGGAGTCTGGACAGGCTACTTCCGCACAACTCGCGGCAAAGGAGCTTCAAGGTTTCACAGATCATGCGAGCGGGTCTGATTTTGCTGCCGGAGAGGGAATCGCGGCATCAATCTCCCGGATCAACATCTGCAACCGCTCCACCTGCCCGGCCTTGTCGGCCAGCGCGGCGCGCAGGCGTTCGAGGTCGGCGGCGAGTGATTGAGTGCATCCTGGAGTTGTTCCGCAAGTGTATCCAGTTGTGGGCAATTGCATGAGGGGATTTCGCCAATCGTCACACCCATCTCTCATTCGGTGAAAGGGGGCGGGTCTCAAGATGACCACAAGATTGTTTGGCCGCATTACCCCGCACTGCAATATCCAGCCCCAAACATCGTAAGAAAGCTCAGCTGGAACTAGCATCTACAGTTCACAAAAGTGGACGCTGACAGATGGTTAAAATTGCATACTGATCGACTTGGCTGCATTACGCCTTCGGCAACTCATACCCCGTTTTCCTCCGCAATTTTCGCAACGGTGGGTTCGTTGTAAGTCAGCTCAAGTCACTAGTTCTCCATGATGAATTGCACTTCTACTCGTCGATTGCGGGAGTCTGATGGGGAAATTCCATTTAATGGTCTCGAGTCACCATAGCCCGCCACAACAATACGCTTTGCCGCTTCTGCGTCAAGGTTGCCTATTAGGGAGCGACGAGCCTCGCGTGCCCGTGCAGCGGAGAGTGTAAAGTTGTCGTCATACACAGTACAGAATCGCTGATAGTCTATTACGGGCTGTTTCACCGGCAGGTTGTCTGTATAGCCTTCCACCAGAATTCGAGTTCGAGTACTGGTCATCAAGAAGTTTTCCAGATGGTTCCGCACAGCCTCTACGGCAGAGCGAGCTTCCGGAGTTAGGCATGCGCTTCCACGTTCAAAAACGCCATCGCGTAATGTTAACCGGTTCGTTTTCTGGTCGAGTGACATTAATCCGCTTGCATTTTGTTTCTCCAGCATTCCGCTCAGCGAGTTCATAATCTTTGCAATGGGGTCATTCTTGCTAAGTCGTGATTTGGCCAGTTCCTCCCGAAGTCGGATTTCACTGGCACTTTTTTGAATTACTGCAAGCACAAGCATCAGCATTACGACGGCCATGACGCCGGCCATCAAATCCGAGATGGCGATCCATTCACTTGGTTTTTCTTTCATGATTTCCGTCAATAGTGGGTGTCAGTGTTGCAGTAGGTCGAACAGTTGATTGCGACAGAAAATCATCGCGAAACTCATGAATCTCTTTTATGAGCGAGGATATCTGCTCGGGCAACTGGGATAAGGTGCGAAGCTGAGATAGTGCATCAAACTTTTGGGTGATGTCTTTAAGATTGGAAATGACTTCTTGGGTCAGCTTTTCGGACTGCTCTATAGACTTTCCAAAGTTGCCCATGGACCGTTGCGCTGAAGCAACCGACATCAGTCCATCTTCAATTGGTCTGCTCAATTTGTTTATTTGCTCGGTCGATTGCCGTGACAGAATGGATATTTCATCACCTTGATTCTTCAAGGAGGCTATTGCACTCAACAGGTTTTTAGTCGCTTTTTCCTGCATCTGTAGGGAGGTGTCAATAGATTCCTTGACTGTGTTCATCGTGATGTTTACATCTTGCGATAGCCGTTCAAGAGCTGCAGAGATTTCACGCGTTGCTGTTGCGAGTTGCGAACTGCCTCGCTCCAAGGTTTTGGAGGCTTGGGAGCTCATATCGGTGATGGCGGAGCCCAGACTTGTGCGAACGTCATCCAGAACCGTTTTAAATTGATTGCTGAATTGATCAACAGCGATACTCAAATCGGCAGAAGATTGGCCGATTTTGTCCGCACCCGAGGACATGCCTTTAACGGCTTGCCCCATTTCACTAATAATCTTCTGGGTGCTTTCGGTAAATGTGACCATCTCTGCCGTCATGCGGCTAGTTTGCTTCTCAACACTGTCGAGACTCTTTTGGGCATTCTGTGAATGCTCGTTCATGGATTTCAGTATTTGTTGCGTCAGATCAGATGTGAGCTTTTCAAACTTGGCAGTTTGTTGGGATATGTTGCTGGAAATTGATTTCTGATTCTCATCTTGAAGGTGCTTGATGCTGTTGCAAATCGACGAAGTGTTCTTTTCCATCCCTTCCAAGGTGGCACTGCCTTGGTCCGATATTTTTTTACCCTGAGCGGAAATGGCATCAATGATGGCAGATCGTGTTTCCACATCGCTTGCTTGGATAACTATAAGTTTTTCAATGATATTCTTGGTATTCTGATTGCCAGCTTGGGTCGATTGCTGGTGCAGCCTTATATCCTGCTGCATTTGTTTGGAGGCCTGATCGCACAAACTGGCTGATATTTTCTCGGCAGCTTCACCAATCTTCTGATACAGGGTTTCTCTATTAACCAAATCCGCAGAGGCTTGCGCCTGTTTGCGCTTTTCCAACTCAACTTTGACCTTGCTGATTACCCATGTGAGGCGTTTTTCTTCAAAGCGGAAAGACTCGCTCCAAACTCTAAGGAAAATAAATCCAATAATCCCCCAAGTGGATGTCTTGAATTTAGTTCCCAGCCCTTGGAGCATTTTGAACAGTTCCTCCATGCTGTCAGCCGCGCCGCTGGCAGACATGGCATTGGGATTCCCCAGTATATTGGACGCATGATTGAGAGCCATGCCTAGCCCGATGAAGGTTCCAAGCAAGCCAATGACAAGCAGCATCCCTGGCATGACTTCCGCAAGCTTTTCCGGAATCGTTGCAACGGCATGCCAAAGATCAGTCACGCTGCCATGCTCAATGTCAAGATCATCGGTGTGATCATGCGGAGTTCCGCGATCCCATTTCTTTTGCCAAGAATCGGGACGTGCGGTGCGATGCGTGAAGATAATAATGCCGGCAAGCAACGAAGCAATCAGCAAAAAGAAACCAAGCTGTAGCGGGTCGTTAAACTGGGGAACCAGAAAACTAATAACGTCGTCCAGTTTCATGCTGTCACTTCCAGAATGGATTGCATACGTGCTTTTGAGTCTTTCTTAAATATGTTGGAATAGTCCGTGATCAACTCCTGTTCGTTCAATTCCAGCTCACTGAATGCTCTGTCATGCTCTGCGCAATCGGTGAGTACCCTGCCGACATCGCACCCCTCCTTGATAAGATATTCGTGCCCGTCGGCAATGAGTTGATCTTCTGATTTCTCTAAGGATTGCAGCAACCCTTCTGCTGCGCCAACATATCGTTCGAGATCGTGTTGCTTTGTTGCCAATTCATCGCAAATTTTCTTTTGCTCCGGAACCGATGTTTCAAGTCTCGTGAGTTCAGCCAACTCATTAGGATCCAGTTCTGCTTGAATATCTTTGGCAATGCACAGGCGTTTGAGCAGCATGCTGTCTTTGGCATAAGCCCTATTTTCTGCTTCCCATTGATTTTCCAGGACTTCCGCCCTTTTGGCCCAAGAGGCGATCAACTCTTCATATACAAATGGGGCGAGTTTCTTTCCATAGCGCTCAGTCAATAACCTGTCGAGGCGCTGCGCAGCTTCATTGCTTAGCTCAGGGGCTTCCTTGATGAGGTCAGAGGCAATGCGAACCAGAAATAGGTCATCTGCACTCAAATCTTCTATGGTTTTAGCTGCGCGGAATTGCTTGTCCGCCATAGCAAGTAGCTTCTGGGTTGCCCGCAAACGCAAGAAATGAACAAAATCCGCCGGCTTTGCATCAATAGTATTGGCTAATTCTGTTTTTGCAATCTCGTAATCATTGATAGCAGCCATCAGCCCCAATTTATGGCGTTCGTCTTCGGATGCGGATTCGCGTTCGGAAAAGCGGAAGGTCTCCTGATGTCGTTTCGCTTCCTTTAACTCTTCCTCATTCAGGCGATCCAGTTCTTCTTGATCGACATCCCTTTTCTTTTCAGTTTGCTGCCAGCGCTTGGCTATTTCTATGCCCCATTTGATGGCGGCATCTATTTTTTTGGCTATCGGAGAATTGGCAAAAGTGGTAAGGGCACCAATTCCCCTATCCAAGGCGAGGCAAACTGCTTTAACCCAAGGGATGGGGACTGTTGCCGCCACGCTTCTCAAAAAAGCTTGTATCTTGCCTACATGTGGCTCCACAGCGGCCCAAACTTTTTTTACTCCATCTACAAATCCTTCGGCCTTCTCGGCCATCCAGCCAATAGCCTTTCCAGCTACTGCCTTAGCGGTATTCCATGCAGCACTGGCGGCACTGCTAACAGCACTCACTGCTGAACTTACTACAGAGGCCACGCTACTCCAAAATCCCATAATTTTCTCCTTGTTGTTTAATTAAGTAGCAATGCGCTCTAATCAGCTACGCCCAGTATTCGTCTTCCCGCCTCAATTTCAGCGGCACTGCTAAGAGCCTTTTCATGTCGCCGACTCCCAACGTTTTGATTCGCAGCGCGCACATCTGCAATGGCAGACTCAAAGTGCCCCCATCGAACGCATGGAATTTCCGGATTTTCAATAAAGGCTCGAGGGAATGCTGTGCGCATGACAGTGCGAAGCTCACGTCCAGACAAGCCATCAGAGGCTGCGGCACCGCGTTCTATAATGAGCGTACGGTCTTCGGCCAAAGGGATTCGTGGAGCTAGCAAGCGTCCCCATAGTTGCTTGCGCTCGTCAAATCCGGGTAGTTTGAACTCTATATGATATCGAATGCGACTGACAAATGCGGAGTCGTAGTTCTTGGCAAAATTGGTGGCAAAAACCACAATACCATCAAATCTTTCCAACTCGATAAGTAGTGTAGATCTCATGGCATTGATCTCATTGTCAATGCCTTGGGTGACGGAGGAGAGGCGGGTGCCAAGAAGAGTGTCCGCTTCATCAAAGAAGAGCAGTGCTCCTTCCGTAGCTGCCGCATTGAATGCAGCGGTGATATTCTTGGCTGTCTCGCCGACATATTTGCTTTCTAATTCGGAAATTCCGATATGCAGGTACGGGCGATTGAGGGTTCCAGCCAAGGCTTCTGCGGCCAAGGTTTTCCCGGTGCCAGGCGGGCCGTAAAAGTTGAGAATCATATTTCGACCCATGGGGTCAATTTCGCCAAACCCCCAATCGGTATAGATTTCCTTGTGATGGCGCATCGCTCCGATGGCTTCTTCAAACATCCTCAGTGTCTCTGCGGAAAGTACCACGCCATTCCCAAGAGTGAAGCGCGGTATGCGCAACTCATGCGGGGTAGGACGGTCAGTGCGCTCTGTCATATTGTGTTTGGTCATATTTGGAATGTGAATGTCTTAGTCGAAATGATTGATGAGCGGGAAAAGTTCATCAATGCGGCTTGAGTCGAGGCAATGATGTGCATGTATGTCACGCACGGTCTGGAGTTGTGAGAGCAGCAAGGTCTGGCGGGAATCGGACGATGTCATGAGTGTCTCCGGGCTACAGTTGTTGAAATTGGTTCAAACGCGGCGATTGTCCCATGCGGTGTCCTGCATGGATATATGACGTTCTGCATATCCTCACGAAATGATTTGTGGCTGACAGCAATCAGGAGGGCGCATCGTACTCCGGCAGGCAAAATTCCGCAGTGCTTTTGTTTGAACACAGATTGTGTTGTGCATTCTATTCACCATTCTCACTCACATTGTTGATATACGTTTGCAGGCAAAGGACGGCATCATCCAGGTTTTTGCCAATCAGGCATTCGCGGTGTTGACGAGTAAGGTCTTGGCAGGTTTGCTCTCCAAAGGCATGTGCTTCTTGCTGGCCCATGCCGCCGAGTCTTTGCCCTGACTCTTCAGCCCTGTAAACACATTCCTGCCAAAATTCGTCAGGCTGGATCAGATATTTTGTGAAATAGGTAATCCAGTTCTGCTCGAATCCCCCACGTCGCATCGCGCCAAGCAGGTCTACTTTTTCAAATTGCATCGGCGGTAATTGATAGTGGGATGAAACTTGAGCTGCCGGTGGGTCTGGCTGCAAGGCGCTGCCTTCTGAAACTTGGGCCTTGTCTGCGCTCTTGTCCTGAAATTCTTCTACGGAGTAATTGGTGTCGTCATGGTGTTTCACCCTGCTTTCAAAGACACCGATGGCGAAGCCAAGAGTCAGGCCCGCAATGATGATGATCCAACCGGCAACATCCCATTTTTTCTGTACGCGCTTGAAGTGTTCGACGCTGGTCCAGGTCTTGTTTTGCCAAGCCCATTCACGACCCTTGAGGCCAAGGACTACCATCATGACGAGATTGACCAGGGGGATCAGTGCCAGCAAGCCTATCCATGTCTTGTTGAAAATTGCCCATATCCAGGAAAACCAAAATGCTCCCCACGACCAGCCTTTGATGCCTTCGGGCAATACGCTGGTCGGCGGGGGTGTCGTTTGTGGCACGGCAGACGCTTGCAGTGGGGCGTGTGAATTTGCCACGGCCATGTTGTTCTGGTGCGCGCCGCAATGGGGGCAAGTTTGGGCCGAGGGTGCTATTTTCTGACCGCAGTTCATGCAGAAGACGTGTTCCATGAGCGTGATTCCTTATTTGATTGAGAGTCCGTAAAGACCGAGGATGAGGAGCAGGTTGATGCCGCCGATGGCGAGGCTGGATATGGCCATTCCGCGTCCGCCGCGTTTTTGATTCAGGCTGAGAATGCCGAGTACGCCAGCCGGCAGGCCGAAGATGAGTCCGCCCAGGGCGCTGTTGACCGCCTCTTCAGCGAGTGTCTGTTTGAGCGAATTTCCGCCAAAGGCAGATTCGAGGTTGCTCAATGCGTCGAGCGTTTGCATGTCTCCAGCAGATGCAAGCAGCACCAGCAGGGTCAGGATGGAAAGCATCAGCGCGGTAATAGCCATCCAGATTGACGGTTTCGGCGGTTCTGCAATCTGGAAGCTGAATCCGCACTGGGGGCAGAAATGGGCGGATTCGTGCAGTTGCTTGCCGCAGGATCGGCAGTAGATCATGGTGTGCTCTCCATTGGTTGATAAGTGACTAGGGACTAGGGGGTTACTGGGCTGACTCTTTGACCGCTGCGGCTTGATGGGCATCCAGCTTGCCCGGCAGAGTGTCGAGCCAGCCAATGTAAGCCAGCCGAGCGGCACGGACGACGTTGGCGGTTTCCTCAACCATCATCTCCAATAACCGGGAACGCAACCCGAGTAGCCGCTCTCGCAACCGGCGGGCGTTGTCTATATGCTCCTTGTCCCAATCATCGGAAGTTGGGTCTGTGCAGGCAAAGATCATGCCTATCAACCCAGGTTTGGCTTCTTCGATTGCCTTGCCTATCATTTCGTCGGCATGGCGGCGCAACTTCAAGCCCTTGCGCAGGCCAGCCAGATCAAGGCGGGAGTCGTAGAATCCGGCCTCATCCGGCAAGGCGTTTTTCAGTTCCTGTTGCTGCCGTTCGAAGAAACCCAGCACATTGCGCTCGAAGGCTTCGTCGTAGTTCATCGCCAATGTCGAAGCCAGTGAGATTTTTGTCATGCCCGCTCCGTCGAAAATGTAGCCGTCTGAAGTGGCTTCTTCGATCTCGACCTCGAATTTGTCCCAGACTTCGTCGGCCACGGTACTGGCCAGGTCGCGGGCATCATCCCGCAATTCACGCATCCGTTGATGTTGACGGTTAATCAGATTGTGCAGTTGGGCATTCATGATGTTCCTCCTTAGTCGCTTGTTCGGCAGAAGTTGCCGGCGGAATAAATCATGTCAGCCCATAGCGTCAGTCGGTGACGCAGGGAGCTATGGAGGTATCAAGTTCTGATGTTTCTGTTGCAAACAGGATCAACCGTATCCACCCGATATGCAATTGCTTGCGACTGAGACTGTATTGAAACAGGAGGAGATGATTGCGGAAGCGTTGGTGGGATAATTGCGCCTCAGCCCTGTTCTGGACACTCGGCAACTTCTGCCTGTATGGCCGTTAAAACAACGGATGAAGTTGCCGCTTTGGCATGACGGAAAATTCATGGGAGTTGTTTTCAGCAATGATATAATCGGTCATGGCTGAAATCAAAATTGCTGATGAATCTTGCTCACTATCCTTGAAAAAAGGTAATGGGGTTTTGCGCCGCGAAATTTGGGAAGATGAGCAGGGCAGGGTTGTCCGCTACAACTTGGCATACATCAATCGGGGCATATTCCAGGGCGATAACGGGCGTGTGGTTGGTTATGATAACGCGCACGGTTTTCATCACAGGCATTTTATGGGCGAAGTTTTGCCGGTTGATTTCACAACATTTGAAGATGTTGAAGAACGATTCCAGGCTGACTGGTTGGCATTCAGAAAGAGAAAATGAAAACTACGATTAAAGTTGCAAACGCGGATGATTTTTTCAGAAGAGGCAAAGAAATTGCCAGGCTGGCAGATCAGGGCAAGCGCATACCTGCGGAACGTATCATTTCATTTGAAGATCCAGAGGATTTGGCGCGGCTGATTACGACAGCCAAACTCATTTTATTCCGCGCGGTGAAAGAGTCCCCGGGATCAATTACCGACTTATCGCAACGACTGCATCGTGATCGCAGTGCTGTAAAACGCGATATCGATGAGTTGGAGCGGATTGGTTTAGTAGAAGTTGAGGACATTCCATTCCCGGGTCATGGTCGCAGAAAAGAAGTGCGTGCGGTTGCCGAACAGGTGTTGCTGGCGATGTAATTAATGTTTGCATCTCAATATTCTGAAGGGGATTTGAAGGAGCTTAGATGTGAAAAGCATTGCAATACAGTGATTGAAGGAGATGTGGGGTTGTTAATAAATAAAATAAAAACAGTTAGTTACAGCTAGATTCACGAACTACGAACCAAGGGGTAAGGAGTTCGAATCTCTTCGGGCGTACCAATTCTCAGTAGTAAAATCAATCGCTTAGGATGTCAATCAGCGTGCAAGTTTGACCATCTGTCAGCGTCCAATTTTGACCAGCAGAAGCTAGTTACAGTAGGGCTTTCTTGCGCTGTTTAAAGCGGAAGGGATCAAGCACCAGCGTATCCCGAGCAAAGCTGCGCGCATGGCGCGCCACCTCCTTGTTTGCTGCCACGACCACCACGCAATCCGCGTAGGCGCGCAAACTGATCCGCTGTCCGGCATGGTCGGCAGGCACACTGTAGCGGTTGCGGTCATAGCTCACCAGACAGGTGGACGAAACCCGCGCCGCCTGCTCGAAGTAGCCGTCAAACCGGGCGCAGATCGGGCGTAAATGCACCTGCTCGGCGGCAAATACTTCGGCAATCGTCAGATGCTTCATGCCCGGATGGGCTCGCCCCGCCAATTCGCGGCAACGAACCGCCAGCCATGCGTTCAGCGCATCCAGATCGGCGAACTTCGGCGTCGGGGCAAACAGCCATTCCCGCACGTTGCCAACCTGGTTCTCTACTTGCCCCTCGCTCCGCGCCCCACGGCACGGCCTGCATGCCGTGCCGGCTGCGGCAGCGCAACGCATGCGTTGCGAAACCCTGCCTCGCCCCATCCCGATGCTGGCGTACAGGCCATCTTTCTGATTCACTACCATTCCAATTGTTTCTGTACAGGCTATAGATCCCAAAACCCTGCATAATCCTCCTGTCCCGCGATACCAATGACTCCGGCCTGACCGAACCACATTGAATCGCTGAATCTGATCTGACAGTCACTTCGTTCAAACCGGGTAACTATCAGATCAAGTCGCGACTACTACATCTAGTCTGAGCATGTAACAACCGTTCCAGCCGTTCGCCTAGCAGTCGCCATGCTGTACGCATTTCGGCTTCGTAGCTGTGTCGCTGATAAACGCGCTTCATGCGGTTTTCTTCCGCGTGATTCAGGCAACGCTCTGCCACCTCCGGCAGTACGCCTAGCGCCGTCATCATCGTTGCTCCCGTGCGGCGCAGGTCGTGCGGCGACCAGTAGCCGTTGGGTAGTTTCAATGCACCTGTGGTCGCTGCCCTGTTTTTCATTGGTGGCGAGTCTCTCTGCCGGTCGCCTAGTTGCTTGACGATGGTCTTGATGCAGACGTGGTTGTCTCCCGCCCGGTTAGGGTAACAGTACGCGCCGTGATTGACGGTTTGCAGGGTGTGGAATTGTTCGACCGCGAAGGCGGACAAATAGACCGTGTGTGCTTTGCCGTTCTTGGAATTCTCCGGTGGGATGCGCCACTCGCCGCGCTCAAGGTTTACATCCGCCCAGCGCGCTTTGAGTAGTTCGCCGATACGGCAGCAGGTGGACAGGCATAGCCACACGGCGCATTCAGTTGACAGCATCAGATTGCCATTCGGCAGCTTCACGGTCAGTTCGCGAATTTCGGCTTCCGATAGCACCCGATCGCGCTCAACGTCTTTCCCTCCGATTTTGGCCTTGCGGATGGTTGCGGTTGGGTCAACCTCGATAATGTCGGTGTCCTGCGCAAAGCGGAACATCTGGCGCACCAGCGCAAATACCAGTTTTGCCATGCGCCCCACGCCACGGGAAAGAATGGCGCTCACCATCGCCGCGATATGCGCCTTCTTCACGTCTTCCACGGCCAGCGCACCGATGGCGGGTAACACGTCTTTTTCAAACATCCTGCGCACCTCCTTGCCGCGATCCTTGCGCCGAATCAACTCGGTCTTTGCCCACTGCTCGAACAGGTCGCGCACCGTCAGGCGGGCGCAACGTTGAATGACCTCTGCGATGCGCCGCTCTTGCTGTTCGATAGCTTCGACTTGTTCCGCTTTGGCGGCTAGCCGTTCCGCCCTCCGTTCCTCGCTGGGGTCTTTGCCAGTGTCGAGCGTATGCCGTGCGTTGTTTCGTTCTGCGCGGATGGCTGCAAGGGATTTTTCCGGCCAAGTGCCGCATGAAAGATCGCGCACTTTGCCGCCGAAGCGATAGCGCCAATAAAAAGAGACCGAAACGCCATCAGCGCGGGTGCGGACGATCCCAATCAATCCGCCATCGTCGCGGATTCGTTCACCGGCGTTACCTGCGGTCAGCGCCTCCAGTTTCTTCACAGACAGAATCGCCATGATTTACCCCCTTCCATTCTGGGGGGGTAAATAAATTTACCCCCACATTTACCCCCACAGATTTGCGAGCTTGTACGGTATTGTATGAGTAGTCTTGAGACAATGCAAGCAAGAGAAATTGTAAATATTCTCTTAAAAACAGTTATATATGATTGATTATGAAACCGTGTGACGCGGTTTGAATTATGTATTTACCCTTATGGGGTGCATGTGGTAGGAGGTTCAAATCCTCTCACCCCGACCAGTCAACAAAAAAAGGCCTGCTCTCGCAGGCCTTTTTTTCAGAATCAACGGCCAACCAACACGCTTTCATTCCTTGTTGCCGGCATTCCCCTTTCCAACCATCCAGACGATGTTCGCAGTAGCCAGATACTTGCGCAGAGCGGCGGTCGCATCCTTGGCGGTGACGGCGGCGATACGTGCATCGTAGCGGGCGATCCAGTCGAAATCCCTGTCGTTGCGCATGATCTGCGATAGCCGTGCCGCAAATAGCCGCTCCTCGTTGGCATAGCGCTTGCGGTCCTGTGTCCATGTTATTTTGGCCCGCGCAACCTCTTGGTCGGTAAAGCCTTGTGTTAGCGCGTTATCCAGCACCTTTTTGAGCGCGTCCAGCGCGACTTCGGCTTTTTCGCTGGATGCGCTGGCGGAAAGCATCAGTCTGCTGCGAGGCTCATACATGCTGCCGGCCAATTGCGCACCGGCACTATAGGCGAGTCCGCCGGTCTCGCGCAGGCTGTTCCAGATGCGACTGTCGGAGTTTCCGCCGAGTATGTTTATCGCAATGCGCAGCGCAGGGAAGTCATCCGCCTGATCGGTAAGCGGGAGCAGCGTCATGCCGGCTAGATTGGCATTTGGATGATTGCCCACCGCCACCGTGACTGGCGCGGTATCCACCTGTTCCGGCGCGGGCATTTCGGCGATGCGACTGTAAGGTATCGCCGAGGTGGGCAGTTGAGCGATCTTGTCGTTGAAGGCACGGACATCCTGTGGGCTGAATTCTCCGACCAGCACAAGGTTGGCGTGGGACAACCCTTTGAATTCGTTCTGGCAGGATTTGACCTGCTCGAATCTCAAGGCGCGGATTTCAGCCAATTCCTGCTCAAGGCTATGTGACTTGTAGGGATGATGCTCCGGGTAGTTGTCGAATCTGAGTTCGACTGTGCTGGAAGCCAGCGCTGCCGGGTCCTTCAGCGAGGCTTCAAGGCTGGCGATTGCTGCAGCTTTCAGGCGGTCGAATTCGGCTTGTGGCATCAGCGGTTGTGACCAGACGGACAGCAGGATGTCGAATGCGGCAGCGATGTTGTTGCGCGGGGCATTGAGCGAAATCCTGCCCAGTCCCAAGTCCCAATTGGCTCGCAAGGCTTCCAGTCTGGCATCCAGTTGGTCGCGATTCATTCCGCCACCACCATAGGCCATCAGCGAGCTTGCGACATTGCAGGCCAGGGTCTTGTCGCGAAGCGCCGCTTCGTTGCCGAAGTCGTTGCTGAGTATCAGCCAGGCCATGTCGCCCTGGGTCTTGCGCGCGATCAAGCCGATCTTGCCGTCAGTACCGAGCGGAAAGGTTTGCGTGGCTCGGGCGAGGTCTGACGCATTTTGCGGCAGGGGATCGCTTTGACCTGCCACACTGGCCCAATTCTTTTCTGCGAACCGGTCGTTGCCTGCCTCCGTAATTTTGGGGATTTCGGGAGCGGCTGGGTTCACGGCATCGTGAAGCAGTACGTCGCTACGATTGGTCGGGATGATCCATTTGCGCAATGCGTTGTTGGCCTCATCCAGCGTGATTTCCCGCACCATGTCGTGCTGCCAGAATACCAGCCGCCAGTCGCCCGCGACTTCCGCTTCGGACAGCAATCTGGAAAATGCTTCATGGGCATTGCCGAGGCGAATGAATGCGTTGTTTTCTTCCTGTTTCGCGCGTTCCAGTTGCGTGGCACTGATGCCTTTCACGGCAGCCGCCTCGATATTTTCGGCAAGATTGCGGGAAAGCTTCTCGACATCATCTGTTTTGTTGCCGCTGGCATTTGCCACTAATAGACCTGCCTGCGGTTTGTCGAAGCTGGAGCAAGACGCGGAATTGGCGGCTTTTTGGTCGATCACCAGTTGCTGGCGCAGGCTTCCCCAGTCTCCGGAGCAGATGGCGGTGCTGGCCAGAGATAGCGCGATGGTCTGTCTGTCATACTCGCCGGGGATTTTCCAGGCACTCATCGCCGCCGTGCTGCCGGCGGGAAGAAATACCTCGCTGCGATTGGTAGCCGCTTGCGGGGATTCGCGTGTCCATGAAGCAATTCTGGGTCCGGACGGATTCACGGCTTTGGCAAACAGCGTACTCGTCAGTGACAGTGCTCGCTTCAGGTCGAAATTTCCGGAAATGACGATGAAGGCGTTATCCGGGCGATAGTGTTTGTGGTGGAACGCCTGCAACGCCTCGAATGGCGCATCTTCAATATCGCTTCTGGCCCCTATGGTGGGACGGCCATAACCATGCCAGAAGAAGCTTTCTCGCAGCAGCGCGCGCAGCATCACGCTGCCGGGGGAGGAGTCGTTCTGCTCCAGTTCGTTGCGCACCACGGTCATCTCGCTGGATAGGTCGGCTTTGGTGAAACGCGCCCGGATGAAGCGGTCGGCTTCTATGCGCAGGGCTTCATCCACGGATTCCGGGGTGGAAGAGACGATCTCAAAGAAACTGGTGCGATCCGCCGTGGTGTCGGCGTTCCATCTGGCGCCAAGCCGGGTCAGATCATTTTTGATATTTGCGCGGGGACCCGCCCCCTTGAACAGCATGTGCTCCAGCAGGTGCGCCATGCCGGTTTCGCCATACCCTTCATACAGGCTGCCCGTTTTTACCACCAGTTCTACTTTGACATCGGGCGCAGACGGATATCTGGCCAGGATGATCTTGAAGCCGTTAGGCAGCAGATAGGATGAGATGCCAGCCGCTGTCGCATCCGGTTGCAGGAGGGGGAAGGAGCCCGTGACCGGTTTCCCGTGAGGCACCGCGATGGCCGGCAGTGCGGCAAAAAGCAGCAGCAGAAGCAAGGGAATGTTCAGGAGCCAGAGTCGCTTCATGGAAAATCTCACAAGATGTTCGGAATGCGATTCTCGACATGCATAAGGGCATGGGTGCAGAAGCATTCCGCAAGTTGATACAAGTTAGGGGAGCCAAGAAAATCCGGGCCCTGAATGAAAAATCCAGCCAAAGTAGCTAAACCCTGGCTGGATTGGATTCAAGTCGCTCGTCCGAGTAAATCAGGTATCGGATCGAAAACCTGATGCCTGGCAGTTAGTTCAGTTTCCAGGTGTGTGTCGTCCAGGATTCGCAGTTGAATACCACTGGCCCGTAGTGACCTACGCTGCCATCGGTGTAATCAACTTCTGCGTAGAGCGTGGTAGCGCCCTTGCCGATGTCGCGGGCAATCGCATCGCCATAACGACCTACCGAACCCCAGCTGTCGCCATCAATGTAGACGCGATTGATGTAGGCATTGGTACGGTTGTCAATATGGATGTCGCAAGTGTATTCACCTTTGCGAGTCTTGACGGCTGGCTCCTTGGAGTTCTTGACTTCGCCATTGTTTACCTTGACGTCAGCCTTGCCCTCGGCGATCTTCGCATCTACAGGTTTGGCAGCTTTCTTTTTGGAATCCAGCTTGCCTGCATCGGCGGCAAAAGCTGCGGACGAAGCCAGGGCGAGGACGGAAAACAACGATACTGCTCTGCACACATTCTTCTTCATAAATAGACTCCTCTAGATCGATTGAAATACGGAACTCACATTTTTTAAGGTAGACGCCGATTACTCCGGTTTCGTCGTTCCTGGGGCGGCGGATATACGATGAAACTGCCATTCGGATGTCCGCCTGCCAAGTAAGACGAATGAATCAGTGCTTCCGTCAGGGCAAGTCTGGAGATTCATCTTTAGCTACCCGGAATAAGTATAATGCAACCCCGGATTTTCAATGTGGGGTATTTGCGTGATGGCCGTTATACGAAGAAATCTGTTGAATTTATGGTCCTACAGTTTGCTGCTGGCACTGTCGGCGATGGCGGCGGCTGCAGCTGCAGCTCCCGTTGATGATACGTTGTCATCCCCTTCCGCCTCCTGGTACCGCGATGGCTTTATCGATATCGAGGAAGCCAGTCGCGGTGCGGTGGCCAGTCTGTCGGTGACCAATACCATAGATGAGCTTTTCACGCTGTATCAGCAGGCCCGCTATGACGAGGTGCTGTCCAGAATCACCACCCTGAATCGTCCGTTCCGCGATGCGGTCGAGCCATTGAGTTCGTCGCAAAAATCAAGCCTTGCCACCCTGCTGGATTTCAAGGGGGTGGTGTTGCAGCGCAAGGGCGACCTGTTGCTGGCGGTCGGGGCGCACAAGGAGGCGCTCAAACTGCTGGAGGAAATCGGTCTCGCAGACAAGGGACAGGGGCTGGCCGTGCGCAACAATCTGGCCGTGGCCAACTATCTGCTGGGTAATTACGAGGAAAGCGAAAAGATACTGACCGTCATTGTCGAGTCGAAGGCGGTGAAAGCGGTCGAACGGGTCCGCGCGTGGAACAATCGCGGCCTGATTTATACCGACCTCGGCGCGTCTGACAAGGCACTGGTGGATTTTTCCCACGCTGAAGACGAGGCGCGCATGTCGGAATCGCTGCAATTGCTGGCACAGATATTGAATAACGAGGGCAGGGGACTGACCCGTCGCAAGAGCTGGGTCAAGGCCGAGGCGGCCTTTGCCGAGGCCATGCCACTGGCCGAACAGTTGCAGGATCACGCGCTGACCGCAGACCTGTTGGATTCGTGGGCCGAGATGCTGGTCAATCAGGGTAAATTCCAGGCCGCGCTGGACAAATCCCTTGCCGCCGCCGCTGCCGAAAAGCAGGTAAACGCGCCGCTGATTCGGGTGACCCTCCTCAAAAATCGGGGCAGGGCGCTGGCCGGTCTCGGCAAGTCCGAGGAGGCATTACGGGCCTATCAGGAGGCGCTCGATCTGGCTGAGGAAAAAATGATTCCCGCGCAGAAACGGGATGTGCTGACGTATCGCGCGGCGTTGTATGCGAGTCAGAAGAAGCTGAACCCTGCCATTGAAGATTATCAGGCGGCCATCGCCGAGGCGGAAAAGACCCGTGCGCATCTGGCAGGCGAGGGCGAGAGCGGTTTCATCGAGGCGACCGCGCAGCTTTACCGCGAGACGGTCGCCCTGCTGCTCAAGCGCAACGGCAAGGGAGATGCCGAAGCCGCTTTTACGCTGCTGGAGCGCAGTCGCTCGGCCCAGTTGCAGGAACAAATGGCCGAAGAAGTTCCGGCATTGCGCGACAAGCAGGCGCTGAAGGACATCAACGGTGCGCGCGGCATTTTGCGTCAGGAAGCCGCACTTTCGGCCACGCTGCAACGCGCGCTTGCCACCTCCAACCCCGATCAGCGGGAGATCAGTAGGCTGCGGCAACAGCTTGACCGGGTGAGGGCCGAGGCCGTCAAGGCGCTGGCCGAGTTGAGCGAGAAATATCAAGGGCGCTACGACCACTTTGTGCCCGCTGCAGTGGACCCGAAATATCTGAAAGACATCGCGGCGTTGCTGCCGCCGGGCGGATTGCTGGTGGCGTATTCCTATGGCGACGATGGTTTGTATACCTTCCTGGTGTCAGGCGACGGCAAGATAGAATTCCGCCAGAACCCGGATGTCAGTCGCGCAGAACTGGAGAAACGGATCACCGATTACCGCGCGCTGATCACCCGGGCGGAAACCAAAAGCCGGGACGATCTCAGGATAGACAACTGGTCCGACCCGAAATGGCAGGAACTGCGCGACAGCACGGTCTGGCTGTACCGGCAGTTGCTGGCGCCGATCGCCGACCGCATCAAGGACAGCGAGCAGGTGATATTCGCGCCCACCGGCATGATGTACTACCTGCCTTTCCACGCACTGGGCCTGCCCGACGAAACGGGCCGGCAGATGCAGTACCTGGCGCTTGAGAAACGGGTCAGCTATGTCTCGCACGCCTCGTTGCTGAAAGCCTTCGATGCGGCGCGCGGTGCCAGCCGTCATGCCCGGATACTGGCGTTCGGCGATGTGCAGTTCGGCGAAGCGTCCATGCTCAATCAACTCGATGCGTCCAAGAACGAGTTGCAGGCGGTGCAGGATGTGTTCGGGGCGGATGCAGTGCTGCTACAGGACAAGGTGGCCACCAAACAGAATTTGCTCAAGGCGCTGGGACAGGACAGCCGGGGGAAAAAACGCGCTGCGGCGGATGGCTTTGATTTCATGCTGATCTCGACGCACGGCATACTCAATGCGCAGGAACCCAGGACTTCCTATCTGGCGATGGAAAACAACAACAAGCTCACGGCGCAGGAGATCGGTGGGCTCGACCTGCGCGGTATCAGCCTGGTGACGCTGAGCGCCTGCGAGACGGCGCTGGCGTCCGAGAATCCCGGTGCCGACCTGATGAGCCTCGGCGAGTATGTGTCGCTGGCCGGCGCGTCATCGGTGCTGGCGACGCTGTGGAAAGTGGACGACTTCCAGACCGCCAACCTGATGAAGCAGTTCTATGCCCGACTCAAGTCGGACGCGAATAACAAGCTGGCCGCGCTGCAAACCGCGCAGATCGCGCTGGCGACCCATCCCGAGAGCACTCATCCGTTCTTCTGGTCGCCATTCGTGTTGTATGGGCGGGGTTGGTAGTTGGCGATGTGCAATGTTTACAATGGGCTATACGCCGGAATTAAGGAGTTGAATTGAGCGATAACGAGACCGAAACCCGAGCCTTGCTCCGCAGGATAGCCGGCGGAGGCAGGCCCGCCGAGGCGGCGATGGAGCAGTTGTTCCGCCTCTATGCCTCGCGCATCAAGGCGTTCTTCCGGCATCACCGGATGACCGACGAAGAAGCCGCGGACTTGTTGCAGGAGACCTTTATCAAAGTCTACCGTTCTGCCGACAAGTTCAAGGGCGAATCCAAAGTCAGCACCTGGGTGTGGACAATCGCCCGCAACTGCATGCTGGATTATCTGCGCTCGAAAAAGTCGCACGACTCGCTGGATGAGTTGCTTGAGGAAGGCGATTCGCCGGAAGTGCTGATTGATGATGCGGGGCATGAGGATCAGCGCGATATGCGCAACTGCGTGCAGCGCGGATTTCTGTCGTTCGCCCAAGTCTTCCCGGAGCGGGCCTACGCCTTGCGGCTGGCCGCTTTCGAAGGATGGGAGATGGACGAACTGGCGAACTTCCTGAGCCGCACGCCTGCAGCGACGCGGGAATACATCTCCCAGTGCAGGAAAAAACTAAGTCCTTTCCTTGAACCTTGCCGCGCCTGGCTGGAGGCCTGACATGACACAGCACGATGATATGCAGGATGATTTCGACTGGTATGACGGTCTGCGCGGAAAATCGGAAACCGGGCAGGGCGCGCTGCTGCGGCGCGAGCTTGCAGCCCTGGAACGCAGCGGGACGGAGCAGGACGATCTGGCGCACGACTGGCAGCGACTGCAATTTGCGATGCGTCGCGAGCGGGTCAATACCGGCTGGAACTTTCTGGCTATGGCGGCCTCGGTTCTGATGTTCATCAGCGCGATTTCCATGTTGGCACCGCTGGGCGAGATGCCAGCCGAAGATTCCCTGATGCGCGGCGCGTCCGAACTGGTGGTGGTGAGTGCCGATGTGGCGCAGGATGCGGGTCGTTTGCAGGCCGATCTGGTTCGACTGGGCGTACCAGTGTCGCGACAGCTTTCTACCGGCAAGATCAGCTTGCACATTCGCCTGGCCTATCCGGTCGCCCCGGCGGTGGGCGAGTTGCTGGAGTCGAATGCCATCGCGCTGCCCGAACAGGGCGATCTGACGGTGACATTCATCCAGCAGCCGCAATGAAACGACTGGCGGGAAAATAACGGAAAGTATGGACGGGAGATGAAGATGCAGAAGAACGGATATTCCGGCTGGATAGTGGGATGTATGGGCTTGATGGCGACCCTGCCGGTCCCGGCGGCCGATCGTATGCCGCCATCCATGCAGCTGTCGGCACAGACCATCGACCGCGATGCGGCGCTGGCTGATCGTCTGGGGGGCGTGTTGCGGCACGTCGAACAGGCCGATGCCGATGCGCCGGTGATGCGCGGCGTGCATGAGACCGAGTTGTTTAACCGCACGGCGCCGGCAGTGGTGCTGATATTTTCGCTGGACAGCAATGACAAACCGAACGGTCTGGGTTCCGGTTCCGTGATAGATGCGCAGGGCCGGATATTGACCAACGTGCATGTGATCGAAGGCGCGGACAGGGTGGCGGTGGTATTCAAGCCGCAGAACGGCAGCGTCAATCTGGGCGACATCAAGCGTGCTGACCTGTACACCGCCAAGGTCGAGAAGCAGGATCGTACACGCGACCTGGCTCTGCTCCGGCTGGAGCGCAAGCCCGATACGCTGGTCACGCTGCCGTTCGGCAGTCTGGAGGGCTTATCGGTCGGTGCGGACGTGCATGCCATCGGCCATCCGGAAGGTGCGACCTGGACTTACACCAAGGGCATCGTCAGCCAGATACGGGTCAATGCCGAATGGAGCTATTCGGACGACAAGTCCAAACATCACGCCACCGTGATCCAGACCCAGACGCCCATCAATCCGGGCAATTCGGGCGGGCCGCTGATCAACGACGCGATGCAGATGGTTGGCGTCAACACCTACAGCCGGGGCGACGCGCAGGGCATGAACTATGCCGTGTCGGTTGACGACGTGAAGCGTTTCATCGCCGAGCCTGCTCATGCTGAGCAGCCGCGCGAGACCGGCAAGTCCTCCGATGCCGGCAGCAACCCACCGGGCAAAGCTGCGCCCGGAAAATCGGCACCCGGAAAATCGGCACCCGGAAAATCTACACAGGGCCCGGCAGGGCAGGGCGGTGGCGGCGAGTTGAACGAACCGCCGCAGGCAGGCAAGTCCGGCGGCAGGCAGGAAGCACCTGCCCAGTCAGCGGGTGCTTGCCAGATACGCTACGGCAACCGAGTGCGCGCCGCAGGCCAGCCGGCTTGGCAGACCGAGCTCGACTACAATTGCTCCGGGCATTTCAACGGCTATGTACTCAACTGGGACGATGCGGCCCGTGGGGTTTCGCTGTATCTGGACCGCAACGGCGACGGCAAGCCGGATGCCGTCTATGAAGACCGTAACGCGAACGGCAAGCCAGAACTTGCCCGCTTCGACACCCACCAGCAGGGACGTTTCGACGTGCAGGTCGAACTTGACGAGGCGACCGGCGAGGTGGTGAAGACTTCGGTGCTGTAGATTCATGCGGATCGCCCTGTCACTCCTGACACTATTTGCATTCGTTCCGTCACAACAGCCGGACAAGGCGTTGCGCGGGGGCTCCTCCCGCCCCTGATTTCGTGCATCCCTTGTCCGAACGGATACGCCGGCATCGTCGTTGCGATGCAGGTCTGGATGACGAAGCGCCAAGGAGACGCCGATGAACGGAGGCAAGAAATTCGTGCTGGTAGTGATGGATGAAACGGACGACACCCAGGTCAGACTCAAGCAGGCCGGGCTTAGCGGTGCGATACTCGCTTTCGAGAGCGAACAGGTGTCATCGCGGCTGTTCGAGGCGGCCCGCGAGTTGCAGGAGGCGTTAGCCAATCTGCATGCCTTTTGCAATTCGACCAGCATCTTTTTGCGCATCCCCACCTCCATCCTGGAGCAGGCTGAGCGCGCTTTGCGGCGCGCACGACAGGAGCCATGGTGAACGCCCTCCCCCAAAACGTGGGGTGGGCGGATGGTGGCGGCTTGATCATAATTGCGCGGCTTTCGCCGGCCATTTTTCCTGATGAATGTGTGGCAAATCGAGAATCTTTGCTGAAGATTAAAATGGAGTCGGGTATGCGTTTATTGATCTCCCTGTTATGTTTGGTCTGCCTCGTACCCTCTGCCCATGCAGCCGATACCCGGGTAGAACAGAGCCTGATGTGTACCATCGCCGAATTACAGGGGCCGCACGATAACCCTGAACGGATACGCATGAATTGCGGCAGCAGACACGGCATCCTCAAGGGGGCGCACGGCAACTTGTATGCACGCCAAGCCGATGGCGGCATCGCGATTTCCGGTCGCGTCGAAGTTGAATCAGTGAATGAGCAGGATAGCTGGCTTCGTGCAGAGGCCGGTTCCAGTCTGGCTGGCATCACGGATGCAGGAGTGGTCGAGTTGTCGGTGTTGTTGCCGGCGAACATTTATCACGGCCTGCTGTTTGACCTGTACGTCAATGGTATTGTCTTGCTGGACAATTACCGAGAGCCCCTCGTAACGCTGGAGCAGGTGCTGTCAGCCACCGATGACGGTATCGAGAATCAGGCGCTGGCTGCGATGGTCGTGGCCGGCCATGAGGTGGTCGAATTCACCGCTGAAATGAAACAGCAGGTCAGCCACGGAAAATGGGCCGGCAAGACGCTCACGCCTATCCTCGAACAATCTACCCCCGAGGATTACCGCGCCTTCTTGCGTTTCGTGCGCGATTATCCGGGCAAGTACATCGGCAAGCAGTGGAAGATCAGCGAGACTTATTCCACCTGGCTTATCAACGATGCACCCCTTTCCAATGCGGATACGCTGGACGAGATCGTGGCGCTGAACGGCAAACCCGGATTCGCAGAGCGTGTGGCCGGGCTCCAGGAAAGCGATGCGGCAACGTTGTTGGCCAAATTGTGCGATGACATCAATGCCCTGACTCCGAAGCAGTACGCAATAGGCGAGCAGAAACTGGCCGTGATGGAGCACTTGCTGGCGGTGCGCGTCAACCCCTCGGCGCTGCTGCGGGCATTGGTGGAAAATGCGCGTGCCCACCTTTGGATGCTGGATCGCAGTAAATATGGGGATGCGGCGGCTGCCTACCGGCGTGCCGCAGAGTTTTATGCCAAAGTACCGGTAGCGCAGGAGCACAACGCCGCGCTGGATCGCATCATCTGCATGAACAACGAGGCCAACGCTTATTCCCGGATGGGCCAGCCGGATGAGGTGCTAAAGCGGGTGGCCGAGGTGCGCGTCGAGGTCGCCGCGTTGCGCCAGTCGCCACCCAATGACCAGATCGCCGCGCATGCGCTGCTCTCCGAAGCCTATGCCATCGGGCTGGGGGCGGATATCGCCAACGCGCGGGGTGATTACCGCAAGGTGGTAGCCGAATTGCTGCCGTTGTTGGATCGCTATGCGGCAGTCGGTGCAGCGGGTTTCCGCCAGAAAGAGATAGACCTGATCCGGCGCATCGCCAAGGCACAGCAAATGCTGGGGGAGACCGAGGCGGCTGCCCTGCTGCTGCAACGTGCGGCGATTCGCGCACAGGAACTGAATAATGTCCTGAAGCAGACTGAGATCGCATGGGAGACCGGCGAGTTGCATTATGGCGCGTCACGCTTTCCTGAGGCACTGGCCGACTACCAGCGCGCTGCCGGGTTGGCGCAGGAACTGCACGATACCGCCTGGGAAGCCAAGGCGCTTGCCGCAGCCGGGCAGACGTACTGGGTAATGGGCAATCCGCAGCAAGCACTGGCCCTGCACGAGCAGGCGATGCAATTGCGCGTGGCATCGGGGGATGAGAACGGTCTGGCCTGGGAGTTGTTGCAGTCAGGAAAAATCCGCGTTGAGCAGGGCGAGCGGCAACAGGCGCGCCATGACCTTGAACGCGCGCTGGCCTTGTACACCAAGCGCGACAATAAGAGCGAACAGGCTGAGGTGCATCTCGAACTGGGCAAACTGTTCGTCGCTATGAAACAACCCGCTGAAGCCGGACAGCACTATGCCGAGGCGGGCGCGCTCTACCAGTCGCTGAAGATGCAGCCCGACTGGGCCTGGGCGTTGCTGGGAGCGGCGAGTGTCAGCGACCAGCAGCGCGATTTTGCCGGCGCGGTGAAATTCGCTGAGCAGGCGGCGGCCATTGCTGACGGTATCGGCAACCGCGAGTTGAGGGTCGTCAGCCGCACCAACCGGGCGACCTGGTTGCACAATCTGGGCCGTGACAAGGAGACGCATCCCTTACTGGATGAAGCGCTGGCAGCAGCCGGCGACGATGGCGGCTTGCGGTTGCTGGCCCTGCTTGCGCTTTCGGGCCAGCAGCAGAGCGAAGGCGATCTGGCGGGCGCTGACAAAACGATCGGTGAGGCGCTACAACTGTCGGAAGATAGCAAAGATGTGACACGACGCATGCAGGTGTTGCTTGCTCGTGCCGGCATACTCGCCTCCCAAGGGGAATACGACGCGTCCATCCAGTCTTATGAACAAGTCGTCCGCTTGGCGGCTGAATCGGGCAATCTACCGTTGCAGGCGGAGGCTTTGCAGTCGAAAGGCTGGCAACTGGCCCTGCTGGGGCAGTTGACTGAAGCCAAACAGCAGGCGCAAGCCTCGCTGGAGATCGCCCGGCGGATCAGCGATCCGGTGTTGCAGGCCTGGGCGATGAATACGCTGGCGGAAATCGCCATGCATCTGGGGGATGTGAAGGAGGAACTGAAGGAATACGACGCAGCGATCCCGTTGATGCATCAGGCGGAAAATCATTACGGTGAGGCAGCCTTGATCTTCAATCGTGCGCAGGTGCTGGTGCGGTTGCGGGATTTCGACGAGGCATTGAAGCGCATAGACGAGGCCGAGAAGGTAGTCGGCAATGACAGTAATTTCGATTTCCGGCTGCATGTCGCTGCAGCTCGAGGAGAGGTGCTGGCGCAGCTTGCGCGTTACGAAGAGGCGGATCAGGTGTTTCAGGACGCATTGCGTCAGGCGGCAAGTTCGCTGCCGCGCCTGGTACCGGAATTGCTGTCCGCACGCGGCAAGATGCTGGCGAAACACGGTGACTATGCCCAGGCGCTGCCGGTGCTGGAGGATGCCGTCCACGTCGAGGAGAAACGCAACAGGGGTGCCTTCGTGGCCTTGAGTGAACTGGGCATCGCCCAGTCTCGGGCGCATCGCCCTGAGGCCGAAGCCACCTTGCGTCTTGCCATCGAACGGGCCGAACGGGCAGGCGGCGCGGTATCTTGGGAGGCGTTGTACCAACTGGGCGTGATCGAGGCAGATGCGGGCCGGGTGGGGGATGCCTTGAAATCGCTGGAACGCGCCGCCCGTGAAATCGAAAAGGGCGAGGTCGTGTTGCAGTCCGAGGTCGCCAAGACCCGTTACTGGGGCGACAAGGCTGGTATCTATACCCTGCTGGTGCGCCTGTTGCTGGGGCAGGACAAGGTGGGTGACGCATTGCGCTATGTCGAGCGCGCCAAGGCAGCGGAGCTGGAAGACTTGCGCCGCAATGCGGGTGGGCGCGAAGGCGATCTGGCGCTGGAACTGGAGATCGCGGAGTCGCGTTTCGACAAGGAGTTGCGCAGCGAGCAGGAAAAAGCGCATCCCGACGCAGCCAAGATGCAGCATCTCGACGAGTTACTGGCCGATGTGCGCCGCCGTCGCGCCGAATACATAGACAAACTGGACCGCGAGATGGCGCAAGGAGGCGGCAACGGGCGGGATGTCTATTCGATACGCCCGCTGGAACTGGAAAAGCTCCAGCAATACATTCCCGCTGAAACGCTGGTGTTAAGCCCGATGGCGCTGGACGAAAAACTGGTGGTATTCGCCATCACCCATGATGCGATCACCCACTTCGAGGTGGCGGTGAATAACAGCGAATTGGACAGGCTGGTGCGCAGCATGCTGGATGGGGTATCCACTGCGGCGGCGGCCAGACGGGGAACAGAGATGGCGGCACAGCGCGGTGCGGTGCGCAAGGCAGCTCCGGGGGCTGCCGTAACCGCCAGCGGCGACGCGCTGCGCGAAGCTTCGGTGCGCCTCTACGATCTGCTGATCCGCCCGGCGTTCCAGCGTTTTGGCGCACCCAAGGTGCTGGTGGTGAGCGCCTCGGGCGGTTTGCGGTATCTGCCATTTGCCGCGTTGCACGACGGCAAATCCTGGCTGATGGAGCAGACCGCGCTGATCGAAGTGACCGCGCTCGATCAGCAAAAATTCGCAAGCGAACCAGCGGCAGGCAAGGCAAGCGTGCTGGCGCTGGTGGACCCGGATGGCTCGCTGCCGGGCGCTCGCCGGGAAGTGAACGAGGTCAAGGGAGTGGTCAGCAAAATGCGCATTCTGGGCGGCACGGATGCCACCCTGGCCGCCTTCCGCAGCGAGATACGCGCGCCCGGTTATGACATTGTTCACTTGGCCACGCATGGCCGTCTCGATGGTGAACATCCCGAACAATCGCACATCCTTTTGTCCGGTCAATCGCTCTATTACAAGGACATTCCCGGCCTGCGCTTTGCGCGCACCCGGCTGGTGGTGTTGTCCGCCTGCGACACGGCTGCGCGTGGCAGCGGCGTGGAGATCACCGGTCTTGCCTACCAGTTTGAGCGCACCAATGTTCGTTCGGTCGTGGCGACGCTGTGGCCGGTGGACGATGCCGCCACCGCACGGCTGATGGGCGAGTTCTACCGCAACCTCGATCACGGCATGGGTTATGTCGTGGCGCTGGCGACCGCGCAACGCGCGCTCGCGGCGGACAGCCGCTACCGTCATCCGTATTACTGGGCGCCTTTTGTGCTGATAGGCGCACCGTGATTCCGTCTTGAACTGACTCCTGACAGTAATGCCTGTCCCACGTCCAAACAGGTAAGCAATTTTGCCAAACAGGAGAGTAGAGATGAACTATTTGCAAGCAGCCTTGGCGGTCAGCGCCACCATGTACTGCTACACCGGTTATGCGGAAGATGATGTCGCCGAAAGGCAGGGCGCGGTGCTGAAGAATATTTGCCAGCAAATCGTCCGCGACATAGATCGCGACATGGGGCAGACTGTGACATCCTGCATACCCGCCGCCAGCGTGCAACACGGACAACCGGACTTGCTGCTGGTGGTGGCCAACAAGCATTTCGCCGAGGAAGAAACACGAGCCAAGTGGCTGGGCTTGTCCATGCTGGCAGCGTCCCGCGCGGTGGAAAATCTGTCGGCTGGGGGAAATTTACAGTTGAAGACCCTGCTGCTGGATCAGGCTGACCACCAGCGCCAGAGTCTCCGCGATCTCAAGTTATGCAATCTGGCGTTCAGCGAGGTGACTGAACTGGCGCACCGTCAGGGGGCGCAAGCCGATCCGGGCCAGTTATATCGCGACAGCAGTTGCAATCGTCCGTCCACCGCCATGTTCAAGGCGGAAAGCAGATGATTCGCTCGAGTTTTTTCTCACAATTTCAAAGGAGAAGGAAATGCTAAACAAGTTGTTGGCCGGGATTCTGCTCGCATGTGCAAGCAGTGTGGCCTGTGCAGATCAGAAGCAGTTCGACATGAGGGAGATCGAAGCCAGTACATCGCCCGGGGCGCATGTGGCAGTCGTCGCACCGCCTGCCGAAGATACGCGCATCAACGAGCAGGATATGTCGGTAGAAACGCTGGAACGGCTGTTCAGGAGCGCATTCTTCAAAACCTCGCAGGAAGGTGAAAATGGTCTGGTCGTCCAGGTGTCAGCCGATCGGAGCGTGCGGATACATATAGACCGCCAGCACAATTTACTGTTCTTTTTTAAGGTGTTCGGCTTCAAGGGCGGGGCAGAGCAAAGTCGCCGTATCGACCTTGCCAACCGCATCAATAACAGCGTGATCCTGGTGCGGGCATCTGTGCCGGACGATCATACAGACAGCCTGGTGCTGGATTATTATTTATCCTATCAGGAGGCGGTGCTAGCCTACCAGGTCGTCAATGCAGCGCGTGATTTTTCGGATGTCGCCGTCAAGGCAGTCAATCAATTCGACAGTGATGACATCATCGAATGAGTCGCGAGCCTGCAAGCTCGCAACGAAAGGGAGTCCGGCGGCAGCTTATTTTCGGAAACGTCGGACGACAAGCTAAATGGAGTGATCGTATGGGAAATTCTTTTTCTATCAATTGGGGGATGGTCCAGCAGGGGGGCGACTTTCCTCCGGGATGGCTGGTGTATGCGCTCTGGCCGGCCCCGGTCAACGACGACGAGTGCTTCCATAAGGCCGGCTATAACGATTTCCAGAGTCAGGACGAGCATTATTGCGAGGCGCACTGGGAACAACAGGCCAACATCTTGCATCAGCGGCTGATAGAGGTGATGGAAGCCATGGGGCAGGCCGAGTTGTTGAACAAGCCTCTGTTCAAACAGCGTACCATCGCAGGATTCTGGACGGGCCGAAAACCCTTGCCATTGACAGAACAGCTGTGGTGGCCGTTGATTGAGGACAACGTCCCCGAGGCCAGTGTACGTTTTGGTCAATTTGTGCAATTACGCACCGGCAATGGCCATCATTTGTACTGGCTCGCCCTGTCGCCGGATGCGCCGCTCAATTTTACCGGTGTATTGCAGTCAGTGGCGCAAGGCTGGCCGCGCAGATGTGTGCAACTGGACTGGGGAAAACTATGAGATTCATGCCGGCATGGGGGGTATTGGGATTGCTGTTGTCTGCCTGTAGCTCGCCGGATTTTGCCCATCCGCCCCCGGAAGTTTATGCTGCGCCACTGCCGGGGGTTATCAATGGCACCTGGAAGAACGAGGAAGACAACGGTGTGCGGGTGCGCCTGCAGAGCGAACCGGACGGCGCGTTGCGCATGTATTTTTCCGCCCCCCCAGACGAAGCCGAGCCGCCACCGCCCGCGCCTTTCGTGGCACGGACGATGCACTTTGACAATTCCGACTGGTTGTTGCTCGACATGCGCGCAATGGCAGAGTGGCAGGGGGAAAAGTTCCCCGGAAACGCCTCCTACATCCTGATTAGGGTCGAACTGGAAAATCCTGATCGCCTGTGCGGGATAGAGTTGAATGCGACGCTTTTCATGGAAGCGATCAATTCCGGCAAGTTGGCTGGCAGTGTCGAGCAGAAGAATCAATACCTGCCGCCCAAGGTGATCGTGACCGCACCCGGCACCGAATGGGTGAAGTGGTGGCAGGAGTTGCCCGCAGCCGCGCGCAGCGACGGTCCGCGCTGGTGCTTTCAGCGTGACAAGTGAGACGTGCCCTGGATGAGCTTGCGGCGCATCGGTTTGCTGGTTTGATGCGACAATTGTCTTTGAATAACCGCCCGTTAACTGGCATCATTGCGCGACTCAAAAATCAATTGATTTATCACTTTCTGGAGCGCTTGCAGTGATGCCGGAATCGTCCGAAAACTTTGCCGTAACAAGGGTTCGATAAAATGTCAGGATTTTTTTCACGCAATGCGGGTATGCGTCACTTGATAGGCTTGCTGGCGCTGTTCTCGCTGCTCGGCGGATGCGCCACGCCGCCCAAGGCGGTCGAACCGGCAGATGAAGCGATCAGTCGTGGCACTGAGCCTAATTTCAGCATCCAGCGGGTGCATTTTGCGACTGACCGCGCCGCGACCGGCAATCCCGAGCCTGACAAGCGCTTCGGCGGCGAGCGCGGCGATATCAGCTATGGATACTGCGATGTCAGCATCCCACGCGATCACCGCATGGGCGAGCTGGAAGGGCCATCCATCTGGCGGCTGGAATTCCGCCCCGACCCCAACAAACATATCGTGCTTGCCAGCGTCGAAACCCAGGCGTCAGCCGATTTCTTCGACAGCCTTAAACAGCGCATCCAGAGCTCGGATGGTCGGAAAGCCTTTGTATTTATTCACGGTTTCAATGTCGGCTTCGAAGAGGCAGCCCGCCGTACCGCGCAGATGAGTTACGACCTTGCATTCCCGGGCGTGCCGATATTCTTCAGTTGGCCATCCCGCGCGCAGTTGATGAGCTACCGGAACGACGAGAAGAATGCCAACTGGAGCGTCCCCCATCTCAAGGCATTCTTTGCCGACCTGGCGGCCAACCTGGATGCGGACGAGATATTCGTGATCGCCCACAGTATGGGCAACCAGCCCACCTCAAGGGCGCTGGCGGAACTGTTCACGGAGCGCCCGGAGTTGGTCAATCGCTTCAAGGACATCATGCTGGTGGCCCCGGATATAGACGCTGACGTATTCAAGAACGAAATCGCGCCGCCGCTGCTGGCTTCCGGTCGCCACATGACGCTTTATGCGTCTTCCAAGGACATGGCGCTGAAATTCTCCGAAATGATCAATGGCGGCCAGCGGCTGGGCGATGCCGACCCCAGCATCGTCGTGCTGCCGGGCATGGATTCGATTGATGCCAGCAACGTCAAGACCGACTTGATCGGCCACTCCTACTACGCCGATGCAAACAGCGTGTTGTCCGACATCTTCGAGGTGGTGCGCAGCGCCCAACCGGAAACCGTGCATAGCCGCATCGAGGAAGTCATCACCGCGTTCGGACGCTTCTGGCGCTTCAAAATCCCTGCGGGCAACGCTCCCGCAGCCCCCTGAGTTCGGTCTAAATCGGCCTGACAGATTGCCGGTTCGTATCGTCTCCAGGGTTGTACCCCCGCCTTGAGGGGGACGCAGGTTGCGGTCGTGACGTTCGTGTGATTGCGTACTGGCTGCGGTTCAAAATGTGAATGGAGTGGCGAGTCATGGACAACAGGGTGGATACGCGCGGCGAATGGTTCAGGGAGTGGGATAGTTACTCCCTGACTATCAATCGTATTCCCCGCTGGTACTGGCTCGGTATGCTGCTCAGTGCCTGCTGGGTCGTGGTGTATTTGCTGGTATATCCCTCGCTGCCGGGAATTTCCTCGCACTGGAAGGGGCTGGGTGTCCCCGGCGGATGCCAACCCTGGACGGCGATCTGTGAAATGAAGCAAAAGCAGTTGAGTTTGGATCAGGTTCGCGGCAAGTATTTGGCTCGAATCCGCGACTTGTCTGCTGCCGAGATTGTGGTGGATCACGAGCTGTCCGAATTTGTGTTGAGGGCAGGCAAGGTGGCATTTGCCGACAATTGCGCAGGCTGTCATGGCAGTGATGGTGGCGGCACCAAGGCTGGCCCGTCGCTGAATGACAGTGTTTGGCTACACGGTGCGACGCCGCAGGGCATACAGGGCAGTATCCGCAATCCGGCTGTACATCCGTTCGGATTGCCCGCCCGATTGGATGAGACCTCGGCCAAGATACTGGCCAGCTATACCTATCGCTTGCCCTGACAAACGCGGGATGCACGGTACGTGCCACCCGTGCTCATGGCCTGCAAGCGATACGCAAACCGGAATATACGACTGAATACAAGGGAATCCCCATGAGCACTCTCATCTCGAAACTACGTTCCAGCCTGGCCATACTGTTACTCATTACGCCTGTTGCGCAGGCAGCCGTAACCAGGCTACCCCCTCCTGTACCGCCGCTGGTACGTCTGGTTGCACCGGTCGCGCGCCAGCCGATACAGCTGCAAAAAGTGGAAGTGCGGACGGAGGTAGTCGGAAGCTTTGCCCACACGCGCGTCGAGATGGTGTTCTATAACCCTAATGCGTTGTTGCTCGAAGGCGAGTTGCAGTTCCCCTTGCTGGCGGGGCAGTCGGTGACGGGCTTTGCGTTGGACATCAACGGCGAATTGCGCGCTGCCGTGCCGGTGGACAAGGCCCGGGGGCAACAGGTGTTCGAAGATGTATCCAGGGCGCGTATTGATCCCGCGTTGCTGGAGCAGACCCACGGCAATAATTACAAATTGCGCGTCTACCCGCTGCCCGCACACGGCATGCGTCGAGTCGTTCTGGAAATTGAGGGTGCACTGGAAGTCTCGATTCTCAAGGGGAAGCGACACGCTATTTTCCGCTTGCCCTTGCAGTTTGCCGACAAGGTTGGAGAGTTGGATATAACGGTCAATAATCCGGCGATTCGTGGTGGCCGCGCTATGCCTGTCCGCGCCAGACTGGGAGCCGAAACACTGGATGTCAATGCGCCCAGGATTGATGGAAAAGGGCAGCGCAATGGTTCCACGCTCGGCCTGTCGCGCAAAAATTACACTGGCCGTAACGTATTGAACGTTGATTATCCCGATCTCGGTGAGGCACTGGCAATCACCGAAAGGCGCGCCGATCAGACATATTTTTATACCGAAGTGGCAGTGCCCGACGATCAAGTCTTAGTCAGCCCCCATCCTCTGAAGGTTGGCCTGGTGTGGGATGCATCCGGCTCCGGGGCATTGCGCGATCATGGTCGCGAGTTCGCCCTGCTGGATGCCTACTTCGGCAAGTTGGGTAATGTCGAGGTCGAACTGGTGATTGCGCGTGATCGCGCCGAGCCGGTGCGCTCGTTCACCATCGAGCACGGTGATTGGCAGCCGCTGCGTGCAGTGCTGGAATCGGTGGCCTACGATGGTGCGACCGCTGCTGCGGCACTCACTCCCCCTGAGTCAACTCAGCTTAACCTGTTGTTCTCAGATGGCTTGTTCAATTACGGTCCAGCCGGGCTGCAGGCGGGCGCGGTGCCGCTGTTTACGGTGAATGCCGCAGTCAGTGCCGATCTGCTGCGACTTGGTGTCCTCGCCGAGCCAACTGGCGGACGGCTGCTGGATATGCTGCACCTGCTTCCTGCCGATGCGGTCACTGCGCTGACTTGTCAGTCAACTCGACTGACCGGGTTAAGCAGTAACGGGGCAAAGGAACTGATAGTCAATTCACCTTATCCAGAAAAGGGGCGCATGCAGCTTGCCGGCGTACTGACCGAGCCTGAGGCGACAATCACCCTGAATTGGCTGGATGGGCGGGGCATTGCCCGCTCGCAACGCATGGTCATCCGCAATGCTGATGCGGCCCGCAGCGGACAGGCAGCCTCGCGCTGGGCGGCGATGAAACTGGCGAGTCTGGAAACCGATTACGCCCAAAACCGCGCCGCGATCCGGAGGCTTGGGGCTGACTTTGGGCGCGTGACGCGCGAGACTTCGCTGATCGTGCTCGATCGTGTTGAGGATTATGTGCGTTACGAGATCGTACCTCCGGCATCGTTGCGCGCAGACTATGAACGCCTGCTGTCCGAAAAGGGGCGCAATCGCAAGGCCGAGCGCGATGCCCATCTAGACGATATTGCCGCCAGATTTGCCCAAAAGGTTGAATGGTGGGGAAAGTCCTTCCCCAAGGGAGATAAACCCAGGCCGAAGGAAGATAACCGTTACCCCCTATTTAGCTTCGGCTTGGCCGGATCAGCACGTCCGGAAGCTGTTGCGGTAGCCGCACCCGCACCCGCACCGATGGCAATGGCCGCGCCGCGCGTTGCCGAACGCATGGCAGCGGCAGGCTCATTGCCCACGCCGCAAACGCCTGCAGAAGCCAGCATCCAGCTCAAGCGTTGGGAGTCCGATGCGCCCTATGCGCGACGACTGAACGCTGCAGAACCGGCAGAGATGTATCGCATCTATCTGGATGAACGCCAAAGCTATCTCAACAGCACGGCTTTCTTCCTGGATGCGGCGGACATCTTCTTCGCGCGCGGACAATCCGAACTGGGTCTGCGCATCCTGTCCAACCTGGCCGAGATGGATCTTGAGAATCGGCAGGTGCTGCGCATCCTGGCTTATCGCTTGTTGCAGGCCAAACAGGTCGGATTGGCGCTACCTGTTTTACAAAAGGTGCTGGCGCTGAGTCCTGACGAGCCGCAATCCTGGCGCGATCTGGGGCTGGCCTATGCCGAGGATGGACAATACCAGCAGGCAGCTGACAATCTATGGGAAGTCGTAGCTCACCCGTGGCACGGGCGTTTCCCGGACATCGAACTGGTCGCACTGGCCGAACTGAATGCCGTCATTGCACGCGCACCAGTAGGTACGGCGCTGGACATCAGTCGGATGGATAAACGGCTGCTGCGCAACCTGCCGCTGGCGTTGCGCGTGGTGCTGAGTTGGGATGCCGACAACACGGACATTGACCTGTGGGTGACCGATCCCAACGGCGAGAAAGTCTATTACGGCAATCGGCTGAGTTATCAGGGCGGCGCGATCTCGCGGGACTTTACCGGTGGTTACGGGCCCGAGGAATTTTCGCTGCGTAATGCCAAACCGGGCGTGTACAAAGTTCAGGCGCACTTTTACGGCAACCACCAACAAATCGTCGCGGGGGCGACCACGCTGATGCTGCACCTTTCGACCGATTTTGGCAGCGCGCAACAAAAGGATGAGAACACCATCCTGCGATTGACGGGGCAGGGCGAGATCGTGGATGTGGGGACTTTTGTGGTTGGAAATTAACACCGAGAAGTAGTAGCTAATACAGCTGAAACTTGTTTGCCCCTGATTTAAGTATAAATAAACTCAAGGCCTTGCAGTAATGTGAGGCCTTGAGCGTTTAGAAGTCCGCAGATTGGATGTGCAATTTTGTATAGGACCGAAATTCAATCCGCTGGTGGGGGCGATAAGTTTGGGGCCGGTGATAGGTCTGGCGTTCATGCGTGACAAGCAGTGGGTGTTGATACTTCTTTCGTATTCTTTAAGCTGTCATTGAAATATATTACGGTTGAACTCTTGGTTGAAAAAGAATACATTTCTGAAAAATACATCTTATCGCATCAATTTTTTCAAGCTTGTTGTCGGCATATATTGATTACCTGTGAAATTCAACTTTCCTTATCTATTCCGCCAGTTTAACCATTGCACTATGGTGATGGTTTGGTGGAGATTCAATTGGAGATGTCAAAATGACTGTATCCCGCAGAGATTTTTTGAAGCAAAGCGTAATGGTGTCGTCAGCCGCAGCGACGGTCGGTTTGCCGGTGGGCGAACTGGCTGAAGCCGCCGTTGTTAATGCAGAAACAGGTTGGCGTTGGGACAGAGGCGTTTGTCGGTTCTGTGGTGTGGGTTGCGGCATTCAAATCGCCACGGAAAAGGGCAAGATAGTCGCCACCAAGGCCGACGTTGATTCTCCGGTGAACCGGGGGCTGAACTGCATCAAGGGTTATTTCAACGGCAAGATTCCCTACGGCAAGGATAGGCTGACTCAGCCGCTGCTGCGCATGAAGAATGGCAAGTTCGACAAGCAGGGCGACTTTGTGCCGGTATCGTGGGAACGCGCCTTTGAGGAGATGACCGCGCAATTCAAGCGCCACTATCAGGAATTGGGACCCACCGGCATCGGCTTCTTCGGCTCCGGCCAGCAGACCGTGCAGGAAGGCTATGCGGCGGTCAAACTGTTCAAGGCGGGGTTCCGCAGCAACAACATCGATCCGAATGCCCGTCATTGCATGGCCTCCGCCGTGGCAGGCTTCATGCAGACCTTCGGCATTGACGAGCCATCGGGCAATTACGACGACATCGAACTGACCGACACCATGGTGTTGTGGGGCGCGAATATGGCCGAGATGCACCCGGTGCTGTTCACGCGCATCACGGATCGCAAGCTGAATGATGACAATGTCAAACTCATCAATCTGACTACGGTCAGCAATATGTCCTCCGGCATCGCCGATGTGGAAATCATCTTCCGTCCGCAAACTGATCTGGCGATTTGGAATTACATTGCGCGAGAAATCGTGACACGAGATGCAGTGAACTGGGATTTCGTCAACAAGCACTGCGTATTCGCGACCGGCCCCACCGACATCGGCTACGGCATGCGGGGCTCGGACAAGTATGACTATCCTGCCGAAAAGGATGTGAATGGCCGCGAACTGACGATGCAACTTGGCGATGCCGAGGCGATCGGTCAGGGGAAAAAATCAGGTGCTACGGTAGCGCAGAATAATCGCGGTACAGCGGGCAAGCACTGGTTGATTACCTTCGAGGACTTCAAGAAGGGACTGGAACCCTATACGCTGGATTTTGTTGCTGAATTGGCCAAAGGCGATGCGGAAGAGTCGCTGGACAGTTTCAAGGCCAAGCTTAAATTACTGGCCGATCTGTATATCGAACAATCCCGTAAAGTGGTGAGTTTCTGGACCATGGGCTTCAATCAGCATCAGCGTGGTACTTGGGTCAACGAGCAGGCGTATATGGTACATCTGCTATTGGGCAAGCAGGCAATGCCCGGCAACGGCGCATTCTCGCTGACCGGTCAACCTTCCGCTTGTGGTACGGCGCGTGAAGTAGGGGTGTTTTCACATCGTCTGCCCGCCGACATGGTGGTGGACAATCCTGATCACCGCACCCATTCTGAAGCACTGTGGAAGCTGCCTGCCAAGACCCTGAATCCCAAGATCGGCAGTCATTTCACCAAGCTGCTGCGCGATCTGGAGGACGGTCAGGTCAGATGGGCGTGGGTGCAGGTGTGCAATCCGTTCCAGGACACCGCCAACGCCAATCACTGGATCAAGGCGGCACGTGAAAAGGATAATTTCATCATTGTCTCGGATGTCTATCCCGGCATCTCCACCAAGGTTGCCGACTTGGTGCTGCCCTCCGCGATCATCTTTGAAAAATGGGGCGCGTACGGCAACGCGGAACGCCGCACCCAGATGTGGCGCGAACAGGTGCCGCCACCCGGTCAGGCGCGCACCGATCTTTGGCAGATCATCGAGTTTTCCAAGCGCTTCAAACTGAAAGAGCTGTGGGGTGAGCAGAAGATACCCGGCCTCAAGGAGGAAGGTTATGCTGATGGTAAGTTGCCGGATGTGTTGACCGGCTCATCCTATTCGCCGGAAGCCAGTCTTTACGAAGTGCTGTTCGCCACGCCGGATAACAAGCAGTTCAAATGGCCGGATGCGGTGTCGAAGGGACACGACAACCAAACTGCAACAATACTGGGCGATCACTGGTTCCCGGAAAAAGCCTTGTTCGAGGAATACGCCGGTTTCGGTCGCGGTCATGCGCACGATCTGGCTAATTTTGATGTGTATTTCCAGGACGATGTGCGCGGTCTGAAATGGCCGGTGGTGAATGGCCGTGAGACGCACTGGCGTTTCAACGAGGAATACGATCCGTATGTGAAAAAAGGCAGCGGCTTCGATTTTTACGGCTCCGCATTCAAATCTTTGCCTAGCGGCAATCTGGACGGTATCACCAACCCGGCCAAGACGGCGTTCCCGGGCAAGGCGAAGATATTCTTCCGCCCCTATGCCGCACCCGTTGAGCAACCCGACGGCGAATACGACATGTGGCTCTCTACCGGTCGTGTGCTGGAACACTGGCATTCAGGCACAATGACGCGCCGCGTGCGTGAGTTGCACTTCGCCGTGCCCGCAGCCCTGATCTACATGCATCCTGAAGATGCCAAGGCACGCGGTCTCAAGCGGCAGAGCGTGGCGTGGGTAGAGTCGCGGCGCGGCAAGGTAAAGGCGGTGGTCGAAACCAATGGCCGCAACCGTCCGCCTAAAGGATTGGTCTATGTGCCATGGTTCGATGAGGGCGTGTTCATCAATAAGGTCACGCTGGATGCGACCTGTCCGATTTCCAAGCAGACGGATTTCAAAAAATGTGCCGTCAAGATTTACAAGGCATGAGGAGAATAAAATGCGCTTACATCAATTAGTTGCCGGTCTCTTCTTGGTCATTGCAGCATCGGTACAGGCTGCGCCCGTTGCCAAATCCATACCGGCAGATAGTATGGGATTGAGCAAAACCAGTGTTTTTGATACCCCTGAACCACAGGTTTATCAATACAAGGGGGAAATGGCTGGGCAGAACAAGGTATTGCCACGCGCCTATCTTAATGCGCCGCCGCAAATCCCGCATGACATAGCCGACTTTCTGCCGATTACCAAGGATAACAATATGTGCATTGCCTGCCATACTCTGCCCGATCAATGGGGGAAAGTACGCGAGCCAGGAACGGCAACACCGATTCCACCCAGTCATTACACCGATTTGCGTCGTGATCGCAACAAGGTTACCGATCATCTGATCAATGCGCGATTCAACTGTAACCAATGCCATGTGCCGCAGGCGAATACCACTCCACTGGTCGAAAACACCTTTGGCAAGCGTAGCCGATAGGAACGCATGACGACTGCCTTGCAAGATCGCTTTGGTCGCTCCATCGATTATTTACGGTTATCGGTGACAGATCGTTGCGACCTGCGTTGCAGTTATTGCATGCCGCAGGGTTTCAACGATTATGGGGAGCCAGTTGACTGGCTGACTTTTGAGGAAATCACGCGCGTGGTAGCCGCCTTCACGCGTCTGGGTACCTCGAAATTTCGCCTCACCGGCGGCGAACCCTTGCTGCGGCGCAACATCAGTGAACTGGCTGCACGCTTAAAACGTATCGAAGGGGTTGAGGATTTATCGCTCAGTACCAATGCCACCCAGTTGGCCAGACACGCGGCAGCACTCAAGGCGGCGGGGGTGAGCCGACTCAATGTCAGCCTGGATTCGCTGTGTGCGGAACGGGTGTTAAATATTACTAGGCGCGATGCATTAGCCTCTGTACTGGACGGTTTGGTTGTCGCCAAATCCGCTGGTTTCGCGCCGATCAAGATCAACATGGTCGTCATGGCAGGCGTGAACGAGGATGAAATCACCGCCATGGCCGACTTCTGCCTTGAGCACGGTTTTGTGTTGAGGCTAATCGAGACCATGCCGGTGGGCGATACCGGCAGAAACGCTGGCTTCGTGGATCTGCAACCGATCAGGAAACAATTGCAATCGCGTTACGGCATGGTGGACGGCCTGGTTGCCGGAGGTGGCCCGGCAAGGTATCTGGTGACTGCCGATGGCAGGTTCAGCATCGGCTTCATCACGCCGATGTCGCAGCATTTTTGCGAGACCTGCAATCGCGTAAGACTCACGGTAGATGGCACGCTGTATCTTTGTTTGGGCGATGACAGCAAATTCGAGTTGCGCCCGCTGTTGCGCAGCGGGATCTCTGATGCCGGGCTGGAATCGGCCATCCGTGAGGCGATCGAACTTAAACCCGAAAAGCACGAGTTCCGCGAACAGCCCGGTAAAATCATCCGCATCATGTCTGCAACGGGTGGCTAATATTATGATTCATATGGGTAATTTAATGTTTGGCTCGGAGATGTTGATATTGGAGACTGGGCTATTCGTGCTTGCAGTCCTCTATTCGGTGACCGGACACGGCGGTGCATCGGGCTATATTGCTGTGATGGTGTTGTTAGGTTTTGCGCCACAGGAAATCAAACCGCTGGCGCTGGTGCTGAATGTGGTGGTCTCGACAGTGGCTACGATACTTTTCTATCGAGCCGGTCATTTTAGGTGGAATTTGTTTTGGCCTTTCGTAGTTGGCTCGGTGCCGCTGGCGATGGTGGGTGGCTATTTGCAACTGCCCACGCACTGGTTCAACCTGTTGCTGGGGGTCGTGCTGATTTTCTCGGCATTGCGAATCGCAATCAGAACATCCCCTGATGCGGATTTGCGCGAACCGGCGTTCGTTGTCGCGATGCTATCCGGTGCGGGTATCGGATTTTTCTCCGGATTGATAGGTATAGGCGGTGGCATTGTATTGACACCGCTGATCTTATTGATGGGATGGGCTAATCCCAAACAGGCGGCGGCAGTCTCGGCCCCCTTTATTTTGCTAAACTCACTCTCGGGCTTGATGGGATTTTCCGTGCAGGCGGCTCAGGGCATACAGCACGATGTTATCCCGCTGGCACTGACAGTACTGATGGGCGGGCTGCTGGGTTCCTACTTGGGTAGTCGTACCTTGCCGATGAAGGCGATTGCGCGCGTATTGAGTGCTGTCCTGTTAATTGCGGGTTTTAAACTATTCTATGTCTGACACACTGACTCATTTTTCCGACGACGGTCGCGCGCGCATGGTGGATGTCTCCGCCAAGACCATCACACAACGCACCGCGATTGCCAGCGGCGTGATTCGCATGCAGCCTGCGACCCTGGAACGCATACGCGCAGGCAAGATCGCCAAGGGCAACGTGCTGACCGTGGCCGATGTGGCGGCGGTGATGGCTGCCAAACGAACCGCCGATCTGATCCCGATGTGCCACAGCCTGCCGCTCACCGGCGTCGAAATCGCCTTCACCGACATCACCGAACCGGACGAGCAGGGCTGTCTGGGACTGTCGGTTAGCGCGACCGTCAAATGCACGGGACAGACCGGCGTGGAGATGGAAGCGCTGTGTGCCGCCAGCACCGCGTTGCTGACCGTGTACGACATGTGCAAGGCGATGGACCGGGGCATGCGCATTGTGAATATCCAGCTCGAAGAAAAGCAGGGCGGCAAGAGCGGCCACTGGCAAAGGGGCGCGGCATGATCAAGGTGCTGTTCTTCGGCCCGGTTTCCGAGCGGATACAGACGCGCGAACTGGCCATGATTCATACCGCAGGCATGAGCTTGCAGGACGTGATCAATCAGCTAAACGAACACTATCCGCAGTTGTTCGACATCATCAGTTTCATCGCCATCAACGGCGTGCAGGTGCGAGACCGGCAAACGCCGTTGGCTGACAACGACGAGATCGCTTTCATGGCGAAGTTTTCCGGGGGTTGAATGGACGCCGTACGCCTGCAGATCGAGGACTTTTCCCAGGATGCCGAGGTGTTGGCGCTTAAAGCCAGCTCGAAGTGCATGGGCGGCATCGCCACCTTCATCGGTTGCGCGCGCGATTATTCCGAAGGGCGCGAGGTGAGTGAGATCAGCTTCGAGGCTTATGAACGGATGGCGCTGCCGGAACTGCAAAAATTGCGGGCGGAGGCCATCGCCCGCTTCGGCCTGCTCGATGCCCGCATCGTCCACCGTCTCGCGACTGTCAGGGCGGGCGACAACATCGTCTTCATCGCCACCGGCGCCGAGCATCGCGCGCCCGCCTTGCACGCCTGCGAGTGGATCATTGACGAATTAAAGTCGCGCGTGCCGATCTGGAAGAAGGAAGTCACCCCTGCAGGCGATTCCTGGGTTACGCCGCATCCATGAAAGTCGTCGCCGTCGTCGGTTATTCAGGCAGTGGCAAGACCACGCTGATCGAAAAACTGCTGCCCGTGCTGACTGCTGAGGGCATCAGAGTCGCCACCCTCAAGCACACCCATCATCGGGTGGCGCTCGACACACCGGGCAAGGACAGCTGGCGCTTCAAGCAGGCGGGGGCGGTGGCGAGCATGCTGGTCACGCCCTCGGCAATGCAACTGATAGCCGATATCATTGAGGAAAGCGACCCCGTCCGCTTGGCCGAACGCTATTTTGCCGATGCCGATCTGGTGCTGGCGGAGAGTTTTTCGCACGCGGATTGCCCGAAGATCGAGGTGTGGCGCGCCGCCTGTTCTGCAACGCCGCGCTGCACGGATGGCGTGATCGCACAGGTCACCGATGTCGCCACTGCCGACCCGCATTTGCCGCAATTCGCCTTGGATGACATTGCAGGCATCGCGCGATTCCTGATGGCCCAGCTGAAATGATCGAAGACTGCACCGCGATCATATTGGCGGGCGGCAATTCCTCGCGCATGGGTCAGGACAAGGCGATGCTGCCCTTCAATGGCACGCCGTTGCTGCAATCGGTGATTGCGGTGGTGCAGCCGTTGTTCGGCAAGACGATGGTCAGCGTCAACGCGCCTCGCGCAGAAATCGCGCTGCCGCAGATATGCGACCGACAAACAGGCATGGGGCCGCTGGCCGGACTGGTGAGTGCGCTGGAACAGGTAACCACGCCGTGGACTTTCGTGGTGGCCTGCGACATGCCCTTTGTCGCGCCTGCCGTGATCGTGCAGTTGGCGGCGTTGCGCGGCGATCATCAAGCCGTCGTGCCGAGAATCGCGGGCTATCCGCAGCCGTTACTGGCCTTTTACGCGACCGGTTGCCTGCCGCTGTTGCAAGCGCGATTGGCTGGCGGCGACAGAAGCCTGATGGGGGCGTTGAAGTTATTGAACGTGCGCTATGCGGAGGAGGGCGAATTGACCGCCTCGTCACCGCGTAGCTTTATTGATCTGGATACGCCGCAGGATGTGGCAAGAGCAGAAGGAATGATGCAATGAAACCGCTCAGTTTGAACGATGCGCAAGCCTGCGTATTGCAACGAGCCGCACCGCTGGGCACGAAGGAAATGGACTTGCTCCAGTCTCTGGGGCGGGTGCTGGCGCAGGAGGTGAAATCCAACCGCGATCATCCGCCCTATGACGTGTCGGCGATGGATGGCTATGCGGTGCGCGCCGGCGATCTTGCGGCAATACCTGCGCAACTGAAAATCGTTGCGGACATCAAGGCCGGGGAGTTGCCTGCGATCACTCTCAAAGCGGGGCAATGCGCTCGCATCATGACCGGCGCAAAGATACCCCATGGCGCTGATACCGTGCTGCGCGTTGAAGATACCGAAGCGGTCGCACCTGACATAGTCCAGATCAACGTGTCTGTGCCAGTTGGTCGTGACATCCGCCGGCAGGGGGAAAACCTGCGCAGCGGTGCAGTGACTCTGGAGGCGGGCTGTGAAATCACGCCTGGCGTGTTGGGCATCCTAGCGATGGTGAAGTGCGCCAGGGTGCAGGTGCGCCGCCGTCCGACGGTGGCGATACTGTCCAGTGGCGATGAACTCGAAGGACTGCACGATGCATTCGACCCCGACAAAGTCCCCGATGCGAACAGCTACGCGCTGATGGCGCAGGTGCAAGGGCTGGGCATACAGCCGGTTTTGCTGGGCATCGCAAACGACGATCCTGTTGCACTCAAAAACAAGCTTGCGCAAGGATTGAAATACGATGTGCTGCTGGTGTCCGGCGGCACCTCGGTCGGCGTGCACGACTTCGTGCGTCCGACGCTGGAGGCGCTGGGTGTTGCCATGCATTTCTGGCGAGTGCAGATGCGGCCCGGACATCCGGCGGCCTTCGGCACGACGGACACAGGCATGGTTTTTTGCCTGCCCGGCAATCCGGTCGCCAGCATGGTCAGCTTCGAGCAGATCGTCGCCCCCGCATTGCGGCAGATGATGGGACATGGCAGGCTTTATCGGCGCACCATACAGGCAAGACTGACGCAGGCGTTGAAACACCGGCCGGGCAATCTGGAATTCGTGCGCGTCACATTGAGTCGCGATGCCCAAGGCTATCTCGCCACGCCGACCGGCTCGCAAAGCAGCGGCGTGCTGTTATCCATGGCGCGCGCCGATGGCTTGCTGGTCGTGCCTAACGAGAGCGCCGGATTGGCGGCGGGTGAGTCGGCAACCATCCAACTTTTGGACGGCACGGCCTGGCAGGGTGAGAACGATATAGAGGGATGAAATGAATAAGGCAAAGATAGGTTTTCTGACGGTGTCGGACCGCGCCAGTCGCGGCGAGTATGAAGACAAGGGCGGGCCGGCGATGCAGGCATGGTTTACGCGCGTATTGACCAGTCCGTGGCAGGCGGTGGCGCAGGTGATTGCGGATGAACAGGCGCAGATCGAGGCTGCCATCCGCCAAATGAGCGACGAAGAAGGCTGCTGTTTGATCGTCACCACCGGCGGCACGGGGCCAGCCCTGCGCGATGTGACGCCGGAAGCGACCGAGGCCGTTTGCGAAAAGATGTTGCCGGGGTTTGGCGAATTGATGCGTAGCGCCTCACTCAAGTTTGTGCCGACCGCGATTTTGTCACGCCAGACGGCCGGCATACGCGGCAAATGCCTCATCATCAATCTGCCGGGCAAGCCTTCCGCGATTGATGATTGCCTGAATGCCGTGTTTCCTGCCGTGCCTTATTGTATTGATCTTATTGAGGGGGCATATCTTGAGGCAGATGAAACGCAATGTAAGGTGTTCCGACCCGCGCATGCCAAAATCAGAAAATAGCAGTATTCCTGGCCTGCTACTCCTTGTTATTAAATGAAAATATCGGGTGGATTGCCCGGCTTGCAAAATTCATCAAGGTAACTATGCAACAGACCAGACTCGTAATATTTCGCTTGCCGTGACTTCACTCGCATTGCTGCTTATCGGTTTCTCTATATTCAGTGCTATTACCATTGCGCTGACACATTTCCGTCGTGTGAACTATCAGGATCAGCCGGTGGCGAGAATCATGGGACTGATTCTGCTGCTGGCCTTGAGTGGTTTGCAATTTTCCCATTTTGCTTGGCTATACCTCGATCAGGCATGGGTTTCGACGACGCTCTACCGTATGACATTATTCGCAGTGGCTCCGGCATTTTTTCTGTTCAGCCAGCCGTTACTGCATCCGCAACAGCAGTCACGAAGAAGTATCGCGCATCTGTGGCATGTGTTGCCCGTTGCGCTTTCGCCCTTGCTCCCCAACGGCGCAGCACTACCTTTAGCCTTCATTTTTGGAGTCTGTTACCTGTTGTGGCTGGTCGGCAGACTCTATGCGCTTCGCGCTGAGCGAGCCAATTTTCATTTGGAAATGCTGCTGTTGGGCAGTGTCATTGTCATAGCCATCGCAGTGTCGGCGCTCGGACTGGTGCAGGCGGCAATGCCTGAGAAGCTGTTTTTTTGTGTCTACGCAATTTCGATAGGTGCGGCTTTCCTGCTGGTGCAAACAACGCTCAGCCTGCGACCGCAGTTATCCACCGAGGTCAGCGAAGCCGTACAGGCCGCTTATGCCAACTCTACGCTGAGCAATGTGGATTGCGATGCGGTGCTGTCCAAACTGGAAGTCCTAATGCAGATCGAGCGGCTGTACGAGGATGCGGAATTAAATCTGCCACGCCTGTCGGCACGGCTGGAAATCAGCACTCACCAATTATCGGAATTGATGAATAGCCGGTTGGGAAAGGGATTTTCGCGCTATCTGCGGGAGTTGCGTATTGAGGCTGCCAAGAGTTTTTTGCGGGGCGAGCCATCCGCCTCGGTCTTGTCCGTTGGACTCAGTGTGGGTTTTACTTCCCAGTCGAATTTCTACGAAGCCTTTCGTGAAATCGAAGGCATGACCCCCGGCCAATATCGCAAGCTTGTTGCCAAGGACAAGTCGCCCGAATAGCGAATTGGGGTTGCTTGTTGTTCCGCAATTACCTTGTCTAGAGCCAAAATCTATTCCGGTTTGATAGGAACGGAAGAAAAACAGCAGGCCAATCTCCAAACTGCAGACTCCAATATACAAATGGAGTCTTGGATGAATACCTATTTCCTGCTACTCGTAAAGTCCCTGATCAGCCTCGCCGGGAGGGCATCGTGAACGTCCTGCTGACTGGCGCGAACGGGTTCATTGGCCGAAACATTGAAGCGGCGCTGCTTGCTGCGGGACATCAGGTAAGGCGCGTCTCGCGTAGCTATGGCACCGACTTCTCGAGTATGTTGAGTCCGGATGATTGGCTAGCGCACCTCGACGGGATAGATGCCGTCATCAATAGCGTAGGCATCATAGCGGAACGGGGCGCTCAGCAATTCGAGCTCCTGCACACTCTGGCACCGGCTGCGCTGTTTCACGCTTGCCTACAGGCGGGGGTTTGCAGGGTGCTACAAATATCCGCTCTGGGTGCCGATGCGACGGCGTTTTCCGCCTACCACCTGAGTAAACGCGCTGCCGACGACTGCTTGCGTAACCTTGATCTCGAATGGTTCGTGTTACGCCCGTCACTGATTTATGGACAGGGTGGAAAAAGCGCCGATCTGTTCATGCGCCTGGCGACCTTGCCCTTTATTCCGGTCATCGCTGACGGGCAGCAGAAGCTACAGCCTGTGCACATCAGCGATGTGGTGGCGACCGTCATGCGTTGCCTCACCTCACAGGAGACAAGGAAAACGCTGGACATTGTCGGTACGGAAACGGTCACTTTCGCCGAGTGGCTACAGTGGATGCGACTGGCCCAGGGGCTGCCGCGTGCGCCGGTGTTCCCGATACCCTATTCAATGGCAATGGCTTTTGCGCGGGTGGGGAAGTTCTTCAATCCGATGTTGCAGCCGGAGAATCTGCGCATGTTGCAAGCCGGCTATTCGGCAGACGTGCAGCCATTGGCGCAGTTCTTGGGACGGACGCCATTGCCTGTCGAATCCAGACTATTTTTCACCGATGTCGTACCTTCAGGGAGTGCAATATGACCTACGCCGCGCTTAAAACACTACATATCCTCAGTATGGTGCTGCTCTTCGGCACCGGCCTTGGCAGTGCGTTCTACAAATGGATGGCCGACCGCAGCAATAATGTCGCCCACATCGCTGTTACCAATCGCTATGTCGTCCTGGCTGACTGGATATTCACCACGCCGACCGTGATCTTTCAGCCTGTCAGTGGGCTGTGGCTGGCTTATCTGCTCGATTTTCCGCTGACGACCCCCTGGATTGCGGTCAGTCTAATATTGTTTTCCCTGGCGGCTATCTGCTGGTTGCCGGTAGTTTGGTTGCAAATCCGCATGAGGGATATTTCCGCCATCGCTGCTGCTGAGGTATCGCCGCTGCCTGCCATCTACTGGAGAATGGCGCGCTGGTGGTTCTGGTTGGGCGTGCCGGCGTTTATCTCAATGGTGCTGGTCGTTACGTTGATGGTCTCCAAAAACTTATTGGGAGCAGGATCATGAGGAGTTTGATGCAATGCGCTCTGGGAGAAGATTGGCACAAGTTGCCTGCCGCGCTGCAGGCGCATTATCGCTTTGGCACGACGACAGACAGCGGGCACATGGATATTGAGTACCCCTGGTTTATGCAACCTTACCTCAGCGTGCTGCGTATATTTGGCGCGCTGGTAAAACGCAGGGGGCAACAGCTGCCTACTGTGGTTGAAAAGCACGTCGTGGGTGAGCGCCAGTATTGGCGGCGGACTATTGCCTATCCCGATGGGAATAGGGTTTATTTCAATAGCTTCTGGGTTTCTGCGGGAAACAACGAAGTCATCGAGTTCGTCAACCCGGTACTGGGTTTACAGATGGCCGTGTACGTCGAGGGCGGCAAGCTACATTACCGGGGCGTGCGCTTCGTGGCGAAACTGGGGAATAGGCTACTGCCAATTCCTGAATGGCTGGTTCTGGGGCACACCACCATCACGGAGATGGCAGTAGACGAAACCCATTTTGCAATGGATTTTCGTATCACGCACCCCCTGTTCGGCCAGGTGTTTCGCTACTCAGGAGAGTTTGATGCAACATCAGAATGATCCATATTTTGTGTGTTGTTGCGTACTGAATTGCACCTGCGGCCTACGCTATTACAAGTCCTCCGGTCTGGACTGATATTGCGCCGGCAGTAGGGCATGACGAAAATGTGCAGGCGTGCATCATCCTTAGTCTTGAAAACTGGTATCGTGGCGAAGAATAGGCTCAGCGCCTGAAAAATCGGATTCGATTCATCAAACGGAAGTAGGGGGGGAGGATGAAAAAACGTGTTTTCATGTTGATGGCAGCAGCCTGTGTCGCAGCCTGTCCGGCCTATGCTGAATCCACTCCCACCCCGGACACGGCGGCACAGGCTGCGGCAAAGGCCAGAGAGGCAGAGGCGGAGGCCAGGCGGCAGATGGAGATCAGCCGCATCGAGGCCGCAGGCAGCCAGCAACGCGCAGCGCCGGATGAGGCGAGCCGCAAGGCCAGGGAAGCCGCCATCGAGGAAGAGCGGAAACGCGACGCAGAGCGTAGCCGGCAGGAGGCGACTCCCAAACGTGCAGCCAGGCCCAGGCCGATGCGCGACCTGGACGTCGAGCCGGCCCCGCCCAGGCTTAAAGCGCCCAGTCCGACCAGTCCGGGCTCGGTCAGCCGTATCGAGGCACCTGATAGAGCGCCTCAAACACGTGAAAACCCATAATTCAGGCTTGTTCAAGGGAGAGGTCGGCAATGAATAATAAACATTTACTGGGTTTGCTCGTTCTGGCGGCATTGTCCGCCTGTTCAAGCTCGAAACAACAACAGGTCAGCCGCATCGAGGCACCGATGCCGGCTGCTGCTCCGCCGCCTCCGCCCCACTTCATCACCCGCGCCGAATCCCCGCTGGACGACCCGAACAGCCCGCTGTCGCGGCGGCAGGTGTATTTCGCGGACGACACCTCTTCCGTTCAGGAAGCTGACCTGCCGCTGTTGCAGGCGCATGGCCGCTATCTGGCCGCACATCCGCAGCAGCAGGTGATTATCGCGGGCAACTGTGACGAGCGCGGCAGCAACGAGTACAACCTGGCACTGGGACAGCGCCGCGCCGATGCGGTCAAGAAGCTGCTGTTGCTGGGCGGTGCGCGGGAATCCCAGATTCAGACGGTCAGCTACGGCGAAGAAAAACCGCTGGCTATGGGGCACGATGAAAGCGACTGGCAGCAGAACCGCCGGGCCGATCTCAAATATCAGCGCGACTCGGAATCTTCAGGCCCCGCACAGAAAAGGTCGCTGAGCCGCATCGAAGCCCCTGCACCGGTATTCCGATAACCGGCTTTATGAAGCCCATACGACTTGGCTTCACCCTGTTTGCTGCACTGTTGATGGCAGGGGGCGCGGCTTTCGGCGCGTCCTGTGACGGGCCGGTGGCGGGCGACGACAACCGGGCGCTGGCGCGACTGATCGAGCAGGGATGTTATTCGCAGGCGGGGGATCTGGCGGGTCGCATGATTCCCGCTGCGCCGGACGATAGTGCAAAAGGCTGGCTATTCAATAGTCTGGGCGTGATTCATGAGAAATCGGGTCAGCTCGATCTGGCCGCCGGAGACTACCGGCGTGCGCTGGAACTGATAGGCGACGACCCGGCTGCTCTCACGCTGCAAGTCAACCTGGCCGCGCTGCAATATCGTCGGGGCGATTATCCCGCAGCGAGATCGGCCTATCAGGAAGCGCTGGCCTTGCTGAAAAAGCAGGGTGCGGAAGCCGACGAGTTGCGCGCGGCAGCATTGGGCGGACTGGGGCTGGTGTTGCAGACCATGGGACAGTACAACGCTGCGATTACTCCTCTGCAACAGGCACTGGAACTCGATTCCCGACGGTTCGGCGACAATCATGCGATCGTCGCGCTGGACTTGAGCAACCTGGGCGATGTGCATCGCAGCCTGGGTGAATACGACCAGGCACTGCCGCTCTACCGGCGTTCGCTGTCCATCAGGCGAAATGCGCTTCCCGCCGCCCATCCTGACATCGCAAATTCTCTTAGCAAGATAGGCTATGTGCTTGAAATCATGGGGCGGCCTGATCAGGCGCTGAGCGCCTATCAGGAGGCGTTGCAGATACGCGAAAAGAGCCTGCAGCCGGGGCATTCCCATATCGCGCTGGCCCATGCCGCTGTCGCCGATGCGCTGCGCCAGTTGGGGCGCGGGGCTGAGGCCATGCCGCATTACCAGATCGCGCTGACCCTCGCTGAACAGGCTTTGCCGGCGGGACATCCCGACATCGCGCGCATCCTGCATTTCATGGGCCAGCTCCAGTATTCCAGCGGTCAGGTCGAACAGGCGATCGCCTCGCTGCAACGGGCCGTTGATATCCGCAGCGAAGGTCTGGGGCCGTTCCATCCGCTGACAGCCAAAAGCATGGGCATTTTGGGCGGCTATCTGGCGCAATCTGCCGATGAAAAAACGCGGGCGCGGGGAGAGCAGATGTTGTCCGCAGCGTTTGCGATTGCGCTGCCCAGCGGAGAACTCAGCGTGATCGTCGAAACGGGCGGAGCCTTGCAGCAGCTTTATGCGCAACGCGGCAATTCCGAGTTGGCGATCTTCCACGGCAAGCAGACCGTCAACACCCTGCAGCGCATCAGGCAGCAATCCAAGGGGCTGGACAAGGAATTGCAACAGTCGCTGCTGGCAAAGAACGAGGCGGTCTACAAGCGTCTGGCCGATCTGCTATTTGCGCAGGGGCGCTTGATGGAAGGCCAGCAGGTGCTGGCGATGCTGAAGGAAGCGGAATACTTCGACTTCATCCAGCGCAACAGCAGCGAAGACCCGCGCAGCACGCAGTCCGGTTTTGATGGCAGGGAGCAGCCCTGGGCAGACCGTTACCAGCAGATCAGCAGCCAACTGGCCCAACTGGCCCGGGAGAGGGAAGCGCTGGTCAAAAAGGCCCGCCTCGGTTTGACACCCGACGAGCAACGTCGCAAGGATCAACTGGATGCCGACCAGATGGTCGCGCGCCGAGCCTATGAAGCCTTCATCGTCGAACTCAGGCAGGAATTCACGGCAAGCAACGGGTCGGCAGCCCGCAGCAAAGCGGAGCGCGACGAGGAATTCGGCGCGAAGAATCTCGATGGCCTGCGCGCGCTGCAAGGCACGTTGCGTGATCTGGGGCAGGGTGCGGTCACTTTGCATTACCTGATGACGGACCAGCGGCTGTGGATATTGCTCACCACGCCCAGCCTGCAGATCAAGCGCGAAGCGGCGGTCGGCGAGGCCGAACTGGGGCGCTTGATCGCCGCCTACCGCGATGCCATCGCCCGCCGCGATCCCGCTGTGAATGTGCCGGGCAGGGCGCTCTATGACCTCATTATCGCCCCGGTGGCGGACGACCTCGCGCAGACCGGCGCGCAGACCCTGATGGTGTCGCTGGATGGCGCGCTGCGCTACCTGCCGCTGGCGGCGTTGTACGATGGCAAACAATTTCTGGCGCAACGCTATCGGCTGGCGCTGTTCACCGAAGTGTCCAAAGACAAGCTCAAGGACAAGCCGCAGGACGACTGGATGCTGGCGGGCTTCGGCCTGACCGCGCGGCAGCCCGGCTTCAACCCCTTGCCCTCGGTCAAGGGCGAATTCGAGGGCATCACCCGCGATATCCCCGGCACGGTCAAGCTGGATGGCGACTTTACTGCCAGTTCGCTCAAGACCGGGCTGGAGGGTGAACCGCCGGTCGTGCATCTGGCCAGCCACTTCGTGTTCAAGCCCGGCAACGAGACCGACTCCTTCCTGTTGCTGGGCGACGGCAGCAGACTTTCACTGCAAGCCATCAAGGAGGGGTACGAATTCCGCAACGTGGACCTGCTGACGCTGTCCGCCTGCGAGACGGCGGTGGGCGGAGGCCGGGATGCCAATGGCCGCGAAGTCGAGGGCTTCGCCGTGCAGGCGCAGAAACAGGGGGCGAAAGGCGTGATCGCCACGCTCTGGCCGGTCGCCGACCAGAGCACCGGCCAGTTCATGCAACTGTTCTACGGCTTCCGCCAGCACGGCATGACCAAGGCCTTGGCGATGCAGCAGGCGCAGCGCGCCTTCATCGAAGGGCGAGTGAGCGCGGCGCTGGCCGAAGTGAGCCGTGGCCCGGTGCGCGCAGGCTCACCACCCGCCACGGCCGCAACCACCACCGACCACCCCTACTACTGGGCGCCGTTCATATTGATGGGGAATTGGCTGTGAGAGGGAAAGGCTTGATGAAGAATTGGCGGCTGTTATTGGCAGGGTTTTGCTTGCTGGCAAGCAGCAGCGCGTTTGCCGGGGAGTTGTCGGAAGCGGATGAGCAGGAGTTGCAGCGGGCGGAGCAACTCAGCGGGCTGATCGTCGAACTGTACGGCAGAGGGGAATATCAGCAGGCTCTAGGAATCGCGCAACAAGTACTTGTGATCAAAGAAAAAGTCCGCAGTCCCGATCATGCCGATATCGCCGAAAGCCTGAACGACATAGCGGTGTTGTACCAAGCCCTTGGTCAATATAACCATGCGCTGCCGCTCTATCAACGCGTCCTGGCGATCCGGGAAAAGGTCCTCGGCCCCGAGCACGCAGATACCGCCATCAGCCTGAACAACTTGGCAGTGATGTACAAAATCCTTGGCCAATACGACCGGGCGCTGCCGCTCTATCAGCGTGCACTGACAATCCGGGAAAAGGTCCTCGGCCCCGAGCACGCAGATACCGCTATCAGCCTGAACAACTTGGCAGTGATGTACAAAATCCTTGGCCAATACGACCAGGCGCTGCCACTACATTTGCGAACTTTGGCGATCCGGGAGAAGGCCCTCGGGCCAGAGCATGTGGATACAGCAACTGCTCTCAATGAATTGGGAATATTGTATGAACTGTTGGGGCAATACGATAAATCATTAGCTCTCAAAATACGCGTATTAGCCATTTACGAAAAGGCCCTTGGCCCTGAACATCCATGGACCTCCACCAGTTTGAACAACCTTGCTGGGTTGTACGATACCCTCGGCCAATACGACAAGGCGCTCCCTCTTTACCAGCGCGCTCTAGCGATCTATGAAAAGGCCCTCGGCCCTGAGCATCCCAATACTGCCACCGCTCTGAACAATCTGGCAGAGTTGTATCGCACCCACGGTCAATACGAACTGGCGCTGCCACTCTACCTGCGCGCCCTCGCAATCGACGAAAAATCGTTAATTCCAGAACATCCTGATTTAGCATCAGATATGAACAACTTGGCGCTGCTGTATAAGGCGATCGGCCAATACGACCAAGCGCTGCCGCTGTATCAGCGCGCGCTGGCGATCCACGAAAAAGTCCTCGGCCCGGAACATGCATCTACCGCCACCAGCCTGAACAACCTGGCGCTCTTGTACGAAGCCCTCGGCCAATACGACCAGGCGCTGCCGCTGTATCAGCGTGCTCTTCGTATTTCCGAGGCTGCAGGCCTACCGGAAACCCTGATGGGGGTGCAATCCAGCCTGGGCGGATTCTACAAGGCCCGACAACAACCTCCTGCCGCCATCTTTTTCTACAAGCAGGCCGTCAATACCATGCAGCAACTGCGCCGCCAGTCGGCCAAGCTGGATAGGGAGATGCAGAAGAGCCTGCTGTCCAAGAACGAGGGTGTTTATCAGAAGCTCTCCGGCCTGCTGATGGACGAGAGCCGCATCGCCGAGGCGCAGCAGGTGCTGGCGATGCTGAAGGAAGACGAATATTTCGATTTCATCCAGCGCAGTCAGAACGAAACCGGGTTGGACCAGCGCGCCAGCTACAACGGTGTGGAAGCGCCCTGGGCGGCGCGCTTCCAGCAGATCGGCGGCCAGTTGGCGCAACTCGGAAAGGAGATCGCCGAGCTGCGCAAGCGCGGCGAGAAGCTCCCCCTGAGCAAAGATGAGCAAACCCATCTGGCGCAACTGGAAAAAGACCTCGAAGTGGCCGGGCAGGCGTTCGATGCGGCCATGAACGGCATGCTCGCCAGCCTCAAGGAAGATGCGGTGCGCGACGAAGCCAGCCGCAAGATAGACGAAGGCGGCAGCCGCCAGGAACTCCTGGGCAGCCTGGGTCAAAACACCGTGCTGCTGCAATACCTGCCGCTGGAAGACAAACTCAGCATCATCGTCACCACGCCCACGGTGCGCATCGCCCGCTTCGCCCAGATAGATGAAAAGGCGCTCAACCAGAAGATCACCGCCTACCGGGGCGTGTTGCAGAATCCCCGGCAAGACCCCGCCGCACTGGCGCAGGAACTGTATGGCTACCTGATCAAACCAGTGGAGGAAGACCTCAAGCAGGCCGGCGCGCAGCAGATCATGCTCTCGCTCAACGGCGCGCTGCGCTACCTGCCATTCACCGCCCTGCATGACGGCCAGCATTACCTCGTCGAGAACTACGCCCTGAGCCTGTACAACGAAGCCGCCGCCGACAAACTCGACAAAGCCAACACCCAGGGCTGGAAGGTGTGGGGGCTGGGCGTGACCAAGGCGCACGAGAACTTCTCGGCGCTGGCCAGCGTCAAGGGCGAACTGGGCGGCATCGTCGGGCAGGGCGGCATCATCGGCGAGACCCGGCTGGATGAGCAATTCACCGAACAGGCGCTGAAGGACGGGGTAGGGCAGCACTACCCCGTGCTGCACATCGCCAGCCACTTCAAATTCACCCCCGGCACCATGAGTGACTCCTTCCTGCTGCTGGGCGATGGCGGCCACCTGACGCTACAGGACGTCAAGGCCAAACTCGACCTCAAAGGCGTGGACCTAGTCACGCTGTCGGCGTGCGAGACTGCATTTGGCGGCGGACGCGACGCCAACGGCCGGGAAGTGGAAGGCATGGGCGCGATCATGCAGAAGAAAGGTGCCAAGAGCGTGATGGCCACCCTGTGGCCGGTGGCCGACGCCAGCACCGCGCAACTGATGCAGAACTTCTATCGGCTGCGCGACAAGGAGCATCTCAACAAAGCCCAAGCATTACGCCAAGCTCAACTCGCCCTGCTCAGGGGCAAGGGCGGCGCGATAGCCAATGGCGGCGAACGTGGCCCGAAACGCACGGGCGGGGAAGGGGCGGCCTACGCTGCCGATGCCTCAGCCCCTTATTCCCACCCCTACTACTGGGCGCCGTTCATATTGATGGGGAACTGGCTGTGAGGAGGGTGGCGACATGAAAATAACTGGACGCGGCCTGTTCGCCGCAATTTGCTTGCTGGCAGGCAGCATGGCATTTGCCGGGGAGTTGTCGGAGGCGGACATGCTGGAATTGCAGCGGGTAAAGCAGCTCAACGCGCAGGGCGTCGAGCTGTATGGCATGGGGGAATAGAACAGGAAACGGGAGAGATCAACATGGCGATGAATAGACTGGTACACGCCGGTGGAAGTGTTCGGCTGGGGGCGTGAGGCATGATGGATAGGGCTCGACAGTTGTCAGCCGGAGTGGTGGGCGTGCGGGAAGAATTGGTGTTGCGGCTGCTGGCCGAGGCCGAAAGTGATGAAGCGGCTGCCGTGCTCGTCGCCGCCGTTCAGACCAGCCTGGCGAGCCATGCTGTGATTGAGCATTGGGATGGCGAACGCTATTGGAAACAGCCGGAACTGTTCGATCTGGAATTGCGCTTGCGCCCACTCACCCGTGCGGCTGACGCCTATGCGGCCATCATTCGTCTGACGACTGTTTGGCATCATTTCGGGGAAGATGATGGCCAGGCGGATTGCGAGGCGTTGTGGAACCGGGAAATCTCCCCGCAGAGCCAGTTCGTTCATCCCGCCATTCAGTGGGCAGAACCCAAGCTGCTAAGATTTCCGCTGTTGGCTGATGTCCCCCAATTTGGCCTTGGAGAGCAGGTGCGACTAAGCGGCCAGACCAAGCAGGCGACTACCACGGCGGTGACAAATATTTTTATCGTGCGCCAGATTGAACTGCGGTTTGAAGGCAGTTACCTGTACATCCTGGATTACGAACAAGCCGCCTCAAACGGCGATGAGCCATTGCACATCCACTGGGAGTACGAGCTTGAAAAGGCGTGCGCGAACTCACTGTCGGACTAGGCAGCTTGCCTGCCCACTTGCATGTCAAGAGGTGTTTTCTGCGATGGCGAGTTAAATCTGCGGAGTAACCTGATACTTACCAGATGGAAGCGTCTAAGTGTTTGTGATTAGGTATGTGTGATTGAAGAAGTTTATTCAGTGCGCACACGGCAAGGTGGCGCATTCAAGCTGCCGCCCAGTAACCGGGGAGGAGATTGGTGAGCAGAATAACGTCTTTTGAAATATTAGCGCCGCGATCCAATGCCGAGCAGTTGGTGCAGTCGGTGATCGAGCATCTGGTGGAGGAGGATAAGGCAAAGTTGTGGCTCGCGCTTGAAACCGGCCCGGAGCCGGTCATGCAGGGTATTGAATGTGAGGAAGGTGAGAATGATAGTTCAGTTTGTATGAGTTTCCTTTTCTCACCCGATGAGGGGGTGAAAGCTTTTGAGGATGAATGCGGCTTGCCTCGCGATCCGGCGACCGGAAGAGTCGAGGTTGGCTACATTTTCAGTTCCTTATCCTTTGGGAGTCATTACGTGCAGTTCCAGGCAGCCTCGCTTGTGGACTGTATCAGCGAAGTGTTCCTCTTCTCACCATCGGTGCGCGGCAGTTTTATTGAAATGGCCAAACAGGTGTCTGGCGCTGTGCTGGTGTTTTGCGATGAGCTGAGTGATGACCGCGTGCTTTGGTGCTCTCAGGAGGCCTTGACTTATGCGCGCAAGCTGCCTGCTGACGCGGATACCAACCGAGTTGATGTCCGCAGTCTGGAGATGTTGAACACAATCCGATTTGCAGGAAATCAAATTGAATCGCCTAGCCAGTAAAAACACATCGTTGGAAACGCCCATCGGAACCTTGTCTTTTGGCATCAAGGCCGATGCAGGGGATGTCGATGATTTTCGTGTTTTGGTACGCCCTGTTAATCGCGAGCTGCCGTGGGGTATGAGCGTCGAAGGCTGTGTGGCGGTGTTGCTTCAAGGGTTGTCGTATTCGGCATTTGAAAACCTGAAGTTCTACTGCAAGTGGGATGGCTTGAAACAACAGGGAATGGCAAACTCCGGGGAGGCATTAGAGGCTTGGGAATGGGAATCTGATGGCAAGCTGGTGATGATAGGTACGGAAGCTTCGGATCGGCTTAACGAGCGCCTGAATTATCAAGGCCAATCTACCTGCGAAAATATTTCGGTTGCAATGACGGACAACACGATATCGGTTCGCCTCGGGAAATTTGCTGCCGGCAAAATGTTGTCGCTGCATTTTTTGGTGGCCTGGAATCCGTCACCAGAACCAATCTCCTGTTCTTGCTGGTACGCCGTCGAAATGTCCCATCCGGCATTGATGGAGTCGTTAAATCCAAACGAAAAATCGTGGGACAATTTTCCGCACATAGCGAAAAAAATTGGTGCCGCACTTTACTACCGGGTGGGGCCGATACATGAACCTGAAGTCACCCCGAACTTCTCCTACGTTGAATACACGGGTCGATTCGACCTTCAGGAGGGGGCAAAGCGCTACTTGCTGTGTTCCTACGACGGACGCTGGGCAGTTTGCAGCCATGTGGAGTCCGATGAGCGGGGTATCAAGCTCCAGTTCGTGGACTGCGCCGAGATCGCGGTGAAGTTGAAAGAATTTTATGGAATCAATGTGATGAGCAAAGCAGAACTGGAAGCGGAGTTTCAACTGCTGCCGGATCTGCCCTATATGAGCGAAAGTGATCTGAAATACTGGAAACCGAAGACGATGGGCGCAGCGCTGTTTAATTGGTGGGATTAGGAAAGGCATGAAAACTCAGGTATCACAGGAAAGTGATGACGCGATATTTACACTCATGCTGCAGAATGATGAGATGGATCGCATCTTTTGGTTTCAAGACAAAAGCAGCGGTGAGGTCAAATTTGAAGCCGAAGGCCACCATGTTGGTCGTGATGCCATCGTCAAGGAATGTACGGTGATGCGCGATGGTGTACACATCGTACTATCGTCTGGGGAAGTAGTAAGTTTCTATTTTTGCGACCTATCTCTTCGAGAATATCTCGGGGTCGTCAGCGCATTGAAGAAGCTATATCCTTCTGCTCAAAAAATTCTTGAAGTGTTTGATGCATAACAATTTAAGTAATTGAGTTATGGGTGGTATTTAGCCGATTGTTGAGCGGAATCAAGCGCTACCGTCGTTCGTGCTGAGTCTGTCGAGGTGCTGGTTGTGCACGGGAATGACGAGACGTGTTCAAGTGTGCAGACAGGCAGAAAGTGGCGGGATATTAATGTGGTAGTGAAAGTCACGCGCGCCGATCAAGGCTGGCGGGTGGATGGTGCGGGCGTGGGTGATTGTGCCGAAACGTAATCGGCCACCCAGGTACGCAGTTTTTAGATAGGACATTTCCATGTTGTTCAATAACCACATCACACAATTTGCCGCCCGCTTCGAACTGCAAGCCGACGGTTCCTTTGTGTACCATCACCCGGATCGCCTGCTGGGCGGAGTGTTGTGCAGCCGTGAAGAAGTCGAGCAACTGATCCGGAATCTTGCCGATGTGTACGCGCGGTCATTGCGGCTGACATTGTATTGGGCCATCGGCAGTGGAATCGTGATCGGTTTGCTGGAGGCCAGCCACACGCTGATGCTGGCAAAGTGGGCGCAATATGGAATCATTCTCGCGCCCGTACCGTATGCGATTCTCGCCTGCTATCGCGCCGGTCAGCAGCCATTGCACTTGCTGGAAGGGCGCGTGCCCATTACACCGCCACGCACCAGAAGCTCTGCGTTCTGGATACGCGTGGCGGCGCTTCCCGCCGGGCTCATCATCCTGACGCTGCTCACCGTGGCAGGCCAGGCGTATTACACGCAGAAGGAGGGATGGGAGCATCCCGACCTCGTTCGTCTGTTCATCATGTTTTTCAATATTTTATTCGCGATAATTTGGCTATATGCGCGTAACAGGCGTCCCGCCCATCAGAAAGACACCTCGCCGTACTCTGTTCAGCATATAGCTCTGCCGGAAAGTATGCCCCTCGCGAAAAAGATTCAATTTATCTATCCGGGTGAAATTGACTGGTCGCAGGTTACCGACGATGTTTTGGTGGAGTTGGTGCGCGATTACCAAAACGAACAATCCTGTGCCACAACAGCCCTCGTACTTCTTTCCACCAGAAATCATCCCGAGGTGGAAGAACTGGCGCAATGGCTGATGACAGAGCATGAGGCGGATGAGTGGTTGAAGAAGACAGCCAGTGAACTACTGGCGCTATAGCGCAGCAGGATATGACAAGCAGGACACAATGCAGAGTAGATAAACGGAGAGGGTCAACGAGATTCGAGGTGGCAGGATGATCAATGTTTCCAAATATCTGGTGATGCTATGGGTTGGGCTGCTGCCGATATGGGCGCACGCTGCCAGTTATGACGTGGAAGGAGAGGGGAAGGAAGAACTGATCAAGCGGGTGGTGACTATTGCCCAAGCGAAGGAACGGTTGCGCAGCAGCTTCCGTCAGATGGATCGCTGTCCTTCTGGATCATGCCAAAACGGCACCAGTACGCACATCTGCGAAGTCATCGGTGCGCTGGATTCCAATATCGACGGGGCGATCATCGACGGTGCGTTGGCAAGTCATGCTGCGAGCAAATGGGCAGATCGCAAGGACATCCGTATGATGCAGTTGATTTATCGGCAGTGCAAACCGACCAACTACCAGTATTGGGCGTATGAACGGGTCTTGCACGTTGCTTATCAGCCAGAAAAGCTGGCAGATGCCAAGATCAGACGCTATCTGGGCGTTGGTCCGCCCCCCGAGCAATAGCCGGATGCGTGGCAGGCCAGAGCTGTGAAGAAGACAGGCAGAGCGCTGCTGACTTGTTAGCGCGACAGGTATGAAGCACAAGACAAATGCAGATTGCCGCAACCGCATACAATGTCGCTGGCGTACTGGAGAAACTCGACCGTAAACAGAAAGCCGCTGCTTTCGCCGCTCCCGCGCAGGCGGGAGTCCAGTCAATTCAATAAGCTGGATTCCCGCCTGCGCAGAATGACGAATTGAGAGGCGCCCGAAATATGATTTCCGCTACGTCACCTAAGCGGCCAGACCAAGCAGGCGACTACCACGGCGGTGACAAATATTTTTATCGTGCGCCAGATTGAACTGCGGTTTGAAGGCAGTTACCTGTACATCTTGGATTACGAACAAGCCGCCTCAAACGGCGATGAGCCATTGCACATCCACTGGGAGTACGAGCTTGAAAAGGCGTGCGCGAACTCACTGTTACTTGTTCGCAGTTGGAACTGGATGCATGAGCCAGGCAGTTTGATGCGCAGGTGGTGGAATGGTAGGGCAAGGTTGCAATGGAACGATTGAACAGCCACCCCAGAATACATTTTGGATTCCTGACATCCGGTCAGGTATTCTTCACGACAGGCGTTGTACTTCAAATGGGAACCCGCAAAGAGGATATAGATGGACAAGAATCGCGATCGTTTTATGCTGAATGTATTGCTGGTAATCCTCCTTGTCGTTGTCGGCATCCCTTGTCACGCAGAGCCCCCCGCAGGTACGGGACAGATGCAGCAGCGGCCTTTCTACCTGATCGGGCACAACCCCAATGAGGCCAGCGAGGCCTTGGCTTACCTGGATGGCAGAGCCAACGCGCTGGAACCCGACATCTATCAGACAGAGAGCGGCGATCTGCGCGTGCATGACCGTGTCAAGCTTTTTGGCATTTTGATTCTCTGGCCACTGTTCAACGGTGAAGGTCCCTTGCTCAAGGATTATCTGCATGACTTGAAGCAAGGACTCGACGCACGCAAAGGCGCGAATCTTGCGATGATCCTGTGGGACCTGAAGCCGCCATTCAACGTCCAATGGATCAGGGAGGCTCGTGCATTGATTCAGGCCGAGCTTGGCAGTCACTATCCCAATATTTCCATGGTCTATACGGTGGGAAGCGCGGATGGTATCCCGGCGCTTCAGGAATTTGCCAAGGAGATTTCCCTGAGTGAAGCGATAGGCGTCGATGAATCCGTGCCGCCCAGCGTGGTTGAACATGCGTTTAAGGACACCGGCAGGGCGTACACCTATGCCGACGGAACGAACGAGGTCAACGTCACGTCTGCCTTGCAGATGCGGGACGCGGGCAACGCGTTCGCTTTGGTATACGTCTGGACGGTCAAGGATCGTGCGAGGATCAGGCAGTTCCTCGGCAAAGGCGTGGACGGCATGATAATCGACCGTGAAAACATCCCGCTGCTGCTGGACGAACTGTCCCAGTCGGGGGGGCTGGAACAGCACCCGCTGGCGACCCCGGCCCATTCGCCTTTTGGCGCCAAGCGCTGACTGGTCGCAGGTTGGCGACGAGGTTCTGATGGAACTGGTACGCGATTACACAAGCTCACAATCCTGTGCTACATCGGCTCTCGTTCACCTTTCCGTCAGAGAGCAACCCGAGGGGGAAAAACTAGCGCAATGGTTGCTGACAGAGCATGAGGTGGATGCATGGCTTAAGCGTACCGCCAGTGACCTGCTGGCTTTATAGCGCGGCAAGTTAAGACAAACAGGACTATAGGCAAATAGAAATGAAATTCATATATATCGCCCCCTTGCTGTTGCTCGTCCCTGCCGTTGCCGGCGCGCAAACCTATTACTACGAAGGCACGCTCACCTTCCGCGTGTTGACCGGCAAGGACTGCGGCGAGACTAAAGTTGGAGACACTCGCACCCTGCAACTGGTTGTAACGAGTTCAGGCAAACAGATCAGCGGCTATACCCTGGTGCAAGGCGGCCTACCCGGCCGCTATTCGGGTGAACAGGTCGACAGACTGGTGCTGGAATACCCCGACCCGCAACAGGCGACCGGACATGCCATCGCCCTGAATGGCATTGGCGCTGCCGCACTGACCGGCGAAGTGCGCGAAAAATCCCTTCAGCCCAATGAGCCGGGATGCAACTTCTCCCGCGCCGAAATTGCCGCCCAGCAAATGGCCGACGGCGCAAAAGCCGAAGAACTCCAGAGCCAATTCATCAACAACTTTCAAGGCTATCAAATTGAAATCGCCGCCCAGCAGCGCGACCCGCAAGCCTATGCGGAACAACAACTCATCCTGCCGGAACTTGCCAAGGCCGAAGCGGAGGGCAGCGAACAGCCGCAACAAGCCTTGCGCCTGCGCGAACGCCAGCAACCCCTGTTGGAAAAGACCTTTGGTTTGGAAAGCAGCGTCACCCTCGACAACATGCACAAGCGCGCCAAACTGCTGGAGAAGATCGGCCAAGGCAATCCCAGCCACCCCAACGCGGACTACAGCGCCGCCCTGCAACTGCGCGAACAACTGCAACCGCTCTATGCCAAAGTCTTTGGCGCCGACAGCCAGCAAAGCCTGAACAATCTCGCCGCCCGCGCACAGTTGCATGAACGGCTGAAGCAGTTTGAACCCGCGCTGGCATTGCGCCATCAAGCCTTGGCCATAGCCCAAAAGAAATTCCCGCAACAGATTGCCGCAACCGCATACAACGTCGGTGACGTGCTGGAAAAACTTGACCGGAAACAGGAAGCCGCCGCTGCCTTCGCACTGGCCGCACAAGCCGACGAGAAGCAATTCGGCGCGGATTCCTCGGATGTTGCGGACGACTTGCAGCGCGAGGCCAAATTGTTGGAAGCACTGCAACGCAATCAACAAGCTCTGGAAATTTACCGGAGGATTCTAGCGATACGTGAAAAGGTTCTCGGCTCGGAGCATGTAGACACGGCTGAAGCACTGAACAATTTAGCGGGCTTGTACGATACCCTCGGCCAGTACGACCAGGCGTTGCCGATGTACCTGCGTGCTTTGACAATCTGCGAGAAAACCTTTGGCCCGGAACATGCCTATACGGCCACCCTCCTGAATAATTTGGCACTTCTGTATAAGAATCTGGGGCAACACGACAAGGCGCTGCCGTTGTACCAGCGTGCCCTGACGATCCGCGAAAAAGTACCCGGTCCGGATCATGCTACTACCGCCACCAGCCTGAATAATCTTGCACGCTTGTATGATGACCTCGGCCAGTACGACAAGGCGCTGCCGTTGCATCAGCGCGCACTGGCGATCCGCGAAAAAGTGCTCGGCCCGGAACATGCTGATACCGCGCAGAGCTTGAATAATTTGGCATTGGTTTATGAGTCGCTTGGACAGTACGAGCAAGCACTGGCGCTGTACCAGCGCGCGCTGACGATCCGCGAAAAAGTCCTCGGCCCGGAACATACGGATACGGCACAAAGCCTGAACAACCTGGCAGGGTTGTACAAAACCCTTGGCCAGTACGACCAAGCGTTGCCGCTGTACCAACGCGCGCTGGCGATCCGCGAAAAAGTGCTCGGCCAGGAACACACCGATATTGCTCAAAGTTTGAATAATCTGGCGGAGTTCTACAGGATTATCGGTCAATACAACAAGGCGCTGCCGTTGTACCAACGCGCGCTGACGATCCGCGAAAAAGTGCTCGGCCAGGAACATGCTGACACGGCCATCATCCTGAACAATCTGGCGATGTTGTACAAAACCCTCGGCCAGTACGATAAGGCGCTGCCCCTATATCAGCGCGCCTTGGCGATCAACGAAAAAGTCCTCGGCCCGGAGCATGAATATACTGCCATTGGCCTGAGTAATTTGGCGCTGCTATACCAAACCTCAGGCCAGTACGACCTGGCTCTGCCGATGCTCAAACGCAGCTTGGCGATTAAAGAGAAAGTATTTGGTTCAGAAAACACTCATACCGCTATCGGCCTTAATAATCTGGGGTTCTTGTACTTCGACCTTGGGCAATACGATCAGGCGTTACCGTTGTATCAGCGCGCTTTGACGATCACCGAAAAAGCCCTCGGCCCGGAACATGCCGATACCGCCATTAGCCTGAACAATCTGGCGACCTTGTACCAAATGCTAGGTCAGTACGATCAGGCGCTGCCGTTGTATCAGCGTGCTTTGACGATCAGCGAAAAAACCCTCGGACAAGAACATGCGGATACCGCTTCCAGCTTGGATAATCTGGCATCTCTGCTGGCTGTCCAACACAAATCGAATGAGGCGTTGAATTTATTCGCAAGAAGCCAGCGCATTGTTGATCACATCATCGACCGAACCTTCCCTATCCTGACCGAACAGCAGAAGTTGCAATTCGTACAAATGCAGGAGGCGAGCTACCACGCCATGCTGTCTTTTATTCACCGCCAACTCCCTACTAATGCTGCCGCTATCCGCGCCGGTCTGGACTTGGTGCTCTCCCGCAAAGGCATCGTCTTCGACGCCCAGGCCCGGCAACAGGAAGCCATCGCCCGCAGCCTCGATCCCGACACCAAAAAGATATGGGACGACCTCGCCGCCCAACGCGCCCAATTCTCCAAACTGCTGCAGAACAAACCCGAGAAGATGAGTTCTGAGGATTATCAGGCCAAACTCAAACAATATCAGGGCGCCATCGCCCAACTCGAAGCAAAGATCGCCTCCAAGAGCGCCCTGGTAGCCGAAGAATTCAAACAACGCAAACTCACCTCAAAAGAAGTCGCCCAGTCCTTGGGCAAGGATGCCGCCCTGATCGAATTCGTCAAAATACGTGATTACGATTGGGATCAAGGAATACGAGGAAATACCTGGCGCTATCTCGCCTTCATCCTCAAAGGCGACGGCACCGTCAAACTCGTTGATCTCGGCAACGCTGAAGCATTGGAAAAATCCGTCCAACCCGCCATCGCCGCCTTAAGCGACATCCGCAACAAGGAAGCCGAACAGAAAACTGCCAGCCAGACTCTGGACGCAAAACTCTGGCAACCCCTGGCAGCGGCGGTGGGCGAAGCAGCTAAAGTCGTCTTCAGCCCCGACGGCCTGCTCAACCTCGTCCCCTTCGCCGCCATGCAGGACACAGACGGCAGCTACCTGATCGAACGCAAACAAGTCATCTACGTCACCAGCGGGCGCGACCTCGCCAAAGGCGACACCGGCATCAAACCCGAACTCGACCTGTATCTGGCCGCCAACCCCCGCTTCGATCTGCAAAGTGCAGCTCAAAGTAGTGACCTTGCATCCACCAATAGCGCCACCCGCTCCGGCGGCTTCACCATGCAATTCGGCCCACTCCCCGGCACCGAGAAAGAAGCGCAGCAAGTCCCCGGCTACCTGAAAGGCAGGCAGACCATCGTCATCGGCAAAGACGCCACCGAAGACTCCGTCCTGACCATGAAACGCCCCAAAGTGCTCCACCTCGCCACCCACGGCTTCTTCCTGCAAGACCAGATCGGCCTGTCCGAAGGCACCCGCGGTGCCAGCCGCATCAAGACCGACCAACCCGTCGCCCTGCCCAAAAACTACGAAAACCCCCTGGTCCGTTCCGGCCTGGCATTGGCCGGCGCCAACCATGCCAGCGAAGCGCAAGGCGAACGCGACGGCCTGCTCACTGCGCTGGAAGTATCCGGCATGGACCTGCACGGCACCGAACTGGTCACCCTCTCCGCCTGCGAGACGGGCAGGGGAGACGTCAAATCCGGCGAAGGCGTATTCGGCCTTCGCCGCGCCTTTGCGCTGGCCGGTGCGAAGAACCTCATCATGAGCCTGTGGCCGGTGAGCGATGCCGTCACCGCCCAGCAGATGCAACAACTGTACAAGGAATACGGCAACCACAAGCCCCCGGCGCAGGCGCTGCGCCAGGCGCAACTCGCCACCATCGCCGACCTGCGGAAGAAGAAAGGCTACGCCAGCCCCGCCCTGTGGGCGCCGTTCATCGTGCAGGGTAGGTGATAGCTGATGGTGGATGGCTGGCAGGGCTAGAACAAGAAACGGGAGAGATCAACATGGCGATGAACAGACTAGTGAAGGTGCTACTGGCAGGAGTTTTTTTGCTGGGGACTATTGCGGCTTATGCGGAACCAGCCAAAGAGGCTGGGCAGGATGAGCCGGACAAGCCCAGACTGGTGGTGCAAACGGGGCACGGGGGAGAAATAAACGCTTTGGCGGCGACTCAGGATGGGCGGGTTATTGCAACAGGCGGTAGCGATTTTGCGGTTATTTTATGGGATGCCGAATCCGGAAGGCAGTTACGCACTTTGCGAGGAAACACTGACAAAGTTGTATCCGTTGCATTTTCCCCTGATGGCAGCAAACTGGTTTCGGACGAGGGGGTAGGGGATGGGAAAAGCGATGATATAAAGATTTGGGATGTTGTCTCCGGAAATGAAATCCGTTCGATGAGCGGCTGTGGCGGTGTAGTCAAGTTCTCGCCAGATGGGACAAAAATTGCAGCAGCTTGTTGGCATGAAATCAAGGTATGGTCAGTTGAGACGGGACAGCTAATTACTAAATTTGAACCCGTGAGTGATAACAAGAGTGTGAGCGATAACCTGGCATCTCTCGCCTACTCTGCCGATGGGCGCTATCTGGTTGCTGGCAGCCGCGACGGCGTGGTCAGGCAATGGGATGCGGTTACCGGCAAAATTATTCGTAGCTTCGGTAATGCCAGTAGTGAGAGGTTCGGTGTGGCTGTAGATTTATCGAGTGACGGCAAGCTGCTAGTCTCAGCACAGGAGAATGTCTCAAGTGGTGTAGGTAATAGCCAGGAAATCGCGATATGGGATGTGGCCACCGGCGGTAAGTTATCAAGTTTCATCGTTAATCATTCATATGATGTTTCAGTCGCTTTTTCTGGTGATGGTAAGTCTATCGTGGCAGGAGGAGTTGGACTTCCGCTAACTTTTTTTGATGTAGCCACTGGAAAGAAACTGCGCTCAATTGATGATGGCGGCAGCGGAAGTGATCATGCTGTGATTCTGGTCGGTGATGGCAGCCGAGTCATATCCTTTGTTAAAGGGTATTACCGATTTAATTATGAAGGATCCATTACTTCGAAGGATGTAATTAGAATCTGGGATGTTTCTCGTGCCATGAAACAGCGCATGCTTGAAGTGCCAGCAGATGGGAGTACCGCGACTCTCAAGATTTCCAAGTCGGGAAGGGACTTGGAACACAGGGTGGTGATATTTTCCCCTGATGGTGGCAGCGTTTTTGCAAGTGATGGTGATGGAACGATCAGATGCAGGGAGATAAATTCTGGTAAAGAGGTGCAGATTTTTACTGGTCACAAAGGGGGCGTTATTTCGCTTGCCATCTCACCAGATGGACGGATGCTGGCATCAGCCGGGCAAGATAATGTCGTGAGAATTTGGGATGTCAGTACGGGACAGCAGGTAAAAAATCTTTTTACTTTTACAAAAAAGTTATCTTTTATCGAGAATGGAAAATATCTTAAATCAGAAAACATCATCAGCACGACGGAAATCTGGGATACGACGACCTGGGAAGAAGTGTTGATATCCTATGGCATATTGAATAACGGGCAGGAGTTGTTGCAAGGAACGTGGGAGCAGTTGGCATGGTCGAACACCAAAATTGTGAGACAGGATAGTGATAGGAATGTGCTTAATGTGCTGGATTTATCGAGTAAGAAGATAATCAAGCTGGTACACGAAAAACCTCCACTTGATTGGCAGAGCAGTGCAGATGGGCGGATACTCGTATCGAAGTCAGACGACAATCTTAAATTTTTCTTTTGGGATATCGAGAGTGGTAAACAAATCTCATATCTGAACCCACAATCCCCTTATTCATCCCTCATCTTGTCATCTGATGGCTCAAGAGCGATTACTCGCGACCCGGAGTGGGGAGTTAGGCTGTGGGACACTGCAAACGGGAAGCTACTGCAAACATTGAAATCTTATTTTCCTGACTCGGTGTCTTTCTCGCCCAACGGGAAGTTAATTGCAGTTGTTGCCCCAGATATCCTTGCGGTGCTGGATACCGAATTTGCCAATGACACGAAAATTGTACAAGGATTCGGAAGTGCGGTAAGAGCGGTCAACGTTTCCTCAAAGGGTGGTAGCTTTGCTACCGGAGGAAAGGATGGCCTTGCAAGGGTTTGGGATGCCGGTGCTGGGAATCAATTGACGTTGGGTAAATTGTCGTTCCTCATGCAAATCTCTGCCGTGGCAGCGTTCCCGGATAGTCTCACTCTGGCTACAGGCGGCAGCGACTGGGTTAAGTTATGGGATGTGAATAGCGGAAACAAATTGGCCGATCTTGGAAGTTATCCAGGGGACATAAATTCTGAATTTGCTGTTAACTCGATTGCATTGACAGGAGATGGAAAGAAGCTGGTTTCTGCACATGGCAACAAGATTCGTTTGTGGGATGTATTGACCAAGCGTGAGCTGCAAACGTTGACGCTTGGAGAGAGCATCAAGACAGTGTCCATCACAAATGACGGAAAAACGATAGCCGCAACTCAGGGTGCCAGTATTGATTTATTTGATGCAGCGACAGGCAAGCGAGTAGAGCAGCTGGATCGTAAAGAAAAATTCATAATGGACACGCTGGCATTTAGCCCTGATGGGCATTTGTTGGCATCTAACGGCAATGGAGATGCGATTTTACTTTGGAATGTTGCTACGGGAGAGGTTGTCGCAACGTTGGGGACACCGCGCAATCATGTGCTGAAAAATGTTTCCGGACATCGGGGTGATATAACCGTATTGACGTTTTCTCCCGATGGGCGGCTGCTTGCATCTGGCAGCAAGGATAGAACATTGCGCATCTGGGATGTTGCAACGGGACGGGAACTGCGTGTTCTGCCTGATCACGGAGGGGAGATGACATCTATCAGTTTTTCTCCTGATGCGCGTTGGCTATTTTCAGGAAGTACAGATGGCTCCGCCACACTCTGGCGCGTCTCGGATGGCGCAGTGCTGGCCTCACTTTATTCCTTCACCGACGGCAGTTGGGTTGTGACTGATACGGAGGGGCGTTTCGACACCTCCGACCTGGAAGAGATCAAGGGCTTGCACTGGGTTATGCCGGACGATCTATTTACCCCTGTTCCCCTAGAAGCGTTTATGAAGGACTATTACGAGCCTAAGCTATTGGCGCGTATTTTGAATGGCGAGAAATTCCGTCCCGTTCCCAAGGTAATGGACAAGAACCGTGTCCAGCCCGAAGTCAAACTCCTCAGCGTAGTGGCCGACCCCAAGGACACCGAACGCGTGAATGTCACCGTCGAAGTCTCCGGTAATCAGAAGGAATATCAGCGCGATGGCCGTGCCGTGCCGATGAAGACCGCCGTCCATGACCTGCACCTGTTCCGCGACGGGCAGTTGGTGGGGTACATTGACGGCAAAGTGGTGGAGCAGGGCGTTAAGCCATTCCAGAAGACCTTCAACGTCCTCCTGCCCAGCCACAAGGCCGACCAGGACATCACCTTTTCCGCCTACGCCTTCAACGACGACCGGGTCAAGAGCAACACCGTCCGTACCAGCTACCATGCGCCCAGCACCCTCGTCGCCCGCAAAGGCCGCGCCTATGTCATCAGCATGGGTGTCAACCAGCACGACAACCCCGCCTGGAACCTCAAGTTTGCCGCCAACGACGCGCGACTGGTTCGTCAGAGCGTCAGCGACAAACTGGGCAAGACCGGCCAATATTTGGACATCGTTGCGCTCTCCCTCATCTCCGATGGCGACCAACACCACGCCGACAAAGCCGCACTCCACGCCATCCTCGACAAACTTGCCGGCAAGCCTCTCAGCCCACAAGCCAGCACCGCGCTGACCACCATCCAGGGAAGCGACCAACTCCAGACCGCCACCCCCGACGACCTCATCCTGCTGACATTCTCCGGTCACGGCTTTGCGGATGATTCCGGCAACTTCTACCTCATCAACCAGGACACCGGAACAAAAGACGGCAAGACCATCACCGAAGCCCTCAAACAACACAGCATCTCCAGCGCCGAACTCTCCCACTGGCTGAGAGACGTGGATGCCGGCGACATGACCCTGATCGTGGATGCCTGCCAATCGGCTGCCAGCGTCCAGGGCGACGGCTTCAAGCCTGGCCCGATGGGCAGCCGGGGTCTGGGTCAGCTGTCGTTCGACAAAGGCATGCGCATCCTCGCGGCCAGTCAGGCCGACGAATACGCGTTGGAGAACGACCAGCTCAAGCAGGGTTTGCTCAGTTTCAGCCTCGTCACCGACGGACTCGATGCCTTCAACGCCGACCGCGAACCCAAGGACAGCAAGATCATGCTGGACGAATGGCTGAGATATGGCGTGGATCGCGTGCCGCAACTGGCGGAAGAGGTGAAGACCGGCCATGTGCACGTGGCCAACCGTGGCAGCGATGACCGCAGCGCAGTGCGCGTCAGCGCCAGTGCAGGCGGCAAGTCCAGACCGGCGCAACAGCCGGCGTTGTTCGACTTCGCCAAGAAGCGTAGGCAGGTCGAGGTGGCGGCGGGGCAAAGGTAGTTCGGGTGCGAGCTGAACTAACCCTGTGAATTCGTAACAAGGAAGGAAAGATGAAATACTTGCGACTGATATTCGAGATGGCTAGGCAGACTCCTCGGTTGTGCTCGTTTCGGTTACTGCCCCTGAATTTTCCCTTATCTCCGGATGGATGCCTGAGCGAGGTGAACAGCACCTAAAAACCGTTCGTTCTCAGGATTGCAACGGGCCGAAAGACAGGAGATGGTGGGTGATAAATAGATCAGGCAAAACAATGCTGGCGGATATCTTGCTCTTATCCTTCCTGATGGCATGCGCAATCCTGCTACCGGATGTCGCATGTGCCGACACACAGCCCAGCAGTGGTACTCCAACGCCCCATTATTCATGCGATTTCTTTTCCATCCAGGAACTGGAAGCGACTTTCGATCTGGTGGTGACCGCCGTTCATCCTGAGCAACAAGTGGATTATTGCAATCTCGATATTACCGGCGATGAAGTGCACGGCCTTTCCATTACGGTCTACGACAATATCGGCCCGGAAATCTGGGCGCTGGGAAACCAAACCCCGGAACAGGCGATCAGGGAGCTTGGCCGTGCCGCCTACTGGAGCCAGTTCGGTCCGGTCGTCTGGACGCAGGGCGGGCAGCGACTGGAAATCACGGTATTTGGCAAATTGTCGGACGAATCCCGTGCAAGATTATTGCAATTAACCAGCGTGGCGCTGGCGCGCCTGGATGCACGGCTGCTGCAGCAAGCGGGGCAGTCCGTCCGCGAGCAGGTGGCGGCGTTGAGTGCGGATTCTCCCTGCGCACTGGTCCCGCTGGACGGATTGCAAGAAGCGCTTGCCGTGCATGTTCGCAATATCGCGCCAGATTCTCCCAACGCTGTCTGCCGGATAGAAATATATGGACGCGATGTTTATGGGATAACCATTCAGGTGACGCAGGGCATGGATGAGAGGTTCTGGAATCTGATGAAAGAGAGTCCAGTCTCTACAGCGGATGACTCGTCGGCCAGCCGTGAAGACATTCCCGACCTGGGCAAAGCCGCCTATGGGCGTTTTGGCAAAACCGGCGCGGAAATTTACATCTATACCGGCAACCGGGCAGTGATTTCATTCACGGTTGCGACAGGGGGTGCCTTGAGCGAGGAACATAAACGGCGACTGTTGGCCGAGTTGCGCCATGCGGTGGAGCGATTGCAATGAAATGGCATAGAAGGCTGCTGTCCTCAGGCTGCGCATTGTTGTGGGGACTGTCGGTTCAGGCGGCAGAAGCGCCTGCCGAGGGGGCGCGTCTGGTCGTCCAGATCGGGCATCTGGAGGCGATCAATACGCTGGCAGTGGCGCCCGATGGCAAGACCATCGCCACCGGCGGGGATGACCATTCGGTCAAGATATGGAGTTTTTCCAGCGGTCGCGAACTCAGGACATTGGCCGGGCATCAGGGCAAGGTATCAGGCGTCGCCTATTCCTCCGATGGAACCCAGTTGGTGTCGGTGTCGCAGGAGTGGCACGACGGCGTGAAGATATGGGATGTGGCGACGGGCTATCTTGCGCGCACGATCACCCTGCCGGAATACAGCAGTTGTTACGCCGTGGCGTTCCACGGGATGCATGTCGCTGCGGGATGTTTGAAAGGCATCCTGATCTGGAACCTGGCCGACAACAGCGCGCCGCAGGTGTTGCATGGTCATCAAGGGGTGATCTCGGCTATCAGGTTTTCAGCCGACGGCAAAAAACTGGTGTCCGGCGGATGGGACAAGACCGTGCGCCTGTGGGATGTAGCCAGTGGCAATCAAACCGGGGAGCTTTCGGGGCAGGGCGGAGAAATATATTCCGTGGATCACTACTGTCCGGTAGATTTTAAGTTCATTTCGCTGTAGCCCTTTATTGACGTGGCTTTCAGCACGTTTTTGCATTCCGACGATTTCAAATCCTATCTGGAATCGCCTTTGGTTAAAAAACCGT
>JAQTZW010000025.1 GCA_028687575.1 Gallionella sp. | reverse complement strand
GCTCGCTGCCACATGTGCAGCCCAAAATTCCGTTCCCATTTTCATCATTCACAACCTCCGTATTGAAGGCATGAATCATGCAAAATTTGAAATCAGCCAACAAGTCTGTGGTTTATGACGCGCTTACAAAAATTTTCAGCAGTCATGATGGGAGCAATTACAACGATGTTGCTCGTCGGGTGCTCCAAGGAACCACCGAAATGCTCGGATGATGAAACTTCCTCATTGGTGAGGAAAATAATTTTGGAGAAACTTGGAGGAAGCGAAGAGCTCACTGAAAAGGAAATCCGGGAAAATTTAAAAATTGAATTGCCCAGAGCCACCGGATTTGATGAAAAAATCAGGAAATACAGCTGCGAGGGGAAATTGATCGCTGGCAACTCATACCAACTCCCAATAACGTATGAATCCCAACTGGACGATCAAAACCAACATATCGTCTCGCTTGATGCGATTTCGAGGAACGATCAATTTGTCATTAATATGTCGATCATTGAAAGTGTTAAACAAAGCCGCGCCGCACAAAAAACCTCATCATCTGAAAACACACAGACATCTTCAAAATCAACGCCGTCAAATATCGTCGGTGAATGGGCAGGAAGACTTGTAGGTGATGGCAGCATGGAAATCAAGCCTGCTGCAACGGGTTATGTTGTTGTCGTTAATGTATCCGATGAATCAGGCTGTGCAGGTTCAATCGAGGGGAGTGGAACATTGTCAGACAACACCATGGTGTTGTCCAAGAAGGAAGACGACACCGTCTGCAAGCTTACGATCAAGTTTTCAGGAAATTCTGCAGAACTCACTGAAGATGACTGCTCCGGCCACCATGGCCTCTCTTGCGGCTTTTCTGGTACGTTGAAAAAAGCCCAGTAAATGTTTGAATGCGCAAAGCCAGTGAAGAGGGAGCCAATAAATAACTTTGATAGTGACTTTTTTGACGAGCTATCAAGACGAATCGAGCATGTGACTCTGGAACTAGATTCAGGTTTGATGAAGCCGTTCGACGGTTTTCCGCTTCACCTTTCAGAATTGCAGGCCGCAGGAAAGGTCAGCGATGCATTTACCGCGATTACCCGCGACCTTGCAGAAACCATTGCTGAGCGTAGCTGTGGACGTTATATGTTGGAAACAGATTTCCGTACATACCCGCAGTGCGTTTTTAGCTATAGCAAGGTTCGGGATGGAGGAAAGGTACTCAGCATCGTATTTGATGCCTATCCTGCGAATGATGAATTTTCACGCCCACAGGGTGTTTCGGTCGGCTTGGGATTTCATTATGGCAACGAAAATCTCGAAGTAGCCGACTGCGCAAATGAGTTCGAAGCATATATGAGAGCAATCTTTGTAGAGAAAGCGCTTTTCAACGCAACATTCGGGCGCCTCATTGAGCATGAAATGAGTGACGAAGATGTGTATGAAACGGCAAAGCAGATTTCACCAGGCCATCCCCTTAGCTACTTATTTTTTGGTAAACGCATCGCTTCAGATGCGGTGGCGACAATCGGTACACTGGATGACTTTGCGGATGAATGTATCCGTGTGTTTGATGTAATTTGCGGAGCTGGATATTTTCAGCTGGCGAATGAAATGCAGTAGTTCAGACTTAAGGGTACGCTGATTTATTCGGGATCGTCGTTCCCGCGAAAGCGGGAACCCAGTTAGATCAACAGGCTGGATACCCGCCGGCGGGTAGTGTCAGAAATTCTGTGTGCTGAGGTCATTGGTTAAAAAACTCAGCGTAAGGCGTTTGTAAAACGATCACCGAACGGGATGGCAAACTGGTTGGCCGCCTGCTTGCAGGTTTGGGAGTTTCATTCCTTCCAGGACTCTGCCGACAACGGCAACTCATTGAGTTCAGCACGCGCTTCACGCCAGCCAGGATAATGTTTATCAAGAATGGCGATGAAACGGTCACTGTGATTCGCCTCAATCAAGTGAACCAACTCATGGGCAATAACGTATTCCAGCAACTCCCTGGGTTTCTTGACCAGCTCGGTATTCAGACGGATATTGCCCGAGGCAGGATTGCAACTTCCCCACTTGGTTTTCATTCGCTGGAGGAAATAGCCCGCGACAGCCACGCCAAGCTTCGTTTCCCATTTCCGGATCAGCGGCGGAATGACCTCATGCAGCACAGCGCGTTGCCAGTCGTGCATGACCTCATGCCGCTTGGCCAGTGAACTGCCCGGACGTACTGTCAGCACCATTTTGCGATGATCCAGCCTGATAGATGGCTTCGCGTCAGCCTCGATCACTGTAAGCAGGTAGCGCCGCCCCCATAGATAATGGCTCTCCCGCTCGACCAACATGCGCGGCGTCTCTCTGGCCTGACCCAGTAGTTTTGCCTGTTGCTTGCGTATCCAGTCCAACCTTGAGATCGCATAGGCTCGCGCTACGTCCATCCGGGTATTGCTAGGAGCGACCAGCGTCACACGCCCTGCCGGCGGATGTACCGCAAGGTGCACATTCTTTACCGCCTTGCGGGTAACGACGATCTCCAAGTCGCCGATCTGCATGGTCTCTGTCACAGATATCCCGGTTGATTCTTGATGATCTCGAACAGGGCCTTTGTTGCCTCGCGATCCCGGTCCAGAATGGGATACAAGGCATTCAGCACTTGCGCCTCGCGAGCCTGGTCGCCATACCATCCAGCCGGGGCATGTTCGCGCACGGCCAGATCAATCCTTAAAGCCAAGGCTGCTTTATCCTCATCTGCTGCCGGATAACGGAAATTGCTTGCAGGCAAAGTGTCGAGATTGTTGTAGATCGCCGCAGCTTCGGGCTTGCCATGAAGCTCGGCGGGGACGCCGCTATCCAGCTGTCTGGCCTCCAGACTCTTCACCAGAGCCTCGGCCCGGATCAAAAATTCCTCATAGGCCCCCGACTCTTCCCGGCTCTGCCTGATCAGGTCATCCAGCAGTTTGGACATCTCCGCGTAGAACCTTGGGTCAGTCAGTTGGTCGCGGATGATGGTCTTGCGCACGTTGTTGATGATGCTCTCGGCGACGGCGTTCTTTGACAACTTGCCTTTCGCGTTAAGTTTGCGGGCAATCGCGTCATGGATGCCGGTCTGGATGATCAGCTCGGTCAGCGACAGTTCGCCCAGCTCACCCAATTCCTCCGCCGAATCGGCCTGGATGTAGGTATTGATCAGGTGGCGCATGTCCGCCTCGAATGGCTTGATGTCCAGCTCCTCGCCCGAGTGCTTTTTGATCGCTGCCCTGATCTCGGCATAGAACTCCGTTTCCTTCTGCAGGGCCGCCGCTTCGGTATCGGTATAGCCCGCCTCACTGAGGTTGCTCGCGACATCGGAATAGGCGCGGACGAAGGTGGCGACCGCCTTGTAGAAGGTGATGCGCAGCGCCTCGGTCTCGTTCAGCGCATTGGCATCGGCCGCCTCGCCGCAGAAATAGTGCAGATACTGCTCCACCTCGCGCGGCAGTTTCACCGGCTCGCACAGATAACTCAAAGCCTGGCGGGCCGCATCGAGTTGCTTTCGCCCCTCCTCCAGCCAGTCATTCAGCCGCACGTTGTTGTCGCCGCCGCTGCCCTGATCAATGTCCAGCTCGTCGGAACTGTAAACCGCGATGGCCTGTTGCACATCGCCGAACAGCTTCTTGAAATCAACGATATGACCGTAATCCTTGTCGTCGCCATCCAGCCGGTTGGTGCGGCAGATAGCCTGAAACAGATTGTGGTCGCGCAGCTCGTTGTCGAGATAGATATAGGTGCAGCTTGGCGCGTCGAAGCCCGTCAGCAGTTTGCTCACCACGATCAGCAGCTTCAGGTTGGCCGGCTCCTCGATGAAGCGGCGCTTCATCTCCGTCTCGTATTTCTCGGTCGTCGCGAAATCTTTCAGCACATGCTGGGTGTAGGTATCGAACTTGTAGCGCTCGTCGCTGTTCGATGGCTCCTTGGAAATGGCCGCAGCAACCGGCTCATAGGAGGTGATGATGCCGCAATAAGGGCCGAAACCCGTATTCTGGAACAGGCGGAAGTAGTGACAGGCATCATAGATGGAGGCCGCCACCAGGATCGCCGTCCCCCGGTCATTGTTAAGCCGCCGTTTAAGGCTGAAATCCTCGATGATGCTGGCGATGATGCGCTGCTTGCGCTCGGCCGCACTCATCAACTCCTCCATCGTCGCCCAGCGACGGCGCAACACCGCCTTCTGGAAGTTATTGAGATTCCGGGTCTTCTGCTCGAACCATTCGTCTATCTTCTTGCTCGAAGTCAGGCGCTCGGGCACATCGCGCGCCTCGTATTTCAAATCGAGCACCACCTTGTCCGCCACCGCCTGATGGAATTTGTAGGTGTGGATATAAGTGCCGAACACATCCCGCGTCATCTGTTTGTCGTGGCGCAGCAGCGGCGTGCCGGTGAAACCGATGAAGACCGCCTGCTCCAGCCAGCGCTTCATCTGCCGGTTCATATCCCCGCCCTGGGTGCGATGGCACTCGTCCACAAACACATAGAAGCGGCCATGAATGGCTGGTGCCGGGCCGTTCAGATCGGACGCATCGAACTTGTGGATCAGCGCGCACAGCAGGCGCGGGGTGGTCGCGGCCAGCTTCTGCACGAGGTCGGCGCGCGAAGTGATGCGCGGCGAAGGCGCGTCTTCCCCGATCACCCCGGCATTGCGCATCACCCCCACGATCTGCTTGTCCAGCTCGTCGCGATCGGTCACCACCAGGATGCGCGCCTGCGGATCGTGCTCCAGCAGCCACTTGGCCAGCAACACCATCAGAATGCTCTTGCCGCTGCCCTGCGTGTGCCAGATCACCCCGCCCTCGCGTTTGGCGATGCGCACCTGCGCCGCCTTGACGCCGTGGAACTGATGCTGGCGCGGCACCTTCTTGTGTCCGGCATCGAAGATGACGAAATTGTGCAACAGATCGAGCAGCCGCTGCGGGTTGCACAGTTGGGCCAAAGGGCGATCCAGCAACGCCCCCGGAGAGGGAGCAACACCGGTTGCCGGGGCCTCGTCCTTCCATTCCACGAAAAACTGTTCCGGCGTGCCGGTCGTCCCGTAACGCAAGCCCTGCGCATCGCTGCCCGCCAGCAGCAACTGCACCGTGCTGAAGAAGCCCTTGTTGAAGATCTCTTCCTGATTGGTGATGAGCTGGCGCACCCCGTCGGCCACCTCCACCGAACTGCGCTTGAGCTCGATCACCGCGATGGCGATGCCATTGATGTACAGCACGATATCGGGGCGGCGCTCGAAGCCGCCCTTGAGCGTCACCTCCTCGGCCAGCGCGAAATCGTTGGCCCCGGCATGCGCCCAGTCAATCAGATGCACCGTTTCGTGCGGCTTGCCGGCCGCGACCTGCACCGGCACACCGTAGCGCAGCAACTGATAGGTGCGCAGATTGGCCTGATAGAGCGTGATGCCGGTGGTATCCGCCGCCGTTTCCAGCTTCTGCAAGGCGGCGGCGATGTGGGCGACGGAATAGCCGCGCGCCGCAAGATTTTCGCGCAAGAGCGTCGTCTCGATGGGACGGTTCTTCTCTCGCTTGGCCCATTCCCCGAGATAGCGATAACCCAACCAGCTAGGCCGCGCCTTGTCGGTGAACAGGCCGATGACGCGGTTCTGGGTGTTGCGTTCGCTGCGAGGTTGTTCAGTCATAGTGGCCTACATGATTAACTAATCTGATTTACTGTCTGGCAGGCTTGAGTCAATTCATCAAGGACAGATTCAGCAGAGTTACTCTCTTCCCTGCCAGATAAGGCTGTTTTCTCTCTCGTCACAGAATCGCAGAATTTATTAACAGAGCCATCCTCGGGATACGGTATCGTGACGTTGCTTGAGTCGGTGTTCGCGAACTTTCCGACCGTCAGCCCTTTGTAATCAAATAAACAAAACACATCGACACCATCCGAGTTTCTTTTGACCAATCTGATTTTATGACCCTTGAAAAAATGCAGCTCTCCTTCATTGCACGGCACATCACGCCAAGTTTCCTTATCAGTTTCGAAGCCCCAACCGCCTTGCAATAGCGATTGAATCAAAACGTTTCTGAGCCTAGCTAACGCCCCCAGCATAATGTCCTGTTCGTGTGCGTTTGTTCTCCAAAACAGGAATGCACCGTGGTCATAGTATTGCTGAACCTTCCAGTTATCTGACGCCCTGAAAAGATTATCTCCGTGCTCAATGATATCGAGCATCCATGACTCATGGACTTTGCTTGAGGTAATTTTTTTATTGAGCTCATCCTCCAAATTTTCCACTGAATTCAACTGATCAAGCAATTGCGTGACACCCTTTATGAAATTTTTACTTCCACGTTCTCGGCCCAAAAACGTCGCCCATTTAGCGGCTGTTTTGGGAAACTCGATTCTATCTTGCGATCCCAATTTAATTGGCTCGCATAGGGTAAGAACAGATCTTATGACATGGACAGATCTTTTATCAAAGTGTTCTCCCTTGAATACCTGAGCCCCCTCACCTAACAAACTGGAAAACCGCTCAAATCGTTTTTTGAACTTTTCCAAATCAGCGTCACCTGCCAATAGCAGATCAATCTGCCCTTGCAGAATCGGGTGATTCTCTGCTTCAATGATGGCGCACTCCCAGTCAGATTCAGGCTGAGATAAAATTTTCTGCGCTTTGCACTTTTCCTCCGTCAACTGATCTTCCAAGGCTTTCGGTAGCCATTTGTCATCTATCAGGTTTTGATCGTTCAAAGCCGCCAGCGCCGAACCGCCAGCCTCAACGGTAAAGGTCTTCTGCGCCAGCCTCTCCACGCTTTTAATAGCGTTTTCGAAGTTATCTAATGAAAATTCCGTATTCGAGAGCAAGTTGCGAACCACGCGAAACCAGTGCAGCTCATTGCGATGATCCCATGGCATAGGACTGCATAAAAACAAAACCTCGGCCTTTAGCCAGAGTCGCCCAGCAAACGTTACTTTACCTTCCGGCTTCTCAAAAAGGACTATATCCAAGGGTGTTTCTGAGTGCGACTCTTTGGTCCCAAATGGTCCAACATTGCCTTTTGCAAGACGATCTCGCAGCCCCTCAATCGGGTAGATGCCGTCCATTTTCAGGGAGAGCCTATGGATGCTCTCAAAGATATGAATAACACAATCCTTGGTAAAAATATCCTTCCAACCCGACTCCAGCCGAGCAGCATCTACCTCAAACCACTCCGACTTGAGCTTGCTTGCTATATCTTTTCTTGATGCATGAAAATTGACAGCCAAAACCACAAACATGCGGAAATATGCATCAGAGACAGGCTGTGCCGGAGCAGCCGCGTCCTTATGAAAATGCCAGAAAAGCTCCAGCCATTCTGCGTCCAACAGATGCTCCCATGTGCGCTCCGGATTGCCAGGTGCTGACCACTTAAGAGACGCCTTATAAGTTTCAATGAGCCAAGCCTTAAACTTCTCGAATCCAGTGAGCTCCTTGCCACGGGCGTTCATCTTGAGATAGATGTCATCGGATGAAATGATATCCCCCAAGCTCAGAACCTCCATCGTAATACGGGTCAGTCTTTCGTAATATTTCGTTGATTCACTCTCGCCCATGCATTTTTTCTGAATGGCATCGAGCACGGTGAGAGCCCCAGAAACCGTTGGATCGTGAAGCCAGTTTTTGAAGAACCAGTTCTGGTTCTCGATTTGCTTGCTCAGGCATTCCTTCAGATTAGGGACATATCCCAGAAGCTTTGAAAAGAAGAGATGTGAACTCGGCCTTACCAAATAGCGGAAGCGGCTTTCTCCTGGCGTTCCATCCAATAGCCGTTTGGCAAATACCTGCGACTGGCCTGCGCTGTGAGCCAGATACCAGTGCAAAAGAAAGAGCGTGGTCAATCTCTGTTGGCCGTCAATGGGCTGAAAGACCTTGTCCTTCACCTTATCCTTCACCTTGTCCTTCACCTTGTCCTTCACCTTGTCCTCCACCTTGCCATAGACGAAGTCCAGACTGAGATGAGCATCCTCAGCTTGAAGAGTGTGAAAGATGTCTTCCAGAAATCGCTCCCGAACGATCCCAGCGGACTTTCTACCCTGAGCATAGTCCCGCTGAATCAAGGGTATCTCGACCGTCTTATACACATCAAAGAGCTCAATAAAAGTGAGACATTTTCCTTCGAAGGCATCGCTACTCATTTGCGTCTCCCACAGCTTCCTTGAAGAAATCAAACAGCGATAGGGTCATTGCATCCAGATAATCCTCGGCATCTTTTTTAGTCCAGCTCAGGAGGGTCTTTGGCATGCGAGAGTACGCTTTGGTGAAAATACTTCGGGTGCTGGGAAGCAGATATTTGGCCTGATGTTCCAAATCCAGCACCCAGGCTCGTTTGACCTGGAATGGGCTATTGCCATATCCGCGATTGGTAGACGCATCCAGCAAGGTGAGGTTTGAAATGTCATTTCGGGGCTCGATTTCTTGAGCCCCTTCCAGTTGGCCGATAATCTTCACATAGAGTGATCTGAGCTTACTATCTCCGCTATTGTTTTTGTCATAATTCTCGAGCTCATGCCGAATTTCCCCGAACCCATCTTCGACTTTACGTTCATCCACATAGGTCTTGATTACCGTGAGCGCATCAATGAGTTCCTGCTTTCCCTCTGGCGCACGGGATGCCGTTGCCCGGATGTGTTCAATATCCCACGACTCCTTTTTGTAAGCGTGAAAGGAAAATCGCACCGTGCCTGTCTGGTCGTTCACCAGCGTTACCAGATTCAGGCAGAGTAGAAGTTTCTTTATTCGCTCATCACCGTAAGCCAGGCGTTCCAAATGATCTTGGATCTTCTCTTTCGAGATTTCCACATCCGGCAGAACCTTGCTTTTGATTTGATCCTTCAGAAAAAGGCGGAATTCAGATTTGGTGGATTCCTTTGCTTTGCTGATGATATCTGAAAGATGAGCGCCGTTTTCGATTAGAAACCCAACCAGGTGAAAAAGATCATTTTCCGCAAACCACTCATCGAACAGTGAAAACAAATTTTCCAATTCCTGCCACGAGGATTTCTGCAGCCTCACATCTTTGCAGGAACCGAGCTTGGCATTGAAATAATCATAGATCGCCCTTTCCTTTCCGATTCCGCCACCAGGAGACTCCGCAGTCAGGCTCAACAGTAATTCGATGTGGTTTTCAGGGGCGTACTCTCGCTTAGTCAGAAAGCTCCAGAACTCGGGTTCCTGTAGTCGGCGTTCAATCTGATCCCATCTGAGAGCTATACGCAGTTGATCTACTTCTGGCAGCACATCTGAACGGAGGAATAGCGCACGAATGAGTTCGGTATCGGTAAGGCGAATCTTCCCCGCATTGAGCCGGGAGAAAGCTGGAATTGCATCCTGTTCGGGCAGCTCGTACCAGATAAATCGGACATCGGGTTGGTCATTTTCGCCAAGTCCTGAAAGACCGTGCTTTGGATGAACATCAAGCCATCTTTGAATGGTTATTTTTGCCTTGTGAATGTAATAGAAGTCCGGTGAAGCTAAATTAGAATCGGGTAGCTTTACTTGGAGCAAACCGGCCAGACCATCCTCGCTCTCCGGGTGTCGTTCATACCGGATATGGAAAGGGGATCCCATTGCTGATGAAAGATGTTGCAAGATGAGGAACAGAGTCGTGAGACGTTGTTGGCCATCTACAACTTCCCATTCCCTCTCTTTGGCTTCTACGACCACGAGAGGTTGCAAGCAATAAAATCCTTTCCCTTTCTGTACAAATTCTTCCAAATCGTCCAACAATGCCTCTACTTGCTGATCTTCCCAGCGGTAGCCCCTCTGGTAGTCCGGGATGAAAAATCTCATCTGATCCCTAACGATCTCTCCCACGGATTTGGTAGTTAGCGACATCTGATTCATACCAGTCTCGTCCTTCCAGTGAGTAACTCCTGCATCATGCCCTGCTTCAAGGCGCGAGTCTTGTCGCGGCGGGCTTCGAGGGCGGTCAGTTCGGCGTCCATGTCGGAGAGGACTGCGGCGATGGCGGACGGCGCATCTCGGACAATATCGAGTATGTGTTTGAAATGGCCGGCTATGCTCAAGTGGCCTCCTTATCCTGCAACAAACGTTGCCGTGCCGTTTCAATGGATTGGTGCAACTTGCGCTGCAACACTTCACGCGGGGGCAACACGGTCAAATACTCGGCGACATGAATGCCGCTTTTATTCAGTTCCAGCAGTTCGATCTGCTCCTGCTTTTTACCCGCACACAGAATGATACCCAGCGGCGGCGCCTCATCCGATTCTTGCTCGTATTTTGCCAGCCAGCGCAGATACAACTCCATCTGGCTCTTGTATTCATGCTTGAAACCACCCAGCTTCAAATCAATCGCCACCAGGCGTTTTAGCTTGCGGTTATAAAACAGCAGATCAATATAAAAATCATCGTCATCAATCTGCAAGCGCTTTTGCCGCGCTACGAAAGTAAAACCCGCCCCCAGTTCCAACAGGAATTTCTCGATCTCCCGCAAAATCGCATCTTCCAAGTCCTTTTCCAGATAGCGGTCGTTAAGACCCAGAAAATCCAGAAGGTACGGGTCTCTCAATAACAACTCCGGCGCCACCGGCTGCCCCTGCCGCAGTTGTGCCAATTCGTGCCGGACAGTTTCTTCGGGCTGTCTGGAAATTGCAGTGCGTTCAAACAACATGGACTGCATCCGCTCTTGTAACTGGCGCACACTCCAGTTCTCCAGACGGCACAGTTCGATATAAAAATCGCGTTTGACAGCGTCTTCCAGTGCGGTAATCAGACGCAGATGAGACCAGCTCAATTCTGTACACAGTGTGTGCAGAATCTGTTCATCCGGAAAAATCTCCGCCAGCCGCAGACAATTGCGCAGGTGTCGCTCGCCCCAGCCGCGCCCATATTCCGCAGTCAGCCGTGCCGAAAGCGTCTGAAATATCTGTTGCCCGTAGGACGCACGCCCCCCCTGCACTACCTCAAGCCGGATACGCCGCCCCACTTGCCAATACAGCAACGTCAACTGGGCATTCACCGCCGCTGCCGCCCGCTGGCGCGCGTGGTCAATCAGATCGCGAAGATCGGCGAGCAAAGCCGATTCGGTGTTGGGCAAGGGATTCATACCAGTCTCGTCCTTCCAGTGAGTAGTTCCTGCATCATGCCCTGCTTCAGGGCGCGGGTCTTGTCGCGGCGGGCTTCGAGGGCGGCCAGTTCAGTGTCCATGTCGGAGAGGACGGCGGCGATGGCGGTTTGTTCGTTCGTATCAATCGGGCTTCGAAACTCGAACTCGGTCAGGTTTTCCTTCTTAATGTAAGGAATTGATGAGCCAATCTTTCCAAGGCCCAGTGATTCAGCAAGACCGGCATTCAACTGTTGCCAGAGATAACTGACTTGGACTGAAAAATCGTAAAGGATATAGGTCCTCTGATATGCCTCAAACTTACCTTTGAAGTAATGCAGATTTCCGACTTCGCCGTTCCCAGCAATCAGGATCGCCTCAGTGTCAAATGAATATCCATCACTGAATGTATGCACACGAGAACAAGTAAAGAACGGGAATTGGCCGTTAGGATTGCCTTCATTAACATCCTTTCGGCCAGTCGTTATCCTGCAAATATCTCCCAACCGCTTCACCTCCCACTCCCCCTGAAAACCGGGCAGGCGGGTTTGGCCGGTGAGGAGTTGCTGCATGGCGGCCTGTTTGAGGTCGCGCTTCTTGGCGATGAGCTTGTCCAGCCCGGCCAGCAGCGCATCCACATCGCTCAACGCCGTGGCGATGGCGCGTTGTTCGTGCAGTGGTGGCGCAGCGATCGAATATTTTGCGACCTGAGGCGCTGTGAGCTGTGGTACGCCGGTGCTCTCAAATGCAAACTTAACCCGATCATTGACTGCAAAGGTTGTAAACCGGGCGTCCAGCGCATCGGTTGGCTCTAAGACCAAAAGGCGAACAATCGGAAAAAAGTCTTCATCTCGATATTCGGCGTGTCCGAGATAGCCCCGTGCCGTGATAGTCAGGGAACCTGCCTTGGATCGCCGTTCGCCAGTGAACCCATAGAGTCCTTGATCTTGGAGTGCGTTAGCAAAAATTGGGTAAGGATGAGCTTCAGAACGTGATTCCGAGACCGAGTGCTTAGGCACATCTCCACCAGCATAAATTCTAAAATGTTCGGAAAGCGTTAAGACATTCCAATCCTCAGGAATAACACCCACCTCCGTCTGCTTGTACCCCACCCTCACTTCCACACCGCCCCCATTTTCTTGAGGTGTTCCTCGACGCGAGCGGAGAGAGCCTCAACTTCGACAGTGAGCTGCGGCAGCGGCGTGGCGTAGCGTTCGGCCAGTTCGCGGATACGGCCGGTGAGCGTCTGCGAGACGCGGTCCAGTTCGCCCTGCACGGTGGCGGCGAGGTGCGCCATCCATTTGTCGTCCACCACCAGCGTCTTGATCTCGGCTTGGCTGAGTTGCGGATATTTCTCGTAGGCGAGGGTGTCGAGCGCGGCCTCCTGCTCCTTCACGGCGCGTTTCGCGGCGGCCTCGGCCTCGTTCAGTTCCAGCCAGCGCTTGAGCACGGCGGCTTCGTCCTGCGCATCGCGGTCGGCCTTGATCTCCTTGAGGCGGGCATTGATCTCGGCCTTGGCGATCTTGTCCAGCGCACCGAGGACGCCTTCTTCGCCGCCGTGCTCCTCTTCCAGTTCGGCCAGGCTGGCGCTGGCGGCTTCCAGCTCGGCCTGCTTGGCATCGAGCGCGGCCTGCTGCGTGGCAAAGTAACGGGCGACGATGAGCGGCTTGGGAATCAGGTCGCAGGCCCAGCCTTTGTCGCGGCTCTTGCCCTTCTTGTCGGTCTCGACGATGCGGGCGGGCTTGGCGGCCCAGCCATCGGCAGCGATCAGGTAGGCGTCGTCCTGCATGGTCTCCGCCCAGTAGTCCATCAGGTGCTGGTAGATGTCGTAAGCATCGAGCAGCGGCGCTTCCTTGAAACTTTCCAGCAGCGATTCAGCGATGGTTTCGATCAACGCTTTGGGATGACTGTCGCGGTCGAAGCCGGTGAGCGTAGCGGTGACGCTGCAGCGCCACTCGCTGAAACGCCGGCTGGCGGCCTGATTGAAGGCGGCGAATTCGCGGTGGTTGAGGATGGCGGGCTTGACCTCGGCCAGCGGCAGCGCGAGGTACTGATAGCCGGGGCGCTCCCCCGCCCCCGCTCCCATCGGCCGAGGGGAGAAAAGCGCGGCGCGCACGCCTGGCAATACCCGCCAGTAATCCGCCAGCGCATCGAGGTCGCGCTCGGGGATGCCGCCGTTCAGGTGGGCATGGATGTCCTGTACGTCTTCAGGCTCGGTGGTGTCAATGTAGCGCGGCAGGTTGAGGTTGTAGTCGTTCCTTGCATCGGCGATCTCGGACAGCGGCACCATGCGGGCATAGCGCGGGGTGTCGAGCTGGCGGGTGAAGGTGTCAACGATCTTGTGGAGGTCCTGCTCGCGCAGGCGATTCTTGTTGCCGTCCTTGATGAAACCTTTGCTGGCATCCAGCATGAACACGCCCTTGCGGGCGCTTGCGTTTTCCTTGTCCAGCACCAGGATGCAGGCGGGGATGCCGGTGCCGTAGAACAGATTGGCCGGCAGGCCGATGATGCCCTTGAGGATGCCCGAACGCACCAGCTGCTGACGGATGACCGCCTCGGCGTTGCCACGGAACAGCACGCCGTGCGGCAGGATACAGGCGGCTTTGCCGTTGGCCTTCATGCTGCGGACGATGTGCAGCAGATAGGCGTAGTCGCCCTGCTTGGCGGGCGGTTCGCCCCAGGCAAAACGCTGGTACAGGTCGTTGGCGGGATCGAGGCCGGTGGACCAGGTTTTGTCGGAGAACGGCGGGTTAGCGACGACGTAATCGTAGGTGCGCAGCTGTTCGCCATCCTTGAACTTGGGGTTGCTCAGGGTGTTGCCGGAGAGGATGTTAGCGGTCGGGAAGTCGTGCAGGATCATGTTCATGCGCGCCAGACCGGCCGTGGTGACGTCGTACTCCTGACCTTCCAGCGTGATGTGCGTGCCCGCCTCCGCCGCCACCTTCAACAGCAGCGAACCGGAGCCGCAGGTGGGGTCATACGCGGTGGTGGACGCCCGCGTGTCGGCCGAGCCGATGCCGATCACCTTGGCGATGACGCGGCTGACCTCGGACGGCGTGTAGAACTGCCCCTTGGATTTGCCGGACTCGGTGGCGAAGTGGCGCATCAGGTATTCGTAGGCGTCGCCCAAGATGTCGTCATGCTCGGCGCGGTTCTGCGAGAAATCCAGCTCCGGCTTCTGGAAGATGCCGACCAGGTTAGACAGGCGCTCCACCATCGCCGCGCCTTCGCCCAGCTTGTTCGGGTCGTTGAAGTCTGGAAAGTCGCTCTTGGACAAGCGGGCGTTGGCCTCGACCAGCGGCGCGATGATCTGGGTGTTGATCTTGTCGCCGATGTCGCTCTTGCCCTTGAGGGCGATCATGTCCTTGAAGCTGCTGCCCGCAGGAATGACCACGGGCGGCGCGAAATCGTCGCTGTCGCCGTATTTGTCGCTGATGTACTTGATGAACAGCATGAACAGGACATAGTCCTTGTACTGGCTGGCATCCATGCCGCCACGCAGTTCGTCGCAGGAAGCCCAGAGGGAGGAATACAGGTCGGATTTCTTGATTGCCATGTTCTTGTTTTTCTTCCGGTCAGGCCGGAGTTATTGGTATCGCGGGACAGGCGGATTATGCAGGTTTTTGGCGGCGGCAGGCGATTCCCCGTCAAGGTTCTTCGCTCGCCAATCTCATCTGCCGCCTGCCCGCCCTTTCCAGTGGGATGAACGATTGCCCTGCCCATGACGACGCGGAGGCGTTTTTCGTCCTGACAGCCTGCGACATAAGGCGGACCCGGTCGCGCAGCACGCCGATTACCGCAGGCTGATCAAACTTTTGCACAGGCCGGAATGCTATGCAATTTACCGGACGAACCCGATCCTGCCGGTCGCCCCACCCTTTACGCGGCACTCTTCGAGCAACTGCCGGTGCAGTTCCGCCGCCGTGACAGGCATATCCAGAATCGCAAACTGACGGGCCGCTACCGCGAAATCTCCCGGCGTCAGCTTGGCGAGTTCCTGAACCGGTCTCTGCCAATCGCCCACATTGGATTCGTCACCACCCATCCGCTGATATTCCTGCAAAAACATCTCCCAGCGTTGGTTCGGACTGAGGTAGTCGAATTTAACCTTGAAAGCAAAGCGGCGCAGGCTGGCCTGGTCGAGCCTGTCCATCAGGTTGGTGGTACAAACGAAGATGCCATTAAAGGCTTCCATCTGGGTAAGCAATTCGTTGACCTGAGTCACCTCCCAGCTACGTTGCGCATCCCTGCGGTCGGCCAAAAAACTGTCTGCCTCATCGAGCACCAATACAGCTTCCTGCTGGCGCGCCTCGGCGAACATTTCGGCAATATTCTTTTCGCTCCCCCCGACCCACTTGCTGAGCAGGTCTGAGGCCCGACGCACCAGGCATGGCCTGCCTAACTCATCGGCGATATGACGCGCCAGCTCGCTTTTGCCTGTTCCCGCCGGGCCATAAAAGCAGAATGAGCCTTGCCGCCGCTTCTTCAGTCCGCCCAGGATGTCCGGCATCGCCATACTGGTATTGGCGAAGCGCAAATCGTAGCCGGTGTGCAACGTATTACGGGATGGCGTGCGCTTCTGTCCCAACAAGGTCGCGCTACGATCCAGCGTTTGCTCGACCAATGCTCGGGCATGCTCGGCATCGCCACCGCCCAGGCGCGCAACCTTGGCGGCACGCTCGTATTGGGCTGGCGACATCTGCTCATTGGCTGCGATCTGCGCCAGCCACTGTTCGGTCGGGTCGAATTGTCCCAAGTGGTGCCGGGCAATCGCCATACGCACCTGTTGCGGCGGCACCGGAAAGCGGATGGAATAGTCGAATCTGCGCAAATAGGCAGGATCAATGTCGGCATCGTTGGTGATCCAGATCGCCGGAGTGGTATTGCACTCCAACGTGCGGTTGATCCATGCCTTGCCAGATTTTCCGCTACCTCGGGCTTCAGGAAACCCGAACAATTCCTGAAATCCTCCACTGCTCGGGAATACGTCCTCGACTTCATCGAACATCAGCAGCGCATTATCCTTGCGCACCAGCAGTCGTTGGCACAAATTGTAGGCACGCAACCTGTCATTACCGGTGATCGGTCCGCCTTCGTCATCGTCGTAGGATATCTCGTAGAGTTCTACGCCAAGCTCTCCGGCCAATGCTTTAACAAACTCCGTTTTGCCCGTTCCGGGTACGCCATGAATCAGGATGTTGGTGCCTGGCTCACGTTTTTTCAGTGCATTTCCGAGATAGCACTGCAGTGCATGAACGTCCTGCACAAGATGTGGAAACCCTTGCAGGCCGAGCTTGCTCTTATCGGCCTTCCTCATAAACCATCCGGCCAGGGATTCTTCAGTCAAATCTGACTGCACCAGCAAGCCACTCAGACCACTCAACAGCCTGAGCTTGTCTTCCATATCATCCATATCATCGTCAACGCAAACGATACCAGAGCCCAGCAATGTCGAATCGTCGCGCAACCCTGCGCTGACCTCAGCTTCAGCTTGTCCGGACAAATAGGCGATGATGTGTGCCAAGTCCTTGCGCTTAACCTTGTAGCGCATGGAACAAATGGCTTCCTTGAATGAGGCGAATGTTTCAATCGAGATGGCAAAAAACAGGATGGCTTTATCCGCATCGCACAAGCCCAGCACTCGTCCCAAAGTTTCAATGTTGGTCAGTAGCGACAGTTCGTCACGAACCTCTTTTTTCCGCCATGTCACAAGATAACGCTTCAATATTTTGACTGCAGCAGCATCACTGTACTTGATGGATTTTCCACCTGTAACCAGCATGTCGTCATCCGTGCCGTCCCGAACGATCTCTGCATAAATACCTGTGATGACTGAGAAGCTATTTTCCTCGAATATGGTACTGCGCCGCCGGCCAGGATTTTTCTTGTACCAACCCAGTGCCAGGGTCATTTCGATCAGCCATGTCGCCAACAAAGGGCAATAGGCATCCATCGCCCCTTCCAACTTGGTACTTGGACGACATTGGGGGCTTGTTTGAAGATATTTCGGGAGGGTGCTCATCGTTCGCTCCTGGCGTTAACCGGCATTATCAATGAGCGTATTATTGGACGAGTTAGCGACATAAAGTGTCGTACAGCGGACTCATTCCGGCAGCGGAACGCCATAAAACCGCCCAAGCCAATCCACTTCAAAGCGTTAATCGGGCATCCAGCCGGATTTAAATTCAAATCGCGGCACACGCGAACCATAGCGCCACCGACAACCAAGCGCAGCCAGAGAGCGCAACATGTGCAGCATCACTTTCAATCAGCATTGCGGCACATGCTGACACATTGATGCAGATGATCCTTCCTGCCGCGAACTCCAAAGCGTTCGCGTGCTTTTTTCCATAGTGAAAGGACATAACATGACATATCCAGGAAGAGAAGACCCACTGTTTTCGGCAGTCAAACAAATGGTCATTGAAACGAACAGCTCTTCTATCGTTCGTATCCAGAGGAAATTCCTGATCGGCCATGAACGCGCCGCAGCGATGGTAGCGGCGCTGGTAGATGATGGGATCACCGTACAGAACGCGCTCGATAGACACTTCATGCAGCGCCGCAATATCAGCGACGTCCCAATTGAATCTCAGCAACCCCTCCACATCAAAGTGTTGGGAATCGGTGGCTGCGGCATAAATATGATCAATTACATGCTGGCCAAAGGAACACAGGGTATCGAGTTCGTCGCCTTATCCTCAGATGAAAAAGAGCTGGCACGCTGCAAGGCGGATCAACGCTTACAACTATCGACCACCCAAGCAATGCCGACAGGCAATGCGATCGTGACGACTCCAGAGGAAGATTGCGCGCGCATCAAGACCGCTATGGCAGGAGCCGATATGGTCTTTGTTGTAGCCGGGATGGGAGGAAATACAGGCACTAGCGTGGCACCTATTGCCGCGCAAATCGCACGCAACCTGGGAATTCAGACCATCGCTGTCGTGAGCATGCCATTTGCCTATGAAGGTAATCGCATGCGACGGGCACCCTTGGGAATTAAGGACTTGTTCGCTCAGACCGATGCACTCGTCATCATCCCCCTTGAAGCACAAGTGAATAAATATGACATGTTTGTCTCTGAGGTCTTCGAAGCGACTAATTTGCTGATGCATTTCGCGGTGGTCGGGATTGCGAAAAGCCTCTCCGAGGCAAGCCTGGTCAGTCTCGACATTGCCGATTTGCGAACACTTATTGCCGGGATAGTTACGGTGGGAACAGGCGAAGCAACTGGGCCGGATCGTGGCAAAGTTGCCTGTGAACAGGCTATCGCCAGCATCGCATCAACGGTGGATTTTGCAAATTCGAGCAGCATTCTGGTCAATGTTGCCGCCTCTAGTTCTTTAAAGCTCCGAGAAATAGCCGAAATTATCGAGAGTGTGGAACTCATTGCCAAGGATGCGGTGATCGTTGCTGCAGCTGCCTATGACGATGCGATGAAGAATAGCTTACGCGTAACAATGTACTGCACAGGCCCGACATCACCCTTCGATGTGATGGCTGCAAGTCATTACCGAACAATTACGCTTGCCCCTCAATTTCATCTATAAATTCACTGCATTTCGAGTCCAGCAGCCTAAGCCTGTCCGCGATGGTTTCAACCATTTCGCCTTTTAAAACTGCAACCCACTCTTCTCGCCCCCAGCGCTGGCTTTCAAAATACGACCACCACGGCCATTGAGTGTCGTTTCCTTTTCCCTTAATACCCAGCGCATCGTCAAATTTAGTTTTTAAATCTTGGTTTTCTTCCTTGACGCACTTTGGTAGCGTATTGCCCACGCGCACCAATCCCCAAGCGAGATTTCTATAATCATTTGACTCAAATTGGATAGCAAAAGCGAAATTCTTCCAACCGGGCCTAATGCACAGAATGTCGTCGCCATTCTTACAGCCAGTATCAGCCTGTGTTGCTTTCCGGATTTCATATTGCTTAAGCATACCGTGAAGGTCGTTAACTAATTTTTCAATTACACTACTGTCCGGTAGATTTTAAGTTCATTTCGCTGTAGCCCTTTATTGACGTGGCTTTCAGCACGTTTTTGCATTCCGACGATTTCAAATCCTATCTGGAATCGCCTTTGGTTAAAAAACC
>JAQTZW010000024.1 GCA_028687575.1 Gallionella sp. | reverse complement strand
TTTTGAGGTCAATATGTTCGATAAAACCCCAATAAATCAAATGGTTGCAAATGCGATACAGAATCTTGACGAACCGGACATCAGTAAACAATTGAATCTATTCGATTTTTAACCGGACAGTAGTGACCCAAAGAACTATTTTTCTGACGTGGTGACGTGGGCGCAAGGCTTTTACGAGCTTCCTATTCTATCCGCCGTCATCCACATGGATGAAGCTGCGCCACACTGCCACATCCTGATGCTGCCGTTATTTGATGGAAGGATGATAGGCAGCAAGATGGCTGGCAACAGGCAAAAGCTACAAGCCATGCAGGCCGACTTTTCGGAAAAGGTTGGGAAACCCTACGGCCTCAAGGATGGAAGCCAGAAAAGGCGCTACGGGCCAGCCCTTCGGCGCAATTTGGCAACCCAAGCCGCCGACTACCTCAAGCGCCACCCGGACAAACTGAAAGAGCCGGTGATCCTAGACGCGCTGCGCGACTTATTCGAACAAGCCGCCAATCCAGCCCTAATGCTTGAGGCGCTAGGGCTGGAAGTGACATAGATCGCTGCCGATTATGAAGCCTATAGATTTTGCTGTTCGGGATCAGCAACGTCCTTAATTAGAGACAGCATTAAGCCTATAGGCTTTATAAGTTTTGAGGTGATGAAAAGTAGCAAAGCCTATCCTGTGTAGGCTTTGTAAATTTGAGGTGACAGAATGACCAAGAAAAGAAGCCCGGCGGCACTGTCCGCCAAAGACAGCCAGAACGATGCTCAGCGCATCGCCAAGGTGGTAATGATGCCGGAGGCCAGCGCGGCGGCGGTAATCCAGCCTTTCGCCAAAGGGTCATTTGGAGACGCTAACATCCCCCTGCTGCTGGATGAATTACGAGACAGGACAGGAAAGCTGCATGCTGGCGATCTGAAACACTGCGAAACGATGCTGCTAGGTCAGGCCGAGGCATTACAGGCAATCTTTGTTTCACTAGCGCGCCGTGCATCGAATCAGCAATATCTCAAGCAATACGAAACCTATCTGCGGCTGGCGCTGAAGGCCCAGAATCAAAGCCGGATGACGCTGGAAACGCTGGCAACGATGAAGAACCCGCCCGTAGTGATCGCCAGGCAGGCAAACATCGCCAACGGGCCGCAACAGGTGAACAACGGCGTACCTATCGCACCCGCGCACACGCAAGAAACACAAAACGAACAGAACGAACTACTGGAGGCGAATTATGGCAAACGGCTGGACACCAGAGCGCCGGAAACGGCAAGCGGAGCTAATCAAGCACTGGAGGCCGTGGGAACGCTCCACAGGGCCTAGGACACCCCAAGGCAAGGCCACAGCTTCACGGAACGCCTACAAAGGCGGCTGGAGGCAACAATTGCGCGATCTATCCAAAGCGATCAGCGCACAACGCGAGGCATTAAAGACCCTCTAGCAGCGACAGCGTGGGGGCATATTTGGGGGCATATTTGGGGGCATATAAAATATATCAAATTAAAAAATCATTTTTTTACAACAACTAATGAACCCTGTTCGGTAGACGCCGTCCCAATATATAAAGGTCAACGGTTATACGTTGACCTTTTTTCTTACGTATTGCCGCGAACTAGCGCGGGTTCGTGCGAATGTTTGCGGACTTCCAGAACCGCCCCGTGCCCTCGCTCCCGTCCATATTTTCTCTCTCCAGGGCATTATTCTCTGGATGCTATCCGACCTTCCCAGCGCCGAAGTCAACTAAGTCATAAAATTACACCCATTCTTTTCAATCAATTACACGCGGACTCGGATGAACGGTTTGAGTGTGAAATTGCCAGGCAAAGAAAATTTGCCATCGGAAAGAGCACATTTTCGGCCTTGGCCGCCGGGTCGCAAATCCGACCATGATGTTCTGCTAAGCGACAGAGCATTCAACGATAAGTCTCAATTCGAGCAAAATGGTGCCCCTGATTCATTCTAAAATGGCAACGATTGCACTCTGGATGAGACCAATGAATTCCCCAATGCTGGAAAAAAAGTTCATCGTAATTTGGCAGCGCGCGAATAGTGAGCCGTCGCTGAATTCTTTAACACCTGAGCATATTGTTAAATGGGCTAGCGATCAGCAGCTCATCAATCCTGTCGCGAAGCTTGTAGATGTAGGAGCGTTCCATCCGACACCATGTATCGTCCTGACAGTCGAAGGTGACACAGCATGCTTCCCGACCATCCCGATTACCGGTGATGAGAACTGGCGCACAAGGCGCAAACAACACGACGAACAAGCCGCTCTTTGGGATAAGGTCGAGTGGTTTGCGCCGCTGTGGTTGCCGATGGGTGAAATATCCAAGCTGCTTGCTTCCATCCAGCATGTGACGAGAGAGCGTTCTCTCGATCTTTTCGAGTATCACACGTCAACGCTTTATACACTGGCCTTCCAAGCTGTCTGTATCGAGCAGATATTGCCCCTTGCTCCCAGCCTTAAGGGAATTGTCCCGTTGGCGCGTGAAGCGTATCTAGGGGCTTATAGCGGCTATTGGGCTAGCAGTGTTGGAGCGCTGATACCTGCGTTCGAGGGCAGCCTGACAAGAATTGTTTCTGATCTTAGTGCAGATGCAGCCGCCTGGGACAAGATTGATCATGCAGTGAACCGCGCGATTGGAACTGCTGCACAACTCCATTTTGACCGTATGTGGGTGCCACCAGAATATAAAACCTGCGAGTATTTATTCGGGCAGGACGAGCGTGTTTTCGCCTTTGAGACATTTCGGAGGTGGCTCAAAAATCATTTTTCTGCAAGACTCCCAACTACCGTGGGGTGACATGTCTGAATCGGCACATGTTTGCCCACGGTACTACGGCATCTTGGCAGCGACCGCAGAATTTCGCCCGGATGGTGGTCGCGCTTGCGACACTAGCCGCCATCGAGTCCTGGTACGACGCTTCCCATAGCGTCTCATTTTTCCTACCCGACATGAATGAAGACAGCACCTTGCTATGGCAACAGGCACTGCTTCGTGGCAATGTTCAAATGAAGCTAAAGCTAACAGAACAAGATCATTTCCGAAAACATGGGCATCTGGTTCCGCCGTTGCCAGCAGACGATGGAGTCCTGCTCCGCAATGGATTGCTTTCCCAGCAATGTATGAATGATCTGGTTCGTCCTTTACGCCATGCTGGCTGGAATGTGAAAGTAAACGAGCCCGACGAGAATGCGCTATATATGACCGTCGATGCTTCACACGGCGAAAAACTATTCAGTGTTGCGTTGCTTTACAGCTGCGGAACTGAAAATGAAATTTACAAGATGCTCGCTAAGAAATGCGCAGCCGTCCTCTATTGTGGTGCCCCCTATAAGCAAGATTCTTTTGCATATGGAGTTTCAGTGCACGTAGGCCCTGTTTTGGGCTGGCAGCCGCCAAAAATTGGTTAAATGCATACGGTAAAACTTCGGAAACCCGGAATGCTTGAAACACACCACAAGACGCTGGACTCTGTTTTTTTCAGCTTACGTCGCTATTGCTGCTGCGCCTGTTGCATCAGCTCATGGGGAGGGCAAGGCGCGCCTTCCAGTATCGGTTCAGGTGCACGGCGTAAATCCAGGGTCATTGGATAGTCCGGGTTTCGTCCTTCACGCCGCACATGCATCAGGCCCGGCGTATGGCCGTGATTCCAGAATCGCGCCACACGTCTAGCCTCGGCCTCATTGGCATTCACGGGAAAGGTGTCGTAGTTGCGCCCACCCGGGTGAGCGACGTGATAGGTGCAGCCGCCAATTGAACGTGAACTCCAAGTGTCTACCAGGTCGAACACCAGTGGTGCCTGCACGCCTATGGTCGGGTGTAGGCCGGAAGGTGGCGCCCAAGCACGATAGCGAACCGCCGCAACATATTCGCCACGCGTACCGGTGGATGTAAGTGGTAGCGGTCGTCCGTTGCAGGTAAGGATATGGCGGTTGTCGTTCATGTGCCGCACGACAACCTGCATGCGTTCCAGGGACGAGTCAACATATCGCGCGGTGCTGCCTGCGGCGACTTCTTCGCCCAGCACATGCCACGGCTCAATGGCTTGGCGCAGTTCAATTTCAACACCCTGATATACCACTGTACCGAAGCGTGGGAAGCGGAATTCCAGAAACGGCGCAAACCAATCGAATTCGAAAGCATAGCCTGCACGTTGCAAATCAAGCACCACATCCCGCATATCCTGCGCAACAAAATGCGGCAGCATGTAACGGTCATGCAATTCGGTTCCCCAACGCACGAGATTGCCCTGATAAGGAGTTTGCCAAAAGCGGGCGACGAGTGACCGCAGTAGCAACATTTGCAACAACGACATTTGTGCATGCGGCGGCATTTCAAAACCACGAAACTCAAGTAATCCCAGGCGACCCGTGGCACTGTCTGGCGAATAGAGTTTGTCTATACAGAATTCCGCACGATGCGTGTTGCCAGATAAATCAATGAGTAAGTTGCGTAACAGTCTATCCACTAACCACGGTTGCTTATGCTCTTCTCCGAACTTTAAGTGTGCCTCCATCTGCTGGAAAGCAATTTCCAGCTCATACAGACTTTCGTAGCGCGCTTCATCCACGCGCGGCGCTTGACTGGTCGGGCCGATGAACATGCCTGAGAACAAATATGACAGCGCCGGATGATGTTGCCAGTATCTGATCAGACTCATCAGCACATCTGGCCGCCGTAGGCAGGGAGAATCAGCAGGTGTCGCAGCACCTAGCGTAATGTGATTACCCCCGCCCGTGCCAGTGTGGCGACCATCGAGCATGAACTTTTCGGTACCGAGCCGGGTCAGGCGCGCTTCTTCATAGAGGGTATGGGTATTCTCCACCAGTTGCGCCCAGCTACTGGACGGGTGAATATTGACCTCAATCACACCGGGATCCGGGGTGATACGAAATTCTTTTATACGTGTATCTGACGGCGGAGTATAGCCTTCCAGCCGCAATGGTAATTTCAATGCCGCAGCAGTGGCTTCAATTGCCGAAATTAACACGACAAAATCTTCTAGCAACGGCACTGGCGGCAGAAACACGCACAACACGCCTGCCCGCACTTCAGCACATAAGGCCGTATGGATAATTTCGCGCGCATCGTAACTCGCCTTGGGTGATAGTTTTGTTGCCGCCTTCGTTTTTCTAGGTACATCCGGCAAATCGCTGGTCGCATCGAAAGGATCACGCCCATACAATTCTTCTTGTTCAGATGGCGCAACCCAGGGGAGTGAGGCCAATGGCAAACGCAGCCCCAAAGGCGAGTCACCTGCCATCAAATACAGGTGCTCCCGGCGCAATGGCCATGGACTTGAGCGGAAACCTGTAGGTACGGTAGCATGGCCTGCGCGCGGTGTTTTTTTGAGGGGGAGTGCCTTGAGTGGCAGAACGTAACCAGCTGGTTCGCCTAGTCCACGTTCAAGCAGTTTCGCCAACCGACATCGCTCATCCGTTTTCAATAATTCGGACTGCAACGGATCGAGATTGTTCGGCCAGCGTTGTTCCTGGTCAATGACTTGGGCGACATCTTCATAAGCCGTAATGACAAACTTTTTATCCAGTCCGAGTTCCTCTGCCAACTGATGAATAAAGCGTTCAGCATCTGCGGTCTGGTGTGTCCCGGTCGCATTTTCAGTAACCAGTAGCTGGTGGTTCTGCCACAGTGCTTTGCCATCTGTACGCCAATAACAACCCAATGCCCAGCGGGGTAACGGTTCGCCGGGATACCACTTTCCCTGACCGAAATGCAATAGCGCACCCGGCGCAAAATGTGTTTGCAAACGCGTGAGTAATTCAACCGAAAGTTCACGTTTTTTGTCCGACAGTGCGGTGAAATTCCACTCAGCCCCTTCCATGTCGTCTATCGAGATAAAGGTAGGTTCGCCGCCCATGGTCAAGCGCACATCCTGTTCGGCGAGTTCATCATCAACCTGATACCCCAGATTCAAAATGGCTTGCCACTGTGCTTCGGTATAGGGCTGAGTCACGCGCGGGTCTTCGTGAACACGCGTGACCAACATGGAAAAATCAAAATGCGATTCGCACACTTCGGTGCCGCCAATCACTGGTGCAGCTGAAGCGGGCATCGCGGTGCAGGCCAGTGGGATATGCCCTTCTCCAGCCAACAGGCCAGAAGTCGGATCGAGACCGATCCAACCTGCACCGGGGATGTATACCTCAGTCCAGGCATGTAAATCAGTGAAATCGATTTCCGTGCCGGAAGGACCGTCGAGTGCTTTGACATCTGATTTCAACTGAATTAAATACCCCGATACAAAGCGCGCCGCCAGACCTAAATGGCGCAGTATCTGAACCAGAAGCCAGGCAGAGTCACGACAAGAGCCAAGTTTGAGTTCTAGCGTTTGTTCCGGGCTCTGCACCCCCGCTTCCATGCGTACGATGTATCCGACACTATCCTTAACCCGTTGGTTGATAGCGACCAGCATGTCTATAGTGCGCATTTCCTTATTCAATAACGCTGTTTTGGTGAGCGCCAGCCAGGCCTCCAGCAGGGGTGTAGCCGGATCGGTTTCAAGGTAAGGACTTAATTCGCGACGCAAATTTTCTGGATAGGCAAAAGGAAAGTTTTCCGCATATTCCTCCATGAAGAAATCAAACGGGTTGATGACGGTCATGTCGACAACCAGATCAATCACGATGCTCAGTGATTCGCTCTTTTCCGGAAATACCAATCGTGCGACCCAGTTTCCGAAAGGGTCTTGCTGCCAATTCAAAAAGTGTCCAGCGGGTTTGACGTTAAGCGAATAACTCAGAACGGGCGTACGGGTATGGGCAGCAGGGCGCAAACGGATTTCATGCGGCCAGAGTTTGACCGGACGGTCAAAACGGTAATTCGTCTGATGAGTCAGCGCAACGCGTATGGTCATGAATAGTCTTTCAAGATAAGTCGGATTGATACTCAAAATTGGGCAATTCTGCAAAGGCGGCTCTTACCCCTTCGCCCCAACTCTTGTGCAAGCGTTGCATGTAGTTATCTTGATCATCAAAACGATGAATCTGCGCTAGTTGTAGTGAGTGTCGGCTATAGCACGCCATGTCAATCGGCATACCCACTGACAGATTGGAGCGCATCGTAGAATCAAACGAAACCAGCACGGATTTGATCGCATCATTCATGCTGGTGTCGGCACGAATAATGCGGTCTATGATAGGCTTTCCATACTTGATTTCTCCAACCTGAAAATAGCGCGTTTCTGGCGTAGCCTCGATAAAATTGCCTTCGCTATAAATCAGAAAAAGGCGTTGGTCTTCACCGGCAATTTGCCCGCCCACAATAAAATTAACGCTGCTATCGACATGATTTTCTTTTAGAAATGCACTGTCACGGCGGCGTACTTCACGTAGTGCCGCACCAATGAGTTCTGCCACCTCATACATTGAACGCACACTTAATAAATTAGGTTCAATATTAGATTTGATTGCCCGCTCAAGATGGTTCACTGTAGCTTGGGTAACCGCAAGATTCCCGGAGTTTAACGTCACTAGAATGCGATCACCCGCGACCTCAAAAACTCTCATTTTGCGAAAGGTTGAGATATAGTCAACACCCGCATTTGTACGTGAATCAGAGGCAAAAACAATACCTGAGTCAATCATGGTCGCAACGCAATACGTCATGTGATATGCCTTTCAATTAGTGACTTATTCGTCTTTCGACCAGAAATAGGTGGTATTAATCAGTTTGCCGAGTTCGTATATTTCTTCGAGGAATTCAGAGAGATATTCGTGCAAGCCGTAACTGAATATGTTTTCAATGGTTGCCCCATGCAGCCTGCTATGCAAGTCTGAACAACGAGAAAGCAGGAGATTAGCGCGCGAACCATCAATTTCACGTAACAAACGATGGACTTCATTCACACAGGTGATTAGCGAACGCGCCATATCCGTGTTCAGCATCAGCAATTCGGCTACGCGTTTGGGTGCAATCTGGTCACGATACACTTTGCGATAGGACTCAAATGCCGACACCGAACGCAGTACCGAGCCCCACTGGTAATAATCAGCCGCTCCACCAAAATCTTTCGGGCTAGGCAATAGGATGTGATATTTCACATCCAGAATTCGTGCAGTGTTGTCAGCACGTTCAAGAAACATACCCAAGCGGATAAAGCGAAACGTATTGTCTCGTAGCATGGTGCCATGCGCGATTCCGCGTATCAGGTGGGAGCGCTCCTTTACCCATTCGAAGAATTTTGATACACCATCTTCTTCAATTCCCTCGATGCGAGTCTGATGCATCGTAAGCCAAGTGGCATTCAGCGCCTCCCACATCTCCGAAGTGATTTTGCCACGTACGGCGCGGGCATTTTCTCGCGCATTAAAAATGCTGTTGTAGATGCTGCCAGGGTTTTTTTCATCCAGCGCCATGAAATGCAAAACATTCTGCCCGCTTGGCAAATCGTAGCGCGCCTCAAAATCCTCATGCAAACCACTAATTGACAGCATGGCGCGCCATTCATGATGAGGTTCTATCAGCGCATGTTTAAGCAAGGACATTCGATAGGTCACATCCAGCATACGTGCCGTATTCTCGGCACGCTCCATGCTGCGTGACATCCAGTACAAGTGATCTGCGGTTGATGACAACATATTAATTCTCCAACACCCAAGTATCTTTGGTACCACCGCCCTGCGACGAATTAACCACCAGGGAACCTGCTGTCAGTGCGACACGCGTCAACCCCCCCGGCACCATAGTGATCTCTTTTCCGGAAAGCACGTACGGACGCAAATCGATATGTCTAGGGGCGACGCCGCTTTCCACGTAAGTCGGACAGGTAGAAAGCGCCAGTGTTGGCTGTGCAATATAGCCCGCAGGAGAGGCGATGATCTTGCTTCGGAATGCCTCGATTTCTGCCTTGGATGACGTTGGGCCCACCAACATACCGTAACCGCCAGAACCGTGAACCTCTTTTACCACCAGTTCAGAAAGATGTTCCAGCACATATGCAAGGTCCTTCGGCTTGCCTAGCTCCCAAGTCGGCACGTTGGATAGAATCGGCTCCTCACCACAATAAAATCGAATCATGTCAGGGACATGAACATAGATGGCTTTGTCGTCCGCAATGCCTGTGCCGACCGCATTGGCCAGCGTGACGCTGCCAGCGCAGTACGCCGCAAACAAACCGGGCACCCCCAGCATCGAATCCTTGTTGAATACTTTCGGATCAAGAAAGTCATCGTCAATACGGCGATAGATGACATCAACTCGAATGGGGCCTTTCGTAGTGCGCATATAAACGATGTCATTTTTTACAAACAGATCATTGCCATCCACCAATTCAATACCCATCTGCTGTGCCAGAAAGGCATGTTCAAAATAGGCGCTGTTGTACTGTCCCGGTGTGAGGACGACGACATTTGGGTCAGTAACACTTTGGGGCGCAACCGAACGCAAGCTGTTAAGCAGCAGATCGGGGTAGTGTTCAACCGCCGCAATTTTCTGGCGCGAAAACAAATCCGGAAAAAGCCGCATCATCATTTTTCGGTTTTCCAGCATGTATGAAACACCGGAAGGAGTACGCAGATTGTCTTCCAGCACATAGTACTGGGCATCGCCATTACTGCTCTCGGCTCGAACCAAATCAACACCGGCAATATGTGCATAAATTTGTTCTGGCACATCCACACCCCGCATGGCATGACAATACTGGCTATTCCCCAGCACTTGCTGGGCAGGGATCACCCCAGCCTTAAGTATCTCCTGACCATGGTAAATGTCGTGCAGAAAAGCGTTTAATGCCTTGACCCGCTGACGTAAGCCCGCTTCCATGCGCACCCATTCCTCTGCCGGGATAATGCGTGGCACGATATCAAAGGGAATCAGGCGCTCTTTGCTACTACTTTCGCCATAAACTGCAAAGGTAATACCGGTCTGGTGGAACGCGATTTCGGCGGCCTTACGTTTACGAACAATGACATCGTCTGGTACGCCTTTAAGCCAACTGGCATAGCTTTGGTAATTTGCACGCACCGAACCGTCAGCGGCATACATCTCGTCATAAGCAATCTTCATGGTTCACTTCAATCATTTAATTTAAGTATTAATCTTTTATAAGCACAAACCATGCCTAAAAAATATACAATTAAATCAATATACTGAATCTATTACCAAGAAAATAATGCGCAGAAATGCACCTGATTGGGGCAAACCACCTGGGATTGATGCAAAAACGTGCGCTAAGGGAGAAATTAGAAAGATGAGGTTTGCAAGGAGATTATGCAAACCAGTTGCGGAATGTTGAAACCGTCGGTTATCCAGGTAAACGGGCTAAATTTTTGGGCTGGTTTGTATCGGACGCGTCAGTAGTTTCCCAATAAAATTTGGGCAAATTGAGCAGCGCCTGAACGAGTCCTTCATTCCATTTTTCCGAAAGTTCTTTGGAAAATGGATCGGATTCGGTTAAGTAAAGTTTGTGCTCAAAGGCAAGGCTGTTCTTTTCATAGATCAGCAACTCAATGGGCGGCGCAACGGTCAGATTACTGCGAATAGTTGAATTCATCGAAACCAGCGCACAACGTCCAGCGCGTTCTAGCGGAGTGGCACGGTTTACGATTCGGTCCAATATGGGTTTGCCATATTTTATTTCGCCGATTTGCAAATATGGGTGCTCATTGGATTCGTGAATATAATTTCCCTGAGGATAAATCATCAGCGTTTCATGGGGGGAATTCCCAATCTGCCCAGACAAAATAAACGTCGCTTCGAAATTGAACCCACTGTTATCCCTGACCAGATGAACATTTTGCACAGAAGTGCTCACTGCGGCGACATAATCTACGGCTTCATGCATGCTGCACACACTGAGCAAATTGGGAAGAATGCCGTTATCCATATCCCCCTGAAGTCGTCTAATGACTAATTGCGTGGTGGCTAGATTGCCCGCTGCCAGCAATGCAAATACTCGGTTATTTGGCCACACAAATGTGTGCATTTTTGAGTAGGTGGAGACATTGTCAAATCCCGCATTAGTGCGGGAGTCAGAACACAGCACAAAGCCTGAATCTGTATTGATGGCGAGGCAATAGGTCAATTGAGTATCGTCTATATGAGTTGTAAACAGGAGCACAAATTACCGTTCCAGTCCAACAGTATCACGGTTTTTATTAATCGGCAAACGCTCCACTGCGGTGCAGAAAATGCTTGCCAGGTTGGTTTTGGTGCGTCCCACACAGTGCCCAATCATGCACTTTTCGTAACCGCTTAGGTTTTAGGCACAATCATAATCAATACAACACTGGCATCAATATTGCTTCGACAAAAGAGGCAATCGTCAGTCTGTAACCAAGGAATGCTGTACCAAGTTCGTTAACCAATATTTATTGCATAAAGATCAAAACATGATGAAATCAACAGGCTTTGCTAGAAGTGGGGATAAATCCAACTCCGAGTTTTTCGAAATCTATCTGGAAAGACTGCTTGAGCAGCGCGACCATTCAGGATTGACCGACATGATTGGTAGCATAGAAGCATTGATGATCACTGTTGAGCCAGGAAACTCCATCAAGTACATCGAGGAACTGTCCTTGATGACGCCCTATCATTATCTGGTCACTTTAGATGCCCCCAAGCACTTAACGCATATTTTGCGTATCGATATGAATTCTCCAGATATTCTGCTGCGTGAAGTCAAAAATCCCGACTATTACGACATATTCCGAAGTCTAAATGACTTGTATCCTGCCGGCATGCAACGCCCCCACAGCCGTTACCTGGGAGAAATTTTGCGAGTAAGTGACAGAGAGCATGTATTGGAGCTGCAGCAAGCGCGTGAATTCCGATTTTTCTCACCTGAGTCGCTGGCAACGCTGGATTTGCCATCCAATGTCAGTATCAGCAAGCCCTCTCCTTATACGCACAATGTGGTTGGTTATATGGAACGTACTACCGATGAGGCGCGCGTGTATCACCCGCTTGGGAAATGCAGCATTCTGCCGCGCGTTCAAGATGCCTATGAAAAGGCCAAAGAGTTACAGGCCGCCCTAAATATTTCAGATCTGATTTTGCCGATAGATCATCTGGCTACGCGTGTTTATAGCCAGAATCGTGAAGCGGCGTTGCTGGAATATCTGGCACTATCCAGCTATTACTATTGGGGCAGTTACGATATTGTTGATCAGAATTCTTCGACAAACGTGTGCAAGAGTGTCAGGAATGTGCCGGAATCAGCGAGTCCCGCCAAGGTGTTTACCGCAAACAATCTGCCATACTGCGTCAATCATCTGGACAGATTGCCTTCCCCGACCGAGACTTTTGTGCGTAATTTTGGCGCACGCCTGCATCACATTGCGCTGTCAGTGAAGGATGGAGAACGGGGCAATAAAGAAAACATCGAATTCGTGGTGGAGGCCATCGCGAATCAAGGAAAGGGTTTTTTACTTGACGTAGTAGGCTCGCGCGAGGCTGGTTTGAAACAGGTTTTCTCGCAGGCTTCAGAATATTCCGCATTGATCATCGAATATGTGCAGCGCTACGGTGATTTCCAGGGATTTTTTACTCGTGAAAATGTGGCGCTACTGACTGAAGCGGCTGGTACACAAGAAGTGAACATTACGCACCCGACGACACCCCCCACTACATCCGATTAAGTCTGGGGTCGAAGGCATCCCGCACCACGTCCGCGAACAGGTTGGCTGCCAGCACCAGCACCAGCATGAAGCCGAATGCGGCGGCCAGCGCCCACCACACCATAGGCTCGCGCCCCATCTCAAGCCGCGCACCGTTGATCATGGTGCCAAACGAGATCATCGAAGGATCAACGCCGACGCCAACATAGGACAGCACCGCCTCGGCCAGCACCAGCGAGGAGAAGTCCATCACCACGGCGATCAGGATGATGTGCATCACGTTGGGAATGATGTGGCGCGACAGGATGCGCAGCGACGACACACCGAACGACTGCGCCGCCTGGATGTATTCCATTTCGCGCAGTTTCAGCGTCTCGCCGCGCAGCAAGCGACACAGCCCCGTCCAGCTGGTCATGCCCAGTATCAGGCAGAGTGCCACCAGCCGCAGGTCGGCACGCGACGCGGCGGTGTCGAACCAATCGGGATGCGTATCTATCGTCACCTGCATCATCAGCACTGCCGCCGCGATCAGCAGCACGCTGGGAATCGAGCTCAGCACGGTATAGACATACTGAATCAGGTCGTCCACCCAGCCCCGGAAATAGCCCGCCGCCACCCCCAGAAACAAGGCCAGCGGCAGCGTCACCAGCGTCGTCACCGTGCCAATCACCAGGCCGGTGCGGATGGATTTCAGCGATAGATACAGCACGTCCTGACCGACCTTATCGGTTCCCAGCACGTGATAGACGCTCGCCAGATTGAAGGTCGCGCCGATCAGCGCGGCCAGCAGCAGCGCGGCAATGCTGACCGCCCGCCGCGCCGCGAACTCCTTCGTGCCCGACTGCGGAATGCCCAAGCCCAGGCCGCGCGCGACCAGATGCAATGCCGCCAGCAACAGGGCGCAAACCAGCACGCCCGCCAGCGCACCTGCCAACGCACGGTGAATCACGTCGCCATCGCGCTGCGAGGCATCCGCCAGATGCGCGCCGCCGTATTGCAGGCGCGGATAGTCGCGCACCAGCCGCCCCTGCGCATCCGTGAAACTTTCCTTGGCATACAGCGCCAGCGCCAGCGGCGCGGAATAGGTCTTCTCGGCATGCTGGCGCAGCGGCCCGGCCAGCTTGTCCAGCACGCTCAGCACTTCGGGCGAATACACCGCCTCACTGCCGTTGCTGTGCGGCAAGGCGACGCGGTAATGCAGCGTATCCAGCCCGCCCACCAGCAAAAACAGCGAGAGCACCAGCAGCGACACCATTGCCATGCCGCTTTGTGCCACACGCCGCCACGGCAGCAGCAGATGCTCGTGACGGCGCACATGCCAGGCCATAACGCCCGCCGCCGCGACCAGCAGAAACACCAGCGCATCACTCCACAGGATGACCGGCAGGAAGTTCATAAGTCCTCCCTCCACTCCGTCATTCCCGCGAAGGCGGGAATCCAGTCAATCGAAGAAGCACCGCAACGCGGACAAATGGTATTGACCGCTACGCGGTATGTTTTATGTGCTGGATTCCCGCTTACGCGGGAATGACGAAATCCTGAAATGCAACTCATTGCAGCCTCACTCTCGGGTCTACCAGCGTGTAGGAAATATCCGTGAGTATCAGTCCGACCACATACAGCAACGAACCCAGAAACACCATCGCGCGCACCACCGAAAAGTCCTGCGCATTGATCGCGTCTATGGTGTAGCTGCCCAGACCGGGGATGCCGAAGAACGACTCGGTCAGCAGACTGCCCATGAACAGCAGCGGAATGACCACCACCACGCCGGTGAGTATCGGAATCATCGCGTTCTTCAATACATGACGGAACAGCACGGTCAACTCGGACAATCCCTTGGCGCGGGCGGTGCGCACATAGTCGCGGCCGATCTCTTCCAGAAAGATGGTGCGATACCAGCGGCTAGAGGAACCTATGCCGCCGACCACGCCGATTACGATGGGCAGCACCAGAAATCGCAAGCCCTCCATGCCGCCGGCATAACCGGAAATGGGCACCAGATGCCACAGCTTGCTGACCAGAAACTGTCCGCCGATGATATAGAACAGGGTGGAGATGGACATCAGCAGCACGCACAGCGCCACGCCGGCCATATCCAGCGCGGTGGCGCGGAACATCGTCATCAGCAGCGCAAAGCTGATGTAGACCAGCTGCCCGATCAAAAATGACGGAAGCGCGATGGCCAGACTCGGCCCCATACGCGTGGCGATCTCGCGGCTGATGCTGCGCCCGTCGTCGGAATAGCCGAAATCCAGCACGAACATGCTGGCGGACTTTTGCCAGAAAATGGTCTCGGTGAGTTTGTCCGCACCGCTGGCTACGGTATTAAACATCAGGGGGCGGTCGTAGCCGCGCTGCTGCTTCCATTTTTCGATAGCTTCGGGCGTGACGCGCTTGATGCCCAACTGCATGCGCGCCATATCGTCCGGCGTGTTCACCACGAAGAACAGCGCGAAGGTGAGCAGATTCACCCCGAGCAGTATCGGGATGGCATAAAGGATGCGGCGTATCAGGTAGGCGATCATATCGGTGGGTATTGTACGGGCAAACACCGCAACACCAAACCGCCATTGGATGTTGCACTTCGAAGTTGAATCCGCACGGATAAATATTGCCGCTGCCGCTTCATAATCCCACCGGAAACCGCTAGAATCCGTGCTTTGCAAATGACCCATCAAAGGAATTCGAATATGTCCATGTCCGACCGCGACGGTTTTATCTGGTATGACGGCAAGCTTGTGCCCTGGCGCGAGGCCAACACCCATGTGCTGACTCACACGCTGCATTACGGCATGGGCGTGTTCGAGGGCGTGCGCGCCTACAAGGCGGAAAAGGGCACAGCGATCTTCCGTCTGCATGACCACACCGACCGGCTGTTCAATTCGGCGCGCATCTTCCAGATGAAGATGCCGTGGGACAAGGAAACCATCAACGAGGCGCACCGCGAAGTCGTGCGCGCCAACAAGCTGGAATCCTGCTACATCCGCCCGATCGCGTTCTACGGTTCCGAGGCGATGGGCATTGCCGCCACTACCCTGTCCACCCATGTCGCGGTCGCGGCCTGGCCGTGGGGCGCGTATCTGGGCGCCGAGGGCATGCAGAAAGGCATCCGCGTCAAGACTTCCAGCTTCACCCGCCATCATGTCAACGTGAACATGTGCCGCGCCAAGTCGGTGACGACTTATGCCAACTCCATTCTGGCGCACCAGGAAGTCGCCAACGACAATTACGACGAGGCGCTGCTGCTGGACGTGGACGGCTACGTGGCCGAAGGCGCCGGCGAGAACGTGTTCATCGTCAAGAAGGGCAAGCTGTACACCCCTGACCTGACCTCCTGTCTCGAAGGCATCACGCGCGAATCCGTGATCACGCTGGCCCGTGAAATGGGCATCGAGGTGATCGAGAAGCGCATCACCCGCGACGAGATCTATTGCGCCGAAGAAGCCTTCTTCACCGGCACGGCTGCCGAAGTGACACCGATCCGCGAACTGGATCAGCGCGTCATCGGCGCAGGTTGTCGCGGCCCGGTCACCACCAAATTGCAACAGGCTTTCTTTGATTGTGTGGCGGGCAAACATCCGCAACATACCGACTGGTTGGACTACGTTTAAGGAGCGACACCGTGAGCAAGCAAGATATCACCCAGCGATACATCGAAGTCACCGCGCACGACCTGCCGCTGTGCTGCCCGATGCCCCACATGAGCGTGTGGAACGCACATCCAAAGGTCTCCATCCCGCTTAAGAACGGCGGCGAAGCACGCTGCCCGTATTGCGGCACGCTGTACAAGTTCAAGGGCGAACTGCCCAAGGCCCATCACTAAAGGCGCAAGCCGTCCCGCCCATCCCGCAGACGCGGGGCGGGCGGGGTATTCGTTTCGGGCGATTCTCAAGCCATGAAAAAGATCCTGGTCATCGGCCCCAGCTGGGTGGGCGACTGCATGCTGATGCAGCCGATGCTGATGCGCCTCAAGCAACGCCACCCCGACTGTCTGATTGATGTATTCGCGCCGCCCTGGACGGTGGTGCTGCTGCGCGCCATGCCGGAAGTGCATGAGGTCATCGTCAACCCCTTCCCACACGGCGCTTTGCAACTGGGCGCACGCCGCCAGTTCGGCAAACAATTGGCTGCCGCCGGCTACGACCAAGCCATCGTGCTGCCCAACTCGCTGAAATCCGCGCTGCTGCCGTTCTTCGCCGGTATCCCGCTGCGCACCGGCTTTGTCGGCGAGATGCGTTACGGCCTGCTCAATGACGCCCGCAAACTGGACAAATCGGTGCTGCCGCTGATGGTGGAACGCTTTGCTTATCTGGCCGAAGCGCCCGGCGATGCGATCCCGCGCCCGCTGGCCAACCCGAAACTGGCGATAGACGCCGCCGCCCGTGATGCCACGCTAGGCAAGCTGGGCCTGACGCTGGAGCAGCCGGTCGCGGTGTTCTGCCCGGGTGCCGAATACGGCCCGGCCAAACGCTGGCCGGTGGCCTATTACGCCGAGACCGCGCAGCGCCTGATCGAACGGGGCTATGCGGTGTGGCTGATCGGCTCGGTCAAGGACAAGGAAGTGGCCGAGAACATCGTCGCACTGAGCGACCCGTCCGCCCGCAACCTGTGCGGCAGCACCGACCTCAAGGATGCCATCGCGCTGCTCTCGGCGGCGCGCCTGGTCATCAGCAACGACTCCGGCCTGATGCACCTGGCCGCTGCACAGGATAGACCGATGCTAGCGATCTTCGGCTCCAGCAGCCCGCAGTTCACCCCGCCGCTGTCCGACGCGGCAGAGGTGGTCAAGCTGGACATTTCGTGCAGCCCCTGTTTCAAGCGCGAGTGTCCGCTGGGACATTTCAATTGCATGAACCAGCTCACACCCGACCTGCTCTGGCAGAAGCTACTGCCGCTGATCGAAAACACGGAAAACTGAGATGACACCCGCCCTGCCCGCCTCCATCTTCAAGGCCTATGACATACGCGGCGTGGTCGGCAAGACGCTCACACCCGAAATCGTCGAACTGATAGGCCAGGCGGTCGGCTCGGAAGCCGCCCAGCGCGGCTACTCAGACATCGTCATCGCCCGCGACGGGCGGCTGTCCGGCCCGGACCTGATCGCGGCGCTGGCGCGCGGCATCCAGAACAGCGGCGTCAACGTGATTGATATCGGCTGCGTCGCCACGCCGATGGCCTACTTCGCCGCCTACCATCTGCACACCCAGTGCTGCGTGATGATCACCGGCAGCCACAACCCGCCCGATTACAACGGCCTGAAGATCGTGCTGGGCAGCGAGGCGCTGTATGGTGACGGCATCCAGGCCTTGCGCCTGCGCATTGAACAGGGCGACCTGACGCACGGCAGCGGCAGTTTCAGCCGTGCCGACATCGGTGCGGCCTACATCGAGCGCATCGCCGGCGATGTCAGGCTTGCCAGACCGATGACCCTCACCGTGGATTGCGGCAACGGCGCGGCCGGACCTTATGCCGCCGAACTCTACCGGCGGCTGGGCTGCACCGTGCATGAGCTATATTGCGAGGTGGACGGGCATTTCCCCAACCACCATCCCGACCCCTCCGACCCGCACAATCTGGTAGACCTGATCGCCGCGATCAAGCAAAACGGCAGCGAGCTGGGGCTGGCCTTCGACGGCGACGCCGACCGGCTGGGCGTGGTCACGCGGGAAGGCAACATCATCTATTCGGATCGCCAGCTGATGCTGTTCGCCGCCGACCTGCTGACCCGCCATCCGGGCGCGGAGGTCATCTTCGACATCAAATCCACCCGCCATTTGTACGACTGGGTACGCTCGCGCGGCGGCAAGCCGACCATCTGGAAAACCGGGCATTCGCTGATCAAGGCCAAGATGAAAGAGACCGGCGCGATGCTGGCAGGCGAGATGACCGGCCATCTGTTCTTCACGGAACGCTGGTATGGCTTCGACGACGGCCTGTATGGCGGCGCACGGTTACTGGAGATATTGAGTCGGGTAGCCGACCCGAGTGCTGCGCTGAACGCCCTGCCGGACTCGGTGTGCACGCCGGAACTCTACATCCCCACTCAGGATGGCGAACACCACGCGCTGGTCGCGCAATTGCAGCAAACCGCCATGTTCGAGGGCGCGCAGGAGATCATCCGCATTGACGGGCTGCGCGCGGAATATGCCGACGGCTTCGGCCTGGTGCGACCTTCCAACACCACGCCGGTGATCGTGCTGCGCTTCGAAGCGGATGATGATGCCGCGCTACAACGCATCCAGCAGGACTTCCGCCGCATCCTGCAAAATGCCGCCCCGCACCTGAAACTGCCGTTCTGACCGATCAGGTTAAACATATGCCTGACTCCATACCAAACAATGTACAGACCTATGCATCTCTACAATAACTGTTAGATATCACCTCCCATGAAACGACCTCTACTTAACCTATTAATCGTATTTTTGTCAGCCGCCATTGGTGGCTGTGCAGTCAAGCCTGTACAAATAGCCGAGTCTAATACTCCTCGCGCAATTCCAATTGGCTCGAAAGCCAACCCAATAGAGTTCCGAAAAATTGTCACCAAGATCCCTCTCGGCGAACAAATCGGGCAATTCCAGTACGGCTGGTGGTGCGCCCCAGGAGCCGCCGCTAATTGGCGGGGCGGTCGCCTGAACATCACTGATGAGGAATTAACTGAAACCTTCCGAAAAGAACTTGAAGCAAACAACTATCCAGTTGTTGGCGATCCTTACGCCCTATTTGATGACCCGTCCGCAGGTGAGGCAGAGATCCTTGTCGCTGGGTTGGTCAACAAAGTGGAGCTGAAGGTCTGTTTTCCATTCTCGGGCAGCCCGAATATCGATATTGGGAACACCAGCACTTTGAAGGGCGGTTCTTACATGCGAGTGTCGTGGCAGTTATATAGCCGCGCCGCAGGAAAGGTGGTTTACGAAATAACGACAGAAGGATCGTTTACCACCGAAAGTACAGTGCCGGGCGGTTTGCCTGTGTTCCTAAGGAACGCGTTTGCTGCAAATGTGCGGAATCTTCTATCAGATAAAGGATTTCACGAATTGGTTCTGAAGCCAATACAACTCCAACATGAGCCAAAGTCCACCGCGCCAAATGACATCTAATTCTGCGCTCAAGTTCGCTCCCTCCGGTCGCTGGGTCGCGCCTGCGGTGCGCCCCTAGCTCCACTACAAGGGCTTCCCCATCAAGGCAACTGATGTTTTGGTTTTTACTGTTCCATCGTTTCATCCTCAAATCACTTTGCCGGTTTCCAGTTCCGATGCGAGAAGGTGAAGGACTGCCAAACTACAAAC
>JAQTZW010000028.1 GCA_028687575.1 Gallionella sp. | reverse complement strand
GGTTTTTTAACCAAAGGCGATTCCAGATAGGATTTGAAATCGTCGGAATGCAAAAACGTGCTGAAAGCCACGTCAATAAAGGGCTACAGCGAAATGAACTTAAAATCTACCGGACAGTAGTGATCAGTAATAAATGCGCGCCTTCCGGCAAACTGACCCTTTGAATTTCTTCAGCCACCCATGAAAAATCCACTGCCACCAGGATTACTTTTTCTACGCGCCCATTTGCATCACGCATGGCATGAGCCAATATGGCCGCATATTGATGCGGTTTAGCACCATCGACTTTTTCGATATATCCAAGATTAATGCGTACCAATGCCTGTTTGAAGTAACTCTTGTCAGCCACATTGATGCCAGCCAGCCAAGGAATGGAGTTACAGGAAATATTTCCTTCTGGATCAGCAATTGCAAATTCGCCGAACTCAGGATCCAACCCAAGCTCACCTGTCACTCCGATAGCGCCGCAGTGCCGATCTATCAGCCCCTTACGGATATAATTTCTGACAACTAACGAGGTCAACCGCGCTTGAGCAAGGTGGCGTTGCTGCTCGCTAGATATCCATCGGCTTACCCACTGAAACTCACTCTGCTTATTGGCTTTGATTTTCTGAAAATTGAGTGTGGCCTTAACTGTTGCTTGAGCGATGTACAGAAAAAACAACATCCCCAGCAAAAGTAGCATCTTGCTGCGCAATGTCATGAATGAGGAATTGAAGTTGCCCACTTTGCCGCCAACGCAAATGAAAGTGACGGCGATTATGCCCTATTTTTTGTATGCTTTTAGAAACTTCTCTACCCGCCCCTGCGTGGATCTTTTGGTCGTTACCCCCAATAAACGGAGCGCCGTAGCAAAACTATCCTTTTGAGTGGGCACAAAACAAACAGGCTATGCATTTCTAGCATAGCCTGTTTGTTTTATTGGTGGGTCGTCGCGGACTTGAACCGCGGACCAAAGGATTATGAGTCACCAATTAAATCAATATGTTATTGATAGCACAGCAAATTCAAGCGAAGTTAATATAACTATACAGTAGTTTAAAAACAGAAGGTTAGCGTAGTTAGGCGAAGTATACAAAAACTGATCGGTGTACCGCAATTGCACCTCAGTTACCATGAAATGGATGGGTTCAAAAACTGCCTGCCCATGAGCAACTTCCTGTCCATCGCAGTCAGTTGCGCCTCGTCGCACACCATTTCCCAATTTTCGATGATACCGTGTTGTAGTTGCTCGATGATTCCCTGAGCTTCGTTGTTACTCAGTTGAAATTTGCTGGCTGCGTCCAGACAGACACTCAATTGACTCATCCGATTCTGCCCGAAAATCAACATAGCTTGCGAGGCTTCGTTTCCGGTTCGGCTTTGAGGACAAAGATCGTAGGCTGGCGTGAGCGTCAGATAATGACCGTCCCAGAATGCCGCATGATTGCGCGCATGATCGTCCGTGTTACCGCAAAGCACATTGAATACGATACGTCGATACAATTCACGCAAGGTATTACCCGAGTCAGTGAATCTGCTACGAACAATATCGGCCAGATCTTCGTAGCTTGCATAACGAGCCTGCATTTCTCCAAGACCCAGGATAGTCAGCGCCGACACCATCGCTTTGCGCTGCCACCCCCCTGCCACCTTAACGCGATCAAACCGTTCAACGAGCAACACGTCTTTACCCATCACCTGCTCGAGCTTCACCGTAGCGGCAGCGATTCCCGCCAACTTGGCCAGACGCATTGCGATATATTCCGCCTTCACCACATTGTACATATCGGTACTGGATGAAAATTTGGCAATGTATTTCCTATCGCCTGTCTCGATCATGACTTTCGGGCGCGCACCACCAATCGAGGTGCCATGCTGCAACGCATGATCCAAGGCTTTGCTGATAGGTAATCCTTCCTGCACCTTCTGGGCCGCCTCCATAAGCTCTTCAAGCGAAGCGTGGTTGCCCAAGCGGGGAATATACTCAGTCGGAGACAACTGAAAATCCAGCGCACCGACCCGATCACTGCCTGATTCCAGAAGGCAAGTCAGCTCGTCCAGTTCTGTCGGATCTCCGTTCATACTGCGGTACAACAGCACTCGACGCCCCCAGGCATCCGGTGAAGCATCGCGTATGGAGTTCGGCATGGAAAGATCGTTCAACAGCGGCAGCACACCCGAACGTAGTGGCAATTCCGGCTCATAGATGGCAATGGCGTTGCTGCGTTCAAGATAGCTTTTGCCGTAGTTGAACACCAATGTGCCGCCCTGCCTGCTCAGCAGACCAGCCACAACTGGCTCTGTTGCGCCAGGCAGCCATACCCAGACATACGCCTCTTGTGGTAAGTGTTTAGAAATCATCTTTTACCTTACCCGTTTTGCGCACTGCTTTCGGCAGGAGAACCAATTTTTGCTCGATTTGATGACGCATTTCGGTTAAAGCCGGTTTATCTACGTCAAACAGTTTAATCCCGAGAATCGCAGCCACCTCAAATACAGCGCCGATTGAGCAGGCTGGATTACCCTCTTCGATTCTGGATAACATAGGACGCGAAATAGCTGCTCGCTCTGCCAACTCCTGAGCGCTCCATTTACGCTCAGTACGAGCGACACGAATCATCCCTCCCAACAGCAGGAGTGCTTCATCAGTATAGCGGGATCGAACCCGATTAGAGACCTTTGCCATAGCGGTTTGATATTTATATGTTTCACTATGATGCATCATGCAACATATAAATACAAGGAAACCAATAGCACCAACCTATTTTTTACTTACAAATTCTATCTACCCATGCGCCAAACCGCCCCCCACTCCTACCGAACAGGTTGATTCGCATTCAATTGGATACGTAGCGCGGCCACCTCCTCGCTAAATTTCTTTGCTTCGGCGCGCACCTCAACCAGCTGCCCGTCTATTGTCCGGCGTTGAGCAACTTCGGCGTCAAGTCTTGCGGTTGCAACAGCAGCAGCTTCATGTTGCTCGGCGGCTTGTTTTTGTGACAGTAGCAATTCTGCTCGTACTGCTGAAATTTCCGCCTCGATACGAGGCACGGCCTCCAAACGCAACTCAGCCTTGGCCAGTGCGATACGCGCAGATTCTGCTGCTTGTCGCTCTGTGACCAGGTCAGCAATGAGACGCGCCACTTCCGATTCAAGTTGCTGAACACGACCAGCATACGCTGAGCATTGACCCTGAAATGAAGATAGATCAGAAGCTTGCATCTCGATTTCAGCGGCCTGCCTTTCATTTTCAGCAATGATGGCAGATGCCTCGGCTTGCAGATCAGCAAGCTGCGTGGACGCGATCAACGTAGCTTCCTGCACCTTGGTCGCAATTTGATTACTGATCGCACGGACAATAGACATATCAAGCGTATCGTCAACAATTTGGTTTTGACGTACCTGACCGCCCTGCCACTGCTGCATAAACTTGCACACCGTCGCCATACTGCCAGAACCCAGCACCTCCCGCACTGCCCGACTGGTTGGCTTGCCTCCTTGTGCTTTGATACTATCTGCTGCCGCTGCCACCTGTTCAAATGTGATAGTTGATTCGCGTGCCATGATAATCTCCTTGTTGATTTGTTATGATACGTTACGTTATGCTTGTTATGATACGATATGTTATGAATTAAATCAATGTATTTCAGTTTTTTTGATGTTTTCTCACTGCCGCTCGTCGGCCCATCTAACAGGCAAACGGCAAAATTTTTGGCATGGTTAATGAGGTCTTCACCCTCTTGATCGGGGGCGTTGCGGGGTCATCCCCCGCAGATAGGGAAATTTTCAAGAATGGCGGCTGATGAGGATGGGATAGCTAAAACACAACCATCATTTACAGTAAATCAAAAAAGATTTATCATGCAAACGTGAACGGGAAAGACATAATAGCTAAACTTAAAGCAGCCGGATGGACTCTGGATAGAGTAAGTGGCAGTCATCACATCATGGTCAAGGATGGGAAAGCGGTTCCTGTTCCGCTTCATGGTGGTCGTGATATTGGGATCGGCCTCGTGACAGCGATTGCGCGACAAAGCGGCGTTAAACTCAAATGAGGTGAAATTATGGAAATTCGTTATCCTGCTCATATTGAACCACAAACAGATGGCACATTTTTGGTGCAGTTTGTTGACCTGCCCGATACATTTACAGAAGGTGGCTCACTGGACGAAGCGGTATTCAATTCCGTTGAGGTGTTATCTGCAATGCTGGGATGGCACATGGAAGAGGGGGGGCAAATTGCAGCGCCAAGCCTGAATGTGCTTGGTGCGCATTACATCGCTCCTGATGCTAAAACACAGGCTGCACTATTGTTGAGACTTGCGCGTGGCGACCGTAGTTTCGCTGATTTGGCTCGTGCGCTGGAGACCTCTTGGCCGGTTGCGAAGCGTCTGGAAGATCCTAAACACTGGCCTTCATTGCGTACACTCGACCGTGCTGCTGCCGCACTAGGGAAACGGCTTGTACTGTCATTTGAGTAGGTAGGCGATATGTTACATCGGCACTTAAAGCATCAAGCTTTTACCCTCGCAGCCATCGACGATGTAATTAGTCGTGGAAAACGTCAGGACTGGGCCGAACTGCGCTATACAGCACTTAAGGAACGGCATGTCATGGAAAAAGTTCTTAGGGTACGTAATGCGCATATTGAAGTCACTTACGCTCAACGCTATCAATTCCGCAACTATTATGCCGAACAACGTAAGCGCGTCATAAACCACAGACTTGTTGGCTGATTTCAAATTTTGCATGATTCATGCCTTCAATACGGAGGTTGTGAATGATGAAAATGGGAACGGAATTTTGGGCTGCACATGTGGCAG
>JAQTZW010000012.1 GCA_028687575.1 Gallionella sp. | reverse complement strand
CTCGCTGCCACATGTGCAGCCCAAAATTCCGTTCCCATTTTCATCATTCACAACCTCCGTATTGAAGGCATGAATCATGCAAAATTTGAAATCAGCCAACAAGTCTGTGGTTTATGACGCGCTTACGGAAAATATTTATCAGCAGTGAGTGGTGCTCAGGGAAATACCCCGGGCTTACAGATGCCGATTTGGCTGACACCGTAGCCCACGAGGCGCTACACGCCAATGATCCTTGGTACTTAAGGGTCGGGCCAGTCATTGGAAGTGAATTCGATGATGGAACTCACCATTCAGATATCGCCCGTCAAGGGACAAACGATGCTCAAGCAGTAATGGGCGGGCGTTAAGATGCAGCTGAGTAAACGAAAGATGGCTGCGCTGGCGTTAGTATTTATGACTCTCGGGAGTGTTGCATACCGATATACATTCGACTTGCAGCGCTCAAGTCAGGCCATTTACGTGGTTTTGCATAATGAGGTAGATTATGCAGCCACTTATTACGCCGGTACTAGAAATAACTCCCAAAAATCGGCATCGGCTGACCTATCAAAGGTTTACACGCATGAGTTCTCGATGGACGTCGGTGGAGGGGATACTTACCACGGAAGGAGTTTTCTTCATAATGGTGCAGTAATTGTTGTTGTTGACTCACCAAAACCCAGTGGTTGGTTTATTACCGATCCATCAGGGAAAAAACCCGGCGAATGCAAGAAACTATTTGGTTCTGATGGCACTGAAGGAGCGCTGACTGCGCGGTGGAAGAATATCTGTAGCTCCGGTTAGAGAGGTGGCTTCGTTCAGGGGCTAGGGTCAGGAAGCCGTGGTCAGGTCTAGTTCCCTAGCATGGACACCCGCCCCGACCCTGCCCGGCGCAGAAACCGCTTGCCCTTGCGCCTATGCGTGGGCAAGAATGCGCCTCCGGTGAACATCCAAAACTGTGGAGGTGTGCCTTCTTCTATTCCGTGCAAATTCGTCGTGCGTCCGGGCAAAACGCCGTGGGCACCGGCCCGTCCTCCGCCGCCAGCAAGCGGACCGCGAGTTGAGCAAAGCGATACCCACGGAATAAAACAGGAACGGCGCACTGCGCTATCGTCTGGATAAACAATCAGGTGAAAAATTTCCCGAAAAGATTTACTCTGCCGCCCCTTGCACTGCTAGAAAGAGAGTTCGTGATGACATTAGCCGAAGCCATTTATCAGCACAGCCTGAACCTGCCCGAATCCGCCGCGCACGAGGCACTCGATTTTATTCAGTTTCTGGAGCAGCGGTATGGTGTTGCCAACGAAGCATCGACGCAATCAAGCAACGGAAAGCGTGAACGTGCATTAGCGAAACTCGCTAACGTCAGACTGCATTTTGCTGGCAAGCCCATCCCGAATCGGGATGAGTTATACGACAACGCAAGAGGCTAACGTGCCAGTTTTTTTGGATAGCAATATCGTGCTTTACGCGCTGGGGGACGATGAGGCCAAGCGCATTCGAGCATCCGAATTACTTGCCGCGCTGCCTACAGTTTCTACACAAGTGATCAATGAATGCAGCCACGTTCTGCGTCGCAAATACAAGCTCTCTGTTCATGAGACAGCAGCAGAAATGGAAAATGTCATCGACTTGGTGCAGATGGTTGGTGTGGGATTGCCCGAAATCAGGATTGCTTGGAGTCTTGCGGGTAAATACGGATTCAGCCATTACGACTGTTTGATTTTGGCGGCCGCTTTGGCATCGGGCTGCACCACGCTGTACACCGAAGACATGCAACATGGGCAAGTGATCGAAAACTCCCTGACACTATGCAACCCATTCAAACCAAAATAGCCAAACATAGCACTGGTAGGGCGTCAATGAGCGCAGCGCATTGCGCCGGATGAAATGCCGTGTGGGTCGCTCGATTTAATTTGGGCCCAAGCCTCCATCGCGTATCGCGGTGCAGCATTCGCTGACTAGCTTAGGTCCGCGATAGATCAGGCCGCTGTAGATTTGCACCAGGGAGGCACCGGCGGCCATTTTTTCGGCGGCGTCTGCGCCGTTCAGGATGCCGCCCACGCCGATCACCGGTACGGGTTTCCCCATGCCCTGCGCGGCGCAAGCATGCAGTTCGGTGACCAGTTGGCGCAATACGGCGGTGGATTTGTCGCGCACCGGTGCGCCGGAAAGTCCGCCGGTCTCGTCGCCATGCGGCAGGTTTTCCACGCCCTCGCGCGAAACGGTGGTGTTGGTGGCGATCACACCGTCCATGCCGTGTTGCGTCAACAGGCGGGCGATCTGGGCGATCTGTTCGCCTTCCATGTCGGGTGCGATCTTCAGCGCGATGGGCACGTATTTGCCGTGTTGGTCGGCCAGCTTTTGCTGTTCGCTCTTGAGCAGCGCAAGCAGGTCGTTGAGGGCTGCTTCGTCCTGCAATTGGCGCAGGTTCTTGGTGTTGGGCGAGGAGATGTTGACCGTGATATAGCTGGCATGGGCATACGTTTTGCGCAAACAGATCAGGTAGTCGTCGGCGGCCCGTTCTATCGGTGTGGCGGCGTTCTTGCCGATGTTGATGCCCAGCACGCCCTTGAAGTCGGCGCGCCGGACGTTCTCCACCAGTTTGTCCACGCCGTCGTTGTTGAAGCCCATGCGGTTGATGATGGCGTTGGCCTGCGGCAGGCGAAACAGGCGCGGCTGCGGGTTGCCGGGTTGCGGCAGCGGGGTGATGGTGCCGATCTCGATGAAGCCGAAGCCCAGCGCCGCCAGCCCGTCTATGCAGTCGCCGTTCTTGTCCAGTCCGGCAGCGAGGCCTACCGGGTTGGGGAAGGTCAGTCCCATCACGCTGCGCGGGTCGGCCGGGATGGCTGGCGCGACCAGGCCGGACAGGCCGAATCTATAGGCGGCGTTCAGGCTGTCCAGCGTGAGGTGGTGGGCGGTTTCCGGGTCGAGCCGGAACAGGGCGGGGCGCAACAGTGGGTACATGGTTAACTTTTCTTGACGACGACGGGAATAGGGAATTTTTTCTTTTGCGCGTAGTGCTGGCTGCGCGACTTGCCGCGCCAGTTTTCGGCGATCACGTCGCCCAGTTGCAGGCACAGCAGGCCGAACAGCGCAAAGCCGCACTGCGTCAGCAGCGGGCTGGCGAGGTTGATCTGCAAGGGGGCGTTCATTTGGTAGCTGGCGACCGCCAGGTTGCAAGCCAGGATGCCTGCCAGCGCGGTCAACACCACGCGCCCCCAGTCGCCGGTCTTGAGACCGGCGAAGATGGTGCTTTCGTGCCACAGCGCCTGCATGGCGATCAGCAAAAGCAGCGGCGATAACCAGTACAGCCCGGTCAAGTGTTCAGGCCAGACCGGGCCGCCCAGCAAGCCCAGCACGGCGACCGGCAACAGGCCAAAGGCCAGCGTTTCGCCTGAGGCGGGTGTGACAGATGCGCGGAAGGCGAGCAGCTTCAGCACGCCGGGGAACACCGCCAGCAGCGCGCGGGTGATCAGCACCGCTGGTGCCAGCAGCGCGAAGATAGGGGTGTAGAGCAATATCTGCACCGGTACGGAGTTGTCCTGTGCCACCGTCCAGCTTGAGACAAACAGGTTCATGTAACAGAGCAGCCAGCCCAGCACGGCACTGGCCAGACTGACACCGATGAAGTAATTGCGCTGGGTGTCGAACGGGCTGTTGCCGGTGAGGCGTTTGATGGTGTGGTTGATCAGGACGACGTAAAACAGCAACATCAGGCTGGTGCGCAGTGTGGGTGTCAGAGTTTCGCCGGTTGCGGCGGCGGGGAGAAGGAACAGGTCGTCCCATGCTGCGCCCGAGAGCAACAGTCCGGCCAGCGGCAGGATCAGCAGGGCGACGGTGAAAATGGCCAAACGAGTTTTCATGTAATCATTCCTTTAATAATCAGATTATTATGCTTTTTTCGGTTGTCTGGGTACGGGTTGCCAGATGCCGTCCTGCAAGCCTTGCGCCGGCTGGTACTGCGACTTGTAGGCCATTTTCCGGCTGCCTTCGATCCAGTATCCCAAATAGACGAAATCGAGTTCCAGCTTGCGGCACAGTTCGATTTGCCACAGCACGTTGTAGACCCCGAAGCGGGCGTGCGGCAGATCGGGCTCAAAAAAAGTGTAGACCGAAGAGAGTCCGTCACTGAGCAGGTCTATCACGCTGACCATGCGCAGCATGCCCGGTTCGTTGCGTGTCTGGTCGAACGGTTCGCGGAATTCTACCAGCAGCGTGTCCACATGGCTTTGCAACAAAAAGGTCTGATAGGCTTCGTAATCGCCGTTGTCCATGCCGCCCTGCGGATGGCGTGACTGCTGGTAACGCTGGTACAGCTCGAAATATTCCGGTTTGTCCTGCAGCGGATGCAAGGTGGCTTCGAGTCCTGCGTGCTGTTTCCATGCCCTGCGCTGGGAGCGGTCGGCCTTGAACGATTTGACCGGCACGCGCAATTGCGTGCAGGCGCGGCAGTTGTCGCAATAGGGCCGATAGGTGAACGTGCCGCTGCGCCGGAAGCCGCGCTGCACCAGTTCGGAATAGAGTGAGGCATTGATCAGGAAGGCCGGTGTGGCGACCTGCGAGCGCGCTTGCAGATCCGGCAGGTAGCTGCACGGATAGGGCGCGGTCAGGTAGAAATGCAGCGCCGAAACGGGAATGTCGTTGAGACTGCTCATCGGTAAAGGTCGGGATCGAACTGCCAGTGCGTGACGGGCGGCAAGTTTACCAACTCTTTTAGTCGGATGACGAATTCTTCGCGAGGAATTTCGCGCGCGCCCAGCGAGGCCAGGTGCGGCGTGTGCATCTGGCAATCCACCATCAGCCGGCCCGGCAGCGCGTCCCGCTGTTGCCAGCGCAGCAGTTGGCGAACCAGGTGCGCCAGCGCGATTTTCGAGCCGTTGGCCGCCCGGCTGAACATGGATTCGCCGTAAAACATCCGGCCCAGCGATACGCCGTACAGCCCGCCGATCAGTTCGCCATCCCGCCAGGTTTCTACCGAATGGGCAAGCCCCGCCTCATGCAGCGCGCAGTAGGCGGCGATCATCCGTTCGTCTATCCAGCTACCGCGCTGTCCGTCGCGCGGCGCGGCGCAGGCGCGCATCACCAGCTCGAAGGCAGTGTCGGTGCGCACCTGATAATCGGCGTTGCGCAGTACTTTGTCGAAAGAGTGCGTGATTCTGAATTCATCGGGGAACAGCACCATGCGTGGCGCGGGACTCCACCACAGCACCGGTTCGCCGGGATTGAACCAGGGAAAGATGCCGTTGCGGTACGCTTCCGTCAGTCGTGTGGAGGACAGGCTGCGGCTTACGGCCAACAAACCGTTGGGTTCGGCCAGCGCCTGATCGAGGGGCGGAAAAGGCGTGTTGTCGGTAAGCCAGGGGATCATGCCGATGGGGTTGCCGTGGATCTTTGGGTGTTGCCGGCATGCGGGCACTGAATTTTAGTGCAGTCTGCATAGAGGCAAAGCGAGTGGTCGCGTATCCCGAAACCCAGTTCGGCGGCGATGTTCTGTTGCCGTGTCTCTATGATCGCGTCGTAGAACTCCTCTACATGGCCGCATTGCAGGCAGACGATGTGGTCGTGGTGCTTGCCCTGATTCAGTTCGAACACCGATTTTCCGCCTTCGAAATTGTGACGTTCCAGCAATCCGGCCTGCTGGAATTGGGTCAACACCCGATATACCGTCGCCAGCCCGACATCTTCGCCGCTGGCAAGCAGCAGTCTGTACACCTCTTCGGCGCTCATGTGGCGCTCCGGCCCGGATTCGAACAGGGCCAATATCTTCAGTCTGGGCGAGGTGGATTTCAGGCCAGCGCTTTTCAGGGATTCCAGATTGGGTTGTTCGGCGGATGGCATTGCGGTGTCTCCAGTGTGATCGTTTGCGCAATCATGCCGCAAGGGATTTGCAAATGCAAATGAGAATGATTATCATTTGCGTCAATTATTCCAGAAAGGGTGTGCTCGTGAAGATAGGATCTCGGATGATGGTGGTGTCGCTGCTGGTGTTTGCAACTCCTGCGCTGGCGGGTCCGGCCGACAAGGTTTTCACCCCCGATATCGGTTATGGCGAAAGCGAACTGGGGCTCAAGTCTGGGGCAGCCTCGCCACTGGCAGGGAAGCGCGCCGAGGTGGTCAGCGTCAGCTACGGTCACGGCATGCGGGAGAACTGGTTCACCGAAGTGTCGCTGAAGCAGTCGCGCGGTGTTCAGAATGCCACGATGGTGGAATGGGAAAACAAATTCCTGCTGGCATCAAGGGGGGAGCATCTGCTGGACATCGGTTTTCTGACCGAAATCGAGATCCCGCTGGCCGGCAAGGCGGTCAGCGAGATGCGTTTCGGCCCGCTGTTCCAGACCCGCTCCGGCAATTGGCAACTCAACGGCAATGTGCTGTTCGAGCATCCGTTCGGCGGGCTGGACGAAGATAATGTGGCCGTCGGCACCAATCTGAGCTATCAGTGGCAGCTCAAATATCACTGGCGGGAGGTGCTGGAGTTCGGCATGCAGGGCTTCGGCGAACTCGGTAAATGGAACAACTGGGCACGCTCAGCGCAGCAAAATCACCGTGTCGGCCCGGCACTGTTCGGGGAGTTGGCGCTGGACGAGGATCATGCCGTCAAATACAGCGCGGCATGGCTGTTCGGGGCGAGTGCCGCCGCCCCCAATCACACTTTCAGGTTGAACCTCGAGTATGAATTCTGAGGCGTGCGCTACCGGCCAGTGAGGCGCGCGCTCAGCCAGGCTTCGATGTCGCGCAATTCGGCTTCGTTCACCGAATGCGGCATGGGGTAGTCATGCCATGACACTGTGTAGCCCAGGTCGAGCAGCGCATCCCGGGAAAGTGTACCCAACGGATGAGGCACGACCGTGTCGCTCCTACCGTGCGCCATGAAGACCGGCGTCTGCCGCGAGGCGACCGTGCTTTCGCTGGCGGCAGTGTCGCCCAGCGGCAGATAGGTCGAAAGCGCCAATACGCCAGCCAGTGGCGTCTGCTGACGCAGCGCGGTGTGCAGCGCAATCGCCCCGCCCTGCGAAAAACCGGCAAGGAAGATGTGATCGGGCGCGATGCCGCGCGCGCCTTCCTGTGCGATAAGCGCCTCGATGTCTGCCTGCGAGGCGCGGATGCCGGCGTCATCCTGCCGTGCGCTGATGTCGTTGCCGGAGATGTCGTACCAGGCGCGCATCACGAATCCGCCGTTGACGGTCACCGGGCGGCGCGGCGCATGCGGGAAGATGTAGCGCACGGCAACTGGCAGTTTGATTTCTTCGACAATAGGCACGAAGTCCTCGCCATCAGCACCCAGTCCGTGTAACCAGATGATGCTGAAATCCGGATTTTTGCCGCTATCAAGCGTGATGTGCGGAAGAATTGCGGTCATTAAATGCTCCTGTTCAGGGTTATTGTCGAGGTGGTTGGCGAATACCATGGCTATACATCGTCGGATTAAAGTATCGCGGCATTCTGCCGATACCTGAGGGTAGGTCTGTGTGCTGAGTATGGCGAAATATGTGTGGGAGATGTGATGAAAAGGCAAATTACACCAACGTCGGTGGAAAGGGTGATGCGCGAGGGCGATTTTATCGTTTCCATGACGGATATGAAAGGGCGCATCCTGTACGGCAACCGGATATTCATTGAGTTCTCCGGTTACAGCGAGTCCGAGTTGATCGGTTCGCAACACAACATCATCCGTCATCCCGATATGCCGCGAGCGGTGTTCAAGCTGCTCTGGGACAAGATACAGGGGGGCAACGAATGTTTCGCCTATGTCAAGAATATGTCCAAGGATGGTGGTTTCTATTGGGTATTTGCCAACGTGACGCCAACCTTTGATGTGGAGGGGCGGATTACAGGCTACCTGTCGATACGCCGCAAGCCAAAAGTCAGCGGTATCCAGGCGGTCACCGGGCTGTATGTCGCTATGCTGGAAGCAGAGAAAAAGGCCGGCGCGGCCAATGCCATCGCGGCATCCAGCAAGTTGTTGGATGATTTTCTAAACGAAAAAGGAGTCAGCTATGATGAACTCGTCCTTGCAATCTAGATTGTCGTTATTGCTCTGGTCTTGTTCTGGGTTGATGCTGGCAGTCCTGTTGACCAGTTTTGCCATGCATGGCTTGGAGCCGATTATGCTAGGTTTTTTGCTGGTGCAGGTCGCGCTGACAGTATGGATTCAAAATCGGGTGAAATGCTGGTTGGCACCACTGGGGCAATTGAATAGCTTAATCACGGGTGTTGCTCAAGGGCGATTCAATCATCGCATTACCGGCGTTTCGGATCAGGACGAGATTGGTCAGTTGTGCTGGCATATCAACGATATGCTGGATCAGTTGGGTGCTTTCTTTCGTGAACAAGAGACCAGTTTTCGTGCCAATCTGCAGGGGAAGTACCAGCGCACTGCGTTGAGCGGCGGAATGCATGGCGGGTTCGTCAAGGGCTTGGCCAACCAGAATGTGTTGCTGGAAAGCATGGCTGATCAGAAGAAAACGGCGATGCGTAATAAGCTACTGTCCAGAGCGCATCATCTGAATACCAAGAATCTGTTGAGCAATTTGTCTTCCAATCAGCAGGACTTGAAAATTATCACCGACAGTATGGAAGCGTTGGCTAAGTTGGCGCAACGCACCAGTGAAGATGCTGAAGCCAGCACTGCATCGGTCAAGGAAGTGGTCGAGCGCCTCGATGGAATCACTGTAAGAGTCAAACATGCCAATGCTGCCATCAGTCAGTTGAATGCACGTAGCACCGAGATCAACAGGGCCGTTGGGTTAATTACCTCGATTGCCGAACAGACCAATCTGCTCGCCCTGAATGCGGCGATTGAGGCGGCGCGAGCAGGCGAGGCTGGGCGAGGTTTTGCGGTGGTGGCGGACGAGGTGAGACAACTTGCCGAGAACACCAAGAATGCCTCGGAATCTATCAGTCGCGTGATGCAAACTCTGCAGGCTGAGGCCGCCAAGATGCTGACTGATTCGGAAGAAATGCATGAGATTGCCAATTCATCGCAAGGGTTGATTGTCCGGCTTGAGGAGCGCTTTGATCGGTTTCATCAGTCGGCAAAGATTACTAGACACAGTGCACACTACGCACAGGATCTGAGCTTTTCCTCACTGGTCAAGGTGGATCATGTGGTCTACAAGCAACGCACTTATGCCTTGATTAACAACTCCAAGGATGAAGAGTTGCGCAAGTTGGTCGGCGTGGATCATCACAATTGTCGTTTGGGCAAATGGTACGAGGGGCCCGCCAAGGCTGTGTTTGGAGATGTGGCCTCTTACCGTGCTTTGCTAGAGCCGCATGGTAAGGTACACGGCAATGTCCATAAGGTAATCGCGCTGCTGGAAGGTGATTGGGAATCGGACGATAGGGTGCAGGATGAAATTGTCAAGGCACTGGAGGAGGTCGAAGAGGTAAGCGCAGAGGTTAACGAGGTGCTAAACCGTATGGTTGCAGAGAAACATCCAGACATCTCACGCCGCTAAGGCGAGGGCGGATATGTGAGATTACAAACTATAGCCGACTGTCAGGGGTGACAGTCGGGTGTTCATGAGGCATGGGGATTTTAGACCGGTTCTGGGATGGCTGCCTTCAGCACCTGAAATATCTCACGGTAATTCTTCGCCGGTTTGCCGGCCTCACGCTCTTTCAGTGCGTTTCGAATCAGCGTGCGTAGTCGCTGAATATCGGTTTCAGGGTAAGTGGCTTTCAGTTCGGTCAGGGTGTCGTCGCTTTCCAGCAGGCGTTCGCGCCAGCGTTCCAGTTGGTGCATGTAACCTACATGTTTTTGTGAGACACCTTTCCAGACATCCAGTTTGGCAACGATGGGTGCGGGATCCACATCGCGCATCAGTTTGCCGATGTACTGCATTTGACGGCGGCGCGCGCCAAACTTGTTGATGCGAGCCATCTCGCGTATCGCCAGATACAGCGTCTCGGGCAGGTCGAGTTGTGCGAGTTGATCTTTACCCAAACCGACCAGTTCCTCTCCCAAGTCCTGCAATTCGTGCATCTGTTTTTTGATTTTGGTCTTGCTGGGTGGAAGCTCTTCCTCTTCTTCGGCGGCGACCTTCAGACTGCGTAAACCTCTGCTCGCGGGGGCTGGGCTGCGGGTAGGCGCAGGGGAGTCATCACCGTCATTTTCATCGTCTTCATCTTCAGGGTCAGCGGACTCATGATATTCGTCGTCAACGACGAGTTCTGATTCATCGTCTTCGATATCACCAAATTCATCGAATTCTTCGTTGTCAATCTCGTCGTGCTGGTCGGGGTAAGGTGTTTGGTTTTGCGCGTTCATGGTGTCGGTGTAACAAATTGTATGCTGCTATGATAACGCCTTTCGTCACTATTACGTTCTGCTTATGAACTCCAGCAATTCAATGACTCACTCTGCGCCGCTGTCGGAGCGGTTCACTTATCCTTCCGAAATGCTACGCAATATTGCTCAGGATATGCTCGATTATGCACGCAAGCAGGGAGCGTCTGCTGCTGCGGTTGAGGTGTCCGAAGGGAGTGGTCAGGCGGTCACGGTACGTCAGGGCGAGGTTGAGACGATAGAGTACAACCGCGACAAGGGGCTGGGGATAACTGTTCATCTCGGGCAGCAGCGCGGCAACGCCAGCACTTCGGATTTCTCGCCACAGGCGGTGCGCGATACGGTAGATGCTGCGCTTTCCATTGCGCGCTACACCGCGCAGGACGATTGTGCCGGCCTGCCCGACGAGGAACTGCTGGTGCGCGAGTTCGCCGATCTGGATCTGTATCACCCCTGGCAATTGCCGGTGGAGGCGGCGATTGCGCTGGCGCAGGAGTGCGAGCAGGCGGCATTGTCTGATAATCGTATCAATAATTCCGAAGGTGCGACTGTCAACGTACATGAGTCGCAATTCGTTGTTGCCAACAGTCTGGGGCTCATGGCCGGCTACCCCAGTTCGCGTCACAGTTTGAGTTGCGCCGTCATTGCTGAACAGAGCGATGCGATGGAACGGGACTATTGGTACAGCGTGGCGCGCAATGCCGGCAATTTGTTGAGCGCGCAACAGGTTGGGCGCATCGCCGCAGAGCGCACCGTGCGACGGCTGGGCGCGCGTCAGATACCGACCATGCAAGTTCCGGTGTTGTTCGAGGCGTCGGTCGCCAGCAGTCTGCTAGGGCATTTTGTCGGCGCAGTCAGTGGTGGCAGTCTTTACCGGAAATCCTCTTTTCTGCTCGACCACTTGGATCAGCCAGTATTCGCGTCGCATATCAATCTTGCCGATGTGCCGGACATCCGAGGTGGGCTGGCTTCCAGTGCCTTTGATGATGAGGGGGTGAAAACGCGCCGCCGCAGCATCGTCCAAGACGGTGTGCTGCGCGGCTATTTTTTGAGCAGTTATTCGGCGCGCAAACTGGGTTTTCAGACCACCGGCAACGCCGGCGGCAGCCACAATCTGATCCTGCAACCTTCGGGCGACGGGGGCGGCGGGCTGGATTTTGCGGGGCTGCTCAAAACGATGTCGCGCGGTTTGCTAGTGACCGAGCTGCTCGGGCATGGGGTCAATCCGATTACAGGGGATTATTCGCGGGGCGCTGCCGGCTTCTGGGTGGAGAACGGCGAAATACAGTATCCGGTGCACGAGATCACCATCGCCGGCAATCTCAAGGAGATGTACCGCAACATCGTCGCAGCGGGTTCGGATGTGCTGGTGCAGGGCTCGCGCCAGTGCGGTTCAATATTGCTGGAAAATATGACGGTTGCGGGCTGTTGATGCAATGTTGAAGCGCTGCGAGAGTCATGATGCAACACAGCGGAATCGATTGCACCCCGTGGGCAAGTGAGGGTTTATGGATAGCAATAAAATATTTGTCCGAACCCGGCTGGGAGAGGATGGCCTGAAAAGCGGCAGAACGGGGATGGTGGGGATTGCCGGCGATGAATTGCGGGTAATGGCGCTGATAGATGGCAAGGCCAGTGTAAGGCAGATTACCGGCAAGTTGCCGCCAAGTTTGCAGCCCCATATGGGCGAGATTTTTTCGCGTCTGCTGGTTTCGCGCTTCATCGCGGAGCAAGGCCGGCACACCTCCTGGGAAGAGCGTAATGCCACTCCCCGTATCTCAAGGGAAGAAGTCCAGCACAGTCTGATGTCCAGTCAGAAACTGAACAAGAACATGCTGGTACTGGCCGAGATCGAGATCGAGCGCCGCATGGAGCTTGAGCAGGATTTGTCCGAGGCGCGTGAGCAGTTGCTGCTTACCCAGACTGAGCTCGGGGATGTCAAAACTCAATTGGCTGACCAATCAGTCAAATATCGGTCGCTCGGGCAGCAGGTGCGGCTCTACAAGGAGAGCATGGATGCGAAGATGGCTAGTTTGCAGGCGCATATCGAGAAAATGACATCCTCCCGCCAGACGCAACAATCCGAACGCGATGCACTCGAAGATGAGTTGAATCGGTTGCGTGAAGGTTGTCAGCAAATGCAGGAAAGCGTCGAGGAGAAGGAGGCATCACTGAATGAGACCTTGCGCCAGCGCATGTTGCAGGAGAAGTTGGCCGAAGAGGAAGCGCGCAAGCGGATCAAGATGCAGGCAGATGAGATGGTGCGTACCCATCCACATTACAATTTGTTGCGCCGCCTCAGTTTCTTCAAGGATTTTCGCAACTCCGACATCGCGCAATTCCTGATTTATGCGCAATGGCGTGATGTCAAGGCGGGAGAGCTTGTGATTGTCGAAGGTCGGGATGATTGTATGCTGTACTTGATTGTCACTGGCAAGTTGGCTGTGACCAAGTCGAACAGGACGCTGCATGTGCTGGGTTCCGGCGAACCGTTCGGAGAGATTGCCTATATGGATGACGAGCATCCTGTGCGTAATGCCAGCGTCGTGGCGAGAACGGACTGCCTGCTGCTGGAATTTAATCCGGCTTATCTGGATGAAGCGGAAACGGTATTCCGCATGCGGGTGGCGGAGGCCTTCGTGCGGGTACAGGCCAAGCGGCTGCACCGGGCGATAGATGTGGTTAATAATTTACTGGCAGAGGAATCGGGAGGGGAGAGATGAGCAAGGTAAATTCAAGCATCGTTTGTGGAGTGGTGTTGACCGCATTGTTTGCAGTTGACCAGAGCGTCTATGCGGAAGAAGTGCCGGCAGCGGCGGATTATGCTTATACGGTCAAGCCGGGCGACACCTTGAGCCGACTGACTCACGAGGTAATGGACGGCATGACACCTTGGAGCAAGCTGGCGCAATACAACAAACTACCCAATGCGCAACTGGTAAAACCGGGCGATGTCTTGCACATCCCTTTCCCGTGGATGAAGAATTTGCCCGCCGAGGCGCACATAGAAGCGCTGGCTGGTGAGGTCGTGCTGAACGGAAAACCGGCCAGCGTCGGCGATACAGTGACCAGCAACGCGGTGCTGAAAACTGCACAGGGCGGCAGTGTCAGGTTGAGTTTGCCGGACGGCTCTACCCTGAACGTGCTGGAAAATTCGACGGTCGAGGCCAAAGACATCAGCCGCAAGCAGCAGGAGGGATTCTTCCATACCGTATTCAAGTTGCTTGCCGGCCGCATAGATGCCATCAAGAGCAAGTTTCCGCCCGATCATTCTCCGCTGCTGGTGGATGGCCAGCACGGCACTATCGGCGTGCGCGGCACCCATTTCCGCATGGGGCAGCAGGGCGCAGACACGCTGGCCGAGATCGAGCATGGTCAGGTCGCCTTCGATGCCGGCAAGCGTACGCTGGCGTTGTCTGGAGGAGAGGGCTCGGTCGCGGACGGCGTGAAAGCGCCGGCGGTCATCCCGCTGTTGCCGGCTCCGGTGTTGCGGGACGTGCCCGAGTTTTACGAGCAAGCCGTCGTGCGCATCAATCTTCAGGAAATGAAAGAGGCGCAAGGCTTCAGGGCTGAAGTGGCGCGCGAAGCGGAATTCGCCGCGCTGATTTCCCAGGGCACCCACAAGGGCGCTCAGTTGCGCATCGCCGATCTGCCCAACGGCAACTACTGGCTGCGTGTGCGGGCGATGGACAAGCACGGCTTGCAGGGGCTGGAGGCGCACGGCAAGTTCGTGGTGAAGTCGCACCCGGCAGCTCCGCTGCTGATGGAGGTGGACAATATCGAGTTGCTGCATGGCGTGAAGCCGCCATTCAACTGGACGGCGGTGGAAGAGGCGCAGGGCTATCGTTTTCAGATCTCGCGCGATCGCGAGTTCAAGGACCTGGCGCTGAAGCAGGATGATCTGCGCGAGCCGCAATTCAGTCTGGGTGCGAATCTTCAGGTCGGTGAATATTACTGGCGCGTCGCCAGCTTCAGCGGCGAGGTGCAGGGGCCGTGGAGCGAGATCAGGAAGCTGACCGTGCTGCCGGCTTATGCGCCAGCTCCCGCAGCGATGTTTGGCAATGACCGGTTGGTGGTGAGCTGGCCGGCATTGGCCGGCCAATCGTTCGAGTATCAGCTCGCTGCCGGCAAGGACTTCTCCATCGCCGGCCAGCCGCAGAAACTGGCCGCTGCCAAGATCGACATTCCCACGCCTGCGCCGGGCCGCTACTTGCTGCGCGTGCGCACGGTGGATGCGGATGGCTTCGTCAATGGCTGGGAGCCGTTGCGCAGCGTGAACGTGCTCGCCCCGAACTAGCGCCTGGACGGGAGGCGGCCGGACTGCGCCGCTGCCTTTACCGAATGACGCCGCTGTGAAGCGGCGTTATTTTTGCCTGCCTGCCATGATAGAATCCGCAACCTTTTCGTTTTTAATCTTTTATTTTCAGGAATATTCGCCATGTTCTCCAGCAAAAACACCATTGCCGTCACCGATCCCGCGTTGTGGGAAGCCATTCAGCATGAAAACCAGCGTCAGGAAGACCATATCGAACTGATTGCTTCAGAAAATTACACCAGCCCGGCGGTGATGGAGGCGCAGGGCAGCAAGCTGACCAATAAATATGCCGAAGGCTATCCGGCCAAGCGCTACTACGGCGGTTGCGAATATGTGGACGTGGTTGAGCAACTGGCGATTGATCGTGCCAAGGCGCTGTTCGGTGCCGAATACGCCAACGTGCAGCCGCATTCCGGTTCGCAGGCCAATCAGGCGGTCTACGTTTCCGTACTGAAGCCGGGCGATACCATCCTCGGTATGAGTCTGGCGCACGGTGGCCATCTGACTCACGGTGCATCGGTGAATATTTCCGGCAAGCTGTACAACGCCATTCAGTACGGCCTGAACGACAAGGAAGAGATTGATTACGACGAAGTGCAGCGTCTGGCCAATGAGCACAAGCCCAAGATGATCGTCGCGGGCGCTTCGGCCTACGCACTGGTGATCGACTGGAAGCGTTTCCGTCAGATCGCCGACAGCGTCGGCGCGTATCTGTTCGTGGACATGGCGCACTACGCCGGTCTGATCGCTGCCGGTCTGTATCCGAATCCGGTCGGTATCGCCGACTTCGTGACCACCACCACCCACAAGACTCTGCGCGGTCCGCGTGGCGGCCTGATCCTGGCGCGCGCCGAACACGAGAAGGCGCTGAATTCTGCCATCTTCCCGCAGTTGCAGGGCGGTCCGCTGATGCACGTGATCGCCGCCAAGGCGGTTGCCTTCAAGGAAGCGGCCAGCAAGGAATTCAAGGATGCCCAGATGCAGGTGATACACAACGCGCAGGTGATGGCGCGCGTGCTGGTCGAGCGCGGCTTGCGCATCGTTTCCGGCCGCACCGACAGCCACGTGTTTCTGGTTGACCTGCAAGCCAAGAACCTGACCGGCAAGGATGCCGAGGCCGCGCTGGGTCGTGCTCACATCACCGTCAACAAGAATGCCATCCCTAACGATCCGCAAAAGCCGTTCGTGACTTCCGGTATCCGTATCGGCAGCCCGGCGATGACCACTCGTGGCTTCAAGGAACTGGAAGCCGAGCAACTCGCCAACCTGATCGCCGACGTGCTGGATGCGCCCAACGATGATGCCGTCATCGCGCGCGTCGCGGGCGAGGTGAAGAAGCTGACCGCGAAGTTCCCGGTTTACGGCGCTTAATAACCGTGAAAGGTGAAAAGTGAAACGTGATGCCCACCCCGCGCGGAAGGCGCGGTCCTCCCTGCCGGGAGGGGGCGGCGCTTCTCACATTTCCCGTTTTCCGTTTCACATTTCACGTTTCACGTTTCGCTTATGAAATGCCCCTTCTGCAAAGGCCACGACACTCAGGTGGTGGACACCCGCGAGAGCGAGGAGGGCGACAGCATCCGTCGTCGTCGTCGCTGTGTGTCGTGCGACAAGCGTTTCACCACCTACGAGACGGTGGAGTTGCGCATGCCGCAGGTGGTCAAGCAGAACGGCACCCGTAGCGAGTTCGATGCGGAAAAGCTGCGTACCAGTTTCAAGCGCGCCTTGCATAAACGTCCGGTTTCCACCGAGGCGGTGGATGCCGCGATAGACAGCGTCACGCAAAAAGTCTTTGCGCTGGGTGAACGGGAAATCATTTCGCGCCAGATCGGCGAGATGGTGATGCAGGAGTTGTTGAAGCTGGACAAGGTCGCCTACATCCGCTTTGCCTCGGTGTACAAGAGCTTTCAGGATGTCGGAGATTTCACCGATGCGGTCAAGGCGGTGCGCGCACGCCATCCCCGTACGCAGGAGGACTGATGTTGGCAGCGGATGACAGTCACTGGATGGCTGAAGCCCTGCATCTGGCAGAAAAGGGTTTGTGCACTACCAGCCCGAATCCCCGTGTCGGCTGTGTGCTGGTGAAGAACGGCGTGGTGGTCGGCAGGGGCTGGCACGAGCGGGCCGGCGAGCCACATGCCGAGGTGCATGCCATTTTGCAGGCAGGCTCGGAGGCGCGCGGTGCGACCGCCTATGTGACACTGGAGCCATGCAGTCATCACGGCAGGACACCGCCTTGCGCCGATGCGTTGGTTGCCGCAGGGGTATGCCGTGTGGTGGTCGCGATGCAGGACCCAAATCCGCTGGTGGCCGGGCGGGGTATAGCCTGTTTGCGTGACGCGGGCATTGCGGTTGAAGTCGGGCTGATGGAATCGGCGGCACGCGATTTGAATGCTGGTTTCATAGTGCGCATGACGCGTGGCACACCGCTGGTGCGCAGCAAGATAGGCATGAGTTTGGACGGGCGTACTGCATTGGCCAATGGTGTCAGCCAGTGGATCACCGGTGAAGATGCGAGGCGCGATGTGCAACACTGGCGGGCGCGTTCCTGTGTAGTGCTGACCGGTATCAATACCATCCTGGCAGATGATGCCCACTTGAATGTGCGCGACTTGCAGACCGGCAGGCAACCGCTGCGCGTGGTGCTGGACAGCGATCTGCGCATGCCGACGGCGGCGAAAGTGCTGCAGGGCGGCGTGCTGATTTATACCGTCAATCCGGATCCGCTCAAGGTACTCCGGCTGGAAGAGGCGGGAGCTGAGGTGGCGGTGTTGCCGGATGGCGATGGCAGGGTTGATCTGCAGGCGATGTTGCAGGATTTGGCGCGGCGCAGCTGTAACGAGGTTTTAGTAGAAGCGGGCGCGACGCTGAACGGTGCCTTGCTGCAGGCGGGACTGGTGGACGAGATGCTGTTGTATGTCGCCCCCTCATTGCTGGGGGATGCGGCGCGCGGCATCGCGGGTTTGGGTGAATTGACGAGTCTGGCGCAGCGCGTCAGGCTGCACTGGAAAGATTTGCGCCAGATCGGGAACGATCTGCGCATCACGGTAAGGGTGGAAAATGTTTAGTGGAATTATTGCGGATGTGGGACTCATCAAGCGTGCCGAAGACCGCGAGGGCGGACTGCGCCTGACGGTGGAAGCCGAAACGATGGACATGGGCGATGTGCGGATGGGCGACAGTATCGCGGTTAACGGTGTTTGCCTGACCGTGGTCGGGCTGCAAGGTCGCGCTTTCACGGTGGATGTGTCTCGGGAGACACTTGATTGCACGGTAGGGCTTGAGCATCAGGGTCGCCACGTCAATCTGGAAAAGGCGCTACGCCTATCCGACCGTCTCGGCGGCCATCTGGTGAGCGGTCATGTGGACGGCGTGGGAGAAGTGGTCGCGTTCAACGATATCGGCGAGAGCTGGCGGCTGGTGGTGCGCGCGCCGCATGGCTTGGCCAAATACATCGCGGTAAAAGGTTCGATTACCATTAACGGCGTGAGCCTGACCGTGAATCTTGTTGCCGGTTCGGAATTTGAAGTGAATCTGATCCCGCACACGCTGGAAGTGACCACCTTGAACGAACTGGAGGCTGGCGCGAAAGTGAATCTGGAAATAGACCTGATCGCCCGCTATGTAGAACGAATGATGCAGAAAGAAGTGCAATGACAGGCGTTTCACCGATACAGGAAATCATCGCGGAGATACGCGCCGGCAACATGGTGGTGCTGGTGGATGAGGAAGACCGCGAGAACGAGGGCGATCTGGTGTTCGCGGCGGAATTCACTACGCCGGAAAAGATCAACTTCATGGCCAAGCATGGCCGTGGGCTGATTTGCCTGACGCTGACCGAGGCGCATTGCCGCCAGCTCGACCTGCCGTTGATGGTGCGCGAAAACGGCCTGCCGCTGGCGACCAACTTCACGCTGTCCATCGAGGCGGCGACTGGCGTGACCACCGGCATTTCGGCTGCCGACCGCGCGCGCACCGTGCTGGCGGCGGCGGACAGGAACGCCAAGCCCTCGGACATCGTGCAGCCCGGCCACATCTTCCCGCTGCGCGCCAAGGATGGCGGTGTGCTGGTGCGCGCCGGCCACACTGAGGCAGGCTGCGATCTGGCGCAACTGGCCGGATTGACTCCCGCCTCGGTGATCTGCGAGATTTTGAAGGACGACGGCGAGATGGCGCGGTTGCCCGACCTGATCGAGTTCGCCAAATTGCATAACCTCAAGATCGGCACCATCGCCGACCTGATCGAACATCGCAGCCATCACGAGAAACTGGTCGAGCGCGCTGCGCGCCGGCCGGTGCAGACCGCCTACGGCGAATTCGAGCTGGCGACTTATGTGGACAAGACCACCCAGCGCACCCACCTGGCGCTGGTCAAGGGCGACATCCAGCCCGACGCCGAGACGCTGGTGCGGGTGCACGAGCCGCTGTCGGTGATGGATTTCCTGGAACAAAAATCGCCGCTGCATTCGACCAGTGTGCACCAAGCGATGCAACGCATGGCCGGGGTTTCGGCAGGCGTGCTGGTGTTGCTGCATCGCGGCGAATCGGCACAGGACCTGCTGGCCCGCGCCACGCTGGTTGAGGGCGCCAGCCAGCATGCGCAGTGGGACCCGCGCAGCTACGGCATAGGCGCGCAGATCCTGCGCGATCTGGGGGTGGGCAAGATGCGCCTGCTGGCGACGCCGCACAAGATGCCCAGCATGGCCGGGTTCGGTTTGGAAGTGGTGGGTTACGCCAGTCACGAATGATTGCGTCGCACAACATAGTGCGATGAGATAAAGGAGCAGGACAATGAAGGAAATCGAGAAGAATCTGGACGGCAAAGGTTTGCGCATCGGCATCGTGCAGAGCCGTTTCAACCCCGAGGTATGCGAAGGATTGCTGGCAGCCTGCCGTGCGCAGTTGGTACAACAGGGTGTCGCCGAAGATGACATCACGCTGGCCACCGTGCCGGGCGCGCTGGAGATACCGTTGGTGCTGCTGCACATGGCAGATTGCGAAAAATTCGACGCGCTGATCGCACTGGGTGCGGTGATACGCGGCGACACCTACCATTTCGAAGTGGTGTCCAACGAGTCGGCGCGCGGCGTGGGCGATGTGCAGCTGTCCTGCGGCATCCCGATCGCCAATGCGATCCTGACCACCGACACCGACGAACAGGCGCTGGCGCGCATCAGCGTGAAGGGTGCCGAGGCGGCGCTGGTGGCGATCGAGATGGTCAATCTGCTGCGGGGGGTGGCATGAGTAGCGCTGCCGGGAACACCGTCAAGCCCAAGAGTCCGCGTCACCGCGCGCGGGAACTGGCGATGCAGGGCATTTACCAGTGGCGTGTATCGGGAACTGATGCGTCCGACATCCAGAAACACATGGAAGGCGAGAAGAATCTGGGGCACTACGACAAGGAAATGTTCTCGCGGTTGCTGCGCGGCGTGTTGGCCAACCATGAGACGCTGGTCGAGTTGCTGCAATCGCACCTCGACCGTCCGCTCAGCGACCTGAGTACCGTCGAGTTCGCGGTGTTGTTGCTGGCGACCTTCGAGCTGTCGCAACAGCCCGATGTGCCATACAAAGTAGTCATCAACGAGGCGGTCGAACTGGCCAAGACCTTCGGCGGGACCGACGGTTACAAGTATGTCAACGGTGTGCTGGACAAGCTGGCACCCAAGGCAAGGCCCGTGGAATTTGCGGCGCGCAGCAATCCGCGCTAACGGGCAGGGCGAATCTCGTGTTCAAAGGCGGTAGGCTGTCCTGACCGTCAGACTGGTGGTTTTCACTTTGTCGGGGGGGTGTAGTCTTGAGTGCAATCCACGTTTCCCAGCTGTCTTTTTTTGCCGCCCATGCGCCGTTCGACCGCATGGAGCCGGCTCACCTGCTGTGGATGCTGGAGCGCATGCAGCTTGGCTACTATGCGCGCGATGAAGTGATCGTTTCACCCGAGCAGGGGCGGGTGGAGCGATTTCTGGTCATCAAGCAGGGCGTGGTGCAGGGCGAGCAAAACGTCGCCCATGCCAGCGATGCCGATACCTGGTTGGAACTGGTGGAAGGCGAATGCTTCCCGTTGGGTGCGCTGCTGGCGCACCGTGCAGTCGCCAGCACCTACCGTGCAGTCAAAGATACCTTCTGCTATGAATTGGCGCTGGCGGATTTCCAGCAGTTGCTCGGTCTGAGCGCACCGTTCCGGGATTTTTGCACCCGCCGCATCGCCAATCTGCTGGAACACTCCAAGCAGGTGATACAGGCGCAATACACCCACTCCAGTTCCGAGCAACAATCGCTCGCCAGTCCGCTGTCCGCCATCATCCGCAGCACGCCCGTCACCTGTACGCCGCAAACCAGCGTGCGCGAGGTGCTGGAGCGCATGCACGCTTCCCGCATCGGCTCGATGATTGCGGTGGACGAGCGCGGCTTCCCGCTCGGTATTCTGACCCTGCCCGACGTGCTGGAGCGTATCGCCCTGCCGCAGGCCGACATCACCCAACCGGTCATCAATGTCATGACCACAGAGCTGACCTTCCTGCCGCCGCAATCGCTCGCCTATGAAGCCGCACTGACCATGGCGAAGATGGGTTTCCGCCATGTGCTGGTGGTCGAGAACGACAAGTTGCTCGGACTGGTGACGGAAAAGGATTTGTTTGCCTTGCAGCGTGTAGGGTTGCGCCAGATCGGTTCCTCGATACGCCATGCGCACAATATCGAGGCCTTGCAGCGGGCCGCCAGTGATATTCGCCAGATGGCGCACAACATGATGGCGCAGGGTGTCGCCGCCGAACAACTGACGCAGTTCATCTCTACTTTCAACGACTTGCTGACGGTGCGCGTGATCGAGATGGCGTATGCCGAAAGTTTTGCCGATGCGCCGCAATTGCCAGCACAGTTGTGCTGGATGGCGCTGGGTTCGGAAGGACGTTTCGAGCAGACGCTGAATACCGATCAGGACAATGCCCTGATCTTCAAAGTACCGGAGGGCGTGACGGCGGATGCGATGCGCGAGCGGCTGCTGCCGGTGGCGCGGCGCATCAATGAGCAATTGGCCGCATGCGGTTTTCCGCTGTGCCGGGGCAACGTGATGGCATCCAATCCGCAGTGGTGCTTGTCGCTCGATGAGTGGAAAGCAAAGTTCTCCAACTGGATTACCAATGGCACGCCGGAGGCGCTGTTGCACGCCTCGATCTTCTTCGATTTTCGCCCGCTGCACGGCACGCATGAGCTGGCCGACGAATTGCGCACTTGGCTTGCCAGAGCGGCCAGCAATAACAGCCGCTTCCTGCACCAGATGGCGGAGAACGCGATGAGCATCCGGCCTCCGCTGGGGGTGATACGCGATTTCGTGGTGGGCAAGGAGCACACGCTGGATCTCAAGCTCAACGGCATCACGCCGTTCGTGGATGCGGCACGGATTTTCAGTCTGGCGGCCGGCGTGACCCATACCAGCACACTGTCCAGGCTGCGCAACAGCGCGGCAAAATTGAATATCCATCCTGCCGAGATCGAGGCCTGGATAGACGCTTTCCTGTTCATCCAGGTGTTGCGCATGCGCCATCACGATGAGGCGCAGAGCGGGCAGGACGACGAACTGGACAACCTGATAGACCCCGAAGACCTGCATGAACTTGACCGGCGCATCCTCAAGGAAGCGTTCCGTCAGGCACGCAAGCTTCAGGCGCGTCTGGCCGTGGAATATCACTTGTGAAGAATTGGCTGACGCGATGGTTGGGCGGCGGCGTGCAGCTGGATGCTCACCAGAAGCAACGCCTGGCCGACTGGCAGGCGCTGCCGCGACCTTCCTCAGCGCAGCCGTTCGATGCGGGACGTTGCGTGGTGGTGGATGTGGAGGCTAGCGGCCTCAATTTGATGGAGGACAGGCTGATTTCCATCGGCGCGGTGGCGGTGGTGAACGGCAAGGTGGCGCTGGGTGACAGTTTCTATGTGGTGTTGCAGCAGGCTACCGTCAGCGATAAGCACAACATCCTGTTGCACGGCATCGGCGGCGCAGCGCAGACCGAAGGCAAGCCCGCCGCCGATGCGCTGCTGGGTTTTCTGGAATATCTGCGGCGCGACCCGCTGGTCGCTTTTCATGTCACCTACGATCAAACCATGATTCAGCGCGCGATACGCCAGTTTCTGGGTGTTAAATTCCGTCACAGCTGGTCAGACCTGGCCTATCTGATGCCTGCGCTTAATCCGGCGCTTGCTTCGCGTTACCGTTCGCTGGATGACTGGGCAGACAGCTTCGGCATCCTTAACGACGCGCGCCACAACGCGCTGGCGGACGCACTGGTTACGGCGCAACTGTTGCAGATAGGGTTTTCGCAGTGTGGCAGGCGCAATATCGCCGACTTTTCCGGGTTGCGTGATCTGGAGGAGGCCCAACGCTGGGTGAGTATGCCGGTCTGATTGCGTTTTCAGCAGACAAAATCCCCCTTGAAAGAAGGGTTGCCGCTTATTTACTTGCATTTTTTGTGTTTGTAATCAAAAGACTGCTTTTATATTGGAAATCACCGAAAAAAAATTTCCGAAAGCACTTCATAAGCAATTGCTTTAATACGCACCGTAACGTAATCTCGCCACCGCTTCACAAAACGATCAGGGCATCAGCACTGACTATTGGGTCTTTTCTGGGAGGAAATATGTCAAATCAGAGTGTCAACTGGGCGGCGATAGATGCCAACCCGAAGTTTCAGGTCTTGCATCGCAAGAAAACGACGTTCCTGTGGGGGTTGATGATTTTTTCAACCGTCTATTATTTTTTGTTGCCTATCGGCGCGGCTTATTTCCAGGATCTTTTCAAGATCAAGGTGTGGGGGGCTGTCAATGTCGGCCTGCTGTTCGCATTGTCTGAATTCGTCGTTGCATGGGGTATCGCTTTCATCTACTCCAGAAAGGCCAATACGGAATTCGATGCGATGGCACAGGAGATCATCAATGACGTGAACAACGGGAGCATCAAATGAACCGGAACCATATCAACTTCTTCCTGGCGGCGATCGCCATTCTGGGCAGCGGCGCGGCATATGCGGCGGGCGGCGCAGTGGCCGACGAATTCAAGTGGATGACGTTCGCCGTGTTTGGCGTAATCATCGCCATCACCATGGCGATCACCTTCTGGGCGGCGCGCAGTACCCACACCACTTCCGAATTCTATGCGGCGGGGCGTTCGGTCAGCGGCATCCAGAACGGCTGGGCAATCGCGGGTGATTACCTGTCCGCCGCGTCCTTCCTGGGCATCGCCGGCCTGATTTCGCTGTATGGTTACGACGGCTTCATGTATTCGGTGGGCTGGCTGGTGGCATACATCACAGTGTTGCTGATGATCGCCGAACCGTGCCGCAATATCGGTAAATACACGATGGGCGACATTTTGGCGTTCCGTAACGACCCGAAGAAAACCAAGACCGTCGCGGCGATGTCCACCATCACCGTATCCACCTTCTACCTGACCGCACAAATGGTCGGCGGCGGCGTGCTGATCAAGACGCTGATCGGCATAGACTACGAGATCTCGATCATCGGCGTGGGCATCCTGATGCTGGCCTACGTTGTGTTCGGCGGCATGAAAGCCACCACCTGGGTGCAGATCACCAAGGCGGTTTTGCTGGTAACGGCATCCTTGCTGCTGGTGTTCATGGTTTGGTCGCCTTACGGCTTCAGTTTGCCAGCCTACCTGCAGGCAGTGATCGGTGACGCGGACGTGCAGAAGCAAGTCGCAAAGTTGTTGGGTGACCAAGCGCTCAGCATGACACCCGAAGAACTCGGCCAGCGCTTCCTCGAACCCGGCCTGTTCCTGAAGAACCCGATCGACCAGATCTCGCTGGGCATGGCACTGGTGCTGGGTACGGCGGGTATGCCGCACATCCTGATGCGTTTCTTCACCGTCCCGACGGCTCAGGCTGCGCGTACTTCGGTGATCTGGGCGATGGGCATCATCGGCGGTTTCTATGTGCTGACGCTGTTCCTCGGCACTGGTGCTGCGATGCTGGTCGGTTCAGCCAAAATCGCGGGCGTGGATGCCGGCGGCAATATGGCAGCACCATTGTTGGCTCAGTATCTGGGTGGTGGTGAGAATTCGATTCTGGGTAACTTCTTCCTGGCCTTCGTTGCGGCAGTCGCTTTCGCGACCATCGTCGCAGTAGTTGCCGGGCTGGTGCTGGCATCGGCTTCCGCGATGGCGCATGATATTTATGTCGGTGTCATCCGTGGCGACCACGCCACGCCCAGGGAACAGGTAGTTGCTGCACGGGTGTCTTCCATCATCGTCGGTGTCATCGCCATCATCGTTGGCATCATGGCCAAAGGGCAGAACGTCGCCCACCTGGTTGCGCTGGCGTTCGCAGTGGCGGCTTCGAGCAATCTGCCAGCGGTGTTCCTGACGCTATACTGGAAGAAATGCAACACCACCGGCATCATCGCAGGTATGGTCATCGGTTCGCTGACTGCTATCGGTCTGGTGATGGTCTCGCCCAACATGACTTACCCCAAGGCGGTGATGGCTTCCGCCAAGAAAGTACTGGAAGGCGAACCGGCTCAACCTGCCAAGGATGCCGTGCCTGCGGTCAAGGCATCCAGCTTTGCATGTGAACTGTTTGCACTTGATGGTTGCGTTAAATCCGAACCCGCCAAGGTGGCCTCTCCCGAGAAACCGGCGAAACTGGGTGCTGCCGAGAAGCTGGCTACCCTGAACGGGAAGCTGCAAGCTGAGGAAGCCGCGCTGGCCTTGTTGGCAGCCGACCCCGTCGGACTGAAAGCGGCTCAGGACGCTGTGGCCGGCATCAAGAAGGACATCGCGGCCACCGAGAAAGCCAAGACCAAGGCCGAGGAAGACATGAAGAAAGTCGAAGGCCAGACCACCAGCATCATGGGTCTGGAAAAACCCTTCTTCCTGTTGAAGAATCCCGGCCTGATCTCCATTCCGCTGGGCTTCCTGATGGTGATACTGGGCTCTCTGTTCACGCGCGACAAGCGTTCAGAAGAAATGTGGGATGAACTCTACGTGCGCCAGAATACCGGCATCAATGCGGAGGCAGCCTCGGTTCACTAACCCGGCAGGCGACTGCCGACACTTCTTCGGATAACTGAATGGGTGTCAGGTTTTAGCGTAACTACCGTACAATCCCTTCCGGTGCGAACCGGAGGGGATTGTCGTTTCCGGGGGCTGCGAGATGCGGCATCATCCGGCTGTTCGCGCCCGACCTGAAAATCATGCAGAGTGACACGATGTCCGAATTCGATCTGATCAAGCGCCATTTCACCCGCGCCACGCCCGGCGCGCTGCTGGGGGTGGGCGACGACTGCGCGCTGTTGCAGGTGGCTGCCGGCCAGGTGCTGGCGGTGTCCAGCGACATGCTGGTGGCCGGCACGCATTTCTTCGCCGACACCGATCCGTATGCGCTGGGCCACAAGACGCTGGCGGTGAATGTCTCCGACCTGGCGGCGATGGGCGCTACGCCGCGCTGGGCGACGCTGGCCATTTCGCTGCCCGAGGTGGATGAAGTCTGGCTGGAACGCTTCAGCGCCGGATTCTTTGCGCTGGCTGCCGAACATGGCGTGGAACTGGTCGGCGGCGACACCACGCGTGGCCCGCTCAACCTGTGCGTCACCATTTTCGGCGAAGTGCCGTCCGGTCAGGCATTGCGGCGCGGCGGGGCGCAGGCGGGCGACGAGGTGTGGGTGTCGGGGCGACTGGGCGATGCGGCGCTGGCGCTGGCGCACCTGCAGGGGAAGGTCGCCTTGTCTGATGCCGAATACGCTGCCTGTGCGCCCGCTTTGCATCAGCCCCAGCCGCGCGTAGCGCTGGGGCTGGCGCTGCGCGGCATCGCCAGCAGCGCGATAGATGTGTCGGATGGGCTGCTGGCCGACCTCGGTCATATTCTCGAATGCTCGCAGCTTGGGGCGGAGCTGGTGCTGGAGGCGGTGCCGCTGTCGCCGACGTTGCGGTGCTTTCCGCAACTGGCAAACCGCTGTGCGCTGGCCGGCGGGGATGATTATGAGTTGTGTTTTACCGCGCCGTGCTCTCGCCACGACGAGGTGCTGGGCGTGGCTGAGCGGCTGGCCTTGCCGCTGACTTGCATCGGGCGAACCGTTGCGGGGCGGGGCTGTGTCTTGCAGGATGCGGCGGGATTAACTGTTCACTTTGAGGGCTACGGCTATGACCATTTCCAATGAATTGCCGGTTGAAGGCGAGTTGAAAATCCAGCCGGACTGGCGTTTCCTGTTCAGTCATCCGGCGCATTTCCTGTCGTTCGGTTTCGGTAGCGGGCTGGCGCGCAAGGCACCGGGCACTTTCGGCACACTGGTCGCCTTCCCGATCTACTGGTATCTCGCGCCGCGCCTGTCGGACGCGCTGTTCATGCTGGTGCTGATCTGGGCGTTCGCCATCGGCGTGTGGGTGTGCGACATCACCGGCAAGGCGGTGGGCGACGCCGATTACGGCGGTATCGTCTGGGACGAGGTGGTGGCGATGCTACTGGTGCTGTTCTTCACTCCGCCGGGCTGGTACTGGGGGCTGCTGGCCTTCGTGCTGTTCCGCTTCTTCGATATTCTGAAGCCGCCGCCCATCCGCTATTTCGACAGCAACTGGCACGGCGGGCTGGGCGTGATGTTCGACGACCTGCTGGCCGCCGGTTACGCGCTGCTGTGCATGGCGGTCATCAAAAGCATTCTGCCGTGAACGCATTGCTGCGGCTACTGGTCGTGCTGGGGTGTTGCGGCATGGCGCAGGTCGCGCAGGCGGAGCAGTTTTCCTCGCGCATCATCGCGGTGCTGGACGGCGACACGGTGCTGATCCGGCAGGGCGGCGGCGTGAAGAAGATCCGTCTGGCCGGGATAGACGCGCCCGAGAAGGCGCAGCCGTTCGGCGAAGAGGCCAGTCGCTCGCTGGCCGGCATGGTGCTGAACCGCGATGTGTGGGTGGACACCGTGGCGGTGGATGCCTATGGGCGGCTGGTCGCGCGGCTTGTCGTGGATGGGGTGGACGTGAACGCCGAGCAGTTGCGGCGCGGCTATGCCTGGGAATACTCGCGCTTCCATGCCGACCGTGAAGGGGTCGCCCTGCAGCGCGAGGCGCAGGCAGCCAGGCGCGGCCTGTGGGCGGTGGACGGCAATGTCGAACCCTCACAGTGGCGTCGCCAGCACGCCGCCGATTACCGACAGCTTCCTGCTCCCTCCGGACGCGCCGCTCAGGCGCGATCACCTGCCCACATGCAGACGCCTGCCGACCCGGCCTGCCATCCCCTGCTGCGCTGCGCGGCGATGCGTTCCTGCGAAGAGGCGCGGCGCTATGTGCAGCGTTGCGGCCGGGGCTACATGGATGGTGACGGGGACGGCGTGCCGTGCGAAAACTTGTGTAACCGGCGTTATTGATTCGGCCAAGTGAAGTTTGAGGTATTGAGTCTAAACCCCCTCCAACTCCCCCTTGTCAGGGGGAGAGCTAATTTTGATCCAATGCTACTTTACAAATGCAGCATCCATCGCGGGTGGGATGCCTTGCCAGCCAAGGCCGCTTGGGTCGTAGCGCAACGCGCCGGGCTGGCTGTCCCAGTCGGGTAGCACCCAGCGTTCGCAGACCTTGCCGTCCACTTGATGCTCGTGCCGTTGCGGGCGATGGGTGTGGCCGTGTATCAGGCGCGGGTGGTGATGTTCGCGCAGCAGCGCGGCGACCGCCGCTTCATTCACGTCCATGATGGCACCGGCCTTGACGCGCTTTTGCTGTTCGCTCTGCGCGCGCAGCTGTTCGATGTAGGCCTTGCGCTCGGTCAGCGGTCGGGCGAGGAACTGCGTCTGGAAGTCGGGCTGGCGCACCTGGACGCGGAAACGCTGGTATTCGAGGTCGTCGGTGCATAGCGCATCGCCGTGACTGAGCAGCGTCGGCGCACCATACAGCTGGATCAACGTCGGGTCGGCCAGCAGCGTCGCTCCGCAGGCTGCCGCAAGCCGCTCGCCCATCAGCAGGTCGCGGTTGCCCGGCATCAAAAAAACTTTGGTGCCGCCTGCCGACAGGCCGCGCAACAGCTCTACCACCTGCCGGTGGAAGTCGTCCGCCAGATCGTCGTCGCCCGCCCAGTAGTCGAACAGGTCGCCCAGGATGTACAGCGCCTCGGCCTGCGGCGCGCTGGCGGCGATGAAACGCCGGAACGCCGCCATGCTGTCGGGATGGCCGGCGGCGAGGTGCAGGTCGGAGATGAACAGGGTGTGCGCTGTCATAAAGCAAAACGGCGCTTGATGCGCCGTTGTTGATTACTTGACCACTTCCGCACTGGTGATGACCACGTCTTCCTTCGGCACGTCCTGATGGAAGCCGCTGCGGCCGGTCTTGACCTTGCGGATCGCGTCCACCACGTCCATGCCTTCGGTCACTTTGCCGAACACGCAGTAGCCCCAGCCGTCCTGGCCCGGATAGTCTAGGAAGCCGTTGTCGCCGGCGTTGATGAAGAATTGTGCGGTGGCGGAGTGCGGGTCACTGGTGCGCGCCATGGCGATGGTGTATTTGGCGTTCTTCAGGCCGTTGGCCGCTTCGTTCTTGATCGGTGCGTTGACCGCCTTCTGGTGCATGCCCGGCTCAAAGCCGCCGCCCTGGATCATGAAGCCATCGATCACGCGATGGAAGATGGTGTTGCTGTAGAAACCGGCGTTCACATAGTCAATGAAGTTCTGGGTGGTGATAGGCGCTTTTTCGGCGTCCAGTTGCAGTGTGATGGTGCCGAGGTTGGTATGCAGTTTGATCATGGTTTGTTTACCTGGAGTTGAAGAATAGGAAGATTGCATCATGCCGCACAGCAGCAGTGCGAAGAATGCGGTGACAAGTTTTTTCGTAATCATGCGGTGCTTTCGTATGGTGTGGCGTGTATCGTCCCGTGCCCTTGTCGTATCGCCGAAGCGGGGGGGGCACGGTGCGCGCAGCACCGTTGGCATCAGCCGACAAGCGCCGCCGTGACCGGGTCAGCGGCGGATTCTATCAAACAATGGCGGTGGGAATCAGCGCGTTTTTGTCGTAGGCGAACTTTCCCGGAGACGGGATGGGGATTGCAAGCCGGTTTTCGGGTAAAATCTCCGGCAATTTTTCGTCTACCCTTTCAAGAATCAAGAAAGTCCAGCATGAGTAACGCGCATTCGGCGGCTGACGCTCCGGCCCCGGTTTCAAATTTCATCCGCACCATCATTGACAATGATCTGGCCACTGGCCGACATGCCAGCATCGTCACGCGTTTTCCACCCGAGCCGAACGGGTATTTGCACGTCGGACACGCCAAATCCATCTGCCTGAATTTCGGATTGGCGCAGGACTATCGCGGCCAGTGCAACCTGCGCTTCGACGATACCAACCCCGAAAAGGAAAGCAACGAGTACGCGCAATCCATCGAGGATGACGTGCGCTGGCTGGGTTTTCAGTGGAGTGGTCAGGTGCACTGGGCCTCCGATTATTTCGATGCGCTGTATGGTTTTGCGGTCGAACTCATCAACAAGGGGCTGGCCTATGTGGACGACCTCACGCCGGAACAGATGCGCGAGTATCGCGGCACGCTGACCCAGCCGGGACGTAACAGCCCCAACCGCGATCGTTCCGTCGCCGAAAATCTCGACCTGTTTACACGCATGAAGGCCGGTGAATTCGCCGACGGCGCGATGGTGCTGCGCGCCAGGATAGACATGTCCTCGCCCAACATGAATATGCGCGATCCGGCGATCTACCGCATCCGTCGCGCCCACCATATCCGCACCGGTGACAAGTGGTGCATCTATCCGATGTACGACTACACCCATTGCATTTCGGACGCGCTGGAAGGCATCACGCACTCGATCTGCACGCTGGAGTTCGAGGATCATCGTCCGCTGTACGACTGGGTGCTGGACAACATCACCATCCCCTGCCATCCGCGCCAATACGAGTTTTCGCGGCTGGAACTGAACTACACCATCACCAGCAAGCGCAAGCTCTTGCAACTGGTCAACGAGAAGAAAGTCTCCGGCTGGGACGATCCGCGCATGCCGACCATCCAAGGGATGCGCCGCCGGGGTTACACGCCGGAAGGCATCCGCGAATTCGCCCGCCGCATCGGCGTGTCCAAGAGCGAGAACAACGTGGACATGGCAATCATGGAGGGCGCAATCCGCGAAGACCTGGAGACCCGTGTGCCGCGCGTATTGGCGGTCATCAATCCGCTGAAAGTCATCATCACCAACGCTGAGGGAGCGCAATCGCGCGAGGCAGGCTTTCATCCCAATCATCCCGAATTCGGTAGTCGCACCGTACCGTTCAGTCGGGAGCTGCTGATAGAGGCGGACGACTTCGCCGAAGTGCCGCCACCGGGATGGCAACGCCTGACGCTGGGCGGCGAGATACGCTTGCGTTACAGCTATGTGATGCGCTGCGACGAGGTGGTGAAAGATGCCGATGGTCGCGTGATCGAACTCAAGTGCAGCATAGACCACGACACGCTGGGCAAGAACCCGGTTGGCCGTAAGGTCAAGGGCGTGATTCATTACCTGTCGCGCGAGCACGCGTTGCCCGCCGAAGTGCGGCTGTACGAACGTCTGTTTACCGTGCCGCAACCGGATGCCGATCGTGATGTGGATTTCTGCACCTACCTGAATCCCGGTTCGCTGAACGTGGTGCAGGGCTGGGTGGAAAGCGGCGTGCAACATGCGTTGCCGGAAACCCGCTACCAGTTCGAGCGACTGGGCTATTTCGTCACCGACCGGCGCGACCATCAGCCCGGCGGCAAACTGGTGTTCAACCGCACCGTAACCTTGAAGGATTCCTGGGCGAAGGAGCAAGCATGAGCCAACTGATAGAGATGCCAGGCGAGGCGAAGCTAAAATCGCTGAAGTCGCTGACGCAGGTCGTGTACATCCTTTACGCGCTGTCGTACTTCACCGGCGTGACCTCTATCGTCGGCATCATCATCAACAATATCAAACAGGAAGAAGTCGCCGGCACCTGGCTGGAGAGCCATTTTCGCTGGCAGATGCGCACCTTCTGGTATGGGCTGCTGTGGGCGGTGATAGGCGCGCTGACTGTCTTCATCGTGGTCGGCTTCGCCGTGTTGTTCGCCAATTTTTGCTGGATCATTTACCGCATCGTCAAAGGCTGGCTCAACCTCAACGAAAACAAACCGATGACATTCTGAGCGGCTGCTTAGGTACGAAGTAATGCTGAAAATCTACAACACTCTCGCCCGCGACAAGCAGGATTTCCAACCCATCGAACCCGGCAAGGTCCGCATGTATGTGTGCGGCATGACGGTCTACGACTATTGCCACCTGGGGCATGCGCGCGTGATGGTGGTGTTCGACATGGTGCAGCGCTGGTTGCGCGCTTCCGGATATGCCGTCACCTATGTGCGCAATATTACCGACATAGACGACAAGATCATCCGCCGCGCTGCTGATAATAATGAGTCTATTCATTCGCTTACGCAGCGTTTCATAGATGCCATGCACGAAGATGCCGATGCCTTGGGCGTGCAGCGTCCCGAGCATGAGCCGCGCGCCACGCAATATGTGCCGCAGATGCTGGAGATGATAGGCAAGCTGGAAGCGAACGGGCTGGCCTATCAGGCGGCGGATGGCGACGTGAACTATGCGGTGCGCAAATTCGCAGGCTACGGCAAGCTGTCCGGCAAGTCGCTGGAAGACCTGCGTGCCGGCGAGCGCGTGGACGTGGCGACAGACAAGAACGACCCGCTGGATTTCGTATTGTGGAAGGCGGCCAAGGAGAACGAGGCCGACGAAGTGAAGTGGGATTCAAAATGGGGTCGTGGCCGCCCCGGCTGGCATATCGAATGTTCGGCTATGGGCTCGGATTTACTCGGCAAACATTTCGACATCCACGGCGGCGGTGCCGACTTGCAGTTTCCGCACCACGAGAACGAGATCGCCCAGTCTGAGGGCGCGCACCAGTGTCAGTATGTGAATACCTGGATGCACAACGGCTTCGTGCGGGTGGACAACGAGAAGATGTCCAAGAGTCTGGGCAATTTCTTCACCATCCGCGAGGTGTTGAAGCAATACGATGCCGAAGTGGTGCGCTTCTTCATTCTGCGCGCCCATTACCGCAGCCCGCTGAATTATTCCGACGCGCATCTGGACGATGCCAAGGGTGCGCTGACCCGGCTGTATATGGCGCTGAAAGGCAACCCACCCCAGCCCTCCCTTGTCAGGGAGGGAGCGGAAGGCGCTGACTCAACTCTTAACAGGGAAGGTGCGCAAGGCACTGGCTCCTCCCCTGATGGAACTACTAGCCATTCGACTAGGCCATCAAAAGACGATAGCCAAGTCGCTGGTTATGATAAGGGGAGGTTGGGAGGGGTTGATGTAGACTGGAATGAGCCTCACGCAGCCCGTTTCCGCGCCGCGATGGACGACGATTTCAACACGCCGGAAGCTATCGCCGTGCTGTTCGATTTGGCCAACGAAGTGAACAAGACCCGCTCGCCGCAACTGGCTGCGCAACTGGTGGCGCTGGCTGGCGTGCTGGGGTTGTTGCAACGCGATCCGCAGGAATTTTTGCAAGGCGGCGCAACGGCGGGAGGGCTGGATGAGGCCGCCATCGGCGCGCAGATAGCGGCGCGCATCGCGGCCAAGAAGAACAAGGACTTTGCCAGTGCCGACCGCATTCGCAAGGAACTGCTGGAGGCTGGCATCGTGCTGGAGGACGGCGCAGCGGGAACCAGTTGGCGGCGCGCATAATTCCGGGAGTCAGGTCTCACCCAAGATTAAGCCCGCTTGCGCGGGCTTTTCAGTTTGCGGTGAGCGGCGCTTACAGCAGTTTGCAGACGGTGTAGGTCGTCACGCTTGCCGATTCCACATAGGCCGTTCCGGTCGCGGTGGTGTTCGGGTCGAAGTTGGCGGACGATGCCTGCACGCCGCGCACGTTTCCGGTGGCCGGATTGCCGTCATCGAAGGAGGCATCTATCGCTTCTGCCGCTTTCGAAGGCAGGCTGCCGAAACACAGATTCAGTCCCACTACCATGCCGGTGTTGGCGGCTGCCGTGCTCTGTTGCACACGGATCGCGCCGCCATAGGCATTGACCGGGTCGGCGCTGTTGATGCCGGTGATCAGCCCGGCCAGACGCAGATGGTGCATGAACGTGCAGGTTTCTGGCGTGGTGACGCTGGCACCACAGCCTGTCCAGGTGCCGGCTACGCCGACGATACCGTTGCCGTCACCGGCGGTGGCGGCAGGCGATGCGGCGCTGGGCCAGCGGGTGGCTGCCTTGGGATCGTCGCCGGGGATGGCGTTGTAGCGGTCGCGATAGGCGTAGTAGGCGGCTGTCATGCCTTTCACGTCGTTTTGCAGATTCTTGATCTTGCCGTTCTCAATCATTTCCTGACCCTTCAGTACGCCGCCCAGCAGCAGGCCGATGATGACCAGAACGATTGCGAGTTCAACCAGCGTGAAGCCGGATTGAGATCTTTTGCTGAATTCCCGCATGATAGTCTCCTTGGAAAGTATGAATCAGAAGTAACACACGGTGGCAATGTAGGCGTTGCGTGCGCCGTCAGGAAGTAAAGAAGTTTTACATGTCACCGTTTGCGTCGCTGGAGTAGTTTGATTAGTTGCACAAGCATGTTTATACTTCGTCTAAACATTTAAGGAGATATGTGATGACCGTAGCGACTTTGGATATAAAGGCATGGGGCAATAATTTGGGGGTGCGCTTACCCGTGGCGATAGCGCGTGAGGCGCATTTGCGTGAGCATCAGCGTGTGCAACTGACGGTAGATGAGTTGGGGCGTATCGTCATTACGCCGATTGTCAATGAGGCATTGAATTTGGAGCAACGCCTGGAAAGCTTCGATCCTGCTCGCCACGGTGGTGAGGCCATGCAGGCATCGCAAAATCTGGGAGCAGAAAAATGGTGAAGTTACGCGCGGTTAAATCCATCTGGATCCCTGAGCGCCAGGACATTATCTGGATAGATTGCAACCCCCAAATAGGTCAGGAGATGCGCGACGTGCATCCCTTTTTGGTGTTGTCTCCCGGGATTTTCAACGATAAGACTTCGCTGGTGATCGGTTTGCCCATGACGACAGCGGCCTACAACGCCGATAATCCTTTTGCTGTCGCGGTGGGGCAGGTGAAAAAAGTGCAAGCCGATGTCAAGAAAACCAGTTATGTACTTTGCCATCAGCCAAAATCATTTGACTGGCGGATGCGCGGTGCGTCGTCGCATCCCTTGGGTAAATTGAACGATACGCTGTTCGCAGATGTGTGTGATCGGCTTAATCAAATTATCCAGATTAAATGATCCCGCTTTGAAATTTAAGTCTGAATTCAGAAAGTTAAAACCCGCCGAAGCGGGTTATTAGTTAATAGTAAGGCGGCGTTAGATTTTCATGCAAAGGGTGTGCGCTGTATCTGCTGTGGGCGCTGTGCTGGCAGTATAAGCTGCTGAAGTCGCGGCGGTGGTGGCTGTAGTCGCTGCTGCACCCGCTCTGATTGTGCCTGTAGTGCTATCGCCATCATCCATTTGAATGTCAACGGCCTGTGCGATTTTTACGGGAATATTGCTGGCGCAAACCACATTACCTGTCATGCCGAAGGTTGAACCGCCAGTCGCAGTAATTTGTGACTGGACACCTAATACGCCACCCACAGCGTTGTTGGGAGGGGGAGCCAAAGTTGCTGTGGCGCTTCCTGTCAGGAAACCTGCCATACGGGCGTGTTGCCAGAATTTTTCACTTTCGGCATTGGCATCGCTAGCCAAGGTTGATCCTGTTGTAGAAAAAAGTCCCGAGATAAAGCCATCTCCATCACCATTTTTTGCGCCCGTGCCAGCGTGTGCCGCTGCATTAGCGTCATCGCCTGGAAGTGCCTTGTAGCGATCCATGTAGGCGTAATAGGCGGTAGTGACGCCCTTAAAGTCATTTTCTACGCTTTTAACCCTGCTGCTTACGATCATTTCCTGACCTTTCAGCACGGCAGCCAGTATCAACCCGACGATCACCAGCACGATGGCCAGTTCGACCAGTGTGAAGCCCGCCTGGTCTTTTTGTAATTTATTGTATTTCCACATGATATTCTCCTTGAAAAAGTTTGAATTAACGTGAAGGTGGTACGGTTCGGAATGTAAGGGTTGCGGGAAATTTGGTGAAGTAAAGAAGTTTTACAGTGCGGCAGGGAGTGTCAGCAGGAAGCAAATATGCTGTTCGCGCACTTCGGCCAGTAGTTCGCCGCCTGCCTCGGCCAAAGTTTTGCGGGCCAGATAGAGCCCCAGACCCAGTCCGCCGGGGTGACCGCTGGCGAACGGTTCGAATAGTCTTTCCGGCGGCAATCTCACCGTCTCGGCAAGGCATGGCATCTCGATACTGACCGCCACTTTGTCTGTCTGGTGGGCGATGTTGACCGAGATGGTCATGTCCGGTTGCGATCGCAACAGTGGCGCGGCGTGAGTGAAAAGGTTGTCCAGCGTGCGGTTGAGCAGTTCGCGGTGCAGCCACACGCTGACTTCCTGATCGGGTCGGTCGTCGTGCAACGTGACGGCGATGCCGGCGTGTTCGGCGGCCTGGCGGATGACTTCGTTGAGACGAACCGGATGCTCTACCGCTGGTACGGAGTCGGGCGGTTTGCAGATGACATCGAGGATGCGCTGGGCGCGGGTGGCGGCGTGTGGCGAACTGGTGCGCAGGCGCAGCGCGATTGCCAGCAATTCGTGGTCGTCCTGGGCGGCATCAAAATCGGCTGCCAGCCACTCTACCCATTGCGCCAGGTTGCGCAGATCGTGTTGCAGGTACAGCATCAGACGCACCTGTTCGGCCAGGGCTGCGGACAGGGATTCCATCCTGCTGTGCACGGCGGTCTCCAGCAGCAGATGGAAGACACCGGAAAGATGTTCGGCCAGCAGGCGCGATTCGCCACGGCTGTTATGGGAATAGCAGCAAAAATCGAGATGGATGTCGCCGTCCGAGATGACGCTGAAGGAGAAGGTGTTCGGGGCGCACTCTTCGGGCGGTGCGCCGAATATGTTCTGCACCGGTTGCCCGAACCAGTTGCCGGAGAATTCCATGCGCTTGATGCCGCCGCTAGCCAGCGCAGGCCATCCGGCTGCCGGGAGTTGCAGCGGATCAAGGTTGCTCTGGGCCAGTTCCAGCAGCGCGCTGATGGCGCGTCGGTGGCGGCGGAACAGCCGCGCCAGATAAGTTACCGCTGAGAGCAGCACCAGCCCCGTGGCGACAAACAGCAATGGCAGGCTGGCGTAAAGTGTCATGGCGGCGCTTCTAATCTGTTGTTTAGTCCAATTCCTTGTTGCTCCCTGCGTGTGCCGGTATCCGGCTAAGCACGGTCTGGCTGGATGCCGTATTTTTTCAGGTAGTAATACAGGTGTTCACGCCCCAGCCCCAGCCGACGCGCGGCTTCGGTGACATTGCCGTGCGCATCTGCCACGGCGGAGCGCACTACTTGTTCTTCGACCGCGCAGGCTGTGTCCTTGGGGCCGTTGGCCAGTTTTACGGTGAGGTGCAGGCGGGCTTCGCCGGTCTCGCTCAAGTGTTCTTCATGGTGTAGGAACAGGCCGGCGCGTTTGACGGCGGCCTTGATGTCCGACATGGCCGCGGGTTTGCAGAGAAAGTCGAACGCGCCCCGGCGCACCGCCTCGAACGCGGCGGCTTCCTCATCCTGCCCGGTGATGACGATGATCTTGCTGTGCGGGTCATGGGCCAGCAGCGCATCGAGCAGGAACATGCCTTCGGTGATACGGTTTTCGGCTGGAGGCAGGCCCAGATCAACCAGCGCCAGTAGGGGTTGCGGCCTGATGGATAGCGCTTCATGCCGGCTGTGCGCGCAGACCACTTGATAGCCTTCCGCTTTCATGACTTCGGCTAGATAGCTGGCAAGCGATTGGTCGTCTTCGACGATGAGCAAAGACAGTGCGGCGCATTCCGCTGCCTCAGGCGAACTGCCTGTCTGATGGTGTTGTGCGCTCATGGAAGTTTGCCCGCTTGAACCATGCGGTTGAACAGAGTGTAGGGAGAGAGCCAGAGCAGTTGATCGTCAAACTCTCCATTGGCAGGTGAGTCCTTGGCATAAGCAACGGTATGGCTGACGAATACGGGGTCAGCGTTCAGGTTGGCGGCTTCGTCGGTGCCCGTTCCGCCATTGGGTGCATTGGGCCCCAATGTATAGATGATGGCAACGGCCTGGCTGGTCAGTGTGGTGGCAGTTCCGCAGCTTGAAGAAGTGATTCCGCTGGCAGTGTCACAGACGTATAAGTTTGGCGTAAAACTGCCCATGCCAAGTGTCTTGATTCCGTCGGTGGTGGTGGCGGCGCGGGTATTGGCGATGGTCACGGCATAGCGGACGCGGTTGGCAGCAATATGCCATGCGTCCTGAAGATAGCCATGGTCATCTACATTCGGTAAGCCTAGCGTTGCAGCAGGGAGGAAGCCATCATAGGGATGGGTGCAGGAAATCAGTGAGGTCGTGCCGCCGACGGGATCTTCAATACCGTTGGATGTGCTGGATGCGGGGCATGGCAGGCGTCCATTGGTAACCGCAAAACCAAGCAATGCGTCTTTGGCCGCTTCCAGACTACTCTTGGTGTCTTCGATATTCCGCTGCTCTTGTAGGGCGGTCAATACCGTTAGCGTAGCGCCGAGTATTAGGCTGATGACGGCCAGCACGATGGCCATTTCGACGAGGGTGAATCCGGTTTGTGGGCGTGATTTCATGTCTGTCATCCCTGTCATGGGCATCCTGTAGCCGTTCCCTTTACCACCGACAGGTCTTCCCTGATGCAATAGACGATGTCGTTGAATGTGCTGCTGGCGTCTTCGGACTGGTAATTCTCGTGCCCGTTGGGGTGGGCAGAACCGACGTTGGCGGCATTGCGGCCTTCCAGATAGGCCGAGACGATGCTCTTGTCGGTGCGTATCTGGCTGGCGAGTCTTTCCCCGGCAAAGATCACCACGGCGGCGTAATTCCCGCCGCTGTTCACATTTACGCAATGTCCGCTGGAGCAGGCAGTGGTGGGCGAGGAGGATGGGCGGTATCTTTCGCTGATGGCATAGAACAGGTGATCTTTCCAGTTATCCCACCAAGGATAAACATTGCCCCAGCCGCTTGCGCAATAGGCCGACCCGCTTGGATTGTCGTCTTTCAGCAGGTAATAAAGGCTGGGAATGGTGTTTCCGGTTTGGCCGCGCGCGGTATTGACCTTGTAGGGAACACGTCCGGCAAGCAGCCCGTCAACATCGTTATAGCGGGTGTTGTCGGTATAGTCGGAAAGGGCGAGTGCGGCTGGCCAAGGCATGCTCTTGTTGGCGGGGTCATTGTTGGTAGTGCCAAATTTAGCGATGCATTCGGCGGTGCGCCGGGTCATGGTGTCCAGCGTGCCGAGGAAGTCCTGGCGTCTTTTGATGGCATTCCAGATGTCCTGCTGGGTGATGAAAGCGAGCCTGTCATTCAGCAGGGGGTTGCCGGTGCTGTCAAGGATGGGCCCTGTGTAGAAAGGCCCGCTGGCGGAGGTGTTGTCCCGGCAACTCGCGCCGGGACAATTGCTACGGTCGAGGTAATTGCTGACGGTGTAATTGCCGCCGCACATAGGGGCAGCCGTGCCTGTGCGGCTCTGTCCTGGGGTGACCGGACCCGGCGCAAAGATCACTGCCACAGCCTGATTGTCGGTACTGGTCAAAGCTGACGTGCCATTGGCGGCATAAACCTGTAATTGTCCGCCGGTATCCCAGTTCATCAGGCCGGTTTTGGGATTGTTCTTGTATGTTCCCGCTACTGCGTACCACAGGCACTCACCATCGCCGCCGCGCAACGGGGTGATATTCAGCGTTTTCCATGGCAGTCGCCCGATGCTGTTGGTGTTCATTGTTCCGCAATTCCCTGTGGCACCCCCTTCTCCGCCGATTTCTGCCGTGCCGGCTGTGTCGGGGCAGGGGAGATAGCCCATCACTTGCGGGGAGGTTGGATGGGTGTCAGGATAAGTGATGGCATAACCGATCAGCGCATCCTTAGCCTGTGCCAGTGCGGCGGCGGTGATCTTGTCGCGCGCGATCTGGCTGCTGTTGTTGCTGTTGAGCGCCTTGACCGTCACGGCAGCAGCGGCAGTGATCAGTACGGTGACAAACACCAAAAGTGCGATGCCTTTTTGGTCTGACTTGAGGTTCACGGCTTCACCTGCACGGCCTTTTCGGGCAGGCGCAGGATGCGCTGGCCGGAGATGACATCCAGCGATTCGCCTACCTTGATGGGTTTGTCTTCTATCTCCACATGGTCGCGGGAGATTTTCAGCGTGGGGATAATCTCATCCTGCGGGGATTCGTTCACTGCTCTGCCGTTGACCCACACCACGCTTTTACCACCCGCACGGCGGATGATGCCATTGACGCTGTAAATGGCGGTTTGTGTGATGCCCTGGCGGGCGGCGACCAGCGCGGCGCGTTCGGCAGGGGAGAAAAACACGGTGCCGATGGCGTTACCGCTCGCATTGTTCATCATCAGTGCCAGTAATATGACACCGCTGATAACTTCGAATGGTTTGTTTGCCATGATGCTGTCTCCCTGTATCCGAATGCTAAGGTGTTTTCTCCGGTTCTGGTAATGAGTAAATCTGCAGTACGCAACGAATCTGTAATCCACTGGTTGGTGCGACTTCGCGCGCGATATGGCATGTCTCTAATCGGTAGGGGGCATTCCATTCCTGATTGAGTTTTCCCATGAAGTCAAGAAATTCAACATCGTGGATGGCGGAAAGTTCAAGCGTTAGGTCATGGAATAGCACGTTGTTCAAATAGGCTTTAGGGTCATCGGCTGGCACGGGTTGCGTGCTCATCAATTGCGCGGGTGCCAGCGTGTAGCGCAGGGTCGGCGGCAGGCGGGTATCGCGGTATAGGTTCTTCAGATTTTCTACCCAGGCATCCCGGTCGGGCTTGCCGACCAACCCCAGTCTGGCCAGACGCTGGTATTTTTCGGCAAGCTGGTTGATCGAGTCGAGATCATAGGTGAGTTTCCTGATTTCATCACGGGTGTCGGTCAATTGTTGCTCGGTTTGCATGATGGCCTGTTCCTGCGTCGTGCGGAAATGGGCGAGGCCGATGACAACGGCGATTGCAATCACGACTGACAGCGCAAATAGAATCAGTGCCGCACGGGCAGGTTTGAGTACCACGCGGTAGGCATTCATGGCTGCTCCTTCGCTACAGCAGGTGTGGTATCGGTATGCTGTTTCCAGAGTACGCTCATACACCAGATGTTCTCGGATTCCTGCTTTTCCATACCGAGTCCGCCCTTCAGGGTGTTGATGAGTGAAAATGCCGCAGGGTCGTCCATTAACTGGACACCTTTCAGTGTGTTCAGGGTGGACGATATGTGCTTGCGTATCACGGCCTGCGCGGCAGGAGGAAGGTCGCTTGGCAGCAGTACGTCGAATTGCAATTCTGCAAGACGGACAGGCAAACCGGAAGTTTCATCCACGCCGGCATCGTCCGGTTTGCTTCCGCTGATCAACGGCAATTCGACGGTGCTTTGCGCGCGGCAGAAGCGCTCGTTGGGTTTGGGCAACCGGAAAGACAGCGTTTTGATGCGAGCCTGAGGCTGGTCGGCAATGGCGGTGGCGGCCAGTTGGAAGAGGCTTTCTGCAGTGGGTGCGCTATCCAATTCAAGTGCCGCGAAGCGGGTTGCCTGACGCACCAAGGCGGGATTTTTGCCGGTTGCGACGATGTTGTCAGCCAGGTGGTTGCGTTCGCCTGTGGCAAGTTGCAAATCAGCTTGCAGGGTTTGTGCGCGCTGGTGCAGGTCTATCAGTTTGCGGAAATCAGCCTGACCAAAAAGGATGATGGAAAGCAGGCTGGCACCGATGCCGAAATAGGATAGATTGCGCAGAGTCTCGGCCAGATGGCGGGCGCGTATCGGCAGCGGGGCAATCTGGCCGGGGGGCGATTTGATGACGTATTCAAACAACGCATGCAGATTGCCCGACTCGCCTTGGGGCAAGAGTGTGTCGGGCAAGGGAAGCAGTGTTAGTCCGGCGGTATTGAACTGGGTTTTTAGCGCAGTGGTTTCTCCTAGATAGAGTACTGGCGGGAACTTGTCATGTTCGAACACCCGTTGATTTTCCAGATGCTGGCGGGTGCGCAATATCTCGCTGGTATCGCTGCTTTGCCCGTTATCAATGTCTTCACTGTACCGTCTCACACAGCGCGTCAGCGCAGGCAGGCCGTCCTTGATTGCCAGAATGCGCAAGTGATGGGCGCTCGGCAGGGCGATTACCACATTGGAGAGTTTGAGTTGCCTGGCCATCAGGGTTAGCAACATGCCTACCCCCCAGACACCCGAGATGGAGATGTTTAGATTCTCAATTTGAGTGATCACCAGATCAGCGGTGGTCAGGCCGGTGAGTACCGCTGTGCCGGAGCTAAGCATGCCGCCAGAAATGACGGGTGCGCTGCGGTATTTGCTGTGAGGGAAGTTGTTGTTTAGCCGCCGCTCAAGGAAGTTGCTGCGGTCGCGTCCGATCAGGAAGGGGAAGGCGCAGGTCTCAAGCGATTCTTCGGGAAGATTGGCGACCACCCAAAGTTTCTCACGGCTATCCGGTGCTTCAATTTCCCGCCAGAGACCCTCGACGCGCCTAAAGTATCGCGCCCCCGTTGAATTGATGAACAGGACGGTTTTCATGTCAGTTTCAGCTTGCTGATTGTGTCATAAATCGGACCCAGCACGGCCATCATGATCCAGCCCAGAATGATGCCTAGCACAATGGTGAGTGTGGGCTCGATTAGTGCCTGGATGCGGCTGATCGAATCGTTGATGTCCCGGTTGTAAAAGTAGGAAATGTTTTTCAGCGAGCCGGCCAGATCGCCAGTTTCCTCGCCCACTTTAATCATGCGAATGACCAGTGACGGGAATAATCGCTGTGAGGCAAAACCCTGGCTAATTGGCGCGCCGTTGGAAATGTCGGACCGCGCCTTCTCCAGAGCATCTTTGACGACTACGTTTCCGCTGATATTGCTGCAATACACTAGCCCTTCCAATACCGGGATGCCGGTTCGATAGGTAAGGCCCAGTGTGTCGCTGATGCGGGCCAGGATGATTTTCTTGACGATGGCTCCGATGTATGGGGTGCGCAACATGGATGCGTGCATCAAGTGTTTGAAACGCACATTGACCTTGGAAAGCATGAGCATCAGGAATCCAAGCACGAAGGGGGCGGGGATAATAAGCCACCAGTAATTGACGAATGCACTTGATACCCAGAGCAGAGCCTTGGTCTGTAAGGGTATCTCGCCGCCCATGTTGGTGACGAAGCCGATAATCTGCGGCACCAGATAGATCATTAAAAAGACTACGACAGAGCCAACCACCACGGTGACGAAGGCGGGGTACATCATCAGTTGTTTGGTCTTGGAGGCAAGTTCATCCTGCCATTTGAGCGACTCGACGATTTCCTTCAAGACATCCGGCAGTTGGCCGGTCGCTTCGCCGGCGCGCACCAGATTGACCACCAGTTCAGGGAAGATGCCGGGATTTGAGGCAAAGGCCTCCGAGATAGTAGAGCCAGAATCAATTTTTTCGTAAAGGTTGGCGCACAAGTTCTTGATTTGAGGTGTTTCTGCGGTGTCGCGCAGATCGGCCAGAATGGCCTGAATTGGCACTCCGGCGCGAAACAGCATTTCCAGTTGGAACATGAAATGAATCAATTCGCGCCGCGACAGCTTCTGGAGCTTGTGCGCACGATCTTTGACCTGACTGGACTTGATCAGATCCAGTCCGCTTTTGTGGAGTTGCGATTCCAAGTCGAACTCGTTGATGGCGTCGGTTTCGCCCTTGACGACTTTCCCGGAAGTATCAATGGCGCGATAGTGGAAGAGAGGCATTATTCTGTCATCCGTTCGCTGAAATCAACGACGCGCCGTACTTCGGCAAGGGAAGTGAGTCCCTCACGCACACGCCGAACACCATCCTCGGCCAAGGAGACAAAGTGTTGTTTGTGCGCATAGTCGGTAATTTTCTTCAGGCCAGCATGAATCGTAATCAGTTCGACTAGTCCGTGGTCGAAACGCAATATTTCCATGATGGCCAGACGTCCCTTGAAGCCCATGTGGTCGCAGTTTGGACAGCCCGCTGGGCGGTACAGGGTGATTTGTTCTTCAGGGTTGAGCCCCATTAGTTTGCGCTCCAGCGCGTCTGGCGAGTAGCCAGTCTTGCAATTTGGGCAGAGCTTGCGCACCAGTCGCTGGGCGATGATGCCTATCATGTTGGCGGCAAACATTTCGTCCACGATGCCTAGATCGTGCAGACGCGAGACTGAGCCGATGGCCGAGTTGGTGTGCAGCGTCGAGAATACCTGGTGGCCGGTCATTGCGGCGCGTAGTGCCATTTCTGCCGTATCGTGGTCGCGGATCTCGCCAACCAGGATGATGTCTGGATCTTGACGCATCAGTGAACGTATGCCGTTGGAGAAGTCCAGTTTGACGGTTTCGGCGATGGAGGTTTGCCGAGTGAGCGGCATGGGATATTCCACCGGATCTTCCAGCGTCATTATGTTCACGTCATCCCTGTTGAGATGACTGAGTATCGAGTAGAGCGTTGTGGTTTTTCCGGAACCGGTCGGTCCGGTGACCAGCAGGATGCCCTCAGGCCGCTCCAACATGCGTTTTAACAGCGCGAGGCTGGTGTCGGTCATGCCCAGCTTGTCCAAACTGACAATGCCGCGCTTGCGATCCAGTATACGCAATACGAAATTCTCACCGTGGATGGTCGGATGTGAGGCACTGCGAAAGTCTATCTGACGCCCCAGCAGAGACAGCGAGATGCGTCCATCCTGCGGTGCGCGGGTTTCGGCGATGTTCATGCCGGATATGACTTTCAGGCGCACCAGTATTGCTGTCCAGTTCAATTTTGCCAGTGACCTGACCGGCCTTAGCACGCCGTCTATACGGTAGCGGATGCGCAGGAACTGTTCTTCCGGTTCGAAGTGGATGTCCGACGCGCCGCGACTGACTGCATCGGCGATTAGTGCATCTGTGAGCCGGACGATGGGATGGCTGTAGGATGCGCCGGCCTGAGTCAGGGCGTTCAGGTCAAGTTCGCCACTCTCCAGTTCGAACAGAATGCCGTCTATGGAAAGTTCACGATTGTAGAATTTGTCTATTGCAGTCAGCACCTCGGCGCTGGAGGCGACCCGCCATTCGGGGATGATGCGCGGTCCGCCCTGCTGTCCAGCATTAAACAGGAGAGGTGTGATGGCATCACGCGCCATGATGTCGTCCGGATTTGCTGCGACGAGTTCCAGATAGCCTGCCTGTGGGTCATAACTGACTGGGAACAGGATGTGTTTGAGGGCGACCGATTTGGGGATTAGTGCCAATGCGGCAGGGTTGGCGACCAGCCCGCTCAAGTCCAGCGGCTTATAGCCTGCGGCTTCGGAAACGGCCTCGCGCATGTCGTTCTCGGTGATGAAGTGCAGTTCGAGCAACTCCTCACCTAGCGGTTTGTGGTCGCTCTTCTGCTTTTGCAGGGCGATGTGCAGTTGATCGTCGTTTATCTGTCCGCGCGCAACCAATACCTCGCCGATGCGCTGATGATGAGAGGATGGGTTGTGAGTATTCATCACTGCGTCCCCGGGGGAAGCTGTTGCAGTTCACTGATTCGCTTTTGGATGGCAGCGCGGTTCAATGTCACATCACCAGAGGATGATGCCAGTTGTAAGGCTTTAACATAGAAAGGTAAAGCTGCTGCCGGCTGATGCAGATGTTCCAGCGAGACAGCCAGGTTATAGGCATAGAGCACGTTATTCGGAGCTAGTTCGTGAGCGCGGAAGAACGACTGCTGTGCCTCTCCCCAACGTTGTTGGCGTGCCAGTACATTACCCAGTGCGTAGTGGAATTCCGGCGCGTTCGATTTGATGTCTATTAGTTGCTTCAACTGGCTTTCGGCGGCTACAGGGTCTGCATACTCAGCCAAGCTGACCAATCCCGCTGCAGCGGTGGTGTTGCCGAGGTCCTCACGCAACACCTGTTGGTACAGATCGGTGGCACGCTGTGTCTGTTGCTTGCGCTGGGCAATTACTGCCAATCCGAGCAGAGCATCTTTTTCGTGCGGATGTTGTGCTAGGGCTTGCTGATAATGCTGCTCAGCTTGGTCGAGTCGTCCTTGAGAGAGGCTCAGATAGCCTTCCTGTAACGGATCTTTGCTGCTGCCAGCCAGAATTCCGGAAGCGCGACTGTTATTTTTGTGCGGCTTGCCGTGTTTACTGCTGGTCTCGGTGGAGCGAGCCTTGAGTGCAGCATTGCCTTCGTCGGATTTTCCTGCACCCGTCGGGCTGTCTGGAATGGCGAGAAGCTTGGTAGTGGTGGATTCTGCATTCGCAACATTGGATGCCGCTGCGACCGAGGAGGCTGTCTGGAGGGGGCTGTCATGAGCAGCGACGGGGATGGCTGGTTGATCCGGTGCAATGGATGTCAGCTGGCTTTGCTGGTAGAAAAACCATGCCGCAGCTCCCACCAGTAGCAGCAGCCCGGCCAAGACATACCCCAGTAGGTTGTGGTTGGGTCGGTTGCTATTGGACAGCAGGGAATTTGCCGTTGCGGTGCGCTTCAGTTCACTGGGACTGGGACTGGGATTGGGATTTGCCGATGCTTCTGGTATTTGTGCCGAGGCAGGCGGGTTTTCTTGCGTATGCCCCGGTTCAGTTTTTTGGGCGCGGTTCAGGGCATCGAATAGCAGGCTCATGGTTTTACCCCTCCCGATTGTGTTCGCCACTCTGGTGTGCCAACCGGATTCTTGAATTGCTGCACCACGTTGAACTGACTTTCTGTATTGAGGATGACCGGGCGCAGAAATACCACCAGTTCGGTCTTGCGATTGATGTCGTTGCGGGACTTGAACAGTTCGCCCAAGCCGGGGATGCTGCCAAGGCCGGGAATCTGGCTGGTGTCGCCCTTGCGCTCATCCTGCATCAGTCCGCCCAGCACGGCGATCTCGCCATCCCGCACACGCAGAATTGACTCCATCTCGCGTGTCTGTATCTGCGGGATGCGGTTGACGATGGCGTACTGCGCCAGCGCCGGATTGGGGTCGTTCGCATAGCTCAGGATGCGAGTGATGGTCGGCCTCAGGTTGAGGGTGATTTCGGAATCTCCGCCAATTTGTGGTGTGACATACATCATGAAGCCCACCGGTATGGTATGCACCGTGGTGGTGTAAGTGGCCGGAGTCAGCACGATGCCGGTGGTGCTGACGGTGCCGGCGGTGACTTCGACTGTGAAATAGACGGATTCATCCACCACTTTGACCAAGCCGGTCTGGTTGTTGAGCACCGACAGTTTGGGGCTGGACAAGACATGCAGCTTGCCGAAACCTTCCAGCAATGACACCACTCCGCTCAGATTGGCCTTGCCGTTGCCCGGATTGACGAAGCGGATGGTGCCGACTGTTGCCACTGGATTGGTTGCGACTTGAGGGGCGGCCACTTGGGTGATACTAAGACCGAAGTTGGTCAGCACCGACCAGTCTATGCCTTGCTGGTATTGATCGGACAGCGAGACTTCGACGATGGTGGCCTCGATTAGCACCTGACGTCTGGCGTTGTTCAACACCTTGTCGAGAAATTCTCGGATGCTGGCATGCTGGCGGGCAGTGGCGCGTACGCTGATGATGCCTGTTTCCGGATTGGCGATTACATAGGCGGCCTCGCGGAAGGCTACCCGCCTCGTTTTCGCGGGATTGGGGTTCTGCACTTGGGCTGGCAGGTTGGTCAGCGCACCTTGCCCTTGCGGAGTTGCGACAATTGGGTTCGCCTGAGGATTTGCCGCCTCATCGGTTAATGGGGTGGTGCCTTCCGGCAGTTGCTTGTCGGTTTCCCGCAGGATGTCCTTGATGTTCTCGGTCAGTGTTTCCCAGAAGTGATTGTCCGAGATGTTGTTGATGCTGGAATTGGAACCGTTCATGCCGCTGGTACTACTGCCCACCCCCTTGCCGATGACCGCGATGCTGGTTGACATATTGATGCCATTCTTCGCATCGCGTGCCACGTTGGGGTACTCGATCTGATAACTCTTCAGAAAAGGAGTGTCGGGCATTATAGCGAGGTTGCTGCCATTCAGTTCGTAACGCATGTCCACTTGTCTTGCAATGGCATCAAGAATCTCGGGCAGTGTGCGGTCTATCAGATTCATGGTCACCGTGCCGGTGATGCCGGGGTGTATCTCGATGTTCAGCTTGGCATCGCGGGCCAGTGCGAACAGGATTTCCTGTGCCAGCACATTGTTCACCACGATGCTGTAACGCTCGGATGCTTTGGTTGATTTTGGTGGGGGGGGCAACGGCGCCATCACGGCAAGTGGCGGGATGGCGCTTGGTGGCGGAATGTTCGGAATGGCGATGTGTTGGGTGGATGGCTCCATCGCTTTGGGAAGATGGACGCAACCTCCCATTAAAATACTCGACAGAATCAGCAGCAGAGCTAAGCTGCTTACCTTTTCACAATCTTGAGCAGGGTGCATTGAGAATCCCCTTTTGATGGTTGACGTGACAGTCTTGTCTGTGAACTTTCTTGGCACGTCTGGTGATTCGGGAGCTGATTAGTCGCTTTCAGGCACTCCGAATAGCGAGGAGGCATTGGGGCGGCTGTTGCACATTGATTTGTGCTTTTTATCTGTTAAGTTAGGTGGCAGTCTTTCAGTTTCACTTTATGAGGTCAATAAGCCGAATGGCCTATGTATTTAGGCCTATTGACAGATAGGATGGCCGATGGTCTGTGTTGGATAGTGTGGAAATTAGGGCGATCCCGCCGTGTTGCACAGGAATATCAGTGTGCTATCAAAGTGGGACTGAATCAGTTCAATATGCTGGTTAACCAGATAGCTATCGTTGCCACGGCTGCCAGTGCCATGAGCAGGGCGGTCTGTTGCCATATTCCCTGTTTTTCCAGGGTCACGCTGGAAAAGTTGGCACCGGACTCCTTGATGGCGATCAGGACATGACGGACATCAACCTGCCTTTTCCCTTCGGCAAAGGCGGCAAGCAAAGCTTTGTCGGCGAGCAGGTTGAGGCGGCGTGCCCGACCTCTGGCATCGGTGATCAGCAATTGTTCGCCTAGCCAGGTGAAGATGCGTCCGCCTCGCCATCCGGCGACACGCAGGCGATGATCCAGATAGGCGCTGGCATCCCGTCTGGACAGGTTGTTGAGCACCAGGCGATACACCACACGGTCGCGCACCTGCCGTAGATGCGGTGCCGCCAGCAGGGTGTCCAGTTCGGGCTGGCCGCAGAGTATCAGTTGCACCAGCTTGCAATCATCGGTTTCGAGGTTGGAGAGCCGCCTGACCTCCTCGATGGATTCCGCTGGCATGGCGTGCGCCTCATCTATCAGGACGACGACCTGACGACCTTCGGCATGACGTTTGATCAGTTCCTGTTGCAGAGCTTCAAGGCGCACGCCCTGTTGATTGGTTGGGATGCCCAAGTCGCGTGCGATGATGTCTATGATTTCGTCGCGCGAGAAAGAAGGGTTGGGCAGATAGACAGTGTCCACATGCGACTGGAAGCGATTGAGCAACAAGCGGCTCATCATGGTTTTTCCACTGCCGACTTCCCCGACTACCAGGATGATGCCTTCGGCTTGCTGGGCTGCGTAGGTCAATCCAGCAATAAAGGCTCCCCTGTCACCTCCCTCGAAGAAAAAACCGGGGTCGGGAGTGATGGAGAAGGGGGGGGACTTGAGGTCGAAATAATCCAGATAGAGTGATGACATGGCGCGAATCCTATGCCCCGATTTTGGGGCTGTCAATCTGCCTAGTCGCGAAACATGTTGCCTGCCCTGCGTCTGTCAAGTCTTGCTCGAAGTGCCCGATTGCGCTTTAATGTGCGCCGTTAATAACTGGGTCAGCGCATAAAATGAAATTTATTGAACAACTCTTTGAGCGTGTCCTGTGGAACAGTCGCTTCATCGTACTGTCTGCTGTGATTGGCAGTTTGCTGGCTGGGGTGGCGATCTTCTACATGGCGACGGTGGATGTGCTGTATGTGTTTCAGCATGCGTTGCACTATGCTAATGCGGACATGACGGCAGAGGCGCGCAAAGCGCTGCACGATGGCACGGTTTCCCACATCGTAGAAGTAGTGGATGGCTATCTGCTTGCCACTGTGATGTTGATTTTCTCGCTGGGTCTGTACGAGTTATTCATCAGCGATATTGACGAAGCGCATGGCAACAAGGCTTCCGGCAACATTTTGGTAATCAATAATCTCGATGACCTCAAAGGGCGCTTGGCGAAGGTGATCCTGATGATCCTGATCGTCACGCTGTTCAAGGAAGCTTTGCGCATGGAGTATCAGACCATGCAGGATTTGCTGTACTTGGGCGCAAGCATTTTGTTGATTGCACTGGCGCTGCATTTTACCCATGCCGGCGATCACCCCGCCCCAGCCAGTCGCAAGGCGGATAGCGACGATTCGGGTCACGATCACTAGTCTGGCAAGACTGGCAGTCGGAAATGTTGAAGCGCTATTTACTTTGCTTTGGCTTGGTGCTGTGGCTGCCGTGCGCCGCGATGGCGGCAGATTTCTCCCTGCGGGATATGCAAGGTAAAACGCATAGTCTTGCCGACTACCGTGGCAAGTGGGTGCTGGTCAACTTCTGGGCGACCTGGTGCCCGTCGTGTGTCAGCGAGTTGCCCGAGCTAATCAGTCTGCGCGCCGCGCACAAAGATGTCGAGGTGATCGGCATCGTGATGGATTACGGGTCGGAAAAGCAGGTGGCAGAGTTTTCACGCGCTCATGGCATCAATTACCCGGTGGTGCTGGGCAGCCGGAAACTGGCAGCACAGATCGGCGATGTTGAGGTGTTGCCGACCAGTTATCTTTACAGTCCTACAGGCGAACAGGTGGGGTATCAGGCAGGGGAAGTGACGCGCGCTAGCATCGAACGTTACATCGCCAGCATGAAAGGTAGTTGACCCGCCAATCTCGGCGATCAACTGGCAGGCGTGTAACCTTGATTGACTGAGCGGCGCTGCACCAGCCAGTGCCCATGCCAAGCGGCACGCACCAGATTGGGATATTCAGGGCGGCCAAGGCTGCCGTTATAGCGTCCCAGTGCGCGGTACAAGTCGCCCTTTTCGATGTCGAGGTAGTGGCGCAGTATCGTGCAGCCGTAGCGCAGGTTGGTGCGCAGATGGAACAGGTTGTGTTCGCTTGTGCCGATCTCGTTCACCCAGAACGGCATCACTTGCATGTAGCCACGTGCACCCGCTTGGGATACGGCATATTTCTTGAAGCCACTCTCCACCTCTATCAGACCCAGCACCAGTTGCGGATCCAAGCCTGCGCGGGTGGCTTCGTAATGCACGGTATTGAGGAAATCTTCGCGGTAGTGTTTGTCTGGCAGGCGCTTTTGCAAACGCTGGGACATTTCGTTCAGCCAGGCATCGGCTTCGTATTGCGAGGCAAAAGCCAGCTTGGGCGCGGCCTGATCTGACACGCTGTGTTGCAATACCGCACGCACACTCGCTGATAGCGGCGTTTGAACTTGTGCTCCAGCGTAGGCATACGATGCAAAAAATGCCAGTAGCAGCAGGACAGAGCAAGGTGTGCGTAGCGAAGTGGCGGGGCGTGAACGCAGCACAGAACTGCGGAAGGTTCCCGCAGCGCTCTGGCACTTCCCCGACTTTGCTGAATGGTTCCTCACTCTAAGCTCCTAAGTCCTTTCACAATTTCGATTTTATGAATTCCACCGCATCTTGTACAGGTATCGTTTGGGCTGCGTTATCCTGTCTGCCCTGATATTCGAATACCCCCTGCTTCAGGCCGCGTTCGCCAATCACGATGCGATGCGGGATGCCGATCAGTTCGAGGTCGGCGAAAATCACGCCGGGGCGCTCGTCGCGGTCATCCAGCAATATGTCAATTCCGGCGGCTTTTAGTTCCCGGTAAAGCTGTTCGGCAGCTTCCCGCACTACCTCGCTCTTGGCCATGCCGATCGGCGCGATGGCGATCTGGAACGGTGCCATCGCGGGCGGCAGGGCGATGCCGCGCGCATCGAAGTTCTGCTCGATCGCGGCGGCCACGATGCGCGATACGCCGATGCCGTAACAGCCCATTTCCAATGTTTGCGATTTTCCCTGCGCATCCAGAAACGTCGCTTTCATGGATTCTGCATATTTGGTGCGCAGCTGGAAGATGTGCCCGACTTCGATGCCGCGACAGATTTCCAGCGTGCCCTTGCCATCGGGAGAAGCGTCGCCGGTCACCACGTTGCGGATGTCGGCAACCAGGTCGGGCTCGGGTAGATCGCGTCCCCAGTTGATACCGGCGGTGTGGAATTTAGGCAGGTTGGCACCCGCCACGAAATCGCTCATCACGGCTACGGCGTGGTCGGCGATCACGCGGACCTGGCTCCTGTCCAGTCCGACCGGGCCCAGGAAGCCGGGCGGGCAGTTGAAGAAGGCGCGGATCTCGTCCTCGCGGGCGAAACGGAAATCGGTCAGGCCGGGTAGTTTGGCTGCCTTGATTTCGTTGAGATTGTGGTCGCCGCGCAGTAACAGGACATGCAGCTTGTCATCCGCAATCAGCGCCAACAGCTTGACGGTGCGCTGCAGGGGAATGCCCAGCAGTTCGGCAACCTGTTCGCAGGTGGTCTGTTTCGGGGTGTCCACGGTGCGCATCGACTCGGTGGGGGCGGGACGCGAGGCGGTGGGTGCAACGGCGGCGGCTAGTTCCACGTTGGCGGCAAAGTCGGAATCCGGGCAGTAAGCCAGTGCATCCTCACCCGAATCGGCCAATACGTGGAATTCGTGGGAGCCGCTGCCGCCGATGGCGCCGGTATCGGCGGCCACCGCGCGGAATTGCAGACCCAGCCGGGTGAAGATGCGACTGTAGGTCTGGTACATGACCTCATAGGTTTGCTCCAGACTGGCAAAATCGGCATGGAAGGAATAGGCATCTTTCATCAGGAATTCGCGTGCGCGCATCACGCCAAAACGAGGGCGCACTTCGTCGCGGAATTTAGTTTGAATCTGGTAAAAGTTCACCGGTAACTGACGATAGCTGCGGATCTCGCGGCGGGCGACATCGGTGATTACCTCTTCGTGGGTCGGGCCGAAGCAGAACGAATTGCTGTGACGGTCGTTGATTTTGAGCATCTGCGGACCGAACACCTCCCAGCGGCCGGTTTCTTGCCACAATTCGGCTGGCTGCACGGCTGGCATCAAGAGTTCGATCGCGCCGCTGTTGTTCATCTCTTCCCGAACGATAGCCTCGACCTTGCGCAGCACGCGCAGCCCCAGCGGCATCCAGGTGTAAAGCCCGCTGGCCAGCTTTTTGATGTAGCCAGCGCGCATCATCAGGATATGGCTGGGCAGCTCGGCTTCGGAAGGGGCTTCTTTGAGGGTGGAGATGAAGAATTGGGAAACACGCATGATGTCAAGTATAGGGTTATAAACGAGGCCGCGATTTTACAGGGATTGGCAAGAACTCGCAGGAATTGGCGCAAGTGTTTGGCCTGTTACAGTGTGTCAGTAGGCAAATTTGTCATGTTTTGGTCATATGCGGATGAGAGGATAAGAATATATTTGCTTTTCAATAAAGGTGAAATGTGAAAGAATCCGCCAATTGAAATTAGCTGATAGAGTGGAAAATGATAGACCGAGACGGCTACCGCCCGAATGTCGGCATCATTATCACGAATGAACACAATCAAGTATTCTGGGGGAAGCGTATCAGGCAGCATTCCTGGCAGTTTCCTCAGGGCGGAATACAGCATGGCGAAAACCCAGAGCAGGCGATGTATCGGGAGTTGTACGAGGAAGTCGGTTTAAGACCCGAGCATGTGAAGATTTTGGGGCGTACCCGTGATTGGATGCGTTATGACGTCCCGCAAAGTTGGAGCAAGCGAGAATTGCGGGGCGGTTATCGCGGGCAGAAACAGATCTGGTTTTTGTTGCAATTGGTTGGACGTGATTGTGATGTCTGCTTGCGTGCTTGTGAGCATCCCGAATTTGATGCGTGGCGCTGGAACGATTATTGGCTGGATATTCAGGCAGTGATTGAATTCAAGCGCGAGGTCTACCTCAAGGCTTTGAACGAACTGAGTCGTTATTTGCCTCCGCACAATTTCAGGTACAAGCATTTGCAGCACGGACATAACTTACATAGACATGAGTGATTTTGTGATTTTTTTAGGAGTTAGAACATGATAAGAGAATATGATGCTTTGCCCTCCGTACCGTTGAAGACGGGTTCCACATTCGTTCGTCCGGTGCAGGTTTTTGCCGATCGCGTGAAACTGAGCGATCCGGCGATCAGCGTGATGACCGATCTGAACAAGGTCTCAGTGGTCAGCGTGCGCGCCAAGACACCAATGGACAAGGCTAATGCCAAGATGATCCGTTATGGCGTGCGTATGCTGCTGGTATTGGATGACAACGAGCAAGTCGCCGGTCTGTTGACTGCCAGTGATGTGTTGGGTGAGAAGCCGATGCGCTTCCTGCAGAACATGGGTGGCACCCATGCCGACATTATGGTGCGTGACATCATGAGCACCCAGCGCGATTTGCAAGTGTTGAAGCTGAGCGATGTGCAAAGCAGCCAAGTGGGGACTATCGTTGTCAGTTTGAAGAAGGCCAACAGGCAGCATGCGCTGGTCGTGGCAGAGGGTGCAGATGGTAGGCAAACTGTTTGCGGGGTGTTCTCCATCACTCAGATTGCGCGTCAATTGGGTGCGCAAGTGCAGAGCTTTGAGTTGGCACGAACCTTCGCCGAGATCGAGGCTGTGATTCCTCACGCTTAATCGTATTGTTCAAACTGAGAAATCCCGGGGTTAAAGTCTAATGAGTTCCTTATTGCAACGTGCTGCATTGGTTGTACTGTTGTTCGCTGTCGCAGGGTGTTCCGCTGTCAGTGATACAACCGATACAGTCACTGGATGGTTCAAAAGTAGTGATAACACCCTTGCTGCCGGCAATAAGCAGGCTGCTTCCAATGCCGCTGCCGCTTCGCTCAAGTATGGTGCCACTTTGCGTGTCAACAGGTATGTGGATCAGCGCAAGGTAGGCAATCCCCGTTATTTGGGTGAAATGTCGGTTCGTGTGTCCGGCTTGAGCGGCAATGAACTGGTGATGGATCAGGATGTGGCTGATATCGTGACCGGCTCGATCAAGAAGCGTTTCGATACGGAAGGCTTTCAGATTATGGAAGGCACCAGTGCCGAGCATGCTTTGTTCGAGGTGTCCGGTGTGGTCAAGCAGCTGACGTTGAACATCAAGAACCGCGACGAGATCACCATCGCCATCGAAACGACATTGAAAGATGTCGCCACCGGGCAGGTGGTATGGTCGGGGCTGGTGACTCAGAACCATGATCGTTTTGCTGGTGTCTCAGGCAACAACAAGGATGACGTGGTGGCCTATTTGAATAGCGAATTGCGCATCGCCAGTGGTAAGGCGGTCGAAGCCATCAGTACCTCCTTGATGGCGGCTCGTCCGGAGCTGTTCAACCTGACACCGGGCACCAGGCCTGTTAAAGGGGTGACCGTGTATGTCGCACCGACTATCGCCAGGCCCGCAGCCGCGCCCACGATGACGCAGAATTATGGCGTGCAACAGGGCGGCGATGTGCCAGCTTCGACTTATCGACCGCATGCCAGCGAAACAGCCGGTCTGTTGTTGGTTACTACCAACCCGCCGCGCGCCCGTGTCTATCTGGATGGTGTGTACTACGGATTGTCCCCGTTGCGGCTGGAGATGGAGCCGGGCGTTCACGCCATCAGTGTGAAGCAGTCAGGCTACAAAATGGTCACTGAGAAGGTTTCCGTGCGCCGGGGTGACAACACCGAAATGGAACTGAATCTGGAACACTAGAGCGTTCCCGCTCAATAAAAAACCCGCTACGGCGGGTTTTTTATTGCCTGTAATCAGGGAGAAGAATGGCGCTGGTGTTCTTGTTCTACCCAGTCGGCCAGACTGCGCAGAATTGCGTCCTCCTCGCCTATGGCCGACGAGACATGCAGCGTCAGTTGCGGATGCCGCTGGCGAATACTTCCGAGTTGCTTGGGTAAGTCTTCCTTTAGGTGGCCGCCTCGCGCCAGAAACATCGGGATAAGAGTGATCTGGTTGATGCCGTCCGCCAGTAATTGTTCGACGGCGGCATCGAGCTCGGGTTGCATGCAGTCCAGAAAAGCCACGCACACCGGCGTATCGGGTAGCGATTGCTGCAACAGCTGGCGGATGGCGAAGAACGGCTGCGCCCATTCCGGGTCGCGCGCGCCGTGGGCGAACAGGATGATGGCGCTGGACACTCAGTGCTTGCCGGTGCTGCCGAAACCGCCCGCGCCGCGTTCGCTTAGCGGGAATTCCTCGACGATGTTGAACTTGGCCTGCATCACCGGGACGATCACCAACTGCGCCATGCGCTCCATCGGGGTCAGCGTGAACGGAATCTGGCTGCGGTTCCACAGCGAAACGAAGATCTGCCCCTGATAGTCGGAATCTATCAGCCCGACCAGATTGCCCAGCACGATGCCATGTTTATGGCCCAATCCCGAGCGCGGCAGGATCATCGCAGCAAAGCCGGGGTTAGCCAGATGGATGGCGATGCCGCTGGGAATCAGTTCGCACTGCTTGGGCTGGATCACGATGTTCTGGTCTATGCAGGCGCGCAGGTCTATCCCCGCCGAGCCTGAGGTGGCGTAGGAGGGCATGTTCTCGTGCAGCCTGTGATCCAGAATCTTCACGTCAACCTGGGGATGTTTCATGGCGTAATCCTCGAAATGGGGAAAAGGGAATCGGTTGGTAACGGGCTATTTTGCGGCTGGATAACGCTGTGCGACATGTTCCAGCAATTGCCGCGCCAGCGTGAGCTTGTCGGCGTGCGGCAGCGGGTGTGCGCCAGCGTCGTCGAACAGCACCAGTTCGTTGTCGTCGCTGCCGATCGCCTGCTGCGCGAGGTTGCCGACCAGTAGCGGCAGCCGCTTGGCGCGGCGCTTCTGCTCGGCATATTCGGCCAACTTCTCGCTCTCGGCGGCGAAGCCGACGCAGAACGGCGGATTGGGCAGGCTGGCGACCTGCGCCAAAATATCCGGGTTGGGCACCAGTTCCAGCGTCAGGCTGGCGTCACTCTTCTTGATTTTTTGTTCGGCAGGTTGGGCGACACGGTAGTCGGCCACCGCCGCAACGGCGATGAAGATGTCGCAATCGGCGACCGACTGCATCACCGCTTGGTACATCTCGGCGGCGCTCTGCACATTCACGCGCTGCGCGCCTTCCGGGGCGGCGAGCGAGGTCGGTCCCGACACCAGTCGCACCTCGGCGCCCATCTCCCGCGCGGCCTTGGCGATGGCATAGCCCATCTTGCCGGAACTGCGGTTGGTGATGCCGCGCACCGCGTCTATCGGCTCGTAGGTGGGGCCGGCGGTGATCAGGATGCGTTTGCCGGCCAGCAGCTTGGGTTGTAGCGCGGCGGTGATCAGTTCGGCCAGTTGCGCGGCTTCCAGCATCCGTCCCATGCCTTCCTCGCCGCAGGCCTGCATGCCGGCATCCGGCCCCATCACCTGCACGCCGTCGGCGATCAATTGCGCGATGTTGCGCTGGGTGGCCGGGTTTTGCCACATCTCGCGGTTCATCGCCGGGGCGATCAGCAGCGGGCAGTTTCGCGCCAGGCATAGCGTCGAGAGCAGATCATCCGCCAGCCCGTTGGCCAGCTTGGCGATGAAGTCGGCGCTGGCCGGGGCGATCACGATGGCGGCGGCCGCGCGGCTCAGGTTGATGTGCGCCATGTTGTTCGGCGCGCGGGCATCCCACTGATCGGTGAACACCGGCTGGCCGGAAAGCCCCTGCAAGGTGGTCGGCGTGATGAAATGGCAGGCCGCGTCTGTCATCGCCACCTGCACCGAATGGCCCTGCTTCATCAGCAGGCGCAGCAATTCGGCGGACTTGTAGGCGGCGATGCCGCCGGTGATGCCGAGGACGAGGTTGGATTTTTTCATGCCGCGCATATTACAAGAAAAAAAGACGTAAAACTAATGTCTTGCTGGCTGCTTGCTGATGCGAGTGTTACGTCTCGGCGTAGGCGGCTGACTGGCATTGCCACGCTTGAGGCAATTTTGAAAGCGCTGGTTTACCCGATTGGCAAACCACGCTGTGGTGAGTTTGCGGGTAAATTTTGGACTCCTAAGGTCTATTGATGGCATGACTTCACGAGGCAGTGTGCCTTTCTTGTCAGCTTGCGCGAAGACCTGGTTGTAGAGCGGGGTCAGGCTAAAGGTGGATAATTTTTCGAGCAGCAAATCGCGTCGGATATCGCTTGCACTGACCTGCAGGATTTTGCCGACGGAAAGTAACGCGGCCTCTGTACTGCTGGTCACTGCGGAGGGCTGGCCGTGTTCGTAGCGTAACAGATCGCCATCGGTAGCCAGGCTGCGCCCACTCAGCCTGGCTACTGCCTGCTGGAATGCGGCATTGCGGCTACTGTAGCGGCCAGAGTTGAAGTCAGCGAAGCGGTACAGCAGGTCGTCATAAGGCGCGGGATAATCCAGCAGGATGGCCGCACCGAAATATAGCCCGCCATGGCGGGTGAAAACTTCGTCGCGCAACGTGCTGCGTATGGGATAGGGGTAGGGACGGGCGCGCACATGACTTTCGGCGAATTCGACGCTGACCTGCATCGGTCCACCGGTGCGTATCGGGTTGTAATTGGGGAAGAGTTGCTTGCCGGCAGGTATGGAAGCGATAATTTCCTCTATTAAATCATTAAGTTCTCGTTCCGTCTTGAGCGCATCTATGCGCTGCTGATAGCTGCGGCCATCGCTGGAGGTGGTGGACAGCATCCAATCCACAATGGTTTGCGGGATGCCGTAGCGCAAGCGGCGTTGTTCGATCTCCTGCTTGACGATGGCGGGGAGGCCCGGCACTTGCGGATCGGCTTGGAAGCTGGATTCCTGCTCGATGACGGCAACCACGGCGCAATAATTTTCGCGGCTGGGCGGGATGTGCAAGGCGCGGAAGGCAGTTTTCAGGTCACTGGCCCAGCCGTCCTTGTCGGCGAGTTTTACGGGAAACACCTGTAACAGGAAGGCGGTGGCCTGTTCGTCCGGCATTGACAGCGGGGCGGCGGGGGCTACCGGTGAGGGCGGCGGGGTCGGCTTTGCGGGTGCGAGCGGCGGCTGGACAGGCTTGGCCGGTGCGGTCGGATGCGGCTTGGGGGGTGGCGGCGGTGCGGTCGGCTTCTTGTCTTCGAGGCTGGCGCAGCCGCCGACCAGAGCGACCAGTACGAGCAGAGCGGAACGAAGCAATAGAGTCACGGCAAGCGGTGGCGGTTAACAATGGCGACTAGGATAGGGGAGGCGGCGACAATCTGCAACAACTCGCCGCGTGCAATAATATCCAACCGACGGGTGGTGTCGGCATATTTGCGGAGAACGAACATGAGCATCGCAGACTGGCCTGAAGGCGAACGTCCCAGAGAAAAGCTGCTGGCGCGGGGTGCCACGGCACTTTCCGATGCAGAGTTGCTGGCGATTTTCCTGCGCACCGGCGTGGTCGGCAAGAGCGCTGTGGATCTGGCGCGCGAACTGCTCACAAAATATGGCAGCCTGACCAGCTTATTTGCTGCCGGGCAGCAAGACTTCTGCGAGACGCGCGGCATGGGGCCAGCCAAATATGTGCAATTCCAGGCCGTGCTGGAAATGTCGCGGCGCGCTCTTCGAGAAGAAATGCAGCGCAGTGACACCTTGAGTTCACCTCGTGTGGTGCGCGACTACCTGCAACTACTGCTTGCCGGGCGGCAGCAGGAGGTATTCATGGTGCTGTTTCTGGACACCCAACACCGCGTGATTGCCTGTGAAGAGATGTTCCACGGCACGCTGTCGCAGACCAGCGTCTATCCGCGCGAAGTCGTCAAACGTGCGCTGCTCCATAACGCCGCCGCCGTCATCCTTGCACACAACCACCCTTCCGGTGTGGCCGAACCCAGCCAGTCCGACCAGCTGCTGACTGGCGCACTGAAACAGGCATTGGCGCTGGTGGACGTGCGCGTGCTGGATCACTTCGTGGTGGCAGTTGGACAGACGCTGTCGTTTGCGGAGCGTGGGCTGATGTGAGGTACTACAGTGAGGCGCAATCTTGTTGTCCGGCGCCGTACCGTGTCAGGCGATCTTGCGGAGATAGAATGAACCCGGCTCCCGTGCCGGGGTGATGAAAGGCGCGACCACTTTGAGTTTATCGCTGTGATTGTGATGCAGGTAATTGAGTGCGCACACGATTTGCCAAGTGTCGTTGTGAGTGAGGAAAGCTTCCAGCAGATACTGCTCATTCCACAAGCGCACCTCGTCCTGAAGCCATTCTCCGAGATAATTCTTTGGTGAAAAGATGTCGTGGATATGGACGATCACCCCCTTGTTGAGCGAGGGAAGCAACTGTAGATACTCGAAAAGCACATCTCCCTGCGGTCTTATGACGTGCGAGGAATCAATGAAAAGGATGTCGTTTTCCTGAAGCTTGGCGAAGAATTCCAGTTCGACCTCTTCGACCCGGCTTCTGATCACCGTGACACCAGTCTCTTCCAGCCACGGCATTTCGTAAGGCTCGATGCAGATATGCTCGCACTCATGGGGCGGGTCGTCGGCCCGGTTCTGCGCGATCGCCCTGATGGCCATCAGCGTCGAATTTCCGCTGCCGATCTCGATAATGCGCCGGGGCTTGATTGCCCGGATTAGCTGGTACCAGTATTCGGCATCGCCGGATGCGAACGAACCATTGTTCATGTAGAACCCAAGTGATTCCGGCGGTTCGCGGGGAACGTCCGCCAGCTCCCCCGCAAACGTCAGCCGTTCCAGCAGCGCCAGCTGGCCAGCGACATTCCAGTCTATCCCCGGCAACTCCCGGTCTGCCGAGAAATCTGGGTGCGCGGAGCGGTGGTCGAATTGCGGTTCGTAGTAATGGTTGCGGATCGGGAACACGCCGACATTCAGCAGGACACGCCTGCACAGCGGCAGCCGATGCACCCCGGCCCGGCGTATCCCCTTCATCAGCCATGCGGCCGGATAGACGAACGGCATCAACAACACATCCACGACCGGCAGCAGGGTTTTGATCAAGGCTTTCATCGGTGCTCCTGGGGTTGGGCGGCGTTTCCGTTGAAATTATTGCTCACCTCCCGGCCCGCGCGCAGGCCGGGGGCGGTGCGGCCTAGACGCGCTTGGCCAGTTCCGCTGCCTTGCCGATGTAGGTGGCGGGGGAGAGTTGCAGCAGGCGCTGTTTCTCGTCGGCGGGAATGGCCAGGGTTTCGATGAAGGCGGCCAGCGATTCGCGGTTGATGCCGCTCTGGCCGCGTGTCAGTTCCTTGAGCTTGTCGTAGGCGTTCTCGATGTTGTAGCGGCGCATCACGGTCTGGATGGGTTCGGCCATCACTTCCCAGCTGGCGTCCAGGTCGGCGGCGACGCGCGGCTGGTTGACTTCCAGCTTGTTCAGGCCCTTCAGGCAGGATTCGTAGCCCAGCAGGGTGTAGCCCAGCGCCACGCCCATGTTGCGCAGCACGGTGGAGTCGGTCAGGTCGCGCTGCCAGCGTGACACCGGTAATTTTTCGGACAGGTGGCGCAGCAGCGCGTTGGCCAGGCCCAGGTTGCCTTCCGAGTTCTCGAAATCAATCGGGTTGACCTTGTGTGGCATGGTCGAGGAGCCGACTTCGCCCTTGATGACCTTCTGCTTGAAGTAGCCCAGCGAGATGTAGCCCCAGATGTCGCGGTTCAAATCCACCAGGATGGTGTTGGCGCGGGCGAACGCGTCGAACAGTTCGGCCATGTAGTCGTGCGGCTCGATCTGGATGGTGTAGGGGTTGAAGGTGATGCCCTGCGCGGTGACGAACTTCTCGGCGAAGCTTTCCCAGTCCACATCGGGATAGGCGGACAGGTGGGCGTTGTAGTTGCCGACCGCGCCGTTGATCTTGCCGAGGATTTCCGCACCGGCGATGCGCTGTTCGGCGCGGCGCAGGCGGTACACCACGTTGGCCATTTCCTTGCCCAGCGTGCTGGGGGTGGCGGTCTGGCCGTGGGTGCGGCACAGCATCGGGATGTCGGCCAGCTGGTGCGCCAGCTCGGTCAGGCGGGCGATCACCTGTTGCAGCGCGGGCTGCATCGCGGCGCGGCCATTTTTCAGCATCAGCGCGTGCGACAGGTTGTTGATGTCCTCGGAGGTGCAGGCGAAGTGGATGAATTCCAGCGCGCCGGCGGTCTCAGGATTGCCTGAGAGCTTGTCGCGCAGCCAGTATTCGATGGCCTTCACGTCGTGGTTGGTGGTGCGCTCGATCTGCTTGATCGCCTGCGCGTCGGTCTCGGAAAAACCGGCGTTCAGCGCGTCCAGCTGGGCGACGGTCGCCGCCGAGAACGGGCCGACTTCAGGGATGTCGGCCTGGGCTGCCAGCGCCTTCAGCCACTCGATCTCGATGTGGACGCGGTAGCGGATCAGGCCGAATTCGCTGAAATGCCCGCGCAGGGCATCAACCTTGCCGTGGTAGCGGCCATCCAGTGGGGAAAGTGCGGTGAGGGTAGAAAGAGTAGTCATGACAGTGCCTTGAATCGGAAAGCGCGCATTTTACGCGATTCAGGCCTGTCCTTGTCGGGACGCGAACTTAAAAACGATATTAAAGAGCCGCTGATTTATTCGTCATATCCGCGCAGGCGGATATCCAGCCTGTTGATTCAACTGGGTTCCCGCTTTCTCGGGAACGACAAAACCGAATAAATCAGCGTTTTCTTAAGTGTTCAGCATCCGGCTGATGCTGCTTGCCAGTGGTTTCGGGTTTGTTTCGCTTTGAAGTGGCTGAAAGCTGATCAAGGCCGGTGGGACGCTTGCCGATCAATGGCAGCAGCTGCTCGCGCGCCACCCTCGGCTTGACCAGCTCTGCCCGGCCAGCCTCGTTAACCCCATGTACCGAAAAAACATTCTTGGCAAGATCGCTGCCGATGGTGATAATGACCATGCCTTTCCCCTCTCGTCGGTTTTGATGAAATCCCAAAATTCCATCATGGCACTTTCGATGCCGTTCGCGGAAACTTCTCCGCTCCTTCGGGACGGGGAAGTCCCTTTCATTCGTTAGGTTGCCCATGTCCAAAGTCAGGAAGCATACGCAACGACCGCGAAGAGCGCGGAAATCAATTCCGACCGCCCAGCAAATCTTTGATCGAATTGAGCGTGCTGACGCTGCGATGAAGAAGCTGTTCCTTGATGAACCGCTGACAGATGACGAACTGGACGCGCTGCTACATTCTGAATACTTGGGAGTGTCGGACGGCAAGCTAGATATGACGCAAGGCCATCAAGCAAGCACGCTCTATCAACAATCAAAACTAAGTCTTGCCGTTTCCTCACCAATTCTGTTCTCTAGCATCGAACTTGAAGTCCTCGCCTATTTCGGTCGGCACCCGGAGCTATTGCATTCACTCCCACCCCGCAAGTTCGAGGAACTTGTCGCTGCTGTATTTCGGAACAATGGATTCGAGGTTGAACTTACGCCAGAAACTCGCGATGGTGGCATTGACATAATTGCTGTTCAGAAAAACGGCTTCGGTGGAAGCACATTGCATCTTGTCGAATGCAAAAGATACTTGCCGGAAAACAAAGTGGGCATCGGTATTGTCCAGAGAATGCTTGGTGTTGTTGAGCAGCATCGGGCTACCCAAGGACTAATAGTTACAACCTCCAGCTTCTCGCATGATGCGGAGGTTTGTGCCCAAAGTTCGCCTTACAGACTTGGTCTCAATGGCTACACTGATCTTTCAAAATGGCTTGCGGCATTCACGAACTAGGCAAAACAACTCCTGTCGTTCCGCTCAAACATGCGGCATAACCCGGCAGTCAAGCGGGACTGCGCAAAGCAGCGCCGGTTAGGTATCCGCCGCCAAAGAGTTACACCTGTCCTTGTTCGATGATCGCGCCGCCCAGGCAGATTTCGCCGTCGTACACCACCACCGATTGCCCCGGCGTGACTGCCCATTGCGGCTGCTCGAAGGCGATGGCGCAGTGGCCGGCCTCAAGCTGCGTGATTCGGCACGGCGCGTCGGTCTGGCGGTAGCGCGTCTTGGCGGCGTATGGCGCGCCGATGTCGGGCGCGTTGCCGCTGATCCAGTGCGCGTCGAGTGCGGTGAGCGAGGGGTAGAGCAGCGCGGGGTGGTCGTGGCCCTGCACCACGATCAGGCGGTTTTTCGCCATGTCCTTGGCGGCCACGAACCACGGCTCGCCGCTGGAATCCTTGCCGCCGCCGATGCCCAAGCCTTGGCGCTGGCCGATGGTGTAGAACGACAGGCCGATATGTTTGCCGACCCGTTTGCCTTCGGGCGTCCACATCTCGCCGGGCTGGGTGGGCAGGTAGCCGCTCAAAAATTCGCGGAACGGGCGCTCGCCGATGAAGCAGATGCCGGTGCTGTCTTTCTTGGCGTGGTTGCTCAGGCCGTGCTGTTCGGCGATCTGGCGCACCTCGGATTTGAGTATCCCGCCCAGCGGGAACATCGCCTTGGAGAGTTGCGCCTGATTCAGTCGGTTCAGGAAATAGCTCTGGTCCTTGCTGGCATCGCACGCCTTCAACAACTGGAACTGGCCGGCCACCTCGCGCACCTGCGCGTAATGGCCGGTGGCGATGCAGTCCGCGCCCAGCCGCATGGCGTGATCCAAAAAGGCCTTGAACTTGATCTCGGCGTTGCACAGGATGTCCGGGTTGGGGGTGCGTCCGGCCTGATATTCGCTCAAGAACGCGCTGAACACGCGGTCCTTGTATTCCTTGGCGAAATTCACCGCCTCGATGGGGATGCCGATGGTGTCGGCGACCGACACCGCGTCCAGCAGGTCCTGACGCGACGAACAGTATTCGCTGTCGTCGTCATCTTCCCAGTTCTTCATGAACAGGCCGATCACGTCATAGCCCTGCTGCTTCAACAACAGCGCGGTGACCGAGGAATCCACCCCGCCCGACATGCCGACGACGACGCGCTTAGCGGCCACGATGCAACTCCGTCATTCCCGCGCATGCGGGAATCCAGCTATTAAAAGGCATTTCCGCGCAGCGGAAAAACAGTTGAGCTGAGCGGCTGACGACTGGATTCCCGCTTGCGCGGGAATGACGACAAGGCTTAGTCATAGTGCACCAGCAGATCGAGCGGGTAGCGTTTGCCGGCCAGATAATCTGCCACGCAACGCAGGATCAGCGGGCTGCGGTGGCGCGACTGGTTGGCGCGTATCTCGTCCAGACTGAGCCACACCGCGCCAACGATGCCGGTGTCCAGTTGGCGTTCGGGGTGGTGGGTGGTGGCCTGGCCGCAGAAGGCGAAGCGCAGATAGGTCACGTTGGCCGAGTCGGAATGCCAGCGATAGATGCCGATCAGGTGTTCGGGGATGAAGTCGTAGGCGGTCTCTTCCAGCACTTCGCGGATCGCGGCGGCGGTCAGGGATTCGTCGTCTTCCCAGTGTCCGGCGGGCTGGTTGAAACGCAGCCCTTGCGAGGTCTCTTCCTCGACCAGCAGGAATTTTCCGTCGCGTTCGATGACGGCGGCGACTGTGACGTTGGGTTTCCAGATCATCGGCGCGCTCCCAGAGGGGAATCCATAAAAAGAAAAAAGGCAGGATAACCTGCCTTTCTCATCGTTTGGTGCCGGGGGGGGGAATCGAACCCCCACGCCCTCTCGGGCACCGGATTTTGAGTCCGGCACGTCTACCAGTTCCATCACCCCGGCGAAGAGCGGCGCATTATCCATGAAACCGTCTCGCATATCAACTACAATCGCGCCTTTACGAAAATCCCCGAGTGGGAGTGTTGAGGCTTGATGCGTACCGATGAATTTGATTTCGATCTGCCCGAACGGCTGATCGCCCAGCAGCCGCCGGAAAAGCGCGGGGCGAGTCGCCTGTTGTGCGTGCAGGGCGACGCGCTGGAGGATGCCGGTTTCGCCGATCTGCTGCACAAGCTGCGGGCGGGCGATTTGCTGGTGCTGAACGACACCCGCGTCATCAAGGCGCGGCTGTTCGGCGAGAAGGCGAGCGGCGGCAAGATCGAGGTGCTGGTCGAGCGCGTGCTGGATGAACATGAGGTGCTGGCTCAGGTGCGCGCCAGCAAGTCGCCCAAGGCCGGCAGCCGGATGACGCTGGCGGAAAGGCTGGAGGTTGAGGTGCTGGGGCGCGAGGGCGAGTTCTACCGGCTGCGCTTCATCGCGGACGAGCCGGTGCTGGAGTTGCTGGAACGCTACGGGCGGCTGCCGCTGCCGCCCTACATCACCCATGTGGCGGGCGAGGACGACGAGCGCCGCTATCAGACGGTGTTCGCCCGCGAGGCGGGCGCGGTGGCCGCACCCACCGCCGGGCTGCATTTCGACGACGCGATGCTGCAAGCGTTGCACGGCCAAGGAGTTGCTGTTGCCTATGTGACGCTGCATGTCGGCGCGGGCACCTTCCAGCCGGTGCGCGTCGAGCAGGTCGCCGAGCACCAGATGCACAGCGAGCGTTACCACATCCCGGAGGCCACCGTGGAAGCGGTGGCGCAGGCGCAGGCCTCCGGCGGGCGGGTGGTTGCGGTCGGTACCACCAGCCTGCGCGCACTGGAAAGTGCTGCTCAAGCGGGCCAGTTGCAGGCCGGCGGCGGCGAGACGCGCATCTTCATCACGCCGGGCTACCGCTTCCGCGTGGTGGACGTGTTGCTGACCAATTTCCACCTGCCGAAGTCCACGCTGCTGATGCTGGTGAGCGCGTTCGGCGGGATGGCGCAGATGCGACAGGCTTACCGCCATGCGGTTAAGCAGGGATACCGTTTCTTCAGCTACGGCGACGCCATGCTGATTGAAAAAAGCGGTGAAACGTGAAACGTGAAACGCTTTCACATTTACGGTTATCTCTTTAAATTCAGTCGTCATTGACGTTTTTGAACCAATAGATACGCAGAAAGAGATCATGGAATTTACTTTACACAAAATATCGGGGCAGGCGCGGCGCGGGCAGTTGACGCTGGCGCACGGCACGGTACAGACACCGGCCTTCATGCCGGTCGGTACTTACGGCACGGTCAAGGCGATGAGCCCGGTAGAACTGCACGACATCGGCGCGCACATCGTGCTGGGCAATACTTTCCACCTGTGGCTGCGCCCCGGGTTGGATGTCATCGCGGCCCACGGCGGGCTGCACGGCTTCATGGGCTGGAACGGGCCTATCCTCACCGATTCCGGCGGTTTCCAGGTGTTCAGCCTGGGCGCGCTGCGCAAGATCAGCGAGGAGGGCGTGAAGTTCCAGTCGCCGGTCAACGGCGACAAGCTGTTTTTGACGCCGGAAGAGTCCATGCGCATCCAGCGCGTACTCAATTCCGACATCGTGATGATCTTCGACGAATGCACGCCGTATCCGGCCAGCGAGCGCGAGGCGGCGGAATCGATGCGCCTGTCTTTGCGCTGGGCGGCGCGCTCCAAAGCGGCGCATCAGGGCAACCCGAACGCGCTGTTCGGCATCGTGCAGGGCGGCATGTATGAAGGACTGCGCGACGAATCGCTGCGCGAACTGGTGAAGATAGGCTTCGACGGCTACGCGATTGGCGGATTGAGCGTGGGCGAACCGAAAGAAGACATGCTGCGCATTTTGGCGCACACCGCACCCCGCATGCCGCAGGAAAAGCCGCGCTATCTGATGGGCGTGGGCACGCCCGAGGACATCGTCGCGGCGGTGGCGCAGGGCGTGGACATGTTCGACTGCGTGATGCCGACCCGCAACGCGCGCAACGGCATGCTGTTTACCCAGAACGGCGACATCAAGATCAAGAATGCGCAGTACAAACTCGACACCCGTCCGCTGGACGAGGAATGTTCCTGCTACACCTGCCAGAATTTCAGTCGCGGCTATCTGCACCACCTGCACCGCCTGAAAGAGATTCTGGGTGCGCGGCTCAACACCATCCACAACCTGCATTATTACCAGCAGTTGATGGCCGAAATGCGCGCCGCGATCGAGGCGGACGCGTTCGCCGAGTTCCAGGCGGAATTCGCCCGCCGCCGCGCAACCTTGGCCGGTTGATCGGGCGGATACAGGCTGTATTCTCTGTCGCGTACCCGGTTAGACATGAAGCGGTAACATGCTTCATGCTAGAATGCGCGCCTTTTGATTGATTTGTGGAGTTTTAAAGTATGTTTATCAGCAATGCTTATGCAGAAGCAGCCGCGCCGGCAGCCGGTGGCGGCATCATGGAATATTTGCCACTGATCGCCCTGATCGCGGTGTTCTACTTTTTGGTTTTGCGTCCGCAGGCCAAGCGCGCCAAGGAACACAAGGCCATGATGGAAGCGCTGCAACGCGGTGACGAAGTCGTGACAGTGGGCGGCGAAGTGGGTCGTGTAGGCAAGGTTTTCGAGGAATACATCAGTCTGGAACTGGCCGAGAACGTCGAAGTGACCGTTCAGAAGGCTGCAATCCAGAGCGTGTTGCCCAAAGGCACGATCAAGTCCATCAAGTAACTCATGAAGCGCGCCAGACCAACCGTCTGGCGCGTTTTTGTGAACCCGTCGCAAGCAACACCCTGGAGTCGTTATGAATCGTTACCCGCTGTGGAAAAATCTGCTGATTGCATTCGTTCTGCTGATCGGTCTGATCTACACCTTGCCGAATTTCTTTGGCGAATCGCCCGCCGTGCAGGTGTTGCCGTTACGTTCCAATATCAAGGCTGATACCGCTTTGCTGGGGAAAGTCGAGGATACACTCAAGGCGGCCAGCCTGAACGCTGACATGATCGCTTTAGACGGCAACAGCATCAAGGCACGTTTCACCGATACCGATGCCCAACTCAAGGCCAAGGATGTACTGGTCGCGCAACTGGGTGAGGATTATGTGGTCGCGCTCAATTTGTTGCCGCGTTCGCCGAATTGGCTGACCAACCTGCATGCGCTGCCGATGTACCTCGGTCTGGATTTGCGCGGCGGGGTGCATTTCCTGTTGCAAGTGGACATGAAGACCGCGCTGGACAAGGCGCTGGAGGCGGCTTCGGGTGATGTGCGCAGTGCGCTGCGCGAGGAGCGCATCTCGTATTCCGGCGTGAACCGTGACGGCAAGACGCTGCAGGTGAAGTTCCGCGATGCGGCTGCGCGCAGCAAGGGCGAGGAGAAACTCAAGCAATCGTTCACCGATTACGCCTTTGCCAACAAGGAAGAAGGCAGCGACTTCCTGTTGCTGGCCAGTCTGAAGCCGGAGGCGGAACACCGTATCCAGGAAGCAGCCGTGCAGCAGAACTTGCTAACGCTGCGCAATCGCGTCAACGAACTGGGCGTGGCAGAGCCTGTGATCCAGCAGCAGGGTGCGGATCGCGTGGTGGTGCAGTTGCCCGGTGTACAGGATACGGCGCGCGCCAAAGATATTCTGGGTCGCACCGCGACGCTGGAAGTGCGTCTGGTGGATGATGAGCATCAAGTGGTTGAGGGCGAGCCTGCGCCATTCGGTACAGAACAGTTCAAGAACGCCGATGGCGGCTATCTGCTGGTGAAAAAGCAGGTGATCCTGACTGGTGAGCGCATCAACGATGCGCAGCCCGGTTTTGACAACCGCAACAATGAACCGGCGGTGCATATCAATCTGGACGGCGCGGGCGCGCGCAAGTTCAAGGATGCTACCCGCGAGAACGTCGGCAAGCGCATGGCTATCATCCTGTTCGAGAAAGGCCGTGGCGAGATCGTCACCGCACCGGTGATCCGCGAGGAGATTGGCGGCGGACGCGTACAGATCAGCGGCAAGATGACTTCCGAAGAAGCGCAGAACACCGCGTTGCTGCTGCGCGCAGGTGCCTTGGCTGCCCCCATGGAGATCGTCGAGGAACGTACCATCGGCCCTAGTCTGGGTGCCGACAACATTGCGCGCGGCTTCAATTCGACCAAGATCGGCTTCATGATGATTTCGGTGTTTATGGTCGCCTACTACCTGATGTTCGGCACCATCTCGGTGCTGGCGCTGGCCGCCAACCTGCTGTTGCTGGTGGCGCTGTTGTCCATGCTGCAGGCCACGCTGACGCTGCCGGGTATGGCGGGTATCGCGCTGACGCTGGGTATGGCGATTGATTCCAACGTGCTGATCAACGAACGTATCCGCGAGGAGTTGCGCAACGGCATGACACCGCAAGCCTCCATCACCGCCGGCTATGAGAACGCCTTCGCCACCATCGTGGACTCCAACATCACCAACCTGATCGCCGGTATCGCACTGTTCCTGTTCGGGTCAGGCCCCATCAAGGGCTTCGCGGTGGTGCTGTGTCTCGGCATCCTGACCTCGATGTTCAGCGCGGTGCTGGTGTCGCGCGCCATCGTCAATCTGATCTACGGACGCAAGGCCAGACTGACCAGCGTCTCTATCGGCTAGGAGTATCAACATGGAATTTTTCAAGATCAAGCGCGACATCCCGTTCATGAGCTACGGCAAGATCACCACCAGTATTTCGCTGGTGACCTTTCTGGTCGCGGTATTGTTCCTGTTCACCAAGGGATTGAATTTTGGCGTGGATTTCACCGGCGGTACGGTGATGGAAGTGCATTACGCGCAGCCCGCCGATCTGGTGGCGGTACGCAAGCAACTGACTGCAGGCGAGTTTCCTGATGCACAGGTGCAGAACTTCGGCACCAGCCACGACGTGCTGATCCAGATTCCGCTGAAGGAGAAGGTGTCCGGTGCGCAGTTGAGTGAGCATGTGATGGAGAGTCTGCGCCGCCAGGATGCCAGCGTGGAGATGCGCCGCGTCGAGTTCGTCGGCCCGCAGGTCGGTAAGGACTTGGTGGACAACGGCCTGATGGCGCTGTTCTTGGTGTCTTTGGGCATCGTGGGCTACCTGTGGTTGCGCTTCGAGTGGAAGTTCGGCCTGTCGGCGATCATCGCCAACCTGCACGATGTGGTCATCATCCTGGGCTTCTTCGCCTTCTTCCAGTGGGAATTCTCGCTGTCGGTGCTGGCGGCGGTGCTGGCGGTGCTGGGCTATTCGGTGAATGAGTCGGTGGTGGTGTTCGACCGTATCCGCGAGAACTTCAAGAAGATGCGCCGCGCCGAGACCGCCGAGATCATAGACAACGCCATCACCCGCACCATGTCCCGCACCATCATCACGCACGGCTCCACGCAGATGATGGTGGGTGCGATGCTGGTGATGGGCGGCGAGACGCTGCACTACTTCGCGATGGCACTAACGATTGGGATCCTGTTCAGCATCTATTCCTCGGTGCTGGTCGCCAGCCCCCTGCTGATGATGTTCGGCGTGTCACGCGAAGACTTCATCAAACCCGAAAAGGTCGAAGCGGAAGAAGTGCTGCCTTGACGGCAGGGAAGAGTTAACAAGGGGAAGGGAGAAGGGTAAAACCCCGCTCCGTGAGCGGCGAGACGCTCCCTTCCCTCTTCCCCTTTTTTAGGAATATCCGTGGAACTACTGACCGCTTTTCTCGACATCGTCCTGCATCTGGACGGCCATCTGCTGAAGCTCACCGCCGAATATGGCGTATGGGTGTACGGCATCCTGTTCCTGATCATTTTCGCTGAAACCGGGCTGGTGTTCGCGCCCTTTCTGCCGGGCGATTCGCTGCTGTTCGTGGCGGGCGCGCTGTGCGGGTTGAACGCGTTGCAACTGCACTGGCTGATGCCACTGTTGATGCTGGCGGCATTCACTGGCGACAACACCAATTACTGGGTCGGACGGCTGATTGGCATGCGGCTGTTCCTGCGTTTCGAGGGCAGGCTGCTCAAGCACGAGCATCTTGCAAAGACCCACGCCTTCTACGAGAAACATGGCGGCAAGACCATCATCTTTGCGCGCTTCATGCCTATCATCCGCACCTTCGCGCCGTTCGTGGCCGGCATCGGCACCATGCAATACAGGCTGTTCGTGCTGTTCAGCGCAGCCGGCAGCATCGCCTGGATCGGCAGCCTGACGCTGGCCGGCTATTTCTTTGGCAACATCCCGGTGGTCAAGAACAACCTCACCCTGATCGTGTTGGGTGTCATCCTGCTTTCCTTCCTGCCCGGACTGCTGGGCTACCTCCGCCAGCGCCTACATTCGAATTGAATTCATTTGCCAGTGCTATTCACGGCATAAGCTCCTAAAGTTTCCGCTATAACGGACGATAAGTTTGCTGTAAGCAAATTTTCGGCGCGTTCAAGCGCGCCATCTGGGAGTTGGGGATACAAATGAAGATGAGCGTCATTATTGTGGATGACACGCCTATCAATATCACGCTGCTGTCGCATCTGGTCGGCAAGCTTGAGGATAGTGTCGCTATGGGTTTCACGGAACCCGTGAAGGGTCTGGATTGGTGTGTAGAACAGTTGCCCGATCTCGTGATCGTGGACTACATGATGCCGGAGATGGATGGCATTGAGTTCGTCAGGCGATTGCGCGCCACGCCGGGGCGCGAGGATATTCCGGTGCTGATGATTACCGCCAACGATCAGTTGACGATACGTCATCAGGCGCTGGAGGCGGGTGCCAACGATTTCCTCACCAAGCCGATAGACAAGGCCGAATTCATGGCGCGTTCGCGCAACATGCTGTCGCTACGCCGCAGTCAGCGCAAGCTGGCTGATCGCGCGGAATGGCTGGCAGAAGAGGTCAGGAAGGCAACTGCCGAGATACTGGCGCGCGAGCGTGAGACGGTCATCCGTCTGTCCAAGGCGGCCGACTCGCGCGATCCAGAGACTGGCGCGCACATCTTGCGTATGTCGCATTACAGCAAACTTATCGCGGCGAATTTGGGCTTGTCAGAAGCCGACCAGGAATTGTTGCTGGAAGCTGCACCCATGCACGACATCGGCAAGGTGGGTATTCCGGATAATGTGCTGCTTAAACCCGGTCGCCTGGATCATGATGAATTCGAGATCATGAAGCGCCACGCCATCATGGGCTACGAGATTCTGAATGGTAGTTCTTCGGTGATGTTGCAGGCCGCAGCGCAGATTGCACTCGGGCATCACGAGAAATACGATGGCAGCGGCTACCCATACGGCGTAAAGGGTGAAGACATCCCTATCTTTGCGAGGATCTGCGCGGTTGCCGATGTGTTTGATGCGCTGACCTCGGAACGTCCATACAAGAAAGCTTGGGAAGATGACAGGGCTATTGCGCTGCTGAATGAAGGCAAGGGCAGTCATTTTGACCCAGCTTGCGTTGAGGCTTTTCTGCAAAACTGGGAGGCGATACTGGAGATACGCAACCGTTTCAAGGAAGAAGATTATGAGAATAATCGACACAACCTTGGGGCATATTAGCGGCTCATACATGGCATTCGTCAGGGGGTGAAACTTGATGCTCAATAAATCCCACGGCCCCATCCTGGCAGGCCTGCTGCTTGTGCTGGCTGGGGTGGGCCACTTTCTGTGGCATGCGTCGTCAGTGGTACCTGATTCCATGCCTGCATCGTGGCACATACCGGACGAATTCAAGGTGGGCGATGAACCGATAACGCCGCTCCCGCTGACTGTCAGTCTGGATGCGCGCAAGGTCGCGCTGGGGCGTCGGCTGTTCAGTGACACCCGGCTGTCCCGTGACAACACGGTGTCCTGCGAGAGTTGCCATGCGCTGAACAAGGGCGGTGTGGATGGGCTGCCGCGTTCGGTCGGCATACAGGGCGCGACTGGCGATATCAATGCCCCTACCGTATTCAACAGCGGTTTCAATTTCAGGCAGTTCTGGGATGGCCGGGCGGCGAGCCTGGAAGATCAGATTGACGGCCCGGTACAGAATCCCAAAGAGATGGGGGCGAGTTGGCCTGAGGTTGTCGCCGCGCTGGAGAAGGATGGCAGCTACCATGCAGATTTCGCAGCACTCTATCAAAGCGGTATCCAACGTGAATCCATCAAGGATGCCATCGCCACCTTCGAACGTTCATTGATCACGCCCAACGCGAGATTCGACCGTTTTCTGCGTGGCGAGAGCAATCAGTTGGACGGGCAAGAATTTGCCGGTTATCAATTGTTTAAGGAGTTGGGCTGCGCCAGTTGCCATCAGGGTAGCAATGTCGGTGGCAACATGTATGAAAAGCTTGGGCTGGTCGAGAATTACTTTGAAATCAGAGGCAATGTTCAGACGGTGGACTATGGCCGTTTCAATCTGACCGGTAATGAGGAGCATCGCTACGAATTTCGTGTGCCGTCATTGCGCAATGTGGCGCTTACGGCCCCTTACTTCCATGATGCTTCCGCGCCCACGCTGGAAAAGGCGGTCACCATCATGGCGAAATACCAACTGGGTGTTGAACTGGGCGATGCCGATGTCGCCAAAATCGTCAAATTCCTGAATACCCTGACAGGGGAAATCCCCCCATCACTGCATGGGGAACTGGCCAAATGAGCATCCATAAATTGATGCAATACTATTGGCAGATTGCACTTGGCATTGCTGCCGGGATATTTCTGTTCTGGCTGTTCATTGAGGCTCAGCCAGTTGATCCGGCAGTCCACAATAGCGTGGTGAGCGATATTGCCGAACTGCGCAAGCGTGATACTGAGTTAGGCGAAGCGGTATTACAGTTGCATTACCGACTGACCAATAACAATGACATCGTGGTGGCCTTGATGGGGCGTATCGAAACGCTCAGCCAAGCCCTGGAGAGTCATCGTCAGCGCGGTAATTTGCCGGACACACCGCAGGTTCGCCAGGAACTGGCTACGATACGCAAGCAGATTGAAGCCAAGGCAGTGAGGCTTGATGAGTTCAAGTCGAACAATGCCGTGATGAAAAATTCGCTGATCTATCTGCCCAGCATGATTGCCGGTGTGCTGGAAAAACTGCCCAGGGACAACGAGCCGCTGCTGGAGAAATTCGAGTTCCTGCTGCGCGATGCCTTGCTGGTGAGCGTCAAGGGCGATATGGCCTCCATCACCCAGTTGGAGAGCGATATTGCCGCCCTGGAGCAAGTTATCCCTGAATTGCCTGAACAAGTGCAGCAGCAGGCGCGTCATGTGGTCAGCCACGCGCAAGTGCTACTGATTGTGGACAAGGGAATGCCAGAATTGCTGGCCGAATTGAGTTCATACCGAACCCATCATCTGGGAGCAGGGCTGGCAGGGTTGTATCAGGATTATTACAACCAGCAGCAGCGCATGGCTGAAAATTATCGTTTGTTGCTGTTGATCGCAGCGATGCTGATGCTGGGGTATTCGGTCAACAGTTATTACCGATTGCAAAGGCAGCGTCGAAAGCTGGAGCGCGCACTCGCTGAAATCAACAATCAGCAGGAAGCATTGAACCAGCACGCCATCGTCAGTATCACCGACGTGAAGGGCAACATCACCTATGTCAACGACAAGTTCATCAATATCAGTGGTTACAGCCGGGAAGAATTGATCGGCCAAAACCATCGCATGATCAAGTCGGACGAGCACGACGAGGAATTCTTCCGCGAGCTGTGGCGCACCGTGGCGAACGGCAAGGTGTGGCACGGTCAGGTCAGGAATCTGGCCAGGAACGGCAGCTCCTATTGGGTCGAAGCGACCGTCGTGCCGTTCATGAATGAAGAGGGCAAGCCCTACCAGTATGTCTCGATGCGCACCGACATCACCGCGCAGAAGGCGCTGGAGCAGCAGGTGATGACCGAGCGCCGGCTGTTGCAGAACGTCATGGATACGCTGGGGGAAGGCGTTTACATGCTGGATGTGGAGGGGCGTTGCACCTATCTGAATGGTGAAGCCGAAGCAACTATAGGTTGGACGTTGAATGAACTGCAAGGCAACAAGCTGCATGATGTAATTCATGCGCAACTGCCGAATGGGCAGGTTGTTTCCGAGGCGGAGTGTCCGGTGCACCAGAGCATGCAGCAGTTGAAGGTGTTCCGTTCCGAAGCCGATTATTTCCAGCACAAAAACGGCACACTGTTCCCGATTGCCATCGTCGCATCGCCCATATTGGAGGAGGGTAAGCTGATCGGGTCAGTCGCGGCGTTCCAGGATATTTCCGAGCGAAAATTCACTGAACGTGAACTAATGCGTGCCAAGGATGCGGCGGAAGCAGCCAGTCTGGCCAAGGGAGATTTTCTGGCGACCATGAGCCACGAAATCCGCACCCCGATGAATGGCATCATCGGCATGACCGAACTGGCGTTGGATACCGAATTGGATGCCGAGCAGCGCGAGTACCTTAGTCTGGTCAAGTCGTCAGCCGATGCCTTGCTGGTCATCATCAACGATATTCTGGATTTTTCAAAAATCGAGTCGGGCAAAATGGAGTTGGAACAGGTCGAGTTCGATGTGCGTTCGTTGTTCGTCAGCACCGAAAAGGCGCTGGCAGTGCGCGCCGGCCAGAAATCACTGGAGCTGGTCTACGATGTGGATGGTGAAGTGCCTGACGTGCTGATGGGTGACCCGGGACGGCTGCGGCAGGTGTTGACCAACCTGTTGGGTAATGCAATCAAGTTCAGTGATCACGGAGTCATTGGTTTGCGTATGAGGTTGCTGAGCATGACCGGAAGGTTGGCGCAGGTGCGTATCGAAGTGTCCGATCAGGGGATAGGCATTCCCGAAGACAAACTGGCACATATCTTCGATGCCTTCACTCAGGCTGATACCAGCACGACGCGCAAATATGGCGGGACAGGGCTGGGTCTGGCGATTTCCAGCCAGTTGGTCGCGGCGATGGGTGGCAAGTTGGATGTCGAGAGCGAAGTAGGTGTCGGTAGCGTTTTCAGCTTTACAGTGACCTTCCCGGTCAGCGAGATATGTGCTGCAGAGAATGCGCCAGAGGCGCTGCAAGGAATGTCTGCCCTGATCGTGGATGACAATCCGACCAACCGGCATTTGCTGGTGCAGTTGCTGGAGAAATGGGGAATGCTTCCGGTCGAGGCAGACAGTGCCGACGAGGCGGTGCGTATGATCAATTGGGCTCAACAGCAGGGCGCGCCTTATCAGTTGATATTGCTGGATGCGATGATGCCGGACAAGGATGGCTTTGAATTGGCAGCCGAGTTGCAGCAGGATGCAAAAACCCAATCTGGGCCTTTGATGATGTTGTCTTCAGCGGGGGGGCGCGAGGAGTTGCAGCGTTGTCAGGAACTGGGGATTTCTGCCTATTTAACCAAGCCTGTTGATCGTGATGAATTACTGTCGGTCATCTGCAAAGCACTGGATATTTCGCGAAAGGTGTCTGCAGGCAGCCGTGCCGTTACCAAATCGGCGAGCCAGTATGCTGCGGAGCAGCGCAGTTTGTCCGTATTGCTGGCCGAAGATAATTCAGTGAACCAGAAGCTGGCCATAACCTTGCTGGAGAAGTGGGGGCATAACGTGGCGTTGGCACACAACGGCAGGGAGGCCTTGGAAAAGAGTCGGATGCAGCGTTTCGATGTCATTCTGATGGATTTGCAGATGCCAGAAATGGGTGGTATTGAAGTGACGCAGCTCATCCGTGCAGACGAGCAGGCCTCGGGCAGGCATACGCCAGTGTTCGCGATGACGGCCAATGCGATGCCCGAAGACCGGCAGCGCTGTCTCGATGCGGGAATGGACGACTACATAGCCAAGCCATTGGATTCAGAGCGGTTGTACGCCATGTTGCATGGACTGGCATCGACCGGCAGTGCGACGGACGACACTCCTGTCAATGAGCGGGTAGATTACGCTACTGCTCTGAACAAGGCTGATGGATGGGTGATTGAAACCATCGGTCAGGCCTTTTTGGATGACTGCGAACGGCAAATGAGCGAGATCGCCGCCGCTATTGAAAGCCAGAATATGGAATTATTGATGCGTGGTGCGCATACCCTGCGTGGTGTGGTCAGTAATTTCAACGCGAAAGGCGTGGCGGCAATCGCGCGTGAAATTGAGTTGCTTGCGGAACAAGGACAACTGAATCAAGTGGACGGCTTGTTCGATAAATTGCAAGGTGAGATGGATATGCTTAAAGTGGCACTGGTCGAATACTTGGCTCGCCTGCCCGGCACTTAACAAACGGTAACAATTTTATTGGAACGCTCCGTCGGCAGGTCTGTCATAGTCTCGTCACTAGAATTGGGACACTTTAAGGAGTCGTGGAAATGAAAAAGAATTTATTGGCGTTGGGTATCGCTTCACTGTTTGGCAATGTGTATGCAAGTGATTTTGTGGATACGGCGCGTGTCGTTTCCAGCACGCCGATTTATGACCGCGTCAACCAGCCCCGGCGCGAATGCTGGAACGAGACGATGCAGGGTGCGCCGCAGGATCGCTCTATGACCGGCGCGGTGGTTGGTGGGGTGGCCGGCGGATTACTGGGCAGCCAGGTCGGTGGTGGCAGCGGCAATACGGCTGCTACGGGTGCGGGTGCGGTGGCGGGCGCGATGGTAGGCGACCGGGTAGCCAATCCTGATAGTAACCGTTCCTCGACTGGGGCAATTGTCGGCGGTGTAGCTGGCGCATTGCTGGGCAGTCAGGTCGGCGGCGGCAACGGCAACAGGGCAGCTACTGCGGCAGGCGGCATCGCGGGGGTGCTGATAGGTGATCGTATCGCCAATCCGAGTCAGTCTGCCCCGCAGCAGGTGCAGCGTTGCCGCGATGTGGACAACTATCAGGATGTCATCCGAGGTTATAACGTGACCTATCGTTACAATGGCCGCGATTTCACTACTACCCTGCCTTATGACCCGGGCAGCACGGTACGCGTGGGGATCAGTCTGATTCAGGAGCCACAGCCGCCAGCACGTCAACCTGCTCCTCAGTACCGTTATGATGGTCAGGATCGGCAATATCAGCGGGATAGGCGAGACCAGCAAGACAGACAATATCGAGATGGCGGTCGTTATTGAACCATTATTGATACGGCCACGTGAAGTTTGAAGTCAGTCTTCACCATGCCGAATCAATAGTTCTAGGGAAACGCTGATTTATTCGTCATACCCGTGCAGGCGGGTATCCAGCCTGTTGATTTAACTGGGTTCCCGCTTTCGCGGGAACGACGAAACCGAATAAATCAGCATCTCCCTAGGCAGACAGCAAAAAGCCCGGCATCACCGGGCTTTTTGCTGAACAGGAATCGGTTGTGTTTAGCCGAAACGACCAGTGATGTAATCCTCGGTCTCCTTGCGTTTCGGGTTAGTGAACACCGAGCTGGTGTCGCCGAATTCGATCAGATCACCCAGATACATGTAGGCGGTATAGTCGGAGACGCGCGCGGCCTGCTGCATGTTGTGGGTGACGATGACGATGGTGAAGTCTTCCTTCAGCTCGTCTATCAGCTTCTCGATGTGCGCGGTGGAGATCGGGTCGAGCGCCGAAGTAGGCTCGTCGAGCAGCAGCACTTGTGGTTTGACGGCAATCGCACGAGCGATACAGAGGCGCTGTTGCTGACCGCCGGACAGACCCATGCCGCTCTGAGTCAATTTATCCTTGACCTCGTCCCACAGTGCCGCCTTGCGCAATGCCCACTCGACGCGTTCGGTCATGTCATTCTTGTTCAGGTTCTGATAGAGCTTTACGCCGAACGCGATGTTGTCGTAGATCGACATGGGGAAAGGTGTCGGCTTTTGGAATACCATGCCAACCTTGGCGCGAAGTTTGTTAAGGTCTTGATTCTTATCTAGAATATTGTCTCCATCCAACACGATAGAGCCGGTCGCGGTTTGCTGCGGATACAACTGGTACATGCGGTTGAAGGTACGCAACAGTGTGGACTTGCCGCAACCGGACGGTCCGATGAAGGCAGTCACCTTCTTGTCGGCGATATCCAGATTGATGTCCTTGAGGGCGCGGTACTTGCCGTAAAAAAAGTTCAGGTCCTTGACGACGACCTTGGGTTTGACGGAGTTTTCAGCGTTCATTTGCAAGCCTTGTTAATGAGTTGAAGCATTTTGACGGAACAGTACACGTGCCAGAATATTCAGCGTCAGTACGCTGAAAGTGATCAGCAGGGCGCCTGCCCAAGCCAGTTTTTGCCAGTCTTCGTAGGGACTCATGGCGAACTGGAAAATGACCACTGGCAGATTTGCCATTGGTTGGTTCATGTCATCGTTCCAGAATTGGTTGTTCAAGGAAGTGAACAGTAACGGCGCGGTTTCGCCGCTGATGCGGGCAATCGCCAGCATTACGCCGGTGATGATGCCGGCACGGGCGGCACGCAAGGTGACGAAGTTGACGATCTTCCACTGCGGTGCGCCGAGTGCGGCTGCCGCTTCGCGCAGGGTGCTGGGTACCAGTCGCAGCATGTTCTCGGTGGTGCGTATCACGATGGGAATGACGATGATGGCCAGCGCCAGTGTGCCAGCCCAACCTGAGAAGTGTTTGACGTGAACGACATAGACTTCATACACGAACAGGCCGATGACGATGGACGGTGCGGACAGCAGGATGTCGTTAATGAAACGGGTGAAGGGAGCCAGCCAGCCGCGCTGACCGAATTCGGCCAGATAAGTGCCTGCGAGGATGCCGATCGGTGTGCCTATCAACGTGCCTCCCAGAGTCATCATCAAGCTGCCGAAGATGGCGTTCCACAAGCCGCCGGAACTGCCGGGCGGCGGGGTCATCTTGGTGAAGACTTCGGCGGTCAGGGCGGGCAGGCCGTGTACCAGCAGCGTCCACAATATCCAGCACAGCCAGAACAGGCCAAAGCCCATTGCCAGCACGGAAATAGTCAGACCGGCGGCGTTGGCGAGGCGACGACGTGTATAGAGTTCCATCATTTTATTACGCAGCCTTTCCTTCACGCTTGCTCAGTTTGTAGAGCATGAAGCGGGAAATTGACAACACCACGAAGGTGATGAAGAACAGAATCAGCCCCAGTTCGATCAGCGAGGAGGTATACAGATCGCCGAACGCCTCGGTGAATTCGTTGGCCAGCGCCGAGGAGATGCTGTTGCCCGGGTTGAGCAGGGATTTGGTTAGTTCGTGGGCATTGCCGATGACAAAGGTGACGGCCATTGTCTCACCCAGTGCACGTCCTAGTCCGAGCATGATGCCGCCGGCCACACCAACCTTGGTGTAGGGCAACACGATCTTGAACATCACTTCCCAGGTGGTGGAACCCAGTCCATAAGCAGATTCCTTGAGCATGGCGGGTACTACATCGAATACGTCACGCATCACCGAGGCGATGAACGGGATGATCATGATGGCCAAAATGATACTTGCGGTCAGGGTGCCGATACCCATCGGCGGACCGGAGAAGAACGGGCCGATGTAGGGCATGCTGCCGACATGTTTGTTAAGCCAGGGTTCGACGTAATCGGCGAACAACGGGGCGAACACGAACAAGCCCCACATGCCGTAGATGATGCTGGGGATGCCGGCCAGCAATTCGATTGCCACACCCAGTGGGCGGCGCAACACACGCGGCGAAAGTTCTGTCAGGAACAGGGCGATGCCAAAACTCACCGGAATGGCGATGGTCAGGGCGATTGCCGAGGTGACAAGTGTGCCGACGATAGGGATCAGCGCACCAAATTGATCGTTGACCGGATCCCAATCGGGACTGGCCAGAAAGCCGAAGCCAAAAGCCTTGATCGCGGGCATGCTGCCCATGACCAGAGAAAAGATGATCGCTGCCAGCAAGGCGAGGACGCCAAATGCCGCAAAACGTGTAACGCCGCGAAACAGCGCATCGTAGATAGTTTGTCTTTTCAGACGGGCTTCATGTAATAGCATCGGTATGGTATGTACATTTGTTGGGATAAATAGTCGGCTGACTACTAAATAATGACGGGGGGCACACGCCCCCCGTCATTATAGCTTAGGGTTGTGCTATGTCAGCCACGCGCCGTTTACTTATTTCCAGATTTGCTTGCCATGTGTGTCTTTGACCTGAGCAGACCATGCACCGTGGATCAGTTTCACAACTGAATCAGGCATGCTGACGTAGTCCAGATCGGCAGCCATCTTGCCACCGTTGACATAGGCCCAGTCAAAGAATTTCAGCACAGCCAGACCGGATTCAGGCTTTTCCTGAGCTTTGTGTATCAGGATGAAGGTTGCGCCGCTGATAGGCCAGCTAGCTTTGCCAGCTTCGTCAGTCAGGATTTCGTAGAAGCCTGGTGCATGCGCCCAGTCAGCGCCGGCTGCAGCAGCCTTAAAGCTGGCTTCGTCGGCAACAACGAAATTGCCTTCCTTGTTCTTCATCTGTACAGCAGCCATCTTGTTTTGCAGTGCGTAGGCATACTCTACGTAGCCGATAGCGCCCTTGATGCGCTGAACGTAGGAGGCAACACCCTCGTTGCCCTTGCCGCCTGTGCCAGCTTTCCAGGACACGGCAGTGCCTTCACCCACGCTGGATTTCCAGTCACCACTGACCTTGGACAGGTAGTTGGTGAAGATGAAGCTGGTGCCGGAACCATCGGAACGGTGAACAACAGTGATGTCGTCGTCAGGCAGGGCGACACCCTTGTTCAAAGCGGCAATTGCCGGATCATTCCACTTGGTAATCTTGCCCAAGTAAATGTTGGCCAGAGTCGGGCCGTCCAGGTGCAGCTGGCCGTTGGCGATGCCGTTCACGTTGATCACCGGCACTACGCCACCGATCAGAGTTGGGAACTGCATCAGGCCTTGTTTGTTGAGTTCTTCTGGTTTCAGAGGCATGTCTGAAGCGCCGAAGTCAACAGTTTTGGCAGTGATTTGCTTGATGCCGCCACCCGAGCCGATGGACTGGTAGTTCATGCTCACGCCGGTCTTGGCCTTGTAGGCTTCAGCCCATTTTGCATAAGCTGGGTAAGGGAAGGTCGCGCCTGCGCCAGTGATGTCGGTTGCGCTGCTGATGCCTGCATAGGCGATTGCCGAAGTTGCCGCGATGGCGATGACGAGTTTCTTGAATGTGGTGTTCATAAAGTCTCCAGTTGATTGAGCATGTTGCTTGCTGCGTGTTTGTAATACTGCTTCGTTGGTGCCTTTGAAAGCAACATGGCTTCGAGGCGATAGCCATCATAGGGTGGATTTGTGACAGGAATATTACATTTGCCTGACGGATGCGGCAAGCTGGTCTGGATAGTCAGGTTGTGGGATGTTGCAGTATGACTTATAGGTCTTGAGGGTGAGTGGCGATACGGTCGTTGGTCTTGCGTCGCTCAAGGTGGCGCAGGCCGACAAACGTGAGCCAGCCGACGAATATCAGGCCGGCGGTAAAGGCGGTATAGGCAATCGGCCAGGGAATGTTGTGCGTCATCATCGAGTATTCGGACATGCCGCCGATACCGGCCAGCACATTGAGCGGCATGAATACCACACTGATGACGGTCAGGCGTTTGATGTCCTTGTTCTGGTTGATGTTGATCGAGCTGTCAGTGGCATCCATCAGGAAGTTGATCTTGTTGAACAGGAAGGCGGTGTGTCCGTCCAGCGATTCGATGTCGCGCAGAATTTCGCGCACGTCTTCATGCTGTGGTTCCGACAGGAACTTGGCGCGAATCAGGAAGGATAGTGCGCGGCGCGTATCCAGCACGTTGCGGCGGATGCGCCCGTTCAGGTCTTCTTCCTCGGCGATGGAGGCTAGTATCGAAGCGGCTTCCTCGTCGGTGACATTGGAGCGCAGCACCTGTCGGCCTACCTTGCCCAGTTCGGTGTAGATGTCTTCCAGCGCATTGGCGGAATACTCCACGTCGGCGGCATACAGGTCGAGCAGTACGTCCTTGGCTTCGGATACATAGTTGGTCTGGGCGCGCGCGCGCAGGCGTTGCAGACGGAATACTGGCAGTTCTTCGTCACGCACCGTGAATAGTGTGCCGTTGTGCAAGACAAAGGCCACGGCAACGTTGCGCGATTCGTCGGCACGGTCGAGCAGAAAGTCAGAGTGCAAGTGTACTTCGCCGCTGTCTTCCATATAGAAGCGGGCGCTGGTTTCGAGATCGGTCAGCGCCTTGGGATTGGGCAGATCGACGTTGAACAGTTTTTTTGCCCAAGCTATCTGCTCCTCGTTGGGGGCGATCAGGTCTACCCAGATGGGCTTTGCGACAGCGAGAGCAGTTCGGCTGGTGGCTGGAAGTTCGCGTAAGCGGCCTTCATGCAGGTCGAACGCCCGAATCGAGATGCTGCCGTTTAGCGTCTCAGTGTCATCGTCGGTCACCAGTTCGGTGCGCACGTCATCTTCCAGTGCCAGCAGGATCTCTTCCTTGCGTTCTTCCGGGATGAGTTGCCAGACAATCTCGCGATCCTCCAGCGACAATGCTTCAATGATGCGAGCGACGGCTTGGTGATCGAGTTGCGTCAGGCGGAGTTGCAACTCCGCGAGATTCTGTTTATGTGCAAGCGTTTCCACCAATTTGTGTTTGTGCAGCAAACGGCTCACTTGCTGGATGTTTTTCTCAGCAAGTGACAGGTTTTCCTTGGTTTCGGTTACCAACATGGTGCGCCCCGTTCACAAAATTTGCCGGATTTTAGCGCATTACCGAATGGGTGATGGGATGTATGGGGGGTTTCATACAAATTTCATGTGACTGAAATATTGCAGACTTATCATTTTCGGTTTGAACTTATTGGCAGGGTGGTAGATGGAAAGTCCGCATAAAGGGAAAACGGGTCTCAGGCGTGTTTGGAATGCCATGATGTATTCGCTGGATGGCTTGAGTGCGGCATTCCGTCATGAGGATGCTTTTCGGCAGGAGGTGCTGCTGTCTATGCTGCTGATGCCGATCGCGTTGCTGGTCAACGTCAGTCCGTTGGGTAAAGCGTTAATGATTGCCAGTGTGCTGCTGGTGCTGATCGTTGAGTTGCTCAATTCCGCCGTGGAGGCGGCAGTAGACCATACGTCGCTGGCGGATCATCAGCTTGCCAAGCGGGCCAAGGATATTGGCAGCGCAGCGGTGCTGCTCAGCCTGGTGAATGTCGTGTCAGTGTGGTTTATTACCTTGTTAAGTTGATCTGGCTGTCGGTCACGGTATTCGCTCGTCTGTCTCGTGTCGAAGAACTTTTGTTTATGTAATGAATCGGTCACATTCGAGGAATAGGCTGTGATCTTTTCATTTTGATGGGATAAACCATGCCAAGTGGCGAGCATATTTCCAGCAGATTCGACAGTGAACTGGACGAGATACGTAGCGGTGTCTTGCGAATGGCAGCATTGGTGCGTCAGCAGGCGCAGGATGCCGTCGATGCGATGTTGAGCGGCGATATGGACCGGTTGGATGCCGTCATCGAGAACGACCATCAGGTGAATATGATGGAGGTGAAAATTGATGAGGATAGTGCAGCCATCGTGGCGCGACGGCAGCCGACCGCACGCGACTTGCGTCTGGTGATGGCGGTGAGCAAGACGGTCTCGGTGCTCGAATCCATCGGTGACGAGATTAAAAAAATCGCTCGCGCCGGCAAGTTGCTTGGTATGAAGAGCGATCTGATGGTTCCCCGTTTTCATGAAGTAGTGGATGCCGCTGCGCAGGTAGTGCTGACGCTGGAACACTCCATGCAAGCCTTTGCCGATGCGGACATACAGTTGGCAGTCGTTGCCATGCGCACCGACGGTGCGGGGCATGAACGGTTCAGCGGCGTGATGCGCCATCTGGTCGCCTGCATGATGGAAGATCCTCGCATGATTTCGCGATGTATCGCGATGCTCGATGTCATCAAGGCGGTCGAGCGCATGGGCGATCATGCTCATAATATTGCTGAATACGTCATTTACATGGTGAAGGGGAGTGATGTGCGGCATCACCGCCAGGAGGTTGTGGAGCGCGGACTGTTGTAAGGTCGCGGCGGTGCTTGCAGTATAGCGAAACAGGCTCATCGAACGATGGGCCTGTTTCGCTATATAGTTTATTTCAGGAAGTGTCTCGCGTAGCGCGCGTTCATTCTGGCTATGGGCAGCAGAATCAATAGGTCGGCAGTGTTGAATTCCGGATCCCACGCCGGCGCGCCGCAGATATAAGCTCCCAGGCGCAGATAACCTTTGAGTAGAGGTGGCGGTTGCACATCCAGTTCGTGGTTCAGGGCATGCAGCGGCAGTGGGCAATGGGGGAATACATGGTATTCGGCAGGTGCGCCATGGATGCGGTGCAGTTTGTGGTACAGGCTGGCCGCGATATGGCCGCCATCGGCCATGGTGATACTGGCGCAACCGATCAGATACTCATGGCGGTGCTGCAGCATGTATTGCGCCAGTCCACCCCACAAATGCCCGATAGTCGCCCCGTCACGGAAGTCGCGATGCACGCAGGATCGTCCCACTTCCACCATGCGGTCGCTCAGGTGTAGCAACCGGGTGATGTCGAATTCGCTCTGGGCATAGTAGCCGCCGCATTTTTCCGCCTGATCGGGCGACAGGATGCGGTAGGTGCCGATGACCCGATTTGCCTCGCTCTCGCGCACGATCAGGTGGTCGCAGAACTCGTCATACCTGTCCTGATCGAATTCGTCGCCGGGGATGTTGGCACCCATTTCTTCGGCAAATACCTTGTAACGCAGGCGTTGCGCTTCCAGTACTTCGGCTTGATCGTGCGCGAGTGAGGTGGTCAGGCGTCGTTGCGCGATGGTTTGCAGAGCTGTTTCGAGTTTGAGCATGGAATCCCCGCTGTGAACAATTATGGTGATTCACAGCATGGCGGGACGGCGTTGCAGGGGAATGAAGAAAATATGAAGAAGTTGTGAAGGGCGGGTTATTTGTGTAGCCCATGGAGAATGGGGTCGAGCAGCAGCACATAAGCCGACTGTGCGGCAAACAATAGTTGGGGTGGCGGAGCAGGTAGTTCAGTGAAATCCATTTTGCTTGAGCTCATCTGCAACTTTTCGGCGATGGCCCGTTGTGCGGCAAGCGCCAGTACGCGACGATTGTCATGGGACGTGGCGAGCGCGGGTGTGGATGCGGCGAAGGCATCGAGTCTGGGGCATCGCAGAATGCGCCATATGGAGGCTGCCAGCGTCATCTCCCCGGTAAAAGCGGTCACGGTGCTGGGTCTGCCGCATGATTCCTGATAATGCAACGCGACAGGGCAGATGCGGGCCCCCGCATCTATGGCCGGCTGGAACAGTGCGGAGTGGAAATGGCCGACCCGTTTGCCGTCGGTGGTCGTGCCTTCCGGGAAAAGTCCCACGCACTGGCCTTGTTTCAGTAATCCGGCAATCTTCAGGTTGATCGCGGCGGCATCCTTGCGTAGGGTGCGTTCGATAAATAGCGTGCCGCTACGCTGACAGAGCCAGCCTATCAGCGGCCAGCTGCGCACCTCCGCCTTGGCAATGAATCGTGCCGGATAGATGGCATTCAGCACGAAGATGTCCAGCCATGAGATGTGGTTGGCGACCAGCAGGCAGCCAGATTCGCACAGTTCGGTCAGTTCGCCTTCGATATGAATCCTGATGTTGAGGATGCAAAGGACATGCGCGCTCCATTCACGGACGATGCGTTGCTGTCGGGCGCGGCTTCGAAGTGGATGAACAGTCGCCAGCACGGCGCCGAACAGCAAATGGAGCGCCAGACGGCAGCCCCTGAACAGGCTGGTGGCGAGATTGACCGGCAGGTCATGCATGGCAGATTCCGGCGATGCCCGTTTCACCGAGCGCAGTTTGTGTCTGGCGGCGCTCGATGAACAGGCTGTTGCCTGGCTTGTTCTTGGCCATCTTCTTGGCGCTGGTGGCGGCTTCCGAGACTTGGTGATGCGAATGAAAAGCGTCTGGCGTGATCCACACCGCGCCGATAGACAGTGTCGGTAACGGGTGGTGGACGATGCGACCCTGGCGGTCTTCGCTCAGGTAGCCGCCGATGGCGCGATGTTCCGTTTCGAACAGTACAGAAGAAGTCTGCGCAAACGATGTCAGCGCCTGATTGCAGCGTTTTTCCCAATCCACACTTTGCATCACCATGATGAAGTCGTCCCCGCCGATATGGCCGATGAAGTCGTGTCTGGGGTCGCAGGCCCAGCTCAGCAATCGGCCAGTGAACTGGATGGCCTCGTCGCCTTTGCGATAGCCATACACATCGTTGAATGGTTTGAAATGGTCAAGGTCGCCATAGCAGACGGCGAACGATACGCCGGATTGCAGCAACTGCTCGATGTGCTCGTTGATGGGGACGTTGCCGGGCAGCAGCGTGAGCGGGTTGGCATAACGCGCGTTTTCGATCTGCATCTTGGTGATTTCCCGCAGCAGGTCTTGCGCGTTGCCCAGGCCGATATAGCGCCCTTGTTCCGTGATGATGAAACCGTTGGCGAAATGTGTACTTTCCGACTCGGTAAGGAAATCGGAAAGTTCATGGATGGGGGTGGATTTCTCGACCAGCAAAGGCGAGGTATCCACGCAGGCCCTCGTCATATCCCTGCAATGTTTGCCGTTCATGCAGGTGGAGCAGGGTTTTTTGTCTAGCAATTCGTGTCGGAATGGCTGTACGAAGCAGCTGATGTATTGTTGACGCTCAATCAGGCCGACCGGCACGCCGTTCTTGACCACCGGAATGGCGTGCAGTTTGTTGTCCGCAGAAAAGCGCGCGAAGATTTTTCCGTGCTCGGTCTCGGGATGGGCGGGCTCGATGTAACGCATCAGCTTCTCGGTTGTGACACCGCGCGAAGTGGTCAAACGATGGGATGCCTCGCGCGTCTGGCTGACAAAGTTAACCAGTGAGCTGGCTTCGACGGGGGGCAGTAGCGCGGGAGTCGGACTGGGGCGACCGATAAAGTAGCCCTGCCCGCAGGCGATGCCGAGGTCGCAGATGACCTTGAGTTCGCTGTCGGTTTCAATTCCCTCGGCAATCACCTCTGTGCCTGAGCTTTTTGCAATCTGCTGGATGGACTTCAGAAACTGCTGTTTGATCGGGTCAGTGTTTACGCCTTGCACGAAGTGCACGTCTATCTTTACAAATTCGGGGCGCAGTTCAGACCATAACCGCAAACTCGAAAAGCCCTCACCCAAGTCGTCAATCGCAATCTGGAAACCCATGCCACGATAGTGCAGCAGTGCATTACGCATGCCTTCAAAATCGAAAGTCGGCTGATTCTCGGTAATTTCGATAATGACTTGTTGTGGGTCAACGCCGAGTTGCGCGAGATACGTCAACGTCTGGCCGTTTTGAAATCTCGGGTCGGTCAACGCCTCCGGACTGACATTAAGGAATAGCTTGCCGGGCAGCTTCTGTGTGGAAAAGGATTCCAGCACTACCTGGCGGCACAGCATCTCTACCTCTAGCGCAAGCCCCTGTTGTCTGGCTGCCGCAAACAGATTGATGGGGGAGTGCAATGGGCTGTCAGCCGGGCCGCGAATCAGTCCCTCGAAGCCCATGATAGTGCCGTCGACAAGATTCATGATGGGCTGGAAGATGGCTGACAGGTTGCGCTGGGTGAGAATGTCATGTAGCGTTTGCATCGCGTTTTCTATTTAATAATTAATATTTTATATAAGGATATTCCTCGTATATTTCATTTAGATTAATAACATCTGGCAGTTCGTTGATTGGCTGATGCACTGCTGTAGAAATGAAAAATTGAGGTTGAATATTCCGGATTAGTCCGGTAGAATCCGCGCTCTTTTGAAAATCGGTTGGAGTAGAACCATGGCACGTGTATGTCAAGTGACGGGTAAAGGCCCGATGAGTGGGAACAATGTTTCTCATGCGAACAATAAAACCAAGCGTCGTTTTTTGCCTAACCTGCAGCGTCGCCGCTTCTGGGTTGAATCCGAAAACCGCTGGGTCAGCTTGCGTCTGACCAATGCAGCTTTGCGCACCATCGACAAGAACGGTATTGACTCTGTTCTGAACGATATGCGTGCTCGCGGCGAAAAAATCTAAGGAGCATAAGAAATGCGTGAAAAAATCAAACTCGAATCCAGCGCCGGTACAGGTCATTTCTATACCGCCGACAAGAACAAGCGTACGACACCCGAAAAACTGGAAATGAAAAAATACGATCCAGTGGTTCGCAAGCATGTGATGTACAAGGAAGTGCGCCTGAAGTAATTCTTCTGAGCCATGTTTTCCCAACAAAAAACCCGCGCAAGCGGGTTTTTTGTTTTTCAGCCTAACTGGTTATGCGAGGCTGGCTGGTTATTCGCGAACTGGCCACTTTGCTCAGAAAAGCTCTATGTCGCCTTCTGGTTGTTGTTCGCGTTTGCGCTTGATGAACTCGGCCAGTGCCAGATGTACGTCTCGTGTCGCCATCAATGTGTCGAACATGTGCTTGTCGTCCTCGGTGACATATTTTGAGCGTATTTTTTGTTGTAGCGCGACCCAGGCGAACGGGTTGTACAAGCGCACCGGATCGTTGACCAGCGTGCCCAGGTCGTCCAGGTTGCGGCATACATACGACAGGCGCTGGGCGAGTCTGTCGTAGAACTGAAATGCGACGATAGACTGATTGACCTTGCAGCTGACTTCCGAGCCCAGATTCTCAATTTCGGTCTTGGCCGCGATGACTTCCGGCGTGTCTGGCAGGCGACAGGCCACTTCGCGCATCGCACTCAGCGCGCTGGAAATCGAGGTGAAGGAATCGGTCAACTCGCCTACCGAACTTGATGAGTCCTGCAGCGCCAGCTCAATCTGGGTCATGGATAGGTTCAGCATCAGGATGGTTTCGCGCACTTGACTCCAGTCCAGATCGGGGCGCTGCGCGCTGGAAGGCGTATGCTGGATTTCATCTGGTTCGGTCATGTTTTCCCCCTGTTTTCTGCCGGTGAGTGTGGAGTAAGGATGCCGCGCAAGGTGAGTGCGTCAATTCCATACCCTAGTTCGCCATTTAACGGCTGGAATCCGCTTTAGTTTATAGGGGGAGGGAAATTTTCTGCAATTACTCGCGGGTTGCGGGCAAGCATGGGCGATCGGCAGGAATGGCATCTGGCGATGCGGCATGCCCTGCCAGACTGATGAATTTTATTCCTGCGCCCAGACTTGGGCAGCTTCGTAGTCGGCGAACACGCGGATGTCGGCATCCACGAAAATGCGTGACAGCCAGGCGTTCCAAGTCAGCCACTGGTCGTCGGTGACGACGGCGATCTTGCTGAAGTCGTGATTGTGCTCGCGGCTGAAGAATTTGATCTCTTCCCAGGCGACATCCACGCTGTAATCAAGCATGCCGCGCAGGTCGAACAGCAGGTTGAGCGAGCCGGGGGCCTTGAGTTTGTACAGCGACTGCTCCTCGAAAGCCTTGAAGTCGGCCAGCGTGAATTCGCCCATTACGGCGGCGTTGACCAGGTTGTCGGTTTGTTCGATGGTAATCATGGTGGTTGGCCTCTTGCGGTTGTTTTCCCGACAGTTTCGGGCGTTTCATCATCAGTCGTTAGCTTAGCATACCGTCAACGCAGATGAGTGGCCAGCTTGCTACGTTGGGTTGTTTGGCTAGCATGTTTCATGCTTTCCCGAAGCTGTTGAAGGGGGGGGCGCTCAATGCTTGGGGGAGAATGCCAGGCTGGATACGCCGCTGGCGATGATGAAGGCCATGCCCAGCCAGGCGGCGGGTGTCAGGGTCTCGTGCCAGATCGCCATGCCGAACAGGCTGGCAAAGATGATGGTGATGTAGGCCAGGCTGCCAACCACCAGTGTGCGCCCCACGCGATAGGCGCGGGTCATGGCGAGTTGCGCCAAGGTGGCGCAGCAGCCCAGTCCCGTCAGCAGCCAGATGTTTTTCCAAGTAACGGGATGCACTGTGTCACTCATTATCGCTATGCCGCTGACCAGCGTGGCAATCAGTGTGAAATAGAACACCGTGCGGGCATCTGGCTCGCCCAGCATGGCGAGTTGTTTCACGTTCAGATAGGCTACGCCCGCCAAAAAGCCGGAGATCAGGCCGAGTAGCCCGGGTAATAATTGGTTGTGCTACATGGTTGGGTGCAGCAGCAACACCACGCCGCAGAAACCGAGACCAATGGAGGCGGTCACTGGCAGATTGAACTTGTCCTTGAATACCAGCATGGTCAGCAGCGAGAGAAACAGTGGCGCGGTGTAGTTGAGCGTGACGGCGGTCGCCAATGGCAGGACGCTGATGCAGTAGAAGAACAGCATCAGCGCCAGCGTGCCGGACAGGCCGCGCCACAAGTGCGGACGCCAGTGGCGTGTCTTCAGGCTGATGTTTTGCTGCACGGAGATTGCATAGACCAACAGCAGGCCGATGAAGGAGCGGTAGAACACCAATTCGAAATGCGAGAAATCCGCCGTGCCTAGCTTGACGAATACGCCCATGCAGGCGAACAGGAATCCTGCTACCAGCATCCACAGTGAGCCCATGTCAGGCGGTCATCTCCGTGTGAGCCGGAAGCCCTGGGTTAAAGGTGCGGAGCAAGGTTGCGGCGCAGGTACTCGTGGAAATGCAGCATGCCGTCCTCGGTGGGTGACTGGTACGGGCCGTGTTCCTCGATGCCGCGCTGGTACAGCGACTTGCGCCCTTGATGCATTCGTACGCAGATCACATCGTCCTCGATGGCGGTTTCGTTGTAGGCCCTCTGTTCCGCCTCGACGTAGTCGCGTTCAAACAGCGCGATGTCTTCCAGATAATAGAACTCGACGATGTTGGTACAGGCTTCCGGTCCGCGCGGCACCAGCGTGCTGATGACCAGCGTGCCGGGATACCACTCGACCATGATGTTGGGGTAATAGGTCAGCCAGATCGCGCCGTACTTGGGTAGCTCGCCGCCGTGGTAGCGCAGTACCTGTTCCTGCCACTTGCCGTACACGTCGCTGCCGACTTTCTTCAGGCTGTTGCTGATGCCGACCGTCTGCACGCTGTACTGCTCACCAAATTCCCACTTCAGGTCGTCGCAGTTGACGAAGTTGCCCAAGCCGGGATGGAACGGCACGACGTGATAATCTTCAAGATAGACTTCGATGAAGGTCTTCCAGTTGAACGCGTATTCGTCCACCTGTACGCGATCCAGCATGTAGCCGGAAAAATCGAGGTCTTTCATCACGCCGACGCGGGCCAGATCTTTGGCGATGTCGCGCTTGCCAGAAAACAGCATGCCGTTCCAGTTTTGCAGCGGCGACTTGTTGAGGTGCAAACAGGGGTTCTGCGGGAAATGCGGTGCGCCCAGCAATTCGCCGTCGGTCTTGTAGGTCCAGCGGTGCAGCGGGCAGACGATGTGCTGCGCGTTGCCGCGACCCTGCAACATGGTGGCTTGGCGGTGACGGCAGATGTTGGACAGCAGTTCCACGCCGTTCGGGTTGCGCACCAGCATCTGCGCTTCGTCGCGCAATACTTGGTAATCGCCGAGGCTGGGCACCATCAGTTCGTGGCCGACGTAATTGGGGCCCTGATCGAACAGCAAACGCTGTTCCAGCTCCAGCATTTGGGGGTCGAAGTACCAGCTCAGTGGCGGCTGGACTTGGGCCGGGGAGAGGTGTTGCATGTTTTCAAAATCGGACATACCCACGTTATCCTTCAATTAGTGAATACGCATGTTGCGGGAAAGGGGGCGATTTTCTCTTAAATCAGGGGGGAGGGCAACAAAAATTGGCTCATCAAGTAGGGCTTGGGTAAAATACGCGACTTTCCCAAGCAGAGACTGTCATGTCAGGAAAATCTCAAAAACCACAAGGCTACGAGTCGGCGATGGCCGAGCTTGAGCAAATCGTCGCGGATATGGAATCCGGCCAGCTGGCGCTGGAGGATTCGCTGGTCGCCTACAAGCGCGGCGCCGAGTTGTTGGCTTTCTGTCGAGGACGTCTCGAGGCGGCGCAGCAGCAGGTGCGCGTGTTGGAGGACGGCATGCTCAAGGAACTTGCAGTCGGGGAAAATTCATGATGAGCGTTGATTTCGCAGGCTGGTCATCAGCCCATCAATCCCGTTTCGAAGACGTGTTGCGCGGGTTGCTGCCGCAGGCGGAAGTCATGCCACAGCGCCTGCATCAGGCGATGCGCTATGCGGTGCTGGATGGCGGCAAACGGGTGCGCCCGCTGCTGGCGTTCGCCGCCGGTGAACTGGTCGGTGCCGAACTCGGTCGCGTCAATATTGCGGCGGCGGCGGTCGAGCTGATTCATGCCTATTCGCTGGTGCACGACGACATGCCCTGCATGGACGACGATGTGTTGCGCCGTGGCAAGCCGACTTGTCATGTGCAATACGATGAGCCGACCGCGCTGTTGGTGGGGGATAGTCTGCAAACGCTGGCGTTCCAGTTGCTTGCGGAAAACACCCTGAATGACGATGCGCGGCACCAGTTGGAGATGGTCAAGCTGCTGGCGCAAGCTTCCGGTTCGCGCGGCATGGCGGGCGGGCAGGCGATAGACCTGGAGAGCGTGGGGCGGGCGCTCAGTCTGCCTGAGTTGGAGAACATGCACATCCACAAGACGGGTGCGCTGATCCGTGCGGCGATTTTGCTGGGCGCGCATTGCGGCACAGTGACTGCATCGCAACTGAACAATCTGGATCATTTCGGCAAGTGCGTGGGGTTGGCCTTTCAGGTGGTGGACGATGTGCTGGATGCCGAGGCTGACACCGCCACACTGGGCAAGACTGCCGGCAAGGATGCCGACAACGACAAGCCAACTTACGTTACGCTGCTGGGCGTACAGGCGGCGCGCAACATGGCTGGCGAACTGCACGGCGAGGCACTGTCCGCGCTGGATGAGTTCGGTGACGCGGCGCAGCGGTTGCGCGAACTGGCTGATTTTATTGTGTTAAGAAAGTTCTGATGTATTCCTTACTAGACACTATCAACACACCCGCAGACCTGCGCAAGCTAACCCGTGAGCAGTTGCCGCTATTGGCGCAGCAATTGCGCGAATTTTTGGTCGAATCGGTCAGCAAGACCGGCGGGCATCTTTCTTCCAATCTCGGCACGGTCGAGCTGACCCTTGCCCTGCACACTATCTACGACACGCCGGAAGACCGGCTGGTGTGGGATGTTGGTCACCAGACCTATGTGCACAAGATCCTCACCGGGCGGCGCGCGGCGATGAGCCAGCTGCGCATGGCGGGCGGCATCGCCGGTTTCCCCAAGCGCGAGGAAAGCCCTTATGACACCTTCGGCACCGGACACTCCAGTACTTCGATTTCGGCGGCGCTAGGCATGGCGGTGGCAGCGCAGTTGTCAGGCAGCTCGCGGCGCTCGGTGGCGATCATCGGAGATGGCGCGATGACTGGCGGCATGGCGTTCGAGGCGCTCAACAATGCCGGCGCGATGAACGCCAACCTGCTGGTGATACTGAACGACAACGACATGTCCATCTCGCGCCCGGTCGGCGCGCTGAACAACTATCTGGCCAAATTGATGTCCGGCCAGTTCTACGCGGCGATGCGGCGTGGCAGCGAACGCGTACTCAAGGGGGTGCCGCCGGTGCTGGAATTTGCCAAGCGTGCCGAGGAGCACGTCAAGGGCATGGTTACGCCCAGCACGCTGTTCGAGGAATTCGGCTTCAATTACATCGGCCCGATAGATGGTCACGATCTGGACGCGCTGCTCGACACATTGAGCAATATCCGCGAACTGGAAGGCCCGCAATTCCTGCATGTGGTCACGCAAAAGGGTAGGGGTTACGACAAGGCCGAAGAGGACTGCCTGCTCTATCACGGGGTCAGCAAGTTCGATCGCGACAGCGGCATCGTACCGAAACAGGATGACAAACCGACCTATACCCAGGTGTTCGGTCAGTGGCTGTGCGACATTGCAGCGCGCGACCAGCGCGTGGTCGGGGTCACGCCGGCGATGTGTGAAGGCTCAGGCATGCAGGAGTTTGCCGGAAAATATCCCACGCGCTATTTTGATGTGGGCATTGCCGAACAACACGCGCTGACCTTTGCCGCCGGGCTTGCCTGCGACGGCTACAAGCCGGTGGTGGCGATCTATTCGACCTTTTTGCAGCGCGCCTACGACCAGCAGATTCACGACATCGCCATCCAGAATCTGCCGGTGGTGCTGGCGATAGACCGTGGCGGGCTGGTCGGCGCGGACGGCGCGACCCATGCCGGCAGCTTCGATCTGTCGTTCCTGCGCTGCATTCCGAACATGACAGTGATGGCACCCGCTGACGAGAATGAATGCCGGCAGATGCTCTATACCGCTTTGACGCTCGATACGCCGAGCGCGGTGCGTTACCCGCGCGGCAAGGGGCCCGGCGTGACAATCGAGGCCGAGATGCAGGCGCTGCCGGTCGGGCGCGGTGAACTGCGCCGCCAGGGAAAGCGCGTGGCGATACTGGCTTTCGGTTCCATGCTCACCCCGGCGTTGCAGGCGGCTGAAAAATTGGATGCCACGGTGGCGAACATGCGTTTCGTCAAGCCGCTGGATGTCGAGTTGGTGCAGCAACTGGCTGGCAGCCACCAGTTGCTGGTGACGGTAGAAGAGAATGTCGTGATGGGCGGGGCGGGCAGCGCGGTCGCGGAATGTCTGGCGCAACTGGGGTTGGCCGTGCCTTTGCTGCAACTGGGTTTGCCAGACAGCTTCATCGAACAGGGAGATCCGGCACAGATGCTGGCCGATTGCGGACTGGATGCCGCAGGTATTGCTGTCAGCATTACCGCAAGAATGACCGAGTGATTATGTCGGGATTTGTTATAATTCGGACATCCAAGACAACAAGCATGGAAATTTTGTTATGAATACACCTCAGTCTGCTGCCATCGCCGATGTGCAGAACCTGGCCGATCTGCGCAAGATCGCCATCAATCGCGTCGGCATCAAGGGCATCCGCCATCCGGTGATGGTCAAGGACAAGAGCGTGGGCGTGCAGCACACCATCGCTACCTTCAATATGTACGTGCACCTGCCGCATAATTTTAAGGGCACGCACATGTCGCGCTTCGTCGAGATCCTCAACGGGCACGAGCGCGAGATCTCCGTGGCCTCGTTCGAGGCTATCCTGCGCGACATGGTTGAGCGACTGGAAGCCGAATCCGGTCACATCGAGATGAGCTTCCCGTATTTCGTCAACAAGACCGCGCCGGTGTCCGGTGTGCAGAGTCTGCTCGATTACGACGTGACGCTGATCGGCGAGATCAAGGCCGGCAAGGCCGAAGTCACCATGAAGGTGCTGGTTCCGGTCACCAGCCTGTGCCCGTGCTCCAAGAAGATCTCCGAGCGTGGCGCGCACAACCAGCGTTCCCACGTCACCATCACCCTGCGCACCAATAGCTTCGTGTGGATCGAGGAAGTGGTGGAGATCGCCGAAAAGCAGGCATCCTGCGAACTGTACGGCCTGTTGAAGCGCCCCGACGAGAAATACGTCACCGAACGCGCCTACGACAACCCCAAATTCGTCGAGGACATGGTGCGCGACGTGGCCGCCGTGCTGAACGCCGACGAGCGGGTGGATGCCTACATCGTCGAATCCGAGAACTTCGAGTCCATCCACAATCATTCGGCTTATGCGCTGATAGAGCGGGACAAAACCGTGAAAGGTGAAATGTGAAAGGTGATGCCCACCCGGCGCTACGCGCCACCCTCCCCGCCGGGAGGGGGTGTGCCGCGTTTCACCTTGCTGCCCCTACGTTTCGCCTCTCGCCCTTCACGTTTCACCTTTCCGCTTCTACCTTTCACCTTTCACGTTTCACCTTGCCGCTTCTACGTTTCACCTTTCACATTTCACCTTTAACGCCTCTAGATCATGAAACCCATCGCCATCTTCCGTTTCGCAGCTGCTGAAGGTCCCGGTTATCTGGCCGAATTTTTGGATGCGCACGCCATTCCTTGGAAACTGATCGCGATAGACGCGGGCGACACCGTGCCGGTATTCGCCGACGTGTTTGCCGGGCTGGTATTCATGGGCGGGCCGATGAGCGTCAACGACGATTTGCCGTGGATCGCCCCCGTGCTGTCGCTGATCCGCGAGGCGGTGGCCGACGACACCCCGGTGCTGGGCCATTGCCTGGGCGGACAACTCATCAGCAAGGCGCTGGGCGGCGCGGTGACGCGTAACCCGGTCAAGGAGATCGGCTGGGGTGCGGTGACGGTAGTCGACCATGCCGCTGGCCGCGCCGCATTCGGTGAACTGTGCGGTTTTGATGCTTTCCACTGGCACGGCGAAACCTTCAGTCTGCCGCCGCACGCCGTGTTGCTGCTGTCCAGCGCGCACTGCGCGCATCAGGCATACGCCGTCGGCAAGCACCTGGCGCTGCAATGTCACGTCGAAATGACAGACGCGATGGTCGCCGAATGGTGCGAGATCGGCGCTGACGAGATTGCCGCCAACCTCGCCAGCCCGGCGGTGCAGCAGGCAGCCGACATGCAGCAGCAGGCGGCAGCTAAACTTCCGCAACTCCACCGGGTCGCAGAACAGCTCTACACACGCTGGATCGCCGGCCTGAAACCCCGCTGAACGCGATGGACACGCTTTCCCGGTTGCGGAGCGGCAAGCTGCACGGCGTCACACGGCTCGACCTGTCGTGCGGGCTGACGACTTTCCCCGCTGAGATTTTTGATCTCGCCGACACGTTGGAGGTGCTCAACCTGTCTGGCAACGCGCTGACCTCGTTGCCAGACGAACTGCCCCGGCTCCATAAACTCAAGGTGATTTTCTGTTCCGACAATCCGTTCACCGTCATGCCCGAGGTGCTGGGGCGCTGCGAGAATCTGGAAATGGTGGGCTTCAAGGCCAACCGCATCAGTTGCCTGCCCGCCGCCAGTTTGCCGCCGAAATTGCGCTGGCTGATCTTGACCGACAACCGGCTGGAAAGCTTGCCCGACGAACTGGGGCGCTGCATCCACCTGCAAAAGCTGATGCTGGCGGGCAACCGGCTGCGGCAACTGCCGGAAAGTCTGGCGGCGTGCCGCAATCTGGAATTGCTGCGCATCTCGGCCAATCAACTGGCCGCGTTGCCGGAATGGCTGTTCGACCTGTCGAAGCTGGCCTGGCTGGCGTTCGCCGGCAACCCGTTTTCGGCGGTGCGCGAAGCCGACGCGTTGGCGCGGCAGGCGATACCGCACATCGCCTGGCACGGGCTGGACGTGCAGCATGTGCTGGGCGAAGGCGCGTCGGGCGTGATCCATAAAGCCGACTGGCATCATGCGCCGGGTGGTTCGGCATCGGTCGCGGTCAAGCTGTTCAAGGGGGCGGTCACCAGCGACGGCTGGCCGAAGAGCGAAAAGGCCGCCAGTCTGGCTGCCGGGACGCACCCCAACCTGATCGCCGCCGCCGGCAAGATCGGCGGCCATCCCGAAGGACGCGCCGGGCTGGTGATGCCGCTGGTGGATGCGAGCTTCAGGACGCTGGCCGGCCCACCCAGTCTGGCTTCCTGCACCCGCGACGTCTATCCGCCGGACACGCGTTTCATGCTGGAGGTCGCCATCCAGATGGCGACCGGCATCGCCCGCGCGGCGGAGTACCTGCATGACCGGGGCATCCAGCACGGCGACCTGTATGCCCATAATCTGTTGTGGAACGGACAAGGCAATTGTCTGCTGGGCGACTTCGGTGCGGCCTCCTTCATCTCGGACGAACGCCACGCCGACGCGCTCCAGCGCATCGAAGTGCGCGCCTTCTCCTGTCTGCTGGAAGAATTGCTGGAACGCTGTGAGCCTATGCCTCAAGCGGTGGAAACGCGCGAAACGCTATGGGAGTTGCAGCGCCGCTGCGCTCAGGCCGATGTCGGCGCAAGGCCGCTGTTTGTGGAGGTGCGGGAGAGGCTGGAAGGAGTGCAGGGGTAACTGCGGTGCTTGAAGCGATTGTTAGCCATTAGGGTACCAATTTGCCTTGTGGGATTTTATACAGCCGCTTTGGGATAACGCATGACTACGACTTGCTCTTCGGGTTCGAACCAGAATTCGCCGTGCTGCCCTCTTTTATCGCCGCCGATGATTAGAATCAGCCCATCCTCCAGACGTATCTCGGTGATGGTTTCCCATGCATTGGTAGGGTGTGCGTTGTGGCCGATGCCGTTATAGATGTGGTCACCCACCTGCACGTCCGATGCTGCCAAGATTATTCTGTTGGTCATGATGCCCCTTTATACAGCAGATTACGCGAATTGTGCCGGTTCCATCTTACGGTGCCATAGCCAGAGTGGTGGGGTGGGCACCACCCGCCATAACCCAATTTGGCGGGGCATGACGTTATGCTGTGAAGTTAGACCGGTCACCGGCTTTTAGAGATAGTCTTGCGACTACGACTATTTCTGGTAATACCCATAAATCCCAGGCCGGCGAGCACCAAGGCGTAGCTTGAAGGTGTGGGAACTGCAACGCCTGCCAAGTTGGTGTCATAGACAAGAATATTTTTCATGCTGCCAGTGAAATATTCTTGTACCAAACCATTTACATTAAATTGTTCCCCGAATCTGGTATTGGTCCCTCCAATGCCACGTGCAATATTCAAAAAAGTCCCTTGCAGAACATGATCAATATACAAGCTCGTGATATTTCCAGAAACGGATAACGTGTAGTTGTGATACAGGCCATCAGTGGGAAATGGAATAGCGGTGTTGAGGTATGCGTCAGTAACCCGCATGGTTTTGGCGGGTGAATACCCCAAGTAAAAACCACTTCCACTAGAACCTTGTGAAATCAGCTCCACGTAAGCAGAGCCAAAAGCGGTCTGTTTGACATCCATGCTTAATGTGAAATCGCCAGCGGTCGGAATGATGTGATTGCCAAGTGTCTCGACGTATCCGGTACCATTTAGTAGCAATTCGCCGCCAACAATGGAAGCACCGCCAAACAACGTACCATTCGCACCGCCAACCGAATCAATTGCCGTTCCGCTCAGAAAAGTATATTGATGTATCAGGGCTGCGTTTGATGCAGATGTTGCCAGAAAAGTACAAGCAAAAGTGATAAAGGTAATTAGCTGGCGTATGAACCTTGAGTTTGAATTGCTCATTTCTACCCCCCATAATTTCTATCAAATTTATACATAGAATTTATCACTACTGTCCGGTAGATTTTAAGTTCATTTCGCTGTAGCCCTTTATTGACGTGGCTTTCAGCACGTTTTTGCATTCCGACGATTTCAAATCCTATCTGGAATCGCCTTTGGTTAAAAAACCGT
>JAQTZW010000011.1 GCA_028687575.1 Gallionella sp. | reverse complement strand
GGTTTTTTAACCAAAGGCGATTCCAGATAGGATTTGAAATCGTCGGAATGCAAAAACGTGCTGAAAGCCACGTCAATAAAGGGCTACAGCGAAATGAACTTAAAATCTACCGGACAGTAGTGAGTTTCGCTCCAACAATGTGATCACGCATCCTATTGTGGGTTATGACCGCTGGGATGATCCAACCTACAGTCAGGCGCTGAAGAATATTCGTAAATCTTTTACTGCGACGCCATGCATTCGCATCGACAGTGAGTCTGTGCAGGATGATATGCACGATTTTTCATACTTCTCTGATCGCATTAACGACATCATGGAATCGCTCGATGTTGAGGCTAACAACTGCTACGCAATGGTCGATTTTGGCGATGTTACTACGGCATCTGTACCAGATTTGATTGCCAATGCCGAAATGGCGGTAACAACCTTGCGTAGTTTGGGCTTTAGCACTGTAATTATTGCTGGAGGCTCAATGCCAACGGCGGTAAACAAAGCAGTTAATACTCCAGACGCAGAAGGCTGTATACCGCGTATCGAAATGATGGCTTGGAAGGCTATTTTCTCTGGGAGCAAGGATCACAAAATCATTTTTGGTGATTACTTGATCCGAAGTGCGGAAGCTGTAGAGGGAGTAATTGCACCACATGCAAACGCCAAAATTCGCTACACCATTGATAATCAGTTTTTCATTGTACGCGGACACTCAAAGAAACTAGACTCCCTGACTATCCAGCACAAAAAGCTTGCACAAAAGCTAGTAGCGTCACCTCACTATATGGGAGCGCCGTTTAGTTGGGCCGATTCTGAGATGCTCAACTGTAGTATTGGTGTCACAGAAGTTCGCGATCCCACCAGGATGATTGCAATGGATAGCAATCATCATATTAGCGCTGTTGTAACAGAAATATTTGAACATCAACAACAAGTCGTGTCTTCAATAGGTTTGATTGGCTCAAATTAGCGGCGGCTTAAGGCGTAGTTCGGCAGCAATATGTTGCGTTATAACGACGGAGGCTGTCGCATCGCTCGCCTATTGGATTAATAAAGATTAAAAAGGATTAGGCATATTTACCTCAGATGCTAGAGGTCAGTGTTTACTTGTACTTTTAGCCGGTTTTGGCGGAAATAATTTATCTGCTAGAACGGCATTGCCTATCTACTGGAACGGCATTTTCAACCCGCTGGAACGGTATTCACTATCTGCTGGAACGGTACTAACTGCGTGAGGCATTGAGCGCTAGTATTTTCTTCAGGTGGCGTTGCTGTGATCGACTGGGTCTCTTTTTTACATGTACGAGATCATCTTGGATTTCATAGCTGAATGGTTGAACATGCCTGTTGCTTGCTTCTGCTACGGCATCAAGTGCTTTAATAAGCTTTTGCCTAGCGCTGTGCGGGGCGCTATTTTCGCTGCCAGACAGTGTAAGCAACGTGGTTGCTTTGTATGGGAAGGGTTTTGCGTGCGACGCATAAAAACAGTGCAACCATTGTGCGAGTGGTTTTCCATCTAGTTCTTGGCGTACATCTAGGTCAATCTGAGTAAACTGAGTAGATGCAAATAAGGCTTGCATTTTTGGGTTGAAAACGACCACATACTCCCGTGTTTCTTCCTCTCGGTATACGGAGTCGATCAGGCTACCTTCATAGCTGTATTTTCCTGACTTTATGCGAACAGCGGTCGCGTTTAGGCGGCTAAGGCGAGTGTCGAGGATGTCTCGATTTTTACCGGAGTCGGTTTTACGCATCAGTTTAAGTATAGAGTAGGCGGTGAAGTGACAACGCTGCCCCATTTCCTGGAGGCGCGCGAAATGAAGCCCGCTTATCCACGTATCGAGATCACCTTGATCCAGCCGCTGGCCGGTGTAGAAAATTTCGATGCCTTCAAGTGCAGCAATGCGCTCTTTCTGCATGTAACGCCGTTCTCCCTTTGCGTATTTCGCTCATCGTGACCGGCTGTTTCGGTCTATCGTGACCGCTATTTGAAGGATGTTGCGCGGGGGTTGAATTCTACCTCAGTCGGTCACGATAGCGTCTGTCAAAGTGGTTTCGACGTGTTTTTTTCTGAGCGATTCGCCCTTCAGCGCGACCCGGTGTGAGGCGTGTACCAGCCGATCGAGAATGGCGTCGGCCAGCGTTGGATCGTTCAGCCAAGTGTGCCAATGATCCACCGGCAACTGACTGGTGATGATGGTTGAGCGTGTGTTGACCCGATCATCCACCACTTCCAGTAAATCATGCCGCTCGGAGGATTGCAGCGGGGTAAGCCCCCAATCATCCAATAGTAAAACGTCAATCTTGGCCATCTGTGCCAGCACCCGACTGAAGCTCCCGTCGCCGTGCGCAATGCGCATCTGTTCCACCAAGCGGGGCACGCGCACGTACATGACTGAGAAGCCCTGCCTGCAAGCCTGATTTCCCAAGGCGCACGCCAGCCATGTCTTGCCGCCGCCGGTGGGGCCGGTCAACAGCACGTTTTGCGCGCGACGTATCCAATCGCATCCGGCCAGCGTGACCATCAGCCGCTTGTCTAGGTTGCGACTGCCGCGATAGTCGATATCCTCCATACAGGCTTGCGCTTGTTTGAGTTTGGCTTGACGCAATAGCCGCGTCAAACGACGGTTGTCGCGCCAGGTAATTTCTCGTTCGACCAACAGAGCCAGCCGATCTTCGAAGGTCAGCTCCTGACTGGCCGGCATGATCTGTTGCTCCTCCAGTGCGCGGGCCATGCCATCCAGCTTGAGTGATTTGAGTTGTGTCATCGTGTGTTGTATCAACATCGTGCGCTTCCTTTTTTGAGTTATGTTGCAGAAGGGGTATTGCCGGAGCGGGTTTAACCGGCGCTTGCCATCAGTGGTAATAACCGGGCCCGCGCACGTTGGCGTGATGCGGTGAAATCCAGTCTGTTTGTTCGGCGTGTTGTTCAGTGGGTGTGATGGGTAACGGCTGACTGTCCAGCCCGGCTTTCAGTATATTGACGACCGAGCGGCGATTGAGTGCGCCTAACGATACCGCCCTGGCACACGCCGCTTCCAGTCGCTCATTGCCATGCTGACGTGCCAGCGACAGTAGTCCAAGACAGGCTCGGTAGCCCATTTCAGGATGCGGTTTGCTGGTTAACTGGTGATCCACAATAAGATGCGTATTCGCGCCGATGTCACGCCCCCAGTTCAGCAGACGTTGCGGTGACCATTCAAGATGAGCGCGGTGCGCCGCCGGCATATGTTCCGCAATTGTGGTGTGTGCGCCGCGTTTGGCGCTCTTGGCGTGACACGCAACCCGATTCCCGCGCAGCAGCAATTCCACCGTAGTGCTGGTGATGCGCGCCTCCAGTTGCTGCCTGACGAGGTTGTGCGGAACGCTGTAATAATGACCTTCAATATCGACGTGGTAGTCGATGTTTACCTTGCAGTATTTGAAGTTCGCTATCTCATAAGGATAGGCCGGCAGTGCTTTGAGAACGGGGCGATCCAGCAAATGAAACCATTCCTCACGACAGCCGTCTTTCTTCTGGAAGGGACGACGATTCAAGTCATCCAGTAAAGGGCGGATGGCCCGATTGAGTTCGGCCAAACTGAAGAAGCATCGACGTCGCAATCGGGCCAATATCCAGCGTTCCACAATCTGCACACCCACCTCCGCCAAAGCCTTGTCCTGGGGGTGACGCGGGCGAGCTGGCAGAATCACCGTGCCGTAGTGACGGGCGCAGTCTTGTGCGGTGCGATTGATGATCGGCTCATATCGGTCAGCGTTGGTAATCAATGCCTTGGGGCAGTCCGGCACGATCATTTCAGGTACGCCGCCAATAAAGCTCAGCGCCCCCGCCAAACCATGCAACCAGTCGGCTTGTGTCTCTTTGACGGTGGCGCAGGCGTAGGTGTAATTGGACGCCCCCAATACGGCGACGAAGATGTGCGCTTGGCTGATCTCGCCGGTGAACTGGTCAGTGAACGGCACGGTGGGGCCTGCATAGTCGATGAACAGTTTCTCGCCTGCGCGGTGAATCTGGCGCATGGAGCGTTTGAGCGTCGCAGCATAGCCGTGATACAGATTGCAAAACTGCGTGTAGCGATAGGTGTCCACTCCAGCATGGGCGTCGACATACTCTTCCCACAGTAGCTGCAAGGTGACGCCCTTCTTGTGCATCTCGCGATGGGCAATGGCCCAGTCAGGAACATGACGTGCGCCACGGGTACGTTTGACGCAGGGGATCAGTAGGCGCTGGAGTTCAGCTTCATCGAGCGATGAAACGCGCTCCCAATCCAGACCAGCAGCAACGGCCAACTGAGCGTATTTGCTGACTACACCCTTGGACAGGCCCAGGGCTTTGGCGATCTTCTCGTGCGAGAGTCCGCACGACCATTTCATACGAAGACATTCTTTGATTTTACGCATGGATACTTGTTTTACCGGCATTTCATTCCCCCGCCAAAATCGCGGGAGGATGCTCGGTCTCCTAGTTCATGCGCAACACCTTTTATGTACTGATTTCCGTTTCGCTAAGTCGTGACCGCTCATTTCGGTCGGCACCTAAAATCGGTCACGTCTTAGCGAAACGAGCGGTCACGATAGACCGAAATCACCGGTCACGACTTAGCGAAATGACCGGTCACGATGCTCCGAAATACGCACTCCCTTTTTTACAACACCAAACAAGGCGGATCGCAGCACCCCATTTGGAATTCCGCGCACCGCGCTGGGCCACACGGGGAGGTATACCGCGATTTTCAGTGGAGATACGTCAAGAACAGAATCACATTTTTGATGCAGCTCCCCCTTTTTTACACGTTCAATAAAAAGCGCAACTGGTTTCTCAAATGGCACATGAAATGTCATGATGTCTGAAATCAGCTGGTTGCTGTTCTGCGGGCTAGTTTTTCTTGATTTGTTGGTGCGCCGCGTTTTCTTTTCGCATTTGAAGTTGGCTCGATTGCGAACGAGGGCTTGAATGGTTTCGTAGAAAAATCCGGATTTGACCCATGAGAGCGTTTTTGTCGATTATAAAAATCAATCACATCACTGCGCAGCCAGAGCAACCGCTTTTGACCTTCAATAATCAATCGAGGAGGAAGTGCGCCAGGATTTTTCACCAAAGTTGTACGGATGGTCTTTACCGCCAGATGAATTTCATTGCTTAACTGCTGAATATCCAATGCAATGCTACTTGAATTGTCCACTTATATACCCCTTGTTTGCTACGATGGGGATATTATTGTTGTTCTAGTAAAATATGATGGTTTAGTTAATACATACGATTAATTATATAGTTTTTGGTCTATATAAAAAGGAAAGATTATGGCAAGGTATGCAGATAGTAATGAGTTGAAAATATTCAAAAAAGAAGCTACTCAAAAATTTATTGATTTGATCGAAAAAAGCTGCAAACTTCGTACAACGGAGTTTGAGGAAAAGCTGGGTATTGGAGATGGAACGGGGACTGTTTGGTGTAAATACAGGAGAGGTAGCAAGTCTATGGCGTTACCAAACTTGCATTCAAAAATTAAAAAGTCGATAAAGGACGGCCTTCTTCCTGCGAATGTCGGACAGAAACTGCTTAGTGAAGTGATAAATCAGGAAATTAAATTAGAAATGGCTGGTTGGGCCATCAGCGAAAGCTATGTTTATGATCCTAGAGCGTCACAACTCAAAGAATTCACGTTAGCCGTCGAACACCTGATATTGCAAGTCAACAATTTACTAGAAGAACATCAACCCAAAAATATTGTTGCTGCTCTTGCGCCACTGCATAAACTGATTCTTGATTTATCCTCCCGAAAGGAGGTAACGGTAAAGCCTGCGGAGCGAGGTGAATCAGTTGAAGAGCTACTTTTGCGTGATATACGTAAAAAATGGGGCGAAGAGGTATCAGAAGATGATGTGTGGAAGATATTCGGCGCAAAGCATGGGCTTGAGATTGTTGATGGGTTTGCGACATCGCAGTCAGTTGCAATAAAAATGGCAGAAGCCCGAAAAGAGGCTCTGGATGCCATGAATTTTTCTTCCATAGCGGGCTGAGCACAGTTCTGGCACAGTGAAAGAAACAATAATATGGGGATTTAGAGCAACTTTCTTGGCACAATTCTGGCACAGTGCCAGCAAGAAAGTTGTCTTATTTGAGGTTGCGCTTACTGGTTAAAACAAGCGTAACTCATTGATTTGGCGGAGAAGGGGGGATTCGAACCCCCGTTGGGATATTATCCCAAACACGCTTTCCAGGCGTGCGACTTAAACCACTCATCCACCTCTCCGAAGGGCGCGCAGAATAAACCAGTTTGCCGGTTACTGCAATCACTGATTTGAAATAAATGCCGTTCTTTGCCAAAAAGTGAGGTGAAATATCAAAAACTGTCTCGCCAGGCACGCAGTGCGGCGAATACCGCTGGTTCGCTGGTATCGGTCAAGCCACGCTGTTGTAGCACCTTGATGATGCCGGGCTGGCTACAACGCATGAAGGGATTGGTGGCCTTTTCCAGTGAGATGCTGAATGGGACAGTGGTCTGATTGTTGGCACGTAGCGACTGGGTTTGTTCTACGCGTAGTTGCACATCGGGGTTATCGGGGTCGCAAACCAGCGCGAAACGCAGGTTGGAGGCGGTGTATTCGTGGGCGCAATAGGCCAGCGTATCGCCGGGCAAGCGACTGATGCGCTGTAACGAATGGTGTAGTTGGTTGACTGTGCCTTCGAAGTTTTTGCCGCAACCCGCGCCGAATAGTACGTCGCCGCAGAACAGCAGCGGTGGCGAGGCGGTTGGCGCAAAAAAAGCGACATGGTCGTCGAGATGGCCGGGAATCTCCAGGATGTCGAACCACAGGCCGAACTCGTCCAGTGCAAGTTTTCCGTCTTCCTGGAGATCGTGGGTGATGTGAGGATTTTTGTCGTGTCGTCGTCCGTACACCGGCACGTTGTATACTGCGCGCAATTTTGAAATGCCGCCGATGTGGTCGTGGTGGCGATGTGTGCAGAGTATGCCAGTGAGTTCAAGGTGCTGCGAGGCAAGGAATTGCAGTACCGGCACCGCATCGCCGGGGTCTACCACCACGGCATGGCGGTCGTTATGGATGGCCCAGATGTAGTTGTCCTGAAAGGCGGGTATGGCGGTGATCTTGTACATGGTCATAGTGAGAGTGGATCGATGTCCGATTGTATGTCAACTGCGCAAAGTCTGAGTGAGTGGTTCGCCAGCCCTCAGGGGCGGTATGTCTTGCCGTTCGAGCAAGCGCATTTTGACCGTACGGTGAACGACATTTTTGGTTACAACGCTTTGCAGCTGGGGCTGTCTGAGCACGATTTTTTGCGCAACAGCCGCATCCCCCATCGTTTCACGGGAGCTGATCGTAAGGCGGACGTGCGGCTGTGCGGCGTGGAATTGCCGTTCGCCTGCAACAGTCTGGACATGGTGCTGATGCCGCATGTGCTGGATTTCGCAGCCAATCCACACCAGATTCTGCGCGAAGTCGAACGGGTGTTGAGGCCGGAAGGCAGCGTACTGATCAGCGGCTTTAATCCGCTCAGCCTGTGGGGCCTGCATCGGGCGCTGGGCAGGCGACACGGCTATCCGTGGTGCGGGCATTTCATCGCGGTGTCGCGCCTGAAAGACTGGCTGGCGCTGCTGGGGTTTGAAGTCGAGGCAGTGCGGTTCGTCGCTTATGCGCCGCCGTTCCGCCAGCACAAATGGCTGGAACGCAGCAATTTCATGGAGTCAGCAGGCCGGCGCTGGTGGCCGGCGGTTGGGGGGGTGTATTTCGTACACGCCATCAAGCGTGTACCGGGATTGAGGTTGCTTAAACCGCAGTGGAAGCAAGGGCTGGTGAATTCGCTGCTGCCGGTCGCACCAAAGCTGAATAAGCCGGTCAGTCAATGTGTCGACAGCCGGCTGGTGAATAATGAACAGAATGGGCAGAATTTGAAGCATGAGTGATGAGATTGTGGATATTTACACCGATGGGGCCTGCAAGGGCAATCCGGGCGTGGGCGGCTGGGGCGCGCTGTTGCGGCTCAAGGGACATCAGCGCGAATTGTTCGGCGGCGAGGTGATGACCACCAATAACCGCATGGAGCTGATGGGAGCAATCGCCGCACTGGAGGCGCTTACACGTCCCTGTCAGGTGCGTCTGCACACCGATTCCAAATATGTGCATCAGGGCATCACCACCTGGTTGGCGGGCTGGAAGCGCTCCGGCTGGAAAACTGCCAGCAAGAAGCCGGTCAAGAACGATGACTTGTGGCGCAGACTGGATGAAGCGACGGCACGCCACCGGATCGAATGGGTATGGGTCAAGGGACATGCCGGACACGAAGGCAACGAGTGCGCCGATGTGCTGGCGAACAAGGGAGTGGAATTGGTGATGGGGCAAGCGGATGCGTAAGATCGTACTGGACACCGAGACGACGGGCCTTTCACCGCGCGACGGCCATCGCATCATCGAAATCGCCGCCATCGAGCTGGATGGTCGCAAGGTGTCGCGCCGGCATTTCCATCATTATCTCGACCCTGAGCGCGAGGTTGACGAGGACGCAGCAAGGGTGCACGGCTTTACCTGGGACATGCTGCGGGGCAGGGCGAAGTTTGCCGACATTGCCGGCAGTTTTCTCGAATTCATCGAAGGGGCCGAGTTGATGGCGCACAACGCGCCGTTCGACATGGGCTTCATCAATCATGAGCTGAATTTGCTTGGGCTGCCGCCGTTACAAAATCCGGTAATGGACACGCTCAAAATCGCGCGCGAGATGCATCCGGGCAAGAAGAATAGTCTGGACACGTTGTGCAGCCGCTACGAGATAGACAACCAGCATCGCACCCTGCACGGCGCATTGCTGGACACCGAGTTGCTGGCGGAAGTCTACCTAGCGATGACGCGCGGGCAGGAGAGCCTGCTGGATGAGGAAGTCAAACCTGAAGTGCGGCAGTCGGTCACGCTGGACAACACCGCCATCCGCCCCAAACTGCGGGTATTGCAGCCCAGCGAAGCGGAGTTGGCGGCTCATGCGCAACAATTGGCGGATATAGACAAGGCCAGCAAAGGCAACTGTCTGTGGAAGCGGCTCGACACGCAACAAGCGGAGGGGACGGCATGAATAGACTGACCCGTCCGCTGGCATGGCTGTTGGGTGTCGCGGCGCTACTGTACGTTTCTGCCTGCGGTTACATGTGGGGCACGCAATTGGATCAGGTATTCGAGCCGAGCGTAGAGTGGCAGACCACGCCTGCCCGTATGGGCATGGCATTCGAGCCATTGCGCATCGCGGTGGGCAGCGGTGCGGAGCAGGGCGAACTGGATGCCTGGTGGGTGCCAGCCGAACAGGCCGGTGCGCCGACGGTGGTCTATTTCCACGGCAATTACCGCAATATCGGCAACAATCTGGAGCATACCTTCCGCCTGCACCAACTGGGCTTCAATGTGCTGCTGGCGGATTATCGGGGCTACGGCAGGAGCAGCGGCGGCAAGCCCAGCGAGCGCAAGGTATACGAGGATGCCGAGGCAGTCTGGCAATACCTGCTGAAGGTGCGCGGCATCCCGGCCTCGCAGGCCATCATCTACGGGCATTCGTTGGGCGGTGCCATCGCCATCAACCTTGCCGTCCATCATCCCGAAGCGGCAGGTCTGATCACCGACAGTACCTTCACTTCCATGCAGGCGATGGGCGAGAAGGATTACGGCTTCCTGCCGATAGGCTGGTTGCTCAATCAGCGTTTCGAGTCACTGCACAAAGTACCCGAACTAAAACTCCCCGTGCTGTTCATACACGGCACCTGGGACAAGCGGGTGCCATATCAGATGGCCGAACAGCTTTACGCGGCCGCGCCACAACCCAAACAACTGCTGCTGGTGAAGGGCGGTGAACACAACAACACCGGCGGTATAGGCTGGATCGAGTACCGCGATGCGGTCAGTGCCTTCGTCAGACGGAACATCCATTGAAGTCGCCGTTCCCGCACAGGCGGGCAGGGCGCATAACTACAGAAAGCAGGACAGCATGAAATCAGATGTCATCATTATCGGCGCGGGCGCTGCGGGCCTGATGTGCGCCTTGACAGCGGGCAAGCGTGGGCAGAGCGTGCTGCTGCTTGATCACGCCAAGAAACTGGCAGAGAAGATACGCATTTCGGGCGGGGGGCGCTGCAACTTCACCAACCTCGACACCAGTCCGGAGAATTTTCTCTCTGGCAACCCGCATTTCTGCCGTTCCGCGCTGGCCCGCTTCACGCCACAGGACTTCATCGCCCTGTTGCAAAAGCACGGCATCACCTACAGCGAGAAGACACTCGGCCAACTATTCTGCGACGAGGGTTCCGAGGCCATCATCGCCATGCTGCGCGACGAATGCGATGCGGCAGGCGTGAAACGCTACATGGGCTGCGAGATTGGCGAAATCAAGCGCACCCGTTACACGACAGAAGTCAGCGATAAACCGCCACGCTTCTACGTCAGAACCTCGAAGGGCGATTTCGATGCCGCCGCACTGGTCGTTGCCACCGGTGGACTGTCCATCCCCAAGACCGGCGCGACCCCGTTCGGCTACCAGATCGCCGAACAGTTCGGCATTCCCGTCACCAAGCTGAAGGCCGGCCTGGTGCCGCTGACCTTCGCCCCCGACGATTGGCAACCTTATGCCGACCTGACCGGCATCTCCTTTCCGGCCATCGTCAGTACCGCAAAGCAGTCGTTCCGTGAAAATCTGCTGGTGACACACCGGGGACTTTCCGGCCCGGCCATCCTGCAAGCCTCCTCCTACTGGCAACCCGGCAGCGCACTGCATATCAATCTGCTGCCCGATCACGACATGGAGACGGTGCTGGAAGCGCATAAGACCAGCAAGAAACTGCTTTCCAACTTCCTCACGCAATGGCTGCCCAAGAGCTTCTCGGAGGCCTGGTGTGAACAGAATAAGTCTTTCGAAAACAAACCATTGAATCAATATAATGACAAACAACGCAAACTGATCGCCACGCAGTTGCACGACTGGCAGGTTACGCCATCCGGCACCGTGGGCTACACCAAGGCCGAGGTGACCTGCGGCGGAGTGGACACGCACGCGCTGTCCTCCAAAACGATGGAATGTCTGGAAGTGCCCGGCCTGTATTTCATCGGAGAAGTAGTGGACGTGACCGGCCAGCTCGGCGGTTTTAATTTTCAATGGGCATGGGCTTCAGGCCATGCGGCAGGAGAGGCGGTATAGCGATGGCCCGTTTACTGATTTCGCAATCCCCCAGCCTGATGGGCAGGCTGGTCGGACTGTTCATCACTGCGGCGCTGGTAGTGGTCGGACTGATGTTTTCGATGGTGTTGCTCGCCGTTATCGCCACGGTCGGTGTGCTGGGTTTTGGCTATGTGTGGTGGAAGACCCGCGCGCTGCGTCGCCAGATGCGGCAGATGCAGCAACAGCACGCCGCCGCCGAACAGACTTTCAGTGATGTCTTCCGCAACGAGACCTACGAAGGCGAGATCATCGAGGGCGAGGTGGTGCGCAAGGTGGTCAGCATCGAGGATGCCAGACAAGGCAGTAAGGATAGCTGAACGGCACTCCAGGAGTGCAACCCACATTGATCAGGCTTCCGGGCAGGATTTTCCCCGATTAACTGCGTAACCTCGCCAGCACGGTTGCCACCAGCAGCTTGGCGCGGGCTTCGCTGGCCGCTTCGCAGTAGCAGCGCAGTTCGGGCGCGTTGCCGGACGGGCGCAAGTGGACGATCTCGCCGTTGTCAAATGTGATGCGCAAGCCGTCGGTGACATCGGTCGAAACGGCGCGCGCGGCATCGGGTGCGAGGATGTCCTGCACCGCCTGCGGATCGCCGGTCAGGCGTTCCAGCAACTGGCGGCTGGTCGCCACCGGGAACTCCTGTAAGCGGTCGCTGGCGGTAAAGCGGGCGGGCAGGTCGGCCAGCAGGCCGGATACCTTGCCGCCGCGCTCAGAGGCTGCGGCCAGCACGGCGAGTGCCGGCAACACCGCATCGCGGGTGGGCAGTGCATCCAGCGTGCGTCCGTTGCGGCTGACTGACGAACCCATCAGGAAACCGCCGTTGGCCTCGAAGCCGATCACCGCGCCGGTGCCTGCGACTTCCATGCCGGCGATCACGTAGGGCGAGCCGATGCGGGTGCGCGTGACCGAATCGAATGCGCCGCAAAGCTCGATAGCGGTATTGCAGCTGACCGGCACGACGACCTTGTCGGCACCCAGATAGTGGGCGGTGATGAGTCCCACGATGTCGCCGCGCAGCCACGCGCCGTGTTCGTCCGAGATCAACGGCCTGTCACCATCGCCGTCGGTGGAAATGATGGCGTCGAAGCCGTATTGCGCGGCCCAGTCGCTGCCCCGCTGCACGTCCACCTCGGCCACCGCTTCGGTGTCTATCGGCACGAAATCTGCGGTGCGCCCGAGCGGGGTGACTTCCGCGCCCAAGCCTTCCAGTATGCTGACCAGCACGTCGCGTGCCACGCTGGAATGCTGGTACACGCCCAAGCGCAGGCCTTTGAAACACTGCATCGGGAAGAACGCCAGATAACGCTGGACGTAGTGCGCCAGTGCGGCGGGATTGACTTCGGGCAGTTCGCAATGCGTGTGCTCCAGCTCCACCACGGCGGCAGCGATCGCCTGCTCGTCGGCTTTGCTGATCTCGCCATCGGGACGGTAGAACTTGATGCCGTTGCGGTCGAACGGGATGTGGCTGCCGGTGACCATGATGGCGGGAATCGCTTCGTCCTGCGCGTAAAGCGCCAGCGCCGGAGTCGGCAACGCACCACAGAAATCAACCGTGATGCCCTGATCCTGCAAGGCGGCGGTACAGGCTGCCACGATGCGCGGGCTGCTGGGGCGTAGATCCATACCCAGTGCGACCCTGTCGAAACTGAAGGAGCGACGCGTCACGGCCAGAAACGCCGCCGCATAGGCCGCGCACACTTCATCGGTCATGGCGCTGACCAACCCGCGCGCACCGCTGGTGCCAAAGGCCACGCCGCTGTTGCTCATCACATCGCATATCTGTATGGTTTTCAAGGTCTGTACTCCTGCCGGGTCACGGTAACGAACGCGGCATTCTACCCGAAGCGCGGATGCCCCCGGATGTTATAGTTAAGGTGATCTGTCGGCACATGCAACCAATCGAGAGAATGTCACTCAAATGCGGGGTGCCTGAATACGGACCATCCAACACTTAACTATCTGGAGTAACAAAGATGCGCAACTTGATGATTTTATTGTTTTCATTGTTTCTTGGCGGCTGCGGATACAACACGTTCCAGAGCACCGACGAGCAGATCAAGGCAGATTGGGCCGAGGTGCTCAACCAGTACCAGCGCCGGGCCGACCTGATCCCGAATCTGGTGAACACCGTCAAGGGCTATGCCGCACAGGAAAAAGATGTGCTGCTGGGCGTGACCGAGGCACGCGCCAGAGTGGGCAGCATGCAGGCCACACCGGAGCTGATCAATGACACCCAGGCGTTCGCCAAATTCCAAGCAGCCCAGGGCGAATTGAGTTCGGCATTGAGCCGTCTGCTGGTGGTGTCGGAAAACTATCCACAACTGAAATCCGACCAAAATTTCCGCGATTTGCAGGCGCAGCTGGAAGGCACCGAGAACCGCATCACGGTCGCGCGCAACCGCTACATCAAGGCGGTGCAGGAGTACAACGTCACCGTGCGCTCCTTCCCGACCAACCTGACCGCGATGCTGTTCGGCTATAGCGTGAAGCCTTCGCTGACGGTGGAGAACGAGCAGGCGATCTCGCACGCGCCGGCGGTGGATTTCAACGCGCCGCAGGGTAAATCCTCGGTCAACGCCGTTCCGGCAGCGCCCGCACCATGATCCTGAGACTGGCTGGCATCCTCCTGTCGGCCTTGTTGCTGGCGGGAGTGGCGCACGCCGAAGTGGCCATCCCGCCGCTTTCCCACCGTGTCACCGACCTGACCGCTACGCTGGATGCGCAACAGGTGCAGGCGCTGGACAGCCGTCTGGCCGACCTTGAAAAGCGCAAGGGCGCGCAGTTGGCGATCCTGATGCTGCCGACCACGCAGCCTGAATCCATAGAGCAATACGGCATACGCGTGGTCGAGGCATGGAAGCTCGGACGGCGCGGCGTGGACGATGGCGTGCTGTTGCTGGTGGCAAAAGAGGACCACAAGCTGCGCATCGAGGTGGGATACGGGCTGGAAGGCGCATTGAACGACGCCACCGCGCATCGCATCATTGACGAAATTATCTCGCCGCGCTTCAAGGCAGGCGATTTCTACGGCGGGATGGATGCGGGTACTGCCGCCATCGTCCGGGTGGTGGATGGTGAGCCGCTGCCGCCACCCCATGACCGCGCTGGAGGATCGGCAAGCAACGGGAACACCAATCAGGATAAAGGCCCGCTTGTATTCGCGGGCTTCGTGGTGGCGGTCGTACTGGGCGGCATGTTGCGGGCAATGCTGGGACGCTTCCCGGCAGCCTTGCTGGTTGGAGGTTTGCTGGCTGGCCTGGCCTGGCTCATCGCTGCCTCTGCCGTGTTCGCGCTGTTCGCCGGATTGGGCGCGTTCGTACTGGTGTTGCTGGGCGGCTCAGGCATCGGAGGTGGGGGCGGGTTCGGTGGCGGCTCGTATGGTGGTAGCTCAGGTGATTCTGGCGGCTTCAGCGGCGGGGGAGGCGGATTCGGCGGCGGCGGGGCTTCGGGGGACTGGTAACGACATAATGGGACAGAAATGAATCTCAAACGGGTGATACGACATCTATCCAGCGGGCAAGCAACAGTGCGGCGCGTCTTTCCCGCCTCCGCGATGGGGACGATAGAAGCTGCGACAGGGGTTGCCGAGGCGCGGCACGATGGACAGATACGCTTTGCGGTGGAAGCGGCGCTGGAACTGTCGCCGCTGCTGTCAGGGCAGACCGCGCGGCAACGCGCCATCGAAGTATTCGCGCAACTGCGTGTATGGGACACCGAGCACAACAACGGCGTGCTGATCTATCTGTTGCTGGCTGACCGGAAAGTTGAGATCGTCGCTGACCGGGGCATACACGCCAGGCTGGGGCAATCTGTCTGGGAGCGTATCTGCCGCAACATGGAAGCAGAGTTCCGTGCCGGGCGGTTCGAGTCCGGAGTGCTGGCCGGCATACAAGAAGTGGGTGATCACCTCTCGTTGCATTTCCCGGCGCGCGTCGGCAAACCCAATGAAATGCCAGATGCGCCGGTTATCCTGTAAGTCAGCGCGCAACGGCGGAACTGCAAGGCATCCCCGCGACGACCACCCGCCAGGCCGCCAGTTTCTGCGGGTATGACAAGGCGGCATGGGCCGGACTGGTGGAGGGCAGGCGCTGATATTGCAGCGTCGGGTCAGCAAGGCCCGGCAGCACATGTTTCCTGAAACTCTGTTCGGCCATCGCGCCATTGAAATACACTCGACGAATATGAGGGTGCGAGCGGAAGAATGCGCCGAAATCGTTGGCCGCAACACTGGCGGCATCTATGTCGGCATCCAGACTGCTGCTGCGCCGGCACGAAGCCAGCACGTCCCACAGCGCGATGTCGGCTTCGACTAACTGACGGCAGCGCATTGGGTAGGGCTGTGCCGGATCGAAACCCAGCAGTTCGCCGATGATGGGCCAGAAGGCGTTGCGCGGGTGTGCGTAATACTGTGCGACACGCAGCGATTCGCGGCCCGGCATGCTGCCCAGTATCAGCACCTGCGCATCAGTACTGGCAATTGGCGGAAAACTATGGATGCTGGACATGGGCGTTTGCGATACTGGGATGTCTGTGATTGTAATGAAGATTCTGTAACATAGGCAGGGCAGGCAGAGCAGGATGTTATAGTTGCCGCCCGCTGCCGTTAGCCGATTGGAAGCATACATGACGACCGAAACCGAACTCAAATTGCGCATCACCCCGGAAGATATGGGCCGGCTAAAGCGGCACGCGCTGCTGAAAACCCATCAAGTGGCAAAACCCGTCACGCGTCATCTGCACAACATCTATTTCGACACCCCCGAACTCGACCTCAACCGCCGCGAGATGGCGTTGCGTCTGCGCTTGGCCGGAGGACGCTGGTTGCAGACCCTGAAGGGCGGCGGCTCCATTCGGGGCGGGCTGCACCAGCGCAACGAATGGGAAGTGCCGGTCGCCTCCGATCAGCTGGATTTTTCTGTTTTCGAAGCGGCGGTTTGCGACGAATTCCTGCCATTGCCGTTGCGCGACCGGCTCGAAGCGGTGTTCGCCACCGATTTCCAGCGCAGCAGCCAGATACTCGAATGGCAGGGCGCACAGATCGAGGTGTGCATGGATCACGGCGAAGTCAGGGCGGGAACTGACAGCGCGCCGATCTGCGAGGTCGAACTGGAGCTTAAATCCGGCACGCCGCTGCAATTGTTCGAACTTGCGCTGGCGATACTAGAGATCGTGCCTTTTGAACTGGAGTCGGTGAGCAAGGCCGAGCGCGGATTCCGTCTGATGGCAGGGTATGTCGAACAGCCCGCCAAGGCCGAACTGCCAAAATTCCCAAAAAAGGCCGCTCTGACCCAAGTACTGGGTGGCTCGATCTGGGCGTGTCTTGCGCATTTCCAGCAAAATATCCACGGCGCAATGACAGGATGCGACCCGGAATACCTGCACCAGATGCGCGTGGCATTGCGCCGTCTGCGCTTGTTGCTGGGCATGGCTGAAAAGCTCCGTCCCGACCAGCGGCTGACGGCCTTGCGTGTTGAGCTCAGCGAATGGGCAGGCGCGCTTGGCAAGGCGCGCGACTGGGATGTGTTCATCGGCGCGCTGACTCGGCACCCACTCTATCATCAGCCGGATAGCGACAACCAAGCCATGCAGGCACTGCTGACATGTTGCCGGCGGCAGCGCGAGGCCTGCTACCAGTCCTTGCAGCGCGATCAGCAGCAACGCGCAGCGCAGCGCCTGATGCTGCATTTTGCGATCTGGATGAATGGCGAATACTGGCAGCAGCCTGAAGACGGGGTGCGCTCCGCGCACGAATTCTCTGCGCGCCAGCTAAGCCGTTTGCTCAAGCGTTACAAGCAGGCGGAACGCCATCTTGGCAAGGATGACGCCGACGGTTTGCACGCGTTGCGCATCCTGGCGAGGAAACTGCGCTACAGCGCCGACTTCTTCGCGCCCTTGCACAAAGGCCGGCGAAAAAAGCCCTTCATCGGCGCGTTGGGCGAGGTGCAGGAGGTGTTGGGGAAAATCCACGACGCGACTGTCGCCAGTCACCTGCTGAAAGAACTGGCCGCAGCACCCGAACTGGCAGGCTATCCGGAGATCATCACCCTCGTGCGGGAATGGGTGGCGATCCGTCGGCTCAAGCAATTCGGCAAGCTGGACCGGGCCTGCCACCATCTTGCCAGACTGGATGAATTCTGGCTGAAATGAGTTCCGGCTGAAATGAGTTTCGGCAAGACCACCGCACTCGCAGTAAACAGCGAATGCTATTGGCGCGGTGGACGCATCAGCCACACCACGGCCAGCACCAGCACGACCAGTATCACCAGTTCGACTAACATCGGAATGTTCCTTCAATTTGAAAACGGCCCGGCAGTGTAAGGGCCTCCAGCATGGGCTGCAACACGGATATGCAGGCGCTCATCTCACTGCCGCATTGGCGACGTCTTCGATGACTTTCAGGAATTCGTCGCCGTAACGCGCGAGCTTTCCCTGTCCGACACCGCTGATGCGCGCCAACTCGGTCAGGCTGGCGGGGCGCTGGTCGCGCATCTCGACCAGCGTGCTGTCGTGGAAGATGACATAGGGCGGCACACCCTGTTCGCGCGCCAGTTCCAGCCGCTTAGCCTTGAGCGCCAGCCACAGTGGGTCGTCGCTGGCACCGTGAAAGGGGTCGCGTGACTTGCGCTCCCCTCGCAACGATTTGCGCTTTTCAGGTGTGGCATCCTGACGCAGGAACACCTGCTGTTCACCCTTGAGCACCGGGCGGGCGGCGGCGGTGAGGTGCAGGCCGCCGTAACCTTCGATGTCCGCTTCCAGAAAACCGGCGGCTACCAACTGACGAAACACGCTGCTCCATTGTTGTGCGCTGTGTTCCTCGCCGATACCGAAGGTGGAAAGCTGGTTGTGCTGGAATTTTTCGATACGCTCGGTCGCTTTGCCGAGCAGCACGTCCACCAGATGACCGACGCCGAAACGCTGGCCGGTGCGGTACACGCAGGACAGCGCCATCTGCGCGGCGCGCGTGGCATCCCAAGTTGCGACCGGTGTCAGGCAGTTGTCGCATTCGCCGCAATTTCCCGGATGGGTTTCGCCGAAGTAGCGCAGGATAGTCTGGTGACGACAGTCAGTGGATTCGCAGAATCCCAGCAATGCGTCTAACTTGTGCAATTCGACGCGCTTGCGTTCTTCTGGTGCGTCGCCGGACAGCAGTATCTGTCGCATGGACACTACATCGCCCAGTCCGTAAGCCATCCAGGCATCAGCGGGCAGGCCGTCGCGACCGGCTCGGCCCGTCTCCTGATAGTAGCCTTCCATGCTCTTTGGTAAATCGAGATGGGCTACGAAGCGCACGTTGGGCTTGTCTATGCCCATGCCGAAGGCGACAGTGGCAACCATGATGACACCTTCTTCACGCAGAAAACGCTGCTGGTTGGCGGTGCGCGTCGCGTTGTCTAGCCCGGCATGATAGGGTAGTGCATCCCAGCCGTGTGCCTGTAACGCTTCCGCAGTCTGCTCTACACGCTTGCGCGACAGGCAATAGACGATCCCTGCATCACCACGATGCTCTTTATCAATAAAGTCTTGCAATTGATTGATTGCATTATTTTTTAGAGAAACACGGTAGCGAATATTAGGGCGATCGAAGCTGGAAATGAATTGTCGCGCCTCTTCCAGCGCAAGACGTTCGACTATCTCTCTCCGCGTCGGCGCGTCTGCCGTGGCGGTGAGTGCGACGCGTGGCACGGCAGGAAAGCGTTGGTGCAATACGGTGAGTTCGCGGTATTCGGGGCGGAAGTCATGCCCCCATTGTGAAACGCAATGCGCCTCGTCTATGGCGAACAGCGCAAGTTTGGATGCCGCTTGCAACTGTTCCAGCAAGGCCAGGAAGTAAGGTGTCAGCAGTCGTTCTGGGGCGACGTAGAGCAGGTCTAGCTCACCATGCAGGAGTTGTACTTGCACTTTGCGGGCTGCATCGCCGTCCAGGCTGGAATTGAGGAAAGCCGCCTTCACGCCCAGTTGGTGCAGGGCTTCCACCTGATCCTGCATCAACGCGATTAGTGGCGATACCACAATGCCGACACCAGATCGCAGCAGCGCGGGGAGCTGGTAGCACAACGATTTTCCGCCCCCGGTGGGCATCAACACCAGCGCGTCGCCGCCGGCGGCGATATGCTCGACTATGGACTGCTGTTCACCCCGGAAAGTGCTATAGCCGAATACGTCGTGAAGTATCTTGTGAGCTGCGGTGTTCATCAAAATTCTGGAAAATATCGTCAGTAAGGTCGGGGAATTACCAAAGACGAGTGTGTAATCAGGAGCGGGGATGGTAACATCCGCAGCTCATCGAGGAGTCGCGTTTTGAAACCAACTATGGAAAACAAACCAACGGAGAATCTGGTCGAAATCAGTGACCTGCACTTTTCCTACGGCGATCGCAAGGTGCTTAACGGCATCAATCTCAACATCCCGCGCGGCAAGGTGGTCGCGATTCTGGGTGTCAGCGGCAGTGGCAAGAGTACGCTGCTGCATCAAATTGGCGGTCAACTCAGGCCGGACAGTGGCAGCGTCAAGGTATTGGGCAAGACCATACATCAGCTGGACAACGACCAGTTGTACCAGATGCGTCGCGAAATGGGCATGATGTTTCAGGTGAGCGGTTTGTTCAGCGACCTGACCGTGTACGACAACATTGCCTTTCCGATGCGCGAGCATACCGACCTGACTGAAGGCATGATCCGGGATTTGGTGCTGATGAAGTTGCAGGCAATTGGACTGCGCGGGGCAGCCAACCTGATGCCCAGAGATTTATCGGGGGGTATGGAGCGACGCGTGGCGCTGGCGCGGGCGATTGCACTGGATCCGACGCTGATTATCTACGATGAACCGTTCGCTGGTCTCGACCCGATCTCGCTGAATATCATCGCCAATTTGATTCGCCGCCTGAACGACGCACTGGGCGTGACTTCGGTGGTGGTGACCTACGATATTTCGGAATCACTCAAGATTGTGGACTATGTGTATTTTATCCATGACGGCAAGGTGGTGGCGGAAGGCGAGACAGCGGACATGCTGGTATCACGTGACCCGTTCGTCTACCAGTTTATTCATGGCAAGCCGGATGGCCCGGTAGCTTTTCAATATCCCGGCAGACCGTACAACGTGGATATGCGGATGGGGAATTCCGCCCACTGAGCGATGACGACAGCCAGAAAAAAGCCGGGGAATCCCGGCTTTTTCATTTGCTCAATGCGCTTTTTGGTAATACTGGATCAGACTGCGGGTAGAGGCATCGTGGGTGGATTGGACCGATTTATCCAGCAGTTCCGGCAGTATCTTGCCAGCCAACTGCTTGCCCAGTTCCACGCCCCATTGGTCGAAGGAGTTGATGTTCCAGACGATGCCCTGCGCGAACACCTTGTGTTCGTAAAGCGCGATCAACATGCCCAACGCATGCGGATCAAGGCGATCGAACAGTAAGGTGTTGGTAGGCTTGTTGCCTTGGAATACCTTGTGCGGCAGTAGCGCTTCCAGTTCATTGTCAGACATACCTTGCGCTACCAACTCCGCGCGAGCTTCTTCAGCAGTCTTGCCTATCATCAGTGCTTCGGTCTGCGCGAAGCAATTGGCGAGCAGAATGGCGTGGTGTTCACCAACGGAATTTTGGCTGTGCAGCGGTGCCATGAAGTCTGCCGGTATCATGCGCGTACCTTGGTGTATCAGCTGATAGAAGGCGTGCTGGCCGTTAGTGCCCGCTTCTCCCCATACTGCCATGCCGGTGTCGTAATCTACAGGGTTGCCGTCGCGATCCACGCCCTTGCCGTTGCTTTCCATATCCAGTTGTTGCAGATACGCGGCAAAACGGTGCAGGTACTGATCGTAGGGCAATACGGCATTGGAACTTGCGCCGAAGAAGTCGCCATACCAGATGCCCAACATGCCCATCAGTACTGGAATATTCTGCTCCAGCGGCGTATTGCGGAAGTGTTCGTCCATCGCATGTGCGCCGGCCAGCAGTTCTTCGAATTTGTCCATGCCGATATACAGTGCGATAGGCAGGCCGATGGCGGACCACAGCGAATAGCGCCCACCCACCCAATCCCAAAATTCAAACACGTTGTCAGGATTGATGCCGAACGCAGCGGTTGCCTTGAGATTGGTCGAGACAGCGGCGAAATGTCGGGCGACAGCACTTTCGTCACCCAGTATTCCGACCAGCCAGACACGCGCTGAACGTGCATTAGTGAGCGTTTCTTGAGTTGTAAAAGTTTTTGAACTAACGATAAACAGGGTAGTTTCCGCGTCCAGATTTTTTAGAGTCTCGGCTAGATGGGTGGCATCCACATTGGAGACGAAATGGGCGCGCAAAGATGGGCTGCCATAAGACTTGAGTGCTTCACACACCATCAGCGGGCCAAGATCGGAGCCGCCGATGCCGATGTTGACGATGTCCGTGATGGCACGACCGGTATGACCGACATGCTGGCCGCTGCGCACTTTGTCGGAGAACTTTCGCATCAGTCCCAACACCCGGCGTACATCCGGCATCACATCCTTGCCATTGACCAGCACGGGACGATCAGAGCGGTTGCGCAACGCGGTGTGCAATACGGCACGCTGCTCTGTAAGATTGATTTTGTCACCACCGAACATGCGTTCAATATAGGCCGGTAGTTCAGCTTCATGCGCTAACTCGACCAGCAATCTGATGGTTTCTTCTGTGATGCGATTCTTGGAATAATCAAACAGCAGAGCGCCAAACTTTATCGAGAATTTGTCAAAACGAGTTGGGTCATCCTTAAACATCTGGCGCATGTGACTTTGCTTGATGGTCGCATAGTGCGCATTCAGTGCCTGCCATACAGGCGATTGGGTGAGTTTTGACATACAGAGAGCCTCAAATCAAATCAATTTAACGAAAACCCCTCCCTGGCGGGAGGGGAATGCGCAAGCAAAATGTCGAATTACGCTTCCGGCACCAGAATCATGCCTGCCAACGGTGGCAAGGAGATTTCGGCAGAGTAGGGGAGACCCATCCAAGGTATTTCTTCCGCTTCTATCAATCCTGCATTGCCAAGGTTGCTGCCAGCATAGTAGTCAGAGTCACTGTTGAGCGCTTCGCGGTATTTTGCCAGTTTGGGCAGACCGATGCGATAGTGTTTGCGTGGTACGGGTGTCAAATTGAGTGAGACCACAACAATGGAGCCATCACGCGCGCTGCGCTGGAAAGACAACACGGATTTTTCAGCATCGTTGCAATCTATCCAGGCAAAACCCTCCGATTGAAAGTCCTGGTCGTGCAGCGCTGGCAGTGTGCGATACAGTTCGTTCAGGTCATGTGTCAGATTCTGCATACCGCGATGGTAGTCTTCGCGCAATTGCCACCATTCCAGTTCCCACTTGGACTGCCACTCGCGCCCTTGTGCAATCTCGTTGCCCATGAAATTGAGCTTCTTGCCCGGACTGGTCATCTGGTAAGTCAGCAGCAGGCGCAGGTTGGCGAATTTCTGCCAGGCATCGCCCGGCATTTTGGAGATAAGCGAACCTTTGCCATGCACCACTTCATCATGCGAGAACGGCATCACGAAGTTTTCGCTGTAGGCATAAATCTGTCCGAAAGTCAGCTGGTTGTGATGGTAGCGGCGATGTACAGGATCGTTCTGGAAGTATTTGAGCGTATCGTTCATCCAACCCATGTTCCATTTTACCGAGAAGCCCAGACCGCCAAGATAAACCGGGCGGGAAACGCCAGGCCAAGCTGTGGACTCTTCAGCCATAGTCAGGGCGCCAGGGAACTGGTCGTGCACCATGACATTCATTTCTCTAAGGAAATCAACAGCTTCAAGATTTTCGCGACCACCGTATTTGTTGGGTATCCATTGTCCCGCTTCGCGCGAGTAATCCAGATACAGCATGGAGGCAACTGCATCTACGCGCAAGCCGTCAAAGTGGAATTCCGACAGCCAGTAGTGCGCGCTGGACATCAGGAAGGATTTCACTTCATTGCGCCCGAAGTTGAAGATGTGTGTGCCCCAGTCCATGTGCATGCCAAGGCGCGGATCTTCATGTTCGTACAGCGCGGTGCCGTCGTAACGCGCCAATGCCCAACTGTCTTGAGGAAAGTGCGCCGGCACCCAGTCAAGGATCACGCCTATGTCTGCTTGGTGGCAGGCATCTATCAGTTGGCGCAATTCATCAGGGGAACCAAAGCGGCTGGATGGGGCAAAATATCCGGTGCATTGATAACCCCAGGATTCATCCAACGGATGTTCGGTGACTGGCATGAATTCGATATGGGTGTAGCCCATGCCCTTGACATAGGGCACGAGGTCAGTTGCCAGTTCGGAGAAGGTGTAGAAGCGACCATCTGGATGGCGCTTCCAGGAGCCGGCGTGGACTTCGTATATATTGATTGCGCCGTGCAGCCAATCCCACTTGGCGCGCTGCGCCATCCAGGCTTGATCTTTCCACTGGTGCTGATTGGCTGGAGCGGTCAGGGCCGCAGTGCCGGGGCGCAGTTCGAATCCTTGAGCATAGGGATCAATCTTGGTTGTCACCTGACCGGTAGCGCGGTTGCGTATTTCGTAGCGATACAGGGCGTGTTGCTTGATGCCCGGGATGAAGGTCTCCCACACACCGCTGGAGCCATGCGAGCGCATCAGATGCAGACGACCGTCCCAGTTATTGAATTCGCCGACCACACTGACACGTTCGGCATTAGGTGCCCAAACAGCAAAACGCACACCTTGTACCCCATCAATCTCGATGGAATGCGAACCCAGGGTACGGTAAGCCTGATGGAGTCTGCCTTCACTGAACAGGTATAAGTCCTGCTCGGAGATGTGTGACGGAAATTGGTAAGGGTCATGTATGTCGCGAGACGCGCTTCCCTCGCTAATGCGGACACGGTAGGGAGAAGGGGGAGGGGTGACACCGCGCCATTCGAACAGACCACCGGGGTGAACTTTCTTTAACGGCTCGGTTTTGGAATCATTCAGCAGCGCGACATTCGACGCTCGGGGATCATAGATGCGGATGATGGATTCGTTGCCTTCGCGATGAAGGCCAAGCAAAGCGAATGGATCATGAAGGCGGGCATGTAACAGAGACTCAATCAGCATATTCACTATAATTCCCTTTATTCACTTAATAGTCCTTGTGGTGTGAAATGATTATAAATGATAATAGCGCGGCGAAACTGGCTAATTATAATTAGGAGGCGGGAATGAATGTGGAGTTAGGTTATTTGAATAACAAGTCACGTTTGACAGCAGAAGAGTCGGAGCCGCGCTTTGTGAGCCGCTTGACCAAAAAGACTTATGCCATGGTGCTGGCTGGTGGTCGTGGTAGCCGTCTGCATGAGTTAACCGATTGGCGCGCCAAGCCGGCTGTGCCATTCGGTGGTAAGTTCCGCATCATTGATTTCGTCCTTTCTAACTGCGTCAACTCCGGCATCCGTCGTATTGGTGTGGCAACGCAATACAAGTCCCATAGTCTGATCCAGCATATCCAGCGCGGATGGTCATTCCTGAATGGTCAGTTCGGCGAATATCTGGACTTGCTGCCGGCACAGCAACGCGTCAGCGAAGACCAGTGGTATCGCGGCACAGCCGATGCGGTATTTCAGAATCTCGACATCATTCGCGGCTCAAAATGCCAGTATGTGGTAATTCTGGCAGGTGATCACATTTACAAGATGGACTACGGCAAATTGCTGGCTTACCACGTAGAGAAAAAGGCAGATATGACGATTGCCTGCCTCGAAGTTCCACTTGCTGATGCCAAGGCCTTTGGTGTAATCGGCATAAATGAGGAATCCCGGGTGGTTGAGTTCGTAGAAAAACCAGCTAATCCGCCTTCAATACCTGGCAACCCGGAAAAGTCACTGGCGAGCATGGGTATCTATGTTTTCAATACTGACTTCCTGATCGAACAGTTGATCCGCGATGAAGGTAATCCAGATTCCACACATGATTTCGGCAAGGATCTGATCCCGCATATCGTCAATAAGTATCGCGTATTTTCGCAAGCGTTCTCCCAAAGCTGTGTCGGCATGGGGGATGACAATGTCCCTTACTGGCGCGATGTGGGAACAATAGATTCCTACTGGGAGGCCAGCATGGAATTGACCAAGGTACTGCCCGACCTGAATATGTACGATCAGGAATGGCCAATCTGGACCTATCAAGAACAATTGCCGCCGGCAAAATTTGTGTTCGACGAGCCCGGTCGCCGTGGGCTGGCTGTTGATTCGCTGGTTTCTGGTGGGTGTATCGTCAGCGGTTCGACAGTAAAAAATTCGCTGCTATTCTCCAATGTTCGCGTAAACAGTTACTCCAGCATCGAAGATTCGGTCATCTTGCCTGGCGTGAACGTGGGCAGGAAAGTCACACTCAAGCGTGTCATCGTAGACAAGGGCTGTGATATTCCCGACGGTTTACAAGTTGGTGTTGATGCAGAAGAAGATCGCAAGCATTTCCATGTCAGCTCCAATGGCATCACACTGATTACGCCAGCAATGCTAGGCCAGTATCTGCACGCCATCCGCTAATCTCATTCAACAACATACCCCGCCGCACCACGGCGGGGTTTCTTATTATGAAAAAATCTCTTGACCTAGTATTCCTCTGGCATATGCATCAGCCGGATTACCGCGATTATTCAAGCGGTGACTTTGTGCTGCCTTGGGTGTATTTGCATGCCATCAAAGACTATACGGATATGGCCTATCACTTGGAACGCCATCCGCAGATGCGTGCCGTGGTGAATTTCGTGCCTATCCTGCTCGATCAACTCGAAGATTATGCTGAACAGTTTGCCTCGGGTGAAATTCGTGATCCGCTGCTACGTCTGCTGGTGCACAAGGATTCCTGTGAATTGACGCATGAGCAACGCCGCTTGACGCTGGATGCCTGTTTCCGCAGCGATCACACCAAGATGATCGCACCCTATCCAGCCTACAACAGGTTGTGGGAATTGTTTCAGCGCCTGCAGGCTGATGGAGAGCCTGCGCTGGCCTATCTTTCCGGTCAGTACATGGCCGACCTGTTGACTTGGTATCACCTTGCTTGGTGTGCTGAAAGCGTACGCCGCGAATGCGAGTTGGTACCGCGTCTCATGACCAAAGGTGTGGGTTTTAGCTATGAAGACCGCAAGGAGCTATTTGATTTAATCGGCAAGCTGACCAGCGATATTATCCCGCGCTACAAGAAATTATCCGATTCCGGCCAGATCGAAATATCAGCCACGCCACACTATCATCCATTGGCACCACTAATGATAGATTTTGATAGCGCAAAGGAAGCGATGCCAGATGCGCCACTTCCCAAATCGCCACATTACCCCAAAGGTAGGCTGCGCTTCATCCGCCATATCCAGCTGGCGAAAGAAAGCCACAAGAAGCGCTTTGGTAGCGAACCCAAAGGCATGTGGCCAGCCGAAGGTTCAATCTCGTCCGAGACGCTCGAAGTTTTTGCCGAACAAGGTTGCGGCTGGGCTGCCAGCGGTGAGGGCGTGTTGGTCAACAGCTTGCGTAAGTCACACCAGCAAGTTCCCGCCCGTAATCAATATCTGTACCGTCCCTACATGCTGGAACAAGGCGCGGAGGGGGTGCAGTGTTTCTTCCGTGATGACAAATTGTCCGATCTGATCGGTTTCGAGTATTCGCGCTGGCATGGCAAAGATGCCGCATTGCATTTTATCGCCCAACTTGAAAATATCGCCCATCATGCGGCTGAAGGGGAAACTCCCGTTGTCAGCGTGATTCTGGATGGCGAGAATGCCTGGGAATACTACCCCTACAACGCCTTCTATTTCCTGGATGAGTTGTATACGCAAATCGAAGCCAATCCGACAATCAATACCACCACCTATGGAGACTACATCAATCCCGAGGCGTCAGAGGCTCAGCGATTGACTGCTGCCCGCCTGCCAACTATCGCCGCAGGAAGTTGGGTGTATGGCAATTTTTCGACCTGGATAGGCTGTGAAGACAAGAATCGTGCATGGGATTTACTCAGTGCTGCGAAGCAAAGTTACGACATGGTCATGTCCAGCGGTCGCTTGAGCAAAGCTGAACAAGCGGCTGCTGAAAAGCAGCTGTGTTCCTGCGAGAGCTCCGATTGGTTCTGGTGGTTTGGGGACTATAACCCGTCCAATTCAGTAGCCAGCTTTGATCGCTTGTATCGTCATAATCTGACCGAGCTTTATCGCTTGTTGAAATTATCCGCACCAAATGGCTTAGCTAATCCTGTCAGTCATGGACACCAAGGCGATACCGAAGTGAGCGGGGCGATGCGGCGCGCATCTGAATAATGAAAATATAACAGTAAATTATTAAGATTCAGTTAGTTATGATTGATGAACGTACCAGCGGTATTCTGCTGCACCCAACTTCTCTGCCCGGCTCATTTGGCGTGGGCGATTTGGGAGCCAATGCATTTCTCTTTGTGGACTGGCTGATTGGGGCAGGGCAGACCTATTGGCAAGTATTGCCGATGGGCGAAACCGGGCCTGGGAATTCGCCTTACATGAGCTCATCGGCCTTTGCCGGCAGTGTGCTGATGATAGATTTGCATGAATTAGCTCATCAAGGCTGGCTAACGGATGAAGATCTGATTCCGCATCCGGAATTTCGTCATGACAGAGTGGATTATGGATTGGCAAACCAGTTTAGACTGGAGCGTCTGCGTCGTGCCGCCAAACATTTCTTTAGCAACGCAAACGAGAGCGTACTGAGCGACTATTCCGAATTTTGCATGGCAGAGCGGGAATGGCTGAAAGATTATGCCCTGTTCAAGACTATTTTGGAGCAGCAGCAAGGACGCAGTTGGAATACCTGGCCACAGCCGCTTGCCAACAGGGAAATCGAAGCATTGCGCAAACTCGAAGTTGAATCGGTGGAACAGATCAATTTCTGGAAATTTACACAATGGTGCTATTACCGGCAGTGGAAACGGCTAAAGCAGTACGCCAACGAGCACGGCATCAGATTGATTGGCGATGTACCTATTTTTGTCGCCTACCAAAGTGCGGATGTATGGGCTCACCCTGAGCTTTTTGAGCTCGACGAAATGGGTGCGCCTACAGTCGTGGCCGGTGTACCACCCGATTATTTCAGTGCAACTGGGCAGTTGTGGGGCAATCCCTTGTATCGTTGGGAAGAGCATGAAGAAACCCATTTTTCTTGGTGGGTCAGACGCTTACATCATGCCTTGCGTAATTATGACAGGGTTAGGGTAGATCATTTTCGTGGATTTGCTGGCTACTGGGAAGTTCCTGCTAGCGAAACTACGGCGATGAATGGCTGCTGGATGCCGGGGCCGGGCGATAAGTTATTTCTGGCTTTCAAAAAAGCATTTGTCGAATTGCCTATCATTGCCGAAGACCTTGGCGTTATTACCCCTGATGTTGCTGAATTGCGCGACAAATTTGAATTGCCCGGCATGCGCATCCTGCAGTTTGCGTTTGCCGAGGATAATTCCAACCATTTTTTGCCGCACAACTACATCGCCAACACGATTGCTTACACCGGCACACATGACAATGACACCATGCTTGGCTGGTGGAATCATGCGTCCGAACATGAAATTAATTTTGTAAAGCAATACCTGGGCCGCGAAGTGATAGATGTTCCCTGGGACATGATGGCAGCACTATCTGGCTCAGTGGCGAATACTGTGATATTTCCCATGCAGGATGTGCTGTGCCTATCCAGTGAATATCGCATGAACCTGCCCGGAAGTGCTGAGCACAACTGGGAATGGCGCTTTAGCTGGGATCAAGTTCAGCCTTGGCAAACTATCAAGTTATCCAAGATGACCCGCATGAATGACCGAAGCCAGAGTTGCCCTGCAGGTTGTTGAAACTGTGGTTTCAGCATGTTAATGGTTTGAAACTTTACGAATCACCCACTCATTCGTAATGATAGGCAGCAGGGGAGATACTTTGCCTTGTTGCCATTTTTCGCCCCCATGTCAGCTCGTCCTTAGCCAGTTAGATATGCGCCTAGATTTTACATAATATACATTATGCGAATATTGCAGAGGGCTAACCCGGAACGGTTGGCGGCATGGTTACGGCCAAAAATCGGCATTTGACCGAACAGCGATTAACGGAAATCCCCCGCCGATTTCAGCGCCCGCCGGGAAAGTCCGGGTGTCCTATGTAACACCCGGACAAAGTGCAACGGATTGCACTGCACCAAAACACCACAACCGCCTTACGGCTCTAAGGCTGACTGGCAATTTTACCCCCCTAAAAAACTGTTCCGCCTTCTGCGCTCGGTTTGGGGTTGGGTTTTGGGGTTTCTTTGGGCATCTGCTGGCCGTTCCCGGCTTGTGGGAAAACCTCCCCGGCTGGCGCACGCCACGCCAAAGCCGGGGAGGAATTTTCCACACGCCGCCAGCCGGTCTGTTCCGCCTCGAACTGACAGCTACGCATCTGAAGGATTTGGATTTTGCGCTGCTCTGCCAGATTGACGAGCTGGAGGAAGGCGACGAAGCCACCCATCCGGAAGTCATCGAGGCATTGGACAACCTGCGCACAGTCAAGCGCATGACCGCCGCGCTTCTCAACGAGGTGCAGCCATGAATCCCAAATATTCGCCCAGCATCACACTGCACCAGCAGGAAGGCGTAAGCCTTAGCCAGTTTGCCGAGATGACCGGCCTATCCGTTGAAGCCTTGCGGAAGTACTGCAACAAGGGGCGCATCGTTGGTGCGCGTAAGCATCCCCTGACAAAAAAGTGGTGGATATACCCGCCCGCCAAGCTGCTTACCGGGAGGCAATCATGAAACGCCGCAAGTTCATCAGCAAAACCCGCTGGATAGACCCGCAAGACTTCCGCGACCTGCGCGTGTATTCAGGCCTAGACCGCAAGCAAGCAGCCAAGGCGCTGGACGTAACCCCGCGCACTATCCAGAACTGGGAAACAGGCGGTTCGCGCATTCCGTGCATGGCTTACCGGATGCTGCGCATCTTGCTTGGCCAAGCGTTACCCGGTGCCGCTTGGGAAGGCTGGACAGTGCGCGGCGATGCCCTGTTCAGCCCGACCGGCAGAAAGTTCGATGTCACCTGGCTGAATTACAACGAAGGCGTTTTTGCTCAAGCTAGGTTGTGGCGGCAGATGTACGCCAGCACAGGATGCATTAAAACCGCGCAAACGGTCATCCCCTTCCCTGACCGTAGGCAACCCCCTGCCGAGGCTGCAAAACCGCTTGAGGCTCAACCAAAACGCATAGGAGGCACACGATGACACGCCACTTTGACCCATTTGCAGGTTGCGACCCTGTAACCGGCGAATTGCTTCGCCGACCGGACGGCACGGGGGGCGGCTTGCCAGACCGCCGGGACGATCCGGTGGCGAAGCCCAACAGATTCGATTACAGCCATTCCGTTCTAGACGAAAAGTCCAGCGTCCAGAGGCCGCCCAAGGTTGCCAATCTGTGCATTACCGGTGGGCGGTTCGTCCCTGTTTCCTTCGTCGCTCGTGACTGGGGCGTGACCCCTCGCCGCATTCGCGCATTGTTGGCCGATGGGCGGCTGTTGGGGCGTGTTCTGGACAACGGATTCTGGGAGGTGAAGTTCCCCTACTCGTTCACCTTTGGGACGCGGGGGCCAAGCTTGAAACGTCAGCAACGACGGGAAAAACGCCCCAAGAAGCCGGAATTGAAAGTGGTAGGCAAATGAAAAACCTTTTGACAGCACAGGAGAAAATCGTGAACATGCAAAAAAGCGGAACAGTTTTAACAGGCCATAACCCCTTAATAATCAGCGATATGTCGTTGTTTCTCTATACATTATGCGAATATTGCAGAGGGCTAACCCGGAACGGTTGGCGGCATGGTTGCGGCCAAAAATCGGCATTTGACCGAACACACCCTCCAAAAGAAAAATACCGACGAATCGGGGTTAATACTGCGCCATTCTTCAGCGCCGGAAAATAGGTCGTTTGGCCTACTTGTGTTGCAGTTCAAGCAGCCTTAGTAGTTCGGCCTGCGCCGCGTCTCGTTTGGCTTTGTCCTTTGCCGCCTTCTCCATTTTTGCCAACATCAGTTTGGGGCGCGCCGCTTGCACCAGATCAACGTTGCAGGATGTTCCCCACACTTGCAAGCGCCTATGCGATTTTCGGTATTTGCGCTGCTGCTCCCTATTACGCCACCGCGCCACGGTATCCACCCGCGCAACGTCACTTTGCCGCGTGCAATGTCAAAGGGCCGGATTAGCTCGTTCATCTGGGTTAGTGCCGTGCTTTTGGGTATCAGTGAGCCGCCGCCGTTGACTAGCTGGGTGAAGAAACTTGGCCTTACTCTGGGGGATGCTGCCATGTTTACCGCTTGCGATTCAAACTTAAACTGAATTATTTGTCGTACCAGCCGAATATTCAGGTGGGATGCTTTCTCCACTTAACAGGAATTCAATCAGCGACCTGAGTTTTGCCGGTCTGACGGGTTTGTAGAGCACGTGCCCACCACCGGCGTTGATGAGTTTTGATAATTCTTGGCTGGTATTGCCGGTTATCAGAATGCAAGGGATGGAGCGTTTATGATTTTCCTTTACCGCATTGATGATATGCAATCCAGTAATGTGGTCATCCAGTTGGTAATCTGTGATGATCAAATCCCATTCTTCTCCTGCTGCCAATCGTTGAGTCACCGATTTAAGTGAATCGGCAGATGACACATTACAGCCCCATGCGCCTAGTATGTGGACCGTACTTTCAAGTATCAAGGGATCGTCATCCACAATCAGGATTCGTTTTCCTGCCATATGCGAAACAGTTACAACCTGCGCGGGTGATTGCTCATCAGATATTTCCGGCTCGTGGGCGGATGGAACTTCCAAGGCAAAAACACTGCCTTTATTAGGAATTGAATGCAAAGTCAACTTATGATCAAGCAGTTTGGTCAGTCTGGAAACAATCGCAAGACCAAGCCCCAAACCTTTGCTGGTGTCTAATTTAGGCTGTTTGCACTGGTGGAATTCCCGGAATATTTGCTCATGATCTTCTGGGGCAATACCGATTCCGTTGTCCCGCACCTCAAGCTGAATATGGTTTCCGCGATGCCGGCAGGCCACCAAAACACTGCCGCCAGGCTCTGTATAGCGTATTGCATTACCAACCAGATTCATCATGATACGTTCCAGCAGTGCTGGATCGCTGGTTACATAACAGGTGCAAGGTCGCACCACCAGTCTGACATTTTTGATACGCGCGACCATGACATGACTAGCAGAAACCCTCTCCAGCAATCCGGCAACACTGCATATTTGGATTTGCGGCAAGATAGTACGCGCATCAAGTTTGGATATGTCGAGCAAGCCGTTCAGCATGTTGGTTAGCACTTCTACAGAGTGGTTAAGCTGACCGACCAAATGTTGCAACTCTGCGCCGAATACCTTTCTCTGCAATTCTGCTATGTATAGACTAAGTGCATGTAAAGGTTGACGTAATTCATGACTGGCTACAGCCAGGAAGCGGCTTGAATTTAAACTATTTCGTTCAGCTTCTTGCTTTTGCTTGCGTAATATTTGAGTTTCTTCTTCAATGCTGCGTTGTAGGTGCTCATGCTCACTTTGTAGCTTGGTTGTCAGAAGATTGATGTTTTGCGCCAGACTTTCCAATTCGCAGGCATCTGTTGTAACTGTAAATTGTTCAGCAAGAGGATTTGATTGGGCGAAATGTCGCAAGTCAGCACAAAGCTTGTTGATGGGGAATGTGATGCGGCGACTTGCAAGCAACAACAGATAAATGGATACGCTCAAAAAGATGGCCGTAATCATGAGTGCCCAGGCTAACAATCTTAGTTTTTGCAAATCCGTACTGCTGGCACTCATCTCCACGATAACTTCACCGTTTTGCCGCGCTTGGCTTGACCCATTTGAATACAGTGGGAATCGGACACGATATTTCTCTCGCGTTGGGTGATTTTGCAGCTGATCGGCTTTAAGGTTCACTGCCGATATGCGCGTATTTTCTTGTGCGTCTACAACTGAAATTGATTTAACATCAACAGATTGAAAATCTAAAGCGATCTGTTTTCTTAGATATTCATCACCCAAGTGATTACCGGCAGCGAGCTTGCTGGCTATCGTCCGAGCATTAGCAATCAGCGCCTGATCCAGTTCATTGTAGCGATCATGCAAATACAGACCTGTAATACAAAACGTAAGCAGCAACAATGGCGCAAGGGAAAGCCAGACGACCTGGCGACGAATATGTCTCACGCACTATCCCCTTTCAGTCGGTTTAGATAGTCAATAAATTCACCAAGCGCTAGTGGCTTGCTGAACAAGTAGCCCTGGAATGTGTTGCAGCCCGATTCTTTCAGGAATTGAAACTGAACCTCTGTCTCGACGCCTTCGGCTATTACCTGCATTCCCAGATTGTTGGCCATATTGATGATGGTTTGCACGACGATATCGTCGCTGTTGCTGATACCAATGTTGCGTACAAAGGATTGGTCTATCTTCAATTGATCCAAGGGTAATTGTGTCAAATATGAAAGCGATGAATATGCGGTGCCAAAATCGTCAATCGAGAATTGCACACCGATCTTTTTCAACGCCAGCATCTTGGAAACGGCATCCTGAATGTTTTCCAGCACCATGCTTTCCGTCAGTTCCAATTTGATTCGTGACGGGGGCGCTCCAGTCTTGGCCAACGTATTAAGCACCTGCTCGACAAAGTCAGGCTGATGAAACTGGCGCGCGCTGACATTTACCGCCAATTGCAGGGAAGCTGTCAGTTCGTCAGTCTCCCATGACTTGAGTTGGGCACACGCTGTTTCCAGCAGCCATTGGCCGAGTGGCTGCATCAATTCACTTTCCTCTGCAAACGGAATAAATTGGGCGGGCGATATGAGGCCATGCGTGGGATGCAACCACCGCAACAACACCTCGGCACCTAATGGCTGTCGTTCTGTGTTGCTTTGTGCTTGGTAGAAGAGTTGGAATTGCTTGCCGGCTATTGCACGCCGCAAATCCACTTCAAGCGTCGCTCTTGCTTCCAGCTTCAGCTGCATTTCAGGGTCAAAAAAACGCAGGGTATTGCGCCCCGATGTTTTGGCATGCGTCATCGCGATATTGGCCTGCCGCAACGCTGCTTCCGTTGTAAGCTCATTTCCGATGAACATGGATATGCCGGCACTGCAGGTCAAATGATAAGTATGGTCGTGCAATACAACAGGCTGGCTGACCGCCCTGCACAATTTTTCGCCTATCACCCTGGATTGGGCTGCAGCCAGCTCCAAGTCTCCGCTCAACTCTTCTAACAATATGACAAACTCATCTACACCAAGATGTGCGACGGTATCGAATTCCCTCACGCTGCTTCGTAGTCGTTTGGCTATTTCCACCAGTATCTGGTCGCCGATGTTCCGCCCTCTACCGTCATTGATCGCCTTGAAGTTGTCCAAGTCTACGAAAATGATAGCGCAATACAACTTCTCCTCACCACAAGCCAACATTGCATGTCTCATGACATCCAGCAACATGCGGCGGTTGGGCAGTTGAGTGAGCATGTCGTAGAACGCCATATGGTGTATCCGAGCTTCATTCTGCTTATGTTCCGTTATATCCATACCCACAGACAGATAGATTGGGGTATCCGCCATGCCGACTGGCAATCGGGAACTAAACCACAACAGGTTATGCTTCCTGCCATCCTGATTGGTCAAAGTGGACTCCAAGTGATGCACGTTACCCGATTTGATTTCAGCCATTTCAGTAGCAAAATCATGTTGGCTGATGCCGATGAACAATTCGGCAAAATTCTTGCCCACTAAATCCGTGACACCCGAAGCGTGGGTGGCTTGAGCATTGGCAAGCTGGATGGAGCCATCCTCCCCATAACTCAGAATCAATACAGGAGCAGTATCCAACAGGCTGGAAATGAAATCGCGCTCTTTTTTTAATTGATTGGAATGGACGCTGAGGGACTCAAGATGATGTAAAGAATCTTCATTCAACTGCTCTAGACGCGCGGTCAGTGTGATGGCCATGGTTTCCAGATCATCAGCCTCATCACGCCAAATTCTACCTAGCGCCATGCCGGCTGGCCTGACGGCATACGCATCCCGAAGTTGCGTGTAATCTCGCGGCTCATTGCCCAGCATCGGAAGTATCTTAATCAAATGGCTGAAGCGTGCCACGGTTGGTCTCAGCATTAAATACAAAATACACAAAGCCAGCATAAACACCAACAGGCCGGAAATAATTATTTTGTTTGATTTATAATCAACAAGTTGAACGCTATTTGTGATATTTCGTATGAGCAGAAAGTGCAATGCGTTGCCACCAAACTGCTGCGAATGAATCATGAATAATTGGTAAATCTGACCGGCTTGCTGCAATTGCAGCAAGCCATCCAACCAGTGGTCATCGTTCTGAGCCGCACTCAGCAACTCTCTCGAAAATTGACCGGTATTGAAAATAACGCTCATGCCACCCAAAGGGGCTCTCTCATCCTGATTGCGTCCTTTCAGCACCACGACATCTGCCTGAGTCAAAGCATGCAAATCGTTCTGAAGCTGACCAAGACCCACAACCATAGACACACTCCCTACCATCCGCCCCTGAAAATATATGGGAAGTGAAATCTGACGGGCACAGATTTGTTTGCAAAACAGCGATATCCTGGAAGTGGCATGATTTGAGGCCAGACCTGCGAGGGGCAGCACGTCCTCTTCATAGAGCGTATCACCCCATACTGATTGTATTTTTTGCTGCTCATCGAAAAATACCACGGCCAGAATATTTTGCGCGAAACCAAGTTCATCAGAGATAGCTTGAACAGACTGAGCCAATGCCGCTGCACGCTTGTGCAACAAGTTATCTGCAATGCCGGGTTGCTCAAGCAGCAATTCGCCCAACATCCGTATCTGATTGGTTTGAGATTGCAGCAAATTTTCCAGAATGATGCGACTGTGTTCGCGGAATTCAGCCTGCTGCATCTTTAGTTCATTCGACTGAAACTCATGCTGCTGCCAGATGAACAGCAGACTGGTCAACCCCAATACTATGGCGGCCAGAATGATAATCTTCCAACGAATACTGAGATAACGGGGCTGATTTGTCATGGTTTCCTTGCGAAAACAGCCTTTCGGGGTGGGTTTGGTATGTTGCCAAGAATTATAGAGTAAGCAACATATGCGGCAACCAAAATAAACTGGCTTTTATTTTATCAATCAGTATAATGCGCCGCTTGCCGCAATTAGGCGGCATTTGGTTCATCGTTTCCGACCTGTCTCTCGCATGGCTGCTTGCCATGCCTGTCCAAAGAATTCCACAAGATCCATTCAGCGAATGAATCTCGGGATTATCCGGTTAGCAACGATGTTTATTGCGCCGGTATTCCCTCTACCCGTCCTACGGGCAGCTCTGTCACCTGCGTACACTCGGGGAAAACTTATCCTTCGTGCCGGAATTACCCGGCCCTGCAACCCGCTATGATGCTGGGTGGCATTTGCGTTGCGCCTTAAAATCGCGCCGCAACTTAAGGATTCCCTTTGATTTTTAAAAGGAAACACTATGTCATTTGAAGCTCTGAATTTACACGCCTCCATCATGAAGGCGATCGCTGACTCCGGTTACACACAGCCCACACCGATTCAGGCAGAAGCCATTCCTGAAGTAGTTGCCGGACACGACCTGATGGCATCCGCCCAGACTGGCAGCGGCAAAACCGCCGCCTTCATCCTGCCCGCGCTGAATCGTTTGGCCACACCGTCCAAGTTGGCCGGCAAAGGTCCGCGTGTGCTGGTATTGACACCAACCCGCGAACTGGCGCAGCAGGTATGCAATGCCGCCACGCAATATGGCAAACACATGCGTTTCAAAATCATGAGCGTAGTTGGCGGCATGCCCTACCCTGTGCAAAACCGCATGCTGTCCGGTCAGGTAGACATTCTTGTCGCCACACCGGGTCGTCTGATTGACCATCTGGAACGCGGTCGCATTGATTTCTCACGCTTGGAAATGCTGATCCTCGACGAAGCCGACCGCATGCTGGACATGGGTTTCGTGGATGACGTGGAGCGTATCGCTGCCGCGACTCCGGCCAGTCGTCAGACACTGTTGTTCTCTGCCACGCTGGACGGAGTGATCGGCAATCTGGCCTCACGTTTACTGAAGGAGCCTAAGCGCATCACCGTATCGCAGGCTCAGGACAAACACGAGAATATCGAACAGCGCATGATTTTTGCCGACGACGTCGCGCACAAGAACAAACTGCTAAGCCATCTGCTGACCGATGCCGAACTCAATCAGGCAATCGTGTTCACCGCAACCAAACGCGATGCAGACGGTCTGGCCGACCAACTCTCTGCCCAAGGACATTCTGTTGCCGCGTTGCATGGCGACATGAGCCAGCGCGAGCGTAACCGCACGTTGCTGAACGTCCGCAACGGCAATGTCCGTGTACTGGTTGCCACCGACGTGGCAGCACGCGGCCTGGACGTGAAAGGCATCTCGCACGTTATCAACTTCGATCTGCCGAAAGTCGCTGAAGATTACGTCCACCGCATCGGTCGTACCGGTCGCGGCGGTTCTTCCGGCATCGCCATCTCGTTCGCCTCCAACCGTGACGCGCAACTGCTGAAGCGCATCGAACGCTACACCGAACAAAGCATCAAGATGCACGTCATCGAAGGTCTGGAAGCCAAGTTCAAGTTGCGTACCGGTGGTTCCGACCGTCCACGCGGCAATGGCGGCCCGCGTCGCGGCGGCTTCAACGGCAACAGCGGTGGCTTCGGTGCCAACCGCAGCAGCAGCGGCGGCTTCGGCGGCGGTAATCGCAGCTCAGCCTTCGCCGGCAACGGCAACAATGGCGGTGCCGGTTTCCATCACAGCGCGCCGGACAGCCGTCACAGCCACGTCGGTCGCAAGGAAGGCCACGGCCAGTGGCACGGTCAGCCGAACAAATCCGCTACACAGGATTTCGGCGGTCAGCGTCAGGAGCGCAGCAGCTTCGGCGGTCAAGGTCAGGCTCGCACGCAAGAGCGTAGCTTCGGTAACAATCGCGGTGGCAACAGTGCCCCTCGTCACGACTCTTCCCGTCCCAGCTTCTCGCAAGGTCGCGGTCATAACAGCCTGAAGAAAACCTCGTAATCCCGGCTGACACCGATAACAAAAAAGCACGCCTCGGCGTGCTTTTTTTATTCCTCGGAAAAGATTATTTGCTCAGCGTAACGAACGACAGTTTGGCGACACCGGCATGTTGCGCCAATGCCATGAGTTCGGCGATGCGGCCATAAGGCACGGCCTGGTCGGCTGCGACCTGCAACTGGAATTGTGGGTCGGCGGAACGCTTGCGCAACAATTCCGCCAGTCCCTGATCGCTCACATGCATTCGTTCCAGCTCCAGATTGCCGTGAGCATCCACCACCAGGCTGATCTGCTGCGGATGATCTAACGATTGCACCGCCTCGGCCTTGGGTAAACTGATCTTGAGCGACTGCGGTGTTAACAGCGGTGCGGTTACGATGAATACCACCAGCAACACCAACATCACATCCACCAGCGGCGTGACGTTGATTTCGCTCATCATCTCGCCATCCTGATTGTCGTTGAATGCCATCGCTTACCCCTTGAACCCGTGCTTGAGCGCCAGCCGCATGAAATCATGCGGCAAAATTATCGAGTTCACTGACGCGCAGGCGCAGTTTGCGCAGGAAAAAGTTGTAGGCCAGCACTGCTGGCAGCGCCGTGGCGATGCCGATGGCGGTGGCAATCAGTGCCTCGCCGATGGGCCCGGCCACCACATCCAGCGAGGCAGAACCGCTCTGACCGATGTTTTGCAGCGCGTGCATGATGCCCCAGACTGTGCCAAACAGCCCGACGAAGGGGGCGGTCGAACCGATGGTTGCCAATTCCGCCAGCCCGCGTTCGTGATGACGCTTAATGTTTTCGACCTGCTGGCGCAACTGCCGCTCCAGCAGTTCCTGTGGTGCGCCACTGTGCATCAGATCCTGCCGGTCGGTACCCAGTGCCTTGAGCTCGGCAAAACCCGCCAGTGCCAAACTGGCGATATCTCCTGCGCCATGCTGTGCTCGCTCGCCGGCCTCATTCCAACTGCTCGCCGCCCAAAAGTGTTTCTGAAACAGTTGATTGAGTTTACGGTCTTGAGTTTCCCGCCACAGCTTGAGCAATGCGATGGACCAGGTCACCACCGACAACAGTACCAGCAGCGCCAGCGTGCCTGCGACGATGGGTGAATTGACGGAAAACAGAGTATTCATGCGTCGGTATCCTCGAACGAAAAATTGATAGGCAGCTTGAACCATTGCGTAATCGGCTGTCCCGCATGTCGTGCCGGAACAAAATGCCAGCCCTTCACGGTACTGACTGCTGCGTTGTCCAATATCTCATGGCCACTGCTGCGGATCACATTGATGCCGCCACACCTGCCTTCTGCCAGCACTTCGACATTCAGGATCACCCTGCCCTCCCAGCCCATGCGGCGCGCCGCCATAGGATAGGCCGGACGCGGGTTGTTCAGGTAGGCGGCCTTGAAATCCGGCCCGCTATCTACTACGGCTGCGACGACCTGCGATGCCGGCGCCGCCACGGCAACGGCTGTGGCTGGTGGGATGGCTACCGGATCGGTCGATGCGGCGACCTCGTGCAGCACAGTCTGGACAGGCGGTTGCGAGACCTGTCTGACTTTAGGCTTCGCTTGCATCGGCGTTGCGGGGGGAGTCAGCACCTGAGGCGTAACCGCTGCGGCCTGCGTCATTTCAATCGAGACTGCCATCTCGCTCACCCTGACGGCAGGCACTTCGGAACGCATCATCCATAATGCGCCCAAGCCAATATGCAGCGCCAACACCAATCCTCCAACACACACCCGCTCTAACGGGGTGCTTCGGGGCAAGGATTGCAATGTGAGAACAGGAAACATGCCGGAGGATGAATTGGAGTAACTGGCCGATTTTACCGATTGTTTGTCTGCCGCGCTTTTATATAGCCTGAAATATCCGGCGCAACCCCGTCATATGTAGCGCGGTAGCCTCATTCCGGGCCAGATAGCGTTGCGCGGCAGGACAGAGTGGTTGTCCTGACTTCAGGCGAATCAAACGGCGGCGAATTTTTTGCATTCCTTTGCGCAGGCGGCACAACTCTCTCCGCACACCTTGCATTCATCGTGTTCCTTGGCGTGCTTCTTGCAGGCTTCTTCACACTGATTGCAGGCATCCATTGCCAGCGCGGCCATTCTTGGGGTCAGTTTGGAATTCTGGTTAGCCAGTTGCTGCAAGGCGGCACACAGCGCGAGCATCTGGTTCACCCCTTGGGCGCATTCGGCCATGTCCTTGTCACCCTGTCCCAGCACAATCAGGCAGTGGCTCAAACAGGCCTCGCCTTTCTGGATGCAGTCCGATGCGGAAGTCGCCAGAGCGGTATAGGGATTGGCTGTGTGCACATGCCCTCCCATGTCGTGATGGTGGTGTTCTTCGCCTTCTGCCTGCGCATTGCCGACCATTGCGGCACCCGCCAGTGCCATGCCACCCAACAACAATTCTCTTCTATTCACGGTGTTCTCCTTAATGATTGACGAAATGACCACACATCGAATTTCACCCGCGAATACTACCAGTCGAGAGTGCTCACGGGGGTGCGACAAATTGACGCACCGCGAACTTTTTAACTTTACAAGTTTGTATCCTACAATTCATTACAATGCGAGGCTTGCCAGTTCGGCCCGAATTACTACAATGCGCAAAGCGAATTCATACTGAACCTTATGTCCCTTTGCCTGAAACATGTTGTCCTGCCAGCCCATTCAGTCAGATGGCTGATCGCTGCCATGCTGATATGTCAGGGATATGCCTGGGCGGAAGAGACCGCCGATCCGTTCTCGACAGCCGCTGGGCTGTCAGCCAGGCCGGCGCTGCATAACGCTGACGGTACGCCCTGCCCTCCTTCGGCTAGCGACCAAGCACTAGACCTGCCCGCCGTGGTCCGACTTGCGCTGTGCAACAACCCGCAGACCCGCGAAGTCTGGGCCAATTCGCTGGCACAGGCCGCCCAGGTCGGTGTCACACAGGCCGGCTACCTGCCCAGCGTGAGCGCCAGCGTCGCTGCGAACCGCAACTCCCCCGGCAACAACCAGCGCAGCGCAGGACTGACGCTTTCCTATCTGCTCTTTGATTTCGGCGCACGCGCCGCCAATCTGGAAAATGCCCGCCAGACACTGGCTGCGGTCGCCGCCACTCAGGACGCCACCGTGCAGAACGTGTTTCTGGCCGCCGTGCAGGCCTACTACCAGACGCAAGCCACCCAGGCGTCATTCGAGGCTGCGACCGTGTCCGAGCATGCCGCACAGCAAAGTTTCGCCGCAGCCGAAGCGCGCTATCAGGCCGGCAGCGCCACACCTGCCGACAAATTCGCCGCGCGATCCGCCTGGTCACAGTCCACGCTGAACCGCATCACCGCGCAGGGTGCTGCCAGGATCGCACAGGGCAACCTCGCCAACCTGCTCGGGCTGGATGCCAACCAGGCGCTGATGCTGGCCAGCGCTACAGAGGGCGGAGCCGATGCGCAGGCAGGCGGCAAACGACTTGCCGATTTCGAGCAGGATGTCGCCGTGCTGATCGAGCAGGCACGGGCGCGCCGGCCCGACCTGCGCGCGGCGGAAGCCACGCTGAAAGCCGCTGAGGCCGGCGCGGATGCGGCACGGGCCGCAGGCAAGCCGACCATCTCGCTGTCGGCCACCACCAGCCAGACCAATAGCGCCGGCCTCAACACGCACGGCTCGACACTGGGAATCAACCTGACCGTGCCGCTGTTCGCGGGCTACGCGCCGACATACCGGGTGCGCGCCGCCGAAGCGCAAATCGAGACGCGCAAGGCGCAACTGGAAAGGATACGGCTACAGGTCGCGCTGGATGTCTGGACGGCCTGGCAGAACCTCGCCACCGCCACGCAGAACCTGCGCACCACCGCCGACCTGCTGGATTCCGCCAGCCAGTCCGAGCGCGTTTCGCTTGGCCGTTACAAGGCCGGAGCCGGCATCATGCTGGATGTGCTGAATGCGCAAAACACGCTGGCAAGCGCGCGCCAGCAGCGCATCCAGGCCAACTTCAACTGGAACATCAACCGCGCCGTGCTGGCGCAGGCGATGGGAAGTCTGGACGAGGGATTGCTGACTTCCCTGACGGACAACACGCCCCAACCTGAGCCAACCCGACCATGAAAACCCGTTTGCTGTCCCCTCTCTCCCTGTTGCTGATCGCCGCCGTCGCCGGGGGCGCTTATTTCACCTACCGGCATTTCGACCAGCCCGGCCCCGAGCAGCTGTACCGGATGCAGGCGGTCGAGAAAGGCGACATCAGCCAGACCGTTTCAGCCAACGGCACCATCAATCCGGTGACGCTGGTGAACGTCGGCACGCAAGTCTCCGGCACGGTGAAGAAGCTGTATGTGGATTTCAACAGCAAGGTCGAAAAGGGTCAGGTATTGCTGGAACTGGACGATGCGCTGCTTGCCGCGCAACAGCAGCAGAGTCTGGCCAATGTGAACAGCGCCAGTGCGACGCTGGAACTTGCGCGCGCCAACGAGGCGCGCACCCGCAACCTGTTCGCGCAGGAATACGCTTCCCGGCTGGAGATGGACACCGCGACACAGGCCCGAAAATCCGCCGAGGCGCAATTGCAGCTGGCGCGTGCCACGGTGGCAAAAGACCGCGCCAACCTCGCCTACTCGGTGATCCGTTCGCCGGTGTCAGGCGTGGTGGTGGACCGCTCGGTGGATGTCGGCCAGACCGTGGCGGCCAGCCTGCAAACCCCGACGCTGTTCAAGATCGCGCAGGATCTGGCCAAGATGCAGATAGACGCCAATTTCGCCGAAGCCGACATCGGCAGCATCCGCGTCGGACAGCCGGTGCATTTCACCGTGGACGCCTTCCCGGACCGGGGCTTCCAGGGCGTCGTCAGACTGGTGCGCCTGAATCCGCTCAACCAGCAGAACGTCGTCACCTACGATGTGGTCATCAATGTGGACAATCCCGGCCAGTTGCTGCTGCCCGGCATGACCGCCTACGTCAGCATCGCGGTGGCCGAGCGCAAACAGGTGCTACGGGTTCCCAATGCCGCCCTGCGCTTCAAGCCGAGTGGATCAGAAAATGAAAAAGTCAATAATAAACAAAAGAATGGAAACGGTAGTTCAAGTAAAGATGCGGTAGGCGGCGCGAAGGCTAAAGGCAGTGCTCATGGCTATTCCGGCAAAGTGTACGTGCTGAGAAACGGCAAGATTGAACCGGTTCCGGTCAAGCTCGGCATCACCGACAACCGCGACACAGAGATCGTCTCGGGCCAACTTCATGAGGGCGACCGGGTGCTGACTGGCGACGTGCAGGAGGGCAGCGGCCCGTCCTCCGCTTCGCAACCGATGCGCATGAGAATGTTCTGATGTCCACGCCTGTCATACGCATCACCGGGCTAGGCAAATCCTACCAGACTGCAGCAGGTCTCTTCCCGGCGCTGAAAGCCGTGGAAATGAGCATCACTGCCGGGGAATTTGTCGCTGTTATGGGGCCTTCCGGCTCGGGCAAGTCCACCTTCATGAATATCCTCGGTTGTCTGGATAAAGCTACGACGGGTCAATACGAGCTGGATGGGCGGTCAGTTGCGGAACTGAGCCGTGACGAACTGGCGATCTTGCGTAATCGCACCATAGGCTTCGTCTTTCAGGGATTCAACCTGCTGCAACGCATGACCCTGCTGGAAAATGTCGCGCTGCCGCTGGTCTATTCCGGACTGGATCACGCTGAGCGCCAGCGCCGTGCAGCAGAGATGCTGCACAAGGTGGGGTTGACTGACAAGGCTGATTCGCTGCCCAGCCAGATTTCCGGAGGCCAGCAGCAGCGCGTGGCGATTGCCCGTGCTTTGGTCAATCGCCCTCGCCTGTTGCTGGCCGACGAACCGACCGGCAATCTGGATAGCCGCACCGGCGACGAAATCATGGCGTTATTCGATGCGCTGAATCAGGAGGGCATCACTATCGTGTTGGTCACCCATGAGCCCGACATCGCACAACACGCCAAACGCCAGGTGCGCTTCCACGACGGACACCTGGTCAGCGATCAGTTGACCCCTCATGAGGTGGCGGCATGAAACTGGCGATGCTTGCCGAAGCCTGGCGCGCGATGGGCGCGAACCGCCTGCGCACCCTGCTGACCATGCTGGGCATGGTGATAGGCGTCGGTGCGGTGGTGCTGATGATGGCAATTGGCCAGGGCGCGCAATACGCCATCCAGCAAACCATCAGCGCGATGGGCAGCAACCTGTTCATCCTGCTGTCCGGCCATACCGCGAGCAGCGGCGTGCGTTCGGCCAGCGGTTCCGCACACACGCTGACGGTGGCCGATGCCGATGCAATCGCAGAGCTACCGGGCGTAGCAGCTGTTGCGCCCATCCATCCCGGCAGCGCACAAGTGGTTTACGGACCGAACAACTGGAACACGGCAGTGATAGGCAGTACTCCCGCTTATCTGGATGTGCGCTCCTGGCCGGTGGTGAGCGGCCAGGCATTTACCGCATCGGACGTGCGTTCTGCCACCCGTGTGGCGCTGATCGGCCAGACGGCGGCGGAAAACCTGTTCGGCGACGAAGACCCGGTCGGCAAGACCATACGCATCCAGCAAAGTCCGTTCACCGTGCTGGGGGTACTCGGCCTCAAGGGGCAAGGCATGGACGGGCGCGATCAGGACGACTCCATCATCACCCCGCTGACCACCGCGCAGCGCAGCGTGTTCGGCGCGCAATTCCCCGGCACGGTGCGCATGGTGATGGTGCAGACCACCACCCAGCAGATCATGCCGCAAATCGAAAAATCCATGACTGCGCTGCTGCGCCAGCGGCATCGCACCCGCGAGGGGCAGGAATCCGATTTCTATTTGCGCAACCTGACTTCGGTGGCCGATTCTGCTGCCGAAAGCACGCGCGTGATGTCCATGCTGCTGGGCGCGATCGCCTCGGTGTCGCTGCTGGTGGGCGGCATCGGCATCATGAACATCATGCTGGTGTCGGTCACCGAGCGCACCCGCGAGATCGGCATCCGCATGGCGATAGGCGCGCGGGAGCGCGACATCCTGCTGCAATTCCTGCTGGAGGCGGTCATCATCTCGGTGGCCGGCTGCTTCATCGGCCTGCTGCTGGGGATAGGCTGCGCGCTGCTGACCGAATGGCTGACCGACACGCTGGTCATCATCAGCGCCAGTTCGGTGCTGGTGGCGTTCGGCGTCGCCGCCACGGTCGGCATCTTCTTCGGCTACTACCCCGCCCTGAAAGCCGCGCGCATGGACCCTATAGAGGCGTTGCGGTATCAGTGAAAAAATCGGGCTGCCTGGCAAATTATTTCATATCCCTGCGAAAACGGAATTTCTCCCTACATTGACAGACTTTTCCGGATTGGGCAGCATGGGCTGTACTTTATCAAGTTTCCTAATCCGCATCATGTATCAGAAATAACCTCCCAAATGATTCCATTGGAGAATGGTAATGACAGTATCTACTGACCCAAAGCACACGAATGGTCGATTTATAAATCGCCTGATTGGCGCTGCTGGTGGAGCGATTCTCGCAGGTAGTCTCGGAATTGTTATATTTAGCTATTTTAGGGCGTCCCTTCCAAACGAGATTGTCGCAATTATTGCGGGCCTCGCAGGCGGCCTCGTTTCTATCGTTCAACGCGCGTGTAGTAATCGTGCCAAGCGAGGGGAAGAAGAATGATTCACTCCTTCATCGATTCCTTCTTCAAATACAACAACCAGTTAGCCGTTGTATCTTTCTTAGGCTGTTTTCTTGCTTCGTGGATTAGAACAACAAACTGTGGCACTTCCCCGCGTCTTGAGTCCTTACTTACTGGGTCGCTCGCCGCAGCAACCATTCCTACCGGATTTGCTTTGATCTTATGCGCAATGAATCCCACCTTCGTATCCCGACTCGAAGGAATCAATATCAATCTTTCCGTTGCGGGCGTTGTGCTTGTATTTATGGCTGTAAAAACCGTTCAGGACGGCTGGTAGAAAAATCCCAATAAATTTTACAAGGCAAGGCGCAATAGCGGTTGCGCCCTGTGCAGATTCGATTGCGAGCCGGATGGCTTGAATCAAAACCGCCGGTGGTTGACCGGCAGCAAGCCACTTTTCTTGTCTTGCCAAGAAAAGTAACCAAAAGAAATCGCCCCCTGAACAGACCTGAGATAAATGGGATAGAAAACGTGAGATAAATGTGGGAAGAAATAGGTTCAAGCGGGACTACATGGGATTTGGAGTAAAAAACACTTTAAACAGGCAAAAAAGATAACGGCCAAAAATCAGCGCAAAGCAGCGCTCAAAACTTTGTAAATCGCATCCTCATCACCGGTGCCAAGAATCCCAGAAACGGGATCCGCTGTGAGCAAGCCGCGCCGCTCCATCTTTCCAGTCCCACGTTCGTGCCACTCGGCATATGGTTGGCCAAATCCATCGAATACGCTATCACCATCAACCTGGTAACTAAGGCTTGCCAGCATGCCGGGCAATGGTCCGCGATCCAGCAGCTTGCGGTTTCCATCCTTTGGGTAACTCTTTTCTGTAGAAGGTTTCCACGGAGCCCACGCCTTACCACTCGGGTCAGTCTTGGTTTCAAAGCGGTCAGAAACGCGGCTTTCCATCGTCATGCCGATGGCATCCATGATCGGATGCATATCCTGAGACGAGCGGATCAGCTTATTCAGCGCATCGATCACCGGCTGATTGGTGATCTCAATGGAGATCATGGAATATTCCTCAAGAATGGAGGGCGCTCGGCATTGGGATCAAATTCAACCGGTTCACCGCGCAGCTCCTTTGTTACCGAGCCATCATCGCCAAAAGTGACGCTGGACAACGTGCGCCACTCATCAAACTCGATACCCAAGTATGAGCCGCCTTCATGAACACCTTGGCGAAAGTGACCGGAATCGCACTCTTCATTACGAAGGCGACCCTTGATATAGACGCCACCATCAGGCAGTAAATCGACAAAACAGGTAATCACTTGATGCGCTCCAACATGGTAGAGGCCACTTTAGTCGCTTCAGGGAATGCCTGCAATGCATCTATATAACTTGCCGTACCGCCTCCGTGGATAAAGGCAAATATCTCGGCAAACGCCTCTTGCCTGCCCGCCTGTCCTGGTTGCAACAGATAGCCCAATTCGCGGATCGCATCTTTCGGCAATTTCTTATCCAGCCATGCGTGCAATGCAACTGCATCCCTGTCGTAGGCAACGATGAATTCAGGAAAATCGGATAGACGCAAAATCAAATCCAGGGCATGACCATATTCATGCCGTAATAGTTCGCCTGCACGATCGGTGCTGGTTGCGACATATTGGCCTTTTTCCAGGGCAGATCCAGCGATTACGATCAGTCGTTCACCAGCGAATGATCCGCCATCCAGTTCTTCCCATACCACCCCGGAATCATGGCCGCGAGGCTGTTTTCCAGCCAGCCTCGGCAGCACATCCGTAATCTTCGGCGCGATGCGCAGCTCGTATCCACCGGCCATAACCGTCATGCGTACCGACTCCGGAATACCTGCGAGCGCATCCTCCACAGCTTTCCTGAATTCCGCTTCGACCGGCTTGATCTCGACCGGGCCCAGCGCCGCTCTGCGCATGGCGGCGGGAAGTCCATTCAGCTTGTTTCGTACAACGGCGGAAATTCCTGCATCGCGCGCCATACCGGGGTTGTAGGCGAACCCCGGATCGATACCGTTCGGAACACGCTTGACCACGCCGGTGCGCTTGTTGATCCAGTCGCGGTATTCGACCTTAGGCGCGGCCTTGTTGAGCAACTCACCGTTGGGAGACATCCCCTTGTCGTAATCGGCCTGACTGATGCTCATCACGCGGCAGCGGCAACGCCAGCCGTTGGGCGGGAAATGCGTCTTCCAGAAAGGATGATCGACCGGCAGCACTACATTGTCCCAGGAACGGTGAGACTCTCTCACGCGCTCGTCGCGCTTGGTGATGTAGCGGATGTAGGGAAGCGCCGACTTATTGCGCACGATGCGCTGCCACAGCCCTGCGGAATAGGCCATGCGGATATTGGTATCGAAGATCAGCTTCAGCCGCTCCGCATTGAACGTCGTGGTGACGATTTCTCCGCTAACCGGGTCGAGTACTTCCTTGCGGCCCCACCAACCGGCCTTTTCCAGTAGCGACTGCGCGTTTTTCACCCAGTCGCGGCGAGATAGATCACCTTCGACCGAGCGCGTGAGTCCCGCGCGCATCGCCTCCAGAATATCCAGCCTGGCCAGACGCGACACGGTGAACTGGTAGGCATGCTCCTCCTGCCATACATCCTGCCAGTTGAACGTTTTGGTGAGTTGATCACGCCCATGCAGATAGTCGACGGCCTCCTGTGGCGTCAGCTTGAATGCCGCAGCAATAGGTGAATTACCGGCCATCGTCGTCGGATTGAATACCAGCCTCGCCGGCAATGCGTGCGGTGAAAGCTGTCTTGGTCAGGCGCTCGGTCAGCGCGTCCATATCCATCTTGCCGAGCAGTCCGGGAAGGCGCGCGATGAATTGCTCCGCCGTCTCACCGTTGGTTGCCGCCGTATTCATCTCGGCCTGCAACACATCCATGATCGGCTGCATGGGTGCTTCCCAGTCTCTGAGCGCCTCGTTGACGAGATCGTCCAGATGATCGCCACCGGGCGACCCGCCCTGCGAAAGTGTCGCGATGGAGGTATTGGCCGCAACCGCAGGCGCACCGGACGGCTGATTGACTGGCACCACACTCAGGACGCGATCGCCTTCCTCCGGCTGTGGAATGCCGAGCTTCTCTGCGGCCCATTCTTCCTTGATGCGGAAACCGACGCCGACTAGCTTCGGCAGCGCATCCGACCATACCGAGATATCCTCGCCTTGTTGCGTGTTGAACACGAATTTAGGGCAGCGGCGCAGATCATTGATGCCGCCCTTATTCAGAACCAGCAGCGGATACACCAGATCGCGGGTGAATGTGCCGGCCAGCTGCGTGGCATCTGCCTGCAGAATATCCAGCCGCACCTCGTTGTGTACGTTGCCGAGCGCATTGGTGCTGCTCTTTCCATCTGCCTGGCTGGTCAGCGTGCCGCCGAGGATCGCCTTGCTCTGACTGCGCTCACACCAGGCAATCATCGCTTCGAATGGGGTATGCGAACCCTTCGCAGCTTCCTGAAACTCGATGGACATCCCTTCCGGGATGATGCCGGCAGCGTTATGGCCGATGGACACCAGCGCCTCCAGCAGCTTGGCCTTCTCCGGCTCTCCTGCGCCAGAGCCGTATTTACCGATGCGTAACGGCAGGCCGTAGATCTCCAGAAACTCCGCCAAATCTCCGACTGAGTAAGCCTTGAAAAGATATGGCCAAGCCAGCACGCGGTGCAGGCCAGCGCGGGACAGGTAGCCGCTTTTTGCCTTGTGGACATGCGTGATCCAGCCGAATGGCCACAGTTCTTGCCCGTCTGGCGAATTGTCACGCAGCCGTAATTCGCTGCGCGTGGCGCGGTCCGTCTGGAACCAGCCTTGCGGACGATGGATCAGACGGCCTGGCATAATCTCGTTGCCGAGGCGCTGCCACTCGATTTCCTGACAGCTGAATCCGTGGCCGATGCCGTCCAGCGCATCCAGGATCACGTCCTCGAAATTCGGCACATCCTGCATCAACTCCTTGGCGTATCCGGCCAGTTTGCGTTCGGTGGCGCTGGCGTTTTTCGGCGGAACGATATCCCACTCCACACCGAGCAAAGCGCGCTTGCGCTTGGCCATCTCGGCATAGATATGCGCGTCCTTCTCCTCCATGTCCGCGAACAGATCATGCTGCGCGATGATGTAGCCAAGCTCGGCCTGTTGCATGATCTCGGCCAACGATGCCGGAGTCAGGCCGCGAGAAGGATGCGTAGCGAACTGGCGATGCAATCCGATCACGTCGGCGGTTTGGGGTTTTTCCAGATCGCCGCGCTTGATGAGTTTTCCGAACCAGTCCTTAATCGCTACCACGCACCACCTCCAAAGCTAAAGCCCGTTCCGCTGCTCTTTGGCACGGGAATGAAATCGATTGGCGCCACAGGATTGCTCGCAGCATGTATCCCCAGCGCCTTCGCCCAGAATCGGTCTGCGTGGCCGTTCTCGGAGCGCTCCGCCGTGAACCTCACGTTGCCAGCCGCCGTCGTCACCTTGGTCACCGCGCGCAGATCGGCGCGCACTTCCGGGCGGTAGGGGATGCGGACTTTCTTGTCCTGCATCTTGCCGCGTACCGGATAAGCCAACGCTTCCTTGACGCGCGGCGTGAAGGTGATGCCCTCGACCCGGTATTCGCCGAACTTTTTCTGCGCGTCGTCTGACCAGCCGATGCCGAGGCCGGTGTTGTCTATACAGGTGCGCTCCATCAGTGCCATGATTGGCCACAACACCTTTTCCTGATCGGGCTTGGACATATTCTTCAGCTCGACGAGCTTGCGGGTATACAGCACATCGCCCAGCAGCTCGAACACCCATAGCACCGTCAGATCCTTCTTTCGACCAATATCCAGTCCGGCATACAAGCGGCCACGTGCCGCCTTGAGCTGCTCATAGCTGTACTCCCATTCTTCACCGGCTGCATACTCGCAGCTGGCGATCAGGTCGTATTCAAGGAACGCGACATCGTCGTCGGCGGGTTGGCACATGTATTCCTGCTGAAAACTCTCTTCGTCGGCGCAGCCGGCACGGACAAAATCGAAGTAAGCCGCCTCGTCCATCTCCTGACGTGTATCGTGCGCCGGCAGCGACTGCTGAAGTTTGTAGAGGAAACCTTGATCCAGCGCGTCCTGTAGCGTGACACGGTGCAGGCTGATCCCTTTCGGGTTGCCGTTTTCGCGCACCTCCCGAATCAGCTGGTTGAAAAAGTTATGGCTGCCGCGATGCGTCGAAATGACTTCCATCGAGCCGCCCCAGGTGATGCCAGGATAGGCAATGGACCACAACTTGCGCGGATCAGGGTGCAGTGCGAACTCGTCCAGCACACGCCCGCCGCGTTTGCCAGCCTGCGCGTCCGGGTTGCTGGACATGGAGTGGATGCGGCGGCCCGAGGCGAACTCCAGCACATACGCTGTGATCTTCGACTTATCGTCAATCACGATTTCGCCCAAATCACGGGCGGCCATATTGAGCACCTTCGCCCACATCTTGCAGTCTTCGATGAACAGCCGTGCCTGCAAGTCGTCTCGGCTCGATACCCACTGATCATTGCGCGCGCCGACCGCAGCCGTGCGTTCGTCGGCGGCGTAGGCAGTAGACCAGGATAGGCCAATTTGACGCGCCTTTTCCATCATCTTCAGCAGCGATTGATCGGCTACCCATGCGTGCTGATACGGCAGGAAAATGCCGTCCTTGTTGGCCGGAATGATCTTGGCGTTTCCCATCAGGCAGCCATCCCCAGCACATCGCGCCGGATGATCGCGATGGTTTCCGGTGACACACCGTTGGCCTTGGCCGTGCTGGCCATCGCCTCGGCTGCTTTGGCGCGCTCTTCGGCTCTCACGCGCGCTTCATGTTCAGCCGCCCACTTCTTCTGATTCACCGTGGCATTCGACAGGCGCGCGACCATCAGTCCGATATCCTTCATCGGAGTGCCTTCTTCCATTTTCAGCAGGGTGTCAAAGGCTTTCTGTTGCACAAGGCGGATCAGTGCATCGTTCATTGCGCCGGCGTGGTCCGGCGCAGATTCGCTGATCGCCCTGGCTTGCTCAGTGGCTAGCTTGAGAGCATGCAGGCGCTGCTCGAACTCCTGACCGTAACGATTGATGCTGGATTTGCCGATTGCGTAACCGCGTTCCGCCAACTCCTGTTCCAGCAATTCATAGCCGGAGAAGTTTCCTTCGATCAGCGCCCGGTCCAGCCACTGCTTGACCTCTTTGGGCAACTTGTCAATCTTCGAACGCGGCGGCATCACTGTCCCCAATACTTGACCGGGCGTGCAATGCCAGGATCGCAATCCACCGTGTACTCGGCCAGATCAGTGCCGTGGCGTGTCAGGTCTGCAAACCAGCGTCCGTCAGGCTGCTTGATCAGCTTCACCAGTTCACGGTCAGACAAATAGTCCAGCGTGCGCCGCACTTCCAGCGCGCTGGAATCCGGTAGCATCCCATGCACCGTGGCCAACACCAACTCTTCATACGCACCCATCGGGCTGGCGTTGTACAGCGTCAGGATCACCCACCAGCGCAGGTTCTCGCGCCGTACTTTTTCTTGATCAACCATGTTGTTTTGCCCCCTGTATCTGCACCAGCTCCAGCTTGCTATAAACCGCGTCCAGCTTCGACTCGATCACCGTCTGGCCGCGTATGTAGTCTTCCCGACGCACGTACTGCAACGGTATGTCGCGCTGAAACGTCAGGAAATCCTTCTCGAATTGACGCAACTGAGCATCAACCTTGGCGTCGGCCTCTGCTCGTTTTGTTGCATCGTCATGGATCGCGCTGAAACGAGTATCCAGCAAGGCTTTGAACTGCTTGACAAGAATCGTGCCAAACAGCCAGATCATCGAGGAAAACACGCCAATCAGCGTGGCCAGCGCAAGGATCAGCTCCCACAGGTTAATTTGAATTTGCATGTGCCCCTTTCAATTTCATGCGCTTCTCGTAATCGTCGCGGCAATCCGCATCGCAGAACCTGCGCCCGCCGCCGGTAATGTCGCCACAGTTGTGGCATTGCCCGGTATAGGGCAACGTCGCGCGCCGAGTGTGCTGCGCGATATCGCGATGCATCGCCTCGAACTCCTGCGCCTTATCGCACTGGTCCGTCATCGCGCATCTATCTCGTTCAGATGATCTATCAGCTCGTCGAGCCGCTTGCGGTCGTCGCCGCAGCGCCGGGCGTTGAGGGCGATGTTGTCGAGGGCTTCGCGGGGCGTAACGGAATAGGCTTCTGCGACTTCTGCCGCAGCTCTGCCGAGATCGCCTTCAGCGGCGAATTCGGGCAGCCAGGCGGAGTTGTACAGGCCGACCCAAGTGCCGCTGAGCACAGCAGCATGAACGCCACTCGGTTGCGCCCCCGGTTCACCCGTTGCTTGGCATTCAGATAGTTGCGTGTCGTCTGCATTTTTGAGTTTCTCCTTCCAGGATTGGTAATAGTCATCAGCCTTGCGCTGCCAGGCCAGCGCGGCCTCGGCGTGACGCTTGCCGCTCTCCAGCACCTGCGCGAAAACAGCCTGGTCGGCGCGCACCTGCACAAGCTCCAACGCATCGCGCCGATCAGATTCGCGGCTAACGCCCTGCGTGTAGCCAAAGCCGAGGCAGGCCAGCGCCAGCAACAGGACAGCCAGCAGGCGGTAAGGAGTGGGGATAGGATTGAGCAGCATCATTTATTCCCCGCAGCCACCAGCGGCGCGACCGTGATCACCCGCAGCACGGCATTGACCACCGGCAGGCTGAAGGCGATCCAGGCATAGACGTTGCCGGGCAAATAGGGCTGCAACAGCCCGAATTGCGCCTCGGCTGCAGCCAGCGCCAGCACCAGCGCGTTGACCATCAAAGTGCGTGAGCGCCACCACAGTTTGACCGTCACCACCACGTCCCGCCCTTCGGAGAGTGCCATTTGTATAGGGTCGCTCATCACATCACCGCCAGAACAATCACGGTGTCCACCACAACCAGGGCAAAAGCTGCAATGAACAGCCACTCGGCTACCTTTCTGCCGCGCCCCTCGCCGTCCATCTGCACCAGCACCGCGATCACAGCCAGCAGAATGGCCACCAGAAGAAGCCCGGCAATCATCAGAAATACGTACTCGTTCACGACATTCCCCCTTCGTTTAGTTAAAAATCCTGTCTGGTGTTGGCTGCATGTCATTGACAAACCAGGTTGAGACATCGAAATTCGGGCAGGTCTTGCTGACGCCCGGCAGGTCGCGATGGCCGACCACCTGCGCGCCGGGGTGGCGCGCTTGCAGCGTCTTGACCTGCTCGCGCAGGGCATCCCATTGCGCCTGAGTGAAAAGGTCTTTGCCGATTAGGCAGATGCCGATAGATGTGGCGTTGTAGCCTTGAGCGTGTGCGCCGATCTCATCGACATGGCGCGCACCCGCCACCGCGCCTGCGGTATAGATCAGAAAGTGGTAGCCGATACTGGTGAGTTGCGGCTCCTGCCGCTCTCGCCATTGAGTGAGCCGCTTGAATCCGCGCTCACGATGCCAGTTGTCGATTTCTTGCAGCGGGGTGGTGAAATTCTTGTCGCCGAGCTTGCCGGTGAACAAACTGCGACCGTTCGGAGAATCCGAACAGTGGATGATGATGCGTTCGATCTTGCGTGCCATCGCGGCCTCCCGTCAGGTGATGACGAGAGGTTACGCGCGCGCGGGACGTCAAAAAAGGCGGAAGGGGTTCCGCTCCGCAGGAAGCTGGGATAGAGGGGTTTTCTTTTAGTGCTAAATCAACCAGTGGTTTCGCAAAACTTCAAGGATCGAGTTTTTATCTAGATCGCTACCAACATCGAAATACAGCAGGTGAATACCAAGTTCTTTGCATGTGTCTTTCTTTTTTCGATCTCGTGCCTTTTGTTGATTTAATCCGTCGTCACCATGCCAGTGCCGCACATGTCGATAGTGCTGCTCCCCCTGATACTCAAAGGCAATCTGCCTAGATGGTATCCAAACATCAAGCTCCAATCCGTACAATTCCTTTCCTCGATATCTGCGTTTTACATTGTCATTTCCGAAAATTTCTTTCGTGGATTCGTAAAGAATTTGTTCCCGCACCCCGGCGTTACCTTTGGCAGGAAAACCTAGTGCCAGTCGCATTTTCGCTTCCTCCTCGTCGCTCATTTGACCATAAGGGGATGTGGAAAAGTATTGGGCAAACCGTGACACATAAGGCGAGTGGTTTGACCGAGGCGTTGTTTCCCACAGGTTCGCTGGATCAAGAAGCTCTAGGTCGGACAATGTTGCGGGACCAATGGCATTGGTATCGAACTGCACACCAAGCCACGCAATATAACTATGGGTTTTCGTTCCGCCGACCTCGGCAATTCCTGTGACTAGCAATTCTGGCGGCGGCTCAACAAAGAAGCCAGATGGTGGTCGCGCAATACGAATTGCAAAATTACCAAGCGTTAGGCGGTTTGAGGATTTTACAAAATCGAACGGCTTAACCGGCTTGGGAAGAACCAGATAATTGATTGCGCTAAATGAATAATTATCGAGTCCATATCCGTAACAAAAATCTGCATCCAACAACTTTGCAGGTGACCGATGCGAAATAGGGGTGCGGCTGAGGATGCTCGCATGTTTTCTGTTAAATAAGCCGGGAAGCTTCTGACGAACTACAGGAAGCCCTGCGGCTTCCAACTCATTTGCCATACGTTGCAAGAACAAATAGCGGAGATCGGGAACGTATGAAACGCTTAAATTAGGCGGAACTATGGCTGCATCGAACAGCAAATCAAACCAGCGTTCGCTTTCTATTTTCAGCACGAGACACTTTAACTGCTTATTTTTAAGATGGGTCGCTAGGATTTAGGAATCGAGGGGTTTCTGGTTGTTTGGATTCTTCGCTGCCCCACTTGATCCCATAGGCTTCTCGCAAACTGACGATCATTTTTAATCCTGCATCTCTTGCTTCTGACGTAGGTAGAGCCCGGCAGTTTCTTAAATAGGCGAGTTCAGTTGGGCTGAATGCAGTGTTTTCATTACGCATACCAGTCAGGATGTAAAGCACGTCCGCCCCCATTGATGCAATGGCGGCAAGATAGGCCGCATCAGGCTGGCGCTCATCTTTTTCATATTTCAGTTGAGCCTGCTTCTGCACCCCGCCAAATGCGCCAAAGTCAGTTTGGTTTAGGCCAAACCGTTCTCGCTCCTCCCGTAGGCGGCATCCAATAGTACTCATAACACCCCCAATAAATATGTTGACAGGTACGCAAACGAATACCATAATCACCACATCGAATCACACAACATTACAAATTAACCAATAGCTACACAGCGACTACACAGACGGAGCCAGCCATGCGAATCGTAAAAGCGAATGACATCAAACAAGACCTGCGCAAGCAGGGTCTCACCATCAAAGCCTGGGCAGCGGCCAACGGCTGGAAATACCGCGACGTGTCCGACGTGTTTCGCGGCGTACGGCGCGGCCACTACGGCATCGGGCGCGACATCTACCACAAGCTCGGCCTCGACCCAGAGACCGAACAGATCAGCGCTATCTAACCCAAGGGTCCCGCCATGCAAACCTGCCTCAACCTACCCAATCCACTCGCCGCCCGCGAATCGCTGTTCACCGATCACGGTCTGGCATTAACTACTTCACGCGCCGTCGCCGAGCGTTTCGGCAAGAATCATAAAGACGTGCTTCGCGCAATCGAAAACTTGCTCAAAACCTCACCTGATCCAGAGTTTAACCAGCGCAATTTTGCGCTGGTTAACTACCTCGATGCCAAGGGTGAAAGTCGCCCTGAATATCGCCTAACACACGACGCCTTCGCATTCTTGGCAATGCGGTTCACTGGCAAAGAGGCAATGGCTTGGCAGATCGCCTTCATCCAAGCCTTCAATGCCCTCGAAGCCGAACTGCAATCCCGCGTCACTCGCGAAGCCGCCGCCCTGCACCAGCTGCGCCCGCTGCTCGCTCCCGTAGTGGCTGGCACAGAGCAAGGCCAGCGACGCGCCGCCATCGGCGCAACCATCAACCGCTCCGCCGCCAGCGTCAGCTACCACCGCCGTACAGCCCGTCGCCTAGGCTTGCTGCCACTCGCCCACTAGGAGCCGCCATGCAAACCATCACCCACCAACAGATCGTCGATCACGGCCAGCGCATGATTCAGCTGCAGCTCGATGCGGCGACCGAAACCGCCAGGCGATACCTCGACCAAACCAGAGCAATCACTTGGCTATGCGCCTTCAACCTCGTCAGCGAGCGGCATGCGGCCATCCAGAACATCGCGTTCACGCTCGGCTCGCTCGACTCGTTCGCGCTGCAGAGCAACATCGATCCCATCGCCAACGACGCCTGCGCTCAGATCGACGCGCTGCAGGACGAGATGCGCGAATTTATGAGCCACAACATCCACACCGCCTAGGAGCTGCCATGACTACTCAAGACAACTTCGGATTCCCGCTCGACAAGCAACTGCTCGGCCATAGCCGCCGCGCCAACGGTAAGGTCATTCTCACCCGCCGCGTCGCCGAATCGATCTTGCTGGCAAATCAGTTGGATCGAGTATGTTCAGTTGCCGATGCATCATCGCTCCAGCCTCATACAGGCCGGCAGGTTCGCCCTCTTCTGCGCGCTCCGGATGCGCCAGCAGCTCCTCGTAACGAGCATCGGATTCATGCAGCAGGTGCTGAATTTTCGATGCGTTCGGATGGTCGCGTACCAGAAGCGGCAGCACCTGAACAAGCATCTGAAAAATCCCGTTCGCCCAATCATCGACTGCATCAATTTCGGCACGCAGCCGCTCGATTTCTTGCCTTAGTTTTTCGTCGCTCATGAGCCCTCCGTTCATTGATTGTTCGATGGCTGCAATTTAAAGGCGCGAAAACTATTTGCATAGTAGCAAAAATGAAATTTATTTGGATTGGCAAATAACTTGGAAACACAGGAGGGGGCAATTTTGAAACGGAATTGGAAACGCGTGCAGCCGGCCAGCCTGCAGGAGGCAACCAGGCTGTGTATCGATCACGCCAAGGAAGTGCATCATCGCTCGGTAGACGGCATCGCTGCGCTGATGGGCCTGTCGAATCAGTTCACCCTGTACAAGTACATCGAGAGCGGCGGCATGCCCACCCGTTTGCTGCCCGTATTCGAGCACGCTTGCGGCTGCGACTTCGTCACCCGCTGGCTGGCGCACAGCCGGGGGAGCTTGTTGATCAAGGTGCCCACCGGACGCAGTGTCAAGCCGCACGAGCTGGGCGAAATACACCAGAGCTTCATCGATTCCATCGGCGCGCTGGCCCGCTTTTACGAGGGCAAGGAAGGCGCGCAGGAAACCCTGAACCGCGTCACCGAGATGCTGGAGAGCCTCGCCTGGCACCACGGCAACGTGCAGCAGCACATCCAGCCGACGCTGGATTTCGACGGGGGCGAAAAATGAAATCCGATGACCGTAACTCAGCCGGAAAGATGCTCGACCTGGTCGAGGCGCTGTCAGGCTGCGTGGTCGCCGGCGCATCCAACGGTGCGCTGGCCAAGGGCCTGGGGCTTTCGCCCAGCAACGTCACCGTGATGATGCGGACCCTGATAGACAAAGGCTGGGCGCGCAAGGACGAGGCCACCGGCCATTTTCACCCGACCGCTCGCATGGGCCAGATATTCGGTCGCGTGCTGGCCGACATCGGCGAGGCCGAGCGCAAGGTGACCGAACTCAAACACAACTTCACACGCACATAGGGAGACACAAATGGCAAGGTCAGCAAAAAGCAAGGAACTCAACCCGGCGCAGGACGGCTTCAACCCGGTGCGTATTGACGAGGCGCAGCAGGCAGCCCAGGAACTGTCCGCACTGACCACTCAGCTCGACGCCAACGTGCGTGCCGTGGCTGCGCAGGTCGGCTACCAGTTGCCCGCCGACTGCACCGACCCGGACCTGATCCAGCGCGACATCGGCGCCAACATGCGCCGCAGCGTGGAGGCCTGTCTTGAGGTCGGGCGCGGGCTGGCGGTGCTGAAGGCGGCCTGCGGGCATGGCAATTTCATGGCGCGGCTGGATGTGCTTGGTATTGACCATACCGTATCAAAACGATTCATGCAGGCCGCCGTCAAGTTTTCAAATGGTGCGTCAACGCACCTTTTGAAAGCGGCGGGCAACCAGACCAAGCTGTTCGAGATGCTGGTGCTGGACGACGAGCAGCTCGAAGAGCTGGAACTGACCGGACAGACCGGCGACCTGCATCTGGACAAGATTGCCACCATGTCGGTCAAGGAACTGCGCGCTGCGCTGCGTGAATCGCGGGAAAACTACGAAGCCCAAGGCGAGGTGATCCGCAAGAAAGACGAGAAGCTCAACGCCCAGGAAAAACAGCTTCACAAGCTTCAGAAGCGCGTCGAGACCGCCAGTCCGGACGAAGAAGGCGCGCAACTCCGCGAAGAAGTGAACCTGTTCGCTTTCGAGGCCGAGGCCACCATCCTGGGCAAGCTCACGCCGGGGTTCGAGGCGCTGGCAGCACATGCCGAAGAAAACGACTGCACCCACGAAGAGTTCATGTCCGGCTGCCTGGCGCAGATCGAGCGCGCGCTGATCGGCCTGCGCAACCGCTTCAACGTGAAGGCGGTGCCGGACGGCGACGAGATGCCGGCATGGCTACGCCCTGGCGCAGAAGAAGCCGCCGCAAAGGCTGTGGCGGAAGCGGCAGCCAAGGCAGGTAAAGGCAGCAAGGCGTAAGGGGAAGCCATGAACGCGGTCATCACAGAACGTCTGGTCGGCATCGCACAGCAGTCTCGGTCGCTGCCGCACGGGGGTAAGAGCGAGTTCTACGCCAGGGTGGCGGACGAGCTGGGCATGTCCATCGCCACGCTGCACCGCAAGCTGGGCGAGGTATCCGTGCGCCAGCAGCGCAAGCGCCGCAACGATGCGGGCAAGATCGTGCTGCTGTTCGATGACGCGCAGCTGATTTCGGCGGTGCTGATGGAGTCCACCCGCCGCAACAACAAGCGCCTGATGAGTATCCAGCAGGCGATGGACATCCTGATCGCCAACGGCAAGATCGCCGCCGCACGGGTGGACGAAGAAACCGGCGAGATGATCCGCCTGTCCGTTTCCACCGTGGCCCGCGCGCTGCGCCATTACAAGCTGCATCCGGACCAGCTGAACGCGCCGGCGCCGGTGACGGAGATGCAAAGCCTGCACCCCAACCACGTCTGGGAAATCGACCCGTCGCTGTGCGTGCTGTATTACCTGAAGAGCGAGGCGGACGCCAATCGCGGCCTGCAGGTGATGGATGCCGACGAGTTCTACAAGAACAAGCCCAAGAATCTTGCCCGCATCGCGCAGGATCGCGTCTGGCGCTACGTCATTACCGACCACACCAGCGGCACGGTGTATGTCGAATATGTGCTCGGCGCGGAGAGCGGCGAGAATCTGGCCAACATCTTCATCCATGCCGTCCAGAAGCGCGGCGAGCACGACCCCTTCCACGGCGTGCCATTCATCGTGATGGTCGATCCGGGCAGTGCCAATACCGGCGCGGTGTTCAAGAACCTTTGCCGCAGCCTGCAAGTGCATGTGCAGGTCAACAAGCCCGGTAACCCGCGCGCCAAGGGGCAGGTCGAGCGCATGAACGACCAGGTCGAGCGGCAGTTCGAGAGCGGCCTGAAATTCATCGCGATCAACAGCCTGGAAGAACTTAACCAGGCCGCGTGGCGCTGGATGCGCGTATTCAATGCCACCAGCATCCACAGCCGCACCAAGCAGACGCGCTATGGCGTATGGCTGCAAATCAACCAGGAGCAATTGCGTACCGCGCCGGATGAGGCTACCTGCCGCGAGCTGGCGCACTCCAAGCCGGAAAGCCGCAGTGTCACGCCAAAACTCACCATCAGCTTCAAGGGCGACGAATACGACGTGTCATCGCTGATCGAGTCTGCCGGACTGTTCGTCGGCCAGAAGGTGATGGTGGTGAAAAATCCGTGGCGGCAGAACGCCGCGCAGATCGTGATCGCCGGGGAGGATGGCCGCGATGTATTCCATGTGGTCGAGAAGGTTGAGCGCAACGAGTTCGGCTTCCGAGACGGTGCGCCGGTGATCTGTGAATCCTACTCGCGCCACGCCGATACCAAGGCGCAGCGCAACGCCAAGGACAACGAGATGCTGGTTATGGGGGCCGACACGCTGGAAGCCGCAGCCGAGGCGCGCAAGGGCAAACACCTGGCGTTCGGTGGCGAGCTGGACCCGTACAAGCCAGTCACCGACACCGTGTTGCCCGCCTACCTGCCAAAGCGCGGCACCGCGCTCAATGTGCCGAACCCGGTGCAGATCGAGATCAAGCCGCTCAATCGGGTGCAGATCGGCAAGGCGCTGCGCGAAATCTTCGGCAGGCCGGTGACGACCGAGGAATACGCCAGCATCGCCGATTGGTACCCATCCGGCGTAATGGAAGAGCAGCTGCAGGAAGCCGCAGATCGGCTGGAAGGCAAAGGAAAGTTTGCCGCACCGGCATTGCGCCTGGTGGGCTAAAAAGATTCAAGGCCGGGGTTAGGAGCCCGGCCTTGATGGGTGCCGCGAGGGCGGCGTGTTGTAGCAAACAACGAGGAGGATTGTAGCAATGAAACAGGTAATCGCAAACAACGGCGGGGGATTCCATGAAAACCGCGACCGCACTTAAGGAGCCAGTCTATATGCCGCTCAAACTCAAGGCCGTGCTGATGCGCCACGGCATCCGCCAGAACGACTGGGCCAACTCCATCAAGCAGGACGGGCGCGGGGTGGAGGGCAAGCCGCTGTCGCTTTCCGCCGCCACGCAGATCATGAACTGGGGCACCTGGCCGAAGCTGACCTCGATGGAAAGCATCAAGCGCCAGACCGCAGAGTTCCTGCGCCAGCACGACGTGGACGAACTGGACATCGCGCACATCTGGGAGATAGACGATGGCGATGCCGCGCGCAATGCCCACCCGGTCGGCGTCCACATAGGCCAGAAGCCGGCCCGCCTGCAACCTGAAATCGAACCCCTGGAGATTGAAATGCTCAGCCCCACCGCAAAGAAACACTTTGGAATTTTTCGTGACCCGTTCGTTGAGGACGTGCAAGGCCCGGAGGATGTGTTCCTCGCCGCCGACCAGCGCTACATCCGCGAGGCGATGTTCAGCACCGCCAAGCACGGCGGATTCCTCGCCGTGGTGGGCGAATCCGGCGCGGGAAAGACAGTACTGCGCCGCGACCTGGTGGACCGCGTGCAGCGCGACTCGCAACTGATCGTCCTGATCCAGCCGCGTTTGATCGACAAGGGCACGCTGACTGCCGGCGCGATCTGCGAGGCCATCATTGACGACCTGCGACCCGGCGAGAAGGTCAAGCGCAGCCTGGAGGGCAAGGCGCGCCAGGTCGAGAGGCTGCTCAAGGATTCCAGCCGCGCCGGCAACGCCCATGCGCTGCTGATCGAGGAGGCGCACGACCTTTCCATCCAGACACTCAAGTTCCTCAAGCGATTCTGGGAGCTTGAAGACGGCTTCAAGAAATTGCTCTCCATCATTCTGGTCGGCCAGCCCGAGCTGAAGACCAAGCTGGACGAGCGCACCAACTACGAGGCGCGCGAGGTGATCCGCCGTTGCGAAGTAGCCGAGCTGGTGCCGCTGGGCCGCAATCTGGAGGAGTACCTGACGCTCAAGTTCAAGCGCGTGAGCAAGCGCTTGGACGAACTGTTCGAGCGGGATGCCTTCGACGCCATGCGCGCCCGCCTCACGCGTCAGAAGGCCGGCGGCAAGAGTGTCTCGATGGTGTACCCGCTGGTGGTGAACAACCTGGTGACCAACGCCCTGAACCTCGCCGCCGAGATCGGCGCAGACAAGGTCGGAGCGGATGTCATCAAGGAACTGTGAGGAGAAATCATGAAACCGAACCTGAAGATTTTCAGCACCCTGGCCAAGGCCGATCCCGCGCAGCGCGCCGACGTGGCGCTGGCTGCGCAGGCCTGCGTGAACTGGTGCCGGGTGCAGGGGTTTATTGTGACCGGCGTGCAGCGCGGGCTGAGCCATCCGCGCGTGTACATCAAGGCCAGCCCGCTGTGCCGGGCGCTGGAGGGCGCGGTGCACCGCTTCGAGCGCGTCGGCAATGTCGAGCGGCGCTACTGGTTCACCCTCCGCCTGGGCTGCGAGGTGCGCTGGAACGATGAGGCCCTGCGATGAGAGACGCCATCCTGAAGGCCCTGGATGGAAGCTCCAGCCAGAACCCGGTGAATGTATCCACGCTGGATACGCTCGGCGATCGCCAGGCGCTGAGTGCTGCACTTGCCGCGCTGCGCGACAGCGGCGAGATCAACGCGGCAGAGGTTACTCGAGGCGGTGTCTGCAGCGCGCTGGTTTGGCGTACCGGCATCATCAACCCGCCGATACACGGGCATTTCCGCGACATGCCGCGCCTATCGGAGGCAGTCCAGGCAAAAAAACGTGCCGAGGTCGCGGCACATCTTAAAAACATCAATGAAAAGGAGAAAGAAATGCACATCGGCACATCAGCAGTTAAGCGCGAGGCAGCAAGCGAGGTGGAGAGCTTGCTGCCCGTGACCCGCGAGCAGCTCTGCGCGCTGGTCGCCGTCCATCCCGGCATCAAGCGTGACGACGTGATGCGCCGCTTCGTGCAGCCGGACGGCAGCAACAAGAGGCAGGCGGTGAAACTCATCACTAACGCGATCGCTGCCGGAGCGCTGCGGCAGAACGATGCCGATGGTGTGTTGACGCTGCATCCGGGAGCAAAGCGGCGTGAGTACCATCCGCAAAAAGCCCCGCACACGCCGCCCGCTGCTGCGGTGGCACCTGCCGAGCCCCCCCGTAGCCAACGGTCGCCGGACACCCAGTTCGGCCTGATGCTGTCGGACACCTACCACCTGCACATCACCGTCGGCGACGAGGTGATCAGCCTCAATCCCGCGCAGTTGCAGCGGCTGGATCAGTTCCTGGCCAGCGTCTTGCCGGACGGGGTGCGTGCATGAAACTCAGCTGCCCGGCCTGCGGTGCAGTTGCCAGCCTGGACGTGCTGCTGGGCCACGAGGGCGCGCGCGAGGCGGTGATGGCCGCACTGGCCATGCCTGCCCCGCTCGGTAAGCTGCTGGTGCAGTACGTGGCGCTGTTCCGCCCGGCACAGCGCCAGCTGTCTATGGATCGTGTGGCCACGCTGCTGAACGAGCTGGCCCCGATGATCAGTGATGCCAGGATCGAGCGCGGCGGGCGCATCTGGTCAGCCCCGCAGGACTACTGGCGCATGGCGCTGGAAGAGATGGTTACCAAGCGCGACGCGCTCACCCTGCCGCTCAAGAGTCATGGCTACCTGCTCAGCATCATCGAGGGCTACAACCTCAAGGCCGAGGCGCGCGCCGAGACGCGGCAGGAGGCGCAGCGCGCCGGGCATACGCCGACGGGCGTCGCAATCCCCCCCGGCCCCCCTTTATCAAGGGGGGAGATGCCAACGGCCAGGCCGCGCAGCGTGATGCCCGAGGCGGTGCGCGAACAGCTTAAAAACTTTGGAAAAACATGCGCACCCAGAACAGACGTAGACGAGAGCTGATTTTTTATTTTTTAAGACGACAAGGAGAAAGAAATGGCAAAGCCAGCAAGACTTAAAACACCGGCGCAGATTTACACGTCGCAATCCCGTGATGATGCTGCCGCCGACATCCGCAAGATCGGCGACTTGCAGCGCGACTTGCAGCGAGTCGCCGCCGAGATGAATGACGCAATCGCCCACATCACCTCCACCTATCAGCCACGCCTGGAGGCGGTGAACGAGCAGATCACCACCCTGCAGCAAGGCGTGCAGTCCTGGTGCGAAGCCAACCGCGACGACCTAACCAACGGCGGAAAGGTCAAGACCGCCAACCTCATCACCGGCGAAATCCAGTGGCGGCAGCGCCCACCCAGCGTGCGCGTGAGCAAGTCCGAAGTGGTCCTGGAAACCCTCACCCGCCTTGGTCTGACGCGCTTCATCCGCAACAAACCCGAGGTAAACAAGGACGCCATCCTGGACGAACCAGACGCCGTGCGGGGTGTGGCAGGCATCAGCATCGTCACCGGCGTTGAGGATTTTGTGATCTCGCCGTTTGAGCAGCAGGTGGCAGCATGAGTACGAGAAACGGAGGCTTTGACACAGCAGACGACTGGTACGAAGCGTTGGTAATTCTGGCCAGCGCACACATGGTCAGAAACTTGATACGAGACCGTGAGGCGTGGACGAGCAACTGGCAAAACGAGAAGCCGGAAGAGGCGTTCTACAACGAATACCCGGAGTACGAAGAATGAGCCAAACCCGCAAGCACAGCCTGCTCGAATCGCTGGTGAACGTGGCGCTGGGTTACGGCATCGCACTGGCCGCGCAGCTCACCATCTTCCCGATGTTCGGCATCCACATATCGTTCCAGGACAACCTGCTGATCGGTGCGCTGTTCACCGTAGTGAGCATCGTGCGCAGCTACGCGCTGCGCCGGTTGTTCAACCGCTGGCATCAGATGCAGCGCCACGGACAAGGGGCAACCCGTGGTTCGCATCACTAGCCCCTGTTTCAGCCTAACCATTTATCCCAAGGAGAACACCATGAATCAAGCAGAACTCATTAAACAAATCGCCGAAGTATCCGGCCAAAGCCGCAAAGACGTTGAGCACACCCTTAAAACCATCGGCGACGTGGCGCAGGCCGAATTGCAGCAAGGCGGAGAAGTCACCCTGCCAGGCCTCGGCAAGCTGACGGCTGAAACCCGCGCCGCTCGCAAGGGGCGCAATCCTGCAACAGGTGCGGAGATCGACATTCCGGCCAAGCGTGTGCCGCATTTCGCAGCCGCCAAGGCATTGAAGGATGCGGTCAACAGCTAAACCATCGCTCCCAGCCCGTTAGAGATAGCGGGCTGCGGGAGACGGTTTAACGGAGACCATCATGAGCCAAAGCTATCCTCAGAAATTCAAACTCGCCGACATCAAGCGCCGCGAGATCGCGCAGATCCACATCGCTAAGCAGCAGCTCTGCTTGGACGATGAAACCTACCGCGCCATGTTGTGGTCGATTGCCCGCGTAAAGTCAGCGAGTGATCTGGATTTTGCAGGTAGAAAAAAGGTATTGGATCATCTGAAAGCCTGCGGCTTCAAGGTGCGCCACACCGGCAAGGCATCCGGCAGCAAGATCAAGCCTTCCCGCGCGCTGGCCGAGTACCCGGAGGCCAAGAAGATCCGCGCCCTGTGGATCATGCTGCACGCGCTGGGCGCGGTGAAGAATCCCTCCGAAGAGGCGCTGGCCAGCTATGTGAAGCGCATGACTCGCGTGGATGCTTTGCAGTGGATCACTGGCGCGCAGGCCGAGATGGTGATCGAAAGCCTCAAGAAGTGGGCGATGCGCTTCTTGCCCGCCAAGGTGGAGGCGATGGCCAGGCAATGCGCCGAGGCGATCCAGTCCGGCGCGCTGTCGCTGCCTGATGAGCAGCTTGCAGATCTGCGAGGAACGGTCGGTTTCGCGCAATCGCGCGGCACATTCGACCCCATGCAAAATGCTTTTGAAACCTTGCAAAAGGCACTGGCCGAGGTGAACCATGAGTGACGCGCTGCATACCCTGGACAAGGTGGATGTCAAAGACCTGCCGCCGCTTGCGCAGGAGCTGGTCGCGCTGATCGGCTTCTCGGCCACCCTCCGGCTGGTAGAGAAGCGTCCCGGTATCCCGGCCTTCATCCCCAAGGTGCTGACACCCGATCACTGGCTGCTCGATACGCTGGGCCAGCAGCAGGCCGAGGCGCTGGTGAAGCACTACGGCGGCGAGACCATCACCGTGCCGAACTGCAAGCTGGCGATGGTGAAGATTCGCCAGCGCCGCATCGTGCAGACGCGCGCGGATGGTTTTTCTCAAACCGAGGCTGCGCTGCTGCACGGCGTCACTCCGCGCTGGGTGCGCGAGCTGGAGTCGCGAGATCCGGAGCCGGACCGGAATTTAAGCCTGTTCTAGGGGTCGTGGCATCTGCGATGCGCCGGTTGCCCGGCTATCCCCACGCGACGCCGTATAAAGTTTTATAAAGCGTTTTATGAGGCATTCTGTCCGGTTCTGCGGGTGGGCTTCGGTGGTTTGCGATTCTCCAGGTATCTGGTAGCCTTAAAAATACAGCATCTCCCTTCATCCATCCCCGCCTCACAAGGGATGTTCCCACCGGAACCCGTTCCGCCTTAACTGCTCTTGTCGCCATCTCCAGAATGGCGACATGGCAACCAAAACCACCAAGACAAGAACGCAACCCGGCATAGGCATCGCCGTATGCTCCGTCGCGCTAAATGGGGCCGGCGAATTGCAGCTCATGCCGGCGGGTGCTTTTCGCGGTATTGACGGACGCCCGGCAGATGCATCTCAATGGGTCATCAATGCCGAAATCGCGGCCAACGTGATCGCGTTCAATTCCACCCGCGAGACTCCTCTGGTGCTGGACTACGAGCATCAGACCATGCTCAAGGAACAGAACGGTCAGCCCGCCCCGGCGGCTGGCTGGTTTTCCGGTTCTGATCTGGTCTGGCGCGAAGGAGAGGGGCTGTTCACCAAGGTCGAGCTGACGCAGCGCGCCAGGGATTACATCGCCGCCGACGAATACCGCTTCGTCTCGCCCGTCTTCTACTACCGCAAGGGGACCGGCGAGATCCTCGGGCTGCATTCTGCCGCCCTGACCAACACCCCGAACATTGACGGCATGGCCGAGCTGGCCATCGCTGCCGCCAGTCAAGCGCTCGATGGCGCTTCCATCGAAATCACTGAGGAGAACACAAGTATGGATATCGAAGATCTGCTGGAGGATCTGCGCTGGATGCTCAACCTGCCGAAGCTGGCAACCCCGGAAGAGGTTGCCGCCGAGCTGCAGAAGGCGATCGCGCTGGTCAAGCAAGGCGGTGGCGAGGCAGCGGTGGCCGCCAACACGATGGGCGTGTTCGGTCTGTTCGACGCGCAGCGCACGCAACTGGTTGCGCTCAATCAGGCGCAGGCCGATCTGCAAGCGGCGCAAGCCGAGCTGTCCTCACTCAAAGGTGCGAATGCCGAGCGCGAGGTTGCCGACGTGGTCGAAGCCGCGCTGGCCGCCAACAAGCTGCTGCCGGCGCAGAAGGATGCCGCGCTCGCGCTGGGTAAGTCCAATCTGGCCGCGCTCAACCAGATGATCGCGGCGGTCACGCCGCTCGCCGCGCTGACGCAGTTGCAGACCGGCGGTAATGCGCCGGCGGGTGCGGTGGATGCAAGCAATGCCACTGCGCTGGCGGCGGCCGCGCAGAAGTTCATGGATGCCGAGCGCGCCGCAGGCCGCTCGGTGAGTTCCGCCGAGGCTGTGGCACACGTCAAGGCGCAGACGGCTTAACCGACTGCGGCTAATTCGATCAATCTGAACAGGAGCTGAGAAACATGGGAAACCCGATTCTTTTGAAAAACCGCACTGCGTCCGGTGCCATCGCCGCGCATCGCATCGTCGCCCGCAGCGGCACGGAGGGCGTGCGCGCACAGGCGGCGTCTGTCACCGACAAGCTCTCCGGCATCTGCGCCGAAGTCGGCCCGGCCAACGGCGAGCGCTTCGACGAGATCGTTGCCGGACTGGCTGACGTGCAATACGGCGGCGTCGTTACCGAGGGCGACGAGCTGACTTCCGATGCCGACGGCAAGGCGGTCGCCGTCACTGCGCCGCGTATCCATCAGTCCGGTATCGCGGGCGGCGTGGCCGGTGCGCACGCCGTCGCCGCTGTGCTGGCGACCGATGTGCTGGTTTCCGTGCTGGCCATTGATGCGACCGATGCGACCGAGTCCATCGCTGACCTGACTGCGGAATTCGCAGTGACAGGCGCAGGTGCCATCGGCAATGTCGGCGGCACCGATACCACCGGCAAGTTGCTGGTGGTGACCTGGCGCAATCCGGATGTGCACATCATCGGCTCCGCCGAGGTCAGCGGCACCGCCGACGAGATCGGCCTGTGCCGCGTCGAGCCGCGCATCCTGCGGGCGTAAGCCGCGCCGGTTGTATTACCCGAAAAACTTTTCAATAGGAGAAAACATGAAAGCCTGGATCCTTACCAACCGCTTCAACCTGCTGGCGTTCGTGCTCATCATGGTGCTCGTCGTGTGCGGCATCATGCCGGCGCATTCTGAAACGCTCGGCTACGGCCTGATGGCATTGAGCACCACCGCCTTCCCCGTAAACCCCGAACTGAGCGCCATCGCGATCTCTTACAGCAACCCGCTGGAGGCGTTGATCGCGGATCAGGTGTTGCCGCGCATCGATACGGCGAAGAAATTCACCTACACCGAGTACAACCAGGCGGATGGGTTCACCGTTCCGGAAACTCGCGTCGGTCGCAAGAGCGAACCGAACATGGTTGACTTCGGCGGTACGCAACTCACGAAGGAGTGCATCGATTTCGGCCTGGATGACCTCATCCCGAACGACGAGATAGATGCATGGAATTCCATGCCGAAAGCACCTGGCGCGGTGTCGCCGCAGGCAAAGTCCACGATGATGCTGACGCGCCTGGTCGGACTGGATCGCGAAATTCGCGTGGCGAACCTGGTGTTCAATGCGGCCAATTATGTGACCGACAACAAGGACGACCTCTCCACCGGCGCGAACCGCCAGTTCGACAAGGCGGACAGCGATGCGCTCGCCATCCTGACCGATGCGCTGGACGTGCCGCTGGTGCGTCCGAATTACCTGGTGCTGGGTCAGGAAGTCTGGACCAAGCTGCGGCGCAACAAGACCATCGTGCAGGCCATCGGAAACAGCGCGCAGACTACCGGCTATGCCAGTCGTCAACAGGTGGCTGAGCTGCTGGAACTGCCCGGCGGCATCCTGGTCGGCGCCGGGCGCGTGAACACGGCGAAAAAGGGCAAGGCACCCAACTACGTGCGCGCATGGGGCAAATATGCGGCGCTGCTGTACATCGATCCGATGGCCGCGCAGATGGATCAGCCGAACTTCGGCTTCACCGCTCAGTGGGGTAGCCGGATTGCCGGAGATATCCCCGAACCCAAGGCCGGCCTGCGCGGCGGTGTGCGGGTGCGTAGCGGCGAGAGCGTGCTGGAAGTGATCTGCTCGCAGGACAGCGGCTACCTGTTCACTAAGGTGATCTCTTAAGCAATGGCCTACGTCACCACAGCGCAGCTGATCAGCGAGTTCGGGGAATCCGCCCTGATCGCGCTGACAGACAAGTCACGCCAGGGCGTGATCGACCAGGTAGCGCTGGATCGCGCGGTGGCCAGCGCAGAGGCAACGGTCAACGGCTACGTCGGCGGGCGGTACACCCTGCCGCTGCTTCCGGTAACCGAGGATGTGGTCGGTGCGATGTTCGCTATCGTGCGCTACATCCTGGATGGCGAGAATGGAAATGAAGCGGTGGCCAAACGTCACGCTGCGGCTATTGTCTGGCTGAAGGATGTCTCCGCAGGACGTGCTGTGCTGTCCGGGGTTGCTGCACTCGCCCCGGTCGCACCAGCTTCCTCGCGCATAGACATCCGCTCGCAGTCCAGTGTGTTCGGGCGGGGAGTCAGGTAGTCATGCCCATCGAATCCGCGATTGCCAGGCTCAAGTCTCAGGCAGCTTTGCTGTACCAGGTTGACGGTGCGGCCGACTTCGCATCCATCGAGACTGCTCCCAGGCAGTTGCCTGCGGCTTTCGTGACGCCCTGGACACAACGTCCGCAGCCGAGCCTGCTGGACACGATGCAGGTAGAGCAGCGTGTCGCCGTGCAGATCGCGGTGAACATCTGCGTCTCCAACCTGCGCGAGCCGGGCGGGCGATCTGCGCTTGACGCGCTGAAGCCGGTGCTGGCCCAGGTGCAGGATGTGCTGGGTGGATGGTCCCCGATGGAGGGATACGACCCATTCATGCTGGGAGATGGGCGACTGCTCAAGCTCCTGCCGGGCGCGCTGTGGTGGACGCAGATTTTTAACACTGCATACATATGGAGGTCCAAATGAGTGAACACCAGGGAATGGGCGGCAGCTACGTGGTCAATGAGGCAGGTGCAAAGGTGCTGGTGCACCGCACCGACTATGTTGCGCCGGAGACGCCTTCTGCACCGGAAACGGAGGCGTCCATGCCGCCAGCAGCCCGCAACAAGAAAACTGCCGCGCCAGCGTCACAGGCTCTGGCAACCGACAAATCATTAGAGGAGTAATCAAGCATGCCGAACGCACAATTATCCTGGCGCAGGAAGGTCGTCTGGTTCGCCGTAGAGAACGTCTACAAGACTGATCCCGGATTGAATGCCGCAGTCAACGGCCTCGAAGTGCGCAATATGACGCTGACGCCGCTGAAGTCGAAGAAGGTTGAGCAGAACATCGAGCAAGCCTATCTGGGCAACCTGCGCGAGCTACTAGTCGGTCAGCAGGTGCAGCTCAAATTCGATGTGGCAATCGCCGGATCTGGCACCGCTGGCGTTGCGCCAGCCTACGGCGGCCTGATGCGCTGTTGCAAACGCTCTGAAACGGCACTTGCCGTTGCGGTTTCCGGCAACGCGCAGGCGGGTAGTGTGAGCGCGATCACGCTGGCCGCAGCCGCATCGGCTGTGAACGATGCCTACAAGAACATGGAGATTGTTGCGACCGGTGGCGCAGGCAACGGCCAAAGCGGCATCATCAAGAGCTACAACGGCGCGACCAAAGTGGCAACGCTGTTCGAGCCGGTTGCCGTGGCGTTTGACAACACCACGCAGTATTCGATTGGCGCGCAGACGGTGTATGCGCCGGTTGACTCGGGAGACGATTCTGGCACTTTCTACGTCTACCTCGATCGCCTCAAGTTCATCATGAACGGCGTGCGCGGCAACGTTGTGCATACGCTCGACCCGCTCAAGGTGCCGGTGTACACCTACACCTTTACCGGCATCTGGGGGGGCTACTCGGATGTGGCGGAGATGCCGACCAATACCGTGTACACGCCATGGAAGATGCCGCTTGCAGTCAATGCGGCGAACACCTCCGGCTTCAAGCTGCACGGCTTCGCGGCAAACATGTACACCTACTCGCTGGACGATGGCAATCAGGTGGTGCACCGCGACGACATCGTCGGCGTCGAAGACGTCGTGATCACCGACCGTAAATCGGTCGGCACCGTGTCGATCCAGATGCCGCTCAAGGCTGAGAAGGACTTCTTCGCTGCGTCCGGCGTCGGCGGCAGCCAGCCGGTCGAGGGCTCGATGACGCTGACCCACGGTGTGACTGCCGGCAACATCGTGCGCTTCTACCAGCCTGCGGTGACCGTGTCAGACCCGACACCGGAGGACAAGAACGGTACGGCTGCACTGCGCATGGCGCTACGCCTGCTGCCGGTCGCTCCAGGAGGAAACGATTCGCTGATCATCGTCAAGTAATCGCCTCCCGTTTTGCCCGCCCCGCACGGGGCGGTTTTTTACAACCTTGAAAGGAGTTTAAACATGGCATACGTCGTCAAAAAATCCACCGATCCCCGCATCGTGCGCAACTGGCCGGTGGTAATTCAAATCGCCGAGGACGAAGGCAAGATCCGCAAGGAAGAAATCTTCGTTGACTACGAGGTGTTGTCGCAAAGCGAGGTGGACGACATCATGCGCAGCGCGCAGCTGAGTGGCGACAACATCGATGTGGCGCTGCTGCGCCGCGCGGTGAAGTCTATCAACGGTGTGGTGGACGAGGCCAATAACCCGGTGCCATTCAACGAGGAATCTTTTTCGGAGGCGCTCGATCGCGCCAACCAGCGCATGGCGATGGTCGGTTCGTTCTTCGATGTGCAGTCCGGACGGAAGCCCGCACGAAAAAACTCCTAGACGCCGCCCGTCACTGGGCCGCAGGCGCAAGCGAGCCTGACGGCCCGGACGAGGTGGACGAGGATCTGCAGCTGTCAGGCATCGCCATGCCGGCGCACCCCGCAGAAGTCGAAGCGCAAGACTTCGAGGTCTGGGAAGAAAATTGGGAGAGCTTCTGCTGGTTCATCCGGCTCGGTCGGCGCTGGATCTTCAATCAGAACGACGGCAGCCGCATCTGCCTTGATGATGCGGCGATCCAGGCGCAGTTCGAAATATTCGGCATCAAACGCAAGAAACGCGCGGCCATCATGGCAGACCTGCTGGAAATGGAGCGCGCCGCCCTGGAAGCATTCCCCCCACCCGCAACTCACTCCTGAAGGAAGCCCGGAAGGGCTTCCGCCTTACCCGCCATTGCGCGCGCGCGTAAATTCGCTGCATGCGTACGCAATTTCACCAAATCAATGAGCGGGGTGCCAGACCATGAGCGGCATGGAATACGGCATCCGCTTTACCGGAGACGCCCGGCAACTGGTCGGCGAGACCAAGGCCGTCCAGTCAGCATTGGACGGCGTAAGCGTCGCCGCGCAGCGCAACCAGTCACATGCGCAGCAGATCGGCACCGTGTACGGCAGCGTGTCCGAGAGTATGGCCAAGTCCAGGAGCGAGATGGACAGGCTTAGCAAGTCTTCCGATGCGCTGTCGCATTCCTTGTCTCTAGTAAAAAGCGGTTTGGCTGGGCTGTCAGTCGCTGCGCTCGGCAGCCAGGTGATGGACGCGGCCACCGCGATGGATCGCTTTAATAGCTCGATTGCCATCGCCACCGGGTCGGCAGCGAATGCGGCAGCCGAATACGATCATGTGCGCCAGCTGTCTCAGCGACTGGGGCTTGAGGTGTCCGGAACGGCGGCGGCCTACGCCAGCTTTTCCGCCGCAGCGCGCGGGTCAGCGCTCGAAGGTGCCAAGGCGCGCGATGTATTCGATTCGGTCGCGGGTGTGGCAGCCAAGATGGGGCTGAACGGCGAGCAAAGCTCCGGCGTTTTCCTGGCGCTTTCTCAGATGATGTCCAAGGGTGTGGTCAGCGCCGAGGAGTTCCGCCAGCAGCTCGGCGAGCGCCTGCCGATTGCCACCGAGGCCGGTGCGCGGGCGATGAAAGTCACCACCGCAGAGTTCGTCAACCTGCTCAACTCTGGCAAGCTGTTGTCGGAAGATTTCTTGCCGAAATTCGCCGTTGCGTTGAATGAGATGGGCGGTGGAAATGGTCCGGTCAATACCTTGCAAGCCTCGCTCAATCGGCTGTCGAACAACTGGACGGAAATCAAACTCAATCTAGCCGAATCTGCGCCGCTGCAGGGGGCATCAAATGCGCTGGCGGCGCTGACATCGCATACCGGGTTGCTGTCTGCCGGCTTGGCCGGCGCAACTGCAGCTGGCACGGCATACGGGGCGCTCAAGATCGGCAGCATGGCGATGGAAGCCATCTCCGGGCTGATGGCCAAGAATGCCGCGCTGGCCGCCGAGCGTGCGGCAACGCTGGCGGCAGCTGAGGCTGAAGTGATCCGCACGGCAGCCGTGGTCGCAGGCACGCGCGTCAATGCGGCAATGGGGGGGAGTTATGCCGCCCATACCGCAGCAGTGGAGGCGCATACGGCCGCGCTGGCCGCGCAGACTACAGCACAAGCCGCCAGCGCTGCATCTGCCGGTGTGGCACGCGGCGCACTGGCGCTGCTGGGCGGCCCTATCGGCGCGATCACGTTGGCGCTTGGTATCGGTGCTGCGGCATGGGTTCTGTGGGGGCGATCGGCGAGAGATGCAGCAGCAGAGGCAAGCAAGGCTGTGGCTGATTCAGAGGCAAGGGCTTCCAGGCTTGGCCTGTCCATAAAACAAACGCTGTCAGAAGATCTCAAAAATGCGCTGGCAGAGCGCGATCGCCTAAAAAATACCGGCGCATCGGGCGCAGAAATCAAGGCCGCCGATGACAAGGCCTGGGCGTTGAACGCCAGGCTGGAAGAGATCGCAATTCGCGAGAAGAATCTTGCTGCCGCACAAGCATCGGCAAGTGCGGCCACCTCCGAGTGGGACAAGTTGTTCCAGACCAGGGTGGAAAAGAAGCGCGACGCAATCGCCAAGCTGGACGCCGAATACCAGAAAGAAACTCAGCGTTTCGTCGGCAACGAGGAGGCTCAATTACGTCTGGCGCGTGAATATCAGGCGAAGCGCGCGGAGATCGATCGGCAGTTCGCCACTAAGGGTGCGTCCGCAACGGAGTCGGAACTCAAACGCTATCAACAGCTGACAGATGCCGAAAACAAACACCATGCGGTGTTGCTGGCTCGCATAAGCGATACCGATAAGCTCAGCGAATCGGAAAAGAAACTCGCGGAATTCGATGCGACATCGCTGAAGAGCAGCGACAGGAAAATCGAGGCCGCCCGGCTGGAAGCCCGTGCGGCCATCGAGCGTAACATTACTTTGGAGCGTGAGCAGCAACTCCGGGAAGCGTCCGCCAAGGCTGGTGAGCAAGTCATGTCAGCGGCAGCAGCTGAACTCAAGGCGGCGAATTCCGTGCGGGATGCGCTGATCAACAAGACGGCGGCGCGGGAGAAGGAGCATGTCGCCGAGTTGCGCGCACAGGCCGACGAACTGGATAGTGCCGCAGCGGCCTATCAGCTTGCGGCATCTCAACAGGCAGCCAGCGACGGTGTCACCGCGTTGTCGGCGGCATATGCCAAGTTGGCAGAGGACATACAGAAGGCCGCCAGCGACAAGCGCCAGACGGCGGATGTGCTGGCGCAGACCGAGGCACTCCGTCAGCAGAAGGATCAAGCGCAGAGCTTCGTGGATACCTGGAAACAGGTTGATCAGACCGCACACGACGCCTTCGTCAACATCATGAACGGCGGAAAGGATGTTTTCACGCGTCTGACGGACACGCTGAAGAACACGCTGTGGGACCTGCTCTACCAGATGACGGTCAAGCAGTGGGTATTCAACATCACGGCGGCAGTCACCGGCACTTCGTCTGGCGCAATGTCAACAGCGGCGGGCATGCTGGGCGGCTCCGGTGGCGGTGGCATGATGGGCTACGCGAGCGCCGGCCAGAGTTTGTACGGACTGTATTCTGGTTCGACTGCGGCGACGATGGGCGGCACGATTTCGTCGCTCGGCGGAGCGCTGGGCAGTACGACTCTGTCCGCCTTCGGGACCGGCATGGGTTTGACGACGGCTGAGGCTGCTGCCGCGTCGGGCGCTTATTCGGCTGCCGGTATGTCCTCTGTCGGCAGCTCGCTCAGCGCTGGCGCGACATTTGCGCAAGCCGTTCCCTACATCGGCGGCGCGCTCGCAATCATGGGACTATTGAGCAGCGGCATGTTCTCCGGAGGTGGCGGAAAGAATTACCACAATGGCGACAGCAATGCGGTGTACAACGCGGACGGAACGCTGCGCTCGAACACCACTACGACATTCCGCAGCGCCGGATCGGATGCCGCAGTGCAGCAGATGCACGACCAGTATTCGAGCATCATCAACCTGCTCGGCGCGCAGGCTGTGGTGACCAATTTCAAGTTCCAATCCGCCTATGCCGATTCGGTAGGCCAGCGCTACACGCTGACCGGTGGAGCCGGAAGCTCACAATTCGGTGTCGGGATCGCGCAGCAGACCGATGCTGCAGTTCAGTTGTCCGCCGCGCGCGCGGTATTCGCTGCCGTGCAGGGGTCGGATCTGCCGGCCTATCTGAAAAAGGCTTTCGACGGATTGACTCCGGCATCCGCAACGCTGGACCAGATCAACAGCGCCTACGCTTTCGCACAAGGATTGAAGGCGATCCGCGACCAGTTAACAGAGACGCGCACGCCGCTGGAGATCGCGCGGACCGGCATGGCTGATCTTGGCAAGCAGCTAAAGACCACCGCCGAAACATACCAGGCCGACTATCTGGCTGCGGTCAATTCAGGATTGGACCAACCGACACTGGCAAAGTGGCAGAGCTTCGGCGCACTCATCAAGCAGGTGACTGATCTTGAGGCGCAGCGTGTGCAGGCCGAGCAGCAGGCGTCACAGGCTGCTCGCGACCATATCAAGGCGTTGCAGGATCAAGCCACAGCTGACTTCCGGGCAGCGCAAAGCTCTACCGATGCGCTGCGCGCCTTCGCAACGTCGGTGCGCGATCTGCAGCGCACATTGTGGTTGGGTGCGCAATCTCCGTTGAGCGGCACCGGCAGCGTGATGTTCACGCGCGCGCAGTTCGACTCGGTCAACGCCGCTGCCGCAGCCGGCAATACTGCCGCACAAGGCGGGCTGGCCAGCGCGGCGACGCAGTATCTCGATGCGTACAAGTCGCAGGCGCGCACCTCGCTGGACTACGCGCGCGAATTCGCCAACGTACAGCAGGCGCTGGCGGATACCGCAATGGTCACCGATCAGACTGTCACCGTGGCAGACAAGCAGCTTGAGGAGCTGAAAAAGGTCAACACCTGGCTGGCTGCGATAGACACCAAGAACGGCACACAGAATCAGTCTCTGTCGTATCTGCTGCAGGCATCAATCGCGTCGAGCGAAGCGGCACGCGTTGCGGCAGTTGCTCAAGCGATGGTTGATGCGACAAATGGCATCAAGGCCGCCGTGGGCGTCTACGGCGGCACATTTGACGCGAATAAATTGACTACAGCCCAGGACGCGGCGACCGGGACTGCAAGTCTCAGCTATGTGGACGGCTACCGCACGACCAACGCATCGGTCAGCCGCACGGCATCGGTCACCGCACCGACTACCACCATCGATCAGGTCGCCAAGGCACAGGCCGATGCCGAGGCTGCCGCTGCTGCTGCGCGCGTGAAAGCCAAGGCGGATGCGCTGACCGCACTGAACACCGCCAAGGCGCAGGCCTATGTCGCGCCGCAATACATCGGCCCCTACTACACCAGTCTGGTGCGCCAGATGCCTTGGTTGGATGTGTCTCATCAGTTGCCGGTGATTGATGCAGCGATCGCGGCGAGCAGCAAGCGCATCGCAGACGCGCAGGCCTATTACGACTCGCTGCCGGCCTTCAGCGTCGGATCCTCTTATGTGCCCCACGATATGACGGCAAACATTCACGCAGGCGAAAAGATCATCGATCCGCAATCGTCAGCCATCCTGAACCGCTACGGCATTAAAGTGCAAGGGGCCGGAAACGATGCGCTAGTCGAGGAAGTGCGCGCCCTGCGCGCCGAGTTGTCCGGCCTGCACGCCGAGTTGGCCGGGTTGAGATCGGAAAATCAGGCCGGCCAGATCGCGATCGCGAGCAACACTCAGGACAGCAAGAATTTCATGCAGCGCTGGGATAAAAACGGCATTCCGCCGACGAGGGTCGCAGCATGAGTTTTTACGTGATCCGCAGGCTTCCCATCACTGACGCGGTGCTGAGCACGAGCAACGTGCTGGAAACCGACTACACCGCGTATGACGCAGCGGTCACTTACGCGCTCGGTGACCGTGTACGCGTGGTGGCAGCCAATGTGCATGATGTGTATGAGTCGCTGCAGGCGTCAAACACCGGATACGCGCCTGCCACGTCGCCGACCTTCTGGAAGCGGGTCGGCGCGACGAACCGCTGGAAGATGTTCGACTACTTCAAGAGCGACCAGACTACGAATGCGGACAGTATCATCATGACGCTGGCATGCACCGGCCGGGTGGATGCAGTGTTCCTGGGCAAGGTGAGCGCACAGACGGTGCGCTTCCGCATGATTGATGCGGTTGAGGGCGTGGTATACGACCAGACCTACAGCCTGGCCTCCAGCTCTGGCGTCAACGACTGGTATGCCTACTTCTTCGAGCCTGTGGTACGCAAGACGGAGTTTTCAGAGCTCGAACTCCCGCCGTATTACAACCCGACCATCGAGATCACACTGTCCGATCCTGGTCAGACCGTGATGCTTGGTCAGTGCGTAGTCGGGCAGAAGCGCCGGATCGGCGGCACACAGTACGGCTTCTCGATCCAAATCCAGGACTTCAGCGTCAAGCAGCGCGACGCGTGGGGCGTGGCCACGCTGACGCCACGCGACAATTACTCGATCGGTCGTTTCACTGTGCAAGTTGACACGGCAATGGTGGATGAGGTGCACAACCTGTTTTCGCAATTCGCCGGACAGCCTGTCGTCTACATCGGATCCACTCTCCACGGCATGGCTCAGATACTCGGTTTCTACAACGGCTTCAACCTGGTGGTGGCCTACAAAACGCACGCCATCTGCAATCTCGATATCGAATCGTTAACGTGAGGCATACATGTTACAGATCACTCAGCAAATCACCGCATTTAATGGATTGACCGCGCCATCTCGCTCGCAGCCGGATGCCACCTTTGTGCAGAACGCGGACGCGCATGTGGCCGCTCAGCGCACGCTGCAGGAGCAGCTGAATACTTTTGCCAGCCAGGTCAACATTGTGGCGAGTGAGGTGAACTCAGTGGCGGACCTTGCCGCCACTGCTTCCGGCTCCGTGGCTACAATCGCCGCAGATGCTCAAGCCGCCATCGATGCTGCCGCGCGCGCGGCCGCCTCAGAGGCTATTGCCGTTGATAGCGCGACCATTGCCTCCGGCAAGGTAAACGAGGTCACGATGATCGCCGCATCCGCTCAGAACGCCGTCGCCACCGCTGTCTCTGTAGTGACGGGTGGTACAGCCGCGCTGATACCAACCCCAGGCAAGATCCCATTGGCAAACGCCTCCGGAAAGATTGATCTCGGCTGGATTGATCCGATGCCTGCGATCTCCGCTGCGCTGCCATCGCTGCCCTTCGTTGATGTGTGCGTGTCACTGGCAAAGGATGACAGCGATGGCCGGATGTGGGGTAAACGGTTCGCTGACAAACCGTGGGGGACGCAGTCGCGCACCACGGGCCGCTATCTGGGCAGCTACGCAACGGCATTGACGGCGGTGAACGGCCAGACTGCTGCGGTTGGCGACTACTACTACAACACCACCACGTCACAATTCGAGGCCGTCTCCGCCATCACCGGAGCACCTCCTGCTGCGACTGCGGCCACTTCAGCCGCCACCGTCCGCATGGGTAGCCAAGAATTTTCGGCAGACAACATGGTTACTGTCGAAGCCGGACGTCCGATCATCTGGGACATTGCCCACGGCACACCTACGCCTTGGGCCGTGTTGCCGAACATTTTCGGAACCATTAAGGCCGTGGCGATGCTGAACGGCTTGCTGTGCATCGGCTCAACCACCGGCTTGTGGACGTATGACTTCAATACCTGCGAATTCTGTAACCGCACCACCAGCGGATTGCAGCGCTACGCGAAGTCATCCTGCACCGCGCTCGGCACGGCTGGCGCACTGTTCGCTGGAGTCGGCATCGGCAACAACACCGTCAACGACGTAGCCATTACCGTCCTTCCTGATGCGCCGATAGACGGCGTGACCGGGATGCCGGCGCAGACGGTTGCTCTGGCAACAGAGGGTGGTGTGAGCGTGGTCAAGCAGGATGGCTCCGTAATCCATATCACGGAATCCACCGCCTCGTATTCCACGAGCAAGGCGGTCGCATTCGATGCGCAAGGCCGGCTGCACATGACGCTGGGTGCTACCTCATCGCTGAACTGGTATTACATATTCGCGTCCATCCCTTCCGCGTCAGACGTCATGACGCATGGCAACTATAAAATCGGCAGTGTTCAGAATGCCGACTTTTTCACGTCGCTTGAGCGGTCATATCCATCAGATGTCGCTCCAGCAGTAACTGCACTGAACGTTTATTCTCAGTCGTTTATACCTTGTCTGGTGCCTGGTGCATTTGCCTCGACGATCGGCCTTGCGAGGTGCGTTTCATCCATCTCGATACCCGGCAGGTCGCTGCACGGATTTGTCACTTCAACCTATATGAGCGGATGGCAGATCGGCGCGACCAAGCGCGTCATCGGCTACGACACGATGCCGACGTTAGGAGACAGGTCGGCGAAGGTTTCGACTGGCGTGGTCGAGGTCGGTGTGTTGACCAAGACGGTGACAGCGGGCAGCCGCACGGCGTTAAGCGGGTTTTCGAATGCCAATTACATCCAGGAGCCATCTCACGCCGACTGGAATGCACTGGCTGCAGGCGAGATCAGCGTCGTTATACCTGGTGTGAAGTGGGGCGCCGCTGGGACGCTCAAGACCCTGTTGAGTATCGGCGATGGCGTTTCCTCTGGATCGCTTGAGGTGCAGCAACTCGCCAACAACACCCTGTCGCTGTTGATCCACAACGGCACGGCGCTGACCGCCGTGGCGACCTCGACCGCCACTTTCACGGATTCCACCGAGCATGTGCTGGAATTCAAGCGTGGCACGCTCGGCGCGGTGTCGAACATGGTGCAGATTCTGATTGATGGGATCGTCGTTGCCTCGGCGGTATCGGCGCTAAGCATCAGCAACGCCACCGGATTCCTGCGCATCGGAGAAGCTCAAGCTGCTTCTCGTCCGTGGGTTGGGGGGCAATTCTCCGGACACATCCGTCTCTCCGCCACCGCGCCGACAGCCGAGCAGAGCAGGTTCATCGCGGACACAGAGAACGCCCTGAACGGCGGTCAGCCGTGCCTGCTGTCGAACTCGTCCGCTGTCTCCGCGCTGGCCTACAACAAAGACCGCGACCTGTTGCTGGTCGGCAACGGCACCAACGTAGACACCTTTGCGGGCCTGAAGCGAATCGCGTCGCAGGCGCACGGCGTGACCACGCTCAAGGCGCTGGCCGCCGGAACTGGCGCGACTGTCATCGCCGGTACAGGTGCTTCTGTCTCGCTCGAAGAGCGGAACATCCGTGGCGAACTGAACAACATGCGGCAGACTGTGGCAGCGCGCAATATGCAGTCCATCCCCAGGATGATCACCAGTGACTCAGCCAGCGTGCTGCGCATCCCGCAGGGATTCAAGCCGGTGCGCGTCACCTCGGCGGGCGGCACCTACATCAGCCTGAGCGCCAACGCGCCGAAGTTCGACGGCTTCCTGTGGTACCTAGATACCGGCGTGGCCGCCTCGACCAACTACGACTGCGAACTGATAAGGGGATGAGCATGATTGACCTGATGGGAAACACGACCTACACCGCCGACGAACTCAAGGCGCGCAGCATGTCCAGACTGTCGGCGGGCGGCCTTGGCTATCCGGAACTGGTGGCGATGCTGTGCCGGGCGGTGTTCGCGCTGCGCGGGCAATACACCCTCGATGCCGCGACCGATGCGCAGATTGCCGGCATCGGTCAGGCGCTGACAGCAGAAGAACAGCGGTATGTAGATGAGATCAAAGACAACGACCTGCTCAAACAGTGCCTGTATTATGAGGACGCTCAGGCTCGCCTTTCCTGGGCCGCGACGACTGGCTCCGCGACCGACGCCGCCGAGCGTGCGGCGGCTCAGGCTGTTGTGGATGCCGCGCCCGCGCCTGTTTCTACACTGGCCAGCACAAGGGCTGCGGCTAGGGCGATGCCATGATCCGCGCACTTCTTATTGCATTATTGTTGCTGGCCGGCTGCGCCGCTCCCAGGCCGTTCAACACAGGCGTGGAAGTTTCACCCCCACATGGCTGTATTGACGCGCGCGTGAGGGGTGTGAATTGCTGAGTGCCAATATTGAAAGCGCGTTTCGCAACGTGCACGAAAGATTCCACTATGTCAGCGATCAAAAGAAATGGGGCCGCTCAGAGTATTGGGCAGGACCAAAGGAAAGCATTGCTGCCGCCGACACGGACGGGATCATCACCGGTGATTGCGAGGATTTCGCTCTGCTGTGCAGGGAAGAGCTGAACAAACTGGGTGTGCCCAATCGCCTGGCACTTTGCGCGATACCAAGTGGTGAGTTTCATATCGTATGCGAGACAAATGGCTGGATTCTGGATTGCCGTTATAAAAGTGTCATGACTGCCAATGAACTTCCATACCGATGGATTTCCATCTCTGGGTATGAGGCAGGCGAGCCGTGGAGGGAAATAGTTTAAAAAAGACGGTGCGGCCGTCGCGGGTGCTGTAACACCTGCAACGACCACCTCCTGCAGATGTAGCCTGCGTTTGGCCGAGGCACCGTGCTGTGATCACAGCGGGGCAGAGGCTACCACGTAGGAGTAGCAAGTGGAAACCGTTCGTTGCGGGAGTTGCAATCGTAAGTTGGCCGAAGCGGAGTTTATTCGCCTGGCTATCAAGTGTCCGCGCTGCGGCACGCTGAATCAGTTGATGGCCATGAGCCACACCCCTGCACGCCCAGGAGCGTCAAACCGAAAGGAGATGCCCTGTGAGCCATCAGCAAGACACGATCTTTAACAAATCGAACCACTCGCCGATCATCCCGTGGATCGGCGGCAAGCGCAGGCTGGCCAAGCACATCCTGCCGATCTTCCCGGAGCACACCTGCTATGTCGAGCCGTTTTGCGGTGCGGCGGCGCTGTATTTCCTGAAAGAGCCTGCCAAGGTGGAGGTGCTCAATGACGTGAACGGCGAGCTGGTGAATCTCTACCGGGTGGTGAAACACCATCTGGAGGAATTCACCCGCCAGTTCAAATGGGCGCTGACCAGCCGCCAGATCTACAAATGGATGCAGGTCACGCCCGAAGAGACGCTGACCGATATCCAGCGGGCGGCACGCTTCTACTACCTGCAAAAGCTGTGTTTCGGCGGAAAGGTCAGCAACCAGACCTTCGGCACGGCCACCACCAGCGCACCGCGCCTCAACCTGTTGCGGCTGGAAGAGGATCTGAGCCAGGCGCACCTGCGCTTGTCCGCCACCTTCATCGAGCACCTGGACTGGGCGACCTGCATCACCAAATACGACCGCGAGCACACCCTGTTCTACTGCGACCCGCCGTACTGGAGAACCGAAGGCTACGGCGTGGACTTCGGCCTGGAGCAATACACCCGCATGGCCGAACTGGCCCGGAGCATCAAGGGCAAGATGATCATCAGCGTCAACGACATCCCCGAGATGCGCCAGGCATTCGCGGGCCTGACGATGGAGAGCGTGGGGATCACCTACTCGGTGGGCGGAGCTGGGCGGGCGGGAAGAACTGCGGAGCTGGTGATCAGGAACTGGTAAGCGCTGCTGTTACAATATGTGCAATTTGTTTTAAGTCTGTAAAAATGAAAAGGCGCGTGATTTATCTCGCAAATATCCGGAATTTATCGCGCGCCGCTTCAGCCCCCAGTTCGCCGCCGCCTGCGGCGGTTCCCTCGTTCCGACGCAAACGGGCGGGGCTGCGCAACTCGCACGATCCGCTGCGCGGCCACGTGCTCAAACAGTGCTCGCCCAACTGCACCGCCCATTTGCGTCAGAACGAGGCGGCTCTCAGGGGAAATAAAGTCAAAACCTGAAACCATCACCCCGCGAGGAGGGCGTCCCTCCTCGCGCACCTCCAAAGGCGTGCGCGTAGCGCACACCAAACCGCTTTTGACTTACCTTTCCCCTGTGAGCCGCCGAGTAGCGGAGGTTGGTCAGGGGTTTTCGGCGAGGACTGTCTGAGCGCGCAGCGCGAGTTCCGCAGCCACCTGACCAGCCGAGCAACGCAGGGAACCGCCAAAGGCGGCGGCAAACCGGGGACGCCTTCTTTGGGTTACCTTTCTTGGCAAGACAAGAAAGGTAACTTGCTGCCGGTCAACCACCGGCGGTGTTCGTTGAGTCCAACCATGCTGGGATTCATTGCTCATGCCAGTCTATAACCGAATAAAAAGGCACGTTTCCGTGCCTTTTTCGTTGATGCCCTCGTTTCCCGGCGCGTCAGTCTTCGTTGTCGTGACCGTGACCGTGTTCGCGGTCCTGGCGGTAGGCTCCGTGATTGCCGTTGTCCCGATGCTCGCGGCGGTATTCGCCTTCACCGCGCTGGTATTGCGGTTCGGGCTGGCGGTATTGAGGCTCTGGCTGGCGGGCCGGGGTGCTTTGGCTGTGGCCGATCGCAGCACCCGCCGCCGCACCGATGGCGCCGCCGATGATCGCGCCGTCGCGCCCGCCCACGTTGTGGCCGACCGCAGCGCCGGTGGCGCCGCCGACCGCGCCACCCAGCATCGCGCCGCCCTGCGGGTTATTGGCGCATGCCGCCAGCAGCAATAGGGGAAGTAATGCAAACTGCTTGCTCATTTCAGACTCCTTGGGAATTAGTCGTCGTGCTCGTGATCGCCCCGGTCGCCGCGATCACCTCTGTCACCGCGATCGCCGCGATGGCCGTGGTGTTCGTGCTCGTCGTGGTCCTTGCCGTAATAATCCCGACCATTATTGGCTGGCTGGACGGCATTCTGGGGGGCATTCTGGCTGCTGCCTACCGCCGCGCCCGTGCCACCACCTATCGCGGCTCCGATGATTGCGCCATTCCTGCCACCCACATTGTGGCCGACTGCTGCACCGGCTGCTCCACCGAGCGATCCCCCGATTACCGCACCTGTGTCCACCGCATATGCGCTTCCCGCTACCGACAACAACAAGGCCACTGCCAAGGTTTTCTTCATGTTTGCTCCTGAGTGAATGAATGCTGCTAAATTTGCTGCGTCACTTAGTCCGACGGGGCGTGAGTTTAGTTCCTTAGGGCATTTGTCGGCAATCTTTCTGTCGTGCTATCCTCGGCAACCTTTCAAGCAGGCCATGAGCCCAATTACCAAGATATGTCCGTTTCCATCAAAAATCCACAAGAGATCGAAAAGATGCGCGTCGCAGGGCGCCTGACCAGCGAAGTGCTTGATTACATCGCTCCGTTCGTCAAGGCCGGTGTGACCACCAACGAACTGGATAAGTTGTGCCACGACCTGATCGTCAATGTGCAGCACGGCATCCCCGCCCCGCTCAATTACGCGCCCGGCGGCCATACTCCGTATCCGAAATCCATCTGCACTTCGATCAACCACCAGATCTGCCACGGTGTGCCGAGCGACAAGGCGCTGAAGAACGGCGACATCGTCAATCTGGACATCACAGTGATCAAGGATGGCTATCACGGCGACAGCAGCCGCATGTTCTATGTCGGCGAACCGTCGATACAGGCCAGACGTCTGTGCGAGGTCACTTACCAGTCACTGTGGCGCGCGATCCGCATGGTGAAACCCGGCGCGTATCTGGGCGACATCGGCCATGCCATCCAGAGTTATGTCGAACCGATGGGCTACAGCGTGGTGCGCGAGTTCTGCGGCCACGGCATAGGCACCAAATTCCACGAAGAACCGCAGGTGCTGCATTACGGTAAACCCCGCACCGGGTTGCGTCTGGAGGCCGGCATGACCTTCACCATCGAACCGATGATCAATGCGGGCAAGAAAGAGATCAAACAGTTGGGGGATGGCTGGACGGTGGTAACCAAGGATCACAGCCTGTCCGCCCAATACGAACACACCATTCTGGTCACCGAGACCGGTTACGAGGTGCTGACCGTTTCCGATGGCTGCCCCCCTCCTGCCGAGATCTGAGCGGGTAAGCCGCAAATCATGTCATCGGCTAAAGCGGTTACTCCCGATCTGATCGCATCGTTACGCACCGCGTTACGCGACGCTCGCCGGGCGCTCGAACAGGATTTTATGCAGCACGGCAAGGCTTCCCGCCTGCTGAGTGCGCACAGCAAACTGATAGATGACACCTTGCGCAGTGTCTGGTGCGAACTGGGCTTACCGGAAAATATCGCGCTGATCGCGGTGGGCGGCTACGGGCGCGGTGAACTTTATCCAAAGTCAGACGTGGATCTGATGATATTGCTGGATTCCGACCCCGACGAATCATTGCAACACACCCTGCACGAGTTGGTCGCCTTGTTGTGGGACATCGGGTTGGAGGTCGGACACAGCATCCGCACTGTCGGCCAATGCCTGGAAGAAGCCGGCGACATCACCGTGCAGACCAATCTGCTGGAGGCGCGCCTCTTGTGCGGCGACCCGTCTCTGTTCATGCAGTTATGCAACACTGTCAGACAACATCTTGTCGCAAAAGAATTCTTTGTCGCCAAGCTGCATGAGCAGCAGGCGCGCCATGGGCGTTTCGACGATGCGGATTTCAATCTGGAACCCAATCTGAAGGAGAGTCCTGGCGGACTGCGCGACTTGCAGACCATCACCTGGATCAGCCGGGCCGCTGGGCTGGGAACCCGCTGGAGCGAACTGGCCAAAGCGGGACTGATCACCGCAGCCGAAGCTCGCCAGATCGCCCGACACGACACCCTGCTGCAAACCCTGCGTATCCGGCTGCATTACCTCGCCCGCCGCCGGGAAGACCGGCTGTTGTTCGATTTTCAGGACACGTTGGCAGGACAAATGGACATCGTCGCATCGGCCAACCGGCGCGCCAGCGAACACCTGATGCAGGGCTATTACCGCACTCGGCAGGCGGTGCGCCTGTTCAACACCATCTTGTTGCAACAACTGCACGACCACCTTTTCAAGGAAACGCCGCCGCAATTCGCTTTGAACGATCGTTTCCGCATGGTCGGCACACGCCTGGAGATACGCGACGAACAACTGTTTGAACACCACCCGCAGGCGATCTTCGAGCTGATGCTGATTATGCAACAACGCGAGGAAATGACCGATCTCAGTGCAAGTACGCTACGCGCGCTGTGGCGGGGACGGTTGAAGATAGATGCCGCTTTCCGCAAGGATCCGGCCAACCGCGCGCGTTTCATGGAGATGCTGCGCCAACCGCGCGGTGTCATCCATGCACTGCGGCGGATGAATCAGTTCGGCATCCTGGGCCGCTATCTGCCGTCGTTCGGACGTATCGTCGGACAGATGCAGCACGATCTGTTCCATGTCTACACGGTGGACGAACACATCCTGATGGTCGCCCGTAACCTGCGCCGTTTCGCGCTGGCAAAGCATGCCCACGAACTGCCGCTGTGCAGCAAGCTGATGAGCGAATTCGCGCGCCCCGAAGTGCTGTACGTCGCCGCACTGTTCCACGACATCGCCAAGGGACGCGGCGGCGACCACGCACAACTGGGCAAGAAGGACGCCCGGCTGTTCTGCAAGCAACACCAGTTGAGTCGTGACGACAGCAATCTGGTGGTGTGGCTGGTGGAACAGCACCTGACGCTTTCCAGCACCGCGCAGAAGCAGGACCTGGCCGACCCACAGGTAATCGCCAATTTTGCCGCCAACATCGTGAACGACCGCTACCTGGTCGCGCTGTTTCTGCTCACCATCGCCGACGTGAAAGGCACCAGCCCGAAAGTGTGGAATGCCTGGAAAGGCAAGCTGATGGAAGACCTGTTCCATCTCACCCGGCGCTACCTGAACGAAGGTGCGAGCTGTGACCTCTTGGCGGAAAAACGCGAACTGGCTTCGGACACGCTCAACTTGTACGCCATTTCCGCCGATTCCTACCGGCTGCTGTGGGCGCAACTCGACGACAGCTATTTCATGGACCACGAGCCACAGGAGATTGCCTGGCATAGCAGGCAACTCTATTTTCGAGTCAACAGCGCCGCACCCATCGTCAAGACCAGGCTGAGTCGGGCGGGTTCAGGCTTGCAGGTGATGGTGTATTGCCGCGACCAGCGCTGGCTGTTCGCGCGCATCTGCGATTTCTTCTCGCGGATGTCCTTCACCATCGTCGAGGCCAAGATCCACACCACCCAGCACGGCTACGCGTTGAACAGCTTCCAAATCATGGAAATCTCGCGCAGCGACATGGATTACCGCGATCTGATGAACTACATCGAATTCGAGCTGGCGCAAAAGATCGAACAGGCCGCCCCGGTCGAACCGCTTGCCAGCGGGCGCGTCAGCCGCCAGCTCAAGCACTTCCCCATCCATACCAAGATCAATATCGAGCGCGACCGCCACGGCATGTACGTGCTGTCGCTGATCGCCGGCGACCGGCCCGGACTGCTGGCGCGCTTCGCCAAGATACTGGACAGGCATGGCGTCCGCATGCACCGGGCCAAGATCAACACGCTGGGCAGCCGCGCCGAGGACGTGTTCTGGATCAGCGGCGCGATGCTGGCGCAACCGGCTGAAACCAGCGTATTCCTGAACGAGTTGCTGGAAAAGATCTAGTTCTCTCTCAATTTGTTACGGGGGGTAACGATTTTAGGCGGCATTGATTGCCGCTGCTGCCAATTCAGCCCGTTTGCGCGCAGCCACTGCTGCCAAGGACTCACGACGAATACGCTGTTGCTCAAGTGCGATTGCTCTTTGCTCTTCGGCAAGTCGCCGCTTAGCCACATTCTCCGCACGCTGTATGACTTGTTCGTGCGCCTGTTTTGCTGCACAGATTTGTTTATTCAGCATTGCTGCGGCACGTGCCTCGGTACGGATAAATTCCTCGCGTTGCAGGCGTTCCTTGCTGCTGTTAGCGGCATTCAGTTTGGCGATATTCAGTGCGCGCAAAGCAGCCTGTTCGGTCAACTGGGCTTGCTGAATCGCTTGCTCATTGAGCTTCAGCGTTTCCGCAGCGACTTCAGCGGCGCGTACTTCCATCTCGATGCGCTGGTTATCCGATTCTATGGCTTGCAACTCTGCAGCCATCCGCGCTTCTATCTCAGCGATGGCGCGTGACTCGGTTTCCTGCTGCATCCGGGCAACGTTGGCAGCTTCTGCTTCAAGTCTGGCACGTCGCTGAGACTCCATGGCTAAACAAGCACAGGCCTGGATGTGCTCCTGACGAGCCGTGCTCTCATCGGCTTCCGTTGCAAGCTGATTCTGCAACGCTGTTACTTCGGCTTGCACGGCCTCGGCACGTGCTTGTGCCCTTTGCAGCAAGGTATTCTGCAGCTCGATCTTTTTCTGCAACTGACGTTCGGCAGTTTGTTCCTGATGCAAGCGCTGCTGCTCAATCTCCATCAATTTACACTGTGCCATGGCATGCTCATCTGCTGCGGCACGGGCGAGCTGTGCAACCTTAATCTGTTCATTGGCCTGCGAAATGGCACGAGCCTCGGCTTGCAACTGCAGTTCCAGTTCCTGAGCGGCGCGCATCTCGATTTCCGCGCGCTGTTGCGCATAGATCAGCTGATCCCTTTCCGATGAGAGTTTTTGCGTGGCAGCCTGATAGGCCATGCTCTCACTGGCCAGTCTTTCTTCCGCCAGTTTCGCCGCTTCGCGCAACAGTACATTGGCCTGTTCCTGCTGCTCGCGGGCCTTGCTGTCAGCCTCAAGTTGGGTTTGCATCAACGCATTTGCTTCCTGCTCGACGGCAAGCTTGCGAGCAGCCTCTTGCGTTGCCAACTGCTCGACTGCGGTGCGTTGCCGAGCGGCTTCACTGGCAAGGCATTCGGTTTGCTTGCGTGACTCGGCTGCAGCATAGGCTTGTTCGTCAGCCAGCCGGCGTAGTGCTGCCGCTTCCAAAGCAGCTTGTTCACTTGCCACTGTTGCGCGAGCCGCCTGTTCGGCCTGTCGGTCCGCGCAAATTCTGGCTTCACTGATCGCAACTGCCTGAGCCTCGGCATCGACTTTTTGCCGCGCTATGGATTCTGCAAGTTGTTCGGCTTCCAGCCTGGCCTTGAGCAGGCCGACCAATGCTTCTTCCTGCTGGTTCTTGTCTTGCAATACGCGGCTAATGGACTGATCGGTAATAGTCTTGTCCTGCAACAATTGGCAGGCTTGCTGCTCCAGTTTGGCACGGTTCTCAGCCGCCAGTGCGGCTGCCATTTCGGCTTCGGCACGCTTGGCAATCTGCGCCATCTTGCGCAATTCGATGTCGGCTTTTTCGTTCGCCAAGCGTAGCGACTCGGCTTCAGTCTCAAGCAGGGAAAGTGCGCGGTCGCGCAACTTCCGTTCAACATCAAGTTTTGCTTCAGCATGGCTACGCATCTGCAAGTGGGCTGCATCGCGTTCTTCTGCAGCTTGCGCTGTCTGGATTTTCAATTCCTCCAGTGCATCACGTATCGCCTGCGCTTCAGCTTCGGCACGCTGGCAAGCTTCCTGCTCTGCGCGCGCTTGCTGTTCGATGACGGATAGCAACTCGCGCTCGGCACCAGCTTTGCTTTCCGCAGTCTCACGGGCAATCACTTCCGCTTCGAGGCGAAGCGCAAGTGATTCCTGTGCCTCACACTCCGCCTGCAACCTTGCCTGATTTTCCGCTTTCAGACGTATCTCGGCGGTCAGCTTTTCGTGTAACTCGGCAGACAGTCTTTGCTCTACTTCCAGTCTAGCCTGAGCAGCATCGGCCAGTTTCACCTCTTGCTGGCATTTGGCTTCTATCTGGGATATCAGGTGCTGTTCGGTACGTTCGCGGGCTTCTGCGATGGAGCGTGCATGCGCTTCAGCACGAACACGAGCCTGTGCGGACAGTTCGGCACTGGTTTCAGCCTCAAGATGTGCACGTGCTTCCTGAATAGCTTGCGACTCGGCGTCATATTCGTCGCGGTCGTTTGCAACCAGCCTGATTATGGAAGTAGCCATGGTGGTGTCCCGAAGTGCAAAGTGAATGCCGAGAATGAGTGGTATGGCTGCAATATAGCAGCCGCACTGTCAGGATAAACTTTGAATAGACTGGGAAATCCAGTTCAGTTCAAACGCAGAAGTGCGTCCGATGAGCTAGGCAAGGATACGAATGAGCGTGCCGTTTCAATACAGCGGGATTTACCCGTCAGAGTTGACTCTGCGCCAATATGTACTGCTCAAAGTCTTTCAGATTCAAAGGCTTGCTGAAGTAATAACCCTGCGCCTCATCACAGCCCTGCAGTCTGAGAAATGCCAATTGACTGGCTGTCTCAACGCCTTCTGCAATGGTCTGAAATCCCAAGCTGCTGGACAAGGTAATAATAGCGGTGACCAACGCCCGGCTTTCGGCATCTTCCGTAATATTTCGCACAAACGATTGATCTATCTTGAGTTTGTTGACCTTAAATTTTTTAAGGTAACTCAAGGATGAGTAGCCTGTCCCGAAATCGTCTATGGACATGCGAATGCCGCAAGCGTGTAGCTCGTCCATCACTGCGATTGCTGCGAGGGGCGTATCCATTGCCACGCTTTCGGTCAGTTCCAACTCTATATGCTGCGGACACACCCCTGTTTCGGCGAGAATCTGCTTGATCAGTTCGGGAAGGTGCGGATGGCGGAATTGCACAGCCGACAGATTGACCGCGATGGTAACTAAAGGCAACCCCTGCTCCTGCCAACGCCTCAGCTGTTCAGCTGTCGTGCGCAGCACCCATTCCCCTATCGAAAGAATCAAGCCACTCTCCTCGGCTACCGGGATGAATTCTGCGGGTGATATTGCGCCCAGTTCAGGATGATGCCAGCGCAATAACGCTTCGGCACCGATGATCTTGCCATCCTGCATGGAAACTTGCGGCTGGTAATAAAGTTGCAACTGTTGGCGATCCAAGGCATGTCGCAAGGCATTTTCCAGCAGCAGACGGCGAGCGGAACGTTGCTGCATTTCTGATGTGAAAAATCTGAAGCTGTTTCTACCTTCAAGTTTGGCGCGGTACATCGCCACATCCGCACTCTGATAAAGCTTGTCGAAATCCGTGCCATCGTTCGGATACATGGCAATGCCAATAGAGGGTGTCACCACCAGTTCGTATTGCTCTATATGAAAACTCTGGGCTACCGTAGACAATACTTTCTCGGCAACATGAGCGGCACCATCTGCGTCTGTATTAGGCAACACCAGAACGAATTCATCACCGCCCATCCGGGAAAGTGTATCTTCCTCACGCAGCAATGCCTGCAATCTGATGGCCAACTGGATCAACAATTCATCCCCGATACGATGGCCTAGCGTATCGTTAACATTCTTGAAGTGATCCAGATCCATGAACAGCACAGCAAGACCTGTATTGCTGCGTTGAGCAAGATTCATGGATTGGCTGACCCGGCTTTTCAGTAGCGTCTGATTGGGTAAACCCGTCAGAAAGTCAAAGTGGGCAAGCTGCTGAATACGGGCTGCGGCCTGTTTTTGCTCTGTAATATCTTCTTTGATAGCCAGATAATTCGTCACCTCTCCGCCTGACAGGCGAAGCGGAGAAATCCGCACAGATTCAATAAATTCGCTGCCATCCTTGCGGCGATTGATAAATTCGCCTTTCCAGGGTTGACCATTGCTTAGGTGTGCCCACATGTCGTCATAGGTGACTTTGGGGGTTTTTCCGGAATGTAAAATGCGCGGATTCATGCCCAGCACTTCGCTCAGTTGGTAGCCGGTCGTTCTGGTAAAAGACGCGTTCGCATATTCGATATTGGCATTCAGATCGGTAATGACCACAGTGCTTGGACTTTGCTCAACGGCCTGGGAGAGCTTGCTCAGGGTATTCTCGGTTTGCGCCCGCTCGATTGCCAGACTGGCTAGATGTGCACCCCGTTCCAGCGTATATAGTTCATCTTGCGATGGGCTACACGGGAAGCGCGAATACAGCGCAAAAGTACCCAGCACCTGATTTTTGGTAGAGATGATTGGAATAGACCAACATGCCGCCAGTCCATAACTCAATGCTAGATTCCTGAAATCCGCCCACAACGGGTCGCGAGTAATATCCGAGACGATTACGGTCTGGCCCGTGTAGGCTGCCGTGCCGCATGAACCGACTTGTGCACCGATGCTCACCCCGTCTATCGCCTTGCAATAGCTTGCGGGCAGACTGGGCGCGACACCATGCTGAAGTTGTTTACCATCAGCACTCATCAGTAAGACAGAACACAAGGTACCCGGATATTGCGCTTCATAGTGCATGGCCAACTGATTCAGCAGGAATGACAATGGTTCGCCCTTGGCCAGCCATTCCAATACTGCCCGCTCTTTCGCGCTCTGCCGTTCCAGGTTCACGCGCAACGCCTCACGATGGAAATTATCCAGCGCGAAACCAATATCCATCGCCATTTCTGCCAGCAAGGCTTGCGATTTTTCATCAAACGAATTGGCTTCGGATGCATAAAGCGTGAAAGCACCGACAACCTTACCATTTCGACACAGAGGTAAGGCGGCCGATGCCCCCCAACCGGGATGGTTGTCTCTCTCACGCCAAGGAATCACAGCAGGATCATGCTGATAGTCCTGACACCAGTATGGTCGGTTCTCGCGTATCGCCGTACCCGTCGGCCCTCGTCCGTAAGGGCAGTCCGCATCGGAGGAAACCTTGATTTCCTTCAGGTACACCTCGCTCTCACCATAACTGCTCACCGGCACGACTTGTTGTCCATCCAACATGCCTATCCATGCCATGCGCATGCCGCCATATTGCACCGCGCTCTGGCAGACGGAATCAAACAACTCCTGTTCGGATTTGCAGCGCACAATAGCCTGATTGCATTGACTTAACGCATTGTATAACTGGCTGAAACGATAGGTTTTGGCTTCGGCTGTCTTACGTTCAGTGATGTCACGTGCAACCCCCATCACGCCGGCCAGATTCCCGTCGGCATCGAACATCGGCGACCGGATCACTTCCAGGCAGACTCGATGTTCATCTTCGGCAAAATTGACCCAGACCTCGCGGGTGTCAGGCTTGCCGGTGGTTATTACCGCAATCAGTTGGTCGTGGAAGAGGTCGGCGGTTTCCTTGTCGAGAAGGTCAAAATCAGTTTTACCTATGATTTCGGCCTCGGATACTCCGAAGAAGCGTTCGCACGTCCGATTGCATCCCAGATAAACGCCTTTGCTGTTTTTCATCCAGATCAGGTCGGGTATGGCCTGCATGATGGTGTTCAACAGCAATTCGGTATGTTGTTGACTACTTTCCAGTGCTTGCTGGCGGAGCAGGCTTTGCTCATTCATCTGGCTGGCGGCCAGATAGCCCATCAATTTGTGTTGTGTGACCATGCCGATCACCTTGCCGTTGTCATCTATCACACCCAGATGACGCAATTTCCGAGACTGCATCAGCCCAGCGATTTCGATAACTGGGGTGCGGCGGGAGATACTGACGACCGGAGCGTGCCATATCTCCCGCAAAGGAATTTCGTTGGCAGTCCGATCACTGAGCAACATCTGTGCCATATCGCGCTCGGTCAGAATACCTACTGCGCGTTCATGCTCTACGACAAGCGCATAAGAAGTACCATTGCGCAGCATGCAGGCAATACCCTGTTCAAGACTGGCATCAGGCGGCAGTATTGTCAGTTCGGTATCCATTACCGCATTCACATCATCCAGCTTTTGCAATACCTCAGAGCCGATATGCGTGCGGAAATCAGTTTCACTGACCAACCCCAGCAATTCGCCGTGAGCTCCTACTACAGCCAGATGACGCACATGGTGATTCAGTACGCGGATATAACCTTCCGTGAATTTCATGTCAGGCGGGCCGGTCAATACCGGAGCGCTCATGATTTCTGACAGCGGGGTCTGCCTGTCTGTTTGCGAATTGATCAGACGTAATAAATCCCGCTCGGTGATGATGCCCACCAGAATATTGTCTGCCACGACCAATAACGACGAAATGTGCGACTCGGCCATCCGCTTTGCCGCTTCGGCAAGCGAACAATCGGGCGTGACATGCTGAACATGCTTGTTCATGATGTCGGCGAGCGTCAGTTCCATCAAAGAATTCATTGGCATAGTCTATAAGTATAAATTTGGCGAATCACAAGTATCTGCGCCCATACTCACAAAGCTGCATTATAGGTATGGCAATTTATCGGTCAATCGCGAGATAACTTTAGCGTTGACGAGGGTGAGACTGGAAAATAAATGGCAGCTTCATATCGTACTCAAAAAATATCACCTATCGTTGTATATGACTGTTCAATTCTCACAGCTTGAGTGGTAGACTTCGCGGACTGCATTGCGCAGCCATCTATTAACGACGGTATTCACTGAGGAACTAACATGAACAGAAAAGAACTTATTGATGCTTTGGCCGAAAAAACTGGAAGCACAAAGACTGCTGCTGAACAAAACATCGCTGCATTGATCGAGATCATTGGTGAAACACTCGGAAATGGTGGCAATGTCGCACTGGTTGGTTTCGGTACTTTTGAAGTACGTGAACGCGCTGCACGTGTTGGTCGCAATCCAAAGACCGGCACGGAACTGAAAATCAAGGCGTCAAAAGTTCCCGCTTTCAAACCTGGCGCTACACTGAAGGCCACCGTTAACGGCAAGTAACAGCCCGCTTCTGCACCAATCCTCCGACCATGGTTGGTGCAGATTCTCCCAATTCCTTTCCTCACCGCTGCATTTCATATCCGGCAACCCCACATCCGCAAGCGGTTGATTGAAGTAATCCTTATTTTCAAAGCTCTCTTGCTCGGATCAGCGCATAGATCACCGGGATCACCAGCAGCGTCAGAATTGCCGAAGAGATCATGCCGCCTACCATCGGGGCGGCGATACGGCGCATGACTTCGGAGCCGGTACCGCTGCTCCACAGGATAGGCAACAACCCCGCCATGATCGCCACCACGGTCATCATCTTCGGACGCACGCGCTCTACTGCGCCTTCCATGATGGCGTGGTGCAAGTCTTGCGCCGTCGGCTTGCGCCCATCGGCTATGCATAGTGCCTGTATCTGCTGCCATGCCTGCTCCAGATAGATCAGCATCACCACGCCGGTTTCCGCTGCCACGCCGGCCAGCGCAATCAGTCCGACCGCCACAGCGACCGACAGGTTGTAATCCAACAGCCACAGCAGCCACACGCCACCGACCAGCGCGAATGGCACGGAAAGCATCACCACCAACGATTCGCTGATACGTCCGAAGTTGAGGTACAGCAATAGGAAGATCAATAGCAACGTCACGGGAATGACAATCTTCATCTTCGCGGCGGCACGTTCCATATATTCGAACTGCCCACTCCAGGTCGCATAGTAGCCCGGCGGGAATTTCACCTGTTCGGTGACGGCTTTGCGCGCTTCGGCCACATAAGAGCCAATATCGCGGTCGCGAATGTCCACATAGATGTAAGTGGACAGGAGTGCATTCTCGGTGCGGATGGACGGTGCTCCCTTGCTCACAGTCACGCTGGCCAACTCGCCCAACGGGATCTGTGCCCCGCTCGGCGTGGGAACCAACACCTCGCGCGCGATCTGTTGCGGATTGCCGCGCAATTCACGCGGGTAACGCACGTTCACACCGAAGCGCTCCAGTCCTTCCACGCTAGTGGTGACGTTCTCGCCGCCGAGTGCCACGGCGATCACGTCCTGCACCTCGCCCACGGTCAACCCGTAACGTGCCAGCGCAGCCCTGTTCGGTTCGATATTGAGATAGAAGCCACCAGTGATGCGTTCGGCGAATGCGCTGGTGGTACCTGGTATTTTCTTCACCACCGCCTCGATCTGTTGGGCGAGTCGTTCCATTTCATCGAGATTTTTGCCGAACACCTTGATGCCGACAGGCGTGCGGATGCCGGTGGACAGCATGTCTATGCGCGCCTTGATCGGCATGGTCCACGAGTTGGCCACACCAGGGAACTGCAAGCTCTTGTCCATCTCGGCGATCAGTTTGTCTATGGTCATGCCATCCCGCCAGGCCGATTCCGGCTTTAGGTTGATGACAGTCTCGAACATCTCAAGCGGGGCCGGATCGGTGGCGCTCTGTGCGCGTCCCGCCTTGCCGTAAACTGATTCGACCTCGGGAAAACTCTTGATGATTTTGTTCTGGGTCTGCAACAGTTCAGCCGCTTTGGTCACAGACATGCCGGGTAACGAAGCAGGCATGTAAAACAACGTGCCTTCGTTCAGCGTCGGCATGAACTCACTGCCCAGCTGCAACGCCGGATAAATGGTCAAGCCTAGGGCCAGCAAGGCTGCCACGAGGGTCGTTTTTTTGCGCATCAACACAGTGGTGATCATGGGGCGATATACCGCAATCAGCCAGCGATTCAGCGGATTCTGTGCTTCCGGCATGATCTTGCCGCGTATGAACAGCATCATCAGCACGGGGACGAGCGTGACCGACAGCAGCGCCGCCCCTGCCATGGAGAAGGTTTTGGTGAATGCCAACGGTGCGAACAGCCGCCCTTCCTGAGCCTCCAGCGTGAACACCGGCAGGAAAGAGACAGTGATGATCAGCAGCGAGAAGAACAGCGAAGGGCCGACTTCCTTGCAGGCGGCGAGGATGGCTTGGGCGCGAACGTCAAACTCATCCCGGCCTCCCCTTGACAGGGGAGGTGTCATGGCTCCCTCCCCTGTCAAGGGGATGGATGGAGAGGGGTTTAACCGTTCCAGATGCTTGTGCGCGTTCTCTATCATCACGATGGCCGCGTCCACCATCGCACCGATGGCGATGGCGATACCGCCCAGACTCATGATGTTGGAATTCATGCCCAACAGGCGCATGGCGATAAAGGCGATCAGCACGCCCACCGGCAACATCACGATAGCGACCAGCGCACTCCTCGCATGCATCAGAAACACCATGCACACCAGTGCCACGATCACCCCCTCCTCCAACAGCGTGTGCTTGAGGGTGTCTATCGCTCGGAGAATCAGTTCGGAACGGTCATATACTGCCTGAATCCTCACCCCATCCGGCAGACCGGCAGACACTTCGGCGATTTTTTTCTTGATGTTGCCGATGACTTCCAGCGCGTTCTGGCCGTAGCGGGCGACGGCGATGCCGGATGCCACCTCTCCCTCCCCGTTCAACTCAGCCAGCCCGCGCCGTTCGTCCGGCCCCAGTTCCACCCGCGCGATGTCTGAGAGCAGCACCGGCGTACCGTTGTCCGCCTTCACCACCAGCGCCTCGATGTCAGCCTTGCCGTGCAGATAGCCGCGTCCGCGCACCATGTATTCGGTCTCGGCCATTTCGACCACACGCCCGCCGACATCACGATTGGAATCGCGGATCACTTGCGTCACTTTAGCCAGCGGAATGCCGTAGGCGCGCAACTTGACCGGATCAACCGTTACTTGATACTGCTGCACAAAGCCGCCAACGGAAGCGACTTCCGCCACACCATGCGCTTTAGTCAGCTGATAGCGCAGATACCAATCCTGCAGGGTGCGCAGTTCGGCCAGATTATGTCTGGCGCTTTGTAGCACATACTGGTAGACCCAGCCCACACCGGTGGCATCCGGGCCAAGCTGCGGAGAAACATTCTTCGGCAAACGACCGGCGATGCTGTTGAGATATTCCAGCACCCGCGAACGCGCCCAGTAGATGTCGGTCCCGTCCTCGAAGATCACATACACGAACGATGCGCCGAAGAACGAAAAACCGCGCACCACCTTGGATTTCGGCACGGCCAGCATCGCTGTGGTCAAGGGATAAGTCACCTGATCCTCGACCACCTGCGGTGCCTGACCGGGATATTCGGCATAGACGATCACCTGCACGTCCGACAAATCCGGCAACGCATCCAGCGGCGTTTTTACCACCGCATAGCTGCCGGCCAGGATAACGAACAATGTGGCCAGCAATACCAGAAAGCGGTTCTTTGCCGACCATTCAATGATTCTTGCAAGCATCTCAATGCCCCTTGTGCGCGGGCGCGGCGGCTCGCATCTTGGTGATCACCCAGTCGCTAGGCGCACGTTCGACGATCTCGAACGTGATTGCACTGCCCGGCGCGATGCCCGACACCAGTGAAGGATTGGCAAGCTCAAAATCCATGCTCATGCCGGGCCAACCCAGGGACTGGATGGGTTTGTGGGTGATAGTGACCGAACCGTCGTCGTTGATCTCATCCAGCACGCCCTCGACCTGATGGCCGACGTTGCTCGCAGCAACTCTCGTCTCCGACTTCCCCCCTGACACAGCCTCAGGTTGAGTTTTGGATGGTACATCCGGCGGCACGGAGTCTGCGGCCTGCCCCGCTGGCGGGGCCGCATTCCCGGCATTGGGTGCCAGACCACTCAGCGCCGCCTTGAGGTTGCTTTCCGCATCTATCAGGAACAACGCCGAGGTGACCACCCGCTCGCCTTCGGTCAGCCCCTGCTGCACTTCGACATACTCCCCGCTGCGATTACCCAGCCTGACGTTGCGTGGCGCAAAGCGGCCTTCGCCCTGTTGCACCAGCACGACCTGGCGCGTGCCGCTATCTATCACCGCCGAAGTCGGCACAGTCAGCACCTCCCTGCTATCGCCCACCGGCAAAATCACGCTGGCGTACATGGCGGGCTTGAGCAACCCGCCCGGATTGGCAAGTTCGATGCGCACCTGCACGGTGCGGGTGGCGGGATTCATGGTCGGATAGATGAAAGTAACCGTGCCCTTGAACTGCCTGTCGGGATACGCGCCTATTTCTACCTGCGCCGCTCCTCCCTGCTTGACCCGCCCGATCTCACTTTCAGGCACTTCGGCCAGCACCCACACCGACGACAGGTCGGCGATCTGGAACAGTGATTCGCCGGGCATGAAGCGCATGCCCTGCACCGCACGCTTCTCCAGCACTACGCCGGACACCAACGCGCGATAGCTCAAATTGCGTTTTGCTGCACAGCCCTGCTTCAGGCAGGCGATCTCTGCCCCCGTGATGTCCCAGTTTCCCAGCCGTGCCAGACTTGCCTCGGCCAACCGGCTCATGCTGCCCCGTGCTTCGCCATCGGCCTGTTGCAGCGCCGCTTCGCCCTGTACGGCAATCGCATATTCGCGTTGCGCCGAAACCAGTTCCGGGCTGTAAACATCGAACAGCGCCTGCCCTTTTGCAACGCTCTGGCCACTGGCATTCACATATAGTTTCTCGATCCAGCCTTCGAACTTGGGCGCGACCGTGTGGATGCGGCGCTCGTCCACTGCCACCAAACCGGTCACCCGCAGCGTCTGATCCAAACGACGCAAGGTGGCGGCTTCGCTCTTCACACCCAGTTTTTGCACCCGGTCAGGACTGATACTGACTGCGCCCGCTTGCTGAGGCTCATCGCCTTCATAGACCGGCACATAGTCCATGCCCATACTGTCTTTCTTGGCTACGGGCGAAGTGTCTGGCAAACCCATCGGGTTGCGGTAATAAAGCACTTTGCGCTCTGCCTTGGCAGCGCTGCCTGTCATAGTGGGAGCGTCGGCACTGCGTCTGCCGTACTGGTAAGCGGCAGTCGCAACCAGACAAGTCACCGCAACAAAAAACGCTATCCATTTGATATTTTTCATCACTACTGTCCGGTTAAAAATCGAATAGATTCAATTGTTTACTGATGTCCGGTTCGTCAAGATTCTGTATCGCATTTGCAACCATTTGATTTATTGGGGTTTTATCGAACATATTGACCTCAAAA
>JAQTZW010000010.1 GCA_028687575.1 Gallionella sp. | reverse complement strand
TTTTGAGGTCAATATGTTCGATAAAACCCCAATAAATCAAATGGTTGCAAATGCGATACAGAATCTTGACGAACCGGACATCAGTAAACAATTGAATCTATTCGATTTTTAACCGGACAGTAGTGAGAATTTATCTGTCGTCCTCCCTGATTATCAGTCTTCCAAGGTGGCGGGTTTCATGCTACCAGCTTTACCAGTTTCTGAGCGTAATAGTCCAGAGTCATCGCAAAATAGTAGTAGTCTCGGTTCTCCATAATAGGTGCAACGCTGTGACCTGATCAGAAAATCAATTTGATTAATAACAATTAATTAACCCGCTGCTTGCTGATGCCTAATTAGAGCTGCGATGATCTGGGCTGTCTGAAAAACGTGATTTCTTCATGTAAAGTTTCTTCGCTTTCTGACGGCGAGAATATTAATTCTAAAAGCCGCTAATTTACGGTGGGATTCCCTTGTGGATACTGGGCGTTGAGTCGACCCTGAGGCGACCATATTGATACGGCCAAGTGAAGTTTGAAGTCGGTTCGTCCTGATTCCTAACCGGACTAGCCAAAACCAAACGAGGTTTCACGCGGAGGCGCGGAGAGCGCGGAGCAGGCAGCCCGCACCCGCCTTGTTTTTCTCCGCGTGCTTCGCGTCTCCGCGTGAGGAAATCTTTTCATGCTTCGACATCATTGGGGTTGTAGCGGGCTAACGCATGTTCAGACTTCACCATGCCGAATCAATAGTGTCTGCGACGGCGTTTAACCAAGGTCAGACCCGTGAGGCCGAGCATCAGCAGCGAAAGAGAGGCAGGCTCCGCGACCTGGACGACATCCGTGACGCTGACGTTATCGAGCTGGGGGTAAGCGCCTATGCTCCAGATTTCCAGGTTGGTTGCGCCAGTCGCCGTGAAGGTAAACTGCTGGTGCGAATAGATGTTGGTGCTGACTGTCGGCGAATAGCCAACAACGGCGCCGTTCAGCCTGAATTGCAGGTAGCTTGGCCACGACTGACCCGGAGCCCCATATGCGGAAAGGTCGTAAGCAAGCGTATAGGTGTGACCTGCGACAGTCTGAATGACCTGGGAAATATTATCTGTATAACTTTCGAACTGGATGGCGTAGTTTCCACCGGCAACTGGCTGGTAGCCACTATTGAACAGGACAATGCCTCGCCAGACAGTGTTTGTCGTCCACCCAAAAAGTGCGGGACTGGAACCCCCATTGGAGGGGTTAAGATTGGAGTTTTGGCCCACGTACTGGTATGAGCCTCCAGGAACGTTGGGTGTAAAAGTGGTGACGGTCTCAAAATTGCCGTTCGTCACTAGATTGATGGGTGCGGCTTGCGTCGAGATTGGGAGCAGGATGCAGCTCAAACTCGTGCAAATGGTAATAAAACGTCGAAGCCTTTTTGAAATCATGATTGTCCCCCCGGATGCAATTAAGAAGTGCTACGCCTGACGGTGGCCTAGTCTGATACACCGTGCTGACACACTGTATTCCTAATCCAGATATAAAGCCATAGTAAAACATTAGGGATTTGCCGAAGCGTGGCGCAACAGCGAGGGAGTAAGGGGCGGGGTCTGTTGCAGCTGCGTGCTGACCAATCCGGACAGGCTTCGATATTATCTTTGTTAATCCCATTCGGCTTGATAGTGCAGGCTATAATCGCCCTTTGGTTTTTCGAGGCGCAAACCGCCAGTAATCTATGTCACTTGCCAAGACCTATTTGCTTGCCGATGTCACTCGCTGGTATCCGATGAACGAGTTGAACAAGGCTAAGGCCTACCTTAATTCGATTACGCAGATCGCACTGCTGCCGGATCGCATCACGGCGCAGGTGAAGGGTACGGCACCGCGCCCCTACGACGTGGACATCAGCTTTACCGCCAATGCGGCTGGCGTGATTGAGATCAAGCCGCTGTGCAGTTGCCCGGTTGGAGTCAAGTGCAAGCACACGGCGGCAGTGCTGTTGACGGCCCTGTCGCTGGCGCGTGAACCGGTAGTCAATCCGGCACTGCTGGAGTGGGTGGAGGCGTTTCGTCAGGCGCAGGCTGCGCCGGTCAGAAGGAAGCCCAAGCCCGCCGCACGCCCGGAACGTCTGTGCTTTGTGCTGATGCGATCATTCAACGGTGCGAGTTATATCGTCGGCATCTACAAGGCCAAGATGTCCGCTGACGGGCATCTTCAGAGTCGTCTGGAGGAGTGGGGTAACGTAGAACGTGCGCTGGTCAAGCCGCCGCAGTTTGTTTCTGACGAAGATTTGCCCATCCTGCGTCTGCTATGGCGTCAGCGCGAAAAGCATGATGGCGACATCGCGCGCGGCAAACTGGGCAACGAGATTCTCAATGCATTGCTGGCCACTGGCCGGCTGTATTTCATGGAGCGGATCGCTTCGCAGGGTTTCAATCTGTCAGAGCCGGTGCGTATTCGTCTGGGCAAGGTGCGCGAGGCGAGGATGGACTGGGGGGCGGACGAGTCTGGCCGCATGGTGCCGCGCATCATACGTAGCGGGGCGGCGGTGGATGTGTTGGCGTTGCCGGAGGCGACCTGGTATCTGGATCCGCAGGCGGGCGAAATCGGTCTGCTGAAATTGGCCCAACCATCCGTGCAGGTGGCGCAATTGCTGGCGATGCCGCCTTTGCGCGAAATAGACGTGCCGGTGGTTGCGCAGATGTTGCACGAATTGGTGCCAGAACTACCCGAGCCCACCATCAGCCGATTGCGCACGCTGAAGGCGAAGCTGACACCGGTGCTACTGCTGGGCACTTCGGAGCCGGCTTACTTGGTGCGTTTCCGTGGCTATGCTTCCGGCGTGCAGATGCGCGATTTTGCTTATGTGAGGTTCCGTTATGGCGAGGCGCTGCTGACACCCGACCATCCGGGAGAATTCGTTACGCTGGCCAATGGCGAGACGGTGCGGGTGAAGCGCGACCTAGTCCAGGAGCAACGTTTCACGGAGTCGCTACGCCGATACGGGCTGGAAGAGATGCCGCATTTCGGCCATGCCGGGCTGCAGGTCAATCAGATGGTATACGGGCTGGAAAGCGAGAAGGCCTGGACATCGTTCATGCAGTACGACCTGGCGTTGTTGCAGGGCGCGGGCTGGGAGGTGGTCAATCCGCAGGGTTTCCGGCACCACGTGCTGGAGGTGGAAGCCTGGGTGGGCGAGTTTGACGAGCAGGAGGATGGCTGGTTCAGCCTGAACATGGGTATCGTGGTTAACGGGCAGCGGCTGGCGCTGGCGCCGTTGTTGCACGAGTTGTTCAAGCACGATGCGCGCTGGCTCGATCCCATTTTGCTGGCACGCATGGCCGAGGACGAGCTTATCCCGCTGGACCTGCCCAACGGTGGGCGGGTGAAAGTGTCTGCCGCGCGCATAAAACCGTTGGCGCGTACGCTGATCGAGTTGTTCGAAGGCACGTCGGGAGGCGGGGAGTCCATCCGCCTGTCGCGCTACGACGTGGCGCGGATCGATGCGTTGGCCGGAATGGAGCGCTGGCAGTTCAAGGGCGCGGATGCGTTGACCGGCCTGGCCGAACGGTTGCGGAACACCGCAGGGATACAACCCGTGCAGCCGCCCGAAGGTTTTGCGTTGCAATTGCGCCATTACCAACTGGAAGGGCTGGCCTGGCTGCAGTTCCTGCGCGAGCAGCAACTGGCCGGCATACTCGCCGACGATATGGGGCTGGGTAAGACCGCGCAGACGCTGGCGCACTTGCTGCTGGAGAAGCAGTCCGGGCGCATGGATAGGCCGTCGCTGGTGGTATTGCCCACCTCGCTGATTTTTAACTGGAAACATGAGGCCAGACGCTTTGCGCCGCAGCTCAAGTTGTTGTCACTGCACGGCAAGGAACGCGCCGAACATTTCCCGCTGATCGCGGAACACGATGTGGTGCTCACCACCTATCCGCTGCTGTGGCGCGATGCGGAGGCGTTGCTGGAGCATGATTATCATTTGCTTATTCTGGACGAGGCGCAGACGGTGAAGAATGTTTCCAGCCAGGCCGCGCAGGTGGTGCGCAAGCTGAACGCACGGCATCGCTTGTGTCTGACCGGTACGCCGCTGGAGAATCATCTGGGCGAGTTGTGGGCGCAGTTCGATTTCCTGCTGCCCGGCATGCTGGGCGACCTGAAGGGTTTCACCCGCACTTGGCGCACGCCAATCGAGAAGAACGGCAATCTGTCACGTCGTACCCTGCTGGCCAGTCGCGTCAAGCCGTTCATCATGCGCCGCCGCAAGGAGGATGTGGCTACCGAATTGCCGCCCAAGACGCAGATCGTGCGCACCGTGGAACTGGAAGGGGGGCAGCGCGACTTGTACGAGACGGTGCGCATCGCAATGGATCAGCGGGTGCGCGAGGAGATCGCCGACAAGGGTTTCGCACGCAGCCACATCATTATCCTCGACGCACTGCTTAAGTTGCGCCAGGTGTGTTGCGACCCGCGCCTGCTAAAACTGACTGCCGCCCAAAAGGTCAAGGAACGCGCCAAGCTCGACTTGCTGATGGAAATGTTGCCGGAACTGGTGGGTGAGGATCGGCGTATTTTGGTGTTTTCGCAATTCACCTCGATGCTGGAGTTGATTGAGGAGGAGTTACGGCGCGAGAAGCTGTCCTATGTGAAGCTGACCGGCGAGACGCAGAACCGCGAAGAGGCGGTGCGCCGCTTTCAGGACGGTGAGGTGCCGATCTTTCTGATCAGTCTGAAGGCGGGCGGAGTGGGGCTGAATCTGACCACGGCGGACACCGTGATCCACTACGACCCATGGTGGAATCCGGCAGTCGAGAATCAGGCTACCGACCGTGCCCATCGCTTGGGGCAGACGCGCAACGTATTCGTCTACAAGTTGGTGGTGGCAGGCAGTATTGAAGAGAAGATCATTGCACTGCAAGAGAAGAAAGCTGATCTGGCCGCAGGCATCCTGTCCGAAGACAGCGCGGGTCTGAGCAAGTTTGGCGAGGACGACATCGCCGCATTGCTCGCACCTCTGCCCAAAGATGAGGAGGAATGAAGTCGTAGTGACGGTAGTCCGTGATATTCTCGGACTTCTTGTGTTTTTGCGATGCACAAATCTGAATGAAAGACGAACCCGGCAAACAGGCCATCCGTTCGCTGCAAACCCTGATTGCACGCGAGACCGGTAAGACGCTCGATCAGCATGCCCAGAGGGAGATGCTGGCAATCGTCCGGCGTGCGCTGGGTCTGGAAGGGGAAGCGGGAGGCTTGAATCACCCTTTCGTGAGGCGCGAAGTCACCATCCTGATTGCCGATCTGCGTGGCTTCACGGCAATCACCTCCACGCTGCCGACGGAGACGGTAATCGGGATGCTAAACCGTTGTTTGGGCAAGATGAACGAGGTGGTGTCGAGTTATAACGGCGTGGTGGACAAGTTTATGGGTGACTCCATCATGGTGTTGTTCGGTGCACCGCAAGAGCATCCTGATGATGTGAAACGGGCACTAAGCTGTGCAATCGAGATGCAGTTGGTGATGTCGGACATCAATCAGCAGAATCAGCAGGATGGCATCCCGGAGCTGTTCATGGGGATAGGCATCAATACCGGCAGTGTCATGGCCGGTCAATTGGGGTCTCATTTCTATTCGGAATATACCGTGATAGGCGAGGAGGTAAATCTGGCTTCGCGCATCGAATCCTTCAGTCTGCGCGGCCAGATATTGATCGGAGAGAATACTTTCGATCGTTGCCGCGATTTCGTAACAACAGGCGAGGCGATGGAGGTGTTCGTCAAGGGCAAGCCGCAGCCGGTCAGGTTGCGTGAATTATTCGCCATTCCGTCACTCGGGCTAGCGGTGAAGCGGGTGGAGATGCGACGCAGTCATCGTCTGCTGGTTAATCTGCCCTGCTCTTGCCAAGTGGTGACGAACAAGATCGTGATGCCTAAGAAAATCAGCGGCTCGATACGCGATATGGGGTACCACGGCATGTTGTTCGAGACCGATCTCGAACTGAAGCGGCACGATGAGTTGAAGCTGGATTTCGATATTCCACTGATGGATTTCAGTGTCACGGATGTTTACGCGAAAGTCATTCAGTGCAGCCGGAACAAGGATCATTATTTGGCCGGGATTGAATTCACCTCAATTAGTACCGATGCCAACATGAAGATACAGTTGTTCGTGCAGTTATTGGCAATCGCCGAACAGGAGTATGGCGTTGGACTGAACGGAATCTGAGGTCACCCCGAAAAAATTTCGGGCGTAATGCATGCGTCCGTATTCGTTTGAAAACATGCTGTCGTAAGCAGCCTAATCCTTCGGGTAGATTTGCGCAGTAGGATATATAAATGACTGAACTATCATCAGAAATGTCACAGAGGTTGGCTTCCGCAGTCGAGAAGATGCCCGCGTTTCCCAAAAGCGTACAACGCATCCTGGAATTGACCGGCGATATTAATTGCGATCCACGTGAACTCATTCAAGTCATCGAAAAAGACCCAGTGATGACGATGAAGTTGCTGCGCATCCTGAATTCGGCCTATTTCAGCTTTTCCAAGCAGATTACCTCGGTCAATCAGTCGGTGGTCTATCTCGGTCTGAACACGGTGAAGAATCTCGCCCTGTCATTTGCAGCAATGGGCACCTTGCCGCGCCAGAATGCCGCCGGATTCGATGTGGAACGCTACCTGCTCCATTCGCTGACGACCGCCAACCTTGCGCGCACGTTGTGCCAACGCTATGGCAAAGACGATACCGATCCGGGTGACTGTTACATCGCCGGACTGTTGCATGATTTTGGCAAGGTGGTGTTTGCACAGTTTCTTGCCGAAGAATTCAGGCGGGCGCTGGCGCTCAGCGCGGAGCAGTCCATGCCGCTGTACTTGGCCGAGCGGGAGGTTATAGGCACCGATCATACGGTGGTCGGTGGGATGCTGGTTGAGAAGTGGCAGTTTCCCCAGCAGTTGGTGAACAATATCCGCCACCACCATGATGCCTGCCTGAACGGGAATACCGTACAGAACTGTCTGTTCGCCGCTAACCAGATCAGCAAGCAACTGGCACCGGGGTGCGGTGGCGACGCGGTCGTGGAGGCCTTTCCTGACGCATTACAGGCTTATTTCGGCGGCGACCTGCAAGGACTCATCGCCAGTCTCGGCGATCTGTCCGGCCTGCTGAGCGAAGCTTCCCTGTTCGCCAGAATGTCGCGGGAGGATTGAGATGAGACTGAAATTCTGGGGGGTGCGTGGTTCCATCCCTTCCCCGGGAAAACGGACGGTGCGTTACGGGGGTAATACCACCTGCATCGAGATACGTACCGATGACGATGATCTGATCATCCTGGATGCTGGTACCGGCATCTTTCAACTGGCGCAGGCGTTACTATCGGAATTGCCTGTCACTGCGCATATTTTCAATACCCACAGCCACTGGGATCATATTCAGGGATTGCCGTTCTTTATTCCGCTTTTCATTCCGGGGAATACCATCAATCTGTACGGCGCATATGATCCGGTGTCCGGGATGGGGCCGGAGCGCATCATGAATGTGCAGTTGCAATACAGCTACTTCCCGGTGCGCGAGGCCGAGATGAAGTCGCGGGCGAAATATTTTTCGCTGATGCCCAACCAGATGGTGCAGATAGGTAAGACGACGGTCACGCCAGTGCTACTCAATCATCCGGTAATCAATTATGGTTACCGCATAGCGTGTGGCGGTAATTCGCTCTTTTTTACCGGAGACCATGAGCCCCATTTCAATATTTATGCGCCCGAGGATGATGGGTATGGTGAGTATCAGGCATTGATAGAAGAGCAGCGGGTTTCCATCGTCGAGGCGATACGCGGTGTAGATGTGCTGGTGGCGGACGCTTCGTATACCGTGGAAGAGTATCAGGCGAAAAAAGGCTGGGGTCATGGCCACTTTGATAGTTGCATTCAGCTTGCTCTGGATGCCGGCGTGAAGACGCTGTTCTGTACGCACCATGAACCTACCCGTTCGGATGATGAGCTGGAGCGGGTGTTTGCCGAAGCAGTCGCTCGTCATGCGCATCTCTCCGGAAAACTGGACATCAGGCTGGCATCGGAAGAGCTGGAGCTTGAAATCTAGCGCGCCAGCAGCGTTTCAGTCAGTAACTTTTTGTTACAAATTAATAGCTTGTTTTGCATGTGGCAAGGTCAACTGTGCCGGTAATGGTCGCGTTAACGGCTCGACATCAACGAAATGGTTCGGGTGTCTTACCAACAACCAAATGGAGTTTATAAAATGAGCAAACTGTTATCCGCACTGATCTCCGCTGTTTTCGCCGCTGTTACTTTTTCTGCCGTTGCTGCCGAAGCGCCAGCCAAGGCCGAAGAAAAGCATGAAACCAAAGCTATGGAGAAGAAGGAAGACGCGGCCAAGCATCATGTCTCCCACAAACATCACCACGCCAAGAAAGGGGCCGCTGAAGCTGCTGCTAAATAATTCGGTTCAGTATCGACCCAGGCCGGGGTAACTCTGCTTGGGTCGTTGTGTGCCCATCAATCAAGTTTCAGTAGATGATAGCGGATTGGGCTGTGTTGCTGGCGTGAATCAACGACTTGGCTATAATGGCCGTATCCTGGTGACGCAACGGGATATTCCCTGTGTTGAATTGACTAATCTTGAAGGAGATCTCCATGAAGAAAATGATTGCACTGGCTTGTTTCGGTATTGCGGTAGTGGTGTCGTCTCCGGCCTTTGCCACCGCGCAGCACGACAAGATGAAGGGCTGTAATGCGGAAGCGAAGTCGGGCGCTATGAAAGGCGATGCGCGCAAGGAATTCATGAGCAAGTGCCTGAAGAAGGATTATGTGCTGAAGGCCGACGCCGCAGCACCTGCCGCCGCACCAGCCGCAGCGGGCGGCACGCAGCAGGATAAGATGAAGACTTGTAATGCGGAAGCCAAGACTCAAGCGCTTAAAGGCGATGCACGCAAGACGTTTATGAAGGATTGCTTGAAGAAATAGTATTCAAGCTCTGTAAAAGGCGCACTTGGTGCGCCTTTTTTCTTTTCTCAAAGGCCAAACTGTTTGGTTTCCAGCCATTCCATCGAAAGCAACGACCAGAAATCTACTGCCAGCCGGTTAAGTACATAGTCGTAAGGCAGCCAGCCATAGCCGCCCTCTCCCCAGCCGGTACCCCAGGAGTTGCGGATCAGCAGTGCGCCGGTAGTGGTTTTGTTGCACTGGGTGTTGGTGAGCTTTTTGCCGTCGTCATAGCCCACCGCCGCGATCGCGTGCCCCCATTGTGCCTGCTCGTTCGGACAGGGGTAGGGAATGCCGCCCTTGACATTGGTTTTCTCGAAGGAATTGAAACCGAAGAAGCCAAACATCGAGGGGATGCCGGCGGCTAGATAAGCCTTCACGCTGGCCAGCACGGCGGCAGGCGGGATATTGGCGGCCTGCGGGTCGTGGCAGAAGTATTTCAGCGACTCATAGTTGTCGGCCACCGCATAGACGAAGGCGCTGGGCGATTTGTCGAAGTCGGCCTCGACGTAAGGCCAGTATTTTTCCGGCGGCACGCCGCACAGCGCCAGTGCGCCCATCACGTTGCGCAGCCAGGCACCGGTGTCGCCGGTCACGCCCATCAGGTCGCGGGTCGCCTTGTACAGGAACAGCCGGGAGCCGTCTATGTGTGTGCCGAACGCGCGCCGCTCGAAATACTCCACGATGCCCATGCCGGCATGCGCCGAGCAGGAGCCGATGCCGCCTTGGTTGTCCACCGGCGAGCACCAGGCTCGCAGGTCAACCGAGGCGGGTGCCTTGGGGGCTTTAGGCGCGCCCACCTTGAGCATTTTCGCCATCGGCGCGACATCGTCGTGCGCCGCGCCATAGTCGCGCAAGTCGGGCAGCGGGGGTAGCCAGCCAGTGCCGACGATAAGGTTGTCTTCAGTGAGGGTGACTCGATTGCAGGGCATCATGATCAGTCTCCTTGTCGAAATTGTGGCGGATGAAATTTCCCGTGGCGGCCTGGATGCCGTATCCCACAAGAGCGAACGATGCTATGCGTAGCTGCCGCAATTGCCCATATGCCGGATTGCCTAGATAATCGCTTAAGCAAGGGTGACGAACATGGGGTTTGCGACTGGGCTTGCCGTGTATAATCCGCGCTTCGGCGCACTTGGCTGCATAAGATTTTTAGCGCCCAATTACTCGAATATTCAATGATCAGAAAACTATTCAAGCGGGTGTTCCGCAGGTCGGCAAAACCCAAAGTCGTGGGTCGGGCGCAGGTAATCCCGTTCGCCATGCATGGCGTGGCTTGCGAGCAGATCAGCTACGGTGCGAAACGGGTGACCGACGGTTTGCAAGCTGCGGGTTATCAGGCTTTCGTGGTGGGCGGTGCGGTACGCGACCTGCTGCTGGACAAGACGCCCAAGGATTTCGATGTGGCTACCAATGCCACACCAGAGGAAGTCAAACGCGTATTCAGGCGTTCGCGCATCATCGGGCGTCGCTTCCGGCTGGTGCATGTAATGTTCGGCGAGGAACTGGTGGAAGTCGCCACCTTCCGCTGCATGACGGATGCGGAAGATGTTCAAACGGACGAGCATGGCCGACTGCTGCGCGACAATGAGTTCGGCGACCAAGAGCAAGATGCCGCGCGCCGAGACTTCACCGCCAACGCACTGTTTTACGATCCCGCGACGCAAGAAATCCACGACTATCACGGCGGTTACGCAGACACCCGCAATCATATTCTGCGCATCATCGGCGACCCGCTGGTGCGCTACCGTGAAGACCCGGTGCGCATGTTGCGTGCAGTGCGGCTGTCGGCCAAGCTGGGCATTCGTATAGATGAAGTGACTGCTGCACCAATCGCGCAGCTGAAGTCGCTGCTGGACAACGTGCCGCAGGCGCGGCTGCTGGACGAGGTATTGAAGATGCTGCTGTCCGGTCGCTCGGTCGAGTGCATCAAGGCGCTGCGCAGTCTAGAGTTGCATCACGGCTTGCTACCACTGCTGGATGTCATTCTGGAGCAGCCCATTGGTCAGAAATTCGTGATGCTGGCGCTGAAGAATACCGACGAACGTCTGGCGCAGGAGAAACCCGTGTCGCCTGCCTTCTTGTTCGCGGCGTTACTTTGGCACGAGGTGTTGGCTGACTGGGAGCGTCTGGTGAAACAGGGTGAGCGGCCAGTAGGCGCGATGCACTTGGCAATGGATGGTGTGCTGGCGCGCCAGAAGAAGAAGTTGGCGATTCCGCATCGTCACGATGCGGTTATGAAAGAGATATGGCTGCTGCAGTTGCGCTTCGAGCAGCGTTCAGGTCAGCGGCCTTATCGCTTGCTGGAACAGCCGCGCTTCCGCGCCGCCTTCGATTTTCTGTTGTTGCGCTGCGCCAGCAATGAGGTGGATAACGAATTGGGGCTGTGGTGGGATGAGTTTCAGGATGCTTCCGATGCCAGACGCGAGGAGATGTTGCAGCCTGCAACGCCCGGAACAGCTAAGAAGCGCCGTCGAAAACCGCGCAAAAAACCTGCTGGGCAAAGTGGTGGCGATGCGGGCGGATCCGCTAACGAAGGTGGGGCTGGCGAGTGACACGGCATGTCGCTTTTATCGGATTGGGTAGCAACCTTGGCGAGTCGCGCGAACAGCTGAGATTGGCGCTGGCGGATATTGGGCGCTTGCCCGGCACTCGGCTGCTGTCGTGTTCCTCGCTTTACCGCAGTGCACCGGTCGGCTATCTGGATCAGCCGGATTTCGTCAATGCAGTGGCCTGTATCGAGACCGCGCTTGCGCCGCGTGTTTTGCTGGACGCACTGTTGAATGTCGAGCATGAACACGGACGTGAACGCACTTTCCAGAATGCCCCGCGTACGCTGGATCTGGACGTGCTGATGTACGACGAGGTGCAGCTGCACGAACACGGGTTGACCATCCCTCATCCTCAGATGCATTTGCGCGCTTTCGTGCTGGTTCCGCTGCTGGAAATCGCGCCAGATTGTGTGATACCCGGTGTCGGTGCGGCAGCTGTGGCGATGCAGGACTGTCGAGGGCAGGAGCTGGAGAGGCTGCCGCAACAGGATGAAACGATTGGGTGCGGCATCAGCGCAGCCCGTCAGGCGAGGAGCACATGCGTACAACATTGACCAAACTGAACGCGATGCGCGGCAACGGCGAGAAGATCGCCATGCTGACCTGTTATGACGCCAGTTTCGCTGCGCTGCTGGAGGCAGCGGGTGTGGACGTGCTGCTGGTGGGCGACTCGCTGGGCATGGTGTTTCAGGGGCGTGAGACCACGCTGCCGGTGACGCTGGATGAGATGGCCTACCACACGGCCTGCGTGGCGCGCGGGGCGAGTCAGGCGTTCATCGTCGCCGACCTGCCGTTCGGCACTTTCCAGGTCAGCCCGGAGCAGACTTGCGCTCATGCCGCGAAACTGATGGCGGCGGGCGCGCAGATGGTCAAGCTGGAAGGCGGGCAGGAGATGCTGGAAACGGTGCGCTTTTTGACTGCGCGCGGCATTCCGGTGTGCGCGCACATCGGCCTCACGCCGCAGTCGGTTCATCAGATGGGCGGCTATCGCGTGCAGGGCCGGGATGCCGCTGGCGCGCAGCAGTTGTTGCAAGACGCGGTGGCGCTGGAGCAGGCAGGGGCCGGCATGATCGTGCTGGAAGCAATGCCTGCGCTGCTGGCGGCGGAAGTGACCGCGCAGCTCGCCATTCCCGTGATCGGCATCGGCGCGGGCGCGGATTGCTCCGGGCAGGTGCTGGTGCTGTACGACATGCTGGGCATCTATCCCGGCAAGAAACCGCGCTTCGTGAAGGATTTTATGCAGGGGGCGAACAGTGTCGCGGCGGCGGTGAGCCGCTATGTGGCCGAAGTGAAGGACGGCAGCTTTCCTGCCGCTGAGCATACTTTCGTCTGAGCATCGCTGGTCTTCGAACGATGGAATGGCCGGTGAATATCACGATGCAACAGGCGCAGCAGCGGGCAGAACAGATACAGGCTTTCCGCAATGAGCTGGTATCGCTCGAACAGGAAGGCGTGTTGACGCTGGACGCAGCGGAACGTCAGCGCGTTTTCGGGCACCAGCGCAGATTGTTGGACGATTACACCCATCTTTACGACATAGATCGCAGTGAGCAGGCCAGCCAGCTGTCGCTGGGCATGCGCATCGCTTCGCTGTTCGGCGCGCTGGCGCTGTCTGCCAGCGTGTTCTTCCTGTTCCATCAATTCTGGGGAAATTTCTCGACCACGGTTCAGGTGGCGGTGCTGGCCGCCGCCCCCTTGCTGATGCTGGCGGCCACGGTTCTGGTGCAGCGCTACGACGCTTCCGGCTATTTCGCCAAGCTGGTCGCGCTGGTGGCGTTCGCCTGCTTCGTGCTGGATGTCACCATGCTCGGGCAGATATACAACATCACTCCGTCTGACAAGGCTTTGCTGCCGTGGGCGGCGCTGGCGTTCCTGCTGGCCTATGCGTGCAGGGTGCGACTGCTGTTGGTGGTCGGCATCCTGTGCGTGGATGCTTACATCGCCGCGCGCGTCGGTACCTGGGGTGGCATCTACTGGCTGGGGTTCGGCGAGCGGCCCGAGAGTTTCTTCCCGGCAGCCGCCCTGCTGCTGTTGGCGCCGGCCATCATCCGGCACCGGGACAACGCCGACTTCCCGCCGATGTACCGCGTGTTCGGGCTGTTGACGCTGTTCCTGCCGATGCTGGTGATGAGCAACTGGGGCGAATCCAGCTATCTGGACTGGGATGCGGACGCCATCGAGGGGATGTATCAGCTGGCCGGTTTTGTCGGCTCGGTGCTGGTGATCTGGCTGGGCGTGCGCCTGCGCTGGAACGAGGTGGTGAACACCGGCGTGACGTTCTTCGTGATCTTTCTGTATACCAAGCTGTTCGACTGGTGGTGGGAGACCATGCCCAAGTACCAATTCTTCCTGCTGCTGGGTCTGATCGCGGTGCTGGTGCTGCTGGTCCTGAAGCGGTTGCGGTCGGTGAAGTCGCGCGTGGCGGGAGAAGCATCATGATGAAATGGTCGCATACCCTGATGCTGGGTGGCGCGCTGGTCGTGCTGACCAATGCCGTGATGCTGGGCGGCGCGGCATACAACCGCAGCGGAGAGCCGGAGAGCCTGCTGCATCTTACGCAGCGTGAACTGCAGCCTGAGCGCTGGCGGCGTGACAAGGATGACAGCGGTCTTGATCTACAACTCGATTGGCGTATCGCGCGGCAGGATGACGGAGAGGGAGATGGCTATGACGGAAACTGGGGCGATCCGCTCTGGCTGGACAAGGCGAAAATGGCGGAACTGGGTTTCGATGCCGCTGCCATTGAGCGTTCGGCTGAGCATCCGAGTGGCAGGAGCGAACAATCCCGGGAGGTGCTGCTGGTGCTCGAATTCAACCATGAGGCCTGGCAGCAGTCGCTGCGGCAGGCGGAGGCCTATGCCGAGCAGTCCCGCAAATTGCTGAAGCAGAATCCCGGCAAGAAGGAATTCATCGACAGGGGCAAGCAGGCGGAGCAACGTCTGGAGCAGGAGCGCGACAAGAGCAGCCGGCTGTTCGTGATAGACGCCGGGCTGGATGCGGAAAAATTACGTGTCGCCTACCCGGATCGTAACCGCTATGCCATCGTGCGCGGGCGCATAGACCCGGATATTATCCGTAACGAAGATGCCGGCAAGGAGAGTCGGGTCAGCGGCAGGGTGACCGAGGTGTACTCCGCAGAGATCAATGTGCCGCTCGAATATCGCAAGATGTTCGAGCACGAGGCGCCGTTCGAACTGGACATCGCGTTCGGCAAGCGGCTTGAGCCCTGGATCGCCGGTGCCGCACCTGTATCGGCAGGAAACAGTCAGCCAACTCAGTAACCATTTCCCGCTAATGCGGGGTTTCAGGAAGTCACCATGCAACTCATTTCCACCATCGCGGCGCTGCGTGAGCGCCTGAAGCAGGAGCACAGCATCGCCTTTATCCCGACCATGGGCAACCTGCACGAAGGGCATCTCAATCTGATGCGCCAAGGTCGCCAGCATGGCAAATGCGTGGTGGCGAGTATCTTCGTCAATCCGTTGCAGTTCGGCCCCAGCGAGGATTTCGAACAGTATCCGCGCACGCTGGAGGCGGATTGCGAGAAGCTGGCGGATATCGTGGATGTGGTGTTCGCGCCGGCAGTCAACGAGATGTATCCGGTGCGGCAGAGCGTGTTCGTCGAGCCGCCGCCGATTGCTGATGAATGGTGCGGGGCAGCGCGTCCGGGACATTTTCGCGGCATGGCGACGGTGGTGCTGAAGCTGCTCAACATCGTGCAGCCGCAGGTGGCGCTGTTCGGCAAGAAAGACTATCAGCAGTTGCACATCATCCGGGAGATGGTGGCGCAGCTGAACCTGCCGGTCGTGATCGTCGGCGGCGAGACGGTGCGCGCGGCGGACGGGCTGGCACTCAGTTCGCGCAACCAATACCTGAATACAGTTGAACGCGAAGAGGCGACTTTTTTACATCAGACGCTGCGAGATATAAGTGCGAAGGTATTGGGTGGCGCACGTGATTTCATGGCATTGCAGCACGATGCCGTTACGATGCTCTCAAAAAGGGGGTGGATGGTAGATTATGTGGCGATTTGTAATCAATCCGATTTGCTGCCTGCCGATGCGCAACAGCGCGACTGGGTGGTCATCGCGGCGGCCAAGTTAGGACGCACTCGCTTGCTGGATAATGTTGAAATAGGATTGGATGCCTGAGTGATGGTTATATGCATTTAGTGAAATGAACGGCAAGTAGGCTTGATTGGGCTGCGATCGCTGGCGCTGTAATCGCTTGGTAAGGGTTTCATTCTTAACTTGTTTGCAGTGTTGCAGCCGAATGGTTTGAGTAGTAGTGGCTGCACGACACCTTGTGGAGCACTGGGGTGCCTTGGTTTGAGGTGTTTATTGTTGAATTGTTTCATTGACCGAAAGGGCGTTCGCGGTTACGATTACGCCACTTCAAAGCTAACTGGATAGATTACGATGCGACGCAAATTAGTAGTCGGAAATTGGAAAATGTACGGTCGCCTGGCAAGTAATAAGGCGTTGTTGCAAGGTGTATTGGATGGTGTAAAGGCGTTGCGGGCCGCTGATTACGCAGTATGTGCTCCGTATCCCTATCTTTCTCAGGCTCAATCCATGTTGCAGGGCAGTAATGTGGCTTGGGGGGCGCAGAATCTCAGTCAATTCGAAGAAGGTGCTTTTACCGGTGCGGTCGCACCGGGAATGTTGGCTGATTTTGGCTGCAGTTACGTCATCATCGGGCATTCGGAGCGTCGCGGTTTATTTCATGAGAGCAACGAGATCGCTGCGGCCAAGTTTCAGGCAGCGCAGCAGGCGGGTTTGAAACCGATTTTCTGTGTTGGTGAGACTCTGGCGGAGCGTGAGTCAGGTGTGACCGAGCAGGTTGTTGCGACCCAGTTGGATGCAGTGCTGGAGCGCTTTGGCGCGCAGGCGCTGAAGCAGGCTGTGATTGCCTATGAGCCAGTGTGGGCGATAGGCACCGGCAAGACTGCCAGTCCTGAGCAGGCGCAAGCGGTTCATGCTTTCATTCGTCAGCGGGTCGCACGGCAAGATAGTCAAGTTGCGCAGAGCTTGTGTATACTCTACGGTGGCAGTGTTAAGCCGGGTAATGCGGTCGAGTTGTTCGGTATGCCGGACATCGATGGCGGTCTGATTGGCGGCGCATCATTGGTTGCCGATGATTTCGTAGCAATTTGTCGCGCTGCACAATAACAATTAAAGTGGTCTGGAGTTTTTAGTGGAAACGTTTGTCTGGGTGTTGCATTTGGTGGTTTCGGTCGTGTTGTGCGGCTTGGTGTTGGTTCAGCATGGTAAGGGCGCGGACATGGGCGCAGCCTTTGGTTCTGGTTCTGCGGGTAGTCTGTTTGGTTCCAGTGGTTCGGCGAATTTTCTGAGTCGTAGCACGGCTGTCGCGGCTACGCTGTTTTTCATTACCAGTCTGACATTGACATATATGTATTCACATCATGGTCAGCAGCAAGGGGTGATGGACAAGGTGAATGTTGAGGCTGTAAAAACGACCGCGCCATTGGTTGCGCCTGAGGATAATTCGAAATCCAAAGAAATTCCGAAGTGATTTAACTTCAAGGTTGGATTGCGTTTGATTGCGGTTGTGGTGGAATTGGTAGACACGCAAGCTTGAGGTGCTTGTGCCCGTATAGGGCGTGGGAGTTCGAGTCTCCCCATCCGCACCAGTTTGGTAGTAACAGTAGTAAAAATAATAAAAATAATAAATCAAAAAATACAAATTGATACCCAAGGTATTGATTGTGATAACAAGAATGCACGGCGGGTTAGAATTCATTGGGGGTGGGTCTCCTTTGAGTTGCCTTGCAGAATCGCGTACATGAGGGGGGAAGCTCAATGTTGGAAAATTATTTTCCGGTGCTGTTGTTCATCTGCGTTGGTTTGGCTTTTGGTGTGGTTCCTATCGTGCTGGGCAGGTTGGCCGCCCCGCATCGTCCTGACAGCAAAAAACTGTCTCCCTATGAATGTGGTTTCGAGGCTTTTGAAGATGCGCGCATGAAGTTCGATGTGCGTTACTACCTGGTCGCCATCCTGTTCATTCTGTTTGATCTCGAAATTGCGTTTCTGTTTCCCTGGGCGATCGTGCTCAAGGAGATTGGTATGTTCGGCTACGTTTCCATGATGATCTTCTTGGCTATCCTCGTGGTCGGCTTTGTCTATGAATGGATGAAAGGAGCTCTGGAATGGGAATAGAAGGCGTTCTGGAGAAAGGTGTCGTTACTACGACGCTTGACACCATTATCAATTACACGCGTACTGGCTCGCTCTGGCCGATGACCTTTGGTCTGGCTTGTTGTGCGGTGGAGATGATGCAGGCCGGTGCTTCCCGATACGACCTGGATCGCTTTGGTATCGTATTTCGTCCCAGTCCGCGCCAGTCGGACGTGATGATTGTCGCGGGTACGCTGTGCAACAAAATGGCACCTGCGTTGCGCAAGGTGTATGACCAGATGGCCGAGCCGCGCTGGGTTATCTCCATGGGTTCTTGTGCCAATGGTGGTGGTTACTACCACTATTCCTACTCTGTAGTGCGCGGCTGCGACCGGATAGTGCCGGTGGATATTTACGTGCCGGGCTGTCCTCCGACTGCTGAGGCTCTGCTGTACGGGTTGATCCAGTTGCAAAATAAGATCAAGCGTACCAACACGATTGCGCGCTAGGGTGAGCCATGACGAGCGAAATTAAATCTTTGGGTGATGTGCTGGCGGAAGTGCTGGGTGAGCAACTGGTAAGCGTCAAGCATCATCTTGGTGAAGTGACTATTGTAGTCAGGGCGGCCGATGTGCATCAGGTGATGAGTACGCTGCATGATGCAGAGGGGTTGTGCTTTACTCAGCTTACCGATCTGTGCGGTGTGGATTATTTGGATTATGGCGACGGTGCGTGGGATGGCAAACGCTTTGCCGTGGTCTATCAGTTGTTGTCTGTGCCCCTGAATCAGCGCCTTCGTGTGCGAGTGTTTGCCGAAGATGATTCATTTCCAGTTCTGTCATCCGTGGTCAGTGTCTGGTCTGGTGCCAACTGGTTCGAACGTGAAGCATTCGATTTGTTCGGCATCATCTTTACGGGTCATCCGGACTTGCGCCGCATCCTGACCGACTATGGTTTTGTCGGTAGCCCTTTCCGCAAGGATTTCCCCCTTTCCGGTCATGTCGAGATGCGTTATGACCCTGAACAGATGCGTGTGGTGTATCAACCGGTGACGGTCGAGCCGCGTGAAGTTACGCCGCGCATCATCCGCGAAGAAAAATTCGGTTGTAATTAAGGACGCTCACATGCCTGAAATCAAAAATTACACGATGAACTTTGGTCCGCAGCATCCGGCTGCGCACGGCGTGCTGCGACTGGTGCTGGAGTTGGATGGTGAAGTGGTGATGCGTGCCGATCCGCATATCGGTCTGCTGCACCGTGCCACCGAAAAGCTGGCGGAACACAAGACTTTCCTCCAGTCGGTTCCATACATGGACAGGTTGGATTACGTTTCGATGATGTGCAACGAGCACGCCTATGTGCAGGCCATCGAGAAACTGGCTGGCATCGAGGTGCCGTTGCGTGCACAGTACATCCGCACGATGTTCGATGAGATTACCCGTATCCTCAATCACCTGATGTGGCTGGGTGCGCACGGCCTGGATATCGGTGCGATGACGGTCTTCCTGTACTGCTTCCGTGAGCGCGAAGACTTGATGGATGCATACGAGGCGGCTTCCGGTGCGCGACTGCACGCGGCGTATTACCGTCCCGGTGGCGTATATCGCGATCTGCCGGACACGATGCCGCAGTACGAAGTTTCGAAGATTCACAATGCGGCAGATGTCAAGTTGCTGAACGAGAATCGCCAAGGATCGCTGCTCGACTTTCTGGATGATTTCACTCGCCGCTTCCCGACTTATGTGGACGAATACGAAACCTTGCTGACCGATAATCGTATCTGGAAACAGCGTACGGTGGGTATCGGTATCGTGACACCTGAGCGCGCACTGGCGCTGGGCATGACAGGGCCGATGTTGCGCGGCTCCGGCATTGAGTGGGATTTGCGCAAGAAGCAGCCTTATGCGGCCTACGACAAGCTAGATTTTGACATCCCGGTCGGAGTGAATGGTGATTCTTATGATCGTTATCTGGTGCGGGTTGAAGAAATGCGCCAATCGAATCGCATCATCAAGCAATGCGTGGATTGGCTGCGCAAGAACCCTGGCCCAGTGATGGCTGACAGCAGCAAGCACACACCGCCGCGACGCGACTCCATGAAGCAGAACATGGAAGAATTGATTCACCATTTCAAATTATTTACCGAAGGGATGAAGGTTCCTGAAGGCGAAGCTTATGTGGGTGTAGAGCATCCCAAAGGCGAGTTCGGCATCTATATGGTGTCGGATGGTGCGAACAAGCCGTACCGTCTCAAGATACGCGCTCCCGGTTATGCGCATTTGGCAGCTTTGGATGAGATGGCTCGTGGCCACATGATCGCCGACGTGGTGACCATTATCGGTACGCAAGACATCGTTTTTGGAGAGATAGACCGCTAATGTTATCCGAACAAATACAACAGCTTATAAACCGTGAGCTAAAGAAATATCCGGCTGATCAAAAACAGTCTGCGGTGATGTCTGCATTGCGTTTCGTGCAGGATGAAAAAGGATGGATTTCCACTGACGATATGGCGGATGTTGCGGCATATCTCGGCATGGCCAAGATGGCCGTATATGAAGTGGCGACCTTCTATCACATGTACAACTTGAAGCCGATGGGCAAGACCACCATCACGGTATGTACCAACCTGTCCTGTACGCTGTGCGGTGCGGAAGATACGGTGGCACACCTGAAAACCAGACTGGGTATCGGTTTGGGCGAAGTTACACCGGATGGGAAATATGGCTTGCGTGAAGGTGAATGTATGGGCGCTTGCATGGATGCACCGTTGTTCACCATCAACAATAAGAAGCTCTGTGGTCGTCTGAGCAAAGAGAAGATTGATCAAATTTTGGCAGAATTGGATAAGTCATGAGAGGTCCGGTTACCCAAGCCACACTGGATTTTGACCAGCCGTGGACACTAGAGAATTACATTAAGGCTGGCGGATATCAGGCGCTGCGCAAGGTGCTGACCGAGCAGATTCCACCTGATGTGATTATCGCTGAAGTTAAACTCTCCGCATTGCGCGGTCGTGGTGGCGCAGGTTTTCCTACCGGACTGAAGTGGAGCTTTATGCCTCGCAACTACGCGGGCGACAAGTACATCGTCTGTAATTCCGACGAAGGTGAGCCTGGCACATGTAAGGATTGGGACATCCTGCGTTTCAATCCTCACCTGCTGATCGAGGGTATGGCAATTGCTGCCTACACCATGAACGTCAAAGTCGGCTACAACTACATTCACGGTGAGATTTTCGAAGCCTATGAGCGGATGGAAGCTGCCTGTGAAGCCGCGCGTGCAGCGGGCTTTCTCGGAGACAAGATTCTCGGCTCCGATTTTAGTTTCGATTTGCATAATCATCTGGGTTATGGCGCTTATGTCTGCGGTGAAGAGACAGCTTTGTTGGAATCGATCGAAGGCAAGAAAGGCCAGCCACGCTTCAAGCCGCCATTTCCAGCCAGCTTCGGGCTGTATGGCAAGCCAACCACCATCAATAATACCGAGACATTCGCCAGCATTCCGTACATCATCAATAACGGCGGTAAGACGTTCCTGGAGTTGGGTAAGCCCAATAATGGCGGTACCAAGTTGTTCTCCGTATCCGGTCACGTGAATAATCCGGGTAACTTTGAGATTCCCATGGGTACCCCGTTCAGCAAACTGCTGGAAATGGCGGGTGGTGTGCGTCATGGTCACAAGTTGAAAGCCGTGATTCCTGGCGGTTCGTCAACGCCGGTACTGCCAGGCGAAATCATGATGGATTTGACCATGGATTATGATTCCATTTCCAAAGCCGGATCCATGCTGGGTAGTGGCGCGGTGATTGTGATGGACGAGTCGGTCTGTATGGTTCGTGCACTGGAACGACTGTCCTACTTCTATCACGAGGAATCATGCGGTCAATGTACGCCGTGCCGTGAAGGAACAGGATGGCTGTATCGCATCATTCATCGCATCGAGCACGGCAAGGGCAACAAGGACGATTTGGATCTGCTATTGAGTGTCGGCGGCAACATCGCTGGACGCACCATCTGTGCACTGGGCGAGGCTGCGGTCATGCCGGTGCAGGGCATGCTCAAGCATTTCCGCTCGGAATTCGAATATCACATCGAGCACAAGCGGTGCTTGGTGTAAAGCTGACGGGATAGGTGAGCAATGATCAATATCGAAATTGATGGCAAATTAGTCGAGACTGCACGCGGCTCTACGATTATGGATGCGGCACACAAAGCTGGTGTCTATATTCCACACTTTTGCTACCACAAGAAACTGTCTATTTCCGGCAACTGCCGGATGTGCCTGATTGAAGTTGAAAAATCTCCCAAGCCGCTGCCCGCCTGTTGCACGCCTGCGTCTGATGGGATGAAAGTGCGCACGCATTCCGAGTTGGCAGCCAAGGCGCAAAAAGGCGTGATGGAATTCCTGCTGATCAATCACCCACTAGATTGCCCGATATGCGATCAGGGCGGCGAGTGCCAGTTGCAGGACATCGCAATGGGTTATGGCTGTGGCAAAGCACGCTATCAGGAAGAAAAGCGTGTTGTTATGCCCAAGGAAGTCGGCGAACTGATTTCTACCAAAGAGATGAGTCGTTGCATCCAGTGCACCCGTTGTGTCCGTTTCGGACAGGAAATCGCCGGCATCATGGAACTGGGTATGGCGAACCGTACCGAGCACGCAGAGATAATGAGTTTTGTTAACAGCTCAGTAGATTCTGAACTGTCCGGCAACATGATAGATCTGTGTCCGGTAGGTGCGCTGACCAGCAAACCATTCCGCTATACAGCCCGCAGTTGGGAATTATCCCGTCGCAAGTCTGTTAGTCCTCATGACGGACTGGGTGCTAATTTGGCCGTCCACGTCAAGAACCACAAGGTGGTGCGTGTCGTGCCGGTTGAGAACGAGGATGTCAATGAGTGCTGGATCTCTGACAAGGACAGGTTTAGCTACGAAGGTCTGAACTCGGCAGAGCGTCTGACCAAGCCCATGATCAAGCAGAATGGTAAGTGGAACGAAGTCGAATGGGCGACTGCGCTCGAATATGTCGCCAACGGTTTTAAGCAGATTGCCAATGGCGCGGGAGCGGATCAGATCGGCGCGCTGGCTACCCCGCACAGCACTTTTGAAGAGCTATACCTGCTGCAAAAACTGATGCGCGGTATTGGCAGTGGCAACATTGACTCACGCTTGCGTCAGGCAGATTTCAGTGCGGACGGTAAACAGGCTGGCGCACCTTGGTTGGGTATGCAAGTTGCCGAAATTGGCGCATGCGACCGCTTCCTGGTTGTTGGTAGTTTCCTGCGTAAAGATCAACCGCTGTTAGCACAGCGTATCCGTCAAGCGGTCAAGAATAGCGCACAAGCTAATGTGATTCACTCCAGCGATGACGACCTGTTGATGCCGGTTGCCAACAAGGCGATCGTAGCGCCTGCTGAACTGGTCGACGTATTGGCGCAAGTGATGAAGGCGTTGGCGGAAGCCAAGCAGGCCGCCCTGCCGGCAGCCGTGTCCGGCGTGACGGTCTGCGATGCCGCCCGTGCGATTGCTGCCAGCCTTGCTGGCGGCGAGCGTGGTGCGGTGCTGCTGGGCAATTTCGCGCAACAACATCCACAAGCCGCGCAGATCGCGCTGATCTGCGAACAGATTGCCGCCTTGTCCGGTGCCAAGTTCGGGTATCTGGGTGAAGCCGCCAACAGCGTCGGAGCCTATCTGGCTGGCGCAGTGCCGTTTGCCGGCGGCGTGCAGGGCATGAATGCCGCGCAGATGGTATCTACCCCTCGCAAGGGCTACCTGCTGTTGAATGTTGAGCCAGAACTCGATATGCACGATGCGCAACAAGCGATTGCCGCGATGCATGCCGCCGATCTGGTGGTCGCGATGTCCGCTTACAAGCACCAGGCAATGGATTATGCGGATGTGCTTCTACCGATCACGCCATTCAGCGAGACTTCTGGTACGTTCGTCAGCACCGAAGGCCGCGTGCAGAGTTTCAAGGGCGCGGTCAAGCCGCTGGGCGATGCGCGTCCGGGCTGGAAGGTGTTGCGCGTGCTCGGCAATCTGATGCAAATTGCCGGTTTCGACTTCGATTCCAGCGAAGCGGTGCGTGACGAAGCGTTGCAGTCAGACGAAGTCGCTGGCAAATTGAACAACCATATCGAAGGCGCCGGCATCCAGTCAGTTGTGACTGGGCAGGCTGCCGGATTGCAGCGCGTCAGCGATGTGCCTATTTATTTTGCCGATGCAGTGGTGCGTCGCGCGACTTCTTTGCAGTTGACCAACGATGCAGCGATTCCTTGCGTGAGATTGAACGAAAGCGAATTGCAGAAGCTTGGCATCAAGTGTGGCGATGTGGTCAGAGTCAGTCAGGGGGCGGGCAGCGTGCAGCTTGCTGCGAAGGCCGATAACCAGTTGCCGCAAGGTGTTGCGCGGGTTGCGGCGGGGCATTCTGCCACTGCTGCACTGGGTGCGATGTTTGGAACGATTACAGTGGAGCGTGCGTGATGGAGTGGCTTGAACCCATACAAAAACTGCTAGGGCCAGCCTGGCTGCCCATTTGGACAATTGTCAAGATCGCACTCATCATTGCGCCGTTGCTGGGTGCAGTCGCATACCTGACTCTGGCAGAACGCAAGGTGATTGGCTGGATGCAGATTCGTATCGGCCCGAACCGGGTTGGTTACTACGGTCTGCTGCAACCCCTCGCCGACGGCCTGAAGTTGTTCATGAAGGAAATCATTGTTCCTAGCGGAGCCAATAAGTTTCTGTTTGTGATTGCCCCTATCATGGTGTTGATGCCTGCGCTGGCGGCTTGGGCGGTGATTCCGTTCAATGGTGAGATGGTGTTAGCCAATGTCAATGCCGGTCTTCTGTATGTGCTGGCGATGACTTCACTGGGCGTGTACGGTGTCATCATCGCGGGTTGGGCTTCCAACTCCAAGTACGCGTTCCTCGGTTCATTGCGTTCCGCAGCGCAGATTGTGTCATATGAGATCGCCATGGGTTTCGCGCTGGTGTGCGTGCTGATGGCCGCGCAAAGCCTGAATTTGGGTGAAATCGTGCGTGGGCAGCATGGCAATTACGGCATGTTGAACTGGTACTTCATCCCGTTGTTTCCGATGTTCATGGTCTACCTAATTTCGGGCGTTGCCGAGACCAACCGCGCCCCGTTCGACGTGGCCGAAGGTGAATCCGAAATTGTGGCAGGTTTTCACGTTGAATACTCCGGCATGGCATTCGCGCTGTTCTTCCTCGGCGAATACGCGAATATGATACTGATAGCTTTCCTGACTTCCATCATGTTCCTGGGCGGATGGCTGTCACCTGTGCCATTCCTGCCGGACAGTATCATGTGGATGTTGGCCAAGGCGGCTTTTGTATTGTTCCTGTTCCTGTGGTTCCGGGCAACTTTCCCGCGTTACCGTTATGACCAGTTGATGCGCTTGGGCTGGAAAGTATTCATTCCGGTATCAATAGTCTGGGTGGTTGTTGTGGGCGCCTGGATGCAGACATCCTACTGGGTGTGGTAGGGCTGTTCGAACGCGTTCGCACGAGGATTTAAAATGGAAAAAATCGCAAATTTCTTCAAGACCTTCCTGCTCTATGAGCTGTTGAAAGGCATGGCATTGACCGGGCGCTACATGTTCGCTCGCAAAATCACCGTGCAATTCCCGGATGAGCGTACACCGCAAAGCTTCCGCTTTCGCGGTCTGCATGCTCAGCGTCGCTATGCGAATGGCGAGGAGCGTTGCATCGGATGCAAACTGTGTGAAGCGGTATGTCCCGCATTGGCAATCAAGATTGAGGTTGCTGAGCGTGAAGATGGTACCCGTCGTACGACGCAATACGACATTGATCTGACCAAGTGCATCTTCTGCGGTTTCTGCGAAGAGTCCTGTCCGGTTGATGCGATTGTCGAAACGCGGATTTTCGATTATCACGGTGAAAGCCGCGGAGATTTGTATTACACCAAGGAAATGTTGTTGGCAGTTGGCGACAAGAATGAAGCGCAAATCGCCAAGGACAGGGCGGCGGACGCCAAATACAGGTAACCGGGTGGATGTTCAGGGGCAAGCCGCCGTTGGACAACTCGCAGTCTTAAAAGGATGAATTCATGAGTTTTATTGATGTGGCATTTTATCTATTCGCGTCCATAACCGTGATGGCTGGCATGGGTGTGATCGTGGCTCGCAACCCGGTTCATGCCGCCCTGTTTTTGGTGCTGGCGTTTTGCAGTGCTGCTGGCATCTGGATGTTGTTGGAAGCGGAGTTTTTGGCGATCGCACTAGTGCTGGTGTATGTCGGTGCGGTGATGGTGCTGTTCCTGTTCGTTGTGATGATGCTGGACATCAACCTCGTGCAATTGCGAGAAGGTTTCTGGCGCTGGTTCCCGTTTGGCGCATTGCTGGCCGGCTTGATGGTTTTTGAGATGGTCTGGGTGCTGGGTTCGCGTCAGACTTCTGAAGTGGCAACTGCCGTAGTGCATGGTGCCGATTACAGCAATACCAAAGAACTGGGTCGATTGATCTATACCGACTACGTCTACCCATTCGAGATTGCCGCAGTGATTTTGTTGGTTGCGATGGTTGCTGCGATTGCGCTGACATTGCGACGTCGTGCCGGGGTCAAGTCGCAGAATGTGGCCGACCAAGTCAAAGTCAAGAAGGCTGATCGCCTGCGTGTCGTCAGCATGGCATCTGAAAAGAAAGTAGCAAGCAAGTAACAAGAATCAAGGTCGGGCAAGACCCGACCCAGTAGAGAGGCGGGCAGAGTCCCTGCCAACAAGTTAATCAAGGGAGCGAAAATTACAACATGTTGACCCTTTCACATTACCTAGTGTTTAGCGCGGTGCTGTTTGCCATCAGCGTGGTAGGCATATTCCTTAATCGCAAGAATGTGATCATTCTGCTGATGTCCATCGAATTGATGCTGCTTGCTGTCAATACCAATTTTGTTGCGTTCTCGCATTACCTGAACGACACCGCAGGACAGGTGTTCGTGTTCTTCATCCTGACGGTTGCTGCCGCAGAAGCAGCGATTGGTCTGGCGATTCTGGTGGTGCTGTTCCGCAATCTGCGCACTATCAATGTTGATGATCTCGGCAGTTTGAAAGGCTGATGTAATGGATATCCAAACCTATTATCTGTTGGTACCTCTGGCTCCACTGTGTGGCGCGATTGCAGCCGGTCTGTTCGGCAAATGGCTGGGTCGCAAGATGTCCCATCGCATCACCATCGCCATGGTGGGCGTTGCTTTTTACTCCGCCGTGCAGATCTTCCTGGACGTGATGAACGGCCACCAGTTTACTGGACCGGTCTACACCTGGCTGGTGTCCGGTGACACCAGCTTCCATGTCGGCTTCCTGATAGACAGGCTGACCGTGACCATGATGCTGGTTGTGACCAGCGTGTCGTTGATGGTGCATATCTACACCATAGGCTATATGTCTGAAGACCCCGGCTACCAGCGCTTCTTCAGCTATATCTCGCTGTTTACCTTCTCCATGCTGATGCTGGTGATGTCCGACAACTTCATGCAGCTGTTCTTCGGTTGGGAGGCTGTGGGTCTGGTTTCCTACCTGCTGATCGGCTTCTGGTATGACCGTCCTACTGCAATCTATGCCAACCTGAAAGCGTTTCTGGTCAACCGTGTGGGTGACTTCGGCTTCATCCTCGGTATCGCGCTGGTGCTGATGGTGTTCGGCACGCTGGATTACGCTGCGGTGTTTGCCAAAGCTGCTGCTCATGCTAGTGACGCGGCTCCCATCGCCGGCATGTCAGTCAATCTGCTGACGGCTATCTGCATCCTGCTGTTCGTCGGTGCGATGGGTAAATCCGCCCAGTTCCCGCTGCACGTCTGGCTGCCCGATTCCATGGAAGGCCCGACTCCGATCTCCGCGCTGATCCATGCCGCGACCATGGTGACCGCTGGTATCTTCATGGTGGCCCGCATGTCGCCGATGTTCGAGTTGTCCGACACCGCGTTGTCCTTCGTGATGGTGATCGGTGCGATCACCGCGCTGTTCATGGGATTCCTGGGCATCATTCAGAACGACATCAAGCGCGTCATCGCTTATTCGACCTTGTCTCAATTGGGCTACATGACCGTGGCACTCGGTGTGTCCGCTTATCCGGTGGCGATCTTCCACCTGATGACCCACGCGTTCTTCAAGGCGCTGCTGTTCTTGGGCGCAGGTAGCGTAATCATCGGTATGCACCACGATCAGGACATCCGCAACATGGGGGGCTTGCGTAAATACATGCCTATTACCTGGATCACTTCGTTGATCGGTTCATTGGCGCTGATCGGTACGCCGTTCTTCGCGGGCTTCTATTCCAAGGACAGCATCATCGAGGCAGTTGGCATGTCACACCTTGCTGGCTCCAGTTTTGCGTATTTCTCGGTGGTGGCCGGTGTATTTGTGACCGCGTTCTACTCCTTCCGCATGTACTTCCTGGTGTTCCACGGGGAAGAGCGTTTCGGCAAGGCTCATGCAGCAGATCATCATGACGACCATGCGCATGCAGACGATCATCATGCTGACGCGCACGACGACCATCATGGTGATGCACATGACGATCATGCGCATCATCACGGTTTGGCTCCCGGTCAGAAACCCCATGAGACACCTTGGGTGGTTTGGTTGCCGTTGGTATTGCTCGCTATCCCGTCTGCGATCGTCGGCTATATCGCTATCGAGCCCATGCTGTTTGGCGGTTACTTCAAGGATGCCATCTACATCTCAGAGCACCATGAGGTCATGGCTGAATTGCACGAAGAGTTCCACGGCGCCTTTGCGATGGCGATGCATTCCTTCACCAGCCTGCCGTTCTGGCTGGCATTGGCAGGCGTGGCTAGTTCGGCATTCTTCTACCTGAAGCGTCCGGACATCCCGGCAGCGATCCAGAAGCGCTTCCAGTGGATCTACACCGTGCTGGAAAACAAATACTACTTTGACCGCTTCAATGACTGGTTCTATGCAGGTGGTGCGCGCGGTGCGAGTACCTTCTTGTCCAAGTATGCTGACAGGTTCCTGATTGACGGCATGATCGTGAACGGTTCGGCCAATATGGTTGGCAAGATTTCTGGTGTGGTGCGCAAGGTGCAGTCGGGTTATATCTATCACTACGCATTCACCATGATTGTTGGCGTATTTATTTTGTTGACCATACGGAACTGGTTTGCATAACCCTGTCCGGTTCGTGCGCCAGTGCGCCGAGGCCGGAGCCACCCTAGCAAGGGTGGGACTATTGGGTTTATAGGATATTTAAGCGAAGGAATGACAGCATGATCTTTGGACTACCTGTAATTAGCGTTACGATCTGGTTGCCGATAATTTTCGGTATCCTGGTACTGGCAACCGGCAATGACAAGAATGCCCCCTTGGCGCGTGTCCTGTCCCTGGTTGGCAGTGTGCTAGGGTTTCTGGTGACCTTGCCGCTCTACACTGGGTTCGACCGCACTACCAGCAACATGCAGTTCGTCGAACTTCATGACTGGATTACCCGCTTCAATATCCATTACCACTTGGGCGTAGACGGTATCTCCATGCTGTTTATCCTGTTGAACAGTTTCTTCACCGTCATTGTGGTGCTGGCTGGTTGGCAGGTGATCGAAAAGCGGGTAGCCCAGTATATGGCCGCCTTCCTGATCATGTCCGGCATCATCAATGGCGTGTTCGGTGCACTGGATGCGATCCTGTTCTACGTGTTCTGGGAAGCGATGCTGATCCCGATGTTCATTATCATCGGTATCTGGGGTGGTCCGAACCGCATCTATGCGACCATCAAGTTCTTCCTCTACACCTTGCTCGGTTCGTTGTTGATGTTGGTCTCCTTGATTTACCTGTACAACCAGTCCAACGGCAGCTTTGAGATTCTGGACTTCCATCAGATGGCGATTCCGATGTCGGCGCAGATATACATCTTCATTGCGTTCTTCATGGCTTTCGCGGTGAAGGTGCCGATGTTCCCAGTACATACCTGGTTGCCGGATGCACACGTCGAAGCCCCTACCGGTGGTTCGGTGGTGCTGGCGGCACTGATGTTGAAGGTCGGTGCATACGGTTTCCTGCGTTTCTCTATGCCGATCGCCCCGGATGCCAGCCATAAACTGGCCGGCGTGATGATTGCGTTGTCGATGATTGCCATCATCTACATCGGTCTGGTAGCGCTGATGCAGAGCGACATGAAGAAATTGGTCGCCTATTCCTCGATTTCACACATGGGTTTCGTCACGCTCGGCTTCTTCATCTTCAACGCCTACGGTATGGAAGGCGCGCTGTTGCAGATGATCTCGCACGGTTTCGTGGCCGGTGCATTGTTCCTGTGTATCGGTGTGCTGTATGACCGCGTGCATTCGCGCCAAATCGCCGACTACGGTGGCGTGGTGCACAAAATGCCGGTGTTTGCCGCTTTCTTCATGCTGTTTGCGATGGCCAACAGCGGTTTGCCCGGTACCAGCGCCTTCGTAGGTGAATTCATGGTCATCATGGGCGCGATGAAAGCCAACTTCTGGTTCGCTTTCGGTGCGGCCACCACACTGATCTTTGGTGCGGCCTATACGCTGTGGATGTACAAGCGGGTAATTTTCGGCACGATTTCCAATCATCATGTTGAGGAACTGACCGATCTCAATAAGCGAGAATTTTTCATCATGGCAATTCTGGCGATTATGGTACTGGCAATGGGTCTCTACCCGATGCCATTCAGTGAGGTATTGCATGCTTCGGTGAATGATCTGCTTATCCATGTTGCGCATTCCAAGTTGCCGTTATAAATGAGACTGTGATCGCCGGTTGAGACGACCGGCGACTGCGATAGCTAAAGACTGAAATTTTGAGGTGAATATGAATTTGTTAGCCAATCTGATACCCGCCGGTGCGGAAATTTTCTTGCTGGTGATGGTCTGCTTCATTCTGATTGCGGATCTGATGCTGACCAATAGCAGTAAATTGTTCACCTATCTGCTAGTACAGATGACTCTGCTAGGTTGTTCTGTCATTACGGTCGGCACGCATGTGGAAGGGGTAACTTATGCCTTCAATCACATGTTCGTGGATGACCTGATGTCCGATGTGTTGAAGCTGATGAGCTACCTCGGTGTCTCGATGATGCTGGTCTATTCGCGTCAATATCTGATGGTGCGCGGGATGTTCACTGGCGAATTCATGTCTCTGGCGCTGTTCGCCTTGCTGGGCATCAATGTGATGATTTCTGCCAACCACTTCCTGACGCTTTATCTGGGGTTGGAACTGTTGTCGCTCAGCCTGTATGCGATGGTTGCACTGCAACGTGATTCCGCTGTCGCTACTGAAGCTGCGATGAAATATTTCGTACTGGGCGCGCTGGCCTCTGGTCTGCTCCTGTATGGCATGTCTATGGTTTACGGTGCAACGGGAACGCTGGAACTCGGTGTGATGTCCGAAGCCATCAATAATGGCGTTCAGAATAAGGCATTGCTCTCCATTGGTTTGGTGTTCATCGTTTCCGGTCTGGCTTTCAAATTGGGCGTGGTTCCGTTCCATATGTGGGTTCCCGATGTCTACCACGGCGCGCCTACAGCCATGACCATGATGATAGGTTCGGTGCCCAAGTTGGCTGCATTTGCTTTCGTTACCCGTATCCTGGTGGAAGGTATGCAAGGTTTGCAGGCCGACTGGTCGGGCATGTTGACGGTGCTGGCGGTCGCATCTATGGCACTAGGTAACCTGGCCGCGATAGCGCAAACCAACATCAAACGTATGTTTGCTTATTCGACCATCACCCACATGGGCTTTCTGGTGTTGGGTCTGGTCAGTGGCACGGTCGCAGGTTACGGCGCTTCCATGTTCTATGCGGTCGTCTACGTGATGATGTCATTGGGTGCCTTCGGCATGATCATGATTTTGTCTCGCGCCGGTTTTGAAGCCGATACTCTGGATGATTTCAAGGGGCTGAATCAGCGCAGCCCTTGGTTGGCATTCATGATGATGTTGTTGATGGTTTCCATGGCCGGCGTTCCTCCAACGGTCGGTTTCTACGCCAAGTTTTCCGTGCTGAACGCGATCATCGAAACCGGTCACATTCCGCTGGCTGTCGCTGCGGTGATGTTCTCGCTGATAGGCGCGTTCTACTACCTGCGTGTGATCAAGGTGATGTACTTCGATGCACCCGAGAGCCATGTGCCTATCAACCTGGGTGCTGACACCGGGCTGTTGATCTCTCTCAACGGTCTTGGCGTGTTGATGCTAGGTCTGTTGCCGAACGCCTTGATGTGGATTTGCACGCTATCAGTGCAGCAATCACTATTGGTTCCGTAACACGCATTCGACCGTTAACTACTCCCGCTGCGTGCGGGAGTTTCATTTTGTGCGGGTGATAAATTTTGAGCGGGGGTGAAAACATGACTGATGCCATAGATCAATCCGCAACTGAAGCGACTGGACAGTTCACTACACCAGCCTTTGCCGTTCAACGTTCAGATGGCTTTTACGTACTGACAGATCAATTGAGCGATGCTGGTGACTTTACCGCGTTCATAGATACTGTGTTTGGCAACGGTGCGCGTTTCTCAGGCATGGATTATGAGTTGATGCAGAAGCTGGCATTCGATGAGGAAGCACTCCCCTTTTTCAAGAGTTCACTGCATGAGTTGCGTCTGGCCGATGCCATCAAGCCCTTCCCCGAGCAGCGCACAAAGCTTTATCGCTCCATCAAGGTTCAAGAAAATGGCAAGCGGGTCGAATATCTGTTCGAACCCGTAACAGTTGAAGCATCAGTGCAAGAACCCGTGTACGGCGAGCCTGATGCCGATGGTGTTCAGCAGATACTTTCGTACCGGGAAACCACTGCCGATGTTCCGACCAGACTGGATTTCGATGAATTCGTCGCGGCCATGTGGCTAAAGGGAATCAAGTTCGGACTGGACGAGGCGGGGGTAAGAGCAACCATCGCGAGTGGTGAAACCATGCGCATGACAATTGCGCACCAACGCGAAGCAACGGCTGGGCTTGATGCCGAAATCGTCGAAAGCTCACCTGACCTGCATCGGGACAATTCCCCCAAGATACTGCCCAACGGCAAGGCTGACTTGAGTCAGTTCAAGAACCGCTTCCCGCAGATGGCGCAAGGTGCGGTGCTGCTGAAGAAAATTCCCTGTGTGCTCGGCAAGCCGGGGCGAACGCTGGCAGGTGTAGCGATTCTGCCCAAGCAGCCTAAGGATATAGACCTGCACAAACTGGTGTCCGAAGGGACCGAGGTTGAAATACGGGGAGATGGCGAATACATCGTCGCGACGATGGCCGGTTTCCTGACACTGGATACCAAGACCAACAAGATTTCTGTCACTGAAAAAATTGAGAACAAGGGCGGCATCAGTGCCAAAACCACGGGCGATCTGATGCTCAGTGTGGATGAATTCATCGAGCACGGTGAAGTTCAGGAAGGGCGCGTGGTGAAGGGTCGTAACATGAACTTCATGTCTGACGTGTTTGGACACGTGCTGTCTGATGGTGGCACGATCCACTTCAAGAAGAACCTTTCCGGTGGGGTGGCGCAGACCAAGTCGGGGGATATCGAGTGTGCCGGGCGAATTCTACGTTCAGATGTGCAAACAGGGGACGGGGTGCTGGTGGCGAAATTCTGCGAGAGCAGCAAGCTGATAGCCAAACGGGTACAGGTCGAGCATGCAGTGGGTTGCGAGATCATTGCTGACGAGATCGAAGTCGGCACGCTGGAAGGTTGTCTGATTGCGGCAAAACACATCCATATCCACAAGGCGGTAGAACATCGTGGCAAGGAGTGTCTGGTCACGATGTTGGTGCCAGACTTGCGCGACTTCGAACAGGTTATCGCCAAGACTAAGAGCGTCATCAGCGAGTCGTCCGAACGCATCGCGGTGATTGGGCAGCAACTGGAGCAGTTGATGAGTGATGCGGATTTTGCGAAATTCTGCACGATAGTCCAGCGGGTAAAACGCGGAGAGATCAAAATTTCTGCCGAGCAGACGGCTGCCTGGCGCAAGCTGGTCGAGAAACACACTGCGGCCTTTAACCTGGTGGCGAAACTGCATGTCGAGACCGATGCGATGCAGAAGTTGGTCCATCAGGCAGAAGAGACGAAGGCCAAGGCAGAGTTTGAAAAACACCTCGCCTGCGAGGGGATAAGCTGCGTAATTGACCATGTGCACGGACAGGCGACCGGGCAGACTATGCGTGCGGACAAGGGGGCGAAAACCTTTTATGCGATGTCGGTAAGCCAGATAGTTGAGACGCTGCAGCGGATGGATGACGGTAAACAAAAAATTTTTTCCGAGGATGCGGGTGCCATCAAATGGCATCTGGTGGAACCGCCGGAGAATGCACAACAAGGGTAGCGCCATGAAAGGCAATATGGATCTGCAGGAAACATTGATAGACGGTGAACTGATGTACCGTGGAAATTTCATCGAGGTGCGCAAGGATAGAGTGCGTCTGCCTGATGGTGCCGAGGCCAGCCGTGAATATGTCGTTCATCCCGGTGCGGTGGCGGTGCTGGCGCTGCTCGATAACGGCAATCTGGTGATGGAGCGGCAATACCGCTATCCGGCGGGGCGAGAATTCCTCGAAATCCCGGCAGGCAAGATAGACCCCGCCGAGGATGGCCTCAGCACCGGCCAGCGCGAGTTGCTGGAAGAGACCGGCTATGTGGCGCGCGAGTGGACGCATCTAACGACCACCTGGCCCTGCATCGGCTATGCCGATGAACGCATCGAATACTATCTGGCACGCGGTCTTACCCGGCAGCAGCAGAACCTCGACCACGGCGAATTCCTGGAGGTATTCGAGATGCCGTTGACGCAGGGCATAGACTGGATACGCGAAGGCAAAATCAACGATAGCAAGACTATCATCGGCCTGCTCTGGCTGGAAAAACACCTCAAAGGTTGGCAGGTCTAATGTGCCCGCTAATGGTGCAAATATCCAGCTTGGTGCATTAACTTGCACCAATACGGGGCGCATGGTGGCGCCCGATTGCGCGCCAACCCACGTATTACCAGCGAAAACAGGTCGCTTGGCGTCTGGCACGGATGTTGCTTTGTATTTTCGTTCGACTTATTACAGCTATGGGGTAGTTATGGAAGATCTGAAAACTGGTAACGACGTTTTATTCATCCTGCTGGGCGCCATCATGGTGCTGGCGATGCACGCGGGATTCGCTTTTCTCGAACTGGGCACGGTGCGCAAGAAGAATCAGGTCAACGCGCTGGTCAAAATACTGGTTGATTTCGCAGTCTCCACCATCGCCTACTTCTTCATCGGATATGCCATCGCCTACGGCGTGAATTTCTTCAGTGGCGCGGATGAGTTGGTGAAAATGAACGGCTACGAACTGGTCAAGTTCTTCTTCCTGCTGACTTTCGCCGCCGCCATCCCAGCCATCATCTCCGGCGGCATCGCCGAGCGTTCCAGATTCAACCCGCAACTGGCGGCGACCTTCCTGCTGGTAGGCTTCCTCTACCCCTTCTTCGAGGGCATCGCGTGGAACCACCGCTTTGGCATCCAGCAATGGCTGAACGCCAGTTTCGGCGCAGAGTTCCATGATTTTGCAGGCTCCGTGGTGGTGCATGCGTTCGGCGGCTGGATCGCGCTGGCGGCGGTGTTGCTGCTGGGCGCACGTCGCGGGCGCTACGGCAAGGACGGGCGCATCTCAGCGCATCCGCCTTCCAGCATCCCGTTTTTGGCACTGGGCGCATGGATACTCACCGTCGGCTGGTTCGGCTTCAACGTCATGTCGGCGCAGACCATCAACAACATCAGCGGTCTGGTCGCGGTCAACTCGCTGATGGCGATGGTCGGCGGCACGCTGGCCGCGCTGTGGATGGGCAAGAATGACCCCGGCTTCGTGCACAACGGCCCGCTGGCCGGCCTGGTGGCGGTGTGCGCCGGCTCCGACCTGATGCACCCGATTGGTGCGCTGTTCGTCGGCGGTGCGGCGGGCGCGCTGTTTGTCTGGATGTTCACGCTGACCCAGAATCGCTGGAAGATAGACGACGTGCTGGGTGTCTGGCCGCTGCACGGCCTGTGCGGCGCATGGGGCGGTATCGCCGCCGGCATCTTCGGCCTGAAAGCCTTCGGCGGTATGGGCGGGGTGAGCTTCATGTCGCAGTTGCTCGGCACCGCGCTGGGCGTGGCCATCGCCTTTGCCGGCGGCTATGCGGTGTACGCCATCATCAAGAAATTCGTCGGCATCCGCCTCGATCCCGAAGAAGAATTCAACGGTGCCGATCTCTCCATCCACAAGATCACCGCCACCCCCGAGCGCGAATCGGGCTGGTAAGCGGCAGGCCGGGGTAGGGTGGGAAACGCGTAGCGTTGCCCACGCCACCCAAAGTGGTAGGGCGCACTCGGTAGTGCGCCGGATGGAATCCAAGCAAAACCGCCGGGGGTGGCCCGGCAGCCAGTCACTTTCTTTACTCGTGTAAAGCAAGTGACCAAAGAAAGCACGCCCCGGTTTGCCGCCCGCTGCGCGGGTTCCCTCGCCCAGACGCAAACGTGCGGGGCTGCGCAACTCGCACGATCCGCTGCGCGGCCACGTGCTCACTGAAGTACGGCGAAGACTTCCGGCTCGATCCGAAAGAGGCCTGAGTTCCAAAGAAAAAACCGCCTACAGAAAGGAAACGAATCACGGCTGGACGCCAGCGTTGATGTGAAGCGGGTTGGATCCGCGCAGGGAGAGCCTGATCAATTTTAGGGGAGGAAGTTACTCCCGACTAACGAATGAGGCCCCCGCGCGCGTCTTTCATCAGGGTCAGGGCAGAAGCCCAACATGACCGATTGTGGTTTGGCAGTCCTTCACCTTCTCGCATCGGAACTGAAAACCGGCAACGTGGTTTGAGGATGAAACGATGAGGCAGTAAAGCCAATATCGGTTGCGTGGATGGGGAAGCCCTTGTAGTCTTGAGTTAAGGCATATTGGCGAAACGAAACGGCGTTGCTCAAACAGCGCCGTTTTTATACTGACAACTTGCCGCTAAACGCATAACACACTCATAACGTTTTGCTTTTGCAAAATAATATAATTTGCCAATATGAACTCATTCATTTCTCCAGTACCTCTCGATAAAGCCTACCGCCTCATTAACCACGGCCCAACGGTGTTGGTTTCAGCACGCCATGACGGGGTGGACGACGTGATGGCGGCGGCGTGGTGTTGTGCGCTGGATTTTGCACCCCCCAAGCTGACGGTGGTGCTGGACAAAAGCTCGGCGACGCGCAGGCTGATAGAACAAAGCGGTGTTTTCGCCATCCAGGTGCCGAACGTGGCGCTGTTGCGACTCACCAACGCGGTCGGCGGTGTCAGCCTGAACGATGCACCAGACAAGCTGGCGCGCTGCGGGGTGGAGTTGTTCGACATCGAAGGACAGCCGCTGCCATTGGTCGCGGGATGTTCGGCTTGGCTGTCGTGCAGACTGATCACCGAACCGCACAACCAGCAGGCTTATGACCTTTTCATCGGGGAAGTGACCGGCGCGTGGGCCGATGACCGAGTATTCAGCAACGGGCGCTGGCATTTCGAGGATGCCAACCCCTCGCTGCGCAGCCTGCACCATGTGGCCGGCGGCAATTTCTACGCCATCGGCGAACCTTTAGCCGAACTTCCCTGAATAGGGGCTATTCAGGGAAGTTCGGGGTACGGCAGATCTGGATTAGTTTCTGAGTGCAACCAGATGCGGAATGACAGGCTGGTTGCTGAAGTGCGCCCGAATTTCTCGCATCTTGGGAGATAAAATCGGGGTGTATGTCTCAATTGTGGCAGTTTTTTTGATGGCGAGCTCATGGTGATAGCTCGGAATCTGGGGCAACGAATCAGGAATATAAGTGGAAAACATGATGCCTCCTCTTGTGTTTCGACTATCCAGTTGCAACGAAGCAAGTTTGATTTTCCCTGTTCCGATGCGCAATTCTATTAACCAGCGGACAGAATAATGTTCCGACTGTGCGCTGAAGTACAGTGGTCAATTGCTGCAATTTTTGCAGGAAATACCGGTAGTCGCATGTAGGAATTTTCCCTACACAAAGGAGTCGGTTGATGGGATGGATGCTACATATGGCACAATCTGCGTCGCACTGGTTCGAATTTATTTTTCGATGCACTTTTTGGATTCCTGCCCTAGGCAGGGTATTAAGGCGAGATTCAAAACATGATCTTTTCCGCACTTTCCCAATCCACCCGCTATGCGACGCTGCATCCGCTGTTTCCGCGCGTGTTCGACTTCATCCGCGACACCGACCTGCATGCGCTGGCGCCGGGGCGCTATCCCATCGTCGGCGATTCGTTGTTCGCCATCGTCGAACATGTGCCGGGCCGCACCCGCGAGCTGGCGCGGCTGGAGGCGCACCGGCGTTACATAGACATCCAGCTGGTGCTGGACGGTGTGGACGAGATGGGCTGGAAGCCGCTGGCGGATTGCCATAACCCGGTCGGCGAACACAGCGAGGAAAAAGACATCCGCTTCTTCACGGATGCGCCCGCGTCGTGGGTCGCAGTGCCCGAAGATCATTTCTGCGTATTCTTCCCCGAAGACGCGCACGCGCCGCTGGTCGCGGCAGGCGAGGTGCGCAAAGTGATCTTCAAGATCGCCGTGTCAGCCTGAAGACCGGCAACTACTGGGCGATACCAGGCGGAGGCGGTTTCGGACTTACTGCCGATAACCGCGCAATGCCAGAATTTTCATGGCATCAGTCTATCCCGGCGCTGGGGTGGCAGGCTGTCGTAGCGCGGCTGTCGGTTATAATCCGCTCCTCCAGAAATCACCGACAGGAATCCTGACATGGCAAGCAAGCGCATCATCCAGACCCCGGACGCACCCGCCGCAATCGGCACTTATTCGCAGGCAGTACGCGTGGACGACACGGTTTATCTGTCCGGTCAGATTGGGCTAGACCCGGCTACCATGCAAATGGCCGCCGACATTGAGGCGCAAATTCATCGCGTTTTTCAGAACCTGCGTGCGGTCGCGACCGCCAGCGGCGGCAGCCTGGCCGATGTGGTCAAACTGAACATCTTCCTGACCGACCTCGGTCACTTCGCAAAAGTGAACGAGATCATGGCGCAGTATTTCCAGCAGCCTTACCCGGCGCGCGCTGCGGTGGGCGTGGCCTCGCTGCCGCGCGGCGCGCTGGTCGAAGCCGACGGCGTGCTGGTGGTTCAGGGCTAATGGCTCGCCGGCAGCGCGCCTTTCACCTTGCGACCAGATAGCGACAAGCGAGTGGCGCGTTGACCCCGCCCGCCAAAATCCCGCCTGCTACGCTGGCCAAACTGGCCAAGCTGGGTATTCGTCATCGCGCCGACCTGCTGCTGCACCTGCCGCTGCGTTACGAGGACGAAACGCATCTTGCGCCCATCGCCACCGCAGAGCCCGGCCAGACAGTGCAGGTGCAGGGCGTGATCACCCATGCCGAAGTCACCTTCCGCCCGCGCCGCACGCTGATCTGCCGTTTGCAGGATGCAGGCGGTGAGCTGTACCTGCGCTTTTTGAACTTCTATCCCAGCCAGCAAAAACAGCTCGCCGTGGACAAGCAGATACGCGCCGTCGGCGAAGTGCGCATGGGCTATTACGGGTTGGAGATGGTGCATCCGAAATGCCGCGCGGTGGATGACGAAACCCCGCTGCAAACCAGTCTGACGCCGGTCTATCCGACCACCGCTGGATTGCCGCAGGCCACCTTGCGCAAACTGATTGCCAACGCGCTGGAGGTCGTCCCCGCGCCCGAACTGCTGCCGGATAGCGTGCGCCAGTCGCTGCAACTGGCAGGCTTCCCGGAAAGCCTGCGATTGCTGCACAACCCCACACCCGACATTGCGGCGAACGTGCTACAAGACCGCAGCCATGCTGCCTGGCGGCGCATCAAGTTCGACGAACTGCTGGCACAGCAGCTTTCAATGCGTGTCCATCACCGCGAACGCGGCAAGCGCCGCGCCTTCGCCCTGCCCGCGCGCGGCGAACTGGCCCGCGCGTTGCTGGCCAGCCTGCCGTTCGCACTGACCGGGGCGCAGCAAAAAGTGCTGGACGAGATCAGCCGCGACCTCGCCCGCCCGCACCCGATGCAGCGGCTGCTGCTGGGAGATGTCGGCAGTGGCAAGACCATCGTTGCAGCACTCGCTGCATTGCAGGCTATCGAGAACGGCCAGCAGGTTGCCTTCATGGCACCGACCGAAATACTTGCCGAACAACATTATTTGAAACTTACCGACTGGCTCGCACCGCTGGGCATCACTCCGGTTTGGCTGTCCGGTAGCCTGAAGAAAAAGGACAAACAGCTCGCGGCAAACAAGCTCGCCAGCGGCGAGACCCTGCTGGCCATCGGTACGCACGCACTGTTTCAGGAGCAGGTCAGCTTCCGGCAACTGGGCCTGGCGATCGTAGACGAGCAGCATAAGTTCGGCGTGCAGCAACGGCTGGCGCTGCACGGCAAGGGACGTGAAGCCGCGCCACAACAGCCTGCTGAACCACATCAATTGATGATGAGCGCCACGCCCATCCCGCGCACACTGGCGATGAGCTATTACGCTGATCTGGATGTCTCGGTGATAGACGCGCTACCGCCGGGCCGCACGCCGATAGTCACCAAGCTGGTCAATGACGCGCGCCGCGAAGAAGTCATCAGCCGGGTGCGCGCCGCTTGTGTCGGGGGGCAGCAGGCCTACTGGGTGTGCCCCTTGATAGACGAATCCGAAACACTGCAATTGCAGAATGCGCTGGAGACTTTCCAGACGCTTGCGGAAACCTTCCCCGAGCTGCGCGTCGGACTGGTGCACGGCAAGATGAGCAGCGCCGAAAAAGCCGCAGCCATGTCCGCGTTCAAGGCGGGCGAATTGCAGCTGTTGGTCGCCACCACGGTGATCGAGGTCGGCGTGGACGTGCCCAACGCCAGCCTGATGGTGATAGACCACGCCGAGCGCATGGGACTGGCACAGCTACACCAGCTGCGTGGCCGGGTGGGGCGGGGCGCGGCACACAGCCTGTGCATCCTGCTCTACCAGCAGGACAGACTGTCCGAACTGGCGCGGGCGCGGCTCAAGGTCATCTTCGAAAACAACGACGGCTTCGCCATCGCCCAACACGATTTACAATTGCGCGGGCCGGGCGAACTGCTGGGTGCGCGACAGAGCGGCGTGGCGATACTGCGCTTCGCCGACATTGATGCGGATGAAGATTTGCTGGAAGATGCGCGACGGATTGCCGATGAGTTGCTGCGCGACCTCCCCGACGCGGCTCAGGCCTATTTACAGCGCTGGATGGCGCACAAACATGACTATTTGCATGCATAAAGACATTTACTGGAACGGCGCAGCACTGGGCGCGGGCGCAGCACTGCTGCCCTGGCTGCGCGACCACGGTTCGCTGACGCAGCGCATCCAACAGCGTTGCAGCCGTTTCAACGTGCGCAACCTGCGCAGCAGCTTGGCGCGCATCGCGCTGGATGAGTCTTCGTTGCTGGGCATCGCCCCCCACCAGTTCGCCTGGTCACGCGAAGTGTTCCTGCACGCCGACGGGCAACCGGTGGTGTTCGCCCACAGCGCCTGCGCGACCCGCCACCTGCGCGGCGCATGGGCCGCGTTGCGCAATCTGGGCGACAAGCCGCTGGGCGCGGTGCTGTTCGCGCTGCCGCAGGTGCAGCGCCAGCCGCTGCACTACAAGGCGCTGCACCCGCACCACCCGCTGTACCGCAGCGCGACCGCCGGCATGCCGACCCCGCCCGACCGGCTGTGGGCGCGCCGCTCGCTGTTCCTCCTGCACGGCGCGCCGCTGCTGGTCACTGAAGTGTTCCTGCCGGAAATCATGCGGTTAGGATTGAGGATTGAGGAATGAGAAAAGAGATTCGAGGATTGCACCCAAGCAATCCAATAGCACCGTCATTCCCGCGCCGGCGGGAATCCAGTGAAATTAACACTCCGCCATGCGGGCGCCCCCCCGTCATTGACCCTCTATGCGGGAATTTTTCAATCAACTGGATTCCCGCCTACGCGGGAATGACGGATTTTTTCTCCGGATTATTTGAGTGGAGCGGGATACAGGATTCCCCCCGCTTCGAGGCGCTCTCTCGCCCCTCCATCCTCAATCCTCGCTCCTTCATCCCCGATCTTCGTCCCCAAATCTTGAAATGAATTTATCCGAACGCCTCTCGCTTTACATCCAGCTCACCCGCCTGAATCGCCCGATCGGCATCCTGCTGCTGCTGTGGCCCACGCTGTGGGGCGTGTGGATCGCCGGCCACGGTCATCCCGCCTGGCTCATCGTGCTGATCTTCACGCTGGGCACGGTGCTGATGCGTTCCGCCGGCTGCGCGATCAACGACTACGCCGACCGCGACATAGACCGCCACGTCAAGCGCACCCAACAGCGCCCCATCACCAGCGGGCGCATCTCAGGCCGCGAGGCGGTGTGGCTGGCGGTGGCTCTCTCGGTCGCCTCCCTGCTGCTGATATTGCCGCTCAACACGCTGACGCTGCTGCTCTCGATACCGGCGGTGTTCCTGGCCGGCAGCTACCCGTTCACCAAACGCTTTCTGGCGATTCCGCAGGCCTATCTGGGCATCGCCTTCGGCTTCGGCATCCCGATGGCGTTTGCCGCCCAGCTGGATGCCGTGCCGCCGGTCGCCTGGGTGTTGCTGGCTGCCAACGTGTGCTGGGCGGTGGCCTACGACACCGAATACGCGATGGTGGACCGCGACGACGACATCCACTTGGGCATCCACTCCTCGGCGCTGTTCTTCGGTGATTTTGATGTGCTGGCGGTAATGGGCTGTTACGCCGCGACGCTGGCGCTGCTGGCTCTGGCAGGCAACATGGCCGGGCTGGGGATGCCCTATTTCGCAGGTCTGCTGGTCGCGGCAGGCATCGCGGTCTATCACTACACCCTGATTCGTCATCGGGAGCGCGAAGCCTGCTTCAAGGCCTTTTTGCACAACAACTGGATCGGAGCGACAGTGTTCGTGGCGGTGGTGGCGGATTACCTGATCGCCTGAACCACGGTATTCACATGCTGCTTGCCAGCAGCCTCAATCTCTCAAAGTCGCGCCGCACCCATTCGGCATCGGCTGCAAACCTGTCGTTCGTCATGCCGCGCTGGCGGAACAGGGTCAACTGCACCTCTGCACCCTCACCGTTCGTGATCACCCTGAGCGGCACATACACCGTCTGGCCATCAGCCAGTTCGACCCAGTGATCCATGACACCCAAGTCGTTATGATCCGTAAAACGTATCCTGACCATCCCGTTGGGTCCGCTCGCCTTCCAAACCGAGCCTTCCCGATGCATGTCCATACCGCTGAGTCCGGTAGCCCATTCCGGGAAATTCTCAGGCCGCCAGATACGCTCATAGAGCGTATGCCAGTCGCACGAGATCCTGACACTGACTGCATGGCTCTCCAACATTTTCACTCTTCCAGCAGACTGCGCAGCATCCAGGCATTCTTTTCGTGCACCTCCATGCGCGCCGACAGCATGTCCACGGTCGGCTGATCTCCGGCCTTCTCGGCGACTTTCAGCACTTCGCGGGCGGTGCGCGCCACTGCTTCCTGTCCTTCTACCAGCTGCCGAATCATCTCGACGGCCTTCGGTACTCCCTTGCTTTCCACGATGCAGGTCAGGCCTGCGAAGGCCTTGTAGTCGCCGGGGGCGGGATAACCCAGCGCGCGGATGCGTTCGGCGATCACGTCAACCGCCAGCCACATCTCGTTGTACTGGGTCATGAACATCAGGTGCAGCGTCTGGAACATCGGCCCGGTGACGTTCCAGTGGAAATTGTGCGTCTTGAGATACAGGGTGTAGGTGTCGGCCAGCATGCGTGACAGGCCTTCGGCGATCTTGTTCCTGTCCTTGTCACTGATGCCGATATTGATGGCCGATGGATTTTTGCTGACTTTGCTCATGTCGCTCTCCTTTTACGTTGAGGTGAATTTAAAAATCAATCGTTAGACTTGGGTGTCTGAGACAAAAAATCAGCTTGCTGCTCAGTCGCCATACCTTCCAGACCCATGCCCAACATCGCCAGTGCTGCCGCGAAGGATTGTGCCAGCAATGCACTTTGATGTGAATAATGTCTCCATGTTTTCATGTTGCTCTCCTTAATCGAGGGTTGCGCCATCCGTTCGATGGCGTAACCGGGCTAACCACACTGCGATTCTGAGGCGGGTATCAGCTGAGGTCAAAGCGATCCAGATTCATTACTTTGTTCCATGCTGTAATGAAATCCCGCACGAACTTTTCTTGTGCATCGGAACTTGCATACACCTCCGCAAGTGCCCGCAGTTCAGAATTAGAGCCGAATACGAGATCAACGCGGGTGGCAGTCCAGCGTGACTCTCCGGTTTTACGATCATGCCCTTCGAATACTTCGCTACTACCCGACACGGCCTTCCACTCTGTATTCATGTCGAGCAGATTGACAAAGAAGTCGTTAGTGAGCGCACTAGGCCGTGTCGTGAAAACGCCATGTAGCGTGTGTCCGACGTTGGTAGCCAGTACGCGCATGCCGCCGACTAACACTGTCATCTCAGGCACGGTCAGGGTCAGCAATTGCGCTTTGTCAACCAGCATGGCCTCGGCTGACGTAGCACGTTTGAGGTAGTTACGAAAACCGTCAGCGAGTGGTTCGAGCGCAGCGAAGGACTCCGTATCGGTTTGTTGCTGAGATGCATCCATGCGTCCTGGCGTAAACGGGACATCCATGTCGTACCCGGCATTCCTGATGGCCTGCTCTATGCCCGTGCAACCGGCTAGCACAATCAGGTCGGCGAGAGAAATTTGCTTGCCGCCATCTGTCTGCGCATTGAAAGCTGACCTTATCGATTCCAATTTGCTTAGTACCAGTGCCAGTTGCTCGGGCTGGTTGGCTGCCCAGCTCTTCTGGGGGGCGAGGCGAATGCGTGCGCCGTTCGCACCTCCTCGCTTGTCAGAGCCACGGAAGGTCGAAGCGCTGGCCCAAGCAGTGGATACCAGTTGTGATACCGTAAGTTCCGAGGCCAATACTTTGGCCTTCAGCGCAGCCACGTCTTTGTCATCCACTAGCGGATGATTCACGGTGTCAATCGGATCTTGCCAAACCAAGTCTTCGCCAGGCACTTCGGGTCCCAAGTATCGCGCCTTGGGTCCCATGTCACGGTGTGTGAGCTTGAACCAGGCACGTGCGAAGGCATCGGCGAATTCCTGCGGATTGTTGAGGAAGTGACGCGCAATCTTTTCGTAAGCGGGATCCATGCGCATAGCCATATCGGCGGTGGTCATAATGATGGGCACTTGCTGCGTTGCGTCGTGCGCGGCGGGCGCCATGTTGGCGGTGGTTGCAACTTTAGGTGTCCACTGTTGCGCACCTGCCGGACTCCTGCTTAGCTCCCATTCGTTGCCGAATAGCATTTCCAGATAGCTCATATCCCACTGCGTCGGGGTCGGCGTCCACGATCCTTCCAAGCCGCTACCTATCTGGTCACTGCCTTTGCCGCTGCGGTGCGTGTTATACCAGCCCAGCCCTTGCAATTCGATGGGGGCTGCCTCGGGATTCGCGCCTACCTGCGCAGCATCACCCGCGCCATGGCACTTGCCAAAGGTATGGCCGCCACAGGTGAGTGCAACCGTCTCGTAATCGTCCATCGCCATACGTGCGAAAGTTACGCGCACGTCTTGGGCAGATTTGAGCGGATCGGGGTTGCCGTTGGGGCCTTCCGGGTTGACGTAGATCAGCCCCATTTGCACCGCAGCCAGCGGATTTTCCAGATCGCGTTGCCCTGTGTGGCGTTGGTCTCCCAGCCATTCGGTTTCCGAGCCCCAGTACACCGATTCGTCTGATTCGTATACATCGGCTCGACCGCCCGCAAAACCAAATGTCTTGAAGCCCATTGTTTCGAGCGCGACATTGCCGGCGAGCACCAGTAAATCTGCCCAAGAAAGATTGCGACCATATTTTTGTTTGACCGGCCACAACAAACGGCGCGCCTTGTCCAGATTGACGTTATCCGGCCAGCTATTCAGTGGTGCAAAACGCTGTTGGCCAGTACCGGCCCCACCGCGTCCATCTGCAATGCGGTAGGTACCTGCTGCGTGCCAGGTCATGCGGATAAAGAACGGTCCATAGTGGCCATAATCTGCCGGCCACCAGTCTTGAGATTGGGTCATCAGGCTGGCAAGGTCTTTTTTCACCGCTGCGAAATCAAGACGTTCGAATGCTTCTGCGTAATTAAAATCTGCATCCATAGGGTCGGACAGGGACGAATTTTGACGCAGGAGTTTTAAGTTGAGCCGATTAGGCCACCAGTTTTCAACGCTGGATGTCTTGCCGGCGGCGGCAGTACTATTATGATGGAACGGGCATTGGGCTACGGTTGACATGGCTGCTCTCCTTGGTTGGCTGAGGCGGGTTCATTGCCTACAGGTTCAATATAGGACATGCCGGATAATCTATCCAATTGATTAATTAAAGTGATGTGATTTACTATCCAAATCACCCCCATGCAATAAACTGCTTTCGCAGGAGACTCTGATGACCTTGAACGAACTGCGTTACATAGTCGCTGTCGCGCAGGAACTCAACTTCCGTCGTGCTGCCGAAAAGGCTTACATCAGCCAGCCCGCGCTGTCACTCGGAATACAGAAGCTGGAGCAGGAGCTGGGCGTGATGATCTTCGAACGTGGCAAATCGGAGGTTAGGCTGACTCCAGTCGGTCAGCAAATCGTCCGGCAGGCGCAATTGGTACTGGACGAGGCGGAGCGTATTCGTACACTGGCTGAACAGTGCCAGGACCCGCTATGCGGCACTTTGCGGCTTGGCGTTATCTATAGCGTCGCACCTTATCTGTTGCCTGATCTGTTGCCCACACTGGTCGAAATCGCACCTGGACTGACACTGGAGATTGAGGAGAATCTCACTGCGAATCTTGAAATGCATTTAGGCAACGAAAATCTGGATGCAGCCATCATCGCGTTACCATTCGCCCCGCTTGGCATGCAGACCCGCCCGTTGTATGACGAACCATTCGAGGTGGTGGTCAACAAGCAGCACCACTGGGCGGGGCGCGCCAGCATCGCGGCTCAGGAACTCGCCGGCGAAAAAGTATTGTTGCTGGATTCCGGACATTGCTTCAGCAATCAGGTGGCTGAGGCCTGCCCGGAACTTCACCGGCGAGGTGCGGCTGTCCAGCAGGGCACTTCGCTGGAAACTGTGCGCAATCTGGTTGCCTCCAACCTTGGTATCACCGTGCTGCCTGCTTCGGCGAACAGCGCGCGCTATCGCAGCCCGCTACTGGAAGTCATCCCGTTCAGCGATCCAGTGCCCGCAAGACGCATCGCACTCGCCTGGCGCAGCGGCTTTTCGCGCTGCAGCGCCATTGAAGCGCTCGCAACCGCCATTGCACAAGTTAATATCCCTTGTCTAACCCACCTGAGTTGACACCATGCACGACCAACCCTATCGTCAGAATCCACTGTTGCGCGCCAGTTACAGCCTGATCGCACCGCTTTACGATGCCGTCATCGAGCGCCCGATGCGCCATGCGCGGCAGGCTTCGCTGGCCGCGCTGCCGATGTCTGGCAGCTACCGGATTCTGGTCAGCGGCGCAGGTACTGGACTCGACCTGCCTTTGCTTCCCTCGCAGCATCACTACACTGCACTGGACTTCAACGCTGGGATGTTGGCACGTGCCAGGCCACGCGCGGCGAATCTGCAAGTGGATTTCGTGCTGGGCGATAGCATGGCGCTGCCGTTCTCTGACGCGCAGTTCGATTTCGTGGTGCTGCACTTGATCGCCGCCGTCGTGCCGGAGCCGCGCCGCTGCCTGTCGGAAGCCGCCAGAGTGCTAAAGCCGGGCGGCAGCATCCTGCTGTTCGACAAATTCCTGCAACCGGGCAAAGCCGCGCCGCTGCGCCGCCTGCTTACCCCGCTGTCGCGCCGCATCGCCACGCGCATGGACGTGGTGTTCGAGGAAGTCCTCGATGCCGTGCCACAGCTGGAAGTCGTCAGCGACCGACCCTTGCTGGCCGGCGGTTGGTTCCGGGGCATCGTGTTGCGCAAGTCTGAATAAATTCATCCGCACCACGGGAACCAATCCCGACAACAATAGTCAACCAATGTGAAGCGATTTTGCTTTGTTACTTTTGACTATGTGAGGAAAGATATGCAATTTCAGATGGTAATCACCGCATTGATACTGTCCTGCCTGTTCGCCATCCCGGCGCAGGCAATAGAGGAAGACGAGAACAAGAAGAAACGTGCCGTTGCCAAGGCCGAACAGGTAACACCCGCCTCCGCCTCCGCCACGCGACAGACCCAGGCCGCCTCCAGCAAGGTTGAAGACGATAGCGACTGCGAAAGCATCCCGGCGAGTTTTTACAAGAAGCTAGACATGAGCAGCTTCTGACGCTCACGACCTTCTGCCGCCACCGCGCGGGAGCAGCACCGCCGGTATTACCCGGCACAATTGAAAAACCCGCCGCTGGCGGGTTTTGCTTGGCTTACACCCAGTCTTTAGGGACTAGGAATTTGTCGTACAACTCCGCTTCCGGCGTGCCGGCTTCCGGATGCCAGTCGTAGCGCCATTTCACCAGCGGCGGCATGGACAGCAGGATGGATTCGGTGCGGCCATTCGATTGCAGGCCGAAGATAGTGCCGCGATCTATCACCAGGTTGAATTCCACATAGCGGCCACGACGATACAGCTGAAAGTCGCGCTCGCGTTCGCCGTAAGGGGTGTTCATGCGCTTTTCCAGCAGCGGCACATAGGCCGACAGGAAATGGTCGCCGACGCTTTGCTGAACACCAAAAGCCGTTGCAAAATCCGGTGCGCTCAAATCATCAAAGAAGATGCCGCCCACGCCGCGCGGCTCATTGCGATGCTTCAGGAAGAAATATTCGTCACACCATTTCTTGTACTTCGCATGCAGCGTTGGATCGAACGGATCGAGCGCATTTTTGCAGATCTGGTGAAAATGTTTCGCGTCCTCCTCGAAGCCGTAATACGGCGTGAGGTCCATGCCGCCACCAAACCAGAACACCTTGTCGCCGTCGGGTTTTGTCGCCATGAACATACGCACGTTGGCGTGCGAGGTCGGCGCATACGGATTCCTCGGGTGCATCACCAGTGACACGCCCATCGCTTCCCAGGTACAGCCGGCCAGCTCGGGGCGGTGTGCCGTGGCAGAAGCCGGCATCTTGTCGCCCTGCACATGCGAAAATGCCACGCCGCCGCGCTCCAGCACATTGCCTTCCTCGATGATGCAACTGATGCCTTCGCCCTTGCCGATGCCGCCACTGCCGGTGGCGCGCGTCCACTTGTCGCGCAAGAATTTCTTGCCATCCACCTGCTCCAGACGCTCGACGATCAGTTCCTGCAATTCCAGCAGGTATTCCTTTACCGCTGCGCTATCCACGTTATTACTCATGTTTTCCCCTATGCCATGCAGCGCCACGCGCCGCTTTCTTGAATACTTGTCGCACAACCGAGGCTGCGCACTCCCCATCTGCATCAGCGCATGATTCTACCATCCGCCCACGCAACTATCCTCGACGGTTGCTTGCGTTTTCCGACTCGCCCCGGCAATACCCATACTTTTTTACCGAACTGGCGCTGGCAATCGGCATAACTGCGCACCGAACGCCGCCCGCCAAGATTGGCGCTGGTGGACACCAGCGCGCTGTCCGCGCTGCGGCAAAGCTGCTTTGCTACGGGATGCGCGGTCATGCGCACCGCCAGCGTATCGTGTGCGCCGCGCAACCAGCGCGGGCAGGACGGTTTCACCGGCAACAGGTAAGTAACCGCCCGCGCACCGTCTTCTACCAGTTTGCGCTGGCCTTGCGGCGACACCGGCTGAAGATATTTTGCCACCTGCCGAAAGGACGATGCGATCAGAATCAAGCCTTTTTTTTGCGGGCGCTGCTTGAGTCTGAGCAGGCGCTTGACGGCGGCGCGGTTGGCAGGATCGCAGCCGAAGCCGTAGCACGACTCGGTGGGATAGGCGATCAGCCCGCCGCGTCGCAGAAAAGCAGCCAGTTGCCGGGCCGCAACCGGCATCCTGACCGGAGGAAACGCATCCATCGTCTGCCCGGTCATTCGTACTCGTTATATTTTTTCGAGTTGCCGCGCGCCTTGTCCACCGGATATTTCTGCGCGTTCAGCAGCATCTTTTTGTCCACGGCAGCAATCAGGTCAAGATTGAGCTTTGCCGCCAGACTGATCAGATACACCTGGATGTCGGCTAGCTCTTGCTCCACGAGGGCCAACTTCTCAGGCGGCAGATCGGCGCTTTCTGCCTCGCTCAGCCACTGGAAATGCTCTACCAGCTCCGCCGCCTCGACGATCAGCGCCATCGCCAGATTCTTGGGTGAATGAAACTGATCCCAGTCGCGCGCCGCGACGAACTCGCGCACCTGCCGCCTGACCCGGTCGAAATCCGCCTCGCTCATCTTATTTTCTCGAATGCACAAAGGGCGCATTGTGTCCCAGCCGCCGGTTGAAGGCAATTCATGCGCCTTGATTATTGTCCGAGCAATTGGATGCTCCAGAAGGCGAGGAAGCCGCCGAACAGCACCAGCGTGGAGACCGGCTTTTCTTCGACTTCGTGGGCTTCCATCAGCAGTTCTTCGGTGACCAGGTAGAGCAGCGCGGCGGCGCTGAAGGCCAGCGTGCCGCCGATCAGGGCATGCGAGGCGCCTGCCAGCAGCAGGTTGCCGGCCAGTGCGGTCCCCAGCACGGTGGCACCCAGCGCGCCGGACAGGGCGACGATGCGCCAGCCGGCGGTGGCGGCGGAGGAAAGTGCCAGGCCGAGGAACAGCAGTTCCACCGACAGGCCGAGCGCCAGGATGGTGCCGGTCTCGCCGCCGGCAGCGAAGCCCGCGCCGATGATGAAGCCATCCATCGCCACGTCTATGAAGGTGGCCAGCAGCAGGCCGGTGTTAAGACCATCAGTCGCGCCGGAGGCCTCTGCTTCGTGTTCGAGGTGCATGCTCCACAGTTTCAGGCCGTACATGAACAAACTGCCCAGCGCGAACGCGCCGATCAGCACCGGCCCCGGCGCATGTTCGCGGCTGATTTCCGGCAGCAGTTCCACTGCCAGCGCTGCCAGCACCACGCCTGCGGCGAAATGCTGGATCAGGCTGCGCGTCTGGTGGTCGGGTTTCCAGAACGAGGCGAGGAAACCGCCGCCCAAGGCTACCAGAGCGGGGATGGACATTATCAGGAGGTCGTGTGTGTTCATGGCGAGTGTCCGTGGCTTAAGGGTTGGAGGCGGTCAGGCTGCCGTCCGCGAGGTGCAGGGTGCGCGTCGGGAACGGGAAGTCGGCGCCGTGTCGCGCGACGATGGTGGCGACTTCCAGCAGGATGGCCTGCTTGGCGGCATTGAATTCGGCGAAGTCGGTGGTCAGCGTGAACGCCAGCAGATAGATTTCCAGGCTGGATTCGCCGTAGCGGTTGAACGAGACGATCGCGTCGCGGCTCGGGTCTATATCGGCGCGGGCGCGCAGCATGGCGCGCATTTCCTCGCAGATGCCAGTCACTGCGGCCATGTCTTGGTAGCGCAGGCCGATGGTTTCCTCAATGCGGCGGTGGCTGCGCCGCGACAGGTTGACCAGCACCACGGCGTTGAACAGCGAATTGGGGACGTAGATCATGTCCATGTTGCGGCCGCGCAGCGCGGTCTGCCGCCAGCCGATGTATTCGACGCGCCCCTCGATGTCCTTGTCGGGCGAGCGGATGGTGTCGCCCAGTTTGAAGGGGCGGTCCAGATGCAGCATCAGCCCGCCGAAGAAGTTGGCGAGCAGGTCCTTGGCGGCGAAACCGACCGCGATGCCCCCCACGCCGCCGAACGCCAGCACGCCCGAGATGCTGAAGCCCAGCGACTGGGCGATGACCAGCCCGGTCAGCACGACCACCACGATGCGCGCCAGCTTGCTGATGCCGTGGATAGTGGTGAAGTCCACTTCCTCGCCGCGCGCGGTCTGTATCGCCACGCTGTTGGCGGCGGCATGGCGGATCAGCGCGAACAGATACCAGGCGACGCATACCGTGATCAGGATGATGCGCAGGCTGATGATGAGATGCGGCAGCTCGCGGTCAGTCATCGCATAGTGCACTTGCAGCGCGGTGAAAAGTCCGGTCAGCCAGATTAGCAATGGCAGTGGTCGCTTGGCCGCTTCCAGCAGCGCGTCGTCCCAGACGTTGCTGGTTTTGGCGGTAAGTGCGGAAAAATGGCGGAACGCCAGGCGCATCACGAAATGCGCGGCCAGTGTCGCGGCCAGCACGGCGAGCAGGGTGAGGTGGTGTTCGCTCAATTCGTTGAAAAAGGTGTTCATGTACTGCCAGGTCGCTGATTCGTGAAGGTGAGATTATACCGGCTGATAATCCCGGGTGTTGCACCGGTTGCGGAACGAAGGGGACGGCGCGGTTCGATACAGAGAAATTTTCCGGGCAAGTCTTGCTGCAAGCTGGGATAATCGGGCATGACCGATACTACACAACTCCCCAATCCGCCCGCCTCCGACGGGCGTTCCTTTGACGAATTGCCGCTTTCTCCCGGCATGAAGGCGAACCTGAAACAACTGGGCTACCTGACCATGACACCGGTGCAGCAGGCCAGTCTGCCGGTCACACTGGCCCGCCACGACCTGATCGCGCAGGCCAAAACCGGCAGCGGCAAGACGGCGGCGTTCGCCATCCCGCTGCTGACCAAACTGAATCCGCGCCGTTTCGCGGTGCAGGCGATGGTGTTGTGCCCGACCCGCGAGCTGGCCGATCAGGTGACGCAGGAGATCCGCCGGCTGGCGCGCGCCGCTGACAACATCAAGGTGCTCACACTGTGCGGCGGCAGCACGATGCGTCCGCAGATGGCCAGTCTGGAGCACGGCGCGCACATCGTGGTCGGCACGCCCGGCCGCATCATGGATCATCTGGATCGCGGTAGCCTCAATCTGGAGGCGCTGGAAACGCTGGTGCTGGACGAGGCCGACCGCATGCTGGACATGGGGTTTTACGATTCCATTGCCTACGTTGCGCGCCATTGCCCGGCCAATCGCCAGACGCTGCTGTTTTCGGCGACCTTCCCCGACGGTATCGCACGGCTGGCCCGCCAGTTCATGCGCAACCCGCAGCAGATCGAGCTGACCGAACAGCACGAACCGCACAAGATCCGCCAGCGCTTTTACGAGGTGAGCCGCGAGGAAAAGCTACAGGCGGTCGGCCGCTTGCTGCGTCACTATCGTCCGCAGAGCACGCTGGCCTTTTGCAACACCAAGCAGCAATGCCGCGCCCTGCTCGAAGCGCTGCACGCGCAGGGGATTTATGCGCTGACGCTCAATGGCGATATGGAGCAGCGCGAGCGCGATCAGGTGCTGATCCAGTTCGCCAACCGCAGTTGCTCGGTGCTGGTGGCGACCGATGTGGCGGCGCGCGGGCTGGACATCGAGCAGCTGGAGGCGGTCGTCAATGTGGATGTCACGCCCGACCCGGAGGTGCATGTCCACCGCATAGGCCGCACCGGACGCGCCGACAGCGACGGATGGGCGTTCTCGCTGGTCTTGCCGACCGACCGGCACCGCATCGTGAGCATCGCCAAAATGACCGGCAGCGTGCCGGAATGGCATCAGATGGATGAGTTGAAGGACGAGGACGACGCGCCGCTGTTGCCGGCGATGGTCACGTTGCAGATTTTGGGTGGCCGCAAGGAGAAAATCCGTGCCGGCGACGTGCTGGGCGCGCTGACCGGTGATGCCGGCTACACCCGCGAGCAGGTCGGCAAGATCAATGTCACCGAGTTCTCGACCTATGTCGCGGTGCGGCGCGAGATCGCCGCTGAAGCTGTCCGCCGCCTGTCGGCAGGCAAGGTCAAGGGCAAGTCGGTGAAGGTACGGGCGATGTGAGTCCGCCCGGTTTGGTCGCCCACAGTGCGCGGCCAGTGGCTTCCAGGTGGGTGAGGTAGACGCGCAGGTCGAATTCCAGCTGGTGGTAATCCGGTTCCATGTGGCGGCATAGCTGGTAGAACGCCTTGTTGTGTTCGCCTTCCTTGAAGTGCGCCAGTTCGTGTACCACGATCATGCGCAGGAACGCTTCCGGCATCTCCCTGAACACGCTAGCCACGCGCAACTCGCGCTTGCTTTGCAACTTGCCGCCCTGCACCCGCGAGATGCGGCTGTGCAGCCCGAGCGCGTTGCGCAGGTCGTGCAGTTTGCTGTCGTAGCACACCCGCCCGAGTGGGGCGGCGTTACGCAGATGGCGTGCCTTGATGTCCTGCGCATAGTCATGCAGCGCGCGATCAGTGCGAATGTCGTGTGCCTGTGGATATTTGTACAACAGCCTGTCGGCCAGTTTGTCTTGTTCGATCAGTTGTCTGATTTGCGAGGTCAGCTCGGCAGGATAGCCAGCAAGGTAATCTGGCCGGGAATTTGGCAGCATCCAGACTGAAGTTAGTGGGGCAGTGTTCAGAGTTCGGCATCCATGATGGGCATGGCTTCCGTCAGCAGATCCGCGATACCAGCCTCATCCAGCTTGAGCAGGCGCAGGCAGGCCGGACCCAGCTTGTCCCATTCCCGGGTGTGACTGCGTCCGGTATGACGTTGCAGCAGATATTCAGCCAGTTGCGCGACTGCAATCATGTAGCGGCTGTTCAGCGAGGGCGGGATGGTGGACGCATCGAGAAATGCCAGGTCGTGATGATGTTGTACGGACAGCGTGGTTTCATTGGTCAACCCCCAGCTCTGCGTGAGTATGCTGCCGACGACGGCATGGTTGGTTGGCAGTATCAGATCTTCGATGGCGGTGAAGCTGCGCCCGGCATCGTGGTTGGCTTCGACCAGTATCTCAAAGTAGCTGGGGCGGCGGGCCAGCAGGATGGGAATGCCGCAATCTCGAAACAGACCGAAGGTGTAGGCGTCGTCGGCGCGCAACCGGTGGTTGGTGACACGTTGCGCAAGCCAGCCGGAAAGTTTAGCGATCAGCGCCGAAGCATCCCAGAAACGCTCTAGCTGCGGTGAACGGGGGAAGGCTCGGCGCATGACGATACCGGCGACCGCCTTGGCGGCGACATTCAGGCCGAGCAGCATCAGGGCTTCTCGGGGGGAATGAACGTGGCCGCGCAGGCCGAAGAAGGGGGAGTTGGTGATTTTGATCAGGCTGGCCGCCAAGGCGACATCGGCAGAGATCAGGCTGGCCAGGTGGTTGAAATCCGGTTCGTCTTTCTGCATCTCTTCATTGATGCGGTCGAGAATCAGGGGGCGCGGCGGAATGTCTATCTCCCTTAACGATGCCTCCAGTTGCGACTCGATGAAAGTCGGCCCCCCCGTCTTGTTCATATTCTTTTCTCCCGAATTTTCAGCCATGTGCGCAATTCATTCTCTGGCATCGGTGCCGCGTGCAAATATCCCTGCGTGACATATATCCCCGCCTGGTGCAGTGCGTCAAGCTGTGTGGTCGTTTCGACCCCCTTTGCCACGATTTGTGTGCCGAATTCGGCGGCCAATCGTGCCATGGCAGTTACGACCGAAAGGGAGCGCTGGTCATAGGGCAGGGCGGCGGTGAATTTTCGGTCAAGTTTGATTTTGGTGGTGGTGATGTTCTTCAGGTTGGCCAGGCAAGAATGCGTACTGCCAAAATCATCAATAACGAAGTTAAAACCGGCTGCTTGCACGGTGCGCAGGTTGGATTGTACGGTTCTGGAGTGATCCTGCAGCAACGATTCACTCAGTTCCAGTTCGAATTGCTGTGGGCTGGCATCAGCGCACAACAGCGCGGCATGCAGCATCTGGGAGAAGCGCGGGGCGGTGAGTTGGGCGCGCGAAATATTGATTGAGACAGGCATACTCAGGTTGTCGGCAGACAGGCGGCGTGCCATGCGCGCCGCTTCCAACATAGACCATTCGCCGAGGCGCACAATCAAACCGGTTTTCTCGGCAATCGGAATGGCATCGGCAGTGGAAAGTCCAGACGCTTCACAACGCAGCAATGCCTCAATTGAGACAGGGCAGCCGTTGACATCCATGCAGGGCTGATAATGCAGGGTCAGCCTTCCCTCATCAATGGTGCGGTAGAGGCGATTTTCGAGCACCAGTTCGTGGCGAGCAAGTTGTACACCCGTACGTCCTGGCAACGGCTCGGAACCAGAAACCACGATGCGGTTCCCGCCGGAGCGTCTGGCGGTATTCATCGCCTGATGGGCACGTTCAAGGCAGGCGTAGGGGTTCTCGTTACTGTCCAGGAAGGCGATACCCATGCTGGTGGCGCCCTGGAGTGGTTGATCCGCTGGTGTCAGGCAGGCCTGAAGCTCATTCAACAGCTTCGTGGCAAGTTGATTGGTACGATCAAAATCATGGTTAGTTAGCACGCAGACGAATTCGTCCGGCGACATGCGGCACCACAGCGCACCCGCACCGGTCTGGCGGTGCAGGCGCTGGGCGGTCAGGGTGAGGAACGCTTCCGACAGGGATTTTTTCCGATTTTGCTCGGGCGGTTGCACGATGTCCGGCACGATCCAGCAGATTGCGAGCGGATGGTAGGTGCTGGCGCTGGCAAGGTCTGCCAGCTGAGACAAGCAATGGTTGCGGTCAACGAAGCCGGCGATAGGTGCTGCTATGTCCTGATGATTGCTGCGGTTGTTTGCTGGTGACATCGGCAAAGGGCGTTTTATTGTTGATAGCGTCGAATCTCCGTTCGCATCATAGAGCAAACCGCCTGTTTGCAGTTGGATTATGTTGCTGCAATACCCCCGCTGCCAGTTGGCGGAAGGGGTAACTGTCACTATTGATTCGGCATGGTGAAGTCGGAACATTCGTTAGCCAGCTACGACCCCAATGATGTCGAAGCATGAAAAGATTTCCTCACGCCGAGAACGCGGAGAAATACAAGGCGGGTGCGGGCTGCCTGCTCCGCGTTCTCCGCGCCTCCGCGTGAAACCTCGTTTGGCTTTGGCTGGTTTGGTTAGGGTTCAGGACGAACCAGCTTCAAACTTTACTTGGCTATATCAATAGTCTTTTGTGGCTTCCAGCGGCACGATGATTTTCACTTCGTCACCGACAGCCGGGATGAAGCTGTTCATGCCGAAATCGGAGCGCTTGAAAGTTGCGGTGATGTCCGCGCCACAGGTCAGCTTGTGAGTCATCGGGTGTTCGCCACAGCGGAAGTTGCTGACGTTGACGGTCAATGGCCGAGTCACGCCCAGCAGCGTGAAGTTACCCTCGGCAGCAACCACCTTATCACCCTCGAAACGCAGTTTGTTCGAAGTGAACTGCATGGTCGGAAACACCGCAGCATTAAAAAAAGTTTCGGACTTCAGGTGCTCGTCCCACTTGTCGAAGCCCATGTCCAGCGAGCCGGTCTGGATGGTGAGATTCACGCTGCCTTGATGGGTGGTCATATCCAGTGTGACGTCGCCCGCTGACTGGTTGAAACGTCCACGCTGTGTGGTGAAACCCAGATGGTTTACCTCGAACATCGGCCAAGTATGGTGCGCATCCACCGTGTAATGATCCGATGCAAGGGCGGGGGCGGCAATCAGCGATGCCAGAATGAGTGCCGCTGTGTTTTTTGCAAACATACTGCTCATGTGTATCTCCTTCGTGGAACGTTGCTGTAACAGGGGGGGGTGAATAATTTATCCGACTTTATTGAACGGGTAATGCTAGCGATTACCGATGGGCATTGCAAGCGGCGGAAACTTTTCGGCGCACTTGCTGACTAATCGCGCTGGGAGTCACGGAAGCCGTGACAGCGAGTTTTGTTGGCGCTCTTGAAAACGGAGCCGGCATCCCCACCTTGCAAGCCGCAAGTTGAATGGTGCTACACTGCGCCGCGTTTATTGAATGATTGGAGAGCATTACGGCTATGAAGCGAATTTTCCTGTTTATCCTGACAAACTTGGCGGTGTTGTTCGTCATCAACATCACCCTGCGTATCCTCGGTGTGGACCACTATCTGGATCGCAGTGGCGCGATCAACTTCAGCGCGCTGCTGGTGCTGTCCGGCGTGATCGGTTTCTCCGGTTCCATTATCTCGCTGTTCATGTCCAAGTGGATGGCCAAGCAGTCGGTCGGTGCGCAGATCATCGAGACACCGTCTGATCCGACCGAACGCTGGCTGGTCGAGACGGTGCGCCGTCAGGCGATGGCCGCCGGCATCGGCATGCCGGAAGTGGCGATCTATGACGCCCCCGACGTGAACGCCTTCGCCACCGGCTGGAACAAGAACAATGCGCTGGTGGCGGTCAGCACCGGCCTGCTGCACAGCATGAGCCGCGACGAGGCCGAAGCGGTGCTGGCGCACGAGGTCAGCCATGTGGCCAATGGCGACATGGTGACGCTGACGCTGATCCAGGGCGTGGTCAACACCTTCGTGGTGTTCTTCTCCAAGCTGTTTGGCGTTTTCGTGGATTCGCTGTTGCGCAAGGATGGCGAAGAGAACAGCGGCCCCGGCATCGGCGCTTTCGTCGCCGAGATCGTCGCGCAATTGGTGTTGGGCGTGCTGGCCAGCGTCATCGTGATGTGGTTCTCGCGCCAGCGCGAATTCCGCGCCGATGCGGGCGGTGCGACCCTCGCGGGCCGCAACAAGATGATCGCGGCGCTGGAACGCCTCAAGGCCAACCACGAGCAGACTGCACTGCCGCAGCAGATGGCGGCTTCCGGCATCTCCGGCGGCAGCGCCATCAGCCGCCTGTTTATGACCCATCCGCCGCTGGACGAGCGTATCGCTGCGTTGCGCGAAGGTCGCTAAGCGTCACAGATGGTCAATCGGACAGCCTCCCGGCAGAGCGATCTGCCGGGAGGCTTTTTCATTCGCGGTCGTTGCGGTTGCTCTTCCAGATGGACAACAGCAGCCACAGGCCGACGATGCCAGTCCCGAGATAGCCCAACAGGCCGAACACCGGCAGACCTAGCAGCGTCGGGCCGCCCTTCACCGTCATCACGATGGACGAGCCGATGATCAGCGCCGCCACGACGAGACCTATGGTCAACCGGTTGGCCGCGCCATCCAGTTGGTTGCCGACATGTTTCAGGTGGGTCACGTCTATGTGGATTTCCAGACGACCGCGTCGGGCAGCACGCAGCAGGCTGGAGAAATCGTGTGGCAACCCGGCAATCAAAGTCAGGGCCTCGGTAATCGAGCGGCTGCCGCGCTTAAGCAGTGCGGCAGGCGTGTAGCGGGCGCGCAGCGATTTTTCCAGCATAGGCATAGCTTCACTGGCGACATCGAAATCCGGATCGAGTTCGCGGCCCATACCTTCCAGCGAGATAAAGGATTTGACCAGCAAAGCAAGATCGGCGGGCAACAGTAACTGGTGCTGGCGCAGGATGGCCACCATGTCCGAGAGCATGTTGCCCAGACTGAGTTGTTTGAGCGACAAGCCGTGGTACTGGTCAACGAAGGTCTGTATGTCCAGTTGCAATCCCGGCTCGTCTTTCACGCCCTCACCCGTCCAGTCCAGCAACACGTCCAATACGCCTGAGGAATCGTGTTGCACCATACCTAGCAGCAGTCGGATCATCTGTTCGCGGCGCTCCTCGGTCAGCCGTCCTACCATGCCAAAGTCTATGAAGGCGATGCGGTTGTCTGGCAGGTAGAACACATTTCCCTGATGCGGGTCGGCATGGAAGAAACCGTCTTCGACAATCATCTTCAGCACGGCGTGAGCGCCACGTCGCGCCAGCAGCTTGCGATCAAGGCCCGCGTCGGTCACGGCTTGCAGCATGCGTCCGGGGATGCCGTCAATGAATTCCTGCACGCATACGCGTTCGCCCGTCCATTGCCAATAGACGCGCGGAATGATGATGGGCGGGAGGGGAGGGGTGTCGTTCAGCTGGGTGGCCTTGGGCGTGTCCTCATCCGCATAATTGGCAAAATTGTCCGCGATGTGTTCGGCGTTTCGGCATTCCAGCGAAAAATTGAGTTCGCGGCGCAGCGACTGCGCGAACTGGCGTATCACTTCCTGCGGGCAAAAACTGCGCAACTCTGGATTTTCTGCCTCGGCCAGTTCGGATAGCCGCACCAGCCAGCGCAAGTCGGATTCGATGATGGGACGGATGCCGGGGCGACGTACCTTGACGATCACCTCGTTGCCGTCGGTCAGTCGCGCGCGGTATACCTGTGCGATGGAGGCGGCAGCCAGCGGGTTTGGGTCGAAATGGGCGAAGATTTCTTCAGGCGGCGCACCCAGGTCTTCGGTGAGTTGGGTGCGAACCTCGGCGTAAGGCAGCGGCGGCGCGCCATCCTGAAGTTTGCTGAATTCTGCGATCCATTCCGGTTCAAACAGGTCTACCCGGGTGGCGAGCACCTGGCCCAGTTTGACGAAGGTCGGCCCCATCTCTTCCAGCGCGCGGCGTACCCTGACAGGCGGCGACAGGTGCGCGAATTCTTTGGCATTGGCATGGTTGAGCACCTTGCCGGCACGCTCCAGTGCATTGGACAAGCCCATGCGGCTGAGGATGTCGCCGAAGCCGTATTTGATCAGGATGGCGGCGATGTCATGCAAGCGCGACAGGTCGCGCACCGCCATCATTGCCTGCCAGAGCATCAGCCTTCCTTGGTGTTGGTTGGCGCGGGTCGGGACTGACCGGGCTTAACGTGGTCGGCCAATCCGGTCAGCACGCCGGCAGCGATTTGGCGTAGCAGGTCGGAAGTGGCGTGGGCCAGATGCAGGCCAACAGCAACCTGAGTGCGACCGGCAATGCCAATCTGGTGGGAGATGACCGACAGCGTCTCCCTGATCTGTGCGCCGACCGCCGAGCCGTGGGTGCGGGTGTGGGCTGCCAGGTCGTGCAGGATATCGCCGGCGACATCCTTGCTGCTGGCGGCGGTGGTTTGCAAGGTTTCCATGAACATGGATTCCAGTGCTTCGAGATCGGCACGTGTCTTGGACAAGTCTTCGCTGGAGAACTTTTGCGCCCGGGACGAGGCTTCTTCCACGGCCAGTTTAGAGGCTTCGGCGAGTTGCGCCAGTGCCACGTCCAGCCCGGCGACCGCCTGCCTGAGTTGAGCGCGGGCGTTTTCGTTCTGATTGACGGTTTGATTGAGTTCCTTCTGTGCGCCGGCGCGTGCGCCACGCAATACCGCCCCGGCAATCTGCCGCAGCGATTCGATGTCCAGCGAATGTGCGCTGATCTTGCGTAGCGTCAGCTGGCGCACCGTTTCCTGTACATCATGTCCCTGTTCGACGACGCTGCGCACTTCGGCTTCAAGGGTGGCGATTTCGCTGCTGGGTGTGTTGTTAGTCTCGCTATTCATGATGCTTCTCCTGAAAGTTGAGTTGAGTGGCAAATGAAGGAATCAATGGCTGTTATCTTACACCCTGAGCGGGTGAGGCCGGAACTCGCCAGCCTACGGTTTGGTCGAGGCGTTACGGCAGAATTCTGCCAACTGGCTGAGGATGCGTTGCAACGCAAGATTGGTAGCGACAACTCCGCCATAGGCATCTTCGCTGATGGCAACTTCGGACTCATCGAACACTTTCACGGCGACAATTTTTTTATTTTGCAAATCGGTCAGTTGTGCGCGCAGCGTGAACTGCACCCGGCTGGGTTTACTGGTGAAATCCTGTTGCAATCGGATGACTTCGGTGTCCAGTCGGAGTTGCGCAGCAACCGGACTAGGGGCTTGAACCACGGCCTGAAATCCCGGTTCCAGTGCCTGAACCAGCAGCGGCTTTAGCATCCTCGCAGGCGTATCCGCCCAGCGCTGGGTGACGAAGTATTCCAACTCCAGGGGCTGGCGTTGGTAGGCGATTTGCGGAGTGTCATAGCCGGGGCGGGCGGAGGGCATGCCGACCGCCAGCACTTGGCGGCTGGCCGGCGCGACAGTCTGGTTGTCTGGTTTGGCTTCCAGCGTGTAGAGATGAGTGTTCTCCAGCGTTGGCGGTTTAAGGGCGGTGCAGCCACTCATTAACGAGGTACTCAGCAGCACGGCAAGCAACGATATCCAGTTTGGTGAGCGGATTCTCATGTTCATTCTCCGGGGCCGCGTTTGGCGGCAGATTTTCCGTACAGTAAGGCACTCGGATTCTGCTCCAGTTCGCTACTGAGGCGGCGCAGTGAATTGGTTAATTCGCGCAGTTCAAGCACCAGTTGGTGCGCTTCGGGCAGGGTCTCACTGGTGAACTGGCGGGTGTCATCCATAGTGTTGGCCGCATTCTTGCTGGCCAGAGCCAGTTCGCTGGTCATGCGATCAAATGCTTCAGTGCTGTGCTGGATGCGTAGCGCCAGTTGCGGCAGCTCACGTGTGAAACGCTCGGTGTTTTCCAGTGTGCGCGCAGCGTTGTTCAGGGTGGAATCGATCTGCCCCTGACGCAGGGATAGTGTGTGGGCGATGATCTCGACATCTTTCAGGGTGTTTCTGACCGCTGTGCGGTTGTCCTCGTCGAGCAGGGCGTTGATGTTTTGGCTGGTGCGATTGAGGTTGGCGAGCAGCGCCGTCACGGAAGTGTCCAAGCGGGTAATCAGGGATGGTCCAGACTGGATAACCGGATATTGTTCGCCGGATTTTTTTTCCAGCGCGGGGCTGTTGTTGTTGCCGCCGCTCAGTTCGACAAAGGTCAAGCCGGTCAGGCCGTGGGTCTGCAACAGTGCCACTGTGTTAGTTCTGATTGGCGTGCCGTGCAGAATGCCTAGCGTCAGGCGTACCTGTTCGACATTGTTTGGTGCGAGGGTGATTTCCTGCACTCGTCCCACCTCGACTCCCCGGTAGCGCACTGGTGCGTTGAGGTTCAGCCCGGATACCGATTCGCTCATGTAAGTCAGGTAGATGTCGTAAGACTGGCTGTAGGATTTGCCGCTGCTAATCCAGAGTACGCCGCCGATAAGGGCCGCACCCAGCAGCAGAACAAAGGCACCGATTACCGCAAAATTGACTTTTTCTTCCATGCTCAAGAGGCTTCCGCTAACAGTTTATTGGCCGCCCGTCCGCGCGGGCCGTAGAAATATTCCCTGATGATGGGGTGTTCCATTTGCGACAACTCGGTCATGGTGCCTATTCCCAGAATATGTCCCTCGCCCAGCACGGCGACCCGGTCTGCCACCCGCCACAGCAGGTCGAGATCATGTGTGACCAGCATGATGGTCAAACCCAGCGCATCGCGCAAGCTGCGCACCAGATCGTCTATGCCGCTGGCGCTGAGCGGATCGAGTCCAGCGGTCGGTTCATCGAGAAACAGCAACTCCGGATCGAGTGCGATGGCGCGCGCCAGCGCGGCCCGTTTGCGCATCCCGCCGCTCAGTTCGCTGGGATACTTGTCGCCCGCATCGGGCGGCAACCCGGAGAGCGCGATCTTCAGTGCGGCAATCTGCCGGATCATCTCCGGCGCGAGTGCGGTGTGTTCGCGCAGCACCATGCCGACATTTTCGGCTACCGTCAGTGCGCTGAACAGCGCACCGCGTTCGAACATCACCCCGAAGCGGCGGCGCAGTGGCAGCGCCTGCTCGTCGTCCATGCCCAGCACTTCTTCGCCGAACACCCTGATCGAGCCGGAAACAGGCTTCTGCAGGAGCAGGATGGTGCGCAGCAGCGTGGACTTGCCGCATCCGCTGCCGCCGACCAGCGCAAAAATTTCGCCACGCTGGACGCTCAGGCTGATGTCATCATGTACCACATTCGAACCGAAGCGGCTGCAGAGATGGTTGATTTCGATGACGGGTTGCGCGCTCATAGTTTCAGCCAGTTGAAGACGATGGAGAATAGCGAGTCGGCCAGAATTACCAGAAAGATCGCGTGCACCACGCTCACCGTGGTTTGTCGTCCGACACTGTCGGCGCTGCCGCTGACCTGAAAGCCCTGATGACAGCCCACCAGCGCGATGATGGCGGCGAACACCGGCGCTTTGCCCACGCCGGTCAGGAAGGAAGAGAGATGCAGTGCCTGATGCAGGCGGTCTATGAATAGCGTGAAACCGACATCCAGCCGGGAGTTGGCCATGATCATGCCGCCCAGCAGGCCGGCAGCATCGGCATAGACGGTGAGTAATGGCAGCGCGATGACCAGTGCCAGCAGCTTGGGTAGCACCAGCAGTTCAGTCGGGCCGACGCCTATGGTGCGCAGCGCGTCTATTTCCTCGGTGACTTTCATCGTGCCTATCTGCGCTGCGTAGGCCGAACCGGAACGACCGGCGACGATGATGGCGGTGAGCAGCGGGGATAGTTCGCGCAGCATGGACAGTCCGACCAGGTCGGCGATAAAAATGTTGGCACCGAAACGCTGCAGCTGGTCTGCCCCCTGGTAAGCGATCACCAGCCCCATCAAAAACGACAGCAACCCGACGATGGGCAGCGCGTCGAATCCGGCGGATTGCAGGTTGTGCAGTACGGCCCGCCAGCGGATGCGGCGCGGCTGGAGCAGCGAGCGCAGCAGCACCATGGCAGTCTCGCCAATGAAGGCCAACATACCGGATATGCCTATGAGACTGAGCCAGGAGCGCCGACCGATGCGAGTCAGCAGGCTCTCAGCGGGGGCGGCAGTGAGTTTTGCCTGCTCCGCACTGGAGGCGACCAGTTTGAGCAATGCGGAGAACTCCGCTTTCAATCCCTCCATCTCGACTTGAAGACCACGCTGCCGATGCGTATGCAGGGATTTGTGCAGTAGCCATGCACCGGTCGTATCCAGTGCATCCAGCGATGCGCAGTCGAAAATCAGTTGACCCGCAGCCGGCCAAACCAGCGTTTGCAGTTGCAATTCGAGCGACGCACTTTGCTGGATGACCCAATCGCCGTAACAACGCACTCTGGCTACGGCAACGCCATCCTGCTCCATGACCAGACGGGCGGGATGTCGGATTGCACTGTTTTCATAAACACTTGCCATGTTTGAATCAACAATCAGTGATGGGTGGTGGCAGCTCTTTCAATCAACCAGAGCGATGGTGATTAAGGACGAAGATTACACAGGTTTACGTAGATTTTCAGGAATTTATCCGCTGCGCTAGAGGGATGAAAAAAGGCCGCGTGTAAGGCGGCCTTTGCGGCTGGGTCTTGGCTGTCGGCGGGTTAGCGGCGAGCCACCCAGACTTTTACGACCGATGGCGGTGTATTCTCGACCAGTTGAGCGGCTGCGTCCGACAGTGACTCGGGCGCGATGGCGAGCGGTGTTGCCAGATCAGCTGTGGTGCTGCTGACTGGACTACCGACAGCCCCAGGCGCTTTGGAGCCCGGGGTGGGTGTTGGAGGTGCTGTCGGCGCAGGTGCATCTGGCTGATAGTTGAAGTTTAGCTCTTCGTCTTCCAGCTTGTCGTGAGGAGGATTGCCGTCGTAAACCTCGTTTATCCGGTACTGCAGGTAGGCATCACGCAGGAAGGTGTAGCGGTCTATCATCGCACCTTCCATTACTTGTTCCTGAGTCAGCAGTTGCGACCTGCGATTGATGGCCTTGGCAAGGAACAGCTGATTGCGGGAACGCACATGACGGGTACGGCTGATGACGCTGACCTGTCCGTCGCCCAGCAAGCCTATGCCATCTCGGAACGAACTCGAACCCAGTAACGGCAACACCAGATACGGGCCGTTCTCCATGCCCCAGTAGCCCAGCGTCTGACCGAAATCTTCGTCGTGCTTTTCCAGGCGCATCGAGGCGACATCAATCAGGCCGCCGGCGCCCACGCTGCTGTTCACCAGAAAACGCATCGCGTCGGAAAATCCTTGTTTGAATTTGAATTGCAGCAGGTCATTGGCAGTGACCACCACATCGTTCAGATTGGAGAAGAAATTGCTTACCAGGGTCTTGCCGGTTTCCGGCATCACGGTCTTATAGCCTTGCGCCACAGGCTTGGCGATGACTTTGTCTACCGTGTCGTTGAATTTGTATATGCCCCGGTTCATGGGTTCAAACGGATCGGCGGGGTTTCTGGCCGGGCCGGTCGCGCAGCCTGTCAGCGAGACGGCTGCAAGTAGGGCGAAGGTGCGGATGAGTTTCATGTTGATGTCTCGATGCAGTAGTGTGAGCGGGATTATATAGGGCATGTGGACGTTTGGGTGAAACGCCTACAGCGAACGAGTGGGTGGATCCAGTTCGCCCAAGTGGACGCTGAATGTGCCGCTCCGCCGCTCGGTATAGTAGTGCTCCAGGCTGTAGCGCACTGGTCGGAAGGCCAGTTCGTCCCAGGGAATTTCGGCTTCGCTGAATAGTTTGACTTCCAGACTTTCTTCTCCGGGGCCAAAGTCTAGGTCGAGCAGACGGGCGCGGAATAGCATATGTACCTGATTGACGTAGGGCAGGCTGTACATCGAGTAAAGTCCTTCTATCTCTATGCGTGCCTGAGCTTCTTCCAGTGTCTCGCGGATCGCAGCCTGTGAGGTGCTTTCGCCGTTTTCCATGAAACCGCCCGGCAACGTCCAGAAACCATAACGAGGCTCGATGGCGCGGCGGCACAGCAGTACCTTATCGTCCCAAACCGGGATGGAACCGATCACCATTTTGGGGTTTTGGTAATGGATGATGCCGCAGGCGGTACAGATGTGACGCAGGCGATTGTCATCCACCGGGATGCGCAACTCGACCGTGGCCCCGCAGGCGGAACAGAATTTCATTTCCAGATTTGCCACCATGAGGATTCTTCCTGCTTGGGCTGATTGCTGCTGGCTGCCGCCGCCTGTTCTTCCTGTGCAGCAGACTTCTCAGACCAGAACTGCCACCACGGGCGTTGCTCATCGTTGTTTTGGTAAGCACCTGGGTTGGCGGCGATGACGCGCTTGGTGTCGTCACGCAATCCATTCATGCCCATTGCGTCATACGCTTGCACCATAATTTGCAGTGCTTCGCGTGAGGAAGGGCTGTTTGGGTAAGTTTTCAGGATGTCCTGAGCGCGGTTAAGTGCGGCGATGTGAGCACCGCGACGCAGGTAATAGCGGGCAATCTGCAGATCGTGTTTGGCCAAGCGGTTGGTCAGATAGCGCATGCGTGTACGAGCGTCCGGAGTGTACTGGCTGTCGGGGAAGCGAGTTACTAACTCCTTGAAAGCATTAAAGGCTTCCTGCGGCCCTTGTGGGTCGCGTTCGTCGGGATCCTGACCGCCCAGTTGGGCTAACAGGCTGGTCTCGGCCTTAAAGTTAGCCAGTCCCTTGACGTAGTAGGCGTAGTCCACATGAGGATTGTTCGGGAATTGCTTGATAAAGCGGTCTGCCGCAGCCATGGAGGGTGCCGGTTCGCCCTGACGGTAGTAGGCGTAGGCGGTTTCCAGCATGGATTGCTGTGCGTAACGACCATAGGGGTAGCGGGACTGCAGGGTTTCGTGCAGTTTGATCGCATCCTTGAAGTTGCCCGCATCCATCTCTTCCTTGGCTTGGCGGTAAAGTTCTTCGGCGGGTATCTGGTTGGCAGCGCCCGACGTGTCGGTTCCGGTCGGCAAAGGATCAAGCAGGCTACAAGCAGTTAACGTAAACAACAGAATTGCGGCTAGAATGTGGCGCATGACAGAATCCGAAAAAAATTTGCGCGATTATAACGCAAACACTCCCACCAACGATGCAATCCATTTAGTTGTTCCTGCCGATCTTGCCGGTCTGCGCCTCGACCAGGCGCTGGCCAAGCTGCTGCCTGAATACTCGCGCAGCCGCCTGCAGGAATGGGTGACGGGGGAGCAGGTGTTGCTGGATGGAAAACCTGCTATCCCCAGACAGAAAGTATGGGGTGGCGAACAATTGAATGTGTTGCCGCAGATTCATCCTGCCGACCGGACCCATCAGGCGGAGGACATTCCGCTGGACATCGTCCACGAGGACGAGGCACTAATCGTCATCAACAAGCCGGTCGGGCTGGTGGCGCATCCCGGCAGCGGCAACTGGCAGGGAACGCTGCTGAACGCCTTGCTGCATCATGCGCCGCAGCTGGAAAATGTGCCGCGCGCCGGCATTGTGCATCGTCTGGACAAGGACACCAGCGGTCTGCTGGTGGTGGCCAAGACACTGATCGCACAGACCCATCTGGTACGCCAGTTGCAGGCGCGCAGCGTCAAACGCGAGTACCTCGCACTGGTGCATGGCGAAGTGGGCTATGGCGGGTGTGTGGATGAACCGATAGGCCGCCATCCGACCAATCGCGTCAAGATGGCGGTGACGGTGACCGGCAAGCCTGCCGTGACGCATTTCCGGGTCGAAGAGACTTTTCCCAGTTGCACGCTGCTGCGTTGCAGTCTGGAGACTGGCCGCACCCACCAGATCCGCGTGCACATGGCGTGGCTCGGCCATCCGCTGGTTGGTGATAGCGTCTACCGCACCGGCGCGCAACGCTGCGTGCCGGAACTGCGCGAGCTGCTGAACCAATTTCCCCGGCAGGCGCTGCACGCCACCCGGCTGGCGCTGGAGCACCCCACCACTTCCGAACGCATGGAGTGGCATGCGCCCATGCCGGACGACATGCAGACCCTGCTCGAAGAGATCAGGGAGGCGCTGGATGATTGCGAGTGAGCAGCTGATTCATCCCGACTGGCCCGCGCCCGCGCATGTCCGGGCATTGCAGACCACGCGGCTGGGCGGCATCAGTGCTGCGCCCTATGACAGCTTGAATCTGGGCGGTCATGTCGGCGATGTGTCGCTTGCCGTGGCGCGCAACCGGATGGCGCTCAATGCGCTGTTTCCCGGTGAGCCGGTTTGGCTGGAGCAGGTACACGGCACCACGGTCGTCGATGGTGATGCGGCCTCCTGCGCACCGAGTGCGGATGCCTGCATCGCGCGGCAACGCGGCTCGGTATGTGTGGTGATGACCGCCGACTGCCTGCCGGTGCTGCTGTGCGATGCGGCGGGGACAGTGGTCGGTGCGGCGCATGCCGGCTGGAAAGGGCTGGCGGCGGGCGTGATTGAGGCAACCGTGCAGGCGATGCGCGTGCCGCCCCCCACGCTGATGGCCTGGCTGGGGCCTGCGATCAGTCAGTCGGCCTTCGAAGTTGGCGAGGAAGTGCGCGCCGAATTCATGCGCCACGATGCGCGTGCCGCCGCAGCCTTCATTCCCGGTCGGGAGTCCGGCAAGTGGCTGGCCGATATTTACGTGCTGGCGCGGCAGCGGCTGAACGCGCTCGGCATCACGCAGGTCTATGGCGGCGACGATTGCACCTACCGCGAACAACACAAGTTCTTCTCCTATCGGCGCGACGGCGTGACCGGGCGCATGGGCACGTTCATCTGGCTGGCGTGATCTGATTTCCTGTTACATTTTGATTAACAAGATGAATCTCTGAGTTGTCATGACACTTTCCAAACCTTCCTCTTCTCTCGATACACTGGAAAAAGTGACCGCCGATACGGTTTCCATGAGTGAGCAGAGCACCCTGCTGGAAGGCACGGTGATGCTGAAGAGCTTTGAATGGAAACAGATCGAGGCGTTGTCCGGCTATTTCCACTTGTATCGCGCAGTCTCCGGCACGGTGCTGTTCCGCGAAGGCGACAGGAGCGATTTCATGTGTCTGGTGTTGCAGGGCCGGGTCGAGGTCAGCAAGGAGGATGCGCATCACGACTTCAAGACCGTGGCGGTGGTGGCAGCAGGTCGCAGCCTGGGCGAGATGGCGATGGTGGATCATGAGCCGCGCTCGGCCACGGCCCGTGTGACCGAAGAGGCGCTGCTGGCGGTGCTGACCCAGCAGGGATTTTCGGCCCTCACCCGTGACAAGCCGGCGCTGGCGGTGCAGCTATTGCTGAAGGTGGCACAGCTCATCAGCCAGCGCCTGCGCCATGCCAGCGGCGTGCTGGTGGACTATCTGGAGAAATAGCTGACCGTTTGCCGTTTTTGAGTCAGCTCAGGCCCAGTTCGTTTTGTATCCTGCCCACCGCCTCGCGCAAGGCAGCCAGTTCCTCGTGCAGGCGCGCCACTTCGGCCTTCAGTTCGGCGACTTCGTCGGAATCCACGCGGCGTGAGCCGCTGCTGGGGGCGACCTCGAACGCATCCATATCCACCGCGCCGCACAACAGATGCGTCCAGCGATGTTCGCGCGAGCCGGGCGCTTTGGGGAGTTTGACCACCCACGGGGTTGCGGCAGTGGCGAGTTCGTCGAGGAAGGCTTCCACCGAGGAGATGTAGCCGAACGGGTGCAGGCGATCGCAGTTGAGGCGCAATTCGCCTGCCGTCTGCGGGCCGCGCAGCATCAGCATCGCCAGCAGCGCCACCGATTGCTCGGGCAGCTTGAGCGCACGCCGCGCGTTGTGCGCATAGCGCATTACCCGCCCGCCGCTCGATTCGACGATCAGCGAATGAGCTTTCAACCCCTCGATGGCGGCGATTACCTCGGATTCGCTGACCGCCATCACCGGATCGCGCGCGGTCTTCTGGTTGCAGCCCAGCATCAGCGTATTGGCCGACAGCGGATAGCTGTCCGGCACGGTCTTTTCTTTTTCGATCAGTACGCCCAGTACGCGGGCTTCGAGCGGGGTGAAGGTCGGCAAGGTGTCCATGGTTTTTCCTGTATCGGCGAAATGGACGATGCTAACACGCGGGCTGGCGGGTGAGTAAGGCGGTTTTATCGCGGTGCAATCCGTTATAATTCGCGCCCCGAATTTTGAATGTTCCCCATGACCGTATTGCTTTGGATCGTCGCAGCCAGCTTGCTGGGTGGCGTGCTGAGTGTGCTGTGCGCTGCGCTGTTCGCGCTGAACGCCCGCGCGCACTGGGTGAACGCGCTGGTCAGCTACGCTATCGGCGCATTGCTGGGCGCGGTGTTCCTCGACATCCTGCCGGAGGCGATCGCGCTGTCCGGCAGCGGTGCGGCGCTCAGCGGCACTATCCTGTTCGGCATCCTGCTGTTCTTTACGCTGGAAAAGCTGCTGCTTTGGCGGCACTGCCATCACGACCACTGCGAGGTGCATGAGCCGCATCCGCATGATGCCGGCGCACATGGCCCTCATGGTCGCAGCGGGCTGATGATCATGGTGGGCGATACCTTCCACAATTTTGTGGACGGCGTCATCATCGCCGCCGCCTTCATGGCGGACGTGCAACTGGGCATGGTCACCGCGCTGGCCATCATCGCCCACGAGATCCCGCAGGAGGTCGGCGACTTCATGATCCTGCTGCATTCCGGCTACAGCAAGGCGCAGGCGCTGACCCTGAATCTGGTGTCCAGCCTGGCGACGCTGGTGGGCGGGGTGCTGGCCTATTTTGCCTTGCAGTCCATGCAGCACGCGGTGCCGACACTGCTGGCGCTGGCGGCGGCCAGCATGATCTATGTTGCGGTGGCCGATCTGATCCCCGGCCTGCATCAACGCACCCGTCTGCGCGACACGCTGGAGCAGGTGCTGCTGATCGTGGCGGGCGTATCATCAATCTTGTTGGTCAATCTGGCTGTCGCGGCTTGACCCTCTCTGGAAAGTAAAAAATGAACCAAGCCATCCCAAAAGTCGGTTTCGTCTCACTCGGTTGCCCCAAGGCATCGGTAGATTCGGAACACATCCTGACCCGCTTGCGCGCCGAGGGCTATCTGATTTCCAGCACCTATCAGGATTCCGATCTGGTGGTGGTCAATACCTGCGGTTTCATAGACAGCGCGGTGGAAGAATCGCTGGATGCGATCGGCGAGGCGCTGGCCGAGAACGGCAAAGTCATCGTCACCGGCTGTCTGGGTGCCAAGGGCGACGTGGTGAAACAGGCGCACCCCAAGGTGCTGGCTGTGACCGGCCCGCATGCCGCTGACGAGGTGATGGATGCCGTGCACCAGCACCTGCCCAAACCGCACGACCCGTATGCCGATCTGGTGCCGCCGCAGGGCGTGCGTCTGACCCCCCAGCATTACGCCTATCTGAAAATCTCCGAGGGCTGCAACCACCGTTGCACCTTCTGCATCATCCCGTCGTTGCGTGGCGATCTGGTCAGTCGTCCGGTCGGCGAGGTGATGGACGAGGCCGAAACTCTGGTCGAATCCGGCGTCAAGGAACTGCTGGTGATCTCGCAGGACACCAGCGCCTACGGCGTAGACGTGAAATACCGCACCGGCTTCTGGGGCGGCAGGCCGCTCAAGACGCGCATGACCGAACTGGTTGCCGCGCTAGGCAAGCTGGTCGGGCCTGACGGGGAGAAAGTCTGGGTGCGGCTGCATTACGTCTACCCCTATCCGCATGTGGACGAAGTCATCCCGCTGATGGCGCAAGGCAATTTGCTGCCGTACCTGGACATTCCGTTTCAGCACGCCAATGCCCGCATCCTCAAGCTGATGAAACGTCCGGCCAGCAGCGAGAACGTGCTGGCGCGCATCAACAAATGGCGCGAAATTTGCCCGGAACTGGTGCTGCGCAGCACCTTCATCGTCGGCTTCCCCGGCGAGACCGAGGAGGAGTTCGAGGAATTGCTCGATTTCATCGAGGAAGCACAACTGGATCGCGTCGGCGCATTCATCTACTCGCCAGTGGAGGGGGCGGTCGCCAACGAACTGCCCGATCCGGTGCCCCCCGAAGTGCAGGAAGAACGACTGGCGCGGCTGATGTGGCTACAGGAAGAGATCAGCGAAGAGAAGCTCAAGCGCCGCATCGGACAGACGTTGACCGTGCTGGTGGACGAGGTGGACGATGAGGGTGCTATCGCCCGCAGTTACGCCGATGCCCCGGAGATAGACGGCCAGGTCTACATCAACGACGGCCAGCACCTGAACGTCGGCGACCGGGTCAAGGTCAGGATCACCGATTCCGATACGCACGACCTGTGGGGCGAACTGGTGTAGTGGAAACACACTTCATCAAGAAACCGGATGCCCATCTCATGGAACCGGCCAAGTGAAGTTTGAAGTATTGGGTCCAAACCCCCTCCAACTCCCCCTTGTCAGGGGGAGAGCCACCGCCGAGCTTAAAGAGGCAATCAGCTACGGGCACCTCCAACTTCCTCTTATCAGGCGGAGAGCCAAGTCCGCACCTTCCCTGACAAGGGGGGAGGGGGAGTTCTTCCCTTGCACCTGATTCGATTCCCCGATATTCTGCAACGGCATCATTCAGCGCCATCAAACAAAGGGAGAGCGGATCATGGACAAGAAATTACCGGAAGTTGAAACAATAGCGTGCGATATTTGCCGCAAGGAAGTGCCGCTGTCGGAGGCGAAAGTGCCGGAAGCCGCCGATTACGTCGCGCATTTCTGCGGGCTGGAGTGTTACGCGCAGTGGCAGAAGGACAGCGAGCAGGCCGACAAGGCCAAGGGCGGTTGAGCATTGTTCGGCCGCGCGCCTGAGCCGATGGCAGATCGCCAGACTTTGCGTCTGGCGATTCCGTTTTCAGGGTGAGATTCTCAGCGGAAGCTCATTTGCCGGGTGCCATGCCTGGAGGGGGCATGCCGGGGCCACCCCTACCGGGACCGCCCATGCCGGGGCCGGAGCCGGGTTGACCCGGCCCGCCGTCAGGCGGCATGCCGCCCATGCGCTGCATGTCCTGTCTGAATTGGCGGCGCTCTTCCGGTGTCATCTTCTCGAAGCGTTCACGCATTTCCTTGCGGCGCGCGGCACGCTCTTCCGGTGGCATGGATTTCCAGTGTTCGCGCATGTTCTGGCGCATTTCTGCACGCTCTTCCGGTGTCATATTCTTGAAATGTTCGCGCATCTGCTCGCGGCGTTCAGCGCGCTGTTCCGGTGTCATGCTGTCCCATTCCCGGCGCATCTCGTCGCGGTGTTTGGCGCGTTCCTCGGGTGTCATTTTTTTCATGTCCTCGCGCATCTGCTGGCGCATCGCATGGCGTTCTTCCGGCGACATTTTGTCCAGCAGTTCGCGCATCTCGCGGCGCTTTTCGGCGCGCTGCTCCGGGGTCAGTTTCATCATCTGCTCGTGCATCGTTTCGCGTTCCTTGATGCGCTGCTCCGGGGTCAGGGTCTTCATGCGTTGCATGTGTTCCTGCATGGTCGGCATCGGTGCGGTGGTGTCGGCGGCCAGCCCGTTCAGGCTGAATGCGGCGAGGATGCCGGCTGCGATCAAATTTCTGATGAGGGGTTTCATGGTGGCTCTCCTTATGGCTGGTTGAACGTGTCGCCTTGTTGGGCTGGTGATCATAGTAGTGCCGAAGTGTAATAAAAATGTGAGCGGTGCACGCCAAGTTGTAACGGGATGTTTCAAGGTTGGTGTCCGCGACACAATTTTTTACAGAATGCGGCGGCAGGGCGTTTATCATGCCGCCATGGAAAACTCACAACGCATTCTGATCATAGATGACGACGCGCGGCTGCGTGAATTGCTGCTGCGCTATCTGGGCGAACAAGGTTTTAGCGTAAAGGCGGTCGGTGATGGCGCAGCGCTGGACCGAGCTTTGCAGCTCAATCGCTACCAATTGCTGGTGCTGGATTTGATGTTGCCCGGCGAGGACGGACTGGCGATTTTGCGTCGGTTGCGCGCGGCGGGCGAACAAGTGCCGGTGATCCTGTTGACCGCCCGGGGCGACGAGGTGGATCGCATCATCGGGCTGGAAATGGGGGCGGACGATTACCTGCCCAAACCGTTCAATCCGCGCGAACTGGTGGCGCGCATCAATGCGGTGCTGCGGCGCAAGGGCAATCAGGCGATAGGCGCGCCGGACAGCGAGGAACGCACCGTGACCTTCGGCGACTGCGAACTGAATCTCGGCACCCGTCAGCTGTTCAGGGCAGGCCAGCCGTTGCCGCTCACCACCGGCGAATTCGCGCTGCTCAAGGCGCTGGTGGCGCATCCCCGCCAGCCGCTATCGCGCGACAAGTTGATGGAGTTGGCGCGGGGGCGCGAACATGACCCGTTCGACCGAGCGATAGACGTGCAGGTATCGCGGCTGCGCAAACTGGTCGAATCCAATGTGTCCAAACCGCGCTTCATCCAGACGGTGTGGGGACACGGTTATGTGTTCGTGCCGGATGGCGTCAAGGCATGAAACGCTTGCAGCCGCAATCCCTGTTGTCGCGCGCCTTCTGGCTGATCGTCGTGCTGACGGTGGTCACGCTGCTGACTTCGCTGGCGGTTTTCATCCATGCCCAGCAGGAGCCGCGCACCAAACAGATGGCGCAACTGGTGGTGTCGGTGGTCAACCTGACCCGCGCCGCCGTGCTGTCGTCCGCACCGGAATGGCGCGGCGCGCTGCTGGCCGAACTGGCCGATTCCGAGGGGCTGCAGGTGCAGCTTGCCGACAGCCGCGATGAGTTGCAGCCGCTGCCTGAGCATCCGCCGGAACTGCGCCAGATGGTCGAGCGGGTGCGGCACAGTCTGGACCGGCGCACGCGCTTCGCCTCGGAGCGCAACGGCGTCGAGGCGCTGTGGGTGAGTTTCTTCATTGGCGACGAGGAATTCTGGCTGGCCTTGCCGCGCGAGCGCGTCGAACATCCTTTCTCCCAGGTGTTGCTGGCGTGGGGCGGCATGGTGCTGGTGCTATCGCTGCTGGGGGCGTTCCTCATTGCGCGTCAGGTCGCCGCGCCGCTGAAACGGCTGGCGCAGGCGGCGCGCAAGGTGGGGCAGGGCGAGATGCCCGACAAGCTCCCCGAGCAGGGCGTGCAGGAAGTGATCGCCGTGTCGGCTGCCTTCAATCAGATGTCCGCCGACTTGGCAGCCAATGAGCGGGAGCGCGCGCTGGTGCTGGCCGGCATCTCGCACGATCTGCGCACGCCGCTGTCCCGGGTGCGGCTGGCCGCCGAGATGAGCGGCGATGCGTTTTTGCGCGACGGCCTGATACTGGATGTGGAGCAGATGGATGCGGTGATCGGCCAGTTCCTCGATTTTGCGCGGCTGGACGGCAACGAGGCCGCCGTGGAAGCCGATGTTGCCGCGCTGGTCAGCGAGGTGGCACAGCGTTTCTCGCCGGCAGCCAGCGCGTTGCGACTCGACTTGAAAGCCGTGCCGGCTATGGTCGTGCGGCCCGTGCTGCTGGGGCGGGCGCTGGCCAACCTGCTGGATAACGCCATCAAGTACGGCGGCGGCGACATCACGGTGCAGCTGCGGGAAGAGGCGGGCCGGGTGACGCTGGCGGTGCTGGACCGGGGGCCGGGCATCGCGGAGGACAGACGCGATGCGGTCAAACGTCCCTTCGTCCGGCTGGATGCGGCGCGCAGCGACGTGACCGGCTCGGGATTGGGGCTGGCCATCGTGGAACGGGCCGCCCGGCTGCATCACGGCGAATTCCGGCTGGACGGGCGCGACGGCGGCGGGCTGGCAGCAATGCTGGTGTTGCCGCGCTAGCGCCTACTCGGGCGCGGCTTCGTCCTGCTCCGCGCCAGACGCCGCGAAGAACGCCACCGCCTCGGCCTCGACGCGGGTGCGTTTCATCGGCGGCAGGCTTTGCCAGATGCGGCGGCCATACTGTTTGGTGATGATGCGCGGGTCGCAGATCATCAGCACGCCCCGGTCGTTCTCGTCGCGGATCAACCGGCCCGCGCCCTGCTTCAAGGTGATGATGGTGCGCGGCAACTGGTACTCCATGAAGGCGTTGCGTCCCTGTTTGGCGATTTGCGCGATGCGCGCCGCCAGCACCGGGTCGTCCGGCGGGGCGAACGGCAGCTTGTCTATGATTACCAGCGACAGCGCTTCACCGCGCACGTCCACCCCTTCCCAGAACGACTGGCTGCCCAACAGCACCGCGTTGCCGTGTTCGCGGAAGCGCGCCAGCAGTTCGTTGCGCGAACCTTCGCCTTGCAGCATCAGCGGGTAGTCCCAGCCGCGCCGTTCGAACTCTTCAACGAGTATCTCGTGGGCGCGCTGCATCGCGCGCAGGCTGGTGAACAGCAAAAAGGCGCGGCCCCGGCTGGCTTCCAGCATCGGCAGCGCGGCCTGCACCACCGCTTCGGTGTAGCCCTGGCTATTCGGTTCCGGCAGGTCGGACGGCACATACAGCAGCGCCTGGCTTGGGTAGTCGAACGGGCTGTCCCAGCAGGCGGTGCGGGCGTCGAGCAAGCCCATCTCCTGTTGGTAATGCGAGAAATCCTGCTTCACCGCCAGCGTCGCCGAGGTGAAGATCCAAGCGCGTGCATGGCCGCCGATCTGCTTCTGGAAGATCTCCGCGATGGACAGCGGCGTGGTATTGAGTTGCAGCGAGTGATGGAATACTTCCAGCCAGCGCACCTGGTCGGGCGTGTCGTCGGTCTGCCATTGCTTCAGTTGCTGTCCCAGCGCCTGCGCCCGTTGCCAGCAGTTCTCCAGCCCTTCGCTGCGTTCAGCCTGTTTTTCCAATAGCCCGGCCAGTTGCGTCAGTTTTTCAGCCAGCTTTCCGATCGCCGGGGCGAATTCCTTGAAGTCTTCGGTCGCCACCGCCGGCATGCGGCCTTCCTTCTTGAACACCAGTCGCAGGTCGCGCGCGGCGCGGTCGAGTTCGTCGCAGGCCTTGGGCAGCGGTGCGAAATCCTTGGCCGAGGTTAGCGCCTCCATGCGCGCATCCAGCGCCAGATCGAGCAATTGCGAGGTGGACAGGTTCTCGCCGAAGAACAGGCTGGCGGTTTCCGGCAACTGGTGTGCTTCGTCGAAGATCACCGTGTTGCAGGCGGGCAGCAACTCGGCCACACCCTCGTCCTTGAGCATCACGTCGGCGAAAAACAGGTGGTGGTTGACCACCACGATGTCGGCCTGCATCGCCTCGGTGCGCGCCTTGAGCACGAAGCATTCCTTGTGGTTCGGGCATTCCTGCCCCAGACAGTTGTCGCGTGTCGAAGTCACCTGGAACCAGACCGGCGCATTCTCCGGCACGTCGGCCAGAAAGCTCTTGTCGCCCGAATCGCTGGTGGCGGCATAGCGCTTGATCTTGCCCAGATGGCGGATGTCCTCGCGGCTGGCGAAGCGGCCCTCCTGGGATGCGCGCTCCAGATGGTAGTGGCACACGTAGTTGGCGCGGCCCTTGAGCAGCGCGATGGAGACCGGCGCCTTGAGTGCGTCGCGCACGCGCGGCAGGTCTTTCTGGAACAACTGGTCTTGCAGGTTTTTGGTGCCGGTGGAAATGATCACCTTGCCGCCCTTGAGCAGCGCCGGCACCAGATAGGCGAAGGTCTTGCCGGTGCCGGTGCCGGCCTCCGCCACCAGAATCGCGTTGTCGCGGATCGCTTCGGCCACCGCCAGCGCCATCTCGCGCTGCTGCACGCGCGGGCGGAAGGTGTCCACCTCACTGGCGAGCGGACTTTGTTCGGAGAAGAAACGTTCGATTTCGGACACGATGGGATAAATATAGGGCGTAAGCGGTGGATTTTCGGCAATGGCGTGGCTATAGTGCGGGGCGATTTTACGCGAATGCCATGGCGGGCAGTGTGCGAATTGAAATTTTTGACCGCAACCCGGCTATCCAACCGACAGGAAACTTCAAACCATGCAAATCTATGTGGATGCCGACGCCTGTCCGAAAGTCATCAAGGACATCCTGTTCCGCGCGGCGGAACGGCAGCAGATACCGCTGACGCTGGTGGCGAACCGGCTGCTGCATCACCCGCCGTCGCGTTTCATCAGCGCGATGCAAGTGCCAGCCGGGTTCGATGTGGCGGACAACAAGATTGCCGAGCTGGTCACGCCAGGCGATCTGGTCATTACCGCCGACATTCCTCTGGCCGCGCAGGTGATCGAACGCGGCGGACATGCGCTCAACCCGCGCGGCGAGTTCTATACCCCGGACACCATACGCGAACGCTTGAACATGCGCGATTTCATGGACACCCTGCGCGCCAGCGGCGTGGAGACCGGCGGCCCGCCGGCGCTGAGTCCGCGCGACCGCCAGATATTTGCCAACCAGCTGGACAAGTGGCTGGCCAAGCACGGGCAGTCGCGCTAGAGGCTGCCTTGACTGTTGAATTGTGCAAGAATCTTCTGACCGGAAAGTCGCGATGTTTCGATTTTCCATAGTGATCTTATAAAGGCAAGCATGGCAAAGGCGAAGACGATTTATTCCTGTACCGAGTGCGGCGGGCAGACGGCCAAGTGGCAGGGGCAGTGTCCGCATTGCATGGAGTGGAACACGCTGGTCGAGTCGGTGGCGGAAACACCGACCGCCAAGGGTGGCAACCGCTTCAACGCGCTGGCGGCGGATGGTCGGGTGCAGCGGCTTTCCGAGGTAGAGGCGGAGGAAGTGCCGCGCACGCCCACTGGCATCGCGGAATTTGACCGGGTGCTGGGCGGCGGACTGGTGCAGGGCGCGGTGGTGCTGATCGGCGGCGACCCCGGCATCGGCAAGTCCACGCTGCTGTTGCAGGTGCTGGCGCATCTGGCGCAGCGGCAGAACACCCTGTATGTCAGCGGTGAGGAGTCGTCGCAGCAGATCGCACTGCGCGCCAGACGGCTGGCGCTGGATGCGCGCAACCTGCGGCTGCTGCCGGAAATTCAGCTGGAACGCATTCAGGCGACCATCGCCGCCGACAAGCCCGACGTGGTGGTGATGGATTCCATCCAGACCATCTATTCCGAACAACTTACCTCAGCGCCCGGCTCGGTGGCGCAGGTGCGCGAGTGCGCTGCCCAGCTGACACGCATCGCCAAGAGCCAAAACATCACCATCATTCTGGTCGGCCACGTCACCAAGGAGGGCGCGCTGGCCGGCCCGCGCGTGCTGGAACATATCGTGGACACCGTGCTGTATTTCGAGGGCGACACGCATTCCAGCTTTCGGCTGATCCGCGCCTTCAAGAACCGCTTCGGCGCGGTCAACGAGCTGGGCGTGTTCGCGATGACCGAGCGCGGCCTGCGCGAGGTCAGCAACCCGTCGGCGCTGTTTTTGTCGCAGCACGGTCAGCAGGTGGCCGGTTCCTGCGTGATGGTCACTCAGGAAGGCTCGCGCCCGTTGCTGGTGGAGATACAGGCGCTGCTGGACGAATCGCACAGCCCCAACGTCAAGCGCCTGTCGCTGGGGCTGGAGCAGAACCGGCTGGCGATGCTGCTGGCGGTGCTGCACCGCCACGCCGGCATCGCCTGTTTCGATCAGGATGTGTTCATCAATGCGGTGGGCGGCGTGAAGATCACCGAGCCGGGTGCCGATCTGGCGGTGATTCTGGCGATGGTGTCGAGCTTGCGCAACCAGCCGCTGCCGGAGAAGCTGGTGGTGTTCGGCGAGGTCGGGCTGGCCGGCGAAGTGCGTCCGGTGCAGCGCGGTCAGGAGCGCCTGAAGGAAGCCGCCAAACTGGGCTTCACGCAGGCCGTCATTCCCAAGGCCAACGCACCCCGTCATCCGATCGAAGGCATCGAGATCATCGCGGTGGAGCGGGTCGAACAGGCGGTGGAGCGATTCCGCTGATCCGGGGGGCAGGAGTGCTGCGGTGTTGTGCTGTTCGCCATCTCGCGTTAGAGTACGGCTCGAAAAATAATATCCAAATCCGGGAGGCGTAGCCGATGACCTTGTTCACCATCCTGATCGCGCTGGCGGTATTCATCCTGCTGGCATTCTTCCGGGCAACAATCGGCAGCTGGTTGTTGGCGATCGTGGTAACAAGCGTGGTGTTGGCCATCGAGACCCGGCTTCCCGGCACTCCGCTGATGATCCTGTATGCCGTGCTTGCCATCGTGACGCTGCTGTTCGGCGTGCCGACGGTGCGCCGGCATGTGGTGAGCGGCCCCGTCCTGAGTCTGTTCCGCAAGATACTGCCGCCGATCTCGGATACCGAGCAGGAGGCGATAGACGCGGGCACGGTGTGGTGGGACGGCGAGTTGTTCAGCGGCCATCCCGACTGGAACCGGCTGCTGGCCTTCCCCAAATGCGGCCTTTCCGAATCGGAGCAAGCGTTTCTGGACAACGAGGTCGAGCAGCTCTGCGCGATGCTGGACGACTGGGACATCACCCACCGGCGTGCCGACTTATCGCCTGAGGTCTGGCAATTCATCAAGGACAAGGGTTTCTTCGGGATGATCATCCCGAAACGCTACGGCGGGCTGGAATTCTCCGCGCAGGCGCATTCTGCGGTGGTGGCCAAGGTCGCTTCGCGCAGCGGCACGGCGGCAGTGACGGTAATGGTGCCGAACTCCTTGGGGCCGGCCGAGTTGCTGCTGCACTACGGCACCGAGGCGCAAAAAGACCAATACCTGCAGCGGTTGGCCAAGGGCCAGGAAGTGCCGTGCTTCGCGCTGACCGGGCCGTTCGCCGGTTCGGATGCCGGCGCGATCCCGGATTTTGGCGTGGTGTGCAAGGGAGAATTCGCCGGGCAGCAAGACGTGCTGGGCATCCGGCTGACTTGGGAGAAGCGCTACATCACACTGGCACCCAAGGCTACGCTGCTGGGGCTGGCCTTCAAGCTGCATGACCCGGAGCGTCTGTTGGGCGGCGCGGTCAATCGCGGCATCACGCTGGCGCTGATTCCCACCGACACGCCCGGCGTGCAGATCGGCCGCCGCCACTTCCCGCTGAATTCTGCCTTCCTGAACGGCCCGACGCAGGGTCGCGACGTGTTCATCCCGCTCGATTACATCATCGGTGGCGTGCAGCGCGTGGGGCAGGGCTGGCGCATGCTGATGGAATGCCTGGCGGCGGGGCGCTCGATTTCGCTGCCGGCCAGCAGCGCGGGCGGCATGAAGCTGGCGGCGCGCACTTCGGGCGCTTACAGCCGGGTGCGCAAGCAGTTCAATCTGCCGATAGGCAGGTTCGAGGGCGTCGAGGAGCCGCTGGCGCGCATCGCCGCCCATACCTACATGGTGGATTCCGCGCGTCGCTTCACCGCGCTGGCGGTCGATCTGGGCGAGAAACCCTCGGTGGTTTCGGCCATCATCAAGTATCACGCGACCGAACGCGGACGTATCGTCATAAACGACGCGATGGATGTGCACGGCGGCAAGGGTATCAGCCTCGGGCCGGATAATTATCTGGGGCGCTTCTACCAGCAAACCCCTATCGGCATCACCGTCGAGGGGGCGAATATTCTGACCCGCACGCTGATGATCTTCGGCCAGGGCGCGATACGGGCGCATCCCTACGTGTTAAAGGAAGTTGCCGCCACGCGCGAGCAAGATCGCGAGAAGGCGCTGCAACTGTTCGACGATGCGCTGTTCGGTCATGTCGGCTTCGCGCTCAGCAATACCGCGCGCAGCTTGGTGTTCGGGCTGACCGGCGGGCATCTGATTCCGGTGCCGGAAGGCGTCATTTTGCGGCGTTACTATCAGCAATTGACGCGTTTTTCATCGGCGTTCGCGATGAGTGCCGACCTTGCGATGGCGGCGCTGGGCGGGTCGCTGAAGCGGCGCGAGAAAATCTCCGGGCGGCTGGGCGACGTGCTGAGCCAGCTCTATCTGTGCTCGGCGACGCTCAAGCGGTTTGCTGACGAGGGTCGCCCTGAAGCCGATCTGCCGCTGGTACATTGGGCGATACAGGACGCGCTGTACAAGATCCAGCAGGCCTTCGACGGTGTGATCCAGAATTTCCCGAATCCGCTGGTGCGTCTGCTGTTGCGGGTGATGATCTTCCCCTTGGGTAAATGCCTGCAGCCGCCATCTGACCAGTTGGGTCATCAGCTGGCGGCGTTGCTGATGCTGCATGGTGCGGTACGCGACCGGCTGACCGCAGGCATCTATCTGCCCACCGATGAATCCGATCCGGTGGGCGCACTGGAGGCGGCGCTGGCCAGCACCTTGCAATGCGAACCCTTGCTGGAAAAACTGCATCTGGCGCGCAAGGCAGGCCGGCTGACGGAACTGGAGGAGTTGCCGCGCATCGCCCAAGCGCGCGATGCCGGCATCATCACCGCCGGGCAGGCCTTGCTGCTGGAGCGTGATTACGCGCTGCGCCGCAAGGTCATCATGGTGGATGATTTTGCGCCTGAAGAATTGCAGGCTGCACACCCATGAGCGGACTGCGCGGCAGGACGGTCTTCATCACCGGAGCGACGCGCGGCATCGGACGGGAGATCGCGCTGCGCTGCGCGCGGGACGGTGCCAATGTGGTGATCACCGGCAAGACCGCTGAGCCCCATGCCAAACTGCCCGGCACGATACACAGCGTGGCCGCCGAAGTGGTCGAGGCGGGCGGCCAGGCGCTGGCGCTGCAACTGGACGTGCGCGACGAAGCGGCGATACAGGCTGCCGTGGCGCAGGCGGTGGAGCATTTCGGCGGGCTGGACATACTGGTCAACAACGCCAGCGCGATCAGCCTGACACCGACTCTGGCGACTCCGGCCAAGAAGTTGGACCTGATGTGGGACGTGAACATGCGCGCCACCTTCCTGACCTCGCAGGCCTGCATCCCGCATTTGAAACACTCCGACAATCCGCACATCCTGACGCTGTCGCCGCCGCTCAATATGGACGCCAAATGGTTCGCGCCGCACTTGGCCTACACTCTGTCCAAGTACGGCATGAGCATGGTCATGCTGGGGCTGGCGCGCGAGTTTGCGACAGATGGCATCGCGGCGAATTGTTTGTGGCCGGCTACGACCATCGCCACTGCCGCGATCGAATTCAATTTTCCCGAGGCTATCCTGCGAGCCTCGCGCCGTCCGGCCATCGTGGCCGACGCGGCCCATGTGATCCTGACGCGCGAGGCTAAGCGTTGCAGCGGCAATTTGTTCATTGACGAGGCCGTGCTGCGCGAGGCCGGCGTCGTGGATTTCGCGCAGTATGCGGTGGAGCCGGGGAGCGCACCGTTCGGCGACCTGTTCATTGATTGAGGCATAGCGGAAAGGAATGGCAATGGCTGCACCGGCAAGCGACGTGATTTCACCCGAACAGGCAGGCACGCTGCATGGTCTGTTTCTGGAGCGCGTGCGGCGCACTCCCGAGGGCATCGCCTACCGCCATTTTCAGCAGAACGCCTGGTGCGATTTCAGTTGGCAACAGATGAGCCGGGAAGTTGCGCGCTGGCAAGCGGCCCTGGCGGGGCTCGGCTTGCAACGCGGCGACCGCGTCGCCATCATGCTGCGCAACTGCCCGATTTGGGTGATGTTCGATCAGGCGGCGATGTCGCTGGGGCTGGTCACCGTGCCGCTTTATACGGTGGACAGGCCGGACAACATCGCCTACATCGTTCACGATGCCGATGTGAAAGTGCTGCTGTTCGAGACTGACGAGCAATGGCAGGCATTGCGCACCGTGGCGGACCGGCTAAGCGGTGTGCTGCGTTTTGTCAGCGTGGACAAGCTGGTCAATCGGAGCGAGTCGAGGCTGTGTTCCATGGCTGAATTCCTGCCGACGGAGGCGGTCTTGCAGCCACCGCCACCGACGAAGAGCGATGAGCTGGCCAGCATCATTTACACCTCGGGTACCACCGGCAAGCCCAAGGGCGTGATGCTTTCCCATACCAACATGCTCAGCAACGCACACGCCTGTCTGGATACCTTTACCGTGAATGGCGACGACCTGTTCCTGTCGTTCCTGCCGCTGTCGCATACCTTCGAGCGCACGCTGGGCTATTACCTGACTGTGATGACCGGTTCTACCGTGGCGTTCGCCCGTTCCATCCCGACGCTGGCCGAAGACCTGCAAACCATACGCCCGTCGCTGCTGATCTCTGTGCCGCGCATCTACGAGCGCGTGTATGGGGCGATAAGGACCAAGTTGCAGGAAGGTTCGCCTCTCAAGCGCAAGTTGTTCCACCTGGCGGTGGAAACCGGCTGGGCGCGCTTCGAGCGGGAGCAGGGGCGCGGCGGCTGGAAGCCGTCGTTCCTGCTGTGGCCGCTGCTGCAAAAGCTGGTGGCGCAGAAAGTGCTGGACCGGCTGGGCGGGCGGCTCAGAGTGGCGATCAGCGGTGGTGCCGCGCTGTCGCCGGAAGTCTCGCGCGTGTTTGTGGGCCTCGGCCTGCCGGTGGTGCAGGGCTACGGCCTGACCGAAACCAGCCCGGTGATCACCGGCAACCGGCTGGAGCACAATTTCCCCGACAGCGTCGGCCAGCCGATACGCGGCGTGGAGGTGCGGCTGGGCGCGCAGAGCGAGTTGCAGGTGAAGGGGGCTAACGTGATGATGGGCTACTGGAACAACCCGCAGGCGACCAGCGAGGCCATTTCCACCGATGGCTGGCTCAATACCGGCGATGTCGCGCATCTCTCGGATACCGGACACATCTACATCACCGGGCGTATCAAGGAAATCATCGTGATGTCCAATGGCGAGAAGATTCCGCCCAGCGACATGGAACTGGCCATCCTGCACGACCCGCTGTTCGATCAGGTGATGATCTTCGGCGAGGCACACCCTTATCTGGTGGCAGTGGCGGTGTTGAATCCCGAGGTGTGGCTGCATTTCGCACAGGAGATAGGTATTCGTCCCGATATGCCCGAAGCGCTGACCGATAGCCGCGTCGAGGCCAAGGTGCTGCGCCGTATCGCGCGCAACCTGCGCGGCTTCCCGGGCTACGCCAAGGTCAACCGGGTGTTGCTGCTGCGCGAGGCGTGGAGCATAGACAACGGCCTGCTGACGCCGACGCTGAAGATCAAGCGCAAGGATGTGACGGATCGTTTTGCCCCCCAGATCAAGCAGCTTTACGATGGTCACTGATATGAATGAGCTGTGGACAACCCTGCCCGATGCACAGCCCACCTTGCGGGTGGTGGCGATGCCGTCCGATTGCAGCTACACCGGCGACGTGTTCGGCGGCTGGATCATGGCGCAGGTGGATATCGCCGGCAGCATCCCGGCGCTGCACCGGGCGCGTGGCCGGGTGGCGACCGTGGCGGTGAATTCCTTCATTTTCAAACAGCCCCTTTTCATGGGAGATGTGGTCAGTTTCTACGCGCGCATCGAGAAGGTCGGGCGTACCTCCATCACCGTGGATGTCGAGGTGTATGCGCAGCGCGACCCGGCCATGCCGGTGTGCGTCAAGGTCACCGAGGCGAAACTGACCTATGTGGCGGTCAGCGAGGATCGCCAGCCGCGCGTGGTGCCGCCTGAAGAATAGTTGTTGTGGCAGTCGGGTGTTTTTCATTATTCAAATAAACCAGGGAGAAAAACGATGTTCAGCAAGAAAGTGGTGAGTTGGGCGGTGGCAAGCGCATTGATGGTGATGGCAGGCGGGGCGGCAGCATCGGGCTTTGCGCTGATCGAGCAGAGCGCCAGCGGCATGGGCAATGCCTATGCGGGTGGGGCGGCCAGCGCCGATGATGCCAGTACCATCTTTTTCAATCCGGCTGGCATGGGGCAGCTTTCCGGCAAGCAACTCGCCGTGGCAGCACACGCGATCCGTCCTTCGGGCAAGTTCTCCGGCACGGCAAGCGGGCTGGCGCCGCTGCAGACGGCGGGTCTAGGCAATGGCGGCGATGCCGGCAGCTGGGCGCTGGTGCCGAACGCCTATTTTGCGATGGAAGTGAATCCGCAGACCCGCATCGGTCTGGGCATCAACGCGCCGTTCGGCCTGCAAACCAATTACGATGCCAACTGGATGGGCCGCTTCCAGGCGGTCAAGTCCAAGATTCAGACCGTCAATCTGAATCCGTCCTTTTCCTACCAGATCAATGACGCTGTCACGCTGGGTGCGGGCGTCAGCTACCAGAGCATCAGCGGCGAGCTGACCAGTATGACCAATTACAGCGCGGCGGCCTTCGCCGCCGGTGGCGCACCGCTGCTGGCCGCAATCGGCGGGGCGGGTAAGGAAGGACTCTCCACTCTCACCGGCAGTGACCGGTCGTGGGGTTACAACCTGGGTGCGATGTTCAACTTCGGCCCTAACAAGCGCATCGGCGTGGCCTACCGCTCGCGCATCAAGTACAACCTTTCCGGATCGGTCAGCTTTGCCAACGTGCCGGCAGCCCTAGCGGCGGCCTTGCCGACGCAGGCGGTGTCGCTGGCGATCACTATGCCGGACTCGTTTTCGGTCAGCGGTTTTCATCAGTTGAATGACAAGTGGGACATGATGGCTGATCTGACCTGGACCGGTTGGAGTGTGTTTCAGCAACTCAACGTGTTGCGCGCCAACGGCACTTCGTTGAGCAAGACACCGGAAAATTGGAAGAACACCTGGCGCGTCGCAGTCGGTGCGAACTACCACTACAGCGACAAGTGGATGGCGCGTGCCGGCGTGGCGTATGACCAGTCGCCGGTGCCGGATGCATTCCGCACCACGCGCATCCCCGACAACAACCGCACCTGGCTGTCGGTCGGCGGACAATACAAGCCGAACAAGGATTGCGCGTTCGACTTCGGATATTCCCACCTGTTCGTCAGCAATCCCCAGCTCAACCAGAGTGCCGCAGGCAACCCGGACCTGGCAGGCAAAGGTTATCTGGTCGGCAGCTACAACAGCGGCGTAGACATTCTGAGCGCGCAGTACACGCATAACTTCTAAGGCGTGGCGTGAAAGGGGGGAAGGGCAACCTTCCCCTTTAATGTGAAGCTCGCGCAGCGACCGACCGTACCCCTCGCCCACCGGGAGAGGGGGGACGGGGGTGAGGGCGGGCATGGTGTGCCTCATTATCAGGGGAGTCATGCCATGCCCGTTGCATGAACTATTGACGGGGAACGAGGATGAGTAGCCATTTCCATATTCGCAAGGCGGCGGTGCTGGGGGCGGGCGTGATGGGTGCGCAGATCGCCGCGCATCTGGTTAACGCCGGCGTCGAGACGCTGCTGTTCGAGCTGCCGGCTGAAGGCGGAGAGAAGAACGCCAACGTCAGCCGAGCGCTGGATAATCTGAAAAAACTCGACCCTGCGCCACTGTCCAGCCCCGCCCGTATGGACTTCATTGAGCCGGCCAATTACGAGCAGCATCTGGCGCGGCTGGGCGAGTGTGACCTCATCATCGAAGCGATCGCGGAGCGCATGGACTGGAAATCCGACCTGTACCGCAAGGTCGCGCCGTACATCGGTGAGCGGGCGATCTTCGCCAGCAATACCTCCGGGCTTTCCATCAATACGCTGGCGGAAGCCTTTCCCGAAGCGTTGCGCCATCGTTTCTGCGGCGTGCATTTCTTCAACCCGCCGCGTTACATGCATCTGGTGGAGCTGATTCCGGCGCGCGACACCGAAGCGGGTTTGCTCGACCAACTGGAGACTTTTCTGGTCTCCACGCTGGGCAAGGGCGTGGTGCGCGCCAAGGACACGCCCAACTTCATCGCCAACCGCATCGGTGTGTTCTCGATGCTGGCGACCAAACATCACGCGGCGGCGTTCAATCTCGGCTTCGACACCGTGGACGCACTGACCGGGCGCTATCTGGGGCGGCCCAAGAGTGCGACCTTCCGCACGCTGGACATCGTGGGCCTCGACGTGTTCGCGCACGTGGTCAACACCATGCGCCAGAATCTGACCGACGACCCCTGGCACCGGCATTTCGAACTGCCGGCCTGGTTCGGCCATCTGGTGGATCAGGGCGCGCTGGGGCAGAAGAGCAAAAAAGGCATTTACCAGAAGATAGGCAAAGAGATACACGTCCTCGATTTGCACACGCGAGAATACCGGCTGTCGGACGCGCAGCTGGACGACGGTGTGAAAGACATCCTGCGCGAGCGCGACTGGGCGAAGAAGCTGGCCGGCTTGCGCGCCAGCCCCCATCCGCAGGCGCAATTTTTGTGGGCGGTGTTCCGCGACGTATTCCATTACTGCGCGCTGCAACTCTCCGCGATCGCCGACAACGCGCGCGACCTCGACCTCGCGGTGCGCTGGGGCTTCGGCTGGGACAGCGGCCCGTTCGAGATCTGGCAGGCCGCAGGCTGGCAGCAGGTGGCGGGCTGGATCGCCGCCGACATCGCCGCAGGCCGGGCGATGGCCGATGCCCCTCTGCCGAGCTGGGTGCTTGATGCGGCGCGCGACGGCGTGCATGCCGCGCAGGGCTCTTATTCGCCCGCCAGCAACGCTTGCCAACCACGCTCCACGCTGCCGGTGTACCGCCGCCAGCTGTTTCCCGACCGGCTGCTGGGCGAGCCGGTGAAATATGGCGAGACGGTGTTCGAGACTGATGAGGTGCGCATGTGGCACATGGGCGACGACATCGCCATGCTGAGTTTCAAGAGCAAGTTCCACACCGTCAGCAACGCCGTGCTGGACGGCATGTTGCGCGCGGTGGACGAGGCCGAGGCGAATTTTTCCGCACTGATCCTGTGGCAGACCGAGCCGCCGTTCTCCTATGGCGCGAACCTGCTGCAACTGATGCAGGGCGTGCAGCAACCGGCTGAACACGCCTCCATGTTCGACAAATTCAAACAGGCGGCCAGCCGCGTCAAATACACCGTCGCGGGCGGCGGGGGCTTAGGCGACGTGCTGAATGCCGCAACCGGCAACGTGCCGCATGTCGAGGCGGTGGTCGCCAAGTTCCAGCGCGTCTCGCAACGCCTGAAATACGCGCTGGTGCCGACCATCGCGGCGGTGGACGGGCTGGCGCTGGGCGGCGGCTGCGAATTTTCCATCCACTGCGCGCGCATCGTCGCCACGCTGGAGAGCTACATCGGGCTGGTCGAGGTCGGCGTGGGCGTGTTGCCAGCCGGCGGCGGCTGCAAGGAGATGGCGGGCCGCGCCGCCCTTGATGCGCAGCGTTTCGCCAACGACAACCGGGTGGACGTTTTCCCGTTCGTGCGCCGCTACTTCCAGAACATCGCGATGGGCGAAGTCGCCAAGAGCGCCGAGCTGGCGCGCGAGATGGGCTATCTGCGCGCCTCCGACCGCATCGTGATGCACCGCTTCGAGCTGCTGCATGTCGCCCGTCAGGAAGCGCAGGCGATGATCGCCACCGCCTACCGTCCGCCGCTGCAACAGCGCCGCATCACCGTGGCGGGGCGCACCGGCATTGCCACGCTGAAAGCCGCGATGGTCAACATGCTGGAAGGCGGCTTCATCTCGGAACACGATTTCAACATCGGCTGCCGTGTCGCCGAAACGATCTGCGGCGGCGATGTGGATGCCGGGTCGGTGGTGGACGAGCAATGGCTGCTGGATCTCGAACGCCGCCACTTCATGGAACTGCTGGCCACCGACAAGACCCAGGCGCGCATCGAACACATGCTGAAGCACAGCAAGGCGTTGCGGAATTAGGGCGCAACGCGATAATTTTTACTTGCCGGACCGCTGATTGCCGTAAGTTTGTGTAATATTCCCGCGAAATTGTATTAAGAATACCGATATGAAATCTTGCCCAAAATGTTCCTCTACTCATATGTGCCGCAGCCATGCACACACCTTGGCTGAATCACTGCTACGCTACGGGTTGGGATACCACTATTACCGGTGCAAGGCCTGCGATTGGCGCGGCAAGGGGAGTTCCCACCGTCGGCGGGGTGAAATCAAACCTGGGATAGTGAAAAGTCTGACTATTTATGCTGCGGTGATATTGTTTGCGCTGGTTGTGATGATGTTCTTCATTTGGAAAGACTTGTGATTCGCTAATAATATTCGGGAATTCATACTCGTTGTCTATGACGTTACTTCTATTGAAAAAGGCCAAAATGCGTTTGATTCAAATCTTGTTGTTGGTTGTCATAGCTGTCTGCTCGACACTGTCCGTGGCTGCGGATATTGTTGTGCTTGCTAAACCTCTGCCCGCCGTGACTGGCAAGGATAAGCCGCTGCTGACGCTGACCCATGCAGGAATGACTTATCGGTTATCTCTGGCAGAGATTGAGCGGCTGCCGATGTATCAGACCCGGTTGACCACCCAGTGGGGTATGAGTGGGACATTTCAGGGGGTGCTGATGAGCGATCTGCTGAAAGCCTACCGGATGACTGATGCCAAGCGTTTGTCCATCTCCGCGCTGGATAATTACGATTCCACGTTGGCGATGCGCGAGTTCCAGACCAGCCAGGGGTTTCTGGCGACACGCCTGGAAGGTAAGCCCATTCCGCTGGAAAACAAGGGGCCACTGATTCTGCTGTGGCCTTCGAAGGAAGAGGATGCGCTACAAGGCCGTGCGACGATGACCAGTTGGGTGTGGAGCATTTCGTCCATAGATGCGAAATAACGTAGCAATCATGTGAACTGCTCATTGCAGGGCATTCGACGGGAGGAATGATGAGCAGACAAGTTCAGGAAGCCTATATCGTTGCCGCGACGCGCACCCCGGTGGGCAAGGCGCCGCGCGGCATGTTCCGCAACACGCGACCCGACGACCTGCTGGCGCATGTGATTCGGGCTGTGCTGGCCCAGGCGCCCTCGCTGGACCCGGCGGCGGTTGGCGACGTGATCGTCGGCTGCGCCATGCCCGAGGCGGAACAGGGAATGAACGTGGCGCGCATCGCGCTGCTGCTGGCCGGCCTGCCGGATTCGGTGCCGGGCATGACCATCAACCGTTTTTGTTCCTCCGGTGTGCAGGCAGTGGCGCTGGCCGCCGACCGCATCCGGCTGGGTGAGGCCGACGTGATGATCGCCGGCGGCACGGAGAGCATGAGCATGGTGCCGATGATGGGCAACAAGGTCGCCTTCAATCCGGCGGTCTTCGAGCGCGACGAGCGTTACGGCATCGCCTATGGCATGGGTCTGACGGCGGAGCGCGTGGCGGAACGCTGGAAAGTGTCGCGCGAGGATCAGGACGAATTCGCGCTGCGCAGCCATTTGCGCGCGCTGGCAGGCATCAATAACGGCGAATTCGCCGACGAAATCACGCCGTACACCGTCACCGCGCACACGCCCGATCTGGCAGCCCGCGAGGTGCGGCTGAACGAGCGCGTCGTGGCGCAGGACGAAGGCCCGCGCGGCGACACCTCGCTCGAAGCGCTGGGCCGCTTGCGCACGGTGTTCGCCCGGCAGGGGTCGGTGACGGCGGGCAACAGCTCGCAGATGTCGGACGGCGCGGGCGCAGTGCTGCTGTGTTCCGAGGCGGCGCTGACGCGCTACAACCTCACGCCTATTGGAAAATTCCACGGCTTTGATGTAGCCGGCGTGCCGCCCGAAGTGATGGGCATAGGGCCGAAGGAAGCCATCCCGCGCGTGCTGAAGCAATGCGGTCTGAAGCTTGCCGACATGGACTGGATAGAACTCAACGAAGCCTTCGCCGCGCAGACGCTGGCGGTGATGCGCGAGCTGGCGCTGGACCCCGCCATCGTCAATCCGCTGGGCGGCGCGATCGCGCTGGGTCATCCGCTGGGCGCGACCGGCGCGATCCGCACCGCGACGCTGTTGCACGGGCTGCGCCGCCGCAAGCAGAAATACGGCATGGTGACCATGTGCATAGGCACCGGGATGGGCGCGGCGGGGATATTCGAGGCGCTGTAACCTTAGACGGCACAGTTTCTGGCAAACTGCCCGCCCACAATCATCAAACTGCATCCGCGCGGCATCAGCCTGGCCGGATGCCTACCCTCAAGGAGAAATCATGAAGAAGTTATTGTTGGCGGCGATGCTGCTGTCGCTGGGTTGCAGCGCGCAGGCGGTCGAGGTGGAAGGCGTGAAAGTGGCGGACAGCGTGCATGTCGGCAGCAGCGATCTGGTGCTGAACGGCGCGGGTCTGCGCAGCGTGTTCATCATTGATCTCTATGTCGCCGCGCTGTATCTGGACGCCAAGCAAGTCAGCGCCGCCGGGGTGTTGGCCAATGCCGCCGACAAGCGCATCTCGCTGCACCTGAAGCGCGACATCACCGCCGAACACCTGTTGTCCGCGTTCAAAAAGGCGATGGAAAAGAATCACACCCCTCAGGAACTGCAAGCACTGCAAGGCCCGCTGCAACAGTTCGAGCAGGTGTTCGGCAAAGTGGGCGAAGCCAAAGAGGGTAGCGTCATCAATCTGGATTACCGGCATGACGCGGGTACGGTGGTCACCGTCAACGGGGTCGAGCAGGGTGTCATTCCCGGCGCGGCGTTCTACGGCGCGCTGATGAAAATCTGGCTGGGCGAAAAACCCGCGCAGGATGACCTGAAGAAAAAACTGCTGGGTGGTCACTAGGTGACGGAGGCGGCCAGACTCAATACGGATTGCGCAGCGGGCCGGCTGGATGCGGCAGCACTGCAACGTGGCTTGATCGGGCAGGGCGACGCATGGCATGAGCTGGTCGCCACACGCTGCCCGCACCTGTTCTCCGGCGTGGCGGTGTACGCCAGTCCGGCGCAGTTGCAGCAGATGAAGGACGTGATTGCGGCGGTGGAGCGGGTGGTTGCCTGCGAACGCGGCAAGGCGAACGGCGCGCGGGGCGTGTTCTACGGCTACGATTTTCACCTGAACGCCGACGGTGCGCACCTGATCGAGGTCAACACCAACGCCGGCGGGGCGTTTTTGAACGCGCTGCTGCTGGCAAGCCAGCAAGACACGGCCTTGCCCGGCGAGGCGCTGGCGGTGGCAGCACCGGATGAGGCCATCGTCGCAATGTTCCACAACGAGTGGCGGCTGGCGGGCAACGATGCGCCGCTGAACTGCATCGCCATCGTGGACGCACAGCCCGAAGCGCAATATCTGTATCCCGAATTCCTGCTGGCGCAACGCCTGTTCGAGCGCCACGGCATCCGTTGTGTGATCGCCGACCCTGCCGTGATCACCGCGCGCGACGACGGCCTGTATGTCGGCGGGCAGCGGATAGACTTGGTTTACAACCGCCTGGTGGATTTCTCGCTGGAACAGTATCCGGCGCTGCTGGAAGCCTGGCAGGCTGGCTGGGTGGTGCTCACACCCGGCCCGAACCATTACGCAGCCTATGCCGACAAGCGCAAACTGGCGCAGTTCAGCGATGCGGCCGCCTTGCGCGCGCTAGGAGTGGACGAGGTAGCTGTCGCCGCGTTGCAGGCCGGCGTGCCGGAGACCCGGAAGGTGGCGGCGGACGATGCCGGCTACTGGTGGGAGATGCGCAAGCAATGGTTCTTCAAGCCGGACAGCGGTTACGGCAGCAAGGGCAGCTACAGCGGCGCGAAGCTTACCCGCCGCGTGTTCGAGGAGATATTGCAGGGCGGCTATGTCGCGCAGCGGGTGGCCGCGCCCGGCACGCGCTGCGTCAGCGGACCGGAGGGCGAGCCGCAACAGCTCAAGTTCGACGTGCGCTGCTATGTCTATGACGGCGAAATCCAGCTGGTGGCGGCGCGGCTTTATCAGGGGCAGACCACCAATTTCCGCACGCCGGGCGGCGGTTTCGCGCCGGTTCGTGTGGTGGCATAGCGGTGCGACCGGTTAGAATGCCGCCATGTTGATCTATTCTTTTTTGGCTATCGGACTGGGTGCGGCGTGCGGTGCATGGCTGCGCTGGGGCTTGGGGCTGTGGCTCAACCCCGTGTTGCCCGAATTGCCACCGGGCACGCTAGTTGCCAATCTGGTCGGCGGTTATCTGATCGGTCTGGCGGTCGCCTTCTTCATGCAGCATCCGGGACTGTCGCCGGAATGGCGCTTGTTCATCATCACCGGTTTTTTGGGCGGGCTGACCACGTTCTCGACCTTTTCGGCGGAGACCGTCACGCTGCTGTTGCGCGGGCAATACGCCTGGGGGCTGGGCATCATCGTGACGCATTTGGGCGGCTCGCTGCTGATGACCGTACTCGGGATACAGACTTTCAAATGGCTGCAAGGGGGGCAATGATGGATCAGCTTTGCTTTTATGTCAGCGAGAACCACCATCACGACGGCAAACCGCTGTACGAGTGGCTGCTGGAACAGGCGCGTGCGCTCGGCATACACGGTGGCTCGGCGTTCCGCGCCATCGCAGGATACGGCAGGCACGGGCGCATGCACGAGGAGAGCTTCTTCGAACTGGCCGGCGAATTGCCGGTCAAGGTCGAGTTCGTCGCCGAAGCGGTGCTGGTGGACAGGCTGCTGGCGATGTTGCAGCCGCACGGGCTGAATATCTTTTACCTGCGCAGCAAGGTGCTGTCGGGAATCGTCTGAATTACCGGAGAAATAACATGAAGAAATATTTGTGGTTGGTCGCAGCGGGATGTATCGGCATGTCCGCCGCGCAGGCGGCGGTGCAGGGGCGTGAGGTGGACTACCAGTCCAACGGCACGACGCTCAAGGGCTATATCGCCTACGACGACGCGTTCACCGGCAAGCGTCCGGCGGTGCTGGTGGTGCATGAATGGTGGGGACACAACGCCTATGCGCGCCACCGCGCCGACATGTTGGCGCAGCAGGGCTACACCGCGCTGGCGGTGGACATGTACGGCGATGGCAAACAGGCCAATCACCCCGACGACGCGGGCAAGTTCGCCACGGCGGTGATGACCAACATGCCCGAGGCTAGGTCGCGTTTCGAGGCGGGCATGAAGTTGCTGCGCGCCGACGCTACCGTGGATGCCGGTGAAGTTGCGGCGATCGGCTATTGCTTCGGTGGCGGCGTGGTGCTGAACATGGCGCGCATGGGCTACGACCTGAAGGGCGTGGTGAGTTTCCACGGCGGACTGAACGCCGTCACCACCGCGCAACCGGGCGCGATCAAGGCGCGCATCCTGTCGTTCACCGGCGAGGACGACCCGATGATAGGGGCGGACAAGGTCGCCGCGTTCCGTCAGGAGATGGATGCGGCCAAGGCGGACTATCAGGTGGTGACCTATTCCGGCGTGAAGCACAGCTTCACCAATCCCGACGCCGACGAGCTGGGCCGCAAGTTCAACCTGCCGCTGGCCTACAGCCCGCTGGCAGACAAGGATTCCTGGCAGCAGACCACGGTGTTCCTGAAGCAGGTGTTTGGGACGAAATAAGCGCGGCCCACAGGTCGCGACCCGTGAGTTACCCGAAATCCTGAATGAACCATAAGCGGTTGGATGGGTTACATTTTTTCTGCATCCCTAAAGTAATTGGCCTGTTTGCCGATAACCAACGTACTGGACGAATACGTGTAAGCGCTGAAGTAAGGCCGATGACGGAGGCGCGTTTGGGGGGATGATGAAAATCTTGGGATGGATGTTCGGATTGTGGTTTGCGTTGCAGGCAATGCCTGTGGCGGCAGATGAATTCCAGACTGTCAGGCCGGAAACGGTGGGACTGTCTTCTGTCAGGCTGGATCGTCTGGGTGATCTGCTGGATGCGCAGGTAGAACAGAAGAAGATGGCCGGGGCGGTGGTGCTGGTGGCGCGGCACGGCAAAATCGCCTATTTCAAGACGGTCGGCGTGGCCGATACCGGCAAGCCGATGCGCCAGGACACCCTGTTCCGCGTCTGTTCGATGACCAAGCCGGTGGTGACGCTGGCGGTGCTTCAGCTATATGAGCAAGGCAAGTTGCTGCTGTCCGACCCGGTCGCCAAATACATCCCCGAATTTTCCCATCCCAAGGTGATCGAGATGCTGCCGGAAGGGGCCGATCCGGCATTCCGGCTGGTGCCGGCGAAGCGGGACATCACCATCAAGGACCTGCTTACCCATACCGCCGGGATGCCTTATTCGTTTGCTTCCGAGTGGTATCCGAAAGACCGTCTGCTGCGCCAGATGCACGACCTGTATGAAGAGGCCGGCATCAGCAGCGGGATGTACGAGACCGAAGGGACGATAGGCGACATGGTCAAGCGGTTGGCGCGGCTGCCGATCGCCAGCCAGCCCGGAGAAGCCTTCATCTACGGCATGGCCGCAGATGTGAGCGGCTATCTGGTGGAGGTAGTGTCGGGGCAGAAGCTCGATGACTACATCGCCGAACATATCTTCAAGCCGCTGAAGATGAATGACTCGTATTTCTTTGTGCCGCCCGAAAAGCAGGACAGGATGTCGGTGGTGTGGAAGAGTGACTGGCAAGGCAGCCTGGAAAAGGTCGCTCCCGGCCCGCACCGCGAAGGGGATTACGTGTATTCCCCGACCTTTCAGACTGCCGGGCCCAAAACTTTCCTGTCGGGCGGTGTGGGCATGGTCACCACGCCTTATGACTATTTCCGCTTCGCCCAGATGCTGCTGAACAAGGGCGAACTGGACGGCGTGAGGCTGGTCAGCCGCAAGACGGTCGAACTGATGACCACCAACCAGATCGGCAAACTGTACGAGACTACGTTGCATGACGAAGGCTGGAAATTCGGGCTGGGGCTGGGCATACAGGCCGACCGGGAACATAACGTGGATGCCGGCGATGTCGGCACGTTCGAGTGGGCGGGCCTCTATTCCACCCGCTTCAGCGTTGATCCGAAGGAAGAGAAGATCACCATCTTCATGTCGCAGACGCATCCGTTCAATCATCATTTCGAGTTGTGGGACAAGTTGCTGGTGTTGTCCACATCCAGTATTTCAGATTGAGAGAGAACATCATGGAAAACAGCAAAACATCATTCCACACGTTGCTGGCCGGTTTGCTGGCTGGTGTGCTGCTGTGCTGCGCAACGGGTGCGCACGCCACTGCTCCCCGCATCGCACCGCAATTGTTTGGCGAAGAGCGCAAGTCGGATGTGGTGGCTTATCAGCTTTTCTCCATGGCATCGGCAAAAGCCGGGGATGAGATGATCGCCGAGTTGGTTCGGTCGGCGTTTTCGGCGGGCGGCGAAAATCCGGTTGTGGATATGCTGCCGTCCAGACAATTGGCCCGCTATGCGTTGTTTAATGGTGACGCGGCGGCACTGGTCGGTCTGCTTTCCGACGTGCATGAGAAAGAGCGCAAGCAGTACCGGGTTGTGACGTTCTATCTTGTGGGTAGTGATGACAGGCAGGAGCCGGTGGTACTGGCCTGCCGCAAGCAAAATTCCCGCGCAGATAATTTGTGCAAGGCTTTCGAGCAGGGGCTGCGGCAACTCATCAAAAAAGGCCAATACCGGCAAATCGTTGATAAACAGATGGGAACGGGGAAGGTTCCGGCAGATATTCTGGAATGGCTGAAACCGCACAACCCCGGCTGGAAATGAACGCATCGTTACCATGCAGCAACGGCAAAAGTGCCTTAATCTGGCGCTCGGCCTTATTGTGGCTGGTGTCGTGCATGGCTTGCACGGCACAGGCGGCTGAGAGTCCTGTCGTATTCGTCTCTACCGATACGCCGCCGTTCTTTTCAGCCGGATTGCCGGAAAACGGTTATGCGGGGGCTATTTTGCATCTGCTGTCGGAGCGTGCCGGTGTGGAATACCGCATCGAATATTTGCCCATCAAACGTTTCAGGAGCAGCGAGGCAGCCTATATTGTCGGCGACCCCGAGTTGCTTATGACGCATAAGCGCAAGGCCATTTTTCCCATAGCCCTGTTCAACTCGGCGATTTTTTTCTACAAACCGCATCACGAGGTCATCAAATACCGGCGTGTGGAAGAACTGGGCGGTCATACGCTGGGCGTGCTGCGCGGCACGGTCGGAGACATGCGCTATTTAACAGAGCGGGGCATCAAAGTGCATCAGAGCGATTCGGTGGAATCGTTGCTACGCATGCTCAAGCGGGGGCGGATTGACTTTTGCATCTTGGTGCAAGCCACCGGGATGCAGGCGATCAGCGAACTTTTTCCGCAAGAGAAGGAGCAGTTTGCGCAAAAAAAAATTCCGGGCGGTGAGCGACCTATCGCTATCGTGATAGACCTGGATACAGCGGGCAGCGCGCAGATCGCCAAACGCTATGGGAAAGTGTTAAGACGCACGCTGGCGGGTGCGGAGTATCAGAAAATACTTGACGCGTATTGGGGAAAAGGCCAGGTCCCTGAAGAATTCAAGCCAAAACTCGGAAGCTTCGTAGAGTTTTATGCTTCGACCTGGGAAAATTGATGGACTGGATATGGCCATGAATATGCTGAAGAATCGATCCAGATCGCTCTATCGGGAATTGTCATTGGCAATGATATTGCTGGTGACTGTGGCATCGGCAATCGTTGCCCTGTTGAACTATTACAAGATGTCGGAGGAGGTGGCTGACTACATTGATAATCAGTACGCCCAGATTTCCGGGGTGATGGCCGAACCACTGGAGGCGGCACTTTGGAATGTGGACGACGAATTGGTGGCAAAGATCGGTGGGGCGATGATGCTGGGCGAGGGGGTTGCTTCCGTCACCATACGCGACGATCAGCAGCGTGTGGTATTCCACGGTGAAAAAACTGCCGGGCAAGCTATACACCGTGAATTCAAGCTGCTGCACGGCGATCAGTTGGTGGGCTTGGCCGATATCGGTCTGTCTGTTGACAAACATCAGTCAGAAAAACGGTTGGTGCTATTTCAGGCGCTGGCGATTTCACTGTTGTTCAGCCTTTTCTTGCTTGCGGTGATGCGCTGGTTGTTGGCCCGTCTGCTGAAGCAGCCGGTGGATGCATTGGTGGCGGCGACCCAGGCGATGGTGGAGGGGCATCTTGAGCAGGACAAACTACTGGCTTCCGTCGAAGAGTTTTCCCCCATTCTGGCGGGTTTCAAAACCATGACGGAAGCGGTGGCCAGTCGGGAAGGTGATCTGCGCGAAAGTCGCCAGTTGTTGAATAGCGTGGTAGAGAATATTCCCAACATGATTTTCTTGAAACGCGCCTCCGACTTGCGTTTTGAGTTGTTCAACCGTGCCGGCGAGACTTTGTTGGGTTATGACCGGGCCGACCTTTTGGGCAAGAACGATTACGATTTCTTTCCACGCTCACAGGCCGAATTGTTCATTCGCAAGGATCGTGACGTGCTGGCACAGACGGAGGTGGTGGACATTCCTGAAGAGGTGATAGCCACTGCCCATGGTGAGCGCATCCTGCACACCCGCAAGTTGGCGTTGCGCGATCCTTCGGGCAATCCGCAATATTTGCTGGGAATCTCGGAAGACATCACCGAGCGCAAACGGGCGGAAACAGAATTGACACGCTACAAGGATAACCTGGAGCTGGAGGTGCAGCAGCGCACCACCGAGCTGGTGTTGGCGCGTGATGCCGCCGAAACCGCCAACAAGGCCAAGAGTGTGTTTCTGGCCAACATGAGCCATGAACTGCGCACACCGCTGAATGCCATCCTCGGTTTTTCCAACCTCATGCGCAAGGGGAGTGCGCTGCCCCGGGAGCAACGTGACAGTCTGGATATCATCAACCGGAGTGGAGCGTATCTGCTGAACCTGATCAACGACGTGCTGGAAATGGCCAAGATAGAAGCTGGGCGCATAGAGCTTGAACATCTTCCGCTGGATCTGGGCGCGATGGTGCGCGATGTGGCCGATATGATGCAGTTGCGCGCGCGTGAGAAAGGCTTGAGGTTGCTGGTAGAACAGTCGTCGGAATTGCCGCGCTACATCAAGGGCGACGAGGCACGTCTCAGGCAGGTGATCATCAATCTGGTCGGTAATGCGGTGAAATTCACCGAGCAAGGCGGCATTACCGTACGTTTTGGATTGAAGCCGCATGTCATGCCGCCCCGCTTGTTGATTGAGGTAGAGGATTCCGGAGTCGGTATCAAACCGGAAGACCAGCAGAAACTCTTTGAGCCTTTCGTGCAGGTGGGCGAATTGGCTGCGCAGAAGGGAACGGGCTTGGGCCTTGCCATCACTCGGCAATTCGTGCAACTGATGGGCGGTGCGATCAATCTGGAAAGTACACCGGGAGTGGGGTCCATTTTCCGCGTCGAGTTGCCCGTCAGCATGGTTGAAGCGGGCGAAGTGCGGAAGGTAGATGCCCTAGTCATGGGTCACGTCACCGGTGTTGCTCCCGGTCAGCCCGAATACCGCATTCTGATCGTCGAAGATCAGTTGGAGAATCAGTTGTTGTTGAAACAACTGATGGAAAACATCGGCTTGCCGGTGAAGCTGGCCGAGAATGGTGAGCAGGGGGTGCAACTTTTCCAGAGCTGGCAACCTCATCTGATCTGGATGGACAGACGCATGCCAGTGATGGATGGCATGGACGCGACGCGTTGTATCCGCGAATTGCCCGGCGGTCATCAGGTCAAGATAGTGGCGGTCACGGCTTCGGCCTTTACCGAACAACGCGAGGAGATGCTGCGCGCGGGGATGGACGATTTCGTGCGTAAGCCGTACCGGTTCAGTGAGATATATGAATGTCTGGCCAAACAGCTGGGCCTGAAATATACCTACGAGGACAAGGGCACAGAGGTGGAAGAAGAGGTCGCGGTGGTGCTCCAACCCAGGATGCTGGCGGTGCTGCCGCAGGTTTTGCGCGACGAGTTGCGCGACGCTCTGGAAAGTCTCGAAGCATCGCGCATCGACTCTGCGCTTGAAAGGGTGGAAGAATGCGATGGCAAATTGCACGGCATTTTGACGCGTATCGCCGGGATGTTCGACTACCCGGCGATCCTCAAGGCCTTGCAGGAAGTTGATATCGGGAACGATCATGAACACCAATGAAATGGGCAAGATCCTTGCCGTGGACGATACGCCGGCCTCGTTGAGGCTGTTGACGGATATTCTGAAGGACGAAGGGTATGAGGTGCGCTCCGCCATTAGCGGAAAGCTGGCGTTGCATGCGGCCATCAGCAATCCGCCCGATCTGGTGCTGCTCGATATTCGCATGCCGGAAATGGATGGATTCGAGGTCTGTCGCCGGCTCAAGGCAGACCCGGCTACCTGTGACGTGCCGGTGATCTTCGTTAGCGCGGCATCGGAAGTAAGCGAGAAGCTGCAAGGTTTCGAGTTCGGGGCGGTGGATTACGTCACCAAACCCTATCAGCGCGAAGAACTGCTGGCCAGGGTGCGCACTCATCTGGAATTGAACAGGCTGCGCAACAAGCTGGAAGAGGCGGTCGAGGAGCGCACCATAGCGCTCAAGGCCAGCGAGAGGAAGCTCAGGGAAAGTCTGTTCGGCTCCATCACCGCACTGGCGGCCATTGTCGAACTGCGCGATCCGTATACCGCCGGCCACCAGCATCGTGTCGCGCGCTTGGCGGTCGGCATCGGCAAGGTGTTGCAGATGTCGGAGGACAGACTTGAGGGTTTGTATCTGGCAGGCGTGGTGCACGATGTTGGCAAGATACAGGTTCCGGCGGAGATATTGTCCATGCCGCGCCGGCTGACCGAGATCGAATTCAACCTGATTCGGCAGCATCCCCAGAGTGGCTACGACATACTCAAAACCACTACTGTCCGGTAGATTTTAAGTTCATTTCGCTGTAGCCCTTTATTGACGTGGCTTTCAGCACGTTTTTGCATTCCGACGATTTCAAATCCTATCTGGAATCGCCTTTGGTTAAAAAACCGTATC
>JAQTZW010000002.1 GCA_028687575.1 Gallionella sp. | reverse complement strand
TACGGTTTTTTAACCAAAGGCGATTCCAGATAGGATTTGAAATCGTCGGAATGCAAAAACGTGCTGAAAGCCACGTCAATAAAGGGCTACAGCGAAATGAACTTAAAATCTACCGGACAGTAGTGAACATTCGATATGATGTCCAGACTCGGCATGGGATAGTTCTTTTGCCAGATACATCTTGGTATCGGCCAGTCTGACCATCTCATTCATCTCGAGGCGCAGTGCAGCGTTTGACTCTATCACGCCCATGCTGAAGGTGATGCCACAGGTTTCCTTGTGGTCGAAATGTTCGGTCAGCCTAAGGCAAAACACCTGCGCTTGGGCAAGATCAATGCTGGGCAGAATGATACAAAACTCGTCGCCTCCATAGCGACAGGCCAGATCGGAATTGCGCAGTGTTTCGTTCATCGCCTCGCCGACCAGAATCAGCAATGCGTCACCGGCCTTGTGCCCCATGCTGTCATTGAGCTTCTTGAATCCGTTGAGGTCGAAATACACCAGACAGACGCTGTCATTGGTACGTTCGGCGATTGCCAGTTGGCGATGCAGGCTGTCGTAAAATGCGCGTTGATTGAACAAACCGGTAAGCGGATCACGCAGCGCTATCTCGTGCAACTGCTGGGTGCGCTCTGCGATGCGCTGCTCCAGACTCTCTGCATATTGCTCAACCTCCTGTTTTGCGATGAGAATTTCATCTGTCATGCTATTTATATAGGTGTCGAACACCAACTGAGTATCGAACAGGATGAGCTTACGCAACGACATCTGAATATCGGCGCATGGCACGCCACCGATTTTCCCTGACTTCTCTGCTTGAATGAAGTTCTCCAGCACGCTCATCAACAACCATACCGCAGACATATAAAGCTTGGGGGTCACGCCGATACGCTTGTGGATTTTGCCGACACGTAGACGTTTGTTGACGTATTCCGCATCGTAATACCCCTGAAACAGTTCCAGTATGTAGTGATGCATACTGTTTTTGAGGCGTTGCAACGTATCCTGATCGCCGATCACCATCGCAATCTCGGGTTCAGCGACTTGCTGACGGTAAAAATCTTCACTGATTTCATCAACCTGTACCGCAATCAGTTCGCGGCACGCTACCAGATTAGCGACATCTCGCTCGGTAAAACCGAACAGGCGCTTGCGCAAGGCAATCTCCCGGTTGCTGAACTGCATCTGTTCCAGCAAACTGCTTTCGATCTTGGTTTTCATCTTGGGCACACTCCTTAATTACTCATGCCATGAAACAGCAACTCCGTCTCGAATTGGCTTATCGGCACGGGTCTGCCAAACAAATAGCCCTGTTGATGGTAACACCCCTGATCCAGAAGCCAGCGTTGTTGCGCTTCCGTCTCAACGCCCTCTGCGATAACGTCCAGATTCATGCTGTGCGCCATCGCGATAATAGTCTCAACGATCGCTTTGTCGTTACTATCGGTCGCGATATCTCGCACGAAAGACTGGTCTATCTTGAGTTGATCTAGTGGCAGACGCTTCAGGTATTGCAACGATGAATAGCCGGTGCCGAAATCGTCAAGTGAGAACTGGACACCCAAACGCTTCAGTTCCGTCATGGTTGAAATGATGCTCTCAATATCCTTCAGCAACATGCTTTCGGTTAGTTCCAGCTTAAGCTTGGCAGGGTCTATCCCGCTACGCCGTACCACGCCCCTGACTTGCGCTGCAAAATCCCGCTGACGAAACTGGCTGGCACTGACATTCACTGACAAAATCAGATTGCGCGCGACCAACTCTGCTTGCCACTGCGCCAACTGCTGACAGGCAGTCTCCAGCACCCACAAGCCGATGGGTTGTATCAGTCCAGTGTCTTCCGCCAGTGGGATAAATTGAGTGGGAGACACCATGCCGCGTGTCGGATGCACCCAGCGCAACAAACATTCCGCACCAATCGCCCTTTGCTTGGCATCCACCTGAATCTGGTAGTACAACTGGAATTCCTGACTTCCCAGAGCATGACGCATTTCACTTTCCATTTCAGCACGTGCCGCAATCGCTTCCTGCATCCCGGGATCAAAAAAGCGCAACGCATTGCGACCGGAATTCTTGGCCTGATACATGGCGATATCCACCTGTTTCATCAAGTCATCAATGCGCTTGTGTTCATCACGAAACAGAATGATGCCGATGCTCGGTGAATTCAGGTACAGGTGCGTATTTAGCTGGTACGGCAGGTTGAGTGCAGCAAGTATTTTCCCGCCGATGGCTTCGGTCTGCCCCGCTGCATGCACTTCCAGCGTATCGAGATTCTCCAGCATCACCAGAAACTCGTCGCCACCCAGACGCGCAACCGTGTCACCTTCACGTACGCAGTCCGTCAGACGCTGTGCTACTTGCTGCAACAGCAAATCACCGACATCGTGCCCCAAGGTATCGTTCAGGTTTTTGAAATTATCCAGATCAATGAACATCAGTGCGCCAAAACGGCCTGATCGCGCGCTGTTAGCCTGCGCCTTGATGAGCCTGTCCATCAATAATCTGCGATTCGGTAGACTGGTCAATGGGTCGAAAAAAGCCAGATTTCTGATTTTTTGTTCCGCGATTTTGCGTTCAGTAATATCCTGCTTCACACAAACGAAATGAGCAATTTCGCCATGCGGATCGGTCAATGGCGTAATCGTCATCTCTTCGTCATACAAAATTCCGTCCTTGCGACGATTGACCAGTTCGCCACGCCATACCTTACCGGACAGGACGGTTTGCCAGAGCCCCTGATAAAACAGGGCATCCTGCCGGCCAGACTTGACCAACTCCTTATGCCGGTGACCCACGACCTCCTCCAGTGCATACCCGGAGAGCTGGGAAAAAGCCCGGTTCGCCCATTCGATCCGACCCTTCCGGTCGGTGATGGCGATGGCATTGGCCGCCGCATCCAGTGCGCTGTCCTTCAGTTTCAGCGATGACAGGGCATACCTGATATCGTTGACATATGTCGCCAATGCCATGCCGATCACCGACAGGATCAGCATGTAGGCCCAATAGTTTCCCAGTTGTGCCAACGCGATGTCGTGCCTGAAAAAGCCGATCTCACGATAGGCGCCAACCAGCGCCTGCACGGCGACCATCAACACCATCAGCATCGTCCCGCGCCGGCCCAGCCGCATCGCCGACCAGGCAATGAACAGGAACATCCAGTAACCCTTGGGAGTGTCGGTCAGATATTCCCTGAACCAGTCCAGAAAAATGATTTGTCCGGCGACAAAGGTCAACAGAAACAGTCCCGCGCCTCTCACCAGCAGGCGGACATTGCTCCTGGAAAAATCATTCATCAGCCAGACCAGCAGGAAAGGGGTCAGTAGCACCACCCCCAGCGTATCGCCCATCCACCAGTGCAGGAAATTGGCAGGCAACTCGGCGGGTGCAATATAGCCAGCCAGCAGCAATGACATAACGCCCAGAGCACTGCCGACGAGTCCGGCCAGTGCCCCGCCAAGCCCTATCAGATGCAGATAATCCCGTAACGTGGCCAGCCTGACCATACCCGGCTCACGCATCACCAGACTATAGGCGAACCAGGCTTCCAGCATATTGGCCAGCGTGATGCCGATGATTGCCCAGGGCGAGCTGTTTGCATACCAGTTGAACAACAACGAACCTGCCAGCAATCCTATCAAATACCCCCTGCCACCGATCAGCAGCACAGCCAGTGCGAGGCCACTCCCCGGCCACAGGATGCTGACGATGCCATTGCTGGTGAAATGACTATGGATGAAGTTGCCAAACAGGAAATACAGCACGGCAACCGCTGACTGAGCGAGCCAGGCTGCCGAGGTGGAGGTGCATGCGAATTTCGCTTGCGACATGAGATTCATCTTGCTGTTCGTACTATCCGGCCATTAGTCCCTGCACGGGCAAAAAATTCAGACCCGCCAGAGCGACAGGTCACCGCACCGATGTTATCGGCCATGCGAACCGACAGTTGAGAAAAAAATGCCGGACACGAAGTCCGGCATGATTAAAAATGTTACTGCTGCGGCCGGTGGGCTTACTGCCCCATCACGCTTTCAATGCCCCCAAGACTTCCTCCAGCATTTTCTTGGCATCGCCGAACAGCATGCGGTTGTTGTCCTTGTAGAACAGCGGATTGTCCACGCCCGCATAGCCAGTCGCCATGCTGCGCTTCATCATGATGGAAGTCTTGGCTTTCCAGACTTCCAGCACCGGCATACCGGCGATGGGGCTGCCCGGGTCTTCCTGAGCCGCCGGATTCACAATATCGTTGGCACCAATCACGATGGCAACATCAGTTTCCGGGAAGTCGCCATTGAGTTCATCCATTTCCATCACGATGTCGTAGGGCACCTTGGCCTCGGCCAGCAACACGTTCATGTGGCCGGGCATACGACCGGCGACCGGATGGATACCGAAGCGCACATTGACACCGTGTTCACGCAACACCTGCGTAATCGCATTGACTGTGTGCTGCGCCTGCGCCACCGCCATACCGTATCCCGGCACGATGATGACATTCTTGGCATCCTTCAGCAGTTCAGCCGTTTCGGTCGCACTGATCGGTGTCACTTCGCCCTGAGGTTGCGCCGCTTCGCCCGATTTCTTGGCCGGCGCACCGCCGCCGAAGCCGCCGGCGATGACACTGAAGAAGTTGCGGTTCATCGCACGGCACATGATGTAGGACAGGATTGCGCCGGAAGAACCCACCAGCGCGCCGGTGACGATCAACAGGTCGTTGTTGAGCATGAAGCCGGTCGCCGCCGCCGCCCAGCCGGAATAGCTGTTGAGCATGGACACCACCACCGGCATGTCCGCGCCGCCGATCGCCATCACCATATGGATGCCGAACAGCAAGGCGATCACTGTCATCACGATCAGCGCGGTCATGCCGGCACTGGGCGTTTCGGCTTGCAGGAACTGGTAGCCGAAGGCAATGACGACCAACAGTCCAGCCAGATTCAGGAAATGTCGCCCCGGCAGCAACAGCGGCTTGCCGCCGATCTTGCCCGACAGTTTACCGAAGGCGATCAGCGAACCGGAGAAAGTCACCGCACCGATCAGGATGCCGACATAAATCTCGATCTCGTGGATTGCCCTTTCCGCGCTGGACAAGTCCATAGAGGCCATCGGATCAATGTAATTGGCGAAACCGACCAGACAGGCCGCCAGACCGACCAGACTGTGCATCAGCGCGACCAGTTCCGGCATCTGCGTCATCTGCACTTTGCGCGCAGCATAAAGCCCGATGCTGCCGCCCACCACCATCGCGGCGATGATCCACGGCAGGCCGGCCAAAGTGACGTGCGGGCCGAACACCGTCGCCAACACGGCGATGGTCATGCCGATGATGCCGTAGAGATTGCCGCGACGAGAGGATTCCGGATTGGACAGACCGCCCAGACTCAGGATAAAGAGGATGGTCGCACCGATATAAGAAACACTAGCCAAACTTGCAGACATATTTTCTATCCTTATTTGCGGAACATGGACAGCATGCGTTTAGTAACCGCAAAACCACCGAACATATTGACCGCAGTGAGTGTGATGCCCGCCACCGCCAGCCAGCGTATCCAGCCGTCTGGGCGGTCCAGCCCTTCGGTGAGCGGCGGCGCGATTTGCACCAGTGCGCCAATGGCGATGATGCTGGAGATCGCATTGGTGACGCTCATCAGCGGCGTATGCAACGCCGGCGTGACGTTCCACACCACCATATAGCCTACGAAACACGCCAGCACGAACACCGTAAAGTGTCCCAAAAACGCTGCCGGAGCGTATGCACCGATCAGCAGGAACAACAGTGCGGCTGCACCGAAAATCGCGGCAGTCTTGCCCGCCGAAGCCGGAGCACCACCGCCGCCATGACCCTGTGCAGCGGCTGCCACAACCGGTTTCACAGCCGGTTTGGCTGCAACAGCGGGCAGTTTCGGTGCAGGCGCAGGCCAGGTGATCTCGCCATCCTTGACGACCGTCAGACCGCGAATCGCGTCATCTTCCATGTTGACGTTGATGATGCCGTCCTTGGTCTTGCACAACTCCTCGGTCAGACGGAACAGATTGGTGGCATACAGCGTGGAGGACTGCTTGGCCAGACGGCTGTTCAGATCGGTGTAACCGACGATGGTCACACCATGCTTCACCACCACCTGACCGGCCTCGGTCAGCTCGCAGTTGCCGCCGCGCTCCGCCGCCATGTCAACGATGACACTGCCGGGCTTCATGCTTTGCACCATCTCGGCAGTGATCAGCCGGGGCGCAGGCTTACCGGGAATCAACGCGGTAGTAATGATGATGTCCACCTCACGCGCCTGCTTGGCGTACATCTCGCGTTGCGCTTGCTGGAAGCCTTCCGACATCACCTTGGCGTAGCCGCCGCCACCGCCGCCTTCTTCCTCATACTCGACCTTGACGAACTCGCCGCCCAGCGATTTAACCTGATCGGCCACTTCGGCGCGCGTGTCGTTGGCGCGCACGATGGCACCCAGGCCCGCCGCTGCACCTATCGCCGCCAGACCCGCCACGCCAGCACCGGCGATGAACACCTTGGCAGGCGGAACCTTGCCCGCTGCGGTAATCTGGCCATTGAAGAAACGGCCAAACACGTTGGCCGCCTCGATCACGGCACGGTAGCCGGCGACACCCGCCTGCGAAGTCAGCGCATCCATCTTCTGGGCGCGCGAAAGCATGCGCGGCAGGCAATCTATGGAAAGCACAGTCGCTTTTTTCGCTGCCAATTGCTGCATCAACTCAGGATTTTGTGCGGGCCAGATAAAGCCGATCAGCGCGCCGCCTTCGCGCATCAACTCAACCTCAACGCTGGTCGGGGCATTCACCTTGAACACTATGTCGGATGTTGCCCACAACTCGGCAGCGTCGGCCATGATCTCGGCGCCCGCCGCGCGATACGCCTCGTCGCTGCAATTTGCCGCGTCGCCCGCACCCGATTCGACTGCAACGGCGAAACCCAGTTTGACGAGCTTTTCAACGATCTCAGGTACTGTCGCGACACGCTTCTCACCTGCACGCGTCTCCGCAGGAATGCCTATCCGCATCTACTTCTCCCCTTGCTTGACTGATAGTGCGCCCATTCGTGCCGGACGCCTCATTTTGAACCCGGCGATTATACCGATTCTCGGCCAACATAAAACCCCACTATAATCGCGGCCTGACTCCATTCCCTGCCGTATTCGCCATGTCCGCACCCATCCAGGTATTGCCCGACCTGCTCATCAACCAGATCGCTGCCGGCGAAGTCATCGAACGTCCCGCCGCCGCACTCAAGGAGTTGCTGGAAAATAGCCTGGATGCGGGGGCGACCGAGATTTCCGTGCAACTGGAACAAGGCGGCATCAAGCGCCTGCAGGTGCGCGACAACGGCAAGGGCATCGCCAAAGACCAGCTGCCGCTGGCGCTGATGCGCCACGCCACCAGCAAGATCGCCACGCTGAACGACTTGCAAAGCGTGTCCAGCATGGGCTTTCGCGGCGAGGCACTGGCCAGCATGGCCGCGGTCGCGCAACTGACGTTAGCTTCCCGCACCGCCCATGACGCGCACGGCTGGCAGATCAGCGCGCAAGACGGAATGCTCAGCGAACCTTCGCCCTGCAGCCAACCCCAGGGCACGACCATCGAACTGCGCGAGCTGTACTTCAACACCCCGGCGCGGCGCAAATTCCTCAAATCCGAGGCGACCGAATTTGCCCACTGTGAGGAAACCTTCAAGCGCATCGCGCTGTCTCGCCCCGATGTCGGCTTCGCGCTGCAACACAATGGCCGCACCGTCTGGCAACTCGCCGCACCGCCGCGCCTGCTGGAAAACTGGCGACACGACGCGGCGGTGAAGCGCGTGGCCGCGCTGCTGGGCGACGAGTTCGGCCAAGCCGCCGTCGCCGTATCGCGCGACGCCGCCAACCTGAGTCTGCAAGGCTTGGCAGCACTGCCCGCCTATTCGCGCGCCAGCCGCGACGCGCAATACTTCTTCGTCAATGGCCGCTTCGTGCGCGACAAGGTCGCCAGCCACGCGCTGCGTCAGGCCTACCAGGACATCCTGCACCACCAGCGCCACCCGGCTTTCGTGCTATTCCTCGAACTGCCGCCCGAACAGGTGGACGTCAACGTGCATCCCGCCAAGAGCGAAGTGCGCTTCCGCGAAAGCCAGGGCGTACACCAGTTCATCTTCCACACCCTGCAACAGGCGCTGGCCAGACCGGACGAACTCGCCGCAGCGGACCCGCGCCCCGCCCCGCCCGCCGCAAGCCCAGCCCCACCGGCCTGGCAAACGCCCGCCCAACACGGCATCGCCTTCAACGCCGAGCAACGGCAGGCGAGCTATCGGCTGTGGGAAGTGCAAACTGGAGAACCTCAACCCACCCCACCCCTCCCTTATCAGGGAGGGAGTTCGGGAATGATGCCTCCTCCCCTGACAAGGGGAGGCCGGGAGGGGTTGATTCCACCGGAATCGCCGAACCCGCATCCACTGGGCTACGCCATCGGCCAGCTCTCCGGCGTCTATGTGCTGGCGCAGAACACGCAGGGGCTGGTGGTGGTGGACATGCACGCCGCCCATGAGCGCGTGGTCTACGAGAAGCTCAAGGCCGCGCTGGATGCCGAGCGCATCGCCAGCCAGCCGCTGCTAATCCCGGTCAGCTTTTATGCCGAGGCGCTGGATGTCGCCACCGCCGAGGCCGAACAGGACGCCCTGCACAAGCTCGGTTTCGACCTCAAACCGCTGTCGCCGACCACGCTGGCGGTGCGCGCCATGCCCGCACTGCTCAAGCAATCCGAAGCCGAAGCCGCCGCCCGCGAAGTGCTGCACGAACTGCGCGAATTCGGCGCGTCCCGCGCGCTGACCGAACGCCGCAACGAGATACTGGCCAGCCTCGCCTGCCACGGCGCGGTGCGCGCCAACCGCACCCTCACCCTGCCCGAGATGAACGCGCTGCTGCGCGAAATGGAAAACACCGAACGTGCCGACCAGTGCAACCACGGCCGCCCGACCTGGTTCCAGCTGAGCATGAACGACCTGGACAAGATGTTCATGCGGGGGAAATAAATCTCCACATGAAAAAGCCCTTCGTAACATTCTCGCTTGCTATTACTGGGTTCTTTTCCGTAGTTTCCGGCATAGGAATTCTGATAACCAATGAACCGCTGATGCATCTATGCCGTCGAGGGTGCTGGATTAATTCATTGCTCTATAGCTTTTTCGGTGAGGTCAATGGCAAGATGATTTACGGAGGGGCGGGAGTGGCGTTAGGTACAGCACTACTTGCTTTATGTCTGTATAGAGTCATTCAACGAACAAATCAGCAATCGTAGCAATCGTAGGTCCGATTAGCGTAGCGTAATCGGACGCATGAAATAACTGACGGGACACGAACATGCCCAACTACCGGCGCGCATTCATACCGGGCGGCACATGGTTCTTTACGGTGAACCTGCTGCAACGCCACGGCAGCGATTTGCTGGTGCGCGAAATAGATTTGCTGCGCAACACGGTGCGGCGGGTGCGTGAACAACACCCTTTTCGCATTGACGCCTGGGTAGTCTTGCCGGAGCATCTGCACTGTGTAATGACCTTGCCTCCGGGCGACAGCGATTTCAGCCTGCGCTGGCGCCTGATCAAAAGCGGATTTTCGCGCGCGTTGCCCAAAACCGAGCGCCGCTCGGAAGTGCGCAAGGCGGCGGGCGAACGCGGTATATGGCAACGGCATTATTGGGAACACCTCATACGCGACGATGAAGACTACCGGCGGCATGTGGATTATGTGCACATGAACCCGTTGAAACACGGGCATGTAAAGCGAGTGCAGGATTGGCCGTATTCCACGTTCCACCAATACGTGGAAGCGGGCATCTATCCCGTGGATTGGTGCGGCGATGAGGAAGCGATTGTGCGGGGGGATGAATGACGTACGCCCGGTTACAATGCGTCCGATTATGCTACGTTCGTCCGATTACGCTCCGCTAATCGGACCTACGCGGACTTTCAACTCTTCGACAACACAGGATCATCTATGAACGAAAATATGATTGAGTTTGTGCGAAAGCGAAACTACTTGCTAGTCAAGGAGCTCGGACAAGGTGCATGTGGAAAAACCGTTCTCCTCAAGGATGATGTGATTGACGAACTCTTCGTCTGCAAAAAGTACTCTCCATACTATGAAGAACACAAGCAAGAATTCTTCTCCAATTTTCTACGTGAAATAAAATTACTCCATGATGTTTATCATCAAAACGTAGTAAGAATCTTTAATTACCACATCTACCCGGAAAAACTAACCGGCTATATTTTGATGGAGTACATTGATGGAACCAATCTGGAGGACTACGTAAAACAGAATCCAGAAAAACTAGCAGATGTTTTCAATCAAACCATCAGAGGTTTTTGCCATCTCGAAACTCGAAATATATTGCATCGAGACATAAGACCAATGAATCTAATGGTCAAGAATGACGGCACCGTAAAAATCATTGATCTGGGTTTTGGCAAGAGAATTGAAATCAGTGATGATTTTGAAAAAAGCATAAGCTTAAATTGGTGGTGTGACCCCCCAAACGAGTTCGCCACCAGTAGTTACAACTTTGGAACTGAAGTTTATTTTGTTGGGAAACTATTTGAAAAAATCATTCAAAGTTTATCCATTGATGATTTTCCCCATCGATCTGTTCTACGCAAAATGTGTCAGATGGATTCTGCAAACCGTTTTGATAGCTTCTTAGACGTAGAAAGAGAAATACTTTCCAACAAGTTTTCCGAGATAGAGTTTTGGGGGCAAGAAAAAAGTAGTTATCGGTACTTTGCCAACGAACTCACCGATCACATTCCAAAAATCGAAAATGGAACGGAATATTTTAATGACCATGACAAGTTGATTTCAAAACTTGAGTCGATTTATCGCGGAATAATGCTGGAGGATACGGCTCCAAACTGCGCTCCCATCCTTAGATGTTTTTTAGATGGCGGATTCAGATACCACAAAGCAGGTTTCAAAATCGCCTACTTAAAAGACTTTATCTCCCTACTGAAAGCAGCTAATGAAGAAAAACGAAGAATCATTCTGGCGAATATTCAATCTCGGTTAGATGCTATCGATCGATACCATGACCTCCCAAAGTTCGCTGATGATATTCCCTTTTAAATGATTTCAATGAGCCCCCGTAGATCCGATTAGCCCGCGTAATCGGACGCATGTGAATTCAGGCCAATAACCAATGATTGACAACTAATGACTGGTATTTCCACCACCCGCATCGCCTTCGCCTCATTCATCGGCACCGCCATCGAGTTCTACGATTTCTACATCTATGGGCTCGCGGTGGCGATGGTGATCGGGCCGGTGTTCTTTCCTGCCGACGACCCGGCGGTGCAGGCGCTGAACGCGTTCCTGACTTTCGGGCTGGCGTTCGTCGCGCGGCCGTTCGGCGCGCTGTTGTTCGGGCATTTCGGCGACCGGCTGGGGCGCAAGACCACGCTGGCGGCATCGCTGCTGGTGATGGGCATCTCGACCACGCTGATCGGCGTGCTGCCCGGCTTTGATGCGGCGGGCTGGGTCGCACCGTTGCTGCTGTGCCTGCTGCGCTTCGCGCAGGGCATCGGTCTGGGCGGCGAATGGGGGGGCGCTGCGCTGCTGGCAAGCGAATACGCGCCCGAAGGCAGACGCGGCTGGTTCGGCATGTTCCCGCAACTCGGGCCGCCGGTCGGTTTCCTGCTGGCCACCGGCAGTTTTCTGTTGCTGTCGTTCGCACTCACCGAAGACCAGTTCCGCGCCTGGGGCTGGCGGTTGCCGTTCCTCGCCAGCGCGCTGCTGGTCGCGGTCGGCCTGTATGTGCGGCTGAAGCTGGCCGAGACGCCGGTGTTCGCCCGGGCGCTGGCAGCGCACCAACCCGCACGACTGCCGCTGGTGCAACTGTTCGCGCACCACCTGAAACCCTTGGTGCAGGGCGCGCTGTCCATGGTGGTGTGCTACGCGCTGTTCTACATCTCGACGGTGTTCGCGCTGTCCTACGGGGTGTCCACGCTGAACATCCCGCGCGCGCAATTCCTGACCATGCTGTGCGTGGCGGTGGTATTCATGGCGGCGGCCACGCCGCTGGCGGCCATCGCCTCCGACCGTTATGGTCGCCGCCCGGTGTTGCTCGTCGCCAGCAGCGCCGCGCTGTTGTCCGGCTTTTTGATGGCCCCGATGCTGGGCAGCGGCAACACGTTGACCATCACCGCCTTTTTGTCGCTGGAACTGTTTTTGATGGGAGCGACCTTCGCGCCTATGGGCGCGCTGCTGCCGGAACTGTTCCCGACCAGCGTGCGCTACACGGGTGCGGGCGCGGCCTACAACCTGGGCGGCATCCTCGGCGCATCGCTCGCCCCCTATGCCGCGCAGCAACTGGTGGCGATGGGCGGGCTGCCCTGGGTCGGCTACTACATCACTGGCATGGCGGCGATCAGCCTGCTGGCGGTGCTGACGATGCGCGAGACGCGCGATGAGGAGTTGGCATGAACCGCCCCGCCCGTCATTCCCGCGCAAGCGGGAATCCAGATAAAACAACCTCTCTGCACCGCAGGGCGGCAGATTTTGTCGCTACGCGGTATCTGTCTGATTGCTGGATTCCCGCCTGCGCGGGAATGACGATATTTCAAATGACGATACTTCATAAGATATGAGCCAATTCCCTCCCGCAATCTTCCTGATGGGGCCGACCGCGTCCGGCAAGACCGGCGTCGCGGTGGAGCTGGCGCAGACACTGCCGGTGGAGCTGATCAGCGTGGATTCGGCGCTGGTCTACCGCGACATGGACATCGGCACGGCCAAGCCGGATGCCGCGACCTTGTTGCGCGCGCCGCACCACCTGATAGACATCATCAACCCCACCGAGGCTTACTCCGCCGCCGCGTTCCGCCATGATGCGCTGCGGCTGATGGCGGACATCACGGCGCGCGGCAAAATTCCGCTGCTGGTGGGCGGCACCATGCTGTATTTCAAGGCGCTGCGCGAGGGACTTTCCGACCTGCCGGTGGCCGATCCGGCGATGCGCGCCGAACTGGACGCGATCATTGCCGCGCACGGTATCGCCTACCTGCACGCACAGTTGGCCGAAGTGGATGCCGAGACCGCCGCGCGCCTGTCGCCCAACGACACCCAGCGCATCCAGCGCGCTATGGAGATCTATCGGCTGACCGGCCAGCCGATGTCGCAACTGTTCAGACAGCAGAGCGAGGCCGCCGCGCTGCCTTACGACATCACCTCCGTCGCATTGCTGCCCGACGACCGCGCCGTGCTGCACCGCCGCATCGCCACGCGCTTCGAGCAGATGATGGAGCAGGGGCTGGTCGAGGAACTGCGCCGGTTGCGCGACAAATACCCCTTGTACCCGGAGCTGCCGGCGATGCGCTGCGTCGGCTACCGGCAGGCATGGCAATTCATGGAAGGCGAGATCAGCCAAGCCCAACTGGTCGAGACCGGCATCATCGCCACCCGCCAGCTCGCCAAACGCCAGCTCACCTGGCTACGTTCCATGCCGGAAAACATCGCGATAGACTGCCTGGCCGACGATCTGACGCAGCGCGTGCGCGACGTATTGCCGCTATAAGTCCGTACAATTTCCAAGGCCGGCAAGCTGCTAAAAAACAGTTCGAATTACATATTGACAACGCGCGATTGTTCACAAAGCCAGATGCCATGCGGGTTTGCGGCCTGTCGTGCTTAACAAAACCTTCACACTTACAGTAACATATTGAATTATAAAAGATATTCAATAAATCAAAAAACAGGCAGGCTAACAAAAGTCCTTATACAACACCTGTTTAGCCCCCCTGCCGACAGCCTTATCAACAGAGTTATCCACAGGTTTTGTGGGTAAGCGAAAATATGCTTTCGGTACATGGTATTAGCCCGAAAAGCTCACCGAAATCCGCAGCTCTATCCGCTAAATGTGTACGTTTTTCAATCGCCACGGCCAGATCGTTCGGTCTAACCTCCTCCCCAAGCCAGCGCGCTACCGGCACAAGGTGCGCCCGGCTAAAGCGGGGAGATCAGCACGCTCTCGCGCAACTTCTTCAACTGGTCGCGCAACCCGGCGGCCTTCTCGAACTCCAGGTTCTTCGCTGCGGCAAACATTTCCTTCTCCAGCCGCGTGATCTCCTTGGCAATCTGCTTCTCGCTCATCGCCAGATATTTGGCCTGCTGTTGGGCTACTTTCTGGTGAGTGCGCGCATCGTCCAGGTCATACGTGCCCTCAATGATGTCCTTGATGCGCTTCTGCACCCCCTGCGGGGTGATGCCGTGTTCGGCGTTGTAAGCCTGCTGCTTGGCGCGGCGGCGCTCGGTCTCTTCCATGGTGCGGCGCATCGAGTCGGTGATGCGGTCGGCGTACAGGATGGCCTTGCCGTTGAGGTTACGCGCGGCACGGCCTATGGTCTGGATCAGCGAGCGCTCGGAACGCAGGAATCCTTCCTTGTCGGCGTCCAAGATGGCCACCAGCGACACCTCGGGAATGTCCAGCCCCTCGCGCAGCAGGTTGATGCCGATCAACACGTCGAATTCGCCCAGCCGCAGGTCGCGAATGATCTCGACGCGCTCCACGGTGTCCACGTCGGAATGCAGGTAGCGCACCTTGATGCTGTGTTCGGACAGGTATTCGGTCAAATCCTCGGACATGCGCTTGGTCAGCGTGGTGACCAGCACGCGCTCGCCCGCCGCGATGCGCAGCCTGATCTCCGACATCAGGTCGTCCACCTGGCTAGTGGCCGGGCGCACTTCGACCACCGGGTCTACCAGACCGGTCGGGCGCACCACCTGCTCGACCACCTGGCCGGCGTGTTCGGCCTCGTAACTGGCCGGCGTGGCCGAAACGAACACCGCCTGGCGCATGATGCGCTCGAACTCCTCGAAACGTAGCGGACGGTTGTCCAGCGCAGAAGGCAACCGGAAACCATAATTGACCAGATTCTCCTTCCTTGCGCGGTCGCCCTTGTACATGCCGCCCACCTGCGGAATCATCACGTGGCTCTCGTCGAAAAACATCAGCGCATTGGGCGGCAGATAATCCAACAGCGTCGGCGGCGCTTCACCGGCATTGCGCCCCGACAGGTGGCGCGAATAGTTCTCGATACCCTTGGTGAAGCCGATCTCGGTCAGCATCTCCAGATCGTGGCGGGTGCGCTGCTCGATGCGCTGCGCCTCCACCAGCTTGTTCTCGCGCACAAAATACGCGATGCGCTCGGCCAGTTCGACCTTGATGGTCTCGATCGCCGTGAGCACCGTGGAGCGCGGCGTGACGTAGTGGCTGGACGGATAGACGGTGTAGCGCGGCACTTTCTGCTGAATGTGCCCGGTCAGCGGGTCGAACAGCGCCAGCGTCTCCACCTCGTCGTCGAACAAGGTGATGCGCAGCGCCAGCTCGCTGCTCTCCGCCGGGAACACGTCTATCACATCGCCGCGCACGCGGAAGCGCCCCCGGCTGAAATCCAGGTCGTTGCGCTCGTACTGCATCTCCACCAGCCGCTTGATGACGTCGCGCTGGTGCATCTTCTCGTTGTGGCGCAGGTGCAGGATCATGCCGTGGTAATCCACCGGGTCGCCGATGCCGTAGATCGCCGAGACGGTCGCCACGATGATGGCGTCCTCGCGTTCCAGCAGCGCCTTGGTGGCCGACAGCCGCATCTGCTCGATCTGCTCGTTGATCGCCGAATCCTTCTCGATGAACACATCGCGCGACGGCACATAGGCCTCGGGCTGGTAATAATCGTAGTAGGAGACGAAATACTCGACCGCGTTCTCCGGGAAAAACTCGCGGAACTCCGAGTAGAGCTGCGCGGCCAGCGTCTTGTTGGGCGCCATCACCATCGCCGGACGGCCCAGCCGGGCGATCACGTTGGCCATCGTGAAGGTCTTGCCCGAGCCGGTCACGCCCAGCAGCGTCTGGTACGCCAGCCCGTCCTCCACCCCCTCGACCAGCTGCGCGATGGCAGTCGGCTGGTCGCCAGCAGGCGGGAACGGCTGGTGCAGGCGGTAGGGACTATTCGGAAAAGTGATGACATTCATGGAGCTGCGCATTCTACCGGCAAACGCCTGTCGTTGTTCGCCCGACATCCGAAGAACCAATAGGGTCACCGATTGTTATTAGCATCGTTAACCCCATGTACCGCAAAAACATTCTTGGCAAGATCGCTGCCGATGGTGATAATGGCCATGACTTTCCCCTCTCGTCGGTTTTGATGAAATCCAGAAATTCCATCATGGCACTTTCGATGCCGTTCGCGGAAACTTCTCCGCCCCTTCGGGACGGGGAAGTCCCTTTCATTCGTTAGCCCTCATAACTTTCCTCATGGTCGTTTCCGGTTACATTGAGTGCGCAGCATGTCACCACCGATACCTCGCTCGAATCGGGATGGGTTCGGAGACCTATCAAGTCCACAGTTTCGACTGCCGCGATTGCACTCTTCCAATCACTATTGGGCTCCGCAAGGTAGCGCATGGTGGGCGAATCGAGGGGGAGGAGAACGTTCGGATATTGCAAGATGATGCCGAAGAAGCAACCGTAATGAACTTGCATGCGAGCTTTTCCTTTGACGTAGCGACAATTCATGATCGTTATGCCTTTCCGTCCATCCTATTCACTCAGAAAATATTTCCCTTTGTCAGACAGGCCCCGGACTCGAAAGTCCAGGACTTAGCACTGTTGTTTGAGGTTCCAAACAGTCGACAGCTATGGGGTGAAGTTAGAAACGCCTTGACCCTTGACAAGAACGGCGCGAACGACCGTAAGCTCGTACGCCTAATAGAAGACTATCGCCGACAACGAGAAAAATGCGTGGGGCACGTTGCGGTTTCCAACACGCGGGAGCTGATTCATAACTTCTTTGATGCGATGTTCTATCCGCGCTTTGGGGCGCTGATTGAGCCCGCAAGAGCATTGATTTCTCAATTAGAGACATCCGCAGCATCTGAACTTGAACGCCTCGTTTCATATTACAGAGCCAACCACTGGGAAGAGAGTTACTCGCGTAACATATCATTGTTTTCAGACTATTTCCGTGCGTTCACGGAGTTCTCACAAATGCTTACCCACGCACGGATTGACGACCAAGATGTTTCAGCTAAATTGGTTGGCTCGAAGAACTTCGAACATACGAAACTCTTCTATGGGCAGGCGTTCGAGACTCTTACGAGTGGCTTTGTATTCTTAGCATGTCTGAACAATATCCTTAGTGGGCGGCCTTTCGATCAATTTCAACAAATGACACTCAATAAGTACGTCCACGATGTGGAGAAGGCGAAACGTGCGAACCCATTCAAGGATCAGCCTGACCTTTCGAGATTTGCCGAACACCTCGATAGTTCCCTTAGAAATGGATCACACCATGCGTCAATTTGGAGGGACGGAGAGACGGTGTTCTACCGCAGCGGAGGAACCGGAGCACAAAGAGATATGCCCTATGCCGGATATCTACATCTATGTAATGAGTTGGCAATATCCTGTGCCGCCCTCTTTGTTCTCGAATACGAATTGATGGCGAAATGAAGGCTAACCCTGCGGTCGACCCCGTTCGCTTCGCTCTCTGGACGCTGCGCGATAAAGCCGCGCAACCCGCGTAAGTCGTAGGGCGCAATCGTTATTGCGCCGGATGTTTTCCATACCCCATCCGGTGCAATGCCCTTCGGGTATTGCACCCTACTAATACTGAAGCAGGCGGTAAGGGCTGTTCGGGAAGGTGACGACTGCAAGGTCAGGCCTCGTTTTCCTGCAAGCCCAGCACCGTGGAGCGGGCCTTCAGCGGCAGCATGCGGCCCATGCGGGCGCGCTTGCCGAAGTGCGCCTTGAGGTCGGCGGCGGACAGTTTGATGAGCTGTTCGCGGCCCGTGCCGCTCTTCGTGACCACCGTGATGCCGGCATCGCCTGCGGCGGCGACTGCGACCAGTTCATCGCCCTCGTCCAGCCCCATCACGATCACGCCCTTGCCGCCGGCGGGCAGCCGCTTCATCTCGGCCAGGTCGAACGCCAGCAGGCGGCCCGTACGGCTGACCGACACCACGAACCTGTGCCGCGCCGGGTCGAACGGCGCGGGCGGCAGCAGCTGCGCGCCGTCGTCGAACTTGAGGAACTGCTTGCCGGCCTTGTTGCGGCCTATCATGTCGCCCAGCGTGCAGGCGAAGCCGTAGCTGGCCGCGCTGGCGATCAGCACGTGCTGTGCGGGCGCGCCGCACGCCACCCGCACGATCTTCGCACCCGCACCGACCTCCACCAGCGTCGCCAGCGGCACGCCGTCGCCGCGCCCGCCGGGCAGCTGCGACACCGGCACGCTGCACACCCGCCCGCTGTCGCACAGCACGATGCAATGGTCCACGGTGCGGCACTCGAAGCTGGCCAGCATGCCGTCGCCATCCTTGAACGAAGTGCCGGACAAATCCAGATCGTGGCCCAACCGGGTGCGCGCCCAATGCTTGCTGGAGACGATCACCGTCACCGGTTCGTCCACCACTTGTGCGGTCAGCACCACGCGCTCGGCCTGCTCGACCAGCGTGCGCCGCTCGTCGCCGTAGGCCTTGACGTCGTCGTCTATCTCTTTCGCCACACGGCGGCGCATCAGCGCCTCGGAACCGAGCATTTTGCCCAAGTCCGCGCCCTCGTCCTGCAAAGCTTTGAGCTCGCGCTCGATCTTGATGCTCTCCATTCTGGCCAACTGGCGCAGCCTGATCTCCAGAATGTCCTCAGCCTGCCGCACCGACAGCGCGAAACGCTCGATCAGCGCGGCCTTGGGGTCGTCGGACTCGCGGATCAGCGCGATCACCTCGTCCAGATTGAGGAACACGATCATGCGGCCTTCCAGCACGTGCACGCGGTCGTTGATCTGCGCCAGCCGGTGTTCGCAGCGGCGGCGCACCGTCGCCAGACGGAACTGCGCCCATTCGCGGATGATCTCGGCCAAACCCTTCTGCCGGGGGCGGCCATCTATGCCTATCATCACCATATTGACCGGCAGCGAACCTTCCAGACTGGTGTGCGCCAGCAGAATCGCCATCAGCTCGTCCACCGACTGGCGCGCGGACTTCGGCTCGAACACCAGCCGCACCGCATGCTCCTTGTCGGACTCGTCGGCCACCTTGTCCAGCACCGACAGCAGCAACTGCTTGTTCTGCGCCTGCTCCTGCGTCAGCGTCTTCTTGTTGGCGCGCGGCTTGGGATTGGTCAGCTCCTCGATCTCTTCCATGACCTTCTTCGCGGACGTGCCATAAGGCAGTTCGTACACCGCCACGCGCCACTGGCCGCGCGCCAACTCCTCGACCTTCCAGCGCGCGCGCATCTTCAGCGAACCGCGCCCGCTGCGGTAGCACTCGCGTATCTCGGCCGGCGACGAGATGATCTGCGCGCCAGTCGCCAGATCGGGGCCGCTCACCGCGTCCAGCAACGTCTGGTCCGAACACGCCGGGTCGCGCACGCACAGCGCGGCAGCCGCGCCCACCTCGCGCAAATTGTGCGACGGGATCTCGGTCGCCATGCCCACCGCGATGCCGGATGCGCCGTTCAACAACACCATCGGCAGGCGCGCCGGCAACATCGCCGGCTCCTGAAAATGCCCGTCGTAGTTGGGGATCATGTCCACCGTGCCCATGTCCAGCTCGGACAACAGCACCTCGGAGATGGCGGTCAAGCGGGCTTCCGTGTAGCGCATCGCCGCCGAATTGTCGCCGTCGCGCGAACCGAAGTTGCCCTGCCCGTCCACCAGCGGGTAGCGCAACGAAAAATTCTGCGCCAGCCGCACCATCGCGTCGTAGGCGGAACTGTCGCCGTGCGGGTGGAACTTGCCCAACACCTCGCCCACCACGCGCGCCGATTTGACGAAGGTGCCGTTGTGGGTCAGCCCCATCTCGCGCATCGCATACAGGATGCGGCGCTGCACCGGCTTTTGCCCGTCGCACACGTCGGGCAGCGCGCGTCCCTTGACCACCGACACCGCATATTCCAGATAGGCGCGCTCGGCGTACTGGGCCAGCGGCACCGCATCGCCCTCCGGCAACGCGGGCAACGGTTGGAAGCGGGGGACATCGCCGCCGTTGCCGCCCGCTTCCGTCACCGGCGCTTCGTCCGCCACGGCTTCGTCACCGTCTGCAGGCGCGTCCGCCCCGAACAATTCTTCCTGTTCGTCACCGAACAGATCGTCACGCTTGTCAGACATCGCCCGTCACCTCGTTTCCGTGGAATTCCAGCCATTCCCGTCTGGAACCCGATTCCTTCTTCGCCATCAGCATGGTCATGGTCGCCTCTGTCGCCCGGAACGACAGGTCATCGAGTTCGACGCGCAGTGCGCGGCGCGTGTCCGGACACATGGTGGTTTCCCACAACTGTATCGGATTCATCTCGCCCAGCCCCTTGAAACGCGACACGCTCCACGAACCGTCGCGCACCTTCTCCTTGCGCAACCTGTCCTCGATGGAAGCCAGTTCGTCGGTATTCAAGGCATACAGCTTGCGCACCGGTTTCTTGCCCTGCGCCGGCACGTCCAGCCGGAACAGCGGCGGCTGCGCCAGATAGATGTGGCCGGCGGCCACCAACTTGGGGAAATGGCGGAAGAACAGCGTCAGCAGCAGCGTGGCGATGTGCGAACCGTCCACGTCGGCGTCGGCCATGATGTAGATGCTGTGATAGCGCAGCCCGGACAGGTCGGCCTGGTCGTTCAGGTCGTGCGGGTCCACGCCGATCGCCACCGCGATGTCGTGCACCTCGGCGTTGGAATACAGCCGGTCGCGCTCCACCTCGAAGGTGTTGAGCACCTTGCCGCGCAACGGCAGGATGGCCTGGAACTCCTTGTCGCGCCCCTGCTTGGCCGAGCCGCCCGCCGAATCGCCCTCGACCAGAAACAGCTCGTTGCGCTCCGGGTTGAAATCCGCCGCGTCGGTCAGCTTGCCGGGCAGCACCGCGACCGACGAGCCTTTCTTCTTCTCGATCTTCTGGCCGGACTTCATCCGGCTCTGCGCCTGTTTGATGCAGATGTCGGCGATCTTCTTGCCGTATTCGACATGCTCGTTCAACCACAGCAGCAGCGGGTCGGCCACCAGCATGGAGACCAGCTTCAGCGCGCCGCGCGACACCAGTTTCTCCTTGGTCTGCCCCTGAAACGACGGGTCCAGCACCTTGGCCGACAGCACGAAACTGACGCGCGAGAACACGTCGTCCGAGGTCAGCTTGACGCCCTTGGGCAACATGCCGTGCAGCTCGATGAAGCTCTTCACCGCGTTATACACGCCGTCGCGCAGGCCCGAATCGTGCGTACCGCCCGACCAGGTGGGGATCAGATTGACGTAAGACTCGCGGCAGATCGCGCCCTCCTCCGCCCAGGCCAGCGCCCAGGCCGCGCCCTCGCCTTCGGCGTAGGTCTCGTCGCCGCCTTTGGCGATGTAACGCTCGCCGGTGAAGATAGGCGCGGCCAGCTCCTGCTCGGCCAGCGTTTCGGCCAGATAGCTTCGCAAACCGTCGGGATACGACCACGACTTGCTCTCGCCGCTCTGCTCGATGTTCAGCGTGACCGTCACGCCCGGCAGCAACACCGCCTTGGCGCGCAGCGCGCGTTCCAGTTGCGCGAGGTTGACGGCGGGACTGTCGAAATAGCTGACATCCGGCCACACCCTGACCGTCGTGCCGCTCTTGCGTTTGGCGCAGGCGGCCACTTTTTCCAGTGGCCGTTCCGCCACGCCGCCCACGAAACGCACCCGATGCTCACCGCCATCGCGGAACACCGTCACCTCGATGGCGGTGGACAGCGCGTTGGTCACCGCCACGCCCACGCCGTGCAGGCCGCCGGCGAACTTGTAGGCGCCGCCGTCGCTCTTGTTGAACTTGCCGCCGGCATGCAGCACGGTGAACGCCACCTCGACCACCGACACGCCCTCTTCGGGATGGATGCCGACCGGGATGCCGCGCCCCTCGTCCTGCACCGACACCGAACCGTCGGCGTGCGCGGTGACCGCAATGCTCGACGAATAGCCCGCCAGCGCCTCGTCGCAGGCGTTGTCCACCACCTCGGTGATGATGTGATTCGGGTTGTCCAGCGTGGTGTACATGCCCGGACGCTGGCGCACGGGTTCCAGCCCCCTCAGTACCTTGAACGATGACTCGTCATAAGTTGAACTCATTGGTTCTCCAGATGTATTGCGACAAGCAGACCAAAAACCTGCGCATATTACGGACGATGGCGCAGGATTGCCAGCCTGCCGAAGAACCAGACCAGCCAGAAAGACGTAAGTGGAGGGAAACAGGTTAAAAAAGACAGCCTGAAATCAGGGGGTACAGCGGGGTAATGGTGCCCAGAACCGGAATCGAACCGGTACGGAGATCGCTCCCCGACGGATTTTAAGTCCGTTGTGTCTACCAATTTCACCATCCGGGCAGGTGTTTGGAGGTGCGTCCCAGAGTCGAACTGGGCTAACCGGATTTGCAATCCGGGGCATAACCGCTTTGCTAACGCACCGTGTTCAGAAGCCTGAATAAATAAGGGAAAGCATGATGCTTTCCCTTAGAGTTTGGAGCGGGAAAAGAGGTTCGAACTCTCGACCTATACCTTGGCAAGGTATCGCTCTACCAGCTGAGCTATTCCCGCATGGAGCATCGCAAAAACAAAAACCGTAAAACGGAACTCCGAAAAACTGGAGCGGGAAAAGAGGTTCGAACTCTCGACCTATACCTTGGCAAGGTATCGCTCTACCAGCTGAGCTATTCCCGCTTTGCGAGCCGCGAATTATAGGGGCAGAAAAAATTCTGTCAACTTTTTTATGAAAAAAATTTCACCCCGAACAGTCGGGTGAAATTTTCCGTGGTGCGCTGGCCGACTTCATCCAACGAGATGCCGCGCAGCAGCGCGATCTCTTCGGCGACATGCTTCACATAGGCCGGCTCATTGAGTTTGCCGCGAAACGGCACCGGCGCGAGATAGGGCGCATCGGTCTCGATCAGGATGCGCTCCAGCGGCACGCGCTGCGCCACCTCCTTGAGCTGCTTGGCATTTTTGAAGGTGACGATGCCGGAAAACGAGATGTAAAAACCCATCGCCAGCGCGGCTTGCGCTACTTCCCAGCTCTCGGTGAAACAGTGCATCACCCCGCCAACCGCCGCCGCGTCCTCTTCCGCCATGATGCGCAGGGTATCCTCGGCGGCACTGCGGGTATGGATGATCAGCGGCTTGCCGGATTGCCGTGCAGCGCGGATATGGGTGCGAAAACGCTCGCGCTGCCACTCCAGATCACCGGTCAGCCGGTAGTAATCCAGCCCGGTCTCGCCGATGGCGATGACTTTCGGGTGCTGCGCCAACCCCACCAATCGCGCCACATCGGGCTCTTCGACATCCTCATAGTCGGGATGCACACCGACCGAGGCGTAGATGTTGGGATAACCCTCTGCCATTACCAGTACCGCCGGGAAGTCGGCCAGATTGACCGACACGCACAGCGCGCCGACCACTTCGTTCTGCTGCATCTTGTCACGCAGTCCGGTGATGTTCTGAGCCAGTTCGGAAAAATTGATATGACAGTGTGAATCTACAAATGGCATGGTCAGTCGCTCGTAAGACGGAGGTAGGTAAAAAACAGGGATTCAAGGAAAAGCTTCGGATTCAGCGTGTGCTGTGCCTCTTTTCTGACCTGTTGCAGGTGGCGCTGCAAGCGGGCCAGGGCGAGCGCATCCAGCGGCGCGACCAACTCCCGCACCAGTTTTGCCTCGGCAGGGTGGTAGCGCAGCTGACCGGTCAGCTTCATCAACACCAGGTCGTGGCACCATTGTTGCACCCACTGCACGACAATCGCCAACTCGGTCTTTTGCAAGGCTTCGGCCAGTGCGAACACATCCAACTGGGCGGGACGACGCAGGGCATGCAGCAACTTGTCGCGCGCCTCCAGCGCCGCTTCTCCGGCATCGCGCAACGCCAGCAACGGCGCGAATCCGGCGACAGCCAGCGCATCAGCGGGCTGGGCCACGCCCTGCTCCGCCAGCCAGCGCGTGGCAGTCGCCGCATCGGGAGCGGCGATCCCCAGCGTCAGGCAGCGGCTCAACAGCGTGGGCAATATTTGCTGCGGCTTGTGTGTCACCAGTATGAACACGAATCCGGCGGGCGGCTCTTCAAGACTTTTCAGCAGCGCGTTCGCGGCATAGACATTCATCGCCTCGGCAGGATGGATGACCACCACCCGCCGCCCCCCCTGATGGGCGGTCATCGCCAGAAAATCTGCGAGGCCGCGTATTTGCTCGACCGAGATTTGCTTCGACGGCTTTTTTCCAGTTCCCGCCTTGGATGCTTCGGCCTTGGATGCTTCGGCCTTGGCCGCATCGGTCTCCTCACTGTCCGCCTCGGGTTGCACCATGCGGAAATCCGGGTGCGAGCCCTGCTCGAACCAGTGGCACGCAGGGCAAACCTCGCAAGCCTGACCATCATCCAGCGGATGCTCGCACAACAGGCTGCGTGCATAGCGGATTGCCAGCTCCAGCTTGCCTATGCCCTTCATCCCCATAAACAGCAAACCCTGCGTTGGACGGTTACGCAGCGATTGCAGCTTCCTCCAGTCGGCTTGCTGCCAGGGATAGAGTCCGCTCATGCCAACGCCTCCAGAAGGCTCGCCAGCTGGCTTTGCACCGCATCCAGCGGTTGCGCGCCATCCACCACCGCATAACGTTGCGGATGCTCGGCCACACGACGGTGATAAGCGGTACGCACCCGCTCGAAAAATTCGCCCTGTTCCTGCTCGAAACGATCGAGCGTAACGTTGTTCGACAAACGCTGCCGCGCCACTTCCACCGGCACATCGAAAAACAGCGTCAGATCGGGCTGCAGGTCGGGGTGCACCCACTGCTCCAGCAGACGCAACCGCTCCCAGTCCATGCCGCGCCCGCCACCCTGATAGGCGAAACTGGCATCCGTGAAACGGTCGGAGATCACCCATGTGCCGGCGCGCAGGGCCGGACGGATAACCTGTTCGACATGTTCGTGACGCGCCGCAAACATCAACAGCGCCTCGGTGCCCATGCTCATGGGCTGATTCAGCAACATCTCGCGCAACGCCTCGCCCAGCGGGGTGCCGCCCGGCTCGCGGGTCACGATCACATCCCTGCCGCGCTGCCGCAACGCCTCGGCGAACCAGTGCAAATGCGTGCTCTTGCCCGCGCCGTCCACACCTTCGAAAGTAATGAATTTGCTCATATTTAATAATATTCGTTGATGACAGGGATATGGGAGCAGAAGAAACCAGGCACTGCCCCTCCCCCGACTCACTTCTGGTACTTTTTTACCGCCCGGTTGTGCTCGTCCAGCGTCGCGGAAAAATGCGAACTGCCATCGCCGCGCGCGACGAAGTATAGGGCATCGGTCTTGGCCGGGTGTAGCACCGCATTCAGCGCATCACTGCCCGGCAGCGCAATCGGCGTGGGCGGCAGACCGACCCGGGTGTAGGTGTTGTACGGCGTATCGTTCGCCAGATCGCGGCGGCGCAGGTTGCCGTCAAACTTGTCGCCCAGTCCGTAGATCACCGCCGGATCGGTCTGCAACATCATGTGCAGGCGCAGCCGGTGAATGAATACGCCGGCGATCATTGGCCGGTCGGCGGGGATGCCGGTCTCCTTTTCGACGATGGAGGCGAGAATCAATGCCTGATAGGGACTTTCCAGCGGTAGGCCGGCATCACGCGTCTGCCATGCCTGCTGCAATCGCTGCTGCATCGTCTGATAGGCACGCTTCAATAGTTCGAGATCACTGCTGCCGGCATCCACAAAATAGGTATCCGGGTAAAACAGCCCTTCCAGATGCGTCTCGCTAGCGCCTATGCGTTGCAGCAATTCGGCTTCCGCAAGCGCGGTCGAGTCGTGACGAAGGTTGGGCATGGCATCTAGCGCGGCGCGCAACTGCCTCAGATTCCAGCCCTCGATCACCGTAACCTGCGTCTTGCTGACACTGCCCTGAGTGATCATCTCCAGCAATTCCAACTTGCTGAGAGGATGATCCAGCCGGTAGACACCGGCCTTGAGCTGCCCGGCCCGCCCCAGCAGGCGCGCGAACATCACGAATGCGCCGGGCGACTTAAGCAAACCCTTTTGTTCGAATTGGCGCGCGGCAGCGGTCAGACTGCTGCCCTGATTGAGCGTGAACTCCATCGGCAACGGGTCGGGCGTCACCGGGCTCAGCGCGTAATAGCCGACACTGGCGACCACCAGCATCATCAGAAACAACAATACCGCCAGCTTTCGGATGATACTCACGCCGCATTCTCCAACAAGTCACGCAGCTTATGGGTAAGGGTGAATTCGCTCCAACTGCGCCCGCCCAGTCTGGCCACCGGCCACAGACCGAACACGCTGTTGCAGAGGAAAACTTCATCCGCCGCCAGCAATTCATCCAGCGCGATGTCTCGCACCTCGCACGGCAGGCCCAATTCGGCGGCTGCGGCCAGCACCCGCTCGCGCTGTACACCCGCCACGCCGCAGCGTGACAGGTCGGGCGTCAGCAACCGGCCCGCCGACGCCAGGAACACATTGCTGCGTGTGCCTTCGATGACGCGCCCTTGTGCGTCAAGCATCAGCCCTTCCGCCGCACCGTTGCCGGAAAACTCAGCCGCCGCCAGCACGTTCTCCAGCCGATTGAGGTGTTTGATGCCTGCCAGCCTGGGCTGCTCGCCGAGTCGCAGTGCACACAAATACAGCGGTACGCCCTGCTCCGCCCAGCTTGCCGGATAGGCTGGCAGCGGCGAAACATCCCACAGTCGGGTAGGAATGGCATCGGGAGCGGGCGCGTAACCGCGCGCAGCCTGTCCGCGTGTGACGATCAGCTTGTAAACGGCATCGGAGTGTTGGGGCAACAGGCTTGCCAGCTCTTCAGACAACAAGTCGAAATCCGGACAGGCGATGCCGAGTGCGACACAATCCTGTTGGAGTTTTTGGTAGTGCAGCAGCCAGTGTTGCGGCTGTCCGCCACGCACGCACAGGGTGCGAAACACGCCGTCGCCATAGAGCAGGCCGCGATCACGCATGCCGATCAAATTGCCAGATTCGCCATTGACCAGCATGGTGGATGAGTTTGAATGGGATTTATCGTCCCGTCAGATCTTGCTGAACACCAGCGTGCCGTTGGTGCCACCAAAACCGAAGTTGTTGTTCATCGCCGCCGTGATCTTCATGTCGCGGGCGACATTCGCGCAGTAATCGAGGTCGCACTCGGGATCCTGCTCGAAGATGTTGATGGTCGGCGGTGAAATCTGATGATGGATCGCCAGCACCGAGAAGATGGATTCGATGCCGCCCGCCCCGCCCAACAGATGGCCGGTCATGGACTTGGTCGAATTGACCACCAGCTTGTAGGCATGGTCGCCGAACGCCAGCTTGATGGCATCGGTCTCGTTCTTGTCGCCCAGCGGGGTCGAAGTGCCGTGCGCGTTGACGTATTCCACCTGATTTGGGTTAAGTCCAGCATTCTTCAATGCATTCAACATGCTGCGCTTGGGACCGTCGCTGTTCGGCGAAGTGATATGGTAAGCGTCGCCGCTCATGCCATAGCCGCTCAACTCGGCATAGATCTTCGCTCCGCGCGCCTTGGCGTGTTCGTACTCTTCCAGCACCAGTACTCCGGAGCCTTCCCCCATCACGAAGCCATCGCGATCCTTGTCCCACGGACGGCTGGCGGTTGCCGGGTCGTCGTTGCGGGTACTCAGCGCACGGGCGGCGGCAAAACCGCCGACTGCCATCGGACAAGTGGTGGCTTCAGCGCCACCGGCGATCATCACATCGGCATCGCCGTATTCGATCATGCGTGCCGACTCGCCGATGCAATGCGTACCGGTGGTACAGGCAGACACCATGGCGACGTTTGGGCCTTTCAAGCCGTACATCACCGACAGGTTGCCGGAGATCATATTGATGATGGTGCCGGGAATGAAGAACGGAGAAATCTTGCGAGGGCCGCTCGCCAGATAATCGTTGTGGGTATCTTCGATCATCGGCAGGCCGCCGATGCCGGAACCGATATTCACACCGATGCGTTCGGCGTTCTGTTCGGTGACTTCCAGACCGGAATCCTTGAAAGCCTCCATCCCGGCAACCAGCCCGAAATGAATGAATCTACCCATGCGGCGTGCATCCTTGGCAGGGAGGAATTGCGTGACGTCGAAATCCTGCACCTCGCCAGCGATCTGGCTGGCGAACTGACTCGCATCGAAATTCGAAATCCTGACGACTCCGGACTTGCCCGCAACGATGTTCTGCCAGGCAGTCGAAATCCCGATCCCGACCGGGGAGACTATCCCCAGCCCGGTAATTACCACTCTACGTTTAGACAAAATCTCTCCGCCAACGATACAAGATGAAAAATCAGGAATTACTTCTGATGCGCCAGCACGTAGTCAATCGCTTGCTGTACAGAGGTGATCTTTTCTGCGTCTTCGTCAGGGATTTCGCACTCGAATTCTTCTTCCAGCGCCATCACCAGTTCAACGGTGTCCAGGGAGTCAGCGCCCAGATCGTTAACGAAAGAAGATTCGTTCTTGACTTCGGATTCATTCACGCCCAGTTGTTCGGAAACGATCTTTTTTACACGTTGTTCAATAGACATTTAAAACTCCCACCCTAGTTATGTAGTTAAAAAACGGATGCGATTGTATCAAAGTTAATGAAAATTCCAAAACACATCCGCCACATGAAAAACAAACTATTAAATTCATAAAGTTACACCTCCCGCAAGATGCGAGCTGGCGACCTTATTAGCAATCCGCGCGTACTCAACCCGCCTGCCACCAATAACAGCAGCAAACCGCAGCCAGGGCCAACCAGCCAAATCAGGCCGTCTGGTTGATATGGTATATCCAACACTCGGCTCGCCAACAACCAGCCCAGCAACACCGCACCCGCCGCAGCCAATGCGCCAGCCAGTCCTCCCAGCAAGGCAAATTCACCCAAGTGTAATCTGCGCAGCCAGCCAGTATTTGCTCCCAGAGTGCGCAGAATAGCAGCCTCATGAGCGCGCTCATCCTGCACTGCAAGCGTCGCGGCGTACAACACCACACCCCCACCCGCCAGCGTGAACAAAAAGATCACGCTAACAGCTTGCGAAATCTGCACGATGATCCCGCGCACCTGCGTAATCACCGCGCCCGTGTCTATCAGCAGGAGATTCGGGAAGTCGCGTACCAAATCCTCACCTGCCTGCACTCTGTTTTCCGGCAAATGAAAGCTTGCGAGATAACTGGCCGGGTAGGCCTGCAATATTTGCGGCGTAGCAATAACGAAAAAATTCACCCGCATCGAGTCCCACTGCACTCGGCGCAGACTGGTGACTTTTGCGGTGAACCGACTGCCCGCCACGTCATAGGTTAAGTCATCGCCGAGATGTATACCCAGCGTTTTGGCGATGCCCTCCTCCACCGACAATTCCCCAACATCGCCGTCAACACCTGATGAATTCCACCAACGCCCGCTGACCAGCGTATTCCACGCAGGCATCCCGTCAGCGCATGAAAGATTAAATTCACGTTCTACCAAGCCGCGCGCACGGGGCTCAACATAACTGTCAGCACTGATGGCGCGCTGATTGATGGCGACCAGACGACCTTTAACCATCGGCAATAGCAAGGGTTGCGGCAATTTCTGCCGAACAAAGAATTCCAGTACGGCCTGGCGTTGATCCGGTTGGACACCAACCAAAAATCGGTTGGGTGTATCCGGAGGCAACTTGCCTTGCCAACTTGCCAGCAGGTCGCCGCGCACCAGCGTCAATAACAGCAAGGCCATCCCGCCCAGGCTGAGCGCGACAATTTGCAACACAGCCGCCAGCCCCCGCCTGGTCACACTGGTCAATACAAACCGCCCGATAGCACCGTGCCACGCCACCATCGAAACATGCCGCAGCATCTGTAACAGCGCCCACGCCAAGCCGCCGAACAGCGCCAATCCGGCTAACAGACCTCCCAACACGTACACCCCCAGCCTGAGCGAACCCGCCTGCCAGACGAACAATCCCCCCAGCACCAGCGCAGCGCTTCCGTAACCCAGCCAGACGCTTACCGACGGCACACCCATCTCACGACGTAACACGCGCAACGGCGAAACACGACGTAACTGCAACAGCGGCAGCAAGGCGAACCCCACCAGCAGCGCCAGTCCACTTGCAGCAGCCTTGAGTGCAGGCGACAGACCGGGCTGCGGCAATACCGCATCGCGCATCGTGACCAGGGCCTGCACCAGCAACGCCTGAGTGACATAGCCCAGTACGCAGCCCGCCAGCACCGCAAGCAAACCTGCCAGCAGGAATTGATACAGGAACAATCGTAACAACTGCCCCTGCTGAGCGCCCATACAGCGCATCACAGCACAGCCGTCAAGGTGGCGCGCAACATAGCGACGCGCTGCCAGCGCCATCGCTGCGCCAGCAAGGATTGCTGCAGTCAACGCAGCCAAGCCGAGAAAGTGCTCGGCGCGCTCAAGTGCCACACGAATTTCGGGACGCGCGTCACGCACATCTTCGAGCTTTTCGTTGTGCGTCAGCCGCAGAGCCGAACGGAACGCGGCGAGCTGTACTTCATCCCCGGCAACCAGCAAGCGATACGAGACACGGCTGCCTTCGCGCAGCAATCCGGTCGCAGCGAGGTCGCGCGCATCCATCATCACGCGTGGCGCAAAGCTGGCGAAACTCACCGACTGATCGACATCCCGAACAATGCGCGCTGCCAGCACAAAGTGCCGCGCGCCCAGTGCAACTTCATCACCGAGATGCAGACCGAGGCGAGCCATGAGTCGCTCGTCTGCCCACAGCTCACCACTGCCCAGCCGCTCTGCACGCCCCTCTACCTCAATTCTGCCGCGCAGCGGATAGCCACTACCCACCGCAAGTATCTCTGCGAGCACCACGCCACCCCGCGCCGACACCATGCTCGGAAAGGTGCGACTTTCCACTACGCGCAAGCCACGTGCCTCAGCCTGCGTGCGATATTCCGGCGACAACGGGCGGGTCGAGGTGATACGCAGATCGGCACCAATCAGACTGGTCGCCTGCTGCCGCAACCCCTGCCGCACCCGATCAGCGAATAGTCCGACAGTCGCCAGACTGCCCACTGCAAGCACCAGCGCCAGCATCAGCACGCGCCACTCCCCGGCCCGCCAATCGCGACGCAACAGATTGAGCGACAACCGTAACAGCTTCATTACACTACCCTGCCCGCAGCCAGCCGCAATTGCCGGGTGCAGCGGCGCGCCAGTGCCTCATCGTGGGTAACCAGAATCAAAGTGGTGTGCTGCGCGCTATTGAATTCGAAAAGCAGGTCTATCACCTGCGCGCCGGTGTCGGCATCCAGGTTCCCTGTAGGTTCATCAGCGAACAGAATCTTTGGTCGTGTGACAAAAGCGCGGGCAAGTGCGACGCGCTGCTGCTCCCCGCCGGACAGGTGTTTAGGCAAATGATGGGCGCGTGCCGACAACCCAACTTGCTTCAGCGTTGCTGAGGCACGCGCTCGCGCATCGCGGCAGCCTTGCAACTCCAACGGCAACATGACGTTCTCCAGCGCTGTGAGCGCAGGCAACAACTGAAAGGACTGAAACACGAAACCCGCCAACTCGCGGCGTTTCCTTGCCCGTCCATCTTCGTCAAGTGCAAACAAGTCTGCGCCATCCAGCCAGACGCTGCCGCTACTGGGCAAATCAAGGCCGGCAAGCAAGCCGAGCAGCGTGGATTTGCCAGAACCAGACGCGCCCACGATGGCAAGGCTCTCGCCCGACCTTACCGTAAAACCAACTTCGTGCAGGATGGTCAACGGCTGCCCACCACTCAACACTTGCTTACCAAGGCCTGCTGCCTGCACAATCACTGCCATGAAACTCCTTCCCTTGTCAAAAATCGTCGCCCTGCCAGGTATGCTGCTGTGCGTCGCGTTGTGGTCGTTTTTTGCCCAGGCTGCACCTGCAGCGAAAAACATTCTGGTGCTGGGTGACAGTCTGTCGGCGGGCTATGGCATCGCGGTGGAGCAGAGTTGGCCCAGTTTGTTGCAGGAAGAATTAAAGCACAAGCGGCTGAAGTATAACGTGGTGAACGCCAGCATCAGCGGCGAGACCACAGTGGGCGGGCGGCAGCGCATCGGCAGGCTGCTTGAGCAATACCGCCCAGCCATCGTGATCGTCGAACTCGGCGCGAACGACGGGCTGCGCGGTTTCAGCACAGCAGACATCGAAAGCAACCTGAACGAGATTTTGCTGCAAGCCGGTCAGGTACACGCCCGTGCGCTGCTGATCGGCATGAAGTTGCCGCCCAATTATGGCGAGCCCTACATCACCCAATTCGAGAGCATGTACCCGCGCTTGGCGACCCGACACACTGTCGCGCTACTGCCATTCCTGTTGGAGGGCGTGGGTGCAGATCAGTTCCAGCCCGACAACCTGCACCCACTCGCCACGACGCAGCCACTCATCATGCACAACGTGCTGGAGGCGCTCAAGCCGCTGCTACGCTGAAGCGGATCTTCCTAGCGCAGCGCGACCCCAGCCTGTGTGGAAAAACCGAACGCGCTGGCCACGCCCGCGCCAAAGCGGCTTGCCAGCCTGTCGGCTAACCCTTCCTTGACGGTGTAGTCCACAATATCCTCGGCCTTGATGACGTCGCGCGCCACCGATTCGACACTACCGTAACCATCTGCCAGTCCCATCTCGATGCCGGCTTGGCCGTTCCACACCAGTCCGCTGAAGGTGTCCGGCGTTTCCTTGAGGCGCTTGCCACGTCCCTTGCGCACCACGTCTATAAATTGCTCGTGGATCTGCGCCAGCATCTGCTGTGCATATTCGCGCTGCTCAGGACGCAGTTCGGAAAACGGATCCATGAAGCCCTTATTCGCACCCGCCGTCACCAGGCGGCGCTCGACACCCAGCTTTTCCATTGCGCCAGTAAAGCCAAAGCCATCCATCAGCACGCCGATAGAGCCTATCAGACTGGCCTTGTCCACAAAGATCTTATCGGCGGCCGCTGCGACGTAATAGCCACCGGAAGCACAAATATCCTCGACCACCACATAGAGCGGAATCTCGGGATACTTGGCGCGCAAGCGGTTGATCTCGTCATTGATCTGACCGGCCTGCACCGGACTACCACCTGGACTGTTGATGCGCAGAATCACGCCTTGCGTATCCTTGTCTTCGAACGCATCCTGCAGGCTGGGAATCAGATTGTCGGCGCTGGCCAGCGTATTCGAGGCGATCACGCCCTGCATGTCCACCAGCGCAGTATGCTTACCCTTGTTCAGCGCCGCTTCGCCGTTGCCCAGCCAGCCCGAAACCGAGAAGAACACCATAAACAGGAAGGCGAAGCTCATCAGCCGGAAGAATATCTTCCAGCGGCGCGCGCTGCGCTGTTCCTGTACAGCCGCCATCGCCAGTTTTATTAGCACGTCACGTTCCCAATTCCGCTCTGACATCACAATTCCTTTACTTTCTAACGTGTTAGGCGTTTTCCCCAAACCAGGCGCGCAGTTGCGCGAAGTCGTCCAGCAGCGCCAAGGGACGTAATTCTAGCAGTTGTTCCGGAGGATGCGCGCCAAACCCCACCGCCAGCGCGTCCACACCGGCATTTTGCGCCAGTAGCAGATCGTGCGTGGTATCGCCCACCATCAGCGTGCGCTCGGCGCTGGCCTCCAATTCATCCATGAGTTCGAACAGCATCGCCGGATGTGGCTTGGAAAAGGTCTGGTCAGCGGTGCGCGTGGCATGGAAATAGCGCTTCATGCCAGTGGACTCCATCACCCGCTCCAAACCAGCGCGACTCTTGCCGGTCGCCACCCCCAGACTGAAACCGCCTTCATACAACTCGATGATGGTTTCGCGCGCCCCTTCGAACAGCGGGATGGCCATGTCCTGCGCCAGGAAATGATGGCGATAGCGTTCCACCAGCGGCCCGTACATCGCTTCGGGCGCGTCCGGCACCGCATGGCGCAGCGCCTGCTCCAGCCCCAAGCCGATCACATGGCGCGCCGCCTCGTCGCTGGGCACCGGCAGGCCGAGGTCGCGGCATGCCGCCTGGATGGAACTGGAAATGACTGCGGTGGAATCCATCACTGTGCCGTCCCAGTCGAACACTATCAAATCGTAATGCTTACCCATAATTCCATCGTATCGAAAAAACAGCGGGAGATATTACCATCACCTATGCCACAATGCGCGCCATGAACAAGACACTCCCCACCCAATGGCTGCTGTATTGCCGCCCCGGTTTCGAAACCGATTGCGCGCAGGAAGCGCTGCGTCAGGCGCGCGCGCAACGCCCGGTGATCGCCGACCAGCCCGAACTTTTCGCAGAAAGCGGTCATGTCACTGTCAACCTCAACGATCAGTCGCTGCGTTACCGCGAACTGATCTTCACACGCCAGTTGATTCGACTGCACCAGACCCTCGCGCCGCTGCCGGAGCGCGACCGCCTGACGCCTATCCTGGCCGCCATCGCCTCACTGCCCGGCATTTTCGGCGCGCTGTGGCTGGAAGTCCCCGACACCAACGACGGCAAGACGCTATCCGCCTTCACCCGCCGCTTCCAACCCTTGCTGGAAGAAGCGCTGCGCGCAGCGGGCCGTTTGCAGGATGACGACAAGAGCCTGCCGCGCCTGCACCTATTCTTTCCCGACAAAAACAGCGTGCTGATCGGCACCAGCGACCCGAAGAACAGCGCGGCGGCATTGATGGGCATCGTCCGCCAGTCCATGCCGGCGGAAGCGCCCAGCCGTTCCACGCTGAAGCTGGCCGAAGCCATCGAAGTGTTCCTGGACAAGAGCGAACAGACGCGCCTGCTGCGGCAGGGCATGACGGCGGTTGACCTGGGGGCGGCGCCCGGCGGCTGGACCTGGCAGATGGTCAAACGCGGCATCCGTGTCACTGCGGTGGACAACGGCCCGATGAAAGGCGTGCTGGCCAAACACCCGCTGGTACAACACCTGAAACAGGACGGCTTCAAGTTCGCACCGCCGCGCAAGGTGGACTGGCTGATCTGCGACATGGTGGAAAAGCCCGCCAAAGTTGCCGCACGGGTCGGCGACTGGTTCGCCTCAGGCTGGTGCAAACACGCCATCTTCAACCTGAAATTGCCGATGAAACAGCGCTTGGCCGCTGTGGACGGCGCGCTCGGCACGATACGGGCAAGGCTGGACGAGGAAGGCATGAGCTACAAGCTGCACGCTCGGCAGCTCTATCACGACCGCGAAGAGATCACGGTATTCATCAGCAGGACCAAGGGCTGACGCATCACACCTCGGCATCTATGTGTACGCAAAATTCGCTATCGCACTGCATCTGATGCCGGCGATCGCGGCCCGAGCGCAGTTCGACCAGAATGGCCCGCTGACTGATCCGGCGACTCGACTTGCGGCGATTTTCGCCATGCCACCCGCCAGGTTCGATTGCCGACGTATCGCCCGCCGCCTTGCGATGCGCGTTCGCCACCGTTTCCTGCGCCTGATAGGCATTGACCGCCAGCGGCTTGATCGCATGGACACCGCCGACCGATTGCACCGCGCGCCCGGCAGTGCCCAATCCCATCTGAGGCAATTTGGCTTCAATACGCATCGCGACCTCCCATGTGTATGACTTACGTACCGGAGCTATCGGCCTGTTCGCGCCAAGGTTTAGCGGACTAAGAGGAGCGCCTCAATCGCCGCCATGCTGCTGCGGAAGCAGCACGTAATAGGCGGAGGCTGCCCAGAGCAACGCCCAGTTGATATAAAGCGCCAGATCCTTGGCTATAGGTTGGCGACTCAACAGCATCACCAGCCCCGCAAGCAAAGTCGTCGCCAGCATCACGAAAGCCGCCGACCTCACGACGGAGGGATGCTTGCGGCAGCGCGACCACACCATCAGATAGGGTTTGAACACCCCCGCCAGAAAAAACACCAACGTCAGCGGCACTTCGTTCAGTATCGCCACCCAGTCGCCGCCTTGGCGCAGCGCCGCCGGCCCGCCATCTACGATGAAATAGACGTAAAACATCAGGACGACGTTCAGGGCCAGCCCTGCAAGCAGGAGCAACCTTTCGAACGGAGGCAGTTGCGCGGTCACGGGCGGACGTTCTCTGGCGGTCAGGACGCTGAAGCAGGCATAAGCCCATCCAGCTTGTCCACGAAGCGCTGCAATTCCATCGGCAGCGGTGCTGAAATTTTCAATGGCTCACCGGTCAGCGGATGATTGAACGCGATCGAATGCGCGTGCAGAAACATGCGTTTCAGGCCAGCCTTCATCAGCTCGCGGTTGACTGCAAAATCACCGTACTTATCGTCGCCGGCGATGGGGAAGCCCAGATGCGACAGATGCACACGAATCTGATGGGTGCGCCCGGTCTTGAGTTCGGCTTCCAGCAGGCTGAAAGCCGGCAGACTGGTTTGTGGCCAGTTTGCCTGCAGATTGAAAATGGTATGCGATGCCTGCCCGCCCTCGCGCACACTGACCCGCTTCTCACCCTGCGGCGTATCGAATTTGTGCAGCGGCAGTTTGACGTGCTGGCGGACGTTGTGCCACTGCCCCAGCACCAGCGTCAGGTAACGCTTGTCGCTGTTGCCCTCGCGCATGATCTCGTGCATCGCGGTCAGCGCGGAACGCTTCTTGGCCAGCAGCAACACGCCGGAAGTCTCGCGGTCCAGCCGGTGTACCAGTTCGAGGAATTTGGCCTGCGGGCGGGCTCGGCGCATCTGCTCGATCACCCCGAAGCTGACCCCGCTGCCGCCATGCACCGCAAGGCCGGCGGGCTTATTCACCACCAGCAGCGCATCGTCCTCGTAAAGGATGGGCAATTCTTCGGCAGGCACATAAACCTGCGGCACCTCCTGTTTCTCGGCAACACGAATCGGCGGGATGCGCACCAGATCACCCAGCTTAAGCCGGTAAGTCTGGTCTACCCGTTTTTTATTCACCCTGACCTCACCGCGCAGGATGCGATAAATGTGGCTCTTGGGCACACCTTTTAGCTGACGAAACAGGAAGTTGTCTATACGCTGTGCTTCGCCACTTTCGTCAATTTCAAGAAAAGTGACAGTTTCTTTGCTTAAACCATTCATTGTGCTTATACTTCGCCGTTCGCGCGTTTTGGACAGGTTAAAGTTCGGGGTAAGTTCCACTGAATCAGCCCAACCGGCATCCAGGGTACATTTCCGATTCGAGAGTTTGCTCGGATAGTCGGCACAAGTTTTCTGGCGCATCGCGCCACCACCCGCCAACCGCAGCCCGGTTAATATCGCTCACCGGAACCAGCAGCGATAGTAATTGATTTACGCGCTCAAAGCACCTAATGGATTTCCGTGGTGCGGCAATCGAGTCGCAACACCTTGCTGGTAGAGCCAGATAGACGCAACAGCCGATTAGTCGCGTTGCCTATACGCCTGATGCTCCCCAACTGTGCTGCCGCTTGCGCCGCGTCACCCAGATTATTAAAGACCAACTACTCGAAGAGAACCGATTTGACCAACGTTTGCAAGACCCAACGCTGACCGCACGATTGATCCTCTCGCACGCCTGACGGCGTGTAGTTTGAGTTTTGCCCGTGTACGAGCGCGGGAAAGAAAAATAAAAATGAAACGCATGTTATTCAATGCGACACAGCCGGAAGAACTCCGTGTCGCCATTGTTGACGGTCAGAAACTGATAGACCTCGACATTGAAACCGCCGGCAAGGAACAACGCAAAAGCAACATCTACAAAGCACTCATCACCCGCATCGAACCCAGTCTCGAAGCCTGCTTCGTGGAATACGGCGGCAACCGCCATGGATTCCTGCCTTTCAAGGAAGTCTCTCCCGATTACTATCAGCCCGGCGTAACAGGCCGCCCCACCATCAAGGAAGCGCTGCGCGAAGGCCAAGAGCTGCTGGTGCAAGTGGAAAAAGACGAACGCGGCAACAAGGGCGCGGCGCTGACCACCTACATCAGTCTGGCAGGCCGCTACATCGTGCTGATGCCCAACAACCCCAAGGGCGGCGGTGTATCTCGCCGCATCGAGGGCGATGACCGCGCCGAACTGCGCGAAGTGCTGTCCAATCTCGACGTGCCGGAAGGCATGAGCATCATCGTGCGCACCGCCGGCATCGGTCGCAACGAAGAAGAGATGCAGTGGGACCTCAACTACCTGAAGCAGCTCTGGGATGCCATCGAAGGTGCCAGTCAGGCGGAAAAAGCGCCTTCGCTGATCTACCTGGAAAGCAGCCTGGTGATCCGTGCCATCCGCGACTATTTCAACCCCGAGATTGGCGAGATCCTGATAGACACCGAAGAGGTCTACCAGCAGGCGCACGCCTTCATGAGCACCGTGATGCCGGACAATGTCAACCGCATCAAGCGTTACACCGACGATGTTCCGCTGTTCTCGCGCTTCCAGATCGAACACCAGATCGAATCGGCCCATGCGCGCGAAGTGCGCCTGCCTTCCGGCGGTGCGATCGTGATTGACCACACCGAAGCGCTGACCGCGATTGACATTAACTCCGGCCGCGCCACCAAGGGTTCGGACATCGAGGCCACCGCGTTCAACACCAACCTCGAAGCCGCCGAAGAGATCGCCCGCCAGATGCGCCTGCGCGACCTGGGCGGCCTGATCGTGATCGACTTCATTGACATGGAGAACAGCAAGAACCAGCGCGAGGTGGAGAATCGCCTGCGCGATTCGCTGCGCTACGACCGCGCCCGCGTGCAGACCGCCAAGATCTCGCGCTTCGGCCTGCTGGAACTGTCGCGCCAACGCCTGCAACCCTCGTTGGGCGAAAGCAACTACATCACCTGCCCGCGTTGCAGCGGCATCGGCCACATCCGTGGCATCGAATCGTCCGCACTGCATATCCTGCGCATCATCCAGGAAGAGGCCATGAAGGACAGCAGCGCCGCCATCCACGCACAGGTGCCGGTAGACGTCGCCACCTTCCTGCTCAACGAAAAGCGCGCCGACATCCACCGCATCGAATCGCGCCTGCGCGTGCCGGTGACGCTGATCCCCAACCCGCACCTGGAAACGCCGAACTACTCCATCAACCGCCTGCGCGTGGACGACCTGAACGCCGACAATCTGCAGGCCAGCTATCTGCTGGTGGAAAAGCCGGAAGTCACCAAACCCGAGCAGGAACAGGCCAAAGCGCCGCGCGCCACAGCCGTGGTCAAGGGCATCACCCCGGTGCAACCCGCGCCGGTGAAGGCCGAACCGGTCGCAGCCCCCGCGCCTTCCCTGCTGGGTCAGATCTCCGGCTGGTTCAAATCACTGCTGGGCTCCGACGCGCCTGCCGAAAAGGCGGTCGAAACCAAGCCCCGCAGCACGGGTCAGCGTGACCGCAAGGAGCGCGGTGAACGCGGCGAGCGTAGCGAAGGCGGCAACCGCAAGCGCCGTGAACGTGGCGAGCGTCCAGAGCGTGGCGAGCGTCCCGAGCGTGGTGAACGCCCCGAGCGCGCAGAACGCCCAGAACGTGGTGAACGCCCAGAACGTCCCGAGCGCAGTGAAGCCGCTAGTGAAGCGCGCAACAACGAGCCCCGTTCCGGCGAAAAATCGGCTGATATCACGTCCAAGCCCAAAAAACAACGCCCGCCCCGCAACAGGCAGGCCGAAGTTCAACCCGAAGTGATTGAAGAGCTTGTACCGGCAGTCGTCGCAGCACCGGTAACCACTGAGGCCGAAGAGGGCGCAGAGAAGAGCGAGCGCGCCAACCGTCGCCGTGGCCGCCGTGGCGGTCGCCGCGAACGCGAGAAACGCGAGTCCCTGCAGCAGGAAATCGGCCTGAATGAGGCCGACGCTGGCGAAGGACAAACTGCAGACAGCAGTGAGCAGGCAGCGCCACGCAAACTGAAGCCGACCGAATACGTCGCCTATCCGGCAGGCTATGTCGCCCCCGCAGCAGCGGCTCCTGTCGAAACCGCAGCCGTCGAATCCGCTCCCGTTGTAACGGCGCAGCCTGAGGTTCAGGTCGAAGCCGTAGTGACCACCACCCCGGTCGAGCCAGTCGTGGTAGCGGCTACGCCAGCGGCGGACAGCACGCCACCCGCACGCGAAACGCCGGTTGCCAAGCCGACAGCACAGTCGGCCACGGAACTGGTGCAGATCGAGACCAGCGCTGCCAAACTGGCGGAGCCAGCCCCAGAAACGCACTTCGAGACGACGCCGCGAGTGGTGCGTCGCCGCTCGCGTCCGCGTGAGGTGTATGTCGAGAGCGAGCCACTGGTGCAGATCGAGACGCACAACTAAGCTGTCTCGATAACCAACAAAAAGCCGCACGAGAAATCGTGCGGCTTTTTTCATTCAGTTTCGATGCAGGGGGAACGCCAAGCCTGGTTAGCCCGATTTCCGGATGTGCTGCAACAACCCTTGTGCGGCATCTTCCACCATATCCAGCACCCGCTCGAAACCGTCTGCGCCGCCATAATACGGGTCGGGCACCTCGCGCTCCCGGTGATGTTGCGCATATTCCAGAAACAGTCGGGCGGGCGTTGCACCGGCTGGCGCAATGTGGTTCAGGATGGACAGATTCGCCTGATCCATCGCCAGCACATAGTCGAAACGGTGAAAATCTGCCGGCCCCACCTGACGGCCGCGCAGCCCGCCCATGTCGTAGCCGCGCTGCTCGGCTGCGCGGCGGGTGCGCGCATCGGGCGGGTCGCCGATGTGGTAATCGTGCGTTCCCGCCGAATCCACCCGTATCAACTCGCTCAAGCCCGCGTTCTCCACATAATGACGGAACACCGCCTCCGCCGTCGGCGAGCGGCAGATGTTGCCCATGCACACGAACAGCACCGAAATCGTTTCCCTGTTTTCCATGTTTACACCCGTTAAATCAGCGATCCGTTACCGGCCAACTCACTTCACCGCCTCGATATTAAGGCTCATCAGCTTGCCGGTCTCCTTATCCAGATGCGGCAGATGCGCCTGAGAATAATCGTCTATGCCAGCATGTTCGGTCGTGCGCCAATCCCAGCGGCGCACTTCGCTGAATCCTAGCGCCAACAGGTCGCGGCGCAGCAATTCCTCGTCGAAGATCATCTTGTGGTAGTCGTGCTCGTTGCGCTGCCCGCCTATGATCAAGCCGACCAGACCACTCAAGCCGTCCTGCAGACCCTTCTCGTAATAGATTGCCGCGCAGGCGGCGAAATCCGGCACGGCAAGGCGCAGCACGCCGCCAGGCCTGAGCACGCGGAACCATTCCCTGAGCACATCCTTGTAGGCGTAGCGACCGAAATGTTCCAGCACGTGGCTGGCATAGATCAGCGAAACGCTGTCGTCCACCTGCGGCAGATGCTCTACCAGTCCGACGATGTCCACATGAGGTGCTGCCTGCGCGTCCACATGCACGAACCCCGGTATATAGCGCGGGCCGCAGCCCAGATGCAGTTTCATGATTTTTTATCCCTGTGTTTTGCCAGCCGTGCCGGCACGCCGCTGACCACCGCGCCGGGGGCTACATCCGCAGTCACCACCGCGCCGGCGGCAATGATCGCGCCCTTGCCCAGCGTCACGCCCGGCAGGATGATCGCGCCCATGCCTATCCAGACATCATCGCCGATGACGATGGGACTGGCTTCTGCCGGCTGGTGGCGCATCGGCACATCCAGCGCCGCGTAACCATGGTTGACTCCGCAGATCATTACTCCGCCGCCTATCATGCAATGATCGCCGATGATCAGGCCGGCGCGCGGCTCGTAGATGTGGCAGCCGGAGCCGAACGAGACTTCGCGTCCGGTTTCCATCCAGCCCTGATCTATCCGTATCGTCGCCCCCGGATAGATAGTGTTCATCTCGCCCAGGTTCAGCCTGCCGCGACTGCCGATGTAGACCACCGCCAGTGGTTCGATGATGGTGGTTTCAGGCAAACTCAGTTGCCCGTAGCTCTCCACCACCGCCGAGGCATGGATGCCTTTTTGTATCATGCCGGCCCGCCCTTCACCCGGCGCAACACGCTATCGGGGAAGTTGCTGATGCCGCTGGAGGTGTAATCGCTCACCACCGCGAAATCGTCACGTTCGGCCATGAAGCGGCGCAACGCGGCACGCGGGTTGGAGCGTTTCGCGTCCGGGTATTTTTCGCTGGGCACCACCACCGGCGTGTCGGCCAGATCTTCGAAGGTGGTGTCCGCGACGATCAGGATGCCGCCCGGCTCCACCAGCTCGGCGTAGACCTGCATCTCGGCGTAGACGTGATCGCCGTCGTGCCAGTCGTCCAGGAACACCAGCACCGAGCCGGGGTCGGCAGCGATGGTCTGGCGGATCGCCGCGAGCACTTCCGGCGCTTTGGCATCGCCCACCAGCCGCTGCCGCACGTAAGGCGCGAACCGGTGCGGCTGGTCGGCCAGCAGCGCCTTCGCCTCACGAGTCTCGTGGATGTCCACGGTGATCACGCCGCCAGAATCGCTGCTGCGCCCCATCATCGCCAGCAAGGAGGCGAAGAAGATCGCCGAGCCGCCGAACTTGGTGCCGGTCTCGACGATCCATTTCGGGTTGGCATCGAACACGATGCGCTGCAACGCCACCAGATCGTCGGCCAGCTGCCAGATCGGCACGCCCAGCCAGGTGTGCTCGTACCAGCGCAGGTTGGCGGCCATCCGCATGTAGCTGCGCTGCATGTCCTTCACGACAAAGTTGAGATCGGGGCGCGCTTCCGGCGGGGTGCGCCAGTTCGCGGCAGGGAGTTCGGGTGTATTCATGGGCTGTAATCTTCGGGTAGTCATACGGATTTCATCGAGGCGGGATTATCGTGCCCCCTGCTGCCAGCGTGCAAACATTTCCTGATAGGCCGCCTCCAGCGCCCCCGCCAGTCCGCGCGCGTCGCACAGCGGGCTGGCCGCCATGCGGCTGCGCTGCGCTGCGCGCAACGACTGCCGCAGGCCGGTGTCGCGGGCCAGCGCCACCACTTTGTCCACATATTCGGCTTCGCTGGCGGCTACCCACTCGGCATGGCCGATGGCGTCCAGCATGGAGGCCGTCATCCGCGTCGCCATGCGGTCGCCTTCCAGCGTGATTACCGGCACACCCATCCACAGTGCGTCGCAGGTGGTGGTGCCACCACCCACGCCGCCGACCGGGTCGAGCGCGATGTCCACACTGTCATAGCGCGCCATGTGGGCAGACCAGTCCGGCGTGTCGTGACCGTCCTGCAACTCGATGCGTGCGGCCTCGATGCCATGCCCGGCCATCACATCCAGAATGCGGCGGCGGTTGTCGGCGTCGGCCAGCGCACGGGTCTTCAGCAGCAGCAGCCCCTCCGGCAGCGCGTGCAGCACCTTCGCCCACAACGCCAGCGTCTCGGGCGTCAGCTTGGCGAGATTATTGAAACTGCCCAAGCAAACGCTGCCGTCCGCCGCCGGCTGCCAGCCGGAAGTCGGCGTGTCGGCCTTGCCGTCGTAGCTCACCCAGATGCGCGGCAAACGCCATACCTGTTCGGCAAAATGGCTGTCGGTCGCGGGCGGGGTCAGGATGCCGTCGCCTATCCAGTAGTCCATGCAGTCCAGGCCAGTGGTGGCGAAAAACCCCAGGTAATGCGCCTGCACCGGTGCGGCGCGGCGGGCGAACACGCCCAGCCGGTTGCGCGCGGTGTGCCCGGAAAGATCTATCAGCACGTCTATATCGTCCTGCCCGATGCGCCGTGCCAGCGCGTCATCATCCAGCCCGACCGCCTGCACCCAGTGATCCACCAACCCCTGCAGGCGCGCCGTGGTGGCATCGCGGATCGCGGTGCTGGAATAGGCGAACAGCTCGATCTTGCTGCGGTCGTGATGAGCGAATATCCGCTCGATGAAATAGCTCACCGCATGCGTGTAAAAGTCGCCCGACACATAGCCCACGCGCAGACGACGACCCGTGACGGGCGCCCGCGTAAAGGCCGGCAAGCCGGCCAGTTTGCGCGCAGCCTCCGTGCCGCAGGCCGCCTGCCAGCCGCGTGCTTCCGCCAAAAATGCTTCGGGGGCAAGCAGGCCGTGATAGGCGAGCATGAACAGCAGGTTGCTGTAGGCTTCGGCATAGTCAGGGTGTATCCGCAGCGCGGCGCGGTAGCTGGCCTGGGCATCCGCAAGCAGCCCCAGGTCTTGCTGCGCGGTGGCGAGGTTGTTGTAAGCCAGTGCCGATTCCGCATCGAGCTCGATCGCCCGCCGGTAGCTTGCCACCGCATCGGACAGTAGACCCTGATCTTTCAGCGCATTGCCGAGGTTGTTGTGCGCATCGGCAAAATCGGGGGACAGTTGCAGCGCGCGCCGGCAACAGTCGGCGGCCTCGCGGTACTGGCCCAGTTCCACCAGCACGTTGCCCAGATTGCTGTGTGCCTGGGCATAATCCGGCTGGAGTTCGACCGCGCGCCGGTACAGCGCGACCGCCTCGTCGAAACGGCCCGCTTCCATCAGCACGTTGCCCAGATTGCTGATCACGCCGGCCTGATCCGGTTTGATCGCCAGCGCGCTGCGGTAACTCGCCACCGCCTCGGCCAGCCGCCCGGCCTGTGCCTCAGCATTGCCCAGCAACACGTGCAGGTCGGCATTGCCCGGTTGCAGCGCCAGCGCGTGGCGGTATGCCGCCAGCGCCTGATCAACCCGCCCGGCCTGGTTGCAGGCATGGGCCAGATTGGCCTGCGCCTCGACATCCTGCGGCAGCAACTCGGCGGCCCGCTGCAACGCGGCCAGCGCATCCCGGCCCTGCTGCTGCAAGGCCACCGCCAGCACCTTCCAGACGAAACCGGCCTGCGGGTGACGCCCCAGCAACAGTCGTGCCGCACTTTCCAGCTCGACAAAACGCCCGGCGTTGAACAGCGCGGCAAGCTGGCCGAATTCGGCTTGCGTCAGCCCGGCAGCGGCTGGGGCGTTGGCCGTGGTGGCTGCGGCCTCACGCGCCTGACAGCATTTCTTGTACTTCTTGCCGCTGCCGCACGGGCACGGATCGTTTCTGGCTGGCTTCACATTCGCTTTCCGGTTCAGTTGCGCGGCGTGATCTGCCGCGCTCAAAAAGCAGGAAACCGGCCTGCGCGGGGCAGCCGGTTCCTGTCAGATGCGCCCTACAACCGCCGTAGTGTTACAGGCGGCCCATCTTCGGCAGTGCGCCGACCAGCGGTGCGGCGTAATCCAGCCACGCCTGGGTCACGTCGTTGCCGGCTTCGTTGATGTATTTGTCGTCCATCTCGGTCGCCACGCGCGCCACCGTTGACAGCGGGGTGATGAAGCATTCGCTGGCGTAGGGCGTGCTGGACAGGCGGCGGATCGCCACCGAGCCGGGTTCGCCGGTGGTTGCCGCGTGATTCACGGCAAAGTCGCCCACCGCGCGGGCTTCCTTCGCGTCCACCTCGGAGATGATGGTCGGGAAAGAACGTTGCAGATAGCCAAAGGTGTCGGCGCGCACGCGTGCCTTCTGACCCGGGAATGCCGCTTTCACCAGTGCCGCCAGTGTGTCGCCCAACGCGCCGCTGCCGGACAGCTGAATGTTGCCGTGCGAATCGCGCTCGCCGCTGGTGGAGATCGGATTGCCGTCCTTGTCGGTGATGCCCTCGGAGACGGCGATCACGCAACGACCATATTTCGCCACCGCATCGCGCACGTCCTGCTGGAAGGATTCCACGTTGAACACGCGCTCCGGCAGGTAGATCAGGTGCGGGCCATCACCTTCGGCCTGACGCGCCAGTGCGGCGGAGGCAGTCAAAAAGCCCGCGCTGCGGCCCATCACCACGTTGACCTTGATACCGGGCAGCGCGCGGTTGTCGCGGTCGTCACCCATGAAGGCCAGCGCCACGAAACGCGCGGCGGAGGCAAAGCCCGGGCAGTGGTCGGTGACGCGCAGGTCGTTGTCTATGGTCTTGGGGATATGTACGGTGCAGAAGTCGTAGTTCGCTTCCTTGGCCATCTCGGCGATGATGTGCGCGGTCTCGGCGGAATCGTTGCCGCCGATGTAGAAGAAGTAACGCACGTCGTTCTTTTTGAACACCTCGAACACCTTTTCGCATTCGGCGCGGCCTGGTTTCAGGCGCACCGAACCCAGTGCTGCGGCGGGCGTGGTGGCGACCTGCTCCAGCTGCTCGATGCTCTGGGTAGTCAGGTCAATGAAATCTTCCTTCATGATGCCGGCGATGCCGTGGTGTGCACCCAAGATGCCGGTGATATTGGCCTGCTGCCGCGCGGCCAGCACTGCGCCGACCAGTGACTGGTTAATGACGGCGGTGGGGCCGCCGGATTGACCGATAACCATTTTGCCGATAAGTTTGCCTTGCGTTGTCATAGCGCCATCTCCTTGAGTTAAGTCGCAGCATTTTACCCGAATACGCCACCGCCACAGCGCCCCGCATCGCTTATAATTGCGCCTGTTTCTCAATTCCAACCCCAAACAAGGAAAAACCATGAGCCTGTTGAACGTTCGTCCCGGCAATAATCTGCCCAAAGAGTGCAATGTCATCATCGAGATCCCGAAACATGCCGACCCGGTCAAATACGAGGTGGACAAGGCTTCCGGCGTGCTGGTGGTGGACCGCTTCATCGGCTCGCTGATGCGCTATCCGTGCAACTACGGCTTTATCCCCGAGACCATCGCCGACGACGGCGATCCGGTTGATGTGCTGGTGGTCACGCCCTTCCCCATCGTGCATGGCGCGATCATCCCCTGCCGCCCGGTCGGCGTGCTGATGATGAGTGACGAAGGCGGCGACGATGCCAAGATCATCGCCGTGCCCACCGATAAGCTCACCCCGCTGTACCACAACGTTGAATCTTATAAGGATTTGCCTGAGATCACGCTGGAACAGGTCAAGCACTTCTTCGAGCTGTACAAGGCGCTGGAACCGGGTAAGTGGGTCAAGATCAGGGGCTGGGAAGGCGTAGAAGCCGCCCATGCCGAAATCACCAACGGCCTGGATGCCTACAAGAAGCAGCAAGCGGGTAAATAAATGACGGCGCAAATCATAGATGGCAAGGCCATCGCAGAACAGGTGCGCGCCGAATGGAAGGAACGCGCCGATGCGCTGAAGGCACGCGGCATCACGCCCGGCATGGCAGTCATCATCGTCGGTGACGATCCAGCCTCCAAGGTCTACGTCGCTAACAAGGTGAAAGCCTGCGCGCAGCTCGGCCTGTATTCCATCCACGTCGAACTGCCCGCCGACACCAGCGAGGCCGGCCTGCTGGCCGAGGTGGAGAAGCTCAACAATGACCCGGCCATCCACGGCATTCTGGTGCAGTTGCCGCTGCCCAAACATCTGGACTCGCACAAGGTCATCGAGGCGATCAACCCCGACAAGGACGTGGACGGCTTCCACGAGAAGAACGTCGGCGCCTTGGTCACCGGCGAGACGCCGTTCCCGTCCTGCACGCCCTATGGCGTGATGGTGATGCTGGAGAAGACTGGCATCGCCATCGAGGGCAAGCACGCGGTGGTGGTCGGCCGCAGCAACATCGTCGGCAAGCCAATGGCGCTGCTGTTACTGCACAAGAACGCAACCGTCACCATCTGCACTTCCAAGACCGTTGACTTGGCAAAGCACACCCGCGACGCCGACATTCTGGTGGCGGCGGTGGGACGCGCCAACTTCATCAAGGGCGACATGGTCAAACCGGGCGCGGTGGTGATAGACGTGGGCATCAACCGCAATGCTGAAGGCAAGCTGTGCGGCGACGTGGACTTCGCCAGCGTCAAAGAAGTGGCCGGTTATCTGACACCGGTTCCCGGCGGCGTCGGCCCGATGACCATCACCATGCTGGTCGCCAACACCGTACGTGCGGCAGAAAGATTGTCCGTGCAAGCCTGATGAATCTTGCCCGTGGAGCAGACGACCACGGGCAAGCGTAGTGACAAGGAACAAACGAGAGGTATAGCCGCAGACTGGCGAAGCGACGGGCTAGGGCTTGGTTTCAGCCGGGACTGCCGATGAGGCAGCCAGATTTTCGGTCGTTTGATTGGCGTTGCTATCCAGTACCCTGAAAAATAACTCGTCGTTGCGTATCATGCCCAGTTCGCTGCGGGCGCGCTCCTCGACCGCCTCGGTGCCCTGCTTCAGGTCGCGCACCTCGGTATCCAGCAAAGCATTGCGCGCTTCAGTCTGCCGGTTGACTTGCTGCTGCGCCTCGACCTCGCGACTCATCTCCCACACCTTCAGCCAGCCACCCTTGCCCAGCCAGAGTGGGTACTGGAGCAACAGCAACAACACAGCCAGTATCAAGGTGATAATTTTCATTTATACGGGATAAACCGACGACTTCCACTTCAGGGAACGTAACAATAGCAAAAAAAATCGCCCCCGGCTTTAGCCAGGAGCGATATTCACTGGTCGGACCAGCCTACCCTTAACCTAACTGATAATAAGCATCGCGACCCGGGTAGGAAGCGGTGTCACCCAGATCTTCCTCGATACGCAGCAACTGGTTGTATTTAGACATGCGATCAGAACGCGAAGCCGAACCAGTCTTGATCTGCAAGGCATTGGTCGCCACCGCGATGTCGGCGATGGTGCTGTCCTCAGTTTCACCGGAGCGGTGCGAAACCACGGCGGTGTAGCCCGCACGCTTGGCCATCTCGATCGCCTCGAAGGTCTCGGTCAGCGTACCGATCTGGTTGACCTTGATCAGGATGGAGTTGCCGATACCCTTGCGGATACCTTCGCGCAGAATCTTGGTGTTGGTGACGAACACGTCGTCGCCGACGATTTGAACATTCTTGCCCAGACGGTCAGTCAGCAATTTCCAGCCGTCCCAATCGTTCTCGGCCATGCCGTCTTCGATAGTGACGATGGGGTATTTGTCGGCCCAGTTGGCCAGATAATCCACGAACTGCGCCGAAGTCAGCTTCAGACCTTCGGCTTCCAGATGGTACACACCATCCTTATAGAACTCGGAACTGGCGCAATCCAGACCAATAGCCACATCCGCACCCGGTACATAACCGGCAGCTTCGATACCCGCGACGATCAGTTGCAGCGCGGATTCATTGTTCGGCAGGTTGGGCGCAAAACCGCCTTCGTCACCCACGGTCGTCGGCATGCCTTTTTCGTCGATCAGCTTCTTCAGCGCATGGAACACTTCGGTGCCGTAACGCAACGCTTCGCGGAAGGTCGGTGCACCTACCGGGATGATCATGAATTCCTGCATGTCTATGTTGTTATTGGCGTGTGCGCCGCCGTTGATAATGTTCATCATCGGCACGGGCAGTTGCATCTTGCCGGAACCGCCCAGATAGCGGTATAGCGGCAGGCCGGCGTCTTCAGCTGCGGCGCGCGCAACGGCCATCGAAACAGCCAGAATGGCGTTCGCACCCAGACGGGATTTGTTCTCGGTACCGTCCAGCTCAATCATGGTCTGGTCAATGTAGGCCTGCTCGGCGGCATCCAGGCCGATGATCGCTTCTGCGATCTCGGTATTGACGTTCTCCACTGCCTTCAGGACACCACGGCCCAGATAGCGCTGCTTGTCTCCGTCACGCAACTCAATGGCTTCGCGGGTTCCGGTGGATGCGCCGGACGGCACAGCGGCACGCCCCATCACGCCGGACTCCAGCAACACGTCCGCTTCTACAGTAGGATTGCCGCGCGAATCCAGAATCTCACGGGCGATAACATCAACGATTGCACTCATTTTTTTCCTCAACTATTTCTGATCAGTATTCTCAATAAACAACAAAATAATAACGACTCGACTGCTTAACTACGCCGCAACGCATCAGACATTGCGCAAATCAACTGTTTCCTCGATTAAACCCTGCTTCTTGACGGTAGCATCCAACACCATCAGTGTTTCCAGCAATGCCTCCAGATGCCCCAGCGGGAATGCATTCGGGCCATCAGACATAGCCTGCGATGGATTCGGATGCGTTTCCATAAATAACCCGGAAATCCCCGCCGCCACCGCCGCACGCGCCAGCACTGGCACAAACTCGCGCTGACCACCGCTGACCGTCCCCTGACCACCCGGCAACTGCACCGAATGGGTGGCATCAAACACCACGGGGCAACCGGTATTGCGCATCACCGCCAGCGAGCGCATGTCCGACACCAGATTGTTGTAGCCGAACGACGCACCGCGCTCGCACACCATGATGTTGTCCTGGCCGCTGGCATCGCGCGCCTTTTCAACCACGTTCTTCATATCCCATGGGGAAAGAAACTGGCCCTTCTTGATATTCACCGGACGACCACAACGTGCCACCGCATGAATAAAATCGGTCTGGCGGCACAGAAATGCCGGCGTTTGCAACACATCCACCACCGCCGCGACTGGCTCAATCTCCTCGATGCTGTGCACATCAGTCAACACCGGCACACCAAGTTGCGACTTCACTTCAGAGAGTATCTTCAGCCCTTCATCCAGACCGAAACCCCGGAACGACTTCCCCGAGCTGCGATTGGCTTTGTCGTACGAAGACTTGTAGATGAAGGAAAGGTTCAATTTCCGACAAATTTCCTGAAGTTTTCCTGCCGTATCCAGCGCCATCTGTTGCGATTCGATCACGCACGGACCGGCAATCAGGAACAGCGGGCGATCAAGCCCGACTTCGAAATCACATAATTTCATGCTGTGGCCTTGTTGGGACTATTTTGATGTTGCAGCGCCGCTTCGACGAATGTACTGAACAGAGGGTGTCCGTCGCGCGGTGTGGAGGTGAACTCGGGGTGGAACTGTACGCCGATGAACCACGGATGTATGGACTTTGGCAACTCCATGATTTCCGGAAGATTTTCTGAAGGCGTACGAGCCGAAATGATCAGCCCGCTCTTTTCCAACTCCGGCACGTAATGGTTGTTGACTTCGTAACGGTGGCGATGACGCTCGTTCACCTCGTCGCCGTAGATACTGGCGGCCAGGGTGTGCGCTCGGATCGGACAGCGTTGCGAACCCAGACGCATGGTGCCACCCAGATCGGAAGCATCCGTACGCGTCTCGACCCGGCCTTCGCGATCACGCCATTCGGTAATCAGCGCCACTACCGGATGATCGGTTTCACGGTCGAACTCGGTGCTATTGGCATCTTTCATGCCCGCCACATGGCGCGCAAACTCGATCACCGCCAACTGCATACCCAGACAAATCCCCAGATAGGGCACTTGGTGCTCACGCGCATAACGAATTGCGGCGATCTTGCCTTCAGTACCGCGCACCCCGAAACCGCCCGGCACCAGAATCGCATCCAGATGTTCCAGCCCCTGCGTTCCGGCAGTTTCCAGTTCTTCGGAATCAATGTACTGGATGTTGACTCTGGTCGAGGTATGAATGCCCGCATGACGCAGCGCCTCGATCAGCGACTTGTAGGATTCGGTCAGGTCTACATATTTGCCGACCATGCCGATGGTAATCTGATGTTGCGGATTCTCCTGCGAATGCACCAGCTTTGCCCACACCGACAGATCGGCAGGTGGCCAGCCTTCCAGTCGCAACTCCTCGCAAATAATGCGATCCAGCCCCTGATCGTGCAGCATCTGCGGAATCATGTAGATGCTGGTCGCATCCCACATCGAAATGACCGCTTCTTCACGCACGTTGGCGAACAGCGAAATCTTGGCGCGCTCATCGTCTGGAATGCGGCGGTCGGCACGACACAGCAACGCGGTCGGGAAAATACCGATCTCGCGCAGTTTCTGCACGCTGTGCTGGGTAGGCTTGGTCTTCAGTTCGCCCGCCGTGGCGATGTACGGCACCAGCGTCAGATGGACATAGGCCACCTGGTTGCGCCCCAGACGCAACCCCATCTGGCGTGCCGCTTCCAGAAACGGCAAGGATTCGATGTCACCCACCGTGCCACCGATCTCGACGATGGCCACATCCACATCGCCGCCGGGATAAGCCGCCGCGCCGCGCTCGACGAAAGCCTGAATCTCGTTGGTGATATGCGGGATAACCTGCACTGTTTTGCCCAGATATTCGCCGCGCCGCTCCTTGCGGATCACGCTCTCGTAGATCTGACCGGTGGTGAAATTATTGGCCTTGCGCATCTTGGCGGAAATAAACCGCTCGTAATGCCCAAGATCAAGGTCCGTTTCCGCACCGTCTTCGGTGACAAACACCTCGCCGTGCTGGAACGGGCTCATCGTACCCGGGTCAACGTTAATATAAGGATCAAGTTTGAGCATCGTGACCTTCAGGCCACGCGACTCAAGGATCGCCGCAAGTGAAGCGGCGGCAATGCCCTTCCCCAAGGAAGAAACCACGCCGCCGGTAATAAAGATGTACTTAGTCATGGGGCGCGATGATACCGTAAAACCCCCCGCGCACAAAGTTCAACGCAACTTTTCTCCACGCGCAGTGCAGCTGCACGCCTTACATTACAGAATCCAAAAACCAGTCATTCAGCCTTGACAAGGGCTAACAAAAAAAACTACATTCGTCTGGCTTTCAACAACCCCGTCACAGGCCAGCCATCCTAGGAGATCACATGTCCAGCATCCAGTCCGTAATGCACGAAAATCGCGTTTTCAACCCCTCCGACGACTTTGTCAAACAGGCCAACGTGGCGGGCATGGAGGGCTACCGCGCGTTGTGCGCCGAAGCCGAACGGGACTACACGGGCTTCTGGGCGCGCCTTGCCCGCGAAAACATCCAGTGGAAGCAACCCTTCAGCCAGATTCTGAATGAAAGTGCGGCCCCCTTCTATAAGTGGTTTGAAGACGGCGAACTGAATGTTTCCCATAACTGCCTGGACAAACATCTGGACTCCCAGCCTGAAAAAATCGCGCTGATTTTCGAGGCGGACGACGGCTCGGTGACGAAAATCAGTTACCGCGAACTGCACGCACGCGTCTGCCAGTTCGCCAACGGCCTGAAATCGCGCGGTATCAAAAAGGGCGACCGCGTCATCATCTATCTGCCTATGAGCATCGAAGCGGTGATTGCGATGCAGGCTTGTGCGCGCATCGGCGCGATCCACTCAGTGGTATTCGGTGGCTTTTCGTCCAAGAGCCTGAACGAGCGCATCACCGATGCGAAGGCCTGCGCGGTCATCACCGCCGATGCGCAGATGCGCGGGGGCCGAGTAATGCCCTTGAAGCCGGCAGTAGACGAAGCCTTGGCAATGGGCGGCTGCGACGCGGTGCATACCGTCATCGTCTACCGTCGCGCCGCATGTGACACCGCATGGGATGCCGCCAACAATGTCTGGTGGCACGATCTGGTGGCCGGCCAGGCCAGCCAGTGCGAGCCGGAATGGGTGAGCGCGGAACATCCCCTGTTCATCCTTTACACCTCCGGCTCCACCGGCAAACCCAAAGGCGTGCAGCACTCTTCCGGCGGCTACTTGCTGGGCGCGATGCTGTCGATGCAGTGGGTATTCGACTACAAGGATAGCGACATTTTCTGGTGCACCGCCGACGTGGGCTGGATCACCGGCCACAGTTATGTCGCCTACGGCCCGCTGGCGATGGGCGCGACCCAAGTGATTTTCGAGGGTGTGCCCACCTATCCGGACGCAGGCCGCTTCTGGAAGATTATCCAGGATCACAAGGTCACCACTTTTTACACCGCACCGACCGCGATCCGCTCGCTGATCAAGTTGGGCGGCGACTTGCCCAAACAATACGACCTGTCCAGCCTGCGTCTGTTGGGCACCGTGGGCGAACCGATCAACCCCGAGGCATGGATCTGGTACTACAACACCGTCGGTCAAGCGCGCTGCCCGATCGTTGACACCTGGTGGCAAACCGAAACCGGCAGCCACATGATTGCTCCCCTGCCGGGCGCGGTTCCCATCACACCGGGCAGTTGCACCCTGCCGCTGCCCGGCATCACCGCCGCCATCGTCAGCGAAACCGGCGAGGACGTGCACGACCAGCAGGGCGGATTCCTGGTCATCAAGCGCCCATTCCCTTCGCAGATCCGCACCATCTGGGGCGATCCAGACCGCTACCGCAGCTCCTATTTCCCCGAAGAAATGCGTGGCGCGTATCTGGCGGGCGACTCGGCGCGCTGCGACGAACACGGCAACTTCTGGATCATGGGGCGCATTGACGACGTGCTGAACGTTTCCGGCCACCGTCTGGGCACCATGGAGATCGAATCGGCGCTGGTCGCCAACCCCCTGGTCGCCGAGGCCGCCGTGGTCGGCAAGCCGCATGACATCAAGGGCGAGGCGGTAGTCGCCTTCGTGGTGCTGAAGGGTGCACTGCCGACCGACCAGGAAAAGGTCCGCGACATCGCCAAAGCGCTGCGCGACTGGGTCGGCAAGGAAATCGGCCCGATCGCCAAGCCCGACGAAATCCGCTTCGGTGAGAACCTGCCCAAGACGCGTTCCGGCAAGATCATGCGGCGCCTGTTGCGCACTCTGGCCAAGGGAGAAGAAATCACCCAGGACATCTCCACACTGGAGAATCCGGCCATCCTCGATCAACTCAAGAACGCGATCAAATAATCCGAAGGATGTGCATCGCAACGGGGAGCCAGCCACTGGCTCCCCGTTTCACTTGGCACGTTACCGGACAAATCCCCTTGTGGCGACATTGGATTTGACCTTGCCGCGCCAACTGACATACCATTGTCCGGTTTTCCGCCCCCTCAGGAGTTCTGCCTGTGTCACTAATTAGATTGATCTTACCGATGCTGGTCGCCATCGGTGCAATCATGCCTTTAGCACATGCCGAAGCGCAGCTCACCTTAGCGCCCGCGCCGCAACTTGCTCCCGCACCTCACCTGAACCTCGCACTGGCTACCCCCACCGCATCATTCCAGGCCGCACCAGATACCCTAACCACGGGACGCAACATCAAACTTGCACTGATACAGAGCGACGACCCGAAAAATGGCGATCTGCTGCAACACATCCGCAACGGCTTCGCGATGAACGACCTGGACAGCCCGCTTATCGCCACCTATGAACAATGGTATGCCGACCGGCCCGAATACGTTGCACGCATGATGGAACGCGCCAGCCTTTACCTGTACTACATCAGCAACGAAGTCGAGCGGCGCGGCATGCCCAGTGAGATTGCCCTGCTGCCGATGATAGAAAGCGCCTACAACCCAATCGCCTACTCGCCTGCCAATGCTGCCGGCATCTGGCAATTCATCCCATCGACCGGCAAAAATTTTGGTCTTGAGCAGAACTGGTGGTACGACGGTCGGCGCGATATTGTCAGCGCCACAACCGGCGCGCTCGACTACCTGCAAAAATTACACGATATGTTCGGCGACTGGGAACTAGCGCTTGCCGCCTATAACTGGGGAGAAGGATCCGTCACCCGCGCACAGGAGCGCAACCGCAGACGTGGGCTGCCGACCGACTATTCCAGCCTGAAGATGCCAGCCGAGACGCGCGGCTATGTGCCGAAACTGCTGGCAATCAAGAACATCATCGCCGATCCCGCCAGCTTTGGCCTGACCCTGTCGCCCATCGCCAACGAGCCCTATTTCGCTTCAGTCTCTACGGCAAAACACATGGATGTCAAACTGGCAGCAAAACTGGCCGACATCTCCAGAGACGAATTCCTGGCACTGAATCCTGCCCATAACCGCCCAGTCATCCTCCAGGAAAACAGCGATTACATCCTGCTACCCATGGATAAGGTCGAGACATTTTTGAACAATCTGGAAATCTATGACAAACCGCTGGTAACCTGGCAGGCCTATCAAGCCAAGAAAGGCGAAAAGCTTGCCAACCTTGCTCCCCGTTTCGGACTATCGCTAGAAAGATTACAAAAGGTCAACGGAATCTCCTCGCACACCCATATCAGGACAGGTGACACACTGCTAGTACCGTTAGGCAGTGAGGCCGACGATGAAGACGCGCAATTCAAGGCATTCAACCTGGATCTGCACCCCTTTCAAGCCAATGCCCCTGCCAGTCGTCACTACGCCCGCAAGGCAAAGCTCGCCAAACGCGGCAAGTCTTCCCTCGGCAAGGCAAAAGTGAAATTAGCCAAACATGGCAAGACATCCTCCCACAAGGTTGCACAGCGCAACAGCGGCAAGCAGTCCTATGCAAGGAAAAGTAACGTCAAGGTAAAACTTGCCTACCAAGGCAAGTAATTGAATGTATTTTATTTTACAATCTTGAATTGAGCTTTTTAGACACTGCGCCGAAATAGCGGTACGCCTGCCAAGCTCGCCAGGCACCTCTGACAAGACCCAACATCCCTCTCCTGCGCACCACCAGCAGCCCGGCCAGGCCCGCCACCAGAACGGGATGCGCGGCAAGAAAACGTCCCGCCTGCACCGCCTGATCGGCAACCTGAAAAACCGGCCTCAGACGCTCGCCGGTTTCAGCAATCTGCGCGCGTTGACCAGAGATTTTCTCCAGCAATGCCGCGCGACGCTGCAACACCTCTTGCCTATGCAGCCCCATTGTCACCATCCAGATGCACCCTATCCTTACCCAGTTCGGCAAGACTAACGGAGAACAACTTCGATTTGACCCGTGTCAGCGCGCGCAACTTGCCGGCCAGCAGCAAACCGGAAACGAGAAACAGGGTAGCTGCCCCGCCCAATACGCCCAAACGGTAGTCATCCCAGAACAACACTACGATGAATACCGTGAGCAGCATGATGCTCATACCGATGCAGAACAATGCAGACAAAAGATAAAGGAGCATCTGCTCCAAATGCAGACGCTCCTCGTATATCTCGTTAGCCAGCAATTCCAGCCGGGTGGAGGCGATATCCAACAGTGTGGACAGCAGCCGCCTGACCGACCCCATCAGACCGGAATGCACTCCCGACATCGCTTAGCGACCCCGTGAGATCAACATGCCGACCACCAGTCCAACACCAGCGGCAATGCCGACTGCACGCCAGGGATTCTCGTGGACATATTCGTCGGTGGCACGGGCGGCTTCCCGGGTGCGTTCCAGCATGGCTTCCTCGGCCACCGCCAGACGCGCCTTGGCCGAGACCAGGCTTTCCTGAACACGCTCACGAGCCACGCTCACCTTATCACTGATCTTCTCGCCCGCTTGACTTGCAGTCAATTTCAGCAATTCTTCCGCATCGGACACGACCAGTTGCAGATCCTGGATTAGTTTTTCCTTGCTGACATCACCCGTCACGACGCTTGTATTGTTGCTCATGTTGCTCTCCTCGATATAGGTTGAAACGAATCAGTATTTATTGCCATGTGAGCAGCCAGAACAAACCTGACACACCGTCGTCTTTGTAATCCAAAGCCCTTACCCCGTCAACTCGAATCGCCTTATTTCAACGGAAAATGGCAATGCACCCGATGCCCCTCGCGCACCTCACTGACAGGCGGGTATGTTTCCCGGCAAACCGCCTGTGCATCAGGGCAGCGCGGCGCGAAATGGCAGCCCGGCGGCGGTGCGGCGGGCGACGGCAAATCGCCCTCCAGCCGGATAAACTCGCGTGCTTGTGCATCCATCCTCGGCACAGCGGAAAGCAGCGCCCGCGTGTAGGGATGCGCAGGAGTACGCATCACCTGCCCACTCGCACCACGCTCCACAATGCGCCCCAGATACATCACGCACACCTCATCGGCCAGATAGTCCACCACCGCCAGATTGTGGGTGATGAACAGGTAGCCCAGACCCAGTTCCTGTTGTAATTCCCGCAGCAGATTCAATATCTGCGCCTGCACCGAAACGTCCAGCGCGCTGGTCGGCTCGTCGCAGATCAAGAGTTGCGGGGCGACCGCCAGCGCACGTGCGATGGCGATGCGCTGCCGCTGCCCACCGGAAAATTCGTGCGGATAACGCCATTTCGCCGCGACCGGCAGGCCGACCTTGTCCAGCAGGCCATCTATCTGTGCCTGTCGGGCCGCGCTGTCGCCGCCGACGTTCATCGCGCTCATACCCTCTTCGAGGATCTCGGCCACCCGCATCCTCGGATTCAGCGAGGCATACGGGTCCTGAAATATCATCTGCATCGCCGCGCGCCGGGTGCGCAGTTCGCGCTGACTCAGCCCGACCAGTTCCTGGTCAGCCAGCCTCACGCTACCCGCCGTGGGCGTAACCAATTGCAGCAGCGCCTTGCCCAGCGTGGTCTTGCCACAGCCCGACTCGCCTACCAGCGCCAGTGTGCGTCCGGCGGCAATCGAAAGCGACACTCCGTCCACCGCCTTGACGCTGCCCGCCACACGCTGCAACACCCCCTTGCGGATGGGGAAATGCACCTTGAGGTCGGTGACCTCAAGCAGTGAAACGGGAAACGGGAAACGGGAAACGTCCCTCTCCCCCCCCTCCTCTCCCGCCAGCGGGAGAGGAGAGTTCGTTTCACCTTTCACGTTTCCCGTTTCACAATACAAATGGCATCGCACCCCGCGCCCCTCGGACTCCGCCCACGGCGGCGTCTGCTCAAGGCACAGCGCCCATGCCCGATCACAGCGCGCCGCAAAGCGGCAGCCCTGTCGGACGCTGCCCAGCGGGGGCACGCTACCGGGAATGGCGGCCAGCGTGCCGCGACCGGCGGCGGGCAGTGCCGCAAACAACTTCTGCGTATAGGGGTGCAGCGGTTCTGCAAACAACTGCTCGCGGCTAGCCTGCTCGACGATCTGCCCGGCATACATCACGCCGATGCGGTGCGCATTCTCCGCCACCACGCCCAGATCATGGGTGATCAGCAGCATCGCCATGCCGGTCTGGTTTTGCGTGTCGCGCAGCAATTGCAACACCTGCGCCTGTATCGTCACGTCCAGCGCGGTGGTCGGCTCGTCGGCGATCAGCAGTTTCGGCTGACCGGCCAGCGCCATCGCGATCATCACGCGCTGCTTCATGCCTCCTGAAAGCTGGAACGGATACTCATGTACGCGTCGCACCGCATCGGGAATGCCCACTCGGTCCAGCAGTTCGATACAACGCTGCCGCACGTCCCTGCCATGCAACGGCAGCACCTCGGCGATCTGCGCGCCCACCGTCATCACCGGATTCAGACTCAGCCCCGGCTCCTGAAAGATCATTGCCATGCTGCCGCCGCGCAGTTCGCACATCTCGCGCTCCGTCAGACCGAACAAGCCGACTCCATCCAGTTGCACCGCACCGCCGGTATTCGCCACCCCGTCCGGCAACAGTCTCATCAAGGATAGCGCTGTCATGGACTTGCCGCAGCCCGACTCCCCCAGCAGCGCAAAAGTCTCGCCCGCAGCGATGTCGAAAGAGATGCCATCAACAATAGCGGCAACCGAATGCAATGAAGTTGTAAGAGATTGAACAGACAATATATTTTTTTGCATATCACTTATCCAGCGGGGTGTGCTTGTGCTCTTGTGACTTTAATCCCTTGCAGATACGCAGGCCCCTTGCGGGCGGCTCACCCAGCGCGCCCCCTTGTTCAGCACATGGGTGTATATCATCGTTGTGGAAACTTCAAAATGCCCGAGTAACTTTTCCCCAGTATTTCGACATCAAAGGGAGGGGTTTCATGCTACCAGTTTTTCCGGCGGCTGACGGTTAAGCCGCGTAAGCGCAACTCCCCGAACTCGGGCGTGTATCCTGCTTCAGCATTTTCATCACCATCCTTGTCAATGCGACCTGGGTTTTATGCCCCCCCATGAAAGCTCATTTCTCGGATGAAGGTTAATTTAGACCAATACGACCATCATGGTTATTTTTTTTGGGAAAGAAATGTGCTAAATTTTTTACGGGTTAATTTTGCACCCATTTTTTCAACTACACGGGAGGAAGTCTATATGAACATTTTTTCTACAATACTTACCGTTATCGGAGTTGCTGCAGTCCTTGGAATAATAGTGACTATCATCACTATCAAGATCCGGGGCTAAACTAGCACCATCGGGGCTCGACTCCCGTCGAACCCCGATGCAGGAAGTGCCTCCATCCCACCCGATTATTCCCCCTCGTCGATTCCTTCCTGCGCTAATTGTGGTTCAATCGTAAATTGAATGCGTCGCGCACGCTGACTACGAACAGGTTGGCTGTCAGTATAGAGTTGCTGGTGGCCCCAAAAACCAAATAAAAATAAAACCATGAACTGGCTCGCACAGAGATTTGAATTATCACGCGGAGGTAGCGCAGCTAACGTCCGCCCGATGGAAGGGATGCGCGGCTTTGCTGTCTTCCTGGTTTTCATGGTGCATTTCGTCACTTTGATAAACCCCTGGATAGCCGGGAATACCGACTTTCTGGTGTTCGCAACAGCACTTCACACCATAGGCAACAGCGGTGTGGACTTGTTTTTTGTACTTAGCGGCTATCTCATCTATGGGTCATTGATTGCGCGCTGCCAGAAATTTATGCGCTTTATGTCTAGACGGGTGGTACGCATCTATCCGGCTTTTATTGCGGTCTTTCTGATATATGTCGCCCTATCCCTGCTCTTTCCCGCCGAAAGCAAAATTCCCGCCACCGCGCCTGAAGGAATTTGGTACCTGATTCAAAACTTCCTGCTGCTGCCCGGACTCTTGCCCATCGAGCCGATGATTACGGTCGCGTGGTCGTTGAGCTACGAAATGTTTTACTACTTGTTAATTCCGCTGGTGATCGCCGTGTTCCGGTTACGCGACCGCTCGGCGGTCTGGCGCACGACATTCTTTTTGGGCGCGGCAACGGTCACGGCAATCTACTGCGCCATAAATGGTGGGCACGTCAGGCTGATCATGTTCATTTCTGGGATCGTGCTTTATGAGGTGATGAATAGCCCTCGCCCGCTCACGCTGCATAGCTTTTTCGGCTTGCTCGCCTTGTGTACCGGTCTGCTAGGCACGCTGCTGCCAATGACGGGCTCAGGCGGCATCGCGCTCAAAGTCTGCATCCTTTTTGTTTCGTTCTTCGCCCTTTGCCTAGCCTGCTTTCGCGATTCATCGGCCTGGCTGCCGCGCCTGTTCTCTTGGACACCGCTACGTTGGCTGGGAAACATGAGCTATTCGTATTATTTGCTGCACGGTTTGGCGCTTAAGGCGGAGTTTCAGGCGCTGTCAAAAGTGCTGCCGGTTGCCGACCATGGTGCCTGGCTGTTCTGGGCCTTGCTGCCACCGATGTTTGCTTTGACGCTCATCCCGACCTCGGCGCTTTTCCTGCTGGTCGAGCGCCCCTACTCACTGTCACCTCGATAGCCCGTGGTTTTGAAGGCCAATTTTTAGTGCGAAATGAATTGTAAAAAGGGGAACAACCTTGACCAACTCACCACTTCTACGCGGAACAGCTTAATTACATAGCCATAAGCCGCCACTCCGCAGTGAGTTGCTGCGATTCCAGAGCGTGCTACAAGTGAATTCACCCCAAGCGATTATCCGCCGGGTGGTACAACGGGTCCTCCAACACGTTGACTTCTATCATGCCTTTAGCCTTGTCCAACAACTCCAGGCAATCGGGGCTGAGGTGGCGCAAATGTAGCTTCTTACCTTGCTGGGTATAGCGCTCTGCCAGCAGGTCTATAGCTTCCAAGGCCGAATGATCTTTCACGCGGGCATTCTTGAAATCAATCACCACTTCAGACGGGTCGTCTTTAGGCGTGAATAACGCGAGGAAATTTTGCGTCGAGGCGAAGAACAACGAACCATGTAGGTCATACACCTTCCAACCATGTTCCTCTGTCGTTATACGCACCTCGATATTCTTGGCATGCTGCCAGGCAAATACCAGAGCCGAGATGATAATACCGACGATTACCGCAATCGCCAGATCAGTCATCACCGTCACCCCGGCAACGGTGACAACCACGACCACATCCGGCGTTGGCACTTTGCCAAACAAGCGGAAGCTCCCCCACTCGAAAGTCTTTTCCGACACCACAAACATCAGGCCAATCAGCGCCGCAAGGGGAATCATCTCAATCCAGTGCGAAGCGAACAGGATGAAACTAAGCAAAAACAGTGCTGCCGCAATACCGGAAAGGTGCTTAACCGCACCATTGGTCACGTTGATCATGCTTTGACCTATCATCGCGCAGCCGCCCATGCCACCGAAAAAGCCCGTCACCACGTTAGCGACGCCCTGCCCTATGCTGGCGCGGTTAGGTTTGCCACGCGTCTGGGTCATGTCGTCTATCAGGTTCAACGTCAACAACGATTCGATCAGGCCAATAGCGGCGAGAATTAAGCTATAGGGAAAGATAATCTGCAATGTCGCCCAGTTAAACGGCACATCTGGCAGATGGAACTGCGGCAACCCACCCTTGATGGAAGCCAGATCGCCCACTGTCCTGGTGTCTATACCAGAAAAGATCACCAGCGCAGAAACCGCTACGATAGCTGCCAATGTTGAAGGAATCGCGGTAGTAAGTTTAGGTAGCAAATAGATAATCGCCATAGTCAGCGCAATCAGACCCAGCATTGTGAAAAGCGGCGCGCCCTGCATCCAGCTCTGACTACCGTCCAGATTGCTCACCTTGAAGTGCCCCATCTGCGCCAGGAAGATCACGATGGCGAGACCATTGACGAAACCCAGCATCACCGGATGCGGCACCATACGAATAAACTTGCCGAATCTGGCCAGCCCGAACAGGATTTGCAGCACGCCCATCAGCACCACCGTGGCGAATAGATATTCCACTCCATGCTGCACCACCAACGCCACCATTACCACCGCCAGCGCGCCGGTTGCCCCTGAAATCATGCCGGGACGACCACCAATCAGTGATGTGATTAGCCCCACCATGAATGCGGCATACAAACCAACCAGAGGATGGACATGTGCCACGAAAGCAAAGGCGATTGCCTCTGGCACTAGCGCCAATGCCACAGTAAGCCCGCTCAGGATATTGACCTTGGCTTCGGCAAGATTTTTGATATTCATAATTTCTCCAAATGTCTAAGCCGCCCGCAAAGGGGCGGCAACAACACGAACTCGGAAGTTGGTGCGATCCACTGACCGTAAGCCAGTTTGCGCAATCCATAGCGGAAAGCGCGACGCCAAGAATTGCCTTGGATAGACTTGCTTAGAAAAAGGCTACATTAACAACCGGCCTTTATTGGGCACGGTATTCACAACTTAACCGACATACCACTTTTCCGTGCGCTTTACGATGTAGACCACGCTCAACATCACCGGCACCTCAATCAGCACACCGACTACCGTTGCCAGCGCAGCACCCGAAGTAAAACCGAACAAGCTGATGGCGGCAGCGACTGCCAATTCAAAGAAATTGCTTGCCCCAATCAGCGCGGATGGCCCGGCAACGCAGTGCGCCTCCCCAAAGCGACGATTCAGCCAATAAGCCAAACCGGACGTGAAATACACCTGTATTGTAATCGGTATAGCCAACATCAGGATAACCAAAGGCTGCTCGACAATCGCCTTACCCTGAAATGCGAACAGCAGCACGAGTGTTAACAATAATGCGGAGATGGAAATTGGCCCGAGTATTTCCAGGGTATGCTGCAATGCGGCCTCGCCGCATTTGAGCAAAAGTTTGCGCCATAACTGCGCAAATAGCACAGGCAATACGATGTACAGCACCACCGATACGATTAAGGTATTCCACGGCACGATGATCGAGGAGATGCCTAGCAATAGCGCAACAATGGGCGCGAAGGCAAACATCATAATGGAGTCGTTCAAGGCAACCTGACTCAGGGTAAACAGCGGTTCACCATTCACCAGACGACTCCAGACAAACACCATCGCGGTACAGGGTGCTGCGGCCAACAGCACTAGGCCAGCGATATAACTATCAATCTGCTCGGCTGGCAGATACGGCGCAAACACCTGACGAATGAATATCCAGCCCAGCAAGGCCATAGAGAACGGCTTGACCGCCCAGTTAATGAATAGCGTCACACCGATACCGCGCCAGTGTTTACGTACTTCATGCAGTGCGCCGAAGTCTATGCGCAGCAACATCGGAATAATCATCACCCAAATCAGCAATCCAACCGGGATGTTGACCTTGGCGACTTCCAGCGTGCCCAGCCAGTGAAATGGTGCCGGGAAGGTTTGCCCCAGAATCACACCGACGATAATGCACAGAAAAACCCACAGGGTCAGGTAGCGTTCGAAAACGTTCATGGTATTTCCTTATTACGAACCAGCAAGTTGGCCTTTATTAACGCCAACTGGCTCATCCTTGAGCGGGGAAACGGCTGCATAACGTTGCGTGTGCCGCCTGCCTGGCAACCGTGCCGCAACCCAGAGCCCAGGCACTCCAGCCACCACGACCTCCTTAATCCTGAATGCGACCAATCTCAGACAGCTTTTCTTTCAAAGTCAGCTTATCAAGCTTGTCAATCGGCAAGGCCATAAACAATTGGATGCGGCGCGACAATTGCTCGGCCGCTCTGTTGAAAGCAGCGCGGCGCGCTTCGTCGCCTTCGATATGTGCCGGATCAGGAATGCCCCAATGGGCAGTCGCCGGCTTACCTGACCACAACGGGCAAGTCTCACCGGCGGCGTTGTCGCACACGGTAAATATAAAATCGAATTGCGGTGCATCAGCAAGTGCAAATTCATCCCAGCTCTTGCTACGGTAGCCTTCGCTGCTGAAACCATTGTGTTGCAGCCATTCGACAGCACCGGGATTAACCTTGCCGGCAGGTTTGCTACCCGCGCTATAGGCTATGAATTTACCTTTACCCAAGCTATTAAACAGCACCTCGCCCAAGATACTGCGCGCAGAATTGCCAGTACACAGAATCAACACGTTGTATTGCCTTTCGCTCACTTCAGCGTCCTTTTCATTATCAACATTGCTTGCCAGGCGTTTTGCATTCATTCGCATTACCGCCACAACAGTTTTCAGTCAGGTATCCCACCATGCCATTCATCACTTCAAAGTTGGCCGAATAATAGACAAAGCGACCATCCTGGCGGCTTTCAATCAACCCGGCATGACTAAGCGTCTTAAAGTGAAAAGACAACGTTGCCGGAGAAACATTAAGTTTTTCGGCAAGCTGCCCTGCGGCCACCCCTTCAGGACCAGCCACCACCAACAGCCGGTAGACCGCCAGTCGCGTAGGCTGCGCAAGTGCTGCCAATGCCTCAACAACCTGCGAAGTATCCATAATATATTTTGACTATTAAACAACTGTTAAAATGATTGCGCATTAGAGCAGAAAGTCTGCATTGCTACAACTTAACAAGTCCTGATGAATGAATACGACTCATCCCAGATGTCAATCAGCGCCCAATAGTTTCCACTTGTCTGGCTAAATTAACCTTCTTCTTGAGTTTTTAGAATCCACAGGAATCGTTGCGATTTCCAGTTTTCGACAGTGCTGCTTACAGCATCCGAGTCGGACGTACATCCATCAGACAGCACATTGCGCGAGCTGTAGTTGCGCTACATGGCGTTCAATGCCGACCTGCTGACTTTTTATGCAAACACAAAAGAAAAAGGCCCTGCATCGCTGCAAGGCCTTGAATTTCTTGGCTCCCCGACCTGGACTCGAACCAGGGACCTGCGGATTAACAGTCCGTCGCTCTACCGACTGAGCTATCAGGGAATGAAGAGGTGCGCATAATATAGATGAGGTGCAACTCCGTCAACATCTGACGTGATTTTTTTTGAAAAAATCACGCATTGTCTGCACAGATGCGATGTGGCAGGCGTGTTTGCTGTAGTCGCAGGATATTTGCGCGGCTCGCGTCAGGTTTTTTTCAGCATCGCCGGCACATGTTCGGGCGGCATGCGCAGGAGTTGGCCGATGTCGCGGTAGTCATCGGGGAGTGCCGCATCGTCCCATCCGTTGGCGGAGTGCCGGGCGAGATTCACTGCCAGCACGACGTTACGCATCCTGAGCTGGTTCTCGGCAGCCGAATCCTCCATGCTCATCATCAACTCGGGCACCGACCATGCTTTGGCTAGCGCGCTCTGCAGCACGGTCAGCGGAAAACCCAGCACCTGCTGTTGGGCATCGCGGCTGCGCAAGGTGCTGTCATTGTGCTGCATCTCGCGTATCTTCAGCATGGCCTTGGGGGCGAAGCACCAGGCCAGAATTTCGGCGCTGCCGTGTAGCAGAGCCGCATGACTGACCGACTCAAAATGCAGGTCGTGCAGCCGCACCGCCCAGTCATAGGCATACTCGGCGGCGCGTTGCGAACGACGGATGATGCGCAGGATGGGCGGAAGTGCGGCAGGATTAGATTTGCCGAGCAGATCTTCAATCAACGGATGAATCGCGACATCCCGGTAGAACGGCTCGACACCCAACATGCGCAATGCCTGCTCGACCTCGATAATCTCTACGGTCTGTGAACTGCTTTTACGCTGGTGAAAATGACGTAGCAGCTTAACCACCATAATGGGATCACGGCAGATGATTTCGCTGAGCGTGCGGGTGGTAAGCCGGCGTTCGTCTTCGTGCAACGCCGTCAGGTCGCGGGCGGTCTGCTTCATCACGGGCAGTTCGCTCTGGCTCAGATGTTCCACCCACTGCTGCAATCGTTGCTCGTTGTACATTTTTCTCACCCTGTTGGTGTCTACAGGATGGTTATCGGAGAATCGGCAGGAAACTTTAGAAAACTGCTCAGGAAAGTCAGGTTCTGTCGCCCTGCAAGGCCAGCTTCCCGATACGTCCTTCGATTTCCTGCATGACCACTTCGTGACGCGGCAATGCACCGGCTTCCAGTCCTTGCAGGTATTGCTGCATGGAGACCAGCTGGTAGCCCTGCTCTTTCCAGCCTTGCAGCAATTGCTCGAATGCCGGCATCCACTTGCCGCCTTCCAGCTCGGCATGCAGGGTGTAGACATGCCCGGTCGCGGGCGCTGCTGCCGTGAGTTTGAGCATGTGTTCGGCGATGTTGTCCAGCGTGATGCCATCGCGGTTGATCAACTCATCCAGCGTCGGCAAGGTGGTGGGCAATTGCGGGCAGGCCATGATTTCGGCCTGCCAGGTGGGAATGAAGGGATGCGTGCCACGCGTGTCTGAACTGTAGTCGAAGCCGGCACGCTGCATCAGACGCAGCGCGTGGCGGTTCATCTGCCAGCCGGCGGCGGCATGGGCATGCGGCGCTTCGCCGAATATCTCGACGTAGCGATCCACCGCGCGTTGCAGCTCGCGCTCAGTCCAGAACGCGTCCTTGTCGGCCACGTGATCCTGCCAGCGGATGTGATCGAAGCAATGGATGCCCACTTCGAAGCCCGCGTCGCGCGTGGCACGCATGATGTCGGCGCAACGCTTGCCGATGTCCGGCGCGGGCAGCAGCGTGCCGTACAGCAGGGTCTTGATGCCGTAATGCTCGACCACCGACATGCGCGACACTTTGGACAGGTAGCCGGGACGGAACACGCGCTTGATGGCGCGCCCCATGTGGTCCGGCCCCAGCGTGAAGAAGAAAGTCGCGTTCGCTTCGTGTCGTTGCAGGGTCTCTATCAGACGCGGCACGCCCTCGCGGGTGCCGCGATAGGTGTCCACATCTATCTTGAGTGCGAGCTGCTTGGTCATAACTGATTCGGAGAAGGGAGAAGGGAGAAGGGAGAAGGGAGAAGGGAGAAGGGTTAAACCCTTGAGCGCCGCAGGCGCGTTCCCTTCCCCCTTCAGCACCAAAGGCGCGCTCTTCCCACTTCCCTGTCTTTAGTCCACCAGGCCCTTCGCTTCGGCGATCTGGCTGCGGTAGGCATCGAAGATCTTACGCAGCGTGTCGGCCATGTTGACGGTCGGCTTCCAGTCCAGTTCTTCGCAGGTGTTGGTGATCTTCGGCACGCGGTTCTGCACGTCCTGATACCCCTTGCCATAGTAGGCGGCGGAAGTGGTCTCGACGATCTTCACCTGGGCGGCGGTGTCGCGGTACTCGGGGTATTCGGCGGCCAGCTTCAGCATCATGTCGGCCAGGTCGCGGATGGCGTGGTTGTTGATCGGGTTGCCGATGTTGTAGATCTTGCCGGTGGCGACACCATCCTTGTTCTCGATGATCTTCATCAGCGCGGCGATACCGTCGTCAATGTAGGTGAAGGCGCGCTTCTGGTGGCCGCCGTCCACAAGACTGATAGTCTCGCCACGCACGATGTGACCCAGGAACTGCGTCACCACGCGCGAGCTGCCTTCCTTCGGTGTGTGAATGGAATCGAGCCCCGCACCGATCCAGTTGAACGGGCGGAACAGCGTAAAGTTCAGGCCGTCCATGCCGTAACCCCAGATCACGCGGTCCATCAGTTGCTTGGAGCAGGAGTAAATCCAGCGCGGTTTGTTGATCGGGCCGCAGATCAGTTCGGAATTCTCGGGATCAAACTCTTCATCGTGACACATGCCGTACACCTCGGAGGTGGACGGGAACACCAGATGTTTGTTGTATTTGGCTGCCGCACGCACGATAGGCAGGTTGGCCTCGAAATCCAGCTCGAACACGCGCAGCGGCTGCTGCACATAGGTGGAAGGCGTGGCGATCGCCACCAGCGGCAGGATCACGTCACACTTCTTGACGTGGTACTCGACCCACTCCTTGTTGATGGTGATGTCACCCTCGAAGAAGTGGAAGCGGGGCTGGCCGATCAGGTCGGTGATGCGGTCGGTGCTCATGTCCATGCCATAGACTTCCCAGTCGGTGGTGGCCAGGATGCGGTTGGACAAATGATGGCCGATGAAGCCGTTCACGCCGAGGATCAATACTTTTTTCATTTCACTTCCTTAACAATTGAATTCAAATCTTGTTGTGCCAAATTGCGCAGCGAATCCCGCCGCGCTCATCTCCTGCCCATCCAGCTCGAAGCGCACCACGCGCAGCACGCCGCTGCCGCAAATCGCATACGCCTTGCCTTCTTTCACATAGAAGGCCGGGGCTTCCTTGCCCGCCGCCGTGCATTTCATCACCCGCGTTTGCAGGATGCGCATCGGTTTGCCCAGCAGCGAGGTGGTCGCGCCCGGGTAAGGCGGCGCGACGGCGCGGACGAGATTATGGATGGTTTGCGCGCTTTGCGCCCAGTCTATTTCGCCATCTGCCGGTTTACGGCCACCGAAATAGCCGCCCAGGCTCAAGTCCTGCTTGACGCGCGGCGCTGTCCCGGCCAGCAAGGCCGGCAACACGCCGTTGAACGCCAACTCGGCGGCCACCAGCACTTTCTGGAACACATCCTGCGCGGTATCGTCCGGCAGGATGGGCACGGCCTGCTGCGCCACGATGTCGCCGTTGTCCGGCTTCTCGGTCATGTAATGTAGCGTCGCACCCGTCTCGGTCTCGCCGTGGATGATCGCCCAGTTCACCGGCACGCGGCCCCGATATTTCGGCAGCAGCGAACCGTGCATGTTCAATGCCCCGCGCGACGGGATCGCCAGCAGCGGTGCTTTCAACATCTCGCGGTAATAAAACGAGAAAAAGAAATCCGGCTGCAAGGCGGCGATCTGGCCGACCACTTCCGGCGCATTCGGATCATCCGGCGTAATCACCGGGATGCCGTGCAACGCGGCCAGCCCGGCGACACTGCCGAACCAGATATTCTCATTGGGATTGTCACGGTGGGTGACCACCAGTTTCACGTCCACCTGGTGCGCCAACAGCACCGACAGGCAACGCACACCCACATCGTGGTAGGCGAACACGACAGCGCTACTCATGGCAGCCCGCCTTTGACGTTTCACTTTTCACTTTTCACCTTTCACGGACTGCTCCAGCACCGCCTCGACCAGATAACGCGGCCGGTGGCGCACCTGCTGGTAGATGCGGCCCACGTATTCACCCAGCAGGCCGATGCCAAACAGCGTGATGCCTATCATGAAGAACACCAGCGCGAACAGCGTGAACAGGCCCTCGGCCTCGGGGCCGATGATCAGGCGGCGCAGCACCAGCAACAGGAACAGCAGGCCGGAGCCGGATGCGATCAGCATGCCCAGCATCGAGAACATCTGCAGCGGCACCAGCGAAAATCCGGTCATCAGGTCGAAATTCAGGCGGATCAGGCTGTACAGCGAATACTTGGATTCGCCGGCCGCGCGCTCCTCGTGCCCCACCACCACTTCGGTCGGATTGCGCGCGAAGCTGTAGGCCAGCGCCGGAATGAAGGTGTTCACCTCATGGCAGGAGTTGACCGCATCTATCACATGCCGATGGTAGGCGCGGAACATGCAGCCCTGATCGGTCATCTTGATGCGGGTGATGCGCTCGCGCAGCCCGTTCATCGCACGCGACGCCACATGCCGCCACAGGCTGTCGTTGCGCTGGCGGCGGATCGAGCCAACGTAGTCGTAACCCTCGTTCATCTTCGAAAGCAGCAGGCCGATGTCTTCCGGCGGATTTTGCAGGTCAGCGTCCAGCGTCACCACGCAGTCGCCGCGCGATTGCTCGAAACCGGCCATGATCGCCATGTGCTGGCCGAAATTGCCGTTGAACAGCACCACCCGCGTCACATCGGGACGCTGCTGGAACTGCTCGCGCAACATCGCCGCCGAACGGTCGCGGCTGCCATCGTTGACGAATATGACTTCAAAACTGACGCCCAATTTGTCCAGCGCGGGATACAGCCGGTCGAACAGCGCCTGCAGGCCCTGCTCTTCGTTGTAAACGGGAATGACGACGGAAAGTTGTGGATTATTCATGGGGCGGCATTCTACCGCAGAGCGATGGGTTAACGAAATCGGGAATGAATAACGCAGGATGCAATAAGCATAACGCATTACACCGGATACTCAGGAAAGCCCCCTACGGCGTAATGCCCGTTGGTTATTTTGTGCTTGGTTACTAGGTAGCGCGATAAATACCATATACCAGTCCGATAACAACCAGCCAAAAGGCAATGCCTATCGCTAGAATTCTGATATCCCCTACATCCACGTCATGCTTGTGATCCGGGTCATATTCGGCTTTTGTGAAGAAAATGCAGTAGATGAAATACCCTGGCGTACAGATGAGAATGTCAGAAAATATATAAAGCAACAGCATTCCAATAGATGATCCTATTAGCCCACTGACAATATCCATCCGCTCAGTTCCTTTTACGTATAGCCAAGCCAAATGTAATTTTACGCGCCCCTTGCCAGCACCGCTTTCATCGCGGCACAGGTGCGCTCGACATCGGCCTCGGTCATCGCGTAGAACATTGGCAGGCTGACGATCTGGCGGCCCACCTGTTCGGCTGCCGGGAACATGCCTTCGTGGAAGCCGCGCTCGCGGTACAGCGTGAACAGGTGGATGGGCGCGTAGTGGAAGCCCACGCCGATGTCGAGCGCCTTCATCCGCTCCATGAACTGCGGGCGGGTGATGGTGTCGGGCAGCACTACCTGGAAGAGGTGCCAGTTGGTTTCCTCGAATTCTGCCGGCGGCAGTTGCGCGCCGGTCTGGCGCTCGAAATCCGGCCCTAGCACGTCAAAATAGTGTTTCGCCAGTTTGCGGCGGTGCGCGGTGATGGCGTCCAGCTTGTCGAGCTGGTGCAGACCGATCACGGCGGCGATGTCGGTCATGTTGTATTTGCCGCCCAGCACGTCCACGTCTATCTCGTCCCAGTTGCCGCGCGTCACGCCCTGCAGCCGGTATTTTTCGGCGAGCGCGACTTCTTCGGCGTTGTTCAGCACCAGACAGCCGCCCTCGGAGGTGGTGATGTTCTTGTTGGCCTGGAAGCTGAACGACACGAAGTCACCGAAGCTGCCGATCGGCTTGCCCCGCCAGGTCGAGCCGATCGCCTGCGCGGCATCCTCGATCACGCGCAGCTTGTATTTGCCGGCGATGGCGTACAGCCTGTCCATGTCCAGCGGCTTGCCCGCCAGGTACACCGGGATGATGGCGCGAGTTTTGGGCGTGATCGCCGCTTCGAGCTTGTCGAGGTCCATGTTGCGGGTGACCGGGTCTATGTCGGCGAACACCGGGGTCGCACCCACTTCGAGGATCACGTTGGCGGTCGCTGGCCAGGAGATCGGCGTGGTGATGACTTCATCGCCCGCACCTATGCCGGCGATGCGCAGCGCGATCTCCATGGTGCAGGTGCCGGAGTTGAAAGTGCGCACCGGACGCCCGCCGAAATAGGCGGAGAGCCGTTTCTCAAATTCGGCCACTTTGGGGCCGCTGGTAATCCAGCCGGAACGCAGCACGTCGCCCACGTCGGCGATGGTCGCCTCGTCTATGGTCGGTTTGGAGAAGGGCAGAAATGTAGTCATGTCAGGCTCTTGAGATAATGATGACGCCGAGGATGATGATGCCCACGCCGATCACCTTGGCGGGGCTGAAGGATTCGCCGAACAGATACCAGGCGGCCACCGCATTGACGATGTAGCCCATCGAGAGCAGCGGATAGGCGATGCTGACCTGCACCCGCGACAGCGCCAGTATCCAGATCACGACGCCGAACACGTAGCAGACCATCGCGCCGATGATGTGCGGCTCGGTAGCCAGCTTCCAGCCGACCGGGAGGATGTTCGCCACGCTGAAATCGAAATAGCCGACCGCGTTGGTGCCGGTCTTCATCAGCAGTTGCGCGGCGGCGTTGAGCATCACGCCGGTCAGTATCATGCTGAAACTAACCAGATTCATGGCTTCTTCACCACGATGTGCTGGCGGTCGGCAAAGATGATTTTCATGGGCAAGCCTTTTTGTTCGAGTTGGGGATAGAGATAGCTTTCCATGATGGCCAGCGCCTGCGGCTGGGCATCCCAGACCTTGATGAACTGATCCACGGTCGGAATCCAGCGTTGCGGCTCCTGCGCGATGCCGAAATACATCTCGTCCTGATATTGCACCAGCGTGAAGGTGCGCTTCAGGTAGAACGGCAGCGTCTGCTCATAGGTCAGCACCGAATAGAAGGGGATGTCCGGTTTTACTTCGGCGCGGATTGCTTCGGCAATGTGCTTGGCGGAACGCTCGCGCGCCACGCTGTTGTAGCCGGACAGGCCGATCTGCGCCGCAACCAGCGCGGACAGCGACAGCACCAGCACCGCCGGTGCCTTCTGCGAACGCCACAGCAGTGCCATCCCCCAAAGCAGCCCCACCAACCAGAGCAGGCTGGCAGCCACCAACCAGACGCTGTAATGGGGATATAACTCCATCTGGTTGGGCGTGCTGGCAAATTTCCCGACATTCACGCCCATCCACAGCAGGCCGGCCACCACCGGCAACACCGGCGCGACCTGCCAGAACAGCACGCGCTCGCGCATCGCGGCAATGCGCTTGCCCATCAGCAGTGCCAGCGCGGGGAACATCGGCAACAAGTAGGACGGCAGCTTGGAGCCGGACACCGAAAAGAACACATAGATGAACACCGCCCAGACCAGCAGGAAGCGCGCCGCATCGAACGGCCTGGCCTGCCGGTGACTGAGGCGCATTGGGCGCGCACCGCGCAGCGTGTTCCACATTGCGTCGAACATCAGCACCGTCCACGGCAGCGCGCCAGCCAGCAACACCGGCACAAAGTAATACCAGGGCTGGTAGCGCCCCAGATCCTTGGTGGTGAAGCGGGTGTAATGCTCGTAAATGAAGAAGCGCTGGAAAAATTCCGGGTTGGCCTTCATCACCAGATAGAACCAGGGCGCGGTAATCAGCAGGAACACCGCAAGACCTGGCAGCCAGTGCATGCGCTTCAATACACCGAAATCACGCTGCACGATGCAGTAGATGAACAGCGCCGTGCCCGGCAGGATGACACCCATCAGCCCCTTGGACAGCACCGCCAGTGCCATGCCCGCCCAGGCCAGCAGCATCCAGTTGCGGCGCGCTTTCGGATATTCATCGGTCTGCCCGAGCAACATGCCGAACAGGCCCAGCATGATGAAGAAGGTCACGCCCATGTCCAGCGTGTTGATGTGGCCGATCAGCACATACAGCAGGCTGCTGCCCAGCAGCATCGCGGCATAGTTGGCCGTTTCCCGCCCGAACAGCCGCAACCCGGCGTACCACACCAGCAGCAGGCCGGCGAAGCCGGTCAGCCCGGCCCACAGCCGCGAGGTCCACTGATGTTCACCGAACAATTCATAGGCGGTGGCGGTCGCCCAGTATTGCAGCGGCGGCTTCTCGAAATACTTCAGATCATTGAGGCGCGGTGTTACCCAATCGCCACTCACCACCATCTCGCGTGGAATCTCGGCATAGCGCCCTTCGTCCGGCTTGATCAGCGTGCGATATTCGAGATTGGCGAACCAGATCACCGCGACGGCGACCAGCAACCACCAGAGTTGTTTGCCCGAAAAGCCGTTCATCGCGCGACCTTCCTGGCCACCAGCAACAACGAGCCGCCCACTGGAAATTTCACTCCCAGCGAAATAAGCCCGCGCTCAACTTTCATCACCGCACTCAACAGCGCATTGGCGAATTTTCCAATCTTGAAGCCGGCATCCATCTGGTCGTCGGCATCGGCCGACTTCTGCAATAGCCTCGAAGCCAACATCACCGGTAACAGCAGGCTGACGAAGGAGCCAGCATATTCGACCCGAAAGCCGGCGCGCTCGACCTTTTCCCGCAACTCTGAGCGGGTATAGCGGCGCTTGTGGTGGGCATAGTCGTCGGTGCTGCTCCACAACCAGCGATGCTGCGGCACGGTCAAGAGCACGCCGCCGCCCACCCGGCAGGCCAGGAATATCTGCGCCAACGCGGCCTCATCGTCCTCAATGTGTTCCAGCACGTCGTAGGCACCGATCAGGTCGAATTCGTCACGAAACGGAATATGACAGGCATCCATCTGGAACAGCGTGGCGGCAGGCACGCGCTGTTTGGCGTAAGCCAGTCCTTCGGTGTAGATGTCGCTACCGGCAAGCTGCGCCGCCGGAAAGGTGGCGCGCGTATTAGCCAGCACGAAGCCCGTACCACAGCCGATTTCGAGAATATTGCGCGCGTCTGGAAAATGTTTGGTCATGCGGTCACGCAGGATGGCATTGCGTCCGACGAACCAGAAATGTCCGGCCTCCACCGCCGCGTAACGCTGGAAAGTGTCGGGATTGAAGCCGTCGTTCTGCTCGGCCAGCGCGGGCGCGAATGCCATGAAACCGCCACGTTCGGCAGGCATTTCACCGCATTCGGGACATTTCCAGTTGTTTCCGACTAGGGATTTTTGGCAAGCCAGGCAAAATTTCATGAGGTCATACCCGGCATTCGCCACGGTGGATAAGTTGTGCGGGGGCAGATTTTAACGTGTCCCGCCAGTATGGTTCAACTTTCCGCAACGGCGCGTACGTTTTTCGCCCCGCTAACTGCACACTGCCCGAATCGCGAAGATATTGGTTTCGCCATTCAACACACGCTCGATGCCTGCCTGCTTCAGGGTACGCATTCCCTGTGAAAGCGCAGCCGCCTGCAACGCCTCGACCGTGGCACGTTGCTGCAGCAACCGCTTGATGACAGGCGTCGCTTCCAGAAATTCGTACAACCCCACCCTGCCACGGTAGCCCGAGTCATCGCACTCCTGACATTTTCCGGCCGAATAGAGCGCCATTCCCCCGCCACTGCCATATTCCATATGCCAACGCTGCAACACCTCGCCTGGTATCAGCGTAGTCCCCATGCAGTATTCCTCGGCCAGCGCCTGCATCTCTTCAGGCTCAGGTGTATAGGGCTGTTTGCAGGCGGGGCAAAGTTTACGACTCAAACGCTGCGCGAGGATGCCGACCAATGCATCGGAGAAATTGAATGGGTCCATGCCCAGATCGAGCAGCCTCACCACGCTTTCTGCCGCGCTGTTGGTATGCAGTGTCGAGAACACCATATGACCAGTAAGTGATGCTTGGATACCAATCTGCGCAGTTTCTATATCGCGCATCTCGCCGACCATGATCACATCCGGATCGGCACGCAGGAAGCTGCGCATCGCGGCTGCGAATGTCCAGCCGATTCCGGCATTCACCTGCACCTGTCGCAGACCCGCCTGAGTGATTTCAATGGGGTCTTCCGCCGTCCAGATTTTGCGTTCCGGCGAATTGATGTAACCCAGCACCGAATGCAGGGTGGTGGTCTTTCCAGAACCGGTCGGGCCGCAAATCAGAAAAAGTCCGTATGGCTTTTGTGCCAACTCCTTGATACGCGCCAATTCGTGCGGCGGCAGACCGAGGTTATCGAGCGGAATGGGCCTGGAGTTGGCCAGCACACGCATCACCACGTCTTCCAGACCGCGCGAGGTTGGCACGGTTGCCACACGCAGTTCGATATTTTTATCTTCGCTAATCCTGATTTCGATCTTGCCATCCTGTGGTCGGCGCTTCTCGGAAATATCCAAGTTCGCCATGATTTTTATGCGCGACACCAGCGCACTCCTGAATCTTGGCTCGAATTCGAAATACTTCCTGATTACGCCATCCTTGCGGAATCTGACTTGCGTATTTTGCTTGCCAGGATAAGTCTCCAGATGGATATCTGACACTCCCTGATGGTAGGCATCCAGTATCATCTTGTTGACCACCCCGACCAGGGTGTTGTCCGTTTCCGCGATACTGTCCTCGGCAACCTCGTCATCCCCGCCCAGCATCATGCCTTGCGCCAGATCGCCGATCTTGTGCTTGCCGGTCGCCTCATAGGCGTTGCGCAACTCCTTGATGACCGGCGCGATGTCATCGCGCGCGCCCAACACAGGGACGATATTCATTGAGGTAATGACGCGCAGCTCGTTCAATGGCTCCCACAAAAGGGGATTCTCCATCGCAACCACCAGCGTATTGTCGGAATGATAGAGCGGCAGAATGGCGTATTTTTCGATAAATCTGGCAGGCACCAGATGGTAAGTCTTAGGATCTATGTGGAATTTTTTGACATCCACGAACGGGATACCCAGCTTCCTGGCCAACATGCTTTGAATGACTTCGGCATCCACCACCCCCATCCCAATCAGTATCTCGCCCAGTGACTGTTTCCGATTGGACTGTTGGGCATCCAAAGCTTGCTGCAGAATTTCCGGTGAAATTAGCTTTTCCTGAACCAGCACATCACCCAACTTCAGCACCGATCCGGATTGTCGCTTGAGCGCCGCCTCCAGTTGCTCAGGAGTGACGATCTGCTCACTGGTCAAATATTCGCCTAATTTTTGGTTACGCTGCTGCGCCTGTTTATCAAGACCATCGGTAACCTCCTGAGGGGTGGCGACCTTACCCTCGACCAGCATCTGGCCGATCTTCTTGCCTATCTGGTAATGCTTGATGGCGGTACTAGGCATGAAGCAACGAATGACACTGTCGGCGGTATGTGCCAAGAACAGATACAGACCGGTTTTATCCATCGCATAGCCGACCGTCTCCGCATCGAGTTTCTTGCCATTGGTAAAGGCTATGGAACAACTCTGCTTATCAGAAGAGCCAAATACCACATGCTTGTGTGCATTCAGCAGCACAGGCTTGCGCACCAGATGCACGGCGCGCAGCAAACGCAGCTGATTGATCGAGGCCGGTGCCAATTTGCGCACTGCGCCAGCCATAGGCTGAACCTCAATGCCACTTTCTTCCGGGGCAAAATTGATCAGATCACCAAACAGCTCCTTGTTTTCACTGTCTATGAGCAGGCACGGCTCGCGCTCGAAATCGTCCACATCCTCTTCGAACAGGTAGTGATAAGGCGTTGGCCATAAACTCGATTTCATTTGCACCCCCTGTCGCGCTTGCGCGCAGTTTATCTTACTGTCTTCGCAGTTTCGAAAAAACCTGTCATCTTGAATGGCTGTCGTACTGTAACCGATAGCAGTCTGCTTGCAACGCATAGAATAACGGATATTTTGCAAGTCAATTCCGGCACTCGTGCCCATCCCGTCGCCACGCTTACGACTCCCCGCTTTGCAACACTCTGGTATCCGCCCAACCCTGAGCAAAGGTGATACGCAGTTCGCTACCGGTTAATAGTTGCTTCGCATCCGTCACCACGCCCCCCTGTTGGTCCTGCACCAGGCTGTAGCCACGCCCCAGTACCTGCCGGGGATCGAGCAACGCCAGTTGGTGCACCGCATTGTCCAGTCGCACTGCATGTTGTCTTTGCAGGGTCTGCATCGCCTTGAGCAAGCGCCCGGCCAGATGAGCCTGCCGCTCCTGCAAGCGGGCATATTCACTGTCCGCACCGCCCAAACGCTGCGCAACCGACTGCAGACGCCAGTGCTGCTGATGCCAGTGCTGCATAAAACCGCGCTGCAAGCGTTGTTGCAATTGCAACAGTTGTTGCTGCTGACGCTGCAAATGCAACTCAGGATGAATCAGCCGGCGCTGCATAAAATCCACTGCTTGCATCGCGTTGTGCAGCCGGTTGCGCTGGGCACGTTGCAGATGCTGAGCCACATCGCGCAAGCCCTGCAACAGTGCCAGACGATCCGGAACAACACGCTGTGCGGCAGCGGTCGGAGTTGGCGCACGTTCATCGGCCACAAAGTCGGCAATCGTAAAATCGGTCTCATGCCCCACGCCGCTGATTACCGGGATATGACTCGCCGCGATTGCGCGCGCCACAACTTCCTCGTTGAATGCCCACAAATCCTCCAGGCTGCCGCCGCCCCGACACAAAATCAGAACCTCACACTCTGCACGCTGACTGGCAGTGCGTATCGCCTGCGCGAGCTTCTCACCGCTGCCCGCGCCCTGTACCGGTGCGGGATACAGCACCACCGGCACGCCCGGCAACCGTTTTTTCAGCGTGGTCAGCACATCGCGCAACGCAGCAGCCTGCGGCGAGGTGACAACCCCGATACGTTTCGGGAACGCGGGCAATGGCCGCTTGCGCTGCGCGTCGAATAATCCTTCTCGTTCAAGTAGCTGCTTGAGCCTGGCGAACTGTTCATAAAGCTGTCCCAAGCCGGCAGGACGCAGCTGCTCGACGGTCAGCTGAAAATCGCCGCGCGCCTCGTACAGCGTCGCCAGCGCACGCACTTCAACCTGCACGCCATTGCCTATGCTCTCGTCCCACACCTGATTTCTGTTGCGAAACATCACACAACGCACCTGCGATTGCTCGTCCTTCAACGAAAAATACCAGTGCCCCGAAGCTGCGCGGACAAAATTGGAAATTTCCCCTTGCACCCACAGCAGCGGCACTTGGCTTTCCAGTAATTGCCTGATCGAGCGCGCGAGTTCAGTCACCCGCAGTACACGCGGATTTTCCGCAATCAGCTGATTCTCCGCAGTAATTCGTTTATCTACCATATTGGCTTGACAACTCCGGATTATTCACAAAGCCAGCATTGCTGCGGCTTTGCGCCTTGATACTTAAAAATATACATCCGCACATTTCATAACTTATTGTTTTTATTTAGTTATTTTTAGTGTCAAAAAATAGGCAGACTAATAAAACCCCTTATGCGTCACCGCTCTAGGGGCGCTTCACACAAGACTATCCACAAAGTTATCCACAACTTTTGTGGGTAAACAGAAATACTCTTTTATAACGAGCGATTAGGCATATTTTGTTGAAGAGGAATCTTAGAAAGATTGCTCAAGTGGATGCGACACGCTAAAGTTACGCCCTTGAAACCACCGCCCTCCCGGCTGCCGAACCGGCATGCTGCACGGCTCATCAGGTTTTCGCAATTTAAGCATATTTGGAGAATCCGTGTGATTGCAATCGTAGAAGCGGCCGGCTGGCCGATTTGGTTTTTAATTCTGGCCTCCATCATCGCCGTCGGCCTGATTGCCGAAAGACTCATTTACCTGCGCAGCAGCAAGATCGCCCCTCCCGGCCTGCTCGACGAAGTAGTCAAAGATCTCAAGAAGCGCGGCGTCAACGACGAAATGCTCAATGCGCTGAGCAAGAATTCGCCGCTGGGTGGGCTGTTTGCCGCCGGTCTGAAGAACATCAAGAGTTCGCCCGAAGTGATGAAGGAATCCATCGAGGAGGCTGGTCGGGCAACCACCCATGAACTGGAACACTTTCTCACCACACTGGGCACCATCGCCTCAATCAGCCCACTGCTGGGCCTGTTCGGCACGGTGGTCGGCATGATCGAAATTTTTGGTGCGCAAACGGCAGCCGGCAACAGCCCGGCGGTACTCGCGCACGGCATTTCCGTCGCGCTCTACAACACCGCTTTCGGCCTGATCGTGGCCATCCCCAGCATGATCTTCTACCGTCATTTCCGCGCCAAGGTGGACAGCCTGACCGTCGAGATGGAACAGCAGGCAATCAAGCTGGTCGAGATCGTCCACGGACTGCGCAAGGGTTAATGCGATGAACTTCCGACGCGGACGGGTGCGGGAAGAACCCGAGATCAACCTGATTCCCATGATAGATGTGCTGCTGGTGATCCTGATCTTTTTGATGGTCACCACCAGCTATGCAAAATATTCCGAGTTGCAGATCAACCTGCCGCAGGCCGGCGGTGAGGCCAGCGCCGAGCAGTTGCAGCCCATCAACATCACGATTGATGCCTCCTCGCGCTATGCCGTCAACAACAACGAAGTGAATTTCACCGGCATCGCCTCGCTGACGGCGGCATTAAAGGGCGCGGCAGGCGAACAGGCCGACCCGACCATCGTCATCAATGCAGATGCCAAGACCCCCCATCAATCCGTCATCAACGTGATGGAAGCCGCCCGACAGGCCGGCTTTGGCCGCATCACCTTCACCACGCAGAACGAATCCCGCTAACCTCCATGACCGGACTGGAACGCTATTGGTATCGCGTCAGTCCGGCGCACCTGTTACTGCTCCCGATAAGCTGGCTGTTTGGCGCACTGGCTGCAACGCGCCGCCTGCTTTACCGCACAGGCATCCTGCCTAGCCACAGACTGTCCGTGCCTGTCGTCGTCATCGGTAACATCAGCGTCGGCGGCACCGGCAAAACCCCACTGACGCTCGCCATTGCCAGTCATTTGGTAGCCATGGGCTGGCATCCGGTCATCGTCAGTCGCGGCTTCGGCGGCGCTGCAAAGTTGCAACCGGTCACCGCCAACAGCACAGCGCAACAAGTAGGCGATGAACCGCTGCTGATGGCGCAACGCCGTATCTGTCCGGTATGGACAGGCACAGACCGCGTTGCCACCGCCCGCGCCGCACTGCTGTCCCACCCCGAATGTAACGTCGTGCTGTGCGACGACGGCTTGCAACATTACCGCCTGCAACGCGATTTCGAGATCGTCGTGGTGGACGGCAGACGGCGTTTCGGCAATGGTTTGCTGCTGCCCGCCGGCCCGTTGCGGGAAGGCGAATGGCGACTGAACACGGTGGATGCCGTGGTGGTAAACGGTGGCAAACCAGCAGCCGACCAATACGACATGCAGCTTGCCGGCGCGCTGCTCCACAACCTGAGACATCCCGAACGCACCGCCAGCGCCGCAGAATTGCGGGGGTTGCACCTGCATGCCGTGGCCGGCATCGGGCATCCCCAGCGGTTTTTCGACCATCTGGCCGACTTGGGATTAACGGTCACGCCGCACGCTTTTCCGGACCATCACCCCTACTCGGCCAGCGACCTGGATTTTACAGATTGCGATGCACTACTCCTGACTGAAAAAGATGCGGTAAAATGCGCCCCGTTTGCTGATGACCGATACTGGGTGTTGCGCGTGGATACCCAAGTTGATTCAGCCCTGTTCGCTCACCTACTGCGAAAGATCGCCCCCAATGGACGCAAAACTGCTTGAAATCCTCGTTTGCCCGCTGTGCAAATCTCCACTGGTTTACCAGAAATCCGCTCAGGAGTTGATTTGCCGCGCGGATCGTCTGGCCTTCAAGATAGATGACGGCATACCGGTAATGCTGGCCGACGAAGCGCGCAAACTGACAGCCGAAGAGGCCGAACAAATTTAATGGTCGCATTCAACGTCGTCATTCCTGCCCGCCACGCTTCCACCCGTTTGCACGGCAAGCCGCTGCTGCCGATATGCGGAAAACCGATGGTGGTGCGCGTGGCTGAACAGGCCGCGCAAAGTGGCGCTCAGGCCATCTGGATCGCGACCGACCACCACGCCATCGCCGACACCGTGCACGAACACGGCTTCAAGGTTTGCCTGACACGCGCCGACCATGCCAGTGGCACCGACCGCATCGCCGAGGTGGTTGAACAGCGCGGTTGGCCGGATGATGCCATCGTGGTCAACGTGCAGGGCGACGAACCGCTGATCCCCCCCGAATTGATAGCCGCAGTGGCCCGCCATCTGCACGATCATCCGGAATGCGCCATCGCCACAGCTTGTCATGCGATTCACGACGAGGCCTCGTTGCGCAACCCCAACATCGTCAAGACCGTGCTGGACACACACGGCAACGCGCTGTATTTCAGCCGCGCGCCCATCCCGTATCCGCGTGACGCTTTCGCGGCAGGGAACGGCTTGCCCGACGATATGCCGGCCTATCGCCACATCGGCATTTACGCCTACCGCGCCGCATTCCTGCGGGCATACGGAAAACTGGCAGCCACCGCCGTCGAACAGTTTGAAGCGCTGGAACAACTGCGCGCGCTGTATCACGGCTACAAGATCGGCGTATTCATCGCGGAACAAGCGCCGCCCGCCGGCGTGGACACCGAGCATGACCTGCATGTCGCAAGAGCATTATTTGAACAACGCGAACAGGAAAGCCCGCTGACGCAAGGCTGATGGCAGCGTTCCGTTCACGCGGACAGCTACCTTGCCGACGGCGCCCTGTACACTGGAATCAACAATTGGAGGAAACATCATGAGAATCATTCTGCTAGGCGCGCCAGGGGCGGGTAAAGGCACACAAGCCAATTTCATCAAAGAGCGATTCAACATACCGCAGATCTCCACCGGCGACATGCTGCGCGCGGCGGTCAAGGCCGGCACACCGCTGGGTCTGGCGGCAAAATCCATCATGGATGCGGGCGGATTGGTCTCGGACGACCTCATCATCAACCTGGTCAAGGAACGCATCACCGATGCAGATTGCGCCAACGGCTTTCTTTTTGACGGCTTCCCGCGCACCATTCCGCAGGCACAGGCGATGAAGGATGCCGGCATCGCGATTGATTACGTGGTAGAGATTGATGTCGCGGACAGCGAGATCGTCAAGCGCATGAGTGGACGCCGCGTGCATCCCGCCTCCGGCAGGACTTACCATGTGGTATTCAATCCGCCCAAGGTAGAAGGTAAAGACGACCTCACCGGCGAAGACCTGGTGCAGCGTCCCGACGACATTGAAGACACCGTAGTCAAACGCCTCGGCGTCTACCACGACCAGACCAAGCCGCTGGTGGATTATTACCGCGCCTGGGCGCAACACGACCCGGCCAGTGCGCCAAAATCCGTAAAAATTCCCGGCGTAGGCAGCGTGGACGAAATCTGCGAACGCATCATTGCCGCCCTGCCGCTCAAATCATGACAAGCAAACCGATACTGACACTGGAAGCCGCCAAGCACATCGCGGCGGCCGCCGAGGGCGAGGCGCTACGCAACAACTGGCGCGTAGTCATTGCCATAGTGGATGACGGGGGACACTTGCTTTACCTGCAGCGCAGCCACGACACCCAGTTCGGCAGCGTGGATACCGCCATTGCAAAAGCCTATGCGGCAGCGGCCTTCCAGCGACCGACCAAGACCTCCGAAGATGCTGTACAGAGCGGGAGATTGATTCATCTTGCCCTGCCCAGCGTCATCCCGGCCGAAGGCGGTGTGCCGCTGCGCATTGAGGGCGTGGTGGTCGGCGGGCTCGGCATCAGCGGCGTGCGCTCATTCGAAGACGGGCTGATCGCCGCAGCCGGTCTGGCAGCATTAAGCTGAGGCCTGCCCAGCAAGACCACTTCCGGTTGCCTCAATGTTTATCAGGCTCGGAACTAAAGGAAATCCCATGATTTATCGTTTAGGCGAATCCACCCCGGAACTGCGCGGCGAGCATCACTTCATCGCCGACAACGCCTCGGTCATTGGCGCAGTGACTCTGGAGGACAACGTCAGTGTCTGGTTCAACGCCGTATTGCGCGGCGACATCGAACCCATCCACATCGGCGCGAACAGCAACGTGCAGGACGGTGCGGTGCTGCACACCGATCCCGGCTCTCCGCTCAACGTGGGCGAGCATGTCACCATTGGCCACATGGCGATGCTGCACGGCTGCACGGTCGGTTCGGGCTGCCTGATCGGCATCAATGCCGTGCTGCTGAATAACTGCGTGATCGGCAAAAACTGCCTGATAGGCGCGAATGCGCTGGTCACGGAAGGCAAGGTCGTGCCGGACAACTCGCTGGTCGTAGGCGCACCGGGCCGGGTAATACGGCAATTAAGCGAGGAAGAAATTGCCGCCATGCACGACAACACCCTCCACTATGTGGAGCAGATGTTGCATTACCGGGAAAATCTAACCCCCATAACGTATTGATTTCAGAAGCGAACTTAAAATTAAAAACGGCCCCGAAGGGCCGTTTTGCATGGTGCTGTGACAAGTAAAATTACGCCGGTATGCGGTAATTATCCTGTGTCATCAGATCCACCCCGCAAGGCAATTGCTCGATCCAGTCGAGGAACTGGTTGACCATTTTCTTGCCCTTGAACGACTTGCCGTGTTGCGGCACGATCATCTCCACATCCAGCTGGCGCACCATCGCCACCCAGTAGCGGCAGATTTTGTTCGAAATCATGTAACGACGGTGGAAGCCTTCCATGTATTTGAGGTGTGCGTTGAAGTCGGTAACCGGCGTATCGGCATCGGTATGCGAAACAATGGACGCCCCCATGTCGCCGGAGAACAGTATCTTGCTGACCGGATCATAGAACTGGAAATTGCCCTCCGAATGCATGAAATGGGCCGGGATCGCCTTCAGCGTGCAATTGCCCAACACGAAATTCATACCCTCGTCCGGGATCGGCACGATGCGCCCCTCGGTATTGCCCGCCGTGCAGAAATGCGGCACGAAACGTGCCCAGAGTGCCGAGATCGCCACCTTGCATTCCGAATGGATCATCCACTTGTTCACCGAGGCGATGATGTCCGGATCGGCGTGCGAGGCAAAGATGTATTCCATCTTCTTGGAGGAGAAATGCTCCATCATGCCCATCAACAGCCCGTTGAACGTCATGTTGCCGCCCGGATCTATCAGTGTGCCATGTCCGTTATCCACGATCAGGAACTGGTTGGCCTGTACTGCGACGTTGCCACCCTCATCCGCCAGATCATCAAACATCAGACACAGATGCGTGCCGTTATTGAACAACTCGATAGCCATAACACTTCCTTCAACAATTTTCAGCGAGCGCGAATGTTAAGTGAATACGCGCCAAGTATAGTTGACTCACATCAACCATGATGAATTTTTTTATGGGATGACGGCAGGAATTTTTTTACCGGATGCTGCTATCATCTTCCTGTCTGGAACGATGCCTGAAATCAGTCACCCCGGTGACTCAACCCGAAGGAGAAAAATCATGTCGAGTGGTCTGAGCTTTGCGTTGATCTGTGCCGTCGTAGCTATCTTGTATGGCATCTTCTCAATCAGGTGGATATTGCGCAAACCCACCGGCAACTCGCAGATGCAAAGCATCGCCGCCGCCATTCAGGAAGGTGCTTCCGCTTACCTTTCCAGACAGTACCTCACCATCGCCGCCGTAGGCGCCCTGCTGTTCGTAGTCATCTATGCAATGCTGAACTGGCAAACCGCCATCGGTTTCGCCATCGGCGCGCTGCTCTCGGGCGCTGCCGGTTTTATCGGCATGAACATCTCGGTACGCGCCAATATCCGCACCGCCGAAGCTGCCCGAGAAAGTCTCAACGCCGCGCTGGATGTCTCGTTCAAGGGCGGCGCGATCACTGGCATGCTGGTGGTCGGTTTGGGGTTGGCGGGAGTCGCAGGCTACTACGCCTTCCTGATCGGCGCAGGTTCCACTCAGACTGAAGCGACCCACGCGCTGGTGGGGCTGGGCTTCGGCGGCTCGCTGATCTCCATCTTCGCCCGGCTGGGCGGCGGCATCTTCACCAAAGGGGCTGACGTCGGCGCCGACCTGGTCGGAAAAGTCGAGGCCGGCATCCCCGAGGACGACCCGCGCAACCCGGCAGTGATTGCCGACAACGTCGGCGACAACGTGGGCGACTGCGCCGGCATGGCCGCCGATCTGTTCGAAACTTACGCGGTCACCATCATCGCCACCATGATGCTGGGCGGGCTGCTGATGGCCAACGCAGGCGCGGTGATCTACCCGCTGGTGCTGGGCGGCTTCTCGATCATCGCTTCCATCATAGGCATCCACTTCGTCAAGGCGCGCGAGGGTGGCAAGATCATGAACGCGCTGTACCGGGGTCTGGCTGTCTCCGCCCTGCTCGCCCTGATTGCCTTCTACCCGCTGACCTCGTGGATCATGGCCGACAACGGCGTCTATAGCGTCAATGCCCTGTACGGCTCGACGGTTATCGGCCTGTTGCTGACCGCCGTGCTGGTATGGATCACCGAGTACTACACCGCCACCGAATACGCCCCGGTACGCCACATCGCGGCAGCCTCCACCACCGGACACGGCACCAACATCATCGCCGGCTTGGGCGTCTCGATGAAATCCACCGCCGCACCGGTCATCATCGTTTGTCTCGCGATACTTGGCGCGCATCAACTGGCAGGACTGTACGGCATCGCCATCGCCGCCACCGCGATGCTGTCCATGACCGGCATCATCGTCGCACTGGATGCCTACGGCCCGATCACCGACAACGCCGGCGGCATTGCCGAAATGTCCAGCCTTCCCGACGAAGTACGCGTCATCACCGATGCGCTGGACGCGGTAGGCAACACCACCAAGGCCGTCACCAAAGGCTACGCCATCGGCTCGGCGGGGCTGGCTGCACTGGTGCTGTTCGCCGATTACACACACGCGCTAAGCGCCAGCGGCCATAACCTGACGTTTGACTTGTCCAACCACATGGTCATCGTCGGCCTGTTCATCGGCGGCATGATTCCCTACCTGTTCGGCGCGATGGGCATGGAAGCGGTCGGTCGCGCCGCAGGCTCGGTAGTCGTCGAAGTACGCCGCCAGTTCAAGGACATCCCCGGCATCATGGAAGGCACCGGCAAGCCCGAATACGGCACCTGCGTGGACATGCTCACCAAAGCCGCGATCCGTGAAATGATCGTGCCATCGCTGCTGCCGGTCGCCATACCGGTGGTGGTCGGCCTGACGCTGGGCGCGCAGGCGCTGGGCGGCGTGCTGGTCGGCACCATCATCACCGGCATCTTCGTCGCCATCTCCATGACCACCGGCGGCGGCGCATGGGACAACGCCAAAAAATACATCGAAGAAGGCAACTACGGCGGCAAAGGTTCGGAAGCCCACAAGGCTGCCGTCACCGGCGACACCGTCGGCGATCCCTACAAGGACACCGCCGGCCCCGCGATCAACCCGTTGATTAAAATCATCAACATCGTCGCACTGATGATCGTACCGCTGCTCTGAACACGAGCGGCGCACCGGCAAGGAGACCGCCATGACCGAACCGCTGCACATCGTCTGCCCGCATTGCGACGGCGTGAACCGCGTGCCTGCCGAAAGACTCGCCGCCAACCCGGTATGCGGAAAATGCAAGCAGCCGCTGTTCGACGCCCATCCGGTAGACTTGAACGCCGGCAACTTCGACCGCCACATCGGACGCAGCGACATCCCGGTGCTAGTGGATTTCTGGGCACCCTGGTGCGGCCCGTGCCGGATGATGGCCCCGGCCTTTGCACAAGCTGCCGCCACGCTGGAACCCCGGATGCGGCTGGCCAAACTGGACACCGAGCAGGCCCAGCCACTGGCTGCTCGCTACAATATCCGCAGCATCCCCACCCTCGCACTGTTCAAGTCCGGCCAGGAAGTCGCCCGCCAGTCCGGCGCGCTGGACGCGCGCAGCATCGTCCAGTGGGCAAGGGGAAAGGGGTGAGAACGACTTGCGGCGGATGCGAATCAGGTAGGGCGGGAACACCCGCCGCAAACCAAGCCCTCCAATTCTCCGGCTGCCCGGAGTTGCCCCTGACAAGGGTTTCGCATATATGCTAACATTCAACCATGAACTGGCGGATAATTTACTACTCCGAGCGAGTGCGGTCTGATGTATTGGCATTGCCTCCGGGCATTCGCGCAGACTATCTGCGCCTGGCTGAATTGATGCAAGAGCATGGCGCAGACTTGAGAATGCCGCACTCAAAAGCAATGGGAAGTGGCTTATTTGAGTTGCGCCCCAAAGGCCCGGAAGGGATCGGGCGAGTGTTCTACTGTACTCAGGTCGGACAAGTGATCGTAGTGCTTCACTCGTTCGTCAAGAAAACACAGAAAACACCCAACAATGAATTGGAAATTGCGACTCGTCGCCTGAAGGAGGTCAAAAATGCCAAATGAACGATTCAATCCGGTTGCTCACGATGATGCATTTGTTGCTCAAGCGTTGGCTGATGCCGAAACACGGCAGGCCTACGATGGTCTCGAAGAAGAGTATGCCGCGCTCCAGGCGGTATTGCGTGCCCGTCATGAGGCGGGTTTGACGCAAGCCGAGATTGCCCGGCGCATGGGGACAACAACCAGTGCCGTGTCTCGTCTGGAGGCTTCACTTGTCAGCCAGAAACACTCCCCCAGCTTCGCGACCTTGAAAAAATATGCCCATGCCTGCGGGAAAAAGTTGGTGGTCAGCTTGGCGTGATGCGGACTGACCGGCGTAAATGCGGCAGCAACCGGTCGCGGGCCACCTTAGCCATGCCTCCGATTACGCTACGCTAATCGGAGCTACACGCTCTGCCGGTCAACCACCGGCGGTTTTGCCTGGAATCCATCCGGCACACTACTGAGTGCGCCCTGCCCTATCCTCTACCCGTTCCATTTCTTGATCTGGAATGGTGCAGCGTAATGTTTTAAGTCTGCTTAAAACCTCTACCCTCATCTGCTCCTTTTTCTCATCCTTGAACGAGAATCCGTCTATTGAGCGCGATGCTTTTTGGAGTGGGCTGGGTTCTGGGCATTTCTCACTCATCAGCCATAGTTCGGCATGATCCAGAGAGTCCCGCCATACATGATAGCCAGCGGGATCATGCTTTTCGATAACGTCAAAAAATTGTTCGGGGTCGGCACTCATCATTCTCAGCAAGGCATGATGTGTCGTCCACGCATAGCCAGCCAATGAAAACTTATCGGATACATACCAGCCAAACATACAAAGTTCCACTTCAGAGAACCAGGTGTCACCCCGAGGCCCCAAAACGGCTCGACCTACCGCGTATATGACAGCGTCATCAAACTCCTTTTCCGATGCCATCGGGATGTCACAATTGAATCGTTCGTTACCTCCCGGAACCTCCTCTGCTCTCGCCAAACCCATAAGGCAAGCCAGCATCAGCAAACACATCGCACAGGTATTTCCAGGATGCCTCATGCGACCGCGCTCCCCTTGCGGCGCAGCCTCCCTGCCAGCCAGTGCACCGCGTCGTCCACGTAGGTGAACACCACCGGGATGACGATCAGGCTGAGGAAGGTGGAGGTGATCAGGCCGCCGATCACCACGATGGCCATCGGCACGCGGAAGCTGCCGTCGCCCATGCCCAAGTCCAGCGCCACCGGCAACATGCCTGCGCCCATCGCCATGGTGGTCATGATGATGGGGCGGGCGCGCTTCTTGCACGCGTCCAGCAGCGCTTCGGCGCGTGCCAGTCCGTGTTCGCGGCGCGAGGTGATGGCGTATTCCACCAGCAGGATGGAGTTCTTGGTGGCGATGCCCATCAGCATGATGAGTCCTATCATCGAAGGCATGGAGATGGCGGTCTGGGTGATGAACAACGCCAGGAACGCGCCGGGCACGGACAGCACCAGCGCGGCCAGGATGGTGGCAGGCTGCATGAAGTCCTTGAACAGCAACACCAGCACCAGATAGATGCACAGCACGCCGGTGAACATCGCCAGACCGAAGCTAGCGAACAATTCCTGCATCGCTTCGGCATCGCCTATCGGGGCCATCTCCACGCCCTGCGGCATATTCTTGATAGACGGCAGCGCCTTGACCGCCGCCTGTACCGCGCCCAGCGGCTGGCCGGCCAGTTCGATCTCGAAGGTGACGTTGCGCTGGCGGTCGTAGCGGTCTATCTGCGCCGGGCCGCTGGCGATCTCAAGACTTGCCACGTTGCCCAGCATCACCGGCCCGTGCGTGCCCTGCACCATCAGCCGCGACAGCAGGCCGATGTCCTGCCGCGCGTCGTCGCGCAGCTTGACGACGATGGGCAGCTGGCGGTCAGGCAGGTTGAGCTTGGCCAGTTGCTGGTCGTAGTCGCCGTTGGTCGCCACGCGCAACGTCTCGGCGATGGCGGCGGAAGTCACGCCCAGATCGGCGGCGCGCGCGAAGTCGGGACGCACCACCACTTCGGGACGCAGCACGCTGGAATTGGACACCACGTTGCCGATGCCCGGTATGGTGCGCAACTCCGCGCCGACCTTGAGCGCCTGCCGGTCCAGCAACTCGCTGTTGTCGCTGGTCAGCACCAGCTGGTATTTGTCAGACGACGACCCCATGCCGACCTTGATGCGCACGGCAGGCAGGGTATTGAGCACCTCGCGCAACTGGTCTTCGATCTGCTGCTTTTTGAGTTTGCGCTGTTCGCGCGGTTGCAACTGCACGGACAGGATGACCTTGCTCACCTCGGCAACGCCGGCAGGCTCGAAGGCGTTGCTGCTGGCCGTGCCGCCGCCGATGGCGCTGTACACCAGCGTGACGTTGGGGTTTTGCATCACCAGCGCGCGCGCCTGTTCGGCCATCGCGTAACTCTGTTTCAGCGTGCTGCCCGGCGGCAGCGTCAGCGTCACCTGCGTTTGCGAGGCGTTGTCCTTGGGCTGAAAGCCCTTGGGCAAGGTGCCGGACAACACCACCGAGGCGACGCAGAACGCCAGCGTCGCGGCCAGCGTGGTCTTGCGGTGCGCCAGACACCAGTTTGCCCAACCGAGGTAGGCGGCCATCCAGCCGGGCTGGGCATGCGGCGCACGGGGTTTGAGGATGTAGGCCGACATCATCGGCGTCAGCATGCGCGCCACCACCAGCGAGAACAGCACGGCGATGGCAGCCGTCCAGCCGAACTGCACGAAGAAGCGCCCGGGGATGCCGCCCATGAAGGCGGTCGGCAAAAACACCGCGACCAGCGCGAAGGTGGTAGCGATCACCGCCATGCCGATCTCGTCGGCGGCCTCCATCGCCGCGTCATAGGGAGACTTGCCCATCTCCAGATGGCGCATGATGTTCTCGATCTCGACGATGGCATCGTCCACCAGCACGCCGACCACCAGCGACAAGGCCAGCAGCGTGACCAGATTGATGCTGAAGCCCAGCAGGTGCATGAAGGCGAAGGTGGGGATCACCGCCAGCGGCAGCGCAGTCGCGGCGACCAGCGTGGCGCGCGCGTTGCGCAGGAAGAAAATCACCACGACCACCGCCAGCAGCGCGCCCTCGAAGATCATCTCCATCGAACCTTCGTAGGTTTCCAGCACACGATCCACGGTGTTGAACACCAGTTCGGTAGACAAGCCAGGATGCGTTTTTTTCAGCTCGGCCAATGCGTTAGCTACGCCGTGGGCCACCTCGACATCGCTCGCGCCCAGCGTGCGGGTGATCTCGAAACCGACCACCTGCTGGCCGTTGTGCAGCGCCAGCGAACGCCGCTCGGCGATGCCGTCGCTGACCGTCGCCACCTGATCCAGCCTGATCTTGCGCCCGTCGCGCAGGCCGATCTCCATCTGCGCCAACTGGGCTGCGGTCTGCACCGTCGCCAGAGTGCGCACCGACTGTTCGATGCCGCCCAGATCGGTTCGCCCGCCCGGCGCTTCCTGCTCGATCAGGCGCAACTGCGCGGAGACTTCGGAAGCCGACAGGTTGAGCGCCAGCAGCTTGAGCGGATCAAGCTCCACGCGCACCTGGCGGGTCACACCGCCGACCCGCGTCACCGCGCCTACGCCCTTGACGCCCAGTAGCAAGCGGGTCATGTCGTTGTCCACGAACCACGACAACTGTTCCTCGCTCATCTGTGGATCGAAGATGGTGTAGGTCAGCAGCGGCTTGCCGCTCATCTCGACCTTGTTGACCACCGGGTCCAGCATCTCGCGCGGCAATTCGCCGCGTATCCGCGACATCGCCTGACGCACATCCTCCAGCGCCAGACGCGAATCGCGCTCCAGCCGGAATTCTGCCGAGACGATGGCGCTGCCGTTCTTGACCTGCGTGTAGAGATGCTTGAGTCCCTGCGCGCCGGCCAGCGCATTCTCTATCTTGCGCGCCACCTCGACCTCCATCTGGTCGGGCGATGCGCCCGGCAGCGAGGCCGTCACCGTGATCATCGGCAGGTCTATGTCCGGGAACAGCTGAATCTTCATGGCCTTGAAGGCCATCAGCCCGAGCAGCGTGAGCATCACGAAGCCCAGGATGCTGGGAATCGGGTTGCGGATGGACCAAGCGGAGACGTTCATTTGGCCGGCACCCCGGCTGCCGGCTTGGCAGCCGGAGCCACCCGCACCACATCGCCATCCACCAGGAAGGCGCTGCCGGATGCGACCACCGGCGTGTCACGTTCCAGGCCGCCCGTGATCTCGACCCGGTCGTCGTGGCGCTGGCCTACCGTGACCTTGCGCTCGCGCACCCGGGATGCGCCATCTACGGTGAGCACGTAGGCCGCACCGGAGCGCATCACCAGCGCCGATTGCGGCAACGACCAGAGTGGCTTGTCCTGCTGGCTCAACTGGAACTCACCACGCACGAACATGCCCGCCAGCAGCCCGCAGTCACGCGGCAATTCGACCAGCACCTGCCCGTAGCGGGTCTGCGGATTGACGGCGGGAGCGACCGCGCGCACCACGCCTTCGACCGTGCGACCCTGCGCCGATGCCAGTTCGACCTTGATGCCGGGACGGATCTGCAGCAGTTCCTCGGCGGTCAGCTCTGCATGCCATTCCAGCCGCCCCTGCCGGATTAGCCGGAACAGCTCCGCCCCCGGCTGGGTCAGCGTGCCGACGGTGGCGGTGCGCGCCGAGATCACGCCGGAATCTGGCGCTGTGATGCTGCCCTGCGCCAGCCTGAGCGCGCTGCTCTGGTGCTTGGCGCGCTGAACTTCCAGCCTGGCGCGCGCGGTCTGTTCCTGTGTTTGCACCTGCTGCAATTGCTGCGCGCTGATGAAGCCGGCCTCGGCCAGCTTGCGGCTGCGGGCGGCATTGGCGCTGGCATCGGCAAGCAACGCCTCGTTCTCTTTCACCGCCGCCAGCGTCTCGGAGTCGGCAGCTTGCAACGTGTCGGTCGCAAGCGTCGCCAGCACCTGCCCCCGGCTGACCGTATCGCCCACGCTCACCCGCACGTCGGCGATGCGCACGCCGCTGACCTCCGCACCGATCACCGCCTCCTGCCAGGCCAGCACGCTGCCGTTGGCGCTCAGCGTCTGCGTCCATTGCGCCGGTTGCAGCGTGACGGTGACCACGGTCAGCGCCGGTTTGGCGGCGGCGGGCGGTTGTGCGGCGGGCACGTCCTTGCCTGCCGAGGAAAGCTTCCAGCCAGCCACACCCACCACCAGCAGCGCGACCAGCCCGCCCTTAATCAACACATTCTTGCTTATATTCAAAATCTTAAACTCCTGATTGATGCCACTTCAGCCGGAACCGCAGGCGAAGCACCCGCCCGATTCATCGCCCGGATTCAACGATGAAGTGAAATTTGCAGTATGGGACCCAACCCCCTCCAACTCCCCCTTGTCAGGGGAGAGCCAAACCCGCTCCTCCGCTGCCAAAGGGAGAGGCTCCGGGATGGAGTGGAGTGGAGTGCAATGCGCTGCCGAGTTCAAACATGAGCGACCGTATCAATAGCCGGGCTTGCGGGCGACCATATCTATCAGCGCGGACATGCCTTCGTGCCCCACCCCTTCGTGGATGACACTGTCGTGCTCGGCCAGTTGCATGATCTGCATATCGGCAAAAGCTTCGTGCAGCAACGTCCCGGTGTATAGATTCTCGACCTGCGAAGGTCCGCCTGTGCGGTATTCCAGTTGACGCGGGGTATAACCTTGCAACAACAGCAGGCCGCCGGGCTTCAAGCAACGCTTCATCTGTTCGAAAATCTGGAGACGCAGTGCGGGCGGCGCGAACTGTATGAAGATCGCCACCACAACGTCGAAACGCGCTTCCGGCCAGTCCCACTGCGTCAGGTCGGCCAGCTCCACTGCCAGCTCCACGCCGCGCAGCTCCGCCAGTGCGCGCGCCTTGTCCAGCGCCACGCTGGAACTGTCCACCGACAGCACCTGCAAGCCCTGCTCCGCTAGCCACACACCGTTGCGTCCCTCGCCATCGGCCACCGCGAGACAAGTCATGCCGGGTCTGAGTCGTGAGCGTTGTGATGCCAGAAAGGCGTTTGGTTCGGTGCCGAAATGATAGTGTTCGCCGGCATAGCGCTCGTTCCACACGCTCATGGTCGCACCCCCATGACTTCGCCCATGCGCACGGGTGCTGCGGGTTTCCACTGCGGATTGAAGCGCAGCGTGTTTTTCGGGAACAGCATCACCACGGTCGAGCCGAGCAGGAAACGCCCCATCTCTGCGCCCTTTTTCAATGCGATGTTCTGCTCGTCGTAGCGCCACTCGCGCACTTCACCGCTGCGCGGCGGATTGACCAGACCATGCCACACCGTCGCCATGCTGCCGACGATGGTCGCCCCCACCAGCGTCAGCACGAACGGGCCGTGCGGCCCCTCGAACTCGCACACCACGCGCTCGTTGCGCGCGAACAACCCCGGCACGCCGCGCGCCGTGGCCGGATTCACCGAGAACAGCTCGCCCGGCACGTAGATCATGCGCAGCAGACGCCCGTCGCAGGGCATGTGGATGCGGTGGTAGTCGCGCGGACTGAGATAGATGGTGGCGAAATTGCCATCGCGGAAACGCTCGGCCAGCGTCGCGTCGCCACCGACCAGCGCGGTAGTCGAATAACTGTGACCCTTGGCCTGGAACACCTGATCGGCCTCGATCGGCCCGAACTGGCTGATCGCGCCGTCCACCGGACAGACATAGTCCACCTGCGCCAGCGGGCGCGCGCCGCGCCTCAGCGGGCGGGTGAAGAAATCGTTGAAGGTCGGATAGCTGCGGTAGTCGGGGTTGGCCGCCTCGTCCATATTGACGTTGTAACGGGCGATGAACCAGCGTATCAACTTGGGCGTCCACGAGGCGCGTTTGCCCGCGACCTTGCCGGCCAGTTCGGTTAGCCACCGTTTGGGCAACAGGTATTGCAACAGTACAAAAAGAGGATCAAACACCGCAACCGCCTGAATAATGAGAAGTGGCGCGCATTATACCCAACCGCGCCTCAAATCCCGCGCATCAGCCACCACCAGGCCGCCAGCGTGAAGAACGACAGGATCAAGCCCACCGCCACCATCAAGTTGGAGAGCTCCGGGTCAAGGTCGTGTTCGGCCGCCACGATCGCAGCAGTGATCATCGGCGGCATCGCCGCCTCGAACAGTGTCACCTGTATCGTCTGGCCGTGCGCGCCCAACAGCGGCACATACAACAGCAACACGAAAAGCGGCGCTGCGACCAATTTGAAGCCCAGCCCCAGCGCCAGATTGCGCCCGTGTTCTGCGACATGACCCAACCGCAGTTGCAACCCCACCGACAGCAACGCCAGCGGCGCCAGCGTGTCGCCGAGGCGCTTCAACAGCACCGAAAACCAGTCGGCGTATTCCAGCGGGATCAGCAGCAGCGCGATCATCAGCGAGATAAACGGCGGGAACGTCGTGATGCGTTTGACTATCTCTAGCGCGGTCGGGCGGCCTGAGGAATAGATGCCGGCGACCGTGATGCCCAGCACCGACAGCGCGAAGAACGAACCCAGTTGGTCGGCGATGATTGCCGTACTCAGCCCGTCATGGCCGTAGAACGCCTCCACCATCGGCAGGCCGAAGAACGAAGTATTACCGAGCCCGCCCACCACGATCAGCGCGCCGGTGGTGGCGCGCGGCAACGCCAGCCGCCGCCCCAACCAGCGGAAAATCACGAAAGACAGGCCGAACACCAGCCAGGCCATCGCGCCCGTCAGCAACACGTCGCCGGACAGCTTCAACTGATGGATGTACAGCAGCGTCAGCGCGGGCAGCGAGACATGGATGATGAAACTGTTGAGCGTCGCCGGCGCGTTGTCCGGCATGCGCCGGAAGCGCCGCAACAGCACCCCGGCGACGAAACAGAGGATGAGCAGCAGCAGGTTGTTCATTTGCGTCCGGCAGGCGGTGCGACGACGCGCGCCGTCAGACCGGCACGTTGGCCGTGATGAAGGCTTTCAGCACGGCGACATCGGCGTCCATCACGGTGACGCGCTGCGGCAGGTCTTCCAGTCCGACGGTGGACGCGGGACGCTCCGGTTCGCGGCCCAACGCCTCCTGGATGGTTTCGGCGAACTTGGCGGGCAGCGCAGTCTCCAGACACACCAGCGGCAGGCCGGGGCGGCGTTGTTCCAGCCCGACCTTGAGGCCGTCGGCGGTGTGGGTGTCCACCATCACGCCGTATTCCTCCCACAGTTCGCGGATGGTCTTCAGGCGATCCAGATGGGTGCTCTTGCCGGAGGCGAAACAGAATCCCGGCAGGTTGTCCCAGTACGCCGTGCCCTTGATGTCGAACGCTGCCACGTCGGCGTTGCCGGCAGCGCGATCCACATTGGCCCAGAATTCGCGCACTTTCGCCCCGTCGCGGCCGACCAGATCGAAGATGAAACGCTCGAAGTTGGACGCCTTGGAGATGTCCATCGAAGGGCTGCTGGTCTGATAGGTATGGGCCGTGCCGCGCGGACGATAGACACCGGTGCGGAAGAACTCGTCCAGCACGTCGTTCTCGTTGGTGGCCAGGATCAGCTGGCCGATCGGCAAGCCCATCATGCGCGCGATGTGACCGGCGCAGATGTTGCCGAAATTGCCGGACGGCACCGAGAACGCCACCTGCTCGTCGTTGGACTCGGTGGCGGCGAAATAGCCCTTGAAGTAATAGACGATCTGCGCCGACACGCGCCCCCAGTTGATCGAGTTGACCGTGCCAATCTTGTGCGCGGCCTTGTAGGCGTGGTCGTTGGACACCGCCTTGACCATGTCCTGCGCGTCGTCGAACATGCCGTTGATGGCGATGTTGTAGATGTTGGGGTCTTGCAACGAATACATCTGCGCGCGCTGGAAGGCGCTCATCTTGCCGTTGGGCGACAGCATGAACACGCGGATGCCCTGCTTGCCGCGCATCGCGTACTCGGCGGCGGAGCCGGTGTCGCCGGAAGTCGCGCCGAGGATGTTCAGCTCCTGATGCTGCTTGGCCAGCGCATATTCGAACAGGTTGCCGAGCAACTGCATCGCCATGTCCTTGAACGCCAGCGTCGGGCCATTGGACAATTCCAGCAGATGTACGCCCGGTGTCAAGGTGCGCAGCGGCGTGATCTGTGAAAAATCCGAATCCGCGCGGCCCTTGTTGTACACCTCCGCCGTATAAGTCTTGTCCAGAATCGCCTTGAGATCGTCCGCCGGAATGTCGGTGGCAAACTTCGACAGCACCGCAAACGCCAGATCGGCATACGACAGATCGCGCCACGCATCCAGCTCGTCACGCGTCACCTGCGGATATTCTTCCGGCAAGTACAAGCCGCCATCCGGCGCCAGGCCGCCCAGCAGGATTTCGGTAAAAGTTTTCGCGGGACTATTGCCGCGTGTGGAGATGTATTTCATCGTATTACCTCAATAGTGTTACGCAATGCCTGACAGACATTGCAGCGATGTCGCGCATTCATCAAATCAATCGTCCCTGTAATTCGGTGTATTGCGAAAATTTTCCATCATCCGACATCAACTCGGCCTGATTCTGTAAAGCGGTTGCAATGATCAGGCGATCTTGCGGATCGCTGTGATGTTCGGGCAAATCCACCGCTTGCGCAGCAATGGCGGGCGTGATGGGCAACAGCACAATGCCCGACCCACTCAACGCTTTTTCAAACCACACCCCAGGTGAGCAGGGCAATTCGATGCGCCCATGTTTAGCTAACCACGCCACCTCGAAACAACTGATTGCGGATACCGCAACTTCATCCGCCCCCTGAATCTGCTGCTGTCTTATGGGGCTGATTACTTTGGGTTCATTGTTGATCCACCACAACCAGATGTGCGTATCCAGCACGATCATTTGGACAAATCCCAATCCGCCGCTGGCGCGCTGTCAAACACCTCGCCCAAAATCTTGGTTTTTCCCGCAATCTCGGGAGCAGGCTGACGACGCGTGATCGGCTGCGCTTCATCCATCACCAGGAAAATCGCTTCCACCCGTTTATTGGCGGGCAAAACGGGAACTTGCTTGAGCTTGCCCGCCACATCGGTTTCCAACATCACACGTTCTGCGTACACGGTGCATATCTCCTCATGGTGAGGTTAAAAAAGTATCCCAATCAAATTTTACAATTTACCAATCACACCACGGGCTGGTGGTTATCCCTTAAGCCACCACTTCATCAGTAGGGCGCAACACCCAACGGGCATTGCGCCGGATGCATGTCAAAACATTCGGTGCAATGCGCTGCGCTTATTGCCCCCTACAAGCTCTTCCCCCCTAGTCAGAGACTGGTTACTTGCCCAGCTCTTCCATCCGCAGCTTGGTCACTTGGCCTGCCACCACGCCCAGGCCTTCGATCTTGCCGATGGCGGCGACGATGCATTTTTCGCGGGTCTGGTGCGTCAGCATGATCAGGTCGGCCTGCTCTTCGCCTTCGCCGGGTTCTTTCTGGATCACCGCGTCAATGGAGATCTGCTGGTCGGCCAGGATGCGGGTGATGTCGGCCAGCACGCCGGGCTTGTCCTGCACGCGCAGGCGCAGATAGTAACTGGTGGTCACTTCTTCGATCGGCAACATCTTCAAATCGGCCATCGCATTCGGCTGGAAAGCCAGGTGCGGAACGCGGTTCTGCGGGTCGGCGGTGTGCATGCGGGTGACGTCCACCAGGTCGGCGATGACGGCGGAGGCGGTCGGTTCCGCGCCTGCGCCCTTGCCGTAGTACAGCGTTGCGCCGACGGCGTCGCCCTGCACCAGCACGGCGTTCATCGCGCCTTCGACGTTGGCGATCAGGCGTTTGGCCGGGATCAGCGTGGGATGCACGCGCAGCTCGACACCTTCCGGCGTGCGCTTGGTGATACCCAGCAGCTTGATGCGGTAGCCCAGTTGCTCGGCGTACTTGATGTCGGCGGCGTCCAGTTTGGAGATGCCTTCGACGTAGGCCTTGTCAAATTGCACCGGCGTGCCGAACGCCATCGCGGACAGGATGGTGATCTTGTGCGCGGCGTCCACGCCTTCGATGTCAAAGGTGGGGTCGGCTTCGGCATAGCCCAGACGTTGCGCCTCTTTCAGCACGGTGTCGAAGGACAGTCCCTTGTCGCGCATCTCGGACAGGATGAAGTTGGTGGTGCCGTTGATGATGCCGGCGATCCACTCGATGCGGTTGGCGGTCAAGCCTTCGCGCACCGCCTTGATGATGGGGATGCCGCCGGCGACCGCCGCTTCGAACGCGACCATCACGCCCTTGTCCTGCGCAGCCTTGAAGATCTCGTTGCCGTGCGTGGCCAGCAGCGCCTTGTTGGCGGTGACCACGTGCTTGCCGTTGGCGATGGCCTGCATCACCAGTTGTTTGGCCACACCGTAGCCGCCGATCAATTCGATGACGATGTCCACTTCAGGGTCGGAAACCACAGCGAACGCGTCGTCGGTGACGCGGCATGCGCCGCCGGTGACTTTGTTGGCCAGTTCCAGATTTTTGTCCGCCACCACGGTGATTTGGATGGGGCGACCGGCGCGGCGGGTGATCTCCTCCGCGTTGCGCTGCAAAACGGTGAATGTGCCGCCACCGACGGTGCCGATACCCAAAAGACCTACATTGATTGGTTTCATAATTTAATCATGTGAAAAGTGAAATGTGAAAAACTGTGAAAGGGGAAAAGTGAAACGTGAAACGTAAAAGCCATATCGGTTCTACCTTTCACCTTTCCCGTTTCACGCCTTATCCGTGCCGTGACGCTTGCGGTAATTTTCCAGGAAGCGCGCCAGACGATTGATGGCGTCGCGCAGGTCGTCCGCATTGGGCAGGAAGACGATGCGCATGTGATCGGTGTTCGGCCAGTTGAAACCGGTGCCCTGCACCACCAGCACGCGCTCCTCCTCCAGCAGCTCGAGGATGAAATGCTGGTCGTTCTCGATCGGATAAACCTTCGGGTCGAAACGCGGGAACAGGTACAGGCCGGCCTTGGGTTTGACGCAACTCACGCCGGGAATGGCGGTCAGCATCTCATAGGCCAGATCGCGCTGCCGGGTCAGCCGCCCGCTTGGCGCGACCAGGTCATTGATGCTCTGGTAGCCGCCCAGCGCGGTCTGGATGGCGAACTGCCCCGGCACGTTGGAGCACAGACGCATCGAGGCCAGTATGGTCAGGCCGTTGATGTAGTCCTGCGCGTGCTTCTTTTCGCCCGAAATCACCATCCAGCCGGAACGATAGCCGCAGGCGCGATAGTTCTTGGACAGGCCGTTCAGCGTGACGAACAGCACGTCGTCAGCCAGCGAGGCGATCGAAGTGTGCGTCGCGCCGTCATACAGCATCTTGTCGTAGATCTCGTCGGCGAAGATCACCAGATGGTGCTCGCGGGCGATCTGAATGATCTCCTTGAGGATGTCGTCCGAATACAGCGCGCCGGTCGGGTTGTTCGGGTTGATGATGACGATGGCGCGCGTGTTTGCCGTGATCTTGCTGCGCATGTCAGCCAGGTCGGGATTCCACGCGTTGGCCTCGTCGCACAGGTAATGGCGCGGCGTGCCGCCAGCCAGCGTGACCGCCGCCGTCCACAGCGGGTAGTCGGGCGCGGGCACCAGCACCTCGTCGCCGGTGTTGAGCAGCCCCTGCATCGCCATCACGATCAGCTCGGACGCGCCGTTGCCGATGTAGATGTCATCCAGCCCGACGCCCCGGATATTTTTGGACTGGCAGTAATGCATGATCGCCTTGCGCGCCGCGAACATGCCCTTGGAATCGGAATAGCCGGAGGAATTCGGCAGGTTCAGGATCACGTCCTGCTGAATTTCTTCCGGTGCTTCAAAACCGAACGGCGCCAGATTGCCAATGTTCAGCTTGATGATGCGCTGACCTTCTTCTTCCATCTGCTTGGCACGCTCCATCACCGGCCCGCGAATGTCGTAGCACACGTTGGAAAGCTTGGCGGATTTCAGTATTGGTTTCAAAGTCGTGAGTCTCGAAAGTGGCGCGCAGGTCGGGCCGTGCGCGAAAGTGCGTGATTTTACCTGCGCATCCCGCGCACGGCAAACAGGAAGCGCAACCCCGGAGCGTTTGACGCGGGCGGCGGCGAACCTCTACACTCCGCGCCATTGAAGGAAGAGGACATCGTGAAACTACAACTGACCAATCTCGGCGACATCAAACTGTTCACCGGCCATGCCGACGACCACGTGCTAATCAACCGCGAACGCTACGACACCAACATCGTGGTCACTGCCGAAGCGGTCCGCGATGACTGGCACAGCGGCGATTTCGACGCGCTGAACGAAGCCGTCTTCGAATACTTTCTGGCACTGAAACCCGAAGTGCTGCTGCTGGGCACCGGGCCGCAGCAACGCTTCGCCCACCCGCGCCTGTACCGCGCGCTGACCGATGCCGGCATCGGCGTGGAATGCATGACCACCCCCGCCGCCTGCCGCACCTACAACATCCTGGTCGCCGAAGACCGCAAGGTAGTCGCGGCAATTTTGATCTGAAAACTCGTGAAATGTGAAAAGTGAAAGGTGAAACGAATCCAAGAGCGTGAAATGTGAAAAGTGAAACGTGAAACAAAACCCGCTACGCGTTCCGCCTCATACATTTCACCTTTCACGTTTCACCTTTCACGTTATGGAAGGAACCCCATGAGCCAGTCCCTGCAAAATGCCATCGCCCAGATTGAAAGCACCATCCTGGGCAAGCCGCAGCAGATACGCTTTGCGCTGGCCTGCCTGTTGGCGCGCGGTCATCTGCTGATCGAAGACCTGCCGGGGGTCGGCAAGACCACGCTGGCACAGGTGCTGGCACGCACGCTGGGGCTGGAGTTCCAGCGCATCCAGTTCACCAGCGACCTGCTGCCCGCCGACATCCTGGGCGTGTCGGTGTATGAGCGCACCGCTGCCACCGACAACGGACAGTTCAAGTTCCACCCCGGCCCGATCTTCGCGCAGATGATCCTGGCCGACGAGGTGAACCGCGCCACGCCCAAGGCGCAGAGCGCGCTGCTGGAGGCGATGGAAGAGCAGCAGGTCACCATCGAAGGCGTGACGCGCCCGCTGCCCGCACCGTTCTTCGTCATCGCCACACAGAACCCGTCCTTCCAGGTCGGCACCTTCCCGCTGCCCGAATCGCAGCTCGACCGCTTCCTGATGCGCATCCAGATGGGCTATCCCGACGCACATTCGGAGCGCGGCCTGCTGGCGGGCATAGACCGGCGCGAGATCGTCTCGCGGCTCAAACCGCAGATGACTGCCGCCGAGTTGCTGGGCCTGCAACAGCGCGTCAAGGCCGTGCACGTGTCGGACGCGCTGCTCGATTATGTGCAGGCCATCCTGCGATACAGCCGCGAATCGGGACAATATCAGCATGGACTCAGCCCGCGCGCCGGCCTGTCGCTGCTGGCCGCCGCGCGCGCCTGGGCGCTGCTGGACGAGCGCGACGCGGTGATCCCCGAAGACGTGCAGACCGTGCTGCCCGGCGTGGTCAGCCACCGCCTGCACAGTGCCAGCGAATTCCGCAAGGCCGATCCCGACACGCTGGCGCGCGAACTGATCAAAGCGGTCGCGCTGCCCTGACGACCCGCCCACCGCCGACCCGACCCGCCGTGTCCGACGCGCTCCGCCAAAAGTTCCGCAACTGGCTGTTCCGCCCGACCATCGAGCACGGCCCGGTGGTGCTGACGCAGCGGCGCATCTTCATCCTGCCCACCCGCCAGGGGCTGGCACTGGCAGCGCTGCTGCTGTTGATGCTGCTGGGCAGCATCAACTACGCGCTCAGTCTGGGCTATGTGCTGACCTTTTTGCTGGCGATGATGGCGGTGATGTCCATGCTGCACGCCTTCCGCAACCTGGCACATCTGGAGATACGCGCCGGACGCGCCGAACCCGTGTTCTGCGGCGAGACGGCCAATTTCGTGCTGCACTTCGCCAGCCGCTGGCCGCGCTACCAGCTTTGCCTGACCGGCGAGGACGGCACGACGGTGACGTTCGACTTGGCCGGGACGGGCGACCATCCGGTCCGCTTCCCGCTGCCCACGCGGCGGCGCGGCTGGCTGCAAACCGGGCGGTTGCGGCTTTACACCGAGTTCCCGCTAGGCCTGTTCCACGCCTGGTCTTACCTGCATTTCGACACGCGCCTCCTGGTCTATGCCCGAGCGATGCCACAGGCGGCGCTACCACCGGGCGATGCGCCGGATGGCGAGGGGAAACGCACCATCGCCGGCGATGACGACTTCGCCGGGCTGCGCGGCTATCAGCCGGGCGATGCCCTGCCGCGCATCGCGTGGAAAGCCTGGGCCGGCGGGCGCGGCCTGCAGGTCAAGCAATTCGCCAGCCAGTCCGGCGACGAGTTGTGGCTGAATCTCGCGGACGCGACCGATGCGGAACTGGAAGACAAGCTGTCGCGCCTGACGCGCTGGGTGCTGGACGCCGAGGCGGCGGGGTTGCGTTACGGCCTGCGCCTGCCGGACGGCGAATTGCCGCCCGCCAACGGCGACAGCCATCGTGACGAATGCCTGACCCGCATCGCGCTGAGCGGGCCGGTCGAGATGAAATCGCCCGCCGCTGCCGGAGGCCGCCGATGAGCGCGCCCGCCAGCCCGCCACTCAACACGCCGCTGCTTTACGGCCTGCTGTCGAGCGTGCTGATGGTGGTCGCACCGCACGCCATCCACCTGCCAGGCTGGGAGATCGCGCTGTGCGCAGCGCTGCTGGTATGGCGCTTCCATCTCACCGTGAGCGGCCACCCGCTGCCCGGCCGCCTGCTGCTGACCGCGCTCACCCTGGCGGGCGCCGGCTGCATCCTCGGCCAATACCACACGCTGTTCGGACGCGACGCCGGCGTCGCCCTGCTGATGCTGCTGGCCTCCTTCAAGCTGCTGGAACTCAACACCCGCCGCGACGCGGTGGCGACCCTGCTGCTCGCCTGCTTCGTCATCATCACCAACTTCCTGTATACGCAGAGTCTGGCGATCGGCCTGTACATGCTGGCCACGCTGCTGGTGATCGTCACCACCTGGATACAGCTTTACGCGCCGGGCTGCGCATTCAGGCCGCGCTTGCGCATCGCGGCCACGCTGCTGGCACAGGCCATCCCGCTGATGCTGGTGCTGTTCGTGCTGTTCCCGCGCGTGCAAGGCCCGCTGTGGGGATTGCCGAACGACGCGTTCGCCCGTTCCGGGCTGGACGACCGGATGTCGCCTGGCAGCATGGGGCGGCTGGCGCTGTCCGACGAAGTGGCGTTCCGCGTCGTCTACCAGGGCGCGCCGCCGCGCCGCGACCAGATGTACTGGCGCGGGCCGGTGCTGTGGCATTTCGACGGCCAGACCTGGACTGCGGGCCGTGCGCTGGACGCCGTCCAGCCGACCTTCGCCGACATCGGTCAGCCGGTCGAATACACCGTGACGCTGGAACCAAACAACAAGCCCTGGCTGTTCGTGCTGGACATGCCGGACCGCATCTCGACAGCGGCCACCATGCACGAAGATTTTCAGGTGTTCAGCGCAGCGCCCGTCAACGCGCGGCTGCGCTACGAGGCACGCTCCCAGCTCGCCTTCCGCGCCAATCTGGAAGAATCCCACCGGCAACTGCGCCGCGCGTTGCAGCTGCCGCAGGGCATCAACCCGCGCACCCGCCAACTGGCGGCAGAATGGCGCGCTGCAAGCCCGGATGCCGCCGCCGTGGTGCGCCGCGCGCTGGACTACTTCAACCGGCAGGAATTCCACTACACGCTGGAGCCGCCGCCGCTGACCGGCCCGAACGGCATGGACGAGTTCCTGTTCGCCACCCGGCAGGGCTTCTGCGAACACTACGCGGCGGCCTTCGTGTTCCTGATGCGCGCCGCCGGCGTCCCGGCGCGTGTGGTGAACGGCTATCAGGGCGGCGAATACAACGCCTACGGCAATTACTACATCGTGCGCCAGTCGGATGCCCACGCTTGGGCGGAAGTCTGGCTGGCGGACAAAGGCTGGCTGCGCGTGGACCCGACCGCCGCCATCGCGCCGGAACGGGTGGAACGCGGGCTGTCCGCCGCGCTGCCGGACAACGCGGCACTGCCCTTCCTGGCGCGCGACCCGCCGCAATGGCTGCGCGAGTTGCGCCTGAACCTGGACTCGGTGACCAACCGCTGGAACCAGTGGGTGATCGGCTACGACAGCGAGCGCCAGTTCGCCTTCCTGTCCCGATTCGGCCTGGACTCGCTGGAATGGCGGCAGATGGCGATCAACATCCTGGTCGCGCTGGCGGCACTGATCGGTCTGTTTGCGCTGTTCATGCTGCGCCGCCTGATCGCCAGCCGTCCCGACCAGACCCAGGCCGCCTGGCTCAGGCTATGCCGCAAACTGGCGCGCGCCGGATTGCCGCGCGAACCCCACGAAGGCCCGTGGGACTATGCGCTGCGCGTCAGCGCCGCCCGCCCCGACTTGAGCGCATCCGTGCAGGACCTCGCCGCGCGCTACATCACGCTGCGCTACGCGGTGGCCCGCGACCCGCACGCCCGGCGCGAATTCATCCGCGCAGTCCGGCGATTCTCCGCCCGGCCATGACCGAACGGGGAATTCCGCCGCGATGCTATAATCCGCGCCAATTCAAAACATTGCCCCCATCATGCAGATCACCCGCCGCCTGGAATTCGATGCCGGACACCGCATCCCCAATCACAACAGCCAATGCAGACACTTGCACGGCCACCGCTACGCGATCGAGATCACCCTGTCCGGCGACATCATCAGCGCGGAAGGCCAGTCCGACCAGGGCATGGTGATAGACTTCTCCGACGTCAAGCGCATCGCCAAGGAACGGCTGGTCAACCTGTGGGATCACGCCTTTCTGGTGTATCGCGGCGACCGCCAGGTATGCGATTTCCTGGCCACCCTGCCCGGCCACAAGACCGTCGTGCTGGATGTCATCCCCACCGCCGAAAATCTCGCGCAGGCCGCCTTCGACCTGCTCGACCCGGCCTATCAGGACACCTACGGCACCCACCTGAAGCTGGAGCGCATCCGCCTGTTCGAAACCCCGAATAACTGGGCGGACTGTACGCGCGGCTAGGAATCCGCCGCATTTCTGCTGCCTAGACCGGCAATTTTTCGTCAATTTTTCTGGACAAGGCACGGCGCATCGGTCAAAATGCGCGCCTTCCAAAGACCGGCCCAACTATGCGCCGCCGTCAGTGATCAAGGAGGTGTGGCCGAGCGGTTTAAGGCACTAGTCTTGAAAACTAGCGAGGATGAGAGTCCTCCGTGAGTTCGAATCTCACCGCCTCCGCCAGAACCCATTCTCATGCCATCTCCGGCGATCTCGATCAAATCAGAATAATTAAATAAAACATCAAACTAAACTGAATTAGCCACTCAATCCTTTTCAACCAATCTCATCCAAGCTTGCATCATCCGGGGGTATCGCAGACAATGATACCCTCGGATGAAATTTCCGATACCCCCAGCAGGCACGGCCATGAGCAAGCTAACCGATGTGGCAATCAAAAAAGCGAAACCCGCACCCAAGGATTACAAGCTGGGAGATGGCGGCGGCCTCTATATACTGGTAAAAGCCACAGGCTCGAAATGCTGGCGACTCAAGTATCGTTTCGCCGGAAAAGAAAAACTGCTGGCACTCGGCACCTATCCTGAAATATCGTTATCCCAAGCCCGCGAGCGTCGCGAAGATGCCCGCAAGGTAATTGCAAACGGCGGTGATCCGAGCGCAATCAAACAAGCTGCCAAGCAACAACAAGTCAAAGCCTTGCAGATCGCCGAAAACACCTTCCGCAACCTTGCCATTGAATTTCACAAAATCAAAGCACCGATGTGGACCTCCGGGCATGCCAGCCAATGGATCGGCAATCTGGAGAAGTACGCCATGACCTTCCCCCGAAAAATCGTCTTCCAACGGTGACATAAAATTGCAGTCACATTGGAAAGGAAGATGATGAAGATATCCCCAGCAAAATTTACGCAACGTTACTATGCAACATTACGCGCTGCTTAACCCGTTGGACTCTATGATTGACAGCAGAGGTCAGTCATCATCAGAATGAGCAAGGAAGAACTGCTACAAGTTGCTTGATGCAACAGCCTCACACTTTTATCAAAGAGCAGAGAGTGCTTGGTTCAGCCAGAGAAATCCAATGCGCTCTTGCTCCAGTCGTAGCCCCTGACAAATACGATTGAAGCGCAGATCGTCGTACAGGACACGCTCGGCAGCGGTCAATCCGGATAGCTCGGTCAGAACCGGCGTGGTTTCGAAGCCCCAAGCTGAGGAATGCCCTTCCAGCGTGGCGCGATCCATAAGGAAGGAGATGGCCTGAGGAAAATGGTGGCGCAGTTGGTCCAGGATGGCGAATCCGTGGGTGTCGAGGTCGCCCCAGTAATAAATTGTGCAGCTGTGCAGCCAACGGCTTTGCGCCAGCGCTTCCCAGCCGTAGCCTGCGCCGAAAACCACCACGGCCTGTTCGACGGGCGGGAAGGCGAGGAAGTTGATTTCGTTTTCGGTGATGAACACGCGCCGGATCGGCAGCCGCAGGCGGCTGAAACTGGCGGCATCCAGCGTGACGTCCGGGCAGGTCAGTCCGTCCGCCCACGGGAGCGTCGGGTCGAGCAGGCGAAAGCGCAGGCGCTGGGGTTTGTCGAGGAAGCCATAGCGTGCGGCGAACTGGGCGACGCCGGTCTTGGTGGTGTCAATGGCATCTGCGGGCAGCGCAAGGTCGAACAGTTCCGCCAGCACACCGCGATGAGATTCGATGAATTTGCTGTGGACGCCAGGCAAGTCCACCTGACGCAGATAGAGGCCGGGGCGGGGATGCGCCTTCATCCAGCCCACGATGGACAGCAGTAGCGGCCAGTCGTCCGCCAGTTCCAGCACCTGTAGCGGGCGTTTTTCCAGCCAGGGGAGCAGGGCGGGCTGGGACTGGCAGGTGGTGTCAATCAGGGATTGGAAGCGCTGCCCGTCGCGCCGTTTGCCCAGCCAGGCCAGCGCTTCTTCGAGGCTATCTACCCATGCACTGGCCGGTAAACGCTGCGAGCCTTGCACACGGTGGCGTACTTCCTGCCATTCCAGACGCAGGTGCGGCGCGGCGGACAGCGCCGCTACCCAGGCGCGCACCGCCTGGAAACGCTCGGTGAGGTCGTTCGAGGCCGGGCCTTTGAGCGTCAAGCGCAAGGGAAAACGCGGGTTGCCGTTGACCGCATCGCGCAGCAATTCGCCGCGCTCCCACAGGCGCAGCAACTGGGTTTTCAAGTCGTTGGCAGTGCTCCAGTTCACGGCGACGTTCCACGGCGGGCGCTCTTCTGCGCCTGATATTCCTCAATGGTCAGGTTGCGCAGTTTGGAGGCTTTGCCGCCTTCGTTGTGCACGAAGCCGACGCTGGAGACGTAGGGCTCAATGATGTGGATTTTTTGCAGCGGGGTGACGATCAGCAGTTGCAGATTGAGTTGTTTGAACAGCCTCAGCCCGTATTGCGCCGATTCGTCCGAGCCGCGTCCGAATGCCTCGTCAATCACCACGAAGCGGAACGAGCGCGAACGCACCACGCCCCATTCCAGCCCGAATTGGTAGGCCAGACTGGCCGCCAGGATGGTGTAGGCCAGTTTCTCCTTCTGTCCGCCGGATTTGCCGCCGGAATCGGAATAGTGCTCGTGCTCGCTGTGGTCCGCCCGCCAACGCTCGCTGGCGGCGAACAAAAACCAGTTGCGCACGTCGGTCACCTTGGCCGTCCAGCGCCGATCCTGATCGGACAAGCCTTCGCGTCCCCGGAAGCGGTCAATGATCGCCTTCACCTGCAAAAATTTGGCCTCGGAATACTGCGCATCTTCCGAACCGCTGAGCGCATCGTCGGTGCAGGCGCGCATGTCCTGCTGGAAATCGCGGATTTCCGCGTCCGGGCTGGCTTGCGATTCCAGCACAATGTAGCGCCCGGGGTTGTAGTCAATCTCGCCCAGCGATTCGTTGATCTTGGTGATGCGTTCCTTGATGGTCTCGCGCCAGCGCGCCAACTGGCCGTTGAAGTTGGCGATTTCGTTGATGGCGTTGACGTTGAGCAGTTCCTTGAACTGGGCGACGAAGCGCGGCAGGTCGTCGCGGTTCAGTTGCGTCAGCAGTTTCTGGTACTCGAACGCCGCCTCCAGACTGGCATCCATCTCGGTGCTTTCCAGTTTGAATTCGTCCTTGAACGAGGCCATCGCCTTGATGATTTTTTCGGCCAAGCGCTTGAGTTTCTGGTCTTCCGCATCAATGCGCTTCTGCAATCCTTCGCGCACGTCTTGTTCGCGGTTGTCGCAGGATTCGACACTGAGCTGATGCTCGCCCAGCACCTCGGCGCACAGGGCTTCCAGCGCCGGGGTCAGGGCGGTGTCCGGCGCAGCTGCCTGTAACAGCTCTGCGGTTTGTCCGTGCAACGTTTCGGCATCGCTCTGGCGCTGCTCCACTTTGGCGCGCTTGTCGCGTGCGCTTTCTAGCACTTGTTCCGCCTCTTTCAGGATTTGTTGCCGTTCGCGCAGGCGCTCATTCAATTGCTTGAGCACGTCGGAGGCGGACTCCAACTGGGCGCGCTCGTCTTGCAGCGCGGCGATTTCGGTGGCGACGCTGGCCCAGTCGAGTTCCTCGAACAATGTGTATTCAGCGAGGCTGCTCAAAGCTTCCAGTTGGCCGCCCAGCTTTTTGCGTTGCTGCTCTATTTCGGTGATCTGGCTGCCGACTTCGCCCAAGTGGATTTCCAACTGGCGGCGTTTCGCTTCCAGCGCGGCTATCTTGGCGGTGTTGCTCCAGCCCAGCACATAGCGGCTGCGGTCGTCGAGACGGTGGCGGTCGTCCTTCTCGTGGCGGCCCGTGGGATCTTTGATCTGACCCGCGCACGTGATGGCGCGCGTCTCGCGGCGGAATTGCTCCTGCGTGGCGCAGCAGGCGACATCGAAGCGGTGCGCCAGTTCGCGCTCCAGCCAGTCGTAATGCGGCGTGTCGGGTTTGAGCGCCAGCTTGCGCACCAGCGAGTCGGGATGCAGGGCGGGCAACTCATTGCCCCGGCGCGAGCGCACGTGGAAATACACCAGCCGACCGCGCAGATGATGACTGTCCACCCATTCTGCCACGGCCTGGTAATGCGCATCGGGCACCAGTAGCGACAGTCCGAAGCTGCGCAGCAGGCGTTCCGCCGCGCCCTCCCAGTCGTGCTCGTCCTCGCGCACCTGGATCAACTCGCCGGCGAACGGCATGTCGTCCTCGTTCATGCCCAAGGCGGCGCACAGCGCAGCGCGAATCTGGACTTGCGCGGCATCAATGTTGCTGCGGCGGCGCTTCAGGCTGTCAATTTCCCCCGACCAAAGTTCGTGCTCCTGCTTGCCTTGGCGCAAGGTCACGCTGTGTTCGGTATAACTATTTTGCAAACCGGCGTCTCGGGCGCGCAAGCTTTCGCGCTGCGCCTGAAAACTCAGGCGCTGGGCTGAAAATGCCTCAGCCTCGTTTGCGGGCGATTCGCCCAGCAGGGCGGTCAATTCGGCATAGCGCCCGGACTTGGCGCGGCGGGCGTCGCGCAAGGTTTCCCTGTGGCGGATGTCGGCGGCCAGCCGCTCCAGGCGGTCGCCGCCGCTATTGCGAATCGCCTGTTTCAGTTCGTCCACTTGCAGGCCATGCGCCTCGCGCTCGCTTTCCAGCCGCTGCACCTGGGCCTGAACGCGCTGCCATTCCTCATCCAGCAAGCTCAGACGTTTGTCGAGCAAGGCCAGTTTGAGTCCGGCGAAATACGCGCGCAACTGTTCGCGGCAACGGCGCAAATGGGCGATTTCGTCCACCAGTGCGGCATGCCGGGCGCTGTCCGCCACCAGCGGGGTCAACAGCTCGACCTGGCGCTGCGCCTTGAGCACCGCCTGATGCGCGCGGTTGAGGTCGTCGAAATGGCCGATCAGCGCCTGGATGCGCGGCGCGGCCTCGAACGGCTCCAACATGTGGTTGCGCACGAAATCGGTGAGATTGCCCACCGATTTCATTGATACCGTCTGATGGAACAGTTCCAGAGCTTGGATTTTTTCGTTGTCATTACCGATGCCGAAGCGGCGGCAGAACCAGGCCGCGTAAGGCGGAAAGCTGTCGTGCAATTCCGTGCCCGTGCCGCGCAAGCGTTTGCGTAACTGGGCGATGTCCGCGCCGAACTGGGCGAAATCGGCGGCGATGGTCAGGTCGCGTTCCGCGCCGAGAAAGAAGCGCGCCGGCTGCCCCTGCATGTCTTTCGACCAGGAAAATACCTGGGCCAGACTGACGGTCTGATCGTACCCTGCGTTGTGGAACACGCCCAGGATGACCGAATACTGGTTGTGATCGCGTAGCGCCACCGGCTTGGCCGCACCCGTGGTTTCGTTGCGTTCGGATTTGTAATGCCCCAGCACGTAGGAGCGCAGCGTGCGCTCCTTGCTGTCTGCCCCGGCGGCCTTGTTGTAGGCGATGCGCTGCGATGGCACCAGCAGGGTGGTGATGGCATCCACCAGTGTGGATTTTCCCGAGCCGATGTCGCCGGTGAGCAGGCCGTTCTTGCCGTCCAGTTGCAGCGTCCACACCCGCTCGTCGAACGTGCCCCAGTTGAATACCTCCAGGCGCATCAGGCGAAAGCCGGACAGCGCATCGTCGGCGAGAAAATCCAGTCCCAGCGATTGCGGCTCGTTCATGGCTTGGGCTCCACGTCGTTCGTTTTCAATAGCTGGGTCTGGTAGCCCGCCAGCCGCTCATCCAGCTCGGCCAGCCACTGCGCATCAACAAAGGCTTTCAGGATGCGCCGCACTTCATAGTGGGCGAGGACGCTGGACGCATTGCCGGAGCCGGGCTTGAGCTTGTGCAGGAAGCCCAGATCGCTCACCTTGTTGATGATGCCCTCGACCTGATCGAGCAGCTTGGCTTCGTTGGGGCCGTCGGGCAGGAATACGCGCAGCAGTTCGGCGATGTCGTCGCGGCTCAACACCAAGCGGGTGTCGCCGCCGCCCGCATCGAATTCGGCCAGTTTTCTTCGCAACAAGGCCAGCAGCAAACTGACCTGAAACGACAGGGGGCGACGCGCCACCAGCCGGGGCAGACGCGGGGCGGGATCGTCGTCGCCCGGATCGGGACGGCTTTTCAGGAAGGCGTAGCCCTCGGCTTCGTCCAGCACCAATTCGAGATTCAGCACCGTCATATAGTCGCGCACGCGCGCCTGCAAATTCAGCAACGCACCCCACAGGCGCGCGTCGCCGTCGCGATACAGCACGCCTTTGAGCAAATTGATCAGCAGCACCGACAGGTCGGCGGCGGGCTGGGGTTCGGTGGCGACTTCGTTTTCCATGGTTCGGTCTCGTTGTTAGCGCATGAAAATCACGCGCGGCAGCCGCGCCGAGCGCGTCAGGGTTTTTCCTTCGTCTGTCTCCGCCAGCCAACGTATCGGCTCCGGCGTGTACTCGTCCACCGTGCTGGCGAAGGTTTCGCTGCCCAGTTGCAGATAGGCCACCAGTTCGGCCAGTCCCTGCTGCAAGGGCTGGGCCGCCGTCAGTTCGGCTAGCGTGACTTGAGCCTTGTCCTGCAAGGCATGGCGGATGTGGCGCGTCAGGCGCGCCTTGTCCACCACGATCTGCTCGAACAGCGCGGCGGGGTCGAGACTTTCTTCGCCTGCTTGCAAGGCCAGATCGGCAATCACCGGTTTGATCGTGGGGGTGTACAGCGGGCGCTCCATTGCCAGCTCGATGTCGGCGCAGGCTTCTGCCAGTTCCATCACCTGGCCGGTTGGCGGCGCGGCGCGCAACGCCAGCGCCTTGCTTTCGATGCCGCGCAGGATGTCCATGATGCGGCGATTTTCCAGCCAGGCTTTGTCATCGAGGAAGCGGCGCAATTGCTGCGACAACTGGGCCACCGTGCGCTGTGCGTGCTCGCCCGCTTCCAGCCAGTCGTAATGCACGCGACGCGTGCGCGCATCCGGCTTCAGTTCGGCCACGGCGGGCAGCGCCAGCACCTGCTCCAGCATGGCGGTCAGTTCTTCCTGGCGGCGGCTGGAGAGCAGCAATTCCCAGAAGGCGCGGAAGCTGCGTCCCTGATCGGAATCGGCGATGGCATCGCGCTCGCCCATGATCTCCGCCAGCAATGCCCCCTTGCTGCCCTCCCACAGTGCGATGCGCTCGCGCACGCTGCGGTCGAGCCGACGGAAGTTGTATTCCACTTCGCGGAAATCGCCCAGCAGTTCGCGCGCGCCCTGCGTGAATTGCTGGAAGCGGTCTTTCAGCGCCGTGTCGTCCAGCAGTGGAATGTCGCCTGCGGCAATGCGGGCGATCTCGGCATTGATCTCGTCGCGTTTTTTATGCAGCTCGGCAATGCGTTTGGCGGGATCGGTTTCACTGCCTTCGCTCATCTGTTGGAGCAGGCCGAACAGGATGAGCAGGCGCGATTCGGTGCCGACAAACTGGCGTTCTGACAATTGCGCCAGCCAGGAAAGCGCTTTTTCCGTCGCCGGCGTGAGATCAAACTGGGCTTCGTCCGTACCCGGACGATAGAACTTGCGCAGCCAGCCTTTGTCCGGTGCTGCCCAGTCGTTCAGGTAGACCAGCGCCGTTTTGGGGAAGGCCTCTTCGCCGAGTTGCTGGCGCAAGGCATACAGTTCATCTTCCAGCGCCTCGGCCAGATCGACTGCCGCAATCGCCCGCACATTCGGCATCACGAATACGCGGTGCAGAAAGCTTGCTGCCAATGGCGCATGCGGCGAGCACAACAGACGCCACGCGGGGTGGTGGGTGCGCAAACTGTCGAGCGTGGCGTAATCCATAGTCAACGCAGGTCGTACCAGACGCCTCGTCCGCTGCCGTGTTGATTCAGGTGACCGAGTTCGGTCAGCGCGCGGAAATGCTGCTTGAGCGTATTGCGGCTGGCACTGGTCAGCCTGATTGCATCGCCCATCGTGATGCGTCCATGTCCGCGCGCAAATTCGACGATTTGCAATGAAAGTTCCGGCAACGTGGCCAACACGAGTTTTTCGCGCTCCACTTTCTTTTCCAGACGGCGAACCTGTTCGCCGAGCGCCCGCAAGAAAAAAATCAGCCACGGCTGCCAATCGGGGGCATCGGTGCGGATCGTTCCCTGTGTTTGTCGGAGTGCGAGGTAATAGGCTTCCTTGCTTTGCTCGATGATGCTTTCCAGCGAGCTATAGGGCACATAGGCATAGCCTGCCTGCATCAGCAGCAACGTCGTCAGCACACGGGAGAGCCGACCATTACCATCCTGGAAGGGATGGATTTCGAGAAATACCACCACCCACACGGCGATGATCAGCAGCGGATGAAGCTGCCCGGTGGCGCGTTCTTGTTGCACCCATGTCACCAGTTCGGTCATCAGGCGCGGCGTATCGAAGGGCGTAGCGGTCTGGAACACGATGCCGATTTGCGCACCGTTTTCATCGAAGGCGGCGACGCTGTTGGAGGTAGTTTTGTAGTTGCCGCGATGCCAGGCGTCTTTTTCGCTGTAAACGAGCAGATTCTGGTGCAACTGCTTGATGTGGTTTTCGGTGAAGGTGATGTCCGTCCAGGATGAATACAGCAGCTCCATCGCCTCGGCGTAGCCAGCCACCTCCTGTTCATCGCGGCTGGCAAAATTCTTGATCTGCAAATTAGACAGCAAGCGCTCGACTTCGCGGTCGGATAGTTTGCTGCCTTCGATACGGGTGGAGGAACCTATACTTTCGATAGTGGCAACGCGGCGCAGCGCAGACAGACGATCTGGGGCGAGCGTACCCAAGGCGCGCCAAGCTCCTTTGAATTCATCAATTCTGGCAATAAGCGACAGAATTTCTGTGGTGATTTGTAGAGTGTCGGTACGAAACATGAAGCCAATAATACACCCAATAGCACCCAATTTGGTGCGCTCTGAATAATTGGATGTATATAACAGATGTGGCGGATTTCCCTTACTGAACCGCCCCGGGTTTCATGGAGGGTAAAATTCTTGAGAGAATGGAGCCCTTATGAACAAGAAACCTACCCCGAAGTACTCCCCCGAAGTTCGCGAACGTGCTGTCCGCATGGTACAGGGGCATCGCAATGGGCGGCCATCGAATCGATTGCGCCGAAGTTCGGCTGCGTGCCCCAGACGTTGCATGACTGGGTGAAGAAGCATGAGATCGACGCCGGCCTGCGCGATGGCATCACCAGCGAGGAGCGTGACCGCAAACTCAAGTCCTGAGGTCGTTCATCGACCGGCATCGTGCCACCTACGGGGTCGAACCGATCTGCAAGGTGTTGCAGACCGCCCCGTCTGGATACCATCGCCATGCAGCGGAACAGTACGATCCGGCCTTGCGCAGCGCACGCGCTCAGCGCGATGACCTCCTGATTCCCCAGATTCAGCGCGCATGGCATGCCAACTTCGAAGTGTATGGCGCGGACAGGGTGTGGCGGCAACTGAAACGCGAGGGTGTCGATATTGCCCGCTGCATCGTCGGCTGGCGGGTCAGTCCCAGCATGCATACGGACTTCGTGCTCGACGCGTTGGAGCCGGCCCTGTATGCGTGCCAGCCGGAACTGGGTGGGTTGAATTCGCCGAATCGGGAATCGGTGGAACTGGCTACGCTGGAATGGGTGCACTGGTTCAACCATGAACGCCTGCTGGAGCCGATCGGCTATATCCCGCCCGCAGAAGCTGAGGCACAATACTACCGGCAGTTAGCCAACACGGAGCCTGCCAACGTTACTTAAACCAAACTGCCTCCACGAAACCCGGGGCGGTTCAGTTATTAAAGGCCAGACTCTATAGATGGAACATTTCCTGATAATTCCCTGTTCAATTGCTTGGGGAAATTACAGGGAGTGAGCTGAAAGCGCCGTTGTGACTGGGTCTGGGCTGATAAGGATCAACATTGGTGAGGTAGAATTCGCCCAGTTCGCTGTAAATATCCCTGTTTGCAGGAATAAGCAGCAGAGACAATCGGCGGGATGACTCGCCGCACCGCCACCTATCCCAGTATTGTTGCGTGTCAACAACACCATACAAATCCAGCCCGCCGAACGCGGGCTTGTTTTTTTACTCTCATGCAACGCTCGCACGATTTCACCCTGCCCCCTACAGGGAATTTCAAAATGATCGGCGACTATTGAAAAATCACCCTAAAGTAATCCGAATGTTTGCCGATATGGTTGCCATGATGAGCTACAACCGAAAGTGTCCCCGAATTGAATGAGGCTCATGCAGCATCGCTTTTTCATGCCGCCAGTCATCCGAAAGGTCATTGATACCGTGAACATGCCAGACAAATCGCTTAACGCTTTACTTTCGCTGCAACAGCACCTCGATTCGCTGGAAAGCGCCATCGGTGTGGCCGCTGGCCCACGCTCCTATCTCGGACAACTTCTGCTACAGGCGAATCGCATCACGGAAGCGCATTTGCAGGTGTTGCTGGATGAGCAGAAGCAAAGCGCCCGGCCTCTCGGTGAGATTCTGATTGAACGTGCCATCCTCACGCCCGCCGAACTGAATGCGCTGCTCGGCTTCCAGATGCGCCAGAGCATGCAGGGTAGCGATAGCCCCTTGCAACTGGGCCAATTGCTGGTTCGCACCGGCGAGATTTCCGAACAACAACTGCAAGCTGCACTCGCTCTGCAAAGCCAGACCGGCAAGCGTCTGGGTGAGGTGCTGGTTGAAGCGGGCTATGCCGAACCGGCACAGATCGAGAAGGTGCTGGGCGTACAGCGCAAGTTCATCTCGGTGGCGTTGAGCGCCTTGCTGCTGTTCGCAGCACTCCCCCAATCCAGCGATGCACAGGCTGGCCAAACCAGCGCATCGCTCACGGTCAGCGTCACGGTGCTGCCGCATGTCAAGATGGATGTCCAGAATCAGGCGATGGAACTGAAGATCAGCCAGAAGGACATCCAGCGCGGCTACATTGATGTACCGGCCGGTTCGCGGTTTTCGGTACATACCAACAGTCGCGAGGGTTTCATACTGGATTTCCATGTGCTGGCCGACCTCTTCCAGTCGGTGCAGATTCGAGGTCTGGATTCCAATGTGAATTTCGGCATTGATGGCGGCGCTGTCACGCAGCGCCTGGCAGGCCAGAAGCAGAGTCAGCTTGAGTTGGGTTACCGGTTCTATCTGGCCAGCGACATGCAGCCCGGTCTGTATCCGTGGCCGCTGATGGTCAGCGCGCGAGTACTCTGACAGTCCAGTCGGTTCAGTAGATCAGCGTAACAGACAACATATCCGAGAACTGTCCGGAAGCCCCATTCTGTCCCGGCGGAATAACGCCGTATGCCGTATGTGTGACGCTGGCGGTGGGTCTTCCCGTCGTTAGCATCATGGAACCTGTGACTACCACACTCCCGCCAGCACCATCTCCCCATATCTGCGTCAGCGCAGCATCACTGTAGAGGTTATAAATAAGCCCGTCAGCACCGTTTCCCAAACGCCGCTGCAGCGCGTTGCCGCTCATGCCACCACTTATCATCAGGGTATAGTTGACCATCTCGTTACCCTGCGGGACGGTGCTAACGCAAAACACGCTGATCGTACCGACACCACTGCGATTGTGTGCATTTGCCATCACGTTGTAATCGCCGAAATTGGCTGCCGTGGCGCTGACCGTGCAATCAGCAGCCCAAGATGATGACATCGCAAGCATCATCAGTGCGGCATTCAGGAAACTTTTCATCAGAACATTCATGGCGTGATTCCCTTGCATACGAAACTGCCTAGCGACGGCAGCGGATCATCGGTGGCCGGCACGGCAACGCTTATCCTACAGCCTTGCCCCTGCCAGCGGATTTCCATTTCATTCCTTTCAGCCAAACCGGTCAAATAGATCTCGCCATCTAGTGCCACCGGGAATTCCTTGTCGCTGCCGACTATTCTGGCGAGCGCCCCACTGGGAATCGGTTTGCCATCTTCGGACACCACCCTTAGCGTTGCTCCGTGCGAGATACGGATAGGAAAATCTACCAGCACACCAGTCCTGTAATAGGGCGAGACGACGATTTTCAACGCATCCACCTCGGCATCCAGCGGCAAATCCTTCTGCTCCACCCCGATTTCGTTAGAACCGTAAGGCCGCAACTGTGGAACCAACACATAACCTTTAGCGTCCGTTTTCCCCACCTGCAGATTGTCGGCATACACCCGCACATTCGGGTAATCGCTCACCTTGACCACTCCAAAACTGCCGGTAATGGGCCGCATCGCATACAGTCTGCCACCTACAAAACCCACTCCACCGGCTGCGTTCAAGCGAGTGATGGTGTTTCCGGCAACACTCATGGTATCTGCATTGTAGCTACCAAAGTTCGTCTGCAACGTCACACTACCCCGCTGCGCATTGTTGTTAGACGCTTCCAGATGATAACCCCAGCCCATGCCATAGGGAGGATTTTGCTGAATCTGTACGAACGATTCGTTGACCATCGTACCGCCCGTGCGCGTCTGTTTCTGACTCACGCTGGCCGAGGTTCGATCACCAAGCGGAAAGGTGATTACCGCATTGATCACCGAGTTCCCGCCTACCGCCAGATTCTTGTAGGCAATCGCGTGCAATGTCGCCTCCTTGCCGAGAGGCAGACCGTAATTCGCCGACACGACCCGGCTCTTGCCCAATTCGCGATTATCCTGCAACACATAGGCCATACCGACCGTCCCCCAATCAAGGGTTGCGTAAGACAGATTTACGCTGGACACCATCTTGGGTGCGAATTGAGTGGTATCCAGACCCGACTGGACAAAGTTGCGTGAGGCAAATTGGCTGTGTAGCCCGATACTGAAAGCACTGGTACGCCTGTCGAATCCGGCTATCAGGAGTGAGCCTGCCCCCTTGTTGCTCTGACTGAGTGCAGCAGAACCGACGAACATGCCCAGTTCGCTCAACTGCAAAGTGCCGCCTACACCTGCTGCTTGGTGGGTACGAGAAAGCTCGCCACGTAATTCACCAGTGAAAGATTCAGACAATCCCTTGCGGTAGGTAGCCGCCGCCAGAAGGTGTGCATACTTGTTGTTGCTGATTCCGTAATTATTCCTCACCACCCCCAAGTCGTAGGAGTAATCCACCAAACCAACCCGCAGCAACGCATCACTGGCATAGAAAGGTTGTGTGATGACTTGTTCCCGCCCCAACACGTCCTTGATCACCATGCGCATCTCACCATGCCCGGTCACGGCAGGCAGATCGGTAAATGAAAATGGGCCGGGCGGGACATTTTGCTGCATCACTCTGGTGTTATTGATGAACACATCGACGGTAGAAGGCACGACAGCTTCACCCGCTGCGGTCAGATAGGGAAAGCGAATCAGCCGTGGTTGGGTAGCGTAATTGCTCGCATACTGAATCCCTCCAAAGCTCACCGAGCGCCCCCAGTAGCCCGGTTGGCTATAGGCATCGCCGATGCGCAGACTGCTGACATCTTCCGGCCTATCCTGCGTCCAGGTCGTCATCAGTCGCGTGGCCTGCGGGCGGCCAGCCTTATCCTGTACCAGCACCCCGCTGGTACCGACCCCGAAACGGTTGAACACCCCCAACTCCAGAAAACCAGAATTCGTAGTCTTGCCGGTAAGTTTCACCGAAGTCAGATCGTAATTGAGGTAAGCTCCCGTGCCATGCAGCAGTTCGACATTACGTTTCGACTCCAGCTTGTAGACCGACAACGCCAGTTGCTCCGGCTTTACATCGAGGATGACTGTCTGGGTACGTTCGTCCAGCTGGAATATGATGCCGGGTATGGAAGACAGCAAGAAATAGCGTCTTCCCTGATAGAGCAGCGATTGGGCACCGTCAGTCAGTACCCGCCACTTTTGCAAATCCTCATGGGATGCGTACAACTTGTCACCGTCGCGCAGAAAAAAAGCCGTTTCATCCAGATGTTGATGATTGATGTCTATCTGCAACATCGTTTCCTGCGGGATGGGATTTGCATTGCCGTCCGGCGGATTTACCGGGGGTGCTCCTTCGACCTGCCGGATCACTTCAATGGGGGAGTTGCCGGTCGTATTGGACGACTGAGGCAGTTGCAGAGCACGGCTCGATTCCAGCGCAGTAACATCCACGCTCCCCGACATTGCAGCCTGCGATACCCATAATAAAAGATAACCGCCGGAGAATAACGCCTTACGGCCTGCCCAATTCAATCTCAGCATCAAAGCGACCAACGGTACTGAATGCCTGCACCTGTATGCGCCCCTCGTTGATCAACACCTTGGGATCAGGTTTCAGAATCCACGACTGACCGCTGCCTGCCAGAATGGTAAACGGAATGTCTTGTTTAACCAGCGGGGTCGCGTTGCCAGCAACCTTGAGCACGAAATCACTGATCTGAATGTGCGCATTGCCTTGATTGAGGAGCGTCAACTTGATCAGGCCATCTGCATCCTGCGTGGCGCTCCATTTTGGAACCGGCTGAGCGGAAACTGCAGGCGCAATAAATACCGGCACACCCAATCGCAGCCTGACCTGAACCCCTTTGAAACCGGGTTGCGGAGGAGGTGGCACCTCTTGCAGGAACAAGCGATAGGCCAGTTCAGTTTTCGGATCCACAGTTCGGCGCATTCCCATACGCACGATCTGTTTACCATGTGCGGGTACCGTGAATATCGGCGGAGTGGCAAGTATATCGGTCGTTGGCTGGTAACTGCTTGTGCCGTTCTCCTGAGACCAGGACTTCACCTCGGACTGGATTACGACCGCGTCGTTGCCATTATTCTCGACTTCCAGCGCAGCAGTGGCACTGGCAGTGGAAAGATTGACCAATATGGGGGAAACGTTGAAGTCGGACGCAAAGACCGCGTCCGACCAGAAAAAAACTGCGGTCAGTGCAACCACCCTGACCGCAAAGTAAAACTGACGAATCATCAGAAGGTGATATTGACCGTCACAGTATCAGCATACGAACCGGCGGAAACATCCTGACTGGCCGGAACACTGGCGTAAACCGGCAAGGTCATCAGCGTCGCAGCACTGACAGAAGTGGAGCCGACCGTGTTGGTGCCGGCGGTACAACCCCAGACCGCAGTCATTGCCGCATCGGAATACAGCGCGTAACCCAAACGGTCAACACCACCAGCGGTCATCTGGCGTGCCGGCGCAGTACAGGTCGAACCCACCCCAGCATTCAAACCCTGATCCAGTGCAACGGTAATCGCCGTACCCTTGGTGCAGCGCACCACCACACTGCCCGAGCCGGTCGCTGCCGCGCCGCTAGTCGCGTCATAGGCACCGAACGCAATGGCTGCTGCGCTGCTGATGGTGCAGTTATTCGCAACAGTGGCGGTTACGCCAAAAGTTGTTGTCTGTGGACTAGGGCCTGCCAGAGCAACGCCTGCGCTCAACAACAAGGATGTTGCAACCAATGTTCTGGAAAAAATTTTCTTCATGATCATCTCCTATAAAAATATCTTTTTAACTATATAGTCGATCATCCGGACACGCCGTTGACCAACTCCCCAAATCACAACACTTCAGACAACAAAACCCAAAAACCAAGAATCTGAAGCCCATCGTAGCATTAAGGACAAATAATTGGTAAGGTATTTGTAAAAATACAACAAACCCCCTTCTATCGACGCGATAGGACTCCCCCATCACCAGAAAAGTTCATCAGCGACAACAAATATTCGCCAAACTCGGAAAATCATGAGGAATGTTTACGAAACTCTTCTCTCCCGCCCGCGCAATACGCGCAGCAAGCCGGTCATCATCAAGATCAAGCCCACCCCAGCCAGCCACAACGGCCAGCGTTCCGGCTGATTCCATTCCTTACGCATCCTGTCGCGACTGGCCGCATCCACGCGCCAGTACTTGAGCTTATTGTTTGCCATCACATTGGATTTGACGTTGTGCAACCAGCCGTGTTGCAGCACATAGTTTTTGGGGTGAAAGCCCCACAACCAAGGCGAATCCCGCCGCACAATTTCCAGCATCCTGTCTAAGATGGCCTGCCGCAGCGGGCCGTTTTCCATATTCTTCATCTGCTCGAACAATTGATCGTATTCTGGGTTGCTGTAGTTGGCGGCATTTTCACCACCATGCCCGACCTTGGCTTGGGCGCCTTGCAACAGAAACAGGAAATTCTCGGGATCAGGATAATCGGCGTTCCAGCCGAAGTAGAACATTTGCGTATCGCCCCGGCGAATCTTGTCCTGAAAGCGGTTGTAGTCGGTACTGCGCACGTCCAGTTGCACGCCCAGCTTGTCGAACTGCTTGCGCAGCCAGTCCAGCCGCGACTTGTTGCCCACGCCGTTGGCCGTGGTGTCCAGATGGATCACCAGCGGCTGTTTGCTAATCGCATCCACCCCGCCCGGATAACCGGCTTCGGCCAGCAATTGCTTCGCCTCGGCGATGGATTTGCGCACCGGCTTGCCGTCCACCCAGTCATAGACGTAGTGGTTCACTCCCGTCTCGCCGTCGCGATAGCCGAAGATGCCCGGCGGGATCGGCGATTGTGCCGCGATGCCGCGCCCGTTGGCAAAGATTGAAATGAATTCCTCGAAATCCACCGCAATGGCGATGGCGCGACGCAACTTAACCGCCCGCTCCGAACTGCCGCCCACCACCGGATCCAGCCAGTTAAAGCCGGTATACATCGTCGATGTGGCGACTGCGGTGGACAGCGTGATGCCCTGCGCCTTCATCCCGTCGCTGATTGCGGCCTCACCGCCGACACTGACCTGCACCGCCTGGTCGAAGCTGTCCGAACTGATACCCGACGCATCGTAATAGCCCTGCAGGAACTTGTTCCAGTAGGGGATGGTTTCCTTCTCCAGCGAAAACACCACCTCCTCGGTCAGCGGCAAAGATTTTCCCGCGTCGGCCAGCAACCCTTGCCGCGCATCGTCCGCCTCGCCTTGTGCCGGATAATGCTCGCTGTCGTAGGCCGGATTTCGCGTCAACACCATGCGCCGATTCGGATCGTTTTCGGACAGATAATAAGGTCCGCTGCCGACCGGCCACCAGTCCAGCGTCAGGTTGCGCGCCTTCATTCCCGGCTGGGCGTAGAAACGTTCGGCCTCTTGCGGCATGGGAGCAAAGAACGGCATCGCCAGCCAATAGGCGAACTGCGGATATTTGCCGCGCACCGTGATGCGATAGGTGGTGTCGTCCACCACTTGCGCACCCGCCAGAGGATAGGCATTCAAGTCGAGGCAAGCCTCCGGATGCGCCTTCGCGGCCTGCTGCAAGGTCGCGGCGTATTCCTTCAGGCCGACGATGTATTCGCTCATCACCCCGGCGATGGGCGTGTGCAACTCGGGATGCACCAATCGCTTGATCTGATAGACATAGTCCGCCGCAGTGACTTGCCGCGTCCCGCGCTGCGCAAAATCACCCAACGTATGGATGTCCGCCAAATCGGCTTCCTTCAAGTCGAGATTGCCTGCCACGAAAGCCGGGTGGAGTTGGTAGCGCATACCCGGTTTGATATGAATCTCATAAACGCTAAAGGCAATTTTGTCTGCCGGCGCATCGGCAGGCAAAGTCCGCCCCTGTGCATCCAGAAAAGTTATCGTCGGCATCGAACTTGCCGCCAACGGCACCAATTGATATGGGCGCTTCAGATAATGGTATTGCAGCGGCGGCGCGTAGATGTTGGCCAGAAACTCGTATTCGTTCTCGCTGTAAGCCTGCGCCGGATCAAGGTGCTTGGGGCGCTCGGTGAACGCCGTGTACAGGATGGACTTGCCCGCATCCGTCGCCGGATAGGGATTATTCCACAGCCCGCCCTCACAGCCGGCCAGCAGGACGGGCAACAGGCAAATCGCCAGATAATCTAGGAATCGTTTCATGGCGGCAGAGTGTAGCGGAATCGGACACCAGCGTCATGGCCCCCGCGTGCCCGCCTCCCAGTATTGACAGGCCACACGCTTTGTTCAACACTGCGCGACCGACTATTCACCGCTTTCCCCGATAGAAAATCCATGAATCCCGACTGGCAGAACTTCCTGGCGCAGCAAGGCGCGACCTCCTCACCCGACTTCACACAGCACTTTGGTGACCCTGCCGCCGAACTGGAGTCCACCGCGCACGGCACAATTGTTTGCGCACCGGGTCAGTTTTCCACGCTGCGCGCCAGCGGTGCGGAGGCACAAACCTTTTTGCAAAACCTGCTCTCCAACGACATCCGCGAACTGGACGGCAGCCGCGCGCAATGGTCCAGTTTCAACTCAGCGAAAGGCCGGATGCTGGCAACTTTCCTGATCTGGCGCGACGGAGAGGACTATCTGCTGCAACTGCCCGCCGCGCTGGCTGGCGCGATGCAGAAGAAGCTCGGCATGTATGTGCTGCGCGCCAAGGTAAAGATCAGCGATACCGACAACGAGGTGATCTCGCTCGGCATCTCTGGCCCCGATGCGCGAGCACTGCTGCAACAGCATGGCCTCGTTATTCCAGAGCAGACCATGGGTGTCACCGCCGACGCCCGCGCCAGCCTGATCCGGCTGGGCGACAACCGATTCCAGCTCAACACCACGCCGGCGCATGCACCCGGCCTCTGGCAAACACTGGCGCTACAGGCAAAGCCCGCTGGCAGCCCCTGCTGGGACTGGCTCAACATCCGCGCAGGCATCCCGGTCATCCTGCCGCAAACACAGGAACAGTTCGTGCCGCAGATGGCCAACCTCGACCTGATCGGCGGCATCAACTTCAAGAAGGGTTGCTACCCCGGACAGGAGATCGTCGCGCGCATGCACTATCTGGGCAAGCTGAAACGACGGATGTACCTGGCACATGTGGCAAGCGAGGCATCGCCGCAACCGGGCGACGAAGTCTTCAGCGCCGACATGGGCGAGCAGGCCAGCGGCATGATCGCCAACAGCGCTGCCGCTCCCGGCGGCGGATATGACGTACTGGCCGTGGTGCAGACCGCCAGTCAGGAAACCTCCACGCTGCACCTGGCCTCGCCGCACGGCCCGGCCCTGACCCTCCTGCCCCTGCCCTATCCGCTGCCATGAACCTGCCCGCCCAGCTATTCAGTCACGACAGCCTGTGGCTGGCCAACCTGCTGTTCTTTCTGGTGCTGGTTCAGGCAATAAAACGGGCGGAATGGCGCGAACTCTTCAGCAACGACATGCGCAGCCACGCGCTGATCGCGCTGGTCGTGTTGGCACCGATCTACTGGCATCTCAACGCCGGCATCCGTCCCGGCTTTAATTTCCACCTGATAGGCGCAACGCTATTCCTGCTGATGTTCGGCTGGCCCGTGGCGCTAATTGCCCTGACCCTGGTGATGCTGGCCACCTGGCTGTACATGGGCATAGACCTCACTTCCATGGGACTTAACGGGCTGATGATGCTGGCGATACCGATGCTGTGCAGTGAAACACTGCTGCGTTTCAGTCAACGCAACCTGCCCAAGAACTTCTTTGTATTCGTGCTACTGAACGGCTTTGCCAGCGCAGCGCTGTCCACCATCCTGATGATCGCGGCAATCACTGGCGTATTGCTGGGATTGACTCACTACACTTGGCCGGAAATTCAATACCACTACTTCATTCCGGCCCCCATCATCATCTTCGCCGAGGCATTCGCCACCGGCGCTTTCATCACTGCCTTCACGGTAGCGCAACCGGAAGCCGTGAAGAATTTCAGCGTAGCCGATTATTTAACGGGCAAATGAATTTGAGTTGCATCTTGATGTGGGGCAAGCCGGCATCCATGAACACCTCGCCCTCTTCGACAAACTCGAAACCGCGATAGAACTTCACGGCATAGGTCTGGGCATCCACGTCCACCTGCGGATAATCATGCGCGAAAGCGTAGTCCAGCAGCGCCTCCATGATCGCTGTTCCGACCTTTTGCTTGCGCCATTTCGGCAGCACGGCAATACGCCCGATATGGCCATTCGACATCATCCGGCCACAGCCAATTGCTTCCCCTTGACCGCTCAGCACCAGTGCGTGCCGGCACTGCTCGTCCAGCCCGTCCCACTCCAGTTCCGCAGGTATCCCCTGCTCGCGGATGAACACCGTTTCGCGCACCGCCCTCAGCAAAGGTTCACCGTCATGCCAACTTACCAGACTTACCGTTATGGATTGGCTCATACCACCCTCTCAGACGATTACTCGACTATCTCAACGTTGGTGCCGACCGACACCTGCTCGAACAACTCCAGCAGATCGGCATTGTGCATACGAATACAGCCATGCGACAAAGCCTGACCGACCGGCTCGGTATCCGGCGTGCCGTGGATATAAATATAGCGGCGCATGGTATCGCGTTTCCCCAGCCTGTTGTAGCCAACTTCGCAGCCGGACAACCAGAGAATGCGCGTCAATATCCAGTCCCGCCCCGGAAACTGCTCACTTAACGCGGGCGTATAAATCTCTCCGGTGGGCCGGCGACGCACAAACACCGTGTTCACCGGACATCCCGCCCCAATCCTGGCACGAATCACATGCCGGCCACGCGGCGTACAAAAGCTGCCGGATTCCTCGCCCGCGCCGCGCAACGCGGTAGAAACCGCATAACGGCGCAGCACAGCGCCCGCCTCATCCAGCAACGCCAAAGATTGGGTAGCGATATGCACCAGGATTTTCATTGCGTCGCCTCCCTTGCGCTGACAGCGGCTACTCCCGCGTCCAAGCTCGCCCGCTCTGCCTTTTGCCGTGCGCGGCGTGCCGCAAAAAAATTACTCAACAGCGAACCACACTCCCCCGCCAGCACCCCGCCGACAACCGCTGCGTGGTGATTTAAACGCACCACCTGCCCGTGAGCCGGGAGCGAGGCCACCGGAGCGGGAGCCTGTAACGCTGCCAGTTCACCGAAGGCATCCAGCACACTCCCGCACACCCCCGTCTTGTAATCCGCCGCGCCATACACCACCCGTGCGATACGCGCATGCATGATCGCCCCGGCGCACATCAGACAAGGCTCCAGCGTGACGAACAGCTCACAGCCCGGCAGCCGATAATTGCCAAGACGTTGCGCGGCATCGCGCAGCGCCTGCATCTCGGCATGCGCGGAGGGGTCGTGCCCTGAAATCGGCGCATTAAAGCCGCGCCCGACAATCTCTCCGTCTTGCACCACCACCGCCCCCACCGGCACCTCACCCAGCGCCCCGGCACGGGTTGCCAGCTCCAGCGCCACGCGCATATAAATTTCGTCGCTCATTACCAATCCTGCAGGCCCATCACGCCGCCCCCATACTCATGCAAAGCGCGAGTATAAATCATCGTGCCAGAATCATCGGACGCAAGATCAAACGTGCATCAAATCAGCAATCCTGGACTTTACTGCAAGGCCGCTTAAAATTATTTCCGCCTCTGGAGCGTCCACACTCCCTTGGGATTCTTGATAAAAATGCGCCCCTTTCCAGTGCCGGCGCCCACCCCGCTGACACCACCCTCCGTCCCACAACAACCGCCTGGATAAAATAATCCCACGAAATCAATACCGCTTGCCTTTGTCACGGTTTTATCAATAATGACGCAACCTCAATTGAAAGTGAAACCATGCCAAACACTGCGCAAGAAAACCCCTCAGAATTACAGGTATCTGATTTCTCGTTACCCGCCACCAGCGGAAAGACCTTCAAGCTCTCAGAGGCACGCGGCAAACATTTAGTGGTTTATTTCTATCCCAAGGACAACACTTCAGGCTGCACTACGGAGTCGCAACAGTTTCGTGATCTCTATGTGCAATTTCAGGATGCCAATTGCGAAGTGGTCGGCATCTCGCGCGACAGTCTCAAATCACATGAGGATTTCAAAGCCAAGCTCACGCTTCCTTTCGAATTACTCTCTGATGCGGATGAAACCGTCTGCGAATTGTTTGGCGTGATGAAGCAAAAAAACATGTATGGCAATCAGGTCTGCGGCATCGAACGCAGCACCTTCGTGTTCGATAGCACGGGGGTGATACGCCGTACATGGCGCAAGCTCAAGGCCGATGGCCATGCACAGGAAATACTGGATTTCGTTAAAACGCTCAACTGAGGATGGTCATGACAAAACGCAACAAGACTGCCGCCGAAACCAAGCTGTTCGTACTGGATACCAACGTGCTATTGCACGACCCGACCAGTCTGTATCGTTTTGAAGAGCATGACATCTGCCTGCCGATGTTTGTTCTTGAGGAACTGGACAACAAGAAAAAGGGTATGACGGAAGTTGCGCGCAACGCCCGTCAGGCCAGCCGCTATCTGGATGAAATCGTCAGCGACGCGCCGCGCAACATCGAGGAAGGCATCGCACTCCAGTCTGACTTACACAAAAACAGCACCGGGCGGCTGTACTTGCAAACCAGTTTCATCAAGCATGAGTTGCCGCAAAATCTGGAGCTGGGCAAAGCCGATAACGCGATTCTGGGCGTCGTGATCGGCCTGCAACAACAGCAACCTGAACGCGCCGTAATCCTAGTCAGCAAGGACATCAACATGCGTATCAAGGCGCGTGCATTGGGTCTTGATGCGCAGGATTATTTCAATGACAAGGTGCTGGAAGATACCGACCTGCTATACGGCGGCTCTCTGGAACTGCCCGCCAATTTCTGGGAAACGCATGGCAAGGATTTGCAGTCCTGGCAAAAGGATGGCCACACGTTTTACCAGATACAGGGGCCATTATGTGGCGCGCTCTTCCTCAACCAGTTTGTCTACAAGGAAGACGACACGCCCTTCCATGCCATTGTGGTTGAACAAAGTGACACCACTGCGCTACTGCGTACCCTGACCGATTACACCCACAGCAAAAACAATATCTGGGGCATCGTCGCACGCAACCGCGAACAGAATTTCGTTCTGAACCTGTTGCTCGACCCCGAGATTGATTTTGTCACGCTGCTGGGACAGGCTGGAACCGGCAAGACCTTGTTGACGATTGCCGCAGGACTTATGCAAACCCTTGAGCACAAGCTCTATTCGGAAATCATCATCACCCGCGTGACCGTGCCAGTCGGCGAAGATATTGGTTTCCTGCCCGGTACTGAAGAAGAGAAAATGACCCCGTGGATGGGGGCGCTGGAAGACAATCTGGATGTCTTGAACAAGAACGACGAAGAGGCTGGTGACTGGGGTCGCGCCGCGACCCGCGACCTGATCCGTTCACGCGTCAAGGTCAAATCACTCAACTTCATGCGCGGCAGGACTTTCCTAAATAAATACATAATCATAGACGAGGCGCAAAACCTCACGCCGAAGCAGATGAAGACGCTGGTCACGCGCGCAGGCCCCGGCACCAAGGTGGTCTGCATGGGCAACATCGCCCAGATAGACACCCCCTACCTCACCGAAGGCAGCTCCGGCCTGACCTATGTGGTGGACAGGTTCAAGGGATGGGCGCATGGCGGCCACGTCACTTTGTTGCGCGGCGAACGCTCACGACTGGCGGACTTTGCCGGCGAGGTACTCTAATGTCTGAAATTCAAAAAACCAATGACGAATGGCGCGCCGAACTCACCGCTGAACAATATCGCGTGTGTCGGGAATGCGGCACGGAGCCGCCATTCAGCGGCGCTTACTGGGATTGCCACGAAGAGGGGACTTACCATTGCATCTGCTGCGACGAACCCTTGTTCGAGTCGACCAGCAAATTCGATTCCGGCAGCGGCTGGCCCAGCTTCTGGCGACCACATCGCGCCGAGAATGTATCCCAGCGCGCCGACACCAGCCATGGCATGAATCGCGAGGAGGTCTGCTGTAGCAAATGTGGCGCGCATCTGGGGCATGTATTCCCGGATGGCCCGCCGCCGAGCGGTTTGCGCTATTGCATCAACTCCGCCGCACTGTCGTTGAAAGCATTCTGAAGTGGCGTTTGATGAAACCCTCGCCTGCCGCTTACGTCAACTATTCTCGGGCAATCCTGACATTCACGAAAAAAAGATGTTCGGCGGCTTGTGCTTGCTGTGTCGCGGCCACATGTTCCTCGGCATTGTGAACAATGAACTGATGGCGCGCGTTGGCCCGCAAAATTACCCGCATGCTCTGCAACAGCCACACGTGCGGCAAATGGATTTCACCGGCAAGCCGATGAAAGGTTACGTTTTTATATCAAATGAAGGCATAGCCTCCGATCAACAACTGGAACACTGGTCAGAGCTATGCCTGCATTTCGTTGACACCCTGCCTGCCAAGTAAATACACCATGAAACTGTTATTCGATCTTTTCCCCATCCTGCTGTTCTTCATCGCCTTCAAATTAAAAGGCATCTATGTCGCCACTGCCGTCGCCATTGCCGCAACGGTAGTCCAGATCATCTGGACGAAAATCAGGCATGGCAAGGTAGACACCATGTTATGGGTCAGCTTTGCCATCATCGGCGTGTTTGGCGGTGCGACCCTGCTGCTGCACGACGAAACCTTCATCAAATGGAAACCCAGCGTACTTTACTGGCTGTTTTCGGTGATCCTGCTGACCTCCAACCTGTTCTTTAAAAAGAACCTGATGCAGTCGCTGCTGAGTGAAAAGATGGCACTGCCGGTGCGGGTATGGAACCGCCTGAATTTGAGCTGGAGCCTGTTTTTTGCGCTGCTCGGATTCATCAACCTGTATGTTGCATTCAATTATTCGACCGACACCTGGGTCAATTTCAAATTATTCGGCTTCACCGGCCTGATGCTGGTATTCATACTCGGCCAAAGCGCCTGGCTGGCTAAATATGTTGACGAAAAAAAGGAAAACAACTGATGCTCTACACCATCATTGGACAAGACGCCCCCGACAGTCTGAGCAACCGCATGACCTCCCGCCCTGCCCATGTGGCGCGCTTACAGGAATTACAGGCGCAAGGCCGGCTGCTACTGGCTGGCCCCTTCCCCGCCGTGGATGCAGAAGATCCCGGCGCTGCCGGCTACACGGGCAGCCTGATCGTTGCCGAATTTCATTCACTGTCTGATGCGCAAGCCTGGGCGGAGGCCGATCCCTACCTTATCTACGGCGTATACAGCCAAGTCAGCGTGCGCCCCTTCAAAAAAACTTTGCCAGCTTGAAGTAAGCCACCATGAATAGAATTCTTGAGATGCGCAGCAAACTTGCCGTATTGGAGCCTGTTGCGCTGGAAATTATTGATGAAAGTCACCTGCATGCGGGACATGCCGGTGCACGCAATGGCGGAGGTCATTATGTATTGCAGATTACCTCGCGGCAGTTCTCCGGCAAGTCTACGATTGCTCGTCACCGTATGATATATTCCGCGCTGGGAGAAATGATGCAGAGCCAAATACATGCATTGAACATACAGGCCAGCACGCCAGAATCCGCTCAAAGTAAGTAACTAACTGACAATTCTGGAATTCACATACAAAGGATTAATATTTTGAAAAAAACTCAATTCGCAGCACTGGCCATCCTGGCCACATTGACTCTCCAGCCGGCTATTGCCGCGAGTCAGAATGCCGCCGTAGTCAATGGCGTAGCAATCTCTCAGGATAGACTTGAGATGAACGTCAAAGGCGCAGTATTACAAGGCAAGGTTGACAATGCGGAACTGCGTGGCGAGATACGTGATGAACTGATCAACCGTGAAGTCATCCTGCAAGCAGCAACCAAGAACGGTCTGGACAAAAATGCTGAGGTTATGCAGCAACTCGAAATCGCCAAGCAAACCGTATTGGTTAACGCCTACATTAATGACTTTCTGAAAAATAATCCGATTAGCGAAGCGCAGATGCAAAAGGCCTACGAAACGGTGAAGGCCAGACTCGGTGACAAGGAATACAACGCACGTCACATTCTGGTGGCAACTGAAGGCGAAGCCCGTGACATCATTGCCAAGTTGGACAAAAAAGGTAAATTCGAACAATTGGCAAAGCAATCCATGGACACCGGCTCTGCTGCCAACGGTGGCTCATTGGGCTGGGCTATCCCCAAGAACTTTGTTGAACCGTTCGCCAATGCCCTGCTGGGTTTGAAGAAGGGCGAATACACCAAGACGCCAGTACAAACGCAATTCGGCTGGCACGTCATCAAGCTGGATGATACACGTCCACTGAAAGTGCCGACCTACGAAGAATTGAAACCGCAGCTGCAACAGCGTCTGCAACAACAGGCCGTACAAAAGGCCGTAGCTGATCTGCGTGCTGCCGCGAAGATCGAATAACCGACAACGCCAGGCAACACCCACAAGAGGACGCTGTAAAGCGTCCTTTTTTACAACCATATTACCGACGAGGTAATGCATTTCGTAGATTATTCGTTTAGACTCGAAGCAACATTCGTGGTGACACCTGTATGAAGAAACTCACTCTCAGGGACATTCTTAGCCCGACCGTGGTCACGGTCGGCACGGAGGTCGTCATCCCCGAAGTGCTCGCCATGATGGCATCGCTGAACATCAGCTGCATAGTCGCTGTCAACGGCAAGAAACAACCGGTCGGCATCTTTACCGAACAGGATGCATTGCGCCTGCTGGGCGATAACCAGCCACGAGATAAGCTTGTGCTGGCCAACGTAATGACCGCCCACCCGTTGTGCGCCTCTCCCGACATGGATTTCCGCGACGCCTTCAACCTGTTGCAGACGCATGGCTTCCGCCATCTGATCGTGACCGATGAAGACGGCCAGTTACTCGGCATCGTCACCGAAGGAGACTTCCTGCACTCTCTGGGACTCCAGGAACTGACCGAGTTCAAGACTGTCGCCAAGGTCATGTCGCAAAGCTTTTCGACCACAGAAGTCACCGAAAGCATCGTGAACGCAGCGCGCCGGATGCATGACAGACGCCATAGTTGCATCATCGCCCTGCAAGACGGTACGCCGGTTGGCATCATTTCCGAGCGCGATGCGGTCAGGCTGAACCTCGACATCTCCGACCCCAAAACTGCCATCGTCGGCAAGGTGATGAAATCCCCACTGATCTCGGTTACACCGGACACCACGTTGCCCGATGCCATCAGCCTGATGCAGGCCCACAAGATTCGAAATCTGGCTGTGATTGAGCAGGGCAAACTGGTCGGCCTGGTCAATCGCCATAGCCTGACCAAGACTCTGCAAGGGGACTACATCGAGTTTCTGCGCGACACGATAGAAAAACAACGCGACCGGATATGGCAACTCGACCACCAGCATATCCTGAACAAACTGCATGGAGCGGCGTTGGAAGCTTCTGCCAATGCCATCCTCATCACCGATGCAGAAGGCGTGATCCAGTGGACGAATGACGCGTTCAGCAAACTTTCCGGCTATGACGCAAACGAAGCGGTAGGCCGCCAACCCAAGGAACTGGTCAAATCGGGCCTGCAATCACGCGAGTTCTACGCCGCACTCTGGCAATCCATACTTGACGGCAAAGTGTGGCATGGCGAAATCGTCAACAAGCACAAGGATGGCTCGCTGTACACCGAAGAAATCACCATCACCCCGGTGCGCACGGCAAACAATCACATAACGCACTTCGTTGCAGTGATGCAGAACATCAGCACCCGCAAGCTGCATGAAAAGATGCAGTCGGCCAGCAACAATGTGCTGGACAGGATCATTGCCAACCAACCGCTGTCCGAAATCCTGCTCGCCACCATCCACCATCTGGAAAATATCTTTCCCGAAATGCGCGCCTCGGTGCTGTTACTGAATGAAGAAACGGGATTACTTGAGCAGGGATTTGCCCCCAATCTACCAGAGGTATACACGACAGCGATTCGGGAATCTCACCCCATCCCGGAAGTCTGCTGGTGCGGCACACCGGCCCACTCCGGCCAGACGGCCACCATAGAAGATGTGGCAACACATCCCTACTGCGACCCATTCCAGGAACTCGCCGACCAAACCGGATTACGCGCTTGCGGTGCGATTCCTTTCACAAACTCTGCAGGCACAGTACTCGGCGTACTGAATATATTTTTTGCCAAACCCTATCAACCCAGTCCTGCAGAATTCGGTTTTCTGAGCGAGTTCGCCAGATTGGCCGGCATTGCTGCGGCAAAAGAAAAAAGCGAAACCCAGCGCCACGTCATCTCCGACTCACTGCACAAAAGCGAAGAAAACTACCGCAACCTGGTCGAGGCCGCGCCCTTCCCTGTGGTCATCAGTCGCCTCACCAATGGTGAGCTGCTATATGGCAATCGCCGCGCCGAACTAATGTTCGGCATCATTCAAAACGAAGGCATAGGCAAGCCAGCCAGCAATTTCTATGTCAACTCGGCAGACCGCGACCGATTTATTTCTGCAATACAGGAACATGCCATCGTCACCGACTTCGAGACGCGGCTATACAAAGCGGATGGCGCGATCATTTGCGTACTGTTGTCAGGCCGCATCATGGAGTTTGATGGTCAGCCGGCCCTGGCCACCAGCTTTGTGGACATCACGGAACGGAAGGATTATGAAGGCCGGCTACGTGAAGCTGCGGCGGTGATGGAAAGTACTCAAGAGGGTGTGATGATTACCGATCTGACACCCAGCATCATTGCAGTCAACCGGGCATGCGCCACCATCACAGGGTACAGTGAAGCCGAAATGCTCGGCAAGAATCCCAACATATTCAAGTCTGGGCGTGAAAACGCCCTGTTCTTCGAAAACATGTGGACGCAATTATTGAAACACGGCCATTGGCATGGAGAAATATGGAACCGGCGCAAGAACGGCGAGATATTTCCTCAACTGCTGACCATCAACACCATTTACAACGAAAACCGTGAACCAATACGCTACGTCGGCGTATTCACAGATATCAGCGACCTGAAAGAAAACCAGACACAACTCGACTTTCTGGCCCATCACGACCCGCTGACCCGCTTGCCCAACCGCAGCATGGTCGAGAGCCGGCTTGAACAGGAAATCGAGCAATCGCATCGTCACAACCAGAAGTTCGCCGTGCTTTTCATTGATCTGGACCGTTTCAAGATCGTCAATGACAGCTTCGGTCACCCTGTTGGCGACGAGTTGTTGTGTCAGGTCGCCGAACGACTGGGCGCGCGGCTGCGCGAGGGTGACACGCTGGCGCGGCTGGGTGGAGACGAATTTTTGCTACTGGCGACCACCCTGAACGATAGCCAGGATGCCGCGATATTGGCGCGGGACGTCATCACCGCGCTTGGAGAATCCTTCCTGCTGGCAGGAAACTACGAAGTCTTCATCGGCGGCAGTGTAGGCATCAGTCTATTCCCGAATGACGGCATTACCGCGACGGAGCTGATGAAGAATGCCGATGCTGCGATGTATCTCGCCAAAGAGAATGGCCGCAACCAGTTTTCGTTTTATACCAGCGAACTGAATGCCGATGCGCACAACAAGCTGGCGCTGGAAAACGAACTGCGACGCGCACTGCTGCGGAATGATCTGCAACTGCACTACCAGGCCAAGATTGATCTGCACAGTGGCAAGATATGCGGCCTGGAGGCTCTGATACGCTGGCAAAAGCCCGATGGCAGCATGATGCCGCCCGCCGAATTTATCCCGCTGGCAGAAAAAACCGGCATCATCCTTGCCATAGGCAATTTGGTTCTCGAACGTGCCTGCCAGCAGATCCGTCAGTGGCTGGATCAAGGTATGGAGCTTGTGCAGATCGCCATAAACATCTCTGCCCGACAGTTCCGCAACGGCAATCTGGATAAACTGGTCGAGCAACAATTGCTCAAACACCGGATCGCCGGACATCATCTGGAACTGGAGTTGAACGAAAACATGCTGATGTACGACCCGGAACAGGCCATCGAGACCATGCACAAACTCAAGAATCTCGGTGTAAAACTCTCACTTGATGACTTCGGCACGGGCTATTCCAACCTCGCCTATCTGCGGCGTTTCCCGATAGACAGCCTGAAAATAGATAAATCCTTCGTGCGCGGCATGATTGCAGACCCGAGTGATGCCGAAGTCGCCTCCGTCATCATCAATCTGGCACACAGCCTTAAGCTCAGCGTCATCGCGGAAGGCGTGGAGAACGAAGCACAACTGGCATTCATGCGCAAAAACAATTGCGACGAACTGCAAGGCTACCTGTTCAGCCAGGTGCTACCCGCCGCCGAATTCACCGAACTGCTGCGCAGCGGCAAGCCGCTCGCCTGACACACCGCCCCATCTGAAAATAATTTGACAATATAGAATTGTGCGTGATACGTTTCGACGCACTTGTAAACCCACCCTATGTACATTACGTCGCACGCACGGCGTAAGACTAACGGTCGGTTCCCCAGCACAGGAGACTGGCACAAGACGCTTCGGTGACTTTGCTACCTGTCCGCATTGCAAGTTCGCAAACGACCACAGCAGTCAGCCTGAAGCAGGAACGACAACACCATGTCCTTCCGGTCGCGTTCAATCACAGCCAGAACAGGTTAAACGCAAGAAGATTGTTTGTTTCAAGGGGAAAACAAATGAAATCGTCTCTCGCAGCCACAAGCATTTCCATATCCACTCTTCGCCGCTTGTCGTGCGCCGTTACCCAGCATCACCAACCGCTTACTAACTAGCTTACATCCAGATACCTGAGGGGAAATCATGCTGGATGCGGCCATCACTTTTCTGGCTGACGAGGTCAACGCGCACTTGCGCAAGCGCGGCGTGCTGGTGCAGCCCGAAGACATGGTGCTGCCGTCCATGCTGGTCAATGACAAGGGCGAGTGGATACTGCCCGAACAGAAGATCGGCCTGATGCTGATCAACATCGAGGAAGAACGGGTGTTGCGCGAGCAGTTGCCCGAGCGCGTCTATCTGGACGGCGCGCACGTCGTGCTGCAACCGGAGCTGAGACTCAACCTGACCATCCTGTTCGCGGCACGTTTCGCCGCCAACACGCAAGGCTACCGCAAGGCGCTGAATTTCCTGTCGCACGTGCTGACCTTCTTCCAGTCACACCCCACATTCTCCACCGACAGCAACCCCGGCCTAGACTCACACATCGCCAAGCTCAATGTGGAACTGATCTCACCCAGCCCCGAACAGCTCAATCAGACCTGGGCCTATCTGGGCAGCAAATACCTGCCCTCGGCGATGTACCGGGTGCGCATGGTCACGTTGCAGGATATCGAACCGGCGGCGACCGGCACAACTGTCACCACCATCGTCAGCGAGGTCAACGTGCGATGAAAACGCAGTTCCTGCCACTGTTCACGTTGTCCGTCTCGCACCAGTATTACGGTGCGGCAACCTGCACCGATTTCGATTTCGTGCTGGCCGGACACAGCCGACAGGCGCTCGATGGCGCGCGATTGCTGGTGAAGGTCCGTGACGGACGCCTGCATGTGCTGTTCGAGGCCGGCGACGACGACCAGCCGGTGCGCGACATCGCCGGGATGGAACTGCTGATCGGCCTGCGCCTGCGCAATCCCTGTTTCGAGTATTTCACCGAGGCCGTGCCGCCCGCCCTGCCGCTGTATATCAACACGCTCTCATCGCTGGATATGCCACAGACCGCCGACCTGGTCGAACGCCTGTTCACGCCGCAGGCAACGATGAACGAACGCCCGCTGACGCTCGAACTCACCCGGCTGGGCGACGCAGCCCCGACCAGGAGCGACACCGTCAAGAGCGGGGAGAGCATGCCCACCCTCAACCTGCGCGACTGGCAGCCCGGTTGCTACCGGGTGACGCAACAGACCAGCGCCGGCGTCAGCAGCCGCATGCTGGTGAAAGCCCCCGACCTTGCCCGCTCAGGCATCTGGGGGGCAGTGAACATCCGCATCACTAAGGAATTATGGGAAGCCCCGACCCCGCCGGATTTCCGCATCTCATTCCAGGCGCGCGAGGAGAAACTGCACTATTACGTGGTGGCCCCCGCCGGCTGGAGCGACTTCGACAAACTCTCGGTCACGGCCAGTTCACTCGCCTTCGAAAAGATCGCGTCCGATGCCTTCCCGCCGGATGGCATCTCAAAGACCCAACTCGGCCTGCCCACCACCCAGGCCGTGCTGTTCAGATCGTTACTCCCCGTACAGCGCAGCGCAGCGCCGGCGCTGAAAATCCAGCTGAAGCGCAATGGCGACACGCTGGTGAAAACCCTCCCCCTGCCGGGCGCGGAAACGCCCTCGGCCAGATTCGTCGTTCAACTTTCAAAACCTTAAAGGAGAACCTCCATGACTTACCGCACGCCAGATGTTTACATTGAAGAGATCTCTGTATTTCCCCCCTCGGTTGCGGAGGTGGAGACCGCGATTCCCGCCTTTATCGGCTACACCGAACGCGCCAGCAAGGTGTCTGCAGGCGACCTCAACAAGCGCCCCACCAAGATCTACAACTTCGCCGAATACGAACAGTTTTTCGGTGGACCGCAGACCCCGGACATCGCCGTCGCGCTGACCACTGCGACTGGAGGCTACAGTGTGGTCGTGACGCCACCGACCCCGACCTATTTGCTGCATCATGCGGTCAAGATGTTCTTCGACAACGGCGGCGGCAAATGCTACATCGTCTCGGCAGGCGGTTACGCTGTCGCCCCGGCGCTGGATGTGGATGATTTCAAGGACTGCCTCGACAAAGTGGCGATGGAAGACGAGCCGACGCTGCTGGTCGTACCCGAATCCACCGGGCTTAATAGCACCGACTACGGCACGCTGGCGACCGCGATGCTGGCGCAGTGCGGCACGCTGAAAGACCGTTTCGCCATCCTCGACCTGTATGACTGCGACGCCGCCCAGGACGGCACGGCGCTACTCGCCAACCGCGCATTGGTCGGCAACAACAACCTCAAGTACGGTGCGCTGTATTACCCGTCCGTGCGATCAGGGATAAACCATCCGGTGAAGAAGGACAGCAGCAACGTCAAGGTAGCGATAGACGGCGGCAGCGCAGTGGATCTGGGCACGCTGGAGACCAGCAACACCGCCGCCTGGAACACGGCGCGCGCGGCGTTGCGCGACCACTACCTGTCACTGCCGCCGTCCGGTGCGATCGCCGGCGTGTATGCGGCCACCGACAGTACGCGCGGCGTCTGGAAAGCGCCCGCCAACGTCAGTTTGAGCAACGTCATCGAACCCCTGATCCGGCTGGACAACGCCCATCAGGACGAGCTCAACGTGGATGCCACCACCGGCAAATCCATCAACGCGATCCGCGCCTTCGCCGGCAAGGGCACGCTGGTGTGGGGCGCCCGCACGTTGGCCGGCAACGACAACGAATGGCGCTACGTCCCGGTGCGGCGCTTCTTCAACATGGTCGAGGAATCGGTCAAGAAATCCACCTACTGGGCGGTGTTCGAGCCCAATGACGCCAACACCTGGGTCAAGGTGCGCGGCATGATAGAGAACTACCTGACGCAGAAATGGCGCGAAGGCGCGCTGGCCGGCGCCACGCCCAAGGAGGCCTTCTTCGTGCGGTGCGGGCTGGGGGTCACGATGAACGCCGACGACATCCTGAACGGGCGCATGAACGTGGAGATCGGCATGGCCGCAGTCCGCCCCGCCGAATTCATCATCCTGAAGTTCTCGCACAAGTTGCAGACTTCCTGAACGCGGCCTGAGCCCACCGATCAATCATTCATACGAGGAATAACATCATGCCTGCACAATATCCATTGCCCGTCTTTCATTTCAGCGTTGAGTGGGGCAGCATGCGCATCGGCTTTTCCGAGGTCAGCGGCCTGACCCAGGAGAACCAGGCCATCGAATACCGCGAAGGCAATTTCCCGGAATACTCGACCATCAAGATGCCCGGGATGCGCAAGTTCAGCAACCTCACCCTGAAGCGCGGCATCACCAAGAGCGACAACGAGTTCTTCCGCTGGTTGTCCACCATCAAGCTGAACCAGGTCGAGCGGCGCAACATCATCATCAGCCTGCTCAACGAAAACCACGAGCCGGTGATGACCTGGGTAGCGCACAACGCCTTCCCGGTCAAGGTGGAAGGCCCGCAACTCAAGGCTTCCGGCAACGAGGTGGCGATCGAATCCATCGAGTTGGCGCACGAAGGTCTCGCGCTTGAGAATGCCTGATGAGCTACTACTACCCACCCGTCGGCTTCCACTTCAAGGTCGAAGTGGCCGGCCTGTCCAACGACCTCGATGTCCGTTTCACCGAGGTCAGCGGGCTGTCGGCCGAGATGGGCACCGAAGAGGTCGCGGAAGGCGGCGAGAACCGTTTCGCCCAGAAATATCCGACGATCAGGAAATATCCCGAGCTGGTATTGAAGCGCGGGCTGGTGCTGCCCGAATCCGGCATCTGGGTCTGGGTGAAGGAATGCATGGACGACTACAACATCCAGCCGCGCAGCCTGTTCATCAAGCTGCTGGGCGCGGAACACGAACCGCTGATGACCTGGCACGTGGTCGGCGCCTATCCGGTCAAGTGGTCGGTCAGCGACCTGAATGCCGCCAACAATGCGGTGGTGATCGAGTCGCTACAGTTTGCTTACCAGTATTTCACCGTCGAAAAGGGGGCATAGATGCCGGTCATCATTGACGAGGTCGTGATCTCGGTGGAAGTCTCCAACCAGGCCTCCGGCGGCAGCAGTATGCCCCCGCCGCCGACCGAAGACAGGCAGGCGCTGGTAGCCGAATGCGTCGAGCGCGTGCTCGACATCCTGCGCGAAAAAGAGGAGCGATAACCATGAACGGCCCCGGCTCGTCCCAACGCGGCGCATTGGAAAAACTGCTGGTGCAGGCCTATGCCACGCCGGACTATTCCGGCAGCCCGCTCGACCGTTTCGAGGCCTATGTCAACCCGAACGAACTCACCCTGTCATGGGAGATGGAGTACGACAGCGCGCAGGGTTCGGGCACCACCAACAGCCGGATGGAATTCAAGAAACAGAAGCCGGGCGACCTGTCACTGACCTTCTTTCTTGACGGCACCGGCGCGAACGGCCAGCCGCTGGACGTACAGCAGGCGGTCGAGCAATTCAGGTCGGTCACCGGCTACAACGGCGACATCCACCGCCCCAACTACCTGATCGTCAGCTGGGGCACACTGACCACCCGCTACTGCATCCTGAAGAGCGCGTCCGTCGCCTACAAGCTGTTCCGACCGAGCGGCATCCCGCTGCGCGCGGTGATCAGCGCGACCTTCACCGACAATTCCGACGACCAGACCCGGGTCGCCACCGCCCAGGACCAGTCGCCCGACCTCACCCACCTGCGCATTATCAAGGCGGGCGATTCCCTGCCCATGCTGTGCCAGCAGATCTACGGCGACCCGCGCCTGTATCTGCGCGTGGCCCAAGCCAATGGCCTGGACGACTTCCGCAATCTGCCGGCCGGGACGCGGGTGTTCTTCCCGCCGCTGGAGAAATAGGCCATGCCGGACACACGCACCCTGCCGATCTCCGCAGAACAACGCGAATTCACCGTCAAGGCGGGCGGGCAGGAAGTATCGCGCAGCCATCACCTGCTGTCGGTCAGCGTCACGCTGGCCGCCAACCGCATCGGCTGGGCGCGGCTGGCCTACCAGGACGGTGCAGCCTCCGGCGGCGACTTCGCGCTGTCCGACACCGACCTGTTCAAGCCGGGCCAGACGGTGGAGATACTCGCTGGCGGCAGGCGCGACAGACTATCGCTGTTCAAGGGCGTGGTGGTGCGCCACAGTCTGCGCCTGCGCGACACCAGCGCACCGCAACTGGTGGTGGATTGCCGGCATGCCGCGATGAAACTGACCGTCGCGACTAAGAGCGCCAGCTACTTCGACCACAAGGACAGCGAGATCATAGCGGCCCTGCTGAGCGATGCCGGCATCAGCGCCGAGGTCGAATCGACCTCGGTGACGCACCGGCAACTGGTACAGTTCCAGTGCAGCGACTGGGATTTCCTGCTGGCCCGCGCCGCCGCCAACGGCAAGCTGGTGTGGCCTGACGGCGAGCGGCTGATCGTCAAGTCCCCGGCCATCGCCGCGACCGCCGGCGTCACGCTGCGTTTCGGCGCAACACTGCTGGAGCTGGATGCCGAGATAGACGCCCGCCAGCAGTACAGCGGGGTGCGCGGCATCAGTTGGGATGCGGCGCAACAGGCCTTGGCCGAAAGCAGCGCCGCCGCACCGGCCTTCAGCGGGCCGGGCAACCTCGCGCCCGACGATCTTTCGGCGGTCGCGGGAGCAGGCGATCTGGAGTTGCGCCACAGCACGCTACAGCCGAACGAAGCGCAGGCCTGGGCGGACGCTGCCTTCTCGCGCGCGCGCCTGGACAAGGTCAGCGGTCGCGCCAAATGCACCGGCATCGCCGCCATCAAGCCGGGCGACACGGTGGCGCTGGCGGGCGTCGGGGCGCGCTTCAACGGCAACGTGTTCGTCAGCGGTGTGCGCCACGAATCGGATCTGGTGCAAGGCTGGAAGACCCACCTGCAGTTCGGCGGCGTGGCGGAAGCAGCCTGCCAGCCAGCAGCCTCCCCCGCCGGCAGCCTGCTGGCGCGGGTGGCCGGCTTGCAGATCGGCGTGGTGGAAAGTCTGGAAGACCCGGACGGCGAACACCGCGTGCGGGTGCGGCTGCCGCTGCTGGGAGCGGACAGCGAAGGCATCTGGGCGCGCGTCGCCAGTCTGGATGCCGGCAACGAACGGGGGTTTTTCTTCCGCCCCGAGATCGGCGACGAAGTGGTGCTGGGTTTTCTGGACGAAGACCCGCGCCACGCCGTGCTGCTCGGAATGCTGCACAGCAGCGCCAAACCCGCGCCGCTACCGGCGCAAGACGACAATAACGAGAAGCTGTACAAGAGCCGCGCCGGGATGCGACTGTATTTCGACGACGACAAAAAGGTCATGCGGCTGGACACCCCGGCGGGCAACAGTCTCACCTTGAGCGAGGATGACAAGTCCATCGTGTTGGCCGACCAGCACGGCAACACGCTGAAGATGGACGCCGACGGCATCGCCCTCGCCAGCATGAAGGCGCTGAAACTCAAGGCCGCGACCGAGATCGCCATCGAGTCGGGCACGGCGCTGTCGGCCAAGGGCGGCACGGAACTGAAACTGGAAGGTGGCACGCAGGCCGAACTTTCCAGCAGCGCCGTCACCAGCGTCAAGGGCAGCATGGTGCAGATCAACTGAACAGGGGGAAGCAGGACATGCCAGCAGCAGCGAGATTCGGAGACATCAGCAGCCACGGCGGCGTCATCACCGGGCCGGGTGTCGCCACCGTGCTGATCGCCGGGATGCCCGCCGCCGTGGCGGGTGACCTGCACACCTGCGCGCTGCCGGCCTCTGGCCACCAGCCCACCGTCAGCCCGTTCCCGACCGGCAGCAGCACGGTGCTGATCGGCGGCAGGCCGGCGCTGCGCATCACCGATGCCTGCCTGTGCGGTGCTACGGCGGTGGCAGGCGCCCCCACGGTGACGATAGGATAGGGAGAACAGCATGAGCGACGACGACATCGGCCACACCTCCTTCCTCGGCACAGGCTGGAGCTTCCCGCCCGCGTTCGGCGCAGGCGGGGTGCTGATGAGCCAAGACGAAACCGACATCCACCAGAGCCTGCAGATCCTGTTCGGCACCACCGCCGGCGAGCGTTTTCTGCAACCCAAGTACGGGCTGGACATGCACGAACTGCTGTTCGAGCCGATGAGCACCACGCTGCGCACCCTGCTGGCCGACCGCGTGCGCACCGCGCTGCTGGTCTATGAGCCGCGCATCAAGGTGCTGGAACTGGCGATAGACAGCCCCGATCCCAACGCGGGCACGCTGAACATCCGGCTGGAATACCTGGTGCGCGCCACCAATTCGCGCTTCAACCTGGTCTATCCCTTCTACAACAACGACGGCAACGAGGCGCGCGGCCTGGTCGCCGGCAGCGGGCGGGGTTGAATCATGGCCGACAAGGACATCATCCAGAACATGATCTCCCGTCTGGGGCAGTGCCAGGACGAGCGCATGCCCGATGAACTGAGTGGGCATTCCGTCGAAGTTGACGGGCGCACGCCCGCCGACCTGCTGGCGCAAGCCCGCACGCTGGCCGGCATGCTGCGCTGCTACGGCGAGTCGCCGGATACCGCCAGCGGCGACTGGCGCGGCTTCTTCCCGGAGGGCGACGACGCTGCGCTGCTGGCGCGCGACGACGGGCAGGTCGCCCCCCATCTTGCGCTGTTCGCCGCGTTTGCCGATCTCTACCAGCACCCGCAACAGGCCATCAACCGTTTCACCGAACGCCACCGCGACTTCCAGTTCCAGGACGTGCTGCGCTTCCAGCCCAAACCGGCTATCCCCGACCGCGCCCACCTGCTGCTGGAACTGAAGAAGGGCGCAGCCCCGCTGAAAGTCACACCGGAAATGGCGTTCACGGCAGGCAAGGACGCAAGCGGCGTGGAACTGCGCTACCAACCAGTGCGCCAGTCGCTGGCGGGCCAGGGAAAAGTCGTGACGCTCAGCAGCGTGTACCGCGACGCACGCGACCTGTATTTCGCACCGGTGGCGGATTCCGCCGACGGCCAGGGGCAGCTTCCCGCCGACCCGCGAACCGGCTGGCGCGCTTTCGGCGGCCCGGCGGCGTTGCCCGACCACCCCGCACTGCCGCGCGCGCCGATAGGCTGCGCCTTCAGTTCGCCGGTGTTGAGGATGCAGGAAGGCAACCGCACCATCAGCCTCGAACTGCATCTGACCGGCAACGGCAGCGCAAAGGCAGCGGCAGCGCTTTGCGCCTGGCTGACCGGACCGAAAGGCTGGCTGGGACCGTTCCGGCTGGTCGGCGAACTGGCCGGCGACAAGCTGACGTTGAGCACGATGATCCCCGCCGGCGAGGCTGCGGTGGTGGACTATGACGCCAACGTGCACGGCCATGCCTTCGACGCGCAGGCCCCGGTGCTGCAACTGTTGCTCGACCCCGAGGCCACGACGCATTACGCCGACCTCGAATCGCTGGCGCTGGGACATGCGCGCATCACCGTCGGGGTGGATGCGATGCAGGCGCTGACGCTGGAGAACGACTACGGCAGCCTGAACCCGAAAAAGGCCTTCCAGCCGTTCGGCGCGCAACCCGTTCGCGGTGCGCGCTTCCTGGTCGGCTGCGAGGAGGCGCTTGCCAAACACCTGCTCGGCCTGGAGATCAGGCTGGCTTGGCAGGGCGCGCCGGATAACCTGTATGGTTGGTACGAAAGCTACAGCCGCCGCATCAATCTAAAAAACGGCGTGAGCGTCAGCCTGGCCTACCGCAGCAATGGCGGCGACACGCACTCGGCCACGCTGGACCTGCTGGCGCGCAACGACGACGGCTGTACGCTGCTCAAACCCGACACGCCGGATCGCAAAGACGCACATCGCCAGGCGGCAGAGATGCGCCAGGACCCGAACAAGCGCCGCCAGGCCGCCCATGCCCCCCGCCAGACGGACACCGGATCGTCCGCAACCCGCAGCGGTTTCGTCACCATCACGCTCGAACAGGACCTGCTGCATGCCGACTACCGCAAGGAGACCATCGCCAACGCGCTGGCACAGAACAAGACCGTGCTGAACGAGCCGTACACGCCGACGGTTCAGTCCATCAGCCTGGGCTACCGGGCGCAATCCGCACAGGTGGATTTCAGCGCCGGGAGCGAACACCCCGAACTGCGATTCTTCCATGTCGGCTGTTTCGGGGAACGCCGTGAACACGCCGCACTGCGCCGCGCCCACGCCGGCGACCCGCGCGTCACGCTGCTGTCCGCCTATCCCGACGAGGGCGAACTGCTGATCGGCCTGAGCGGCCTAGCGGCGGGCGACAGCGTCAGCCTGCTGATGCAGGTATGCGAGGACAGCGCCGACCCCGACCTGCCGCCCGCGCAACTGGTCTGGTCGGTGCTGGCAGGCGACTACTGGCGCACGCTGACCCCGCAGGAAATCGCACTGGACACCACCAACCAGCTGCGCGCCAGCGGCATCGTCTCGATCGCGCTGCCGCAACAGACCTCCGTTGAACACCGCTGGATGCCCGCCGGGCGGGTGTGGCTGCGCGTCGGCGTGGCCAAGGACAGTGCGGCGACCTGCAAGCTGCTGTGCGTCGCGGCGAACGCGGTGGAAGTCGCCTTCGCCCCGAATCGGACAGACCCGAACGGCAACGACCCGGCGCATCTGTCCAGTCCGCTGCCGGCTGGCAACATCGCCAAATTCAAGGCCGCCCAGCCCGGTGTCAAATCGGTCTCGCAGCCCTATGCCAGTTTCGGCGGCAGCCGGCAGGAAAGCGCGGACATGCTGACCTGCCGCGCCGCCGAACGGCTGCGCCACCGCGCCCGCTGCATCACGCCCTGGGACTACGAGCGCATGCTGCTGGATGCTTTCCCGAGTGTGCACAAGGTCAAATGCATTCCGCACGCCAGCACGGATTCCTGGATGGCACCGGGCCATGTGCTGCTGGTGGCCATCCCCGATCTTCGCAATCACAACGGTGTCAATCTGCAACAGCCGCGCGTGGACGTGGACACGCTGGCCAGGATGGAGCACTACGCGCAGCAACACGCCGGCAGCCAGCTGAAGATCCGCGCCAAAAGCCCGAATTACCAGGCCGTGCGGCTGGATTTCAAGGTGCGTTTGATGCCCGGCTGCTCGTTCAACTACCACCGCCAGTTGCTGGAAGATGCGCTGATCGAAGCCCTGACGCCGTGGGCGTTCGACCGGACGCGCGAGATCGAATTCGGCGGACGCATCTATCGCTCGGTGCTGCTGGACCTGGTCGAGGAGCTGCCTTACGTGGATTTCGTCACCGACTTCAGGATGCGGCTGGCGAGCGATGCGCCGGGCCAGGATGTCGCCGAGATCAGCGCCGCTGCGCCGGACAGCATCCTGGTGTCGGACACGACGCACTCGATCACCGAGCTTGCGGCGTCATAGGGTGAGGACATCATGTTACTGAACAACAAAATCAGCGGCCTGCCCGAAACCGACCCGGCGCTCGACCAGCAGCAGCTTTTCGCCTTCGGGCTGGATCGCATCCGCGCGCTGTCGCACAGGCTTTGGACCGACCACAACATCCACGACCCCGGCATCACCATGCTGGAACTGCTGTGCTATGCGCTGACCGATCTGTCATACCGGGCGGGGTTCCCGGTCGCCGACCTGCTGGCCACCACTGAAAACGATGCCGCGAACATGGCCAGGCAGTTCTTCACGCCGCGCCAGATCCTGCCCAACCGCCCGCTGACCGTCAACGATTACCGCAAGCTGCTGATAGACATGAAGGGTGTGAACAACGCCTGGCTGCTGACCGCCGATCAACACTGCTACGCCGATACGGTAAACCGCGAGCTGCTGCATTCCGACCCGCGCATCGAACAACCCGACCGACCGGGCATACGCCAGATCAGCTTGCAGGGCCTCTACCGGGTGCTGATAGCACCGGACGACAACGTCAAATCCCCGGCGCAACGCGAGGCGCTGTGCGCCGACGCGCTGAAGGTGCTGCAGGCCAACCGTAACCTGGGAGAGGATTTCACCGCCGTCGAGGTCGTGCCCGACCAGTACTACGCGCTGTGCGCCGAACTCGAACTGACCGATGACGCAGACCACAACCGGGTGATGGCCGCGATCCAGTTCGCGGTGGAACACTACCTGACGCCGCCGGTCGTCAACCACAGCCTGGCCGAGATGCTGGCGCGCCGGCATGCCGACGGCAGCGCCTGGACGGTGGATGAGATATTCGCCGGCCCCGCGCTGCAATGCGGTTTCGTGGACGATGCAGAACTGGAGCAGGCCGAACTGCGCGCCGAGATCAGGCTGTCCGACATCATCTGCATCATCATGGACATCCCGGGCGTGCGCGCGGTGCGCGACATCCTGATAAACCCGCTGGCCCCCGGCCTTCAGCCTGACGACAGCAGCAGCGAACCCGCCGACAAGTGGCGCATCAAGGTTCCGGCTGGCACGAGGCCGCGCCTGAGCGACCGGCGGGGCCGGCTGGTCTGTTACAAGCGCGGTGTGCCGTTGCCGGCGGACGGCGCACTGTTCGCCGCCGAACTGCAACGTCTGCAGGACGCCGAACAAGCCAAGCTCGACACGGTCAACCCCGAAGACCTGCCGATCCCGCAAGGCCGCCACCGCGACAGCGGACGCTACCACGCGTTCCAGCACCATTTCCCGACGCTGTACGGGCTGTCCGAACAGGGGCTGCCGTCCGGCGCGGACGCGCAACGACGCGCTCAGGCGCTGCAACTCAAGGCCTACCTGCTGTTCTTCGACCAGGCGATGGCCGATTTCTGCGCCCAGTTAGCCAACCTGCGCGAACTGTACTCCCGCGAGCCTGAACAGCCGGCCAGCTATTTCACGCAGCGGGTTTCAGACCTGCCGGACATCGCCCGCATCTACGCGGCGGACATCACCGACCAGCAGTTGCACCAGCGCATCGAGACGCTGGCCAGCGCCCAGGCCCGCCGTAACCGTTTCGTGGATCACCTGCTGGCGCGCGTTGCCGAGGATTTCGGTCACTACGTGAGCCTGATGCAGTCGGCGTTCGGCACGGGGGCGGCCAGCGCGCTGGCGACCAAGTACGCCTTCCTGCAGGACTGCCCCGAGCTGGGCGCGGCGCGTGCACTGGGCTACAACCGCGCGCTGTCCCGCGCCGACGCGCTGTGGGATACGCTGAACGTGTCCGGACTGGAGCGCCGGCTGGCTCGGCTGCTGGGCATAGGCAACTTCAGCCGCCGCAATCTGGGCAGCGTCAGCTACGACATGTACACCGAAGTGGACCTGACGCCCGGCGACGAATATCGTTTCCGCATCAAACACCCGTTCAGCAACAAGATCCTGCTGTCCAGCAGCATGCATTACCTCACCCCGGACGACGCCCACGCCGAGATGGTGCTGGCGATCGAGCGGGCGCAACAGCCGGAAGGCTACCAGCGCAAGCTCACCAGCGATGGCCGGCATTATTTCAACATCATCAACGCGACCGGCGAGGTGATCGCGCGGCGCATCGAATACTTTGCCAGCGCCGAACTGATGGAGGCTGCGATAGACCTGCTGATCGGCCATCTGCGCGACTACTACAGCGGCGAGGGCATGTATTTGATCGAGAACATCCTGCTGCGCCCGGAGCAGCCGGACGACCCGTTCATGCCGATCTGCACGGATGCCGATTGCAGTGACTGCGCCGATGCCGACCCGTACTCCTACCGTCTGCACTTCGTGCTGCCGGCCTATGCCGGACGCTTTTGCAACATGGATTTCCGGCGCTTCGTCGAGGAGATGATACGCACCGAGACACCCGCCCACCTGCTGCCCAAGGTCTGCTGGATAGGCCCGGACGACATGGCGGCAGTCGAATCGGCCTGGCGCGACTGCGTTTCGCTGTTGGCAGGCGCGACCCGCGCCAAACGCCGCGACAAGCTCGATGCGCTATTCAAGGCGCTGGCCGAAGCCAAGAACGTCTATCCTCCCCAGCCGCTGCGCGAATGCAACTGCGACCCCGGCCAGCCGCCGTTCATGCTCGACCGCAACGCGCTGGGCAGCTCACCCCGATCAACCCCCTAGCCACCAGGAGCCAGAATCATGACCATGCCACCGAAAACCTTGCGCAGTCTGGACTCGATCGCCACCGGCCACACCTATTTCGAGAAGGATCAGGTGCTGACCGCCGGCCAGCTCAACGGCATCACGGAGTATCTCGACGACCAGCAGCGCATCACGCGCACCGGCCTGTTGGGCACAGGCATCCTGTCCGGCTTCGACCTGCGACTGGCGGGCGACAACATCGTCGTGGGCCGGGGCGTCGGCGTGACCAGCGATGGCGACCTGCTGGCACTAGGGGCTGCCGCCAGCTTCGACCGCTACCGCGTCTACGACGAAAAAGCGCCGCTCTACCCGCCCTTCTATCCCGCTGGGAACGCGGACGGAACGGGCCGCATGATGCAGCTGTTCGAACTGGTGCGCGCAGGCGAAAAAGACCCCGCCGCCAAGGCGCTGGCAACGTTGCCGGTGAAACCGGGCGAACGGGTGGCGATGCTGTATCTGGAGAGCTACCGCAACGATCCCGACTTGTGCTCCGGCACCGATTGCGACAACCTGGGCCAGCAGACGATCAACACCCTGCGCGTGCTGCTAGTCTCGCGCAGCGATGCCGCCAGACTGGCGGACCAGCTTGCCGGCAACAACACCGCAGCGCTATCTCTGCCGGAACTTGCCGCAGCGCGCCCTTTGTTCCGTGCTGCGGTTTCCAGCACCGCCGCATTCGCCGAGCTGTACCGCACCGCCTGCGCCGGCAGCCACGCGGCGCTGACGTCAAACCTCGGGCTGCTCTACAAAGCCTTGCCCGCGCTGTTCCTGCCCGAACTTGCCGCCGACCCGACCTCCGGCTGGCTTGCCCGGCTGGACAAGCTGCACGCCCACTACGCTGGCCAAGACGCGGGCATCCAGTATTACTACGGCTTCCTGAAAGACCTGGTGGAGACCTGGAACGCATTGCGTAACGCGCTGGCCGATGACGACTGCGTACTGTGGCCGGACGTCAACGCCTTCCCGAAACATCTGCTGCTGGGCGGCCTCTCCTCCCCGCACGAGGCACGCACCGGCTGGCATCCTTCGCCGCTGACCGGCAAGCGCGTCAGCGAACACGCGCGTTTTCTGGCGCTCAAGCTGCACACGCTGATCACCAGCTTCGAGCCGCCCGCAGCCGGCAGCATCGCGGTGACGCCTAGCCGCAGCGAATCCGTGCCGCTGGAACAGCGCGCCATCCCCTATTACTACGTGCTGCGCAGCGAGTTCCCGATCCATCTTGGCTGGTGTCACGAGCGGGTGCGGCGCGGCATGGCGGCGCGCACGCCCGGTTACCGCGCAGCGGAATACGGCGACAAGCAAAACCCGCTGACGGGCCAGATCGGCGGCTGCGACTTCTTCCGCATCGAGGGCCATCTCGGCCAGCCGGTGGGCGACGCGCACCGCAGCATCGAACAGGCGATACGCGATTACAACCTGCCGTTCGCCGTCCGGGCGGTGCTGCTGCACACCGAACGCAAGCACATCGCCATCCGCCCACCGATGCGCTACGGCGACCTGCACCGCATCCACCAGATCCTGCGCCGCGACCTGACGCTGCAACTGGAAGACGCGAAACAGTTCAACGGCGTGTTCAGGCAACGCATAGAGCAGGCGGTGGAAAGCAAACAGATCGCCGACCAGAACGTCATCAAGACAGCCAGTAGCCGGCACGGCGAGATCGCCGGCGCGGTCGAGGAGGCCGCCGTACCGCTTGCCAAATCCCGCTACTCGGATTACCGGCAAGCCCGCCAGAGCCGCGACTGGAGCGGTGCATACGGCACGCTGGTCAACAGCGCCGGCAACTTCAAGGGCACACTGGGCGAACTGGTCCAGGCCGATCTGCCGACCGTGTTCGACACGCTGGTGACCAACCGGCACCCGGACTGGCTGGGATGGATGGACATCCTGATCAAGGCCAAGGACGACAGCGAGGACGACAAGCTGCTGTTCCCCGAATTCGTCCGGCAGCACCCCGGGCTGGAGCATGCCGGCGGTGTGGCGCGCGGCGGCACCTTCGTGCTGGTCTATGACGACAAGGCCAGCGTGGTCGCCGATTTCGCGCTGTCCTACCTCTGGCCGGAGAGCGCCGAGAACGAACCGGACGACGAGACCGTGCTGCCCAATCCGGATTTCCGCAAGCCCGGGTTGCGCGACGACATCTTCAGGCTGCGCCCCACGCTCGATGCCAGCATCGATGCCAGGTTGAAGGATTTCGAGCTGAAACTGGAGCCCAAGTGGATGGCGCAAATCAACATCCAGAAGGAACACATGACCTTCTTCAAGGAATCGGTCGGAGCGCTGACCGAACTGGCCGGCAACAAGAGCCGGGTTGTTGGAATGGCCGCCAATTACGCAGACAAGATGGTGGAATACGGCGTCAATGACATCGAGACCAAGTCGCGCCAGGTCGAGACCCTGCGGCAGATGGTGATGGATCAGGAAATCAGCGGTGCGGCGCGCGAGCAGGCCAACAAGAAGCTGCTGGAGACGCAAGCGGCCCTGGCCGACAGCATCGCCGAGACCACCACCTACCTCGTGGATAACAAGTTGGACCTGACCGCATCCGCAGACGGCGGCAGGGCGCTGGGCAGCCTGACGCAAGGCATGGGCATGGTGACCGACGGCGCAGTCCGCGCCCAACTCGGCACCCGGCTGGCCGGCATCCAGGCCGGGGCCGATGCAATCAGCAAGCGCCACGCGCTGGTAGTCGGCGGACTGATCGAAGTCGGCGGTCTTAAAACCCGATGATGAACCACCGCATCCACCGTCAACGCTGGCAGGTCAAGGCCCCTTCGGTCGAGGCTGCGTTCGCGCTGCGTGGGCTGCTGCGCGAACGGCTGGATGACGCGCTGCTGCCGGTGTTCGAGCGCGCCTTCGATGCGCTGGCCCCGGACCAGGCCGTGATCCACATCCCGCGCCTGATGCTGGACATCCGGCTGACAGACACTGGCGACGATCTGATCGCGGCGTTGGCACGGGCATTGCCGGACGCCCTGCACCGGCAACTGCAAGATGCCCTGCCGGGCGGTGCATCGCCCGGCCAAGCCGAGTCCCGGCCCAGAGCAAGCGCCGCCCCGACCGGTGACAGCAAAGCCGCCTCTGCCGACCCGGCCGCGCAGCAACAGGCAATCTCCATCCGGCTTGACGCGCCAGAGCGTGCGCGCCGCGCGCTGCTGCATTACCTGGCGACCGGCATGCTGGCCTGGCACGCCGAATACACCGGGCACGCCGAACATGCCGGACAAACCCTGCAAATGCTGCGCGACGAGGCGATCAGGCTGGCAGCCGACGCCGGCCTGCGCGTAGCGCTCACCGGCACGCAGCCAGAGCGACACGCCGCCAGTTTCCGGCTGCTGCAACTGCTGGACGCCGCAGCACGCGCCGCGCTGCTGGAAAGATTCGCCGGCATCGCTCCGCCCGGCAGCCCGGCGGACCATCCGCTCACGCTGCTGTCCGCGCTGGACCGCCTGTTGCGGCGCACGGAAGTCCCCGCCGCCATCGGACACAGCGCCACCCGCCATCTTCTGTTGCTGCGCGTGCAGGCGCTGCGTCTTGCGCTGAACGGTGCAAACCTCTGCCGCCCGCTGTCGCAGGTTCTGGAGGCGCTGCTGCGCGACTGCCGGGCGCTGCCGGGAATCAGCGAAGTCTGCCCGGCAGCCCTGCCCGCATCCATCGCCCCGGAACCGGCCGCCGCCCCACCCCGCCAGCCGGATGCGCGCAAGGAGGCGGATCATCTGGCCGAGGCGGATCATCTGGCCGAGGCAGACCATCTGGCCTATGACGCCGGGCTGGTGCTGCTGCATCCCTACCTGCCCCGCCTGTTCGCGGCGCTGGACATCACCCGCGACGGGCGACTGCCGGATGCGAACCTGCCCCGCGCCGCCGCGCTGCTGCACTGGCTGGTGTATGGCCGCGACGATCCATACGAATACGAGTTGTGCATCGTCAAGATATTGTTGGGACTATCGCCCGACTTCTCCTTGCCGGTGGACGCCGGACTGCTGGCGCCCCCCGACCGTGAAGAGGCCGACGCGCTGCTGGCAGCCGCGATCGGGCACTGGACGGTGCTGGGAAACACCGGCGCGGACGCGCTGCGCACCAGCTTCCTGCAACGTCGCGGCCTGCTGCGCGACAGCGATTCCGACTGGCGGCTGCAACTGGAGACCGCCCCTTTCGACCTGCTGCTGGGCAGACTGCCCTGGAGCTTCAGCATAGTGAGACTGCCGTGGATGACCAGACCGCTGCATACCGAATGGCCAATGCCCTGAACAGCAGTGCTTGCCAGCTGGAAGCCGGCCTCGAATGGCTGGCCGAGACCCTGCGCCAGCGGCTCACCGCCTATTTCGCAGCCCCCGGCCAGCCTCCCGCAAGCGAGACAGACCGCATCTCCCCCGCCGCACCCGGGTTCCCTTGGCCCACAGATGCCCCCGATGCCGCGCTGTTCGACGACTATTCCCTGTCGCATGCCGAACAGCTGGTGCTGCTGCTGGCGATCGCGCCGGCCTTGCGCCCGCAGTTGTTGGATGTGCTGCTGACCCGCAACGAGGCCACCGGGCGCGGGTTCGCCGAGTTCGGCGGCATGCAGGGCGCATCCGGCAACGCTTTCCTGCCGACGCTGGAGACCGCCTGCTTCCTGCTGGCAGGCGACGACCTCGCCGCGCGGCTGGAAACGCTGCGCCTGTTCGGACGCGATCAGCCGCTGCTCGGCCAAGGTCTGCTCGAACTGCTGCCCCCGCAGCCCGGCGAGGCGTTCACCGCCGCGCTGTTGCAGCCTTCCACCGTGCTGCTGCAACGCCTGTTGGCAGTGCCACACGACGATGCGCAAGACCCGTTGCTGCCGGCGCAACGCATGCAGACCGGGCTGGACTGGGATTACCTGGTGCTGCCCGCCCACACGCTGGAACAACTGGACGAGATGCGCGTCTGGCTCGCCCACGGCGCTGCCCTGCTGGACGACTGGGGCATGCGCGACAAGCTGCGCCCCGGTTACACCAGCCTGTTCTACGGCCCGCCGGGAACCGGCAAGACGCTGGCCGCCAGCCTGATCGGCAAGCTGTGCGGGCGCGAGGTGTACAAGATAGACCTGTCCATGGTGGTGTCGAAATACATCGGCGAGACCGAGAAGAATCTGGCCCGCGTGTTCGACCGCGCCGCCCGCCGCGACTGGATTTTATTCTTCGACGAGGCCGACGCGCTGTTCGGCAAGCGCACCAGCATCCACGACGCGCACGACCGCTATGCCAACCAGGAAGTGAGCTATCTGTTGCAGCGCATCGAGGAATATCCGGGCGTGGCTATCCTCGCCTCCAACCTGAAGGGCAACATGGATGACGCCTTCCTGCGCCGTTTCCAGTCGGTAATCCATTTCCCGCTGCCCGGCGCGCAGGAACGCCTGAAGATATGGCGCGAGGCGCTGCCTGAAAAAGCCAGGCTGGAGCCGGGTCTGGAACTGGAACATATCGCCGAACAACACGAACTGTCCGGCGGGACCATCATGAACGTGGTGCGCTTTGTCTCACTGCGCGCCCTGCAACGCGGCGACGGTGTGATCCGCGAACGCGACCTGGAGGATGGCATCCAGCGCGAGTTGCACAAGGAGGGACGGGCATTCTAGCCCGTGACGGAGATGACGGCCACGGCGCAAAAGATCGTCAACCGCTCGGCAGCCGTCACCGCCCCACCGGTTTGCGTCCGGAGCACGCCCGGTGCGCTCCAGCCGGCAGGCTCGCTGCGCGTCTCCTCGCCCGCCGACCCCGCCGAGCGCGAGGCGGAACGCACCGCCCGCCAGATCATGCGCATGCCACAACCCGCAGGTGTTACGGCGGCGGGCAGTCAGCCGGGCGTCTGGCGCCCGCCCCACGCCGCCCGCTTCAGCGGGCTGATCCGCCAGACCCAGCCCCCTCAGACCCAGGCCACTCAGACTCGGACAGGAGTACCGCCGGCAGCACGCAGCAGCCGCACGCCCGTCATCGCCCGCGCCGCACTGGCTGGCGGCCAGCCCGCCAGCCGCCCGGTCGCCGCCGCTATCGCTGCCGGCAGCGCCTCGGGCCGGGTGCTGCCGGCCGAAATCAGGCAGTTCATGGAACCGCGCTTCAACGCCGACTTCAGCCGGGTACGCATCCACACCGGCGAACAGGCCGCCAGGCTCAGCAGCGCAGTCAGCGCACAGGCCTTCACGACCGGCGGGCATATCTACTTCGGCGCTGGCCGCTTCCAGCCCGACAGCAGCGAGGGCCGCCAACTGATCGCGCACGAACTGACCCACACCATCCAGCAGGGCGCGGCCACGCAGCGCGGCGCACTGCAACGCCAGGCGGTGACGGTCAGCGAGCGCAGCGGCCTCGTGGTGCAGCGGCTGGGATTGGGTGACGCGCTGGATTTCATCGCCTCGCGCGCCAACAACATCCCCGGCTTCCGCATGTTGACCGTGGTGCTGGGCGTCAATCCACTCAACATGAGCCGGGTGGAACGTAGCGCGGCCAACGTGATGCGCGCCGTGGTCGAGTTCATGCCCGGAGGCGCGCTGGTCACGCAGGCGCTGGACAACCACGGCGTTTTCGAGCGCGCCGGCAACTGGGTCGCGCAACAGTTGCGCACGCTGGGCATGACCGGCAGCGTGATCCGCGAGGCCATCAACCGCTTCATCGCGTCGCTGGGTATATCCGACTTGCTGCGTCCCGCTGCGGTGTGGGAACGCGCCACACGCATCTTCACCGAACCGATTGGGCGCATCATCAACTTCGTGCGCGGTCTGGTCGCCGGCATCCTGAAGCTGATCCGTGAGGTCATCCTGATGCCGCTGGCGCGGCTGGCCTCCGGCATGCGCGGCTGGGACCTGCTGTGTGCCGTGCTGGGGCGCAACCCGATCAGCGGCGAGGCCGTGCCGCGCAACGCCGAAACGCTGATCGGCGGTTTCATGAAGCTGATCGGACAGCAGCAAGTCTGGGAGAACATGCAAAGCGCCAACGCCGTGCCGCGCGCGTTCGCCTGGTTCAACTCGGCACTGGCCGGACTGCTGGGTTTCGTGCGGCAACTCCCCGCGCTGTTCCTCAGCAGCCTGCGATCGCTGACGATTGCCGACCTGGTGCTGCTGCCGCGCGCATTCGTCAAACTGGCGGTAGTGTTCGGCGGATTCGCGCTGCGATTCGCAAGCTGGGCGGGCGACACCGTCTGGACGCTGCTGGAGATCATCTTCGACTCGCTCAAGCCCGGCATCCTGGGTTACCTCAGACGCACCGGCGCGGCGCTGAAGAACATATTGAAAAACCCGATCCCGTTCGTGCTCAATCTGGTCAGGGCCGCCCAGGCCGGCTTCCGGAATTTCGCGACCAACTTCGTCCGCCACCTGCAAACCGGGCTGATCGAATGGCTGACCGGCGCGCTGGAAGGCGTCTATCTCCCGCGCGCACTCAGCCTGCCCGAGATCGGCAAGTTCGCGTTGAGCGTGCTGGGGGTAAGCTGGTTGCGGATACGCGGCAAGATCGTCAACGCGCTGGGGCCACGCGGCGAAGCCATCATGCGGACGCTGGAGACCGGCTTCCAGATGGTGGTGACGCTGGTACGCGGCGGCCCCGCCGCGCTGTGGGAATTGCTGAAAGACAAGCTCGCCAGCCTGAAGGAGGCGGTCGTTTCCGGCATCGTCACCTTCGTCACCGAGACCATCGTGATGAAGGCGATCCCCAAGCTGATCGCGATGTTCGTCCCGGGCGCGGGCTTCATCACCGCCATCCTGACGATCTACGACACCCTCATGGTGTTCGTGCAAAAACTCGCGCGCATCATCCAGCTGGTCACCGGCTTCATCAACTCCATCGTCAGCATCGCTGCCGGCAACATCGCGGCAGCCGCGCAGCGCGTGGAAACCACGCTGGCCGGAGTGCTCTCGCTGGCGATCAGCTTCTTGGCCGGATTTCTGGGGCTGGGCAAAATAAGCAGCGCCGTCATGCGGGTGGTCGGCAAGGTGCGCGCCACCGTGGACCGCGCATTGGATGCCATCATCCAATGGATCGTGAAACAGGCGAAGCGGCTGGGCGGCGCGGTCGCCGGAGCTGCCCGCAGAACCATCGCCTGGTGGCGGGCGCGCCGGCCATTCAGAGGCGGCGACGGCAAGGCCCACACGCTGTATTTCAGCGGCGCGGGGCGCACCGCCCGTGTGATGGTCGCAAGTGACCCGATGCCGGTAGAAGATTTCCTGTCCGGCATCCAGAGCAAGCCCGACTACCAGTCCGCCGACAAGCAGGCGTTGATCGCCGGCGTCCGCCAGCAGATGGACGCGATACGGCAGGCGGAGGCGCTGCCGGAAGACCAGTCGGAACAGGCCGGCCAACAGATTGCAGCGGCGTTCGCGGCGATGGGGCCGTTGTTGGCCCAGCTGGTCGGCGGCAACGAGTTCGCCACCGAGAGCCACCCGCTGCCGCTGGCCTATCCCAAGCGCCGCTGGTCGGCCTATCCGCCCCTGTACATCGGGCCGCGCGCGGCCAACCGCATCGCCCAATCCGACCTGGCGGCCCGCAACCTGGCGGCGATCCGCACCCAGCTCAGTGCCACCGAGCAGGCGGAATGGCAGCAGCGCAACAACGCCATCGTCGCCTGCGCGCCCTCGGCCAGCACCGCGCTGCCGGGAGGTGCAAACATCGGCATCGCGGCAGCCTACCGCGTCGAACCCGGCAAGAAGATCAGGCTGGTGCCCCAGAACACCCAGGGCGGCGGACTGATCAACCAGACGCTGCTCCCGTTCGGCTACCGCGCGCGCAGCGAAGGCATGGACGGCGACCACATCGTCGAGATGCAACTGGGCGGGCCCAACATCCTGGCCAACCTCTGGCCGTTGCAGAAAGGCGAGAACCGTTCCAGCGGTTCGACCCTCGCCAGCATGAGCTTCGCCCGACCGGACGGCACGACCATAGGCATGGATGCGCTGAAAACGCGGGCGCGCGGCGGCACCGAGGTCTGGTTCATCGTGACCGGCACGCTATGAGCAAACCCCCGCCGCCCGCACGAATGGCCCGTCTGGCGCTCAGATATTGCGGCTGTTCTTGATCAGGTCGTAGGCCAACTGAATCTCCTTGGCCTGCTCGGTCGCCACCTTCACCATGTCTTCCGGCATCCCCTGCCCGATCAACTTGTCGGGGTGGTACTGGCTGATCAGCTTGCGGTAGGCGCGCTTGACCTCGGCGTCGCTGCTCTCCCGGCTCACCCCCAGCGCCTTGTAGGCATCGTCCAGCGCAGCAGCTGACTGCGCCTGACCACCACCGAAATGGGTCTGGTTCAGCACCATGTCCAGCAACTGCCGAAACGCCGCTTGGTCGTAGCCCAGCCGCTGCGCGATGTCGGCCAGCAGCGCCTCCTCGGCCGGATGGAAATGCCCGTCCGCCAGCGCCATCACCATCAGCGAGACCAGCAGCATCTGCGGCAAATCGCGGGTGTGGCCGCACACCGACATGAAGCGCTCACAGGTCTTGCCCAAATCGGAGACCGGCTCCACGCCCTGCTTGAAAAAAGCAATCGCCTGCTGGCGATGCTCGGGCGTCATGCCCAGCTTCTGCATGAACGCCTCGGCGTGATCTATCTCATGCTGCGAAACATGCCCGTCCGCCTTGGCAAGCCGGCCCATCAGCACGAACACCGTCTCCAGAAACACCGCCTGACGCAGCGCATTGCCCAACGGATTCATCGCTCCCGTGCCATACCGCCGCGCGCGGTCGAAGAACGACCCGACAAACAGCCCCAGCAACGCGCCCCAAAAACCGAAAACCAACCACCCCAGAATGAAACCGATCAGCTTGAACAAGACAACTCCCCCGTGAACATTGGCCAAAACAGCCGCGCATTATACCCGTGACACCCTCCGTTGCCCCTTTCCGCAATGGACACGCCCGCAGTTCGCTCAAGCGCCCCGTTGACAGTCCGATGCAGAGAAACTAAATTGCGCGTGCGCACACACCTTACCCCGCAACATTGCTTCGCACGGACGGCGCAAGGGCGGAAATAAGGCAAACCAGCACTGGAGGACTGGCGTGAGCTGGACGCATCGCCAAAGGCCGATGTGTACACTGAATCTGCTTACCGGGGGGAAAGCATGGGTGACGTGGCAACTTCCAGACCGTTGAAGATATACACTCTCGGTCGTTTTTCCTTGGTCAGGGATGGCGCAGCCATCAATTTTTCCGCCAAGACCAAAAAGCCGGTCGAACTACTGAAGACCCTGCTCGCCGCTGGCGGACGTGCGGTCAACACGGACCAGCTTTGCGATCACCTGTGGCCTGCTGTGGACGGCGATACCGCCCATAACTCACTGAACGTCACGCTCTACCGTCTGCGCAAACTGCTGGTCGAACAGGACGCCATCCTGCTGCTCGACAAAAAACTGTCTCTCAATCCACAGGTCTTCTGGGTGGACGTAGGGGAATTCGAACGCCGGATAAACGGCATCGAAGCCCAGCTCAAATCCGCCAACCCTTGCCCGGTCGCCATCCGGGCAGACACCTCCAGACTGCTCGAACTGTGCAACGGCGCTTTCCTCCACGGCGAAGCCTGCCCGAGGATCATCGCCGCACGCAACCGGTTGCAACGCAAATTCCTCCATCTGCTGGAAGCGCTCGGCCAGCATTGGGAAAAGCACGGCAACTGGGCGCACGCCAGCGAGTTCTATTTCAAAGGTCTGGAAGTTGACCCCATGCTCGAATCGCTCTACCAGCGCCTGATGGTCTGCCACCGCGAAATGGGCCTGCGCGCCGAAGCCATGCTGATCTACCGCCGCTGCCAGGACGCACTCTCCGCCCACCTGAACCTCACCCCCTCCCGCCACACCGAAGCCATCCGGACATCCCTGACCGCAGACTGAGCAGCGTTCCGGGCCCATTACACCGACCGGAGAGCGATGAGAAAACTCATTTGCCTCCGTACCCCATCTGTAAGTCAACTGTAAATCCGCTGTAAGTGCGGGGCAGCTACATTTCGCCAGACACCAAGCCCGCATGATCGGAACGGACAGGCAAGGAATTACAAAGCGTCGTGTATGGTACTTTGACGATAACAAAGTAACCAATGAGAGTTTGGTAGGGTTTGCGAAAGGAAAAGGGCTGGGCTAGCAATGCGAGATCGCCCCCTTTTTACAATAACAATTTTGGCTCCGCCATATAATTTCAGTGTTCCAAGGGGGAATAAATTGATATCTGCTCTTGAAGATACAATCGTACTTCGTCGTAAAGCCACTTTTAGCCGCCTGCTGGCTGCAGGCTCCATGTTCTCTACGCCGCTCGGAGTCCACAATCTGGTGAAGCTTGGGGAACCAGTTCTTGAACATGCCAAACTGACTTCAAAGGAAGTGGCCGAACTTCGGCGTGATCCTGAAGTACATGCAGTCGCTCAGCCGATGCCGCTTAAGCTTATCGAACCTGTTAGTGCACCACAGACAAATCATGCAGCCACCACAGGCAATACTTGGGGAGTGGAAGCTGTACATGCTGACACCAGTCCCTTTACTGGAGAAGGTATCGTTGTAGCCATACTTGATACGGGAATCAATCCCAATCACATTGCATTCAATGGGGTTAATCTGGTACGTCGGAATTTCACACAGGATGCAAATGGTGATGACATCCATGGTCACGGCACGCACTGCGCCGGAACCATTTTTGGCAGAAATATAAACGGCCTGCGTATAGGCGTTGCGCCCGGAATAAAGAAAGCACTAATAGGGAAAGTATTGGGGGAAGGGGGGGATCTTCCGCCACGTTGGCAAATGCAATCCAATGGGCTTATGAAAATGGCGCCAACGTTATTTCAATGTCGTTAGGCATCGACTTCCCAGGTTATGTCGCTTACCAAATTGCCAAGGGTTTTCCTCCCGCAGCTGTAACTTCAATGGCACTGGAACAATATCGGGCAAATGTTAACCTCTTTTCAAGCCTTACTTTTCTACTCGCGCAGTCCAATGCATTCTCACAGGCATCTGTCATCGTTGCCGCATCCGGCAATGAAAGCAATCGACCGAATTATAAGATTGCCGTATCACCACCAGCGGCAGGAGAAGGGATCATTTCGGTCGGCGCTCTTGAACGTGCTACCGACGGTAGCTTAAGAATCGCCTCCTTCTCTAACACTCAATGCAACTTGTGCGGTCCAGGCGTGGCAATAACATCTGCCTGGATTGGAAGTAACGATGCCATAAATACTATCAGCGGAACGAGTATGGCGACTCCCCATGTTGCGGGGTGTGCCGCGTTGTGGGCACAGCAGCAGAAACAACTGACTGGAACTATAACCAATGAAAACCTTGCGGCAAAAGTACTCGCATCAGCAAGCTTCATTTCTGGCGCTTCGTTCGAAGATATTGGAAACGGATTAGTTCAAGCACCACAAAATTAAAGTTGTGTACGAACATACAAGCGATCACAAGGGTCTAAAGAAAAATTCTCGGCACAACAATGTATTGCGCCCTATGCAGGATTATCAAAAACAATGTATTGGTAACAGTGGCACGTCCTAGTTAGTGCAAATTGCGGTCGTTAGTTTAATTCGTTCAAATTTAAGGAGAGGACAATGACTAAGTATGTGCAGCTTATTGCTATCTCAATATTGATGGTGGGTTGTTCAACTTACCATCCACTTCCCATCTCAATACCAAACAAGAAGGATTACGAGAAGTACAAGGATACGGCTGCGACTGCTATCCCCGTCCCCTCCGGCATACCCGATTCGATAAAGTTTGCATGGACTTATGGAGAATTCTATCGATCAGAGAAGGACGCAATTCGAAAAAAGATATATAACCACAGTGACGCAAGCCTTTTCGGTGCGATCTTTGCAATGCTTGGCGGCATGGCAAAATCACCAGATGCCGTTGTGGCTGGTGGCGCATTTTCAGCTGGAGCTGAAATCGCACCTGATCGCTACCAGCTTTCTGTACAAGCCTCTAACTTTGAAAAGGCTGAAAAGGCATCTGTGTGCGTGTTTGATGAACTCCGGAAGATTAGCGCCGACGATGAAGTTGCATTAGCCACCTACGAAAATCTTGTTGGAAGCAAGAGTGATAGAACGATTGGTGACCTGACTTACAGAACATTTAAAATTATCCACGCTAGACTTGATGCTGCCCAGTCTAGCGTCACGCTTGTATCGCCAAACCTTGACAAACTACAGGCTGCGCTTGAAAAAAAGAATGAACCTCAAGTCCACAGTAGCTCGACCACAGACGAAGCCCATAAGGCGGTGGCATTGAACAAGCCAATGACCTTAACAGGCATGTCATTTGCTGAGATACCTGTAAACCAAATTCAAGCCCGCGCCGAGAAGGGAGATAGACTTTTTAAAGAAATTTCAAACAAACTGGAAGTCTGTGCCGAATTGGTGAGTGCAAACCAGTGAGCAAACGATAGCGAACAGCGTTCTCTACCCGGCAATCGAGCAGGCTTGCGCAAAAATTCGCAAATATCGCTAATTTCCACTTTAGAAGCCGAGAAAAGTAGCTGGGACAATAAGCGGCACAGAGATAATAGGAATCAGACCACGGTTCTTCGCCACACAGTATTCATTCAGAATGCTTCCGGCAAAACAAAAACAGTTGCCATATCCATTCAATCGTCCACTTCCTGACAAATAGGACATCTCAAGATTCCCCAAACAAAAAGGAGATTAATATGAACACCCTACAAAAATTATCAGTAATTGAAGAGGATATTGAGAAATCAAAAATCAAACTTGAACAATTATATGAGGCACGCAAAAAAGCAAGTGAACCAATTACACGACTAACTGAACCTCACCCCTTGCTAATTGCAGCGGCAGTTCAGCCGCAACAATACCGACTCCTAGCCCAAGGCGATTCCTGGTTCGACTACCTGCCCGGAAAAGACTTAATTGAGTACTTAAGGCACAGACATGGCCACATCATCGAAAATATTGGGGTGGGAGGTTCGACTTTAAACGACATAGTATACGGCCCCGTACCGAAAAATTGGCTTGGCATTCCACAATCTCACGACGTATCAAGAATAGCGGAATTAATTCACTTGATTGAAAAAATCAGGCCACACGCAATACTCCTTTCTGGTGGTGGAAATGATATCGCTGGGCAGGAATTCTTTTCCTTAATCAATAATGCACTATCCAACTTGGAAAACCCAAACAAAGAGGTAATACATGGCGTACTTTTCGAAACTTTCAGGAAGGCATATGAAGACCTGATTGGCACCATCAAGGCTAAGGCTGAGAAACTGGGAATTACATTGCCAATTTTCGTGCACGGCTACGACTACCCATGGCCAGATGGCCGAGGTGTAACGATGTTCAATTTAGTTGGTCCTTGGTTCGACGATACATTCAATAAGAAAAATTATCCCTATAAAAACAACGATAAGACACAACTTGGAAAGCGATATGAAGTTGTGAAAGTTTTCATAGATGAATTTAACGGTATGCTGAAAGAGTTGGCTTCGTCAAATCCACAGTCAGTTTATTATGTGGATCTTCGAAACACATTGACCAGTAAGGATGACTGGGCTAACGAACTCCATCCGACAAACGATGGGTTCCTTGCCTTATCGGACAAATTCAATTTTGAATTACACAAGGTATTGATTAACGTCTGAAGCTGGCATATCCGGCCTGGCTGGCCAATTTTCTGAACGGAATCGCCCTCTCCGGTAGAATGCGCGCTTCCGTTTTTCGCACCGCAAGGCCCGCCATGACCGAAGACTTCAGCCTGTTGTTCGGCTATCCCGCCGCGTTCCTGACCACGCTCGCTTTCGTGCCGCAGGCTTGGCAATCGTGGCGCACGCGCGACCTTTCCGGCATTTCGCTGCCGATGTATGCGCTGTTCACGTTGGGTGTCGCGCTGTGGCTGGGTTACGGGCTGGCGATCGGCAGTATGCCGGTAATCGCATCGAACGGCGTCACGCTGATCCTGGCTTCGCTGGTGCTGTGGCTGAAGCTCACCGAGGGACGCTAGAGAGAGACTTCCCCGTTCGGGATCATCGTTCCCGCGCAGGTGGCGACCCGATACTGCGCAAAGCACGCCGACGTTGATCTGGACGGACTCAGGGGCCAGCCCGGAAAACAACGGCCAAGCGCACGGAACCCGCGCCAGCCTTAGTCCGCCGGCCAGATGAGTTCCACCGCTTCGCAGTTGACGAGGCCGCCGCGCACCACGGCCTCCGGGTCTTCCGCCGTCAGTGCCATCGCGGCAAGGATGGGGTTCTCGTGCGACACCGCCAGCACCAGCCCGTGCGGATGCCGGACGGCGATCTCGTCGAGGAAGCGCTTCAGGCGCGCCATCTGTTCGATGAAGGATTCGCCGTGCGGCGGTTTGGTCTGCAGCGGGTCGGCGCGCACCAGGCCGTTGAAGCGCTCAACGTGCTGGCCGTCCATGCCGGAGCGGCGCTCGTTGAGGCGGGCATCAACACCCAAAGCCAGCGCCCGCCCCTGCAGGATGATCGCCGCCGTCTGCTGCGCGCGGGCGAACTGTGAAGCATAGGCGTGGGTGAACGCCATCCCGCGCAGCCGCTGCGCCGCCCGGGCCGCCTGAATCCGCCCCTGCGCCGTCAGGTTGACCACGCGCGCCGGGTCGTCGTTGATCTCCTCCTTGAGGTTGCCCTCGCTCTGGCCGTGACGCACCAACACCAGTTTCATACGCTGCGCTCACCCCACCCATTTCCTTGCGTTCTGGAACATCCTGAGCCAGGCGCCGTTCTCTTTCCACTCACGCGGATACCAGGAGTGCTGCACGGCGCGGAACACGCGTTCGGGGTGCGGCATCATGATGGAGAAACGCCCGTCCGGGGTGGTCAGGCCGGTGATGCCCTGCGGACTGCCGTTGGGGTTGAGCGGATAGGTCTCGGTGGCTTTGCCGTAGTTGTCCACGTAGCGCAGGCTGACCAGCGGCTGGGCGGCGGCGAGTTTGGCGGCGTTGCCGAAATCGGCATAGCCTTCGCCGTGGGCGACCACGATGGGCATGCGGCTGCCCGCCATGCCGTCGAAGAAGATGGACGGCGATTGCTGCACTTCCACCATCACGAAGCGGGCTTCGAACTGTTCGGACTGGTTGCGCGAGAAGTGCGCCCAATCCGCAGCACCGGGGATGATCTCGTGCAGGTTGCTCATCATCTGGCAACCGTTGCACACGCCCAGTGCGAAGGTGTCTTTACGGTTGAAGAAGGCTTCGAACTCGTCGCGCGTGCATTGCAGGAAAAAACGCTGGCTGTGCGAAATCAGATACTGGGAGAAACTCATCCCGACACACTCAATTCGATCAAGAGACTATCTCGAACATTGATTGAAATGGGGGAAAAGGAAAAAGCTTTTGAACTGATGTCGGGAATGATAGAAAGGATAGATAAAACAGACCCCGATTTCATAGCTAGGGAGACGCCAATTTATTCTGAGTCGTTATTCCCCAAAAGGTTTGAACCCAGTTAACTCAACTTCCAGACTTAATTCCGATCCAGATATTGTGCCGATTGCCGCGACGCGCGTGATGCGAACCGACGCGCTGTTCTGACACTTCAAAACCCGCTTTTTTCATGCGTTGCGTAAACGCAGCATCGGTGCTGGCCGACCAGACTGTCAACACACCTCCCGGTTTTAACGCATCCCGCGCACGAGCTAAGCCGCGTAAACTGTATAGCGCATCGTTGTTGTCATGGGTGAACGAACTCGGCCCGTTGTCCACATCCAGCATAATCGCATCGAAGCTGCCCCGATTTTCAAGCATCACCCGCGCCACATCCAATTCCTGCACCTGAACGCGCGCGTCATTTAACGGAAAATTTGCCAGTGCCCCCATATAGTCGCGATTCCATCGCACCACAGCCGGAATCAGCTCGGACACCGTCACGCGTGCATTCGCCTTGCTATGGGCGAGGACCGCAGCCAGGGTAAAGCCCATGCCCAACCCGCCCACCAACAAATGAGGCGCATCGCGCCCCGCCAGCCTTTCACAAGCGGTCTGCGCCAGCACCTCTTCCGAATGGTGGGCGCGGCTGTTCATCAGTTCACCCGCCTTGTCCACGCGTATGGAAAACTCCTCACCGCGCTGATAAAGCTTCAGGATCGTCTCATTCCAGCATGTGGTATCAAGCAATTTAAAGGGGAGCATGACAATTTTTATTAAGGCCCACCGGCCAGGTTAAAGACAAAAAAGGCGACCGTTTGGCCGCCTTTTCGTTCAAGCGCTCAGGGTTTACCCCACCCATTTCCTTGCGTTCTGGAACATCCTGAGCCAGGCGCCGTTCTCTTTCCACTCACGCGGATACCAGGAGTGCTGCACGGCGCGGAACACGCGTTCGGGGTGCGGCATCATGATGGAGAAACGCCCGTCCGGGGTGGTCAGGCCGGTGATGCCCTGCGGACTGCCGTTGGGGTTGAGCGGATAGGTCTCGGTGGCTTTGCCGTAGTTGTCCACGTAGCGCAGGCTGACCAGCGGCTGGGCGGCGGCGAGTTTGGCGGCGTTGCCGAAATCGGCATAGCCTTCGCCGTGGGCGACCACGATGGGCATGCGGCTGCCCGCCATGCCGTCGAAGAAGATGGACGGCGATTGCTGCACTTCCACCATCACGAAGCGGGCTTCGAACTGTTCGGATTGGTTGCGACTGAAGTGCGCCCAGTCCGCAGCACCCGGGATAATCTCGTGCAGATTGCTCATCATCTGGCAGCCGTTGCACACGCCCAGCGCGAAGGTGTCGTGACGGTTGAAGAAGGCTTCGAACTCGTCGCGCGCACGCGGGTTGAACAGGATGGACTTGGCCCAGCCCTCGCCCGCACCCAGCACGTCGCCGTAGGAGAAGCCGCCGCAGGCGACCACGCCCTTGAAGTCCGCCAGTTTGACGCGACCGCTGATGATGTCGCTCATGTGTACGTCCACCGCATGGAAGCCGGCGCGGTCGAACGCGGCGGCCATCTCGACGTGGCCGTTGACGCCCTGTTCACGCAGGATGGCCATGCGCGGACGGCTGCGCAGCAACGCTGGGGCGAGGTTCTCGTTCGGGTCGTAGCTCAGCTTGACGTTCAGGCCGGGGTCGGCGACATCCAGCAGACGGTCGAATTCGGATTGCGCACAGGCCGGGTTGTCGCGCAGTTTCTGCATCTGGTAAGTGGTCTCCGACCAGATGCGATGCAGGCTCGCGCCGCTTTCGGAGTACAGGCTCTCGCCGCCACGGCTGATTTCGATACGACCAGTCTGATTGAGCGTAGCGATCTTGTGTACGTGTTTCAGGCCGGCACCATGAGCCAGTTCGAGCACATGCGCCAAATCGCGATTGTTCACCTGCACCAGTGCGCCAAGTTCTTCGTTGAACAGGATGCGCAGCGTATCGCCATGCATCTCGTCGAGACACACATTCAGGCCGATGTGCGAGGCGAACGACATCTCGCACAGCGCAGCCAGCACGCCGCCGTCGGAACGGTCGTGATAGGCCAGCAACAGGCCGTCGGCATTGAGGGTCTGAATCAGGTTGAAGAAGGCCTTTAGCGCAGCGGCGGAATCCACGTCGGGCGCGACATCGCCCACCTGTTTGTAGACCTGCGCCAGCGCCGAGCCGCCCATGCGGTTCATGCCGTGACCCAGGTCTATCAGCAGCAGCGTGCTGTCCGGATCGGCGGCCAGTTGCGGGGTGAGCGTATCGCGCGCATCCGTGACGGGAGCGAACGCGGTCACGATCAGCGACAGCGGCGCAGTCACGGCCTTGTCGTCCGCCCCGTCCTTCCAGGTGGTCTTCATGCTCATCGAATCCTTGCCGACCGGGATGCCGATGCCCAGTTGCGGGCAAAGCTCCATGCCGACCGCGCGCACGGTGTCGAACAGCGCGGCATCCTCGCCGTGGTGTCCGGCGGCCGCCATCCAGTTGGCCGACAGCTTGATGTCGCCGATCTTGGCGATGCGCGCCGCCGCGATGTTGGTGAGTGCCTCACCCACCGCCATGCGCCCCGAAGCCGGCGCGTTCAGCAGCGCCAGCGGAGTGCGTTCGCCCAGCGCGTACGCCTCGCCCAGATGGGTGTTGTAGCCCATCAGCGTCACCGCCACGTCGGCCACCGGCACTTGCCAGGGGCCTACCATCTGGTCGCGCGCGGTCATGCCGCCAACGGTGCGGTCGCCAATTGAAATCAGAAAGGTCTTGTTCGCCACGGCAGGCAGGCGCAGCACGCGCTCGATGGAAGCCCGCAATTCCAGCCCACTGGTATCGAAGGCTTGCAGGTGCGGCGTTTCACGCACCACGTTGCGCGTCATCTTGGGCGGCTTGCCCAGCAGCACCGACAGCGGCATGTCCACCGGGTCGTTGTCGAACTCCGTGTCACGCACGGTCAACTGATCGTCTTCGGTCGCCACGCCGACCACCGCGAACGGGCAGCGCTCGCGCTCGCAGAATTCGCGGAACTGCTCCAGACGCTCGGGCGCGATGGCCAGCACATAGCGTTCCTGTGACTCGTTACACCATATCTGTTTGGGCGACATGCCGGTCTCGTCCAACGGGATCTTGCGCAACTGGAACTCGGCACCGCGCCCGCCGCCATGCACCAACTCCGGCAGCGCGTTGGACATGCCGCCCGCGCCGACGTCGTGAATGGACAGGATGGGGTTCGCACCGCCCAGTTGCCAGCAGCGATCTATTACTTCCTGCGCGCGGCGCTGCATCTCCGGGTTGCCGCGCTGCACCGAGTCGAAGTCCAGATTCTCGGCGTTGCTGCCGGTGTCCATCGAGGATGCAGCGCCGCCGCCCAGCCCGATCAGCATGCCCGGGCCGCCCAGATGCACCACCAGCGCGCCGACCGGCAAGTCGTGCTTGTGGGTGTGGATCGCGGCAATGTTGCCCAGTCCGCCCGCCAGCATGATGGGCTTGTGGTAGCCGCGCATCTCGCCGCCTACCTGTTCCTCGAAGGTGCGGAAATAGCCGGTCAGGTTGGGACGACCAAACTCATTGTTGAACGCCGCGCTGCCCAGTGGACCGTCCAGCATGATCTGCAACGGCGTGACGATGCGACCCGGTTTGCCGTAAGTCTGGGAAGGGTGGAAGGGGGAAGGGTCCGCGCCTTCGGCGCTGAAGGGCGAAGCGGCGTTACCCTTCTCCCTTCCCTCTTCCCCCTTCTCCCCTGCCCCCTTCTCATAGACTTCCCACGGTTGCATAAACCCCGGAATGTTCAAATTGGAGACCGAGAACCCGGCCAGGCCCGCCTTGGGTTTGGAGCCGGTACCGGTCGCACCCTCGTCGCGGATCTCGCCGCCGGAGCCGGTGGCAGCGCCGGCGAACGGGGCAATCGCAGTCGGGTGGTTGTGGGTTTCGACCTTCATTAGGGTGTGCGTCAACTCGCTGCTGAACGCATAGCTGCCGTCGGCGCGCGGGTAGAAACGCTCGATGGTCGCGCCCTCGATCACCGAGGAATTGTCGGAATAGGCGACTACCGTACCCGCAGGACTGAGCTTGTGGGTGTTGCGTATCATGCCGAACAGCGACATGTCCTGCGCCACGCCGTCTATCACCCAGTCGGCGTTGAATATCTTGTGGCGGCAATGCTCGGAATTGGCCTGCGCAAACATCATCAGCTCGACATCGGTCGGATTGCGCTTGAGTTTGCCGAAATTCTCGACCAGATATTCGATCTCGTCGGCTGACAGCGCCAGCCCCATCTCGCGGTTGGCTGCTTCCAGTGCGGCAGCACCGCCCGACAGGATATCCACCGTCGCCAGCGGCTGCGGCTCGCCATGACGGAACACCTGCTCCGCCGCGCCTTCGAGTCCGTCCAGCACCGATTCCGTCATGCGATCATGCAGCAACTGCAGTGCCGCCGCCAACTCGGCCTGCCCAAGCTGTTTTCCTTCACTGCCCAGCAAATAATAGATCACGCCGCGCTCAATGCGTTGTACGCCTGAAAGTCCGCAATGCTGCGCGATGTCGGTAGCCTTGGTAGACCAGGGCGAGAGCGTGCCCAGACGCGGCACCACCAGCACACGCAGCGCCCGCGATGCCTCGGCGGGTTCGCCGGCCATGCTATCCAATCCCAGCACCTTATCAAGCAGCACAGCTTGCGCCGCCTCCAATTTCGCGCCTCGCAAAGCCGTGAAATAGCAGTGACGCGTCGCGATGACCGTCACACCGGGCGCGGAATCCTGCAGGGCGAGACGAAGTTTTTCCAGGCGAAACGCGGACAAGGCTGAACTGCCGACAGAAATTTTAAACATGACAGTGAAGATGGGAATAAAAATCGGGAGGAGATTATACTATGCGATGTCACATTCCTTCTCAGCCCGTTTAATGGAACCAGAGATTACCAGTATCAGCCAGCATCATATTGCCGAACTGTTGACTACACGACCGTCGGACAGCCACAAAGGCATGTTCGGCACCGTCGCCATCATTGGCGGATCATCCGGCATGGTCGGTGCCGCACTGCTGACAGGGCGCGCCGCTCTCAAAATGGGATCAGGTCTGGTTTATGTTGGACTACTCTCGGACGTCCCCCTTGCCGTGGATAGTGCGCAGCCTGAACTGATGCTGCATACCGCGCCGGACGCGCTGCACATACCCAACATTTCCGTACTGGCCGTAGGCTGCGGTATGGCCGACGACCCCACCGCCCAGCACACGCTACTGGAGGCGATACAGCACCCGGCACCATTAGTGCTGGATGCCGGCGCGTTGAACCTGATCGCGCATTACTTCGGGCTGCGGAGGCGACTTGCAATGCGCAAGCATCCGACCCTGCTCACCCCACACCCCGGCGAGGCCGCCCGCCTGCTGAATTGCAGTACGGCAGAAGTTCAGGCTAACCGTCCGGGCGCAGCAACACAACTGGCCAAGACCTATGCCTGTCCAGTGGTGCTCAAAGGTGCCAACACGCTGTGCGCCACCAAAGACGGCACGTTATTCATGAACCACACCGGCAATCCCGGCATGAGCGGCCCCGGCATGGGTGATGTGCTGACCGGCATGGTCGCCTCATTCATCGGACAGGGATTAAAAATTGAGGATGCGATGCTGCTGGCAGTCTACCTGCATGGCGCAGCCGGGGACGAACTGGCCAAACAACACATCACCGTCGGCATGACCGCAACCGAATTGATCAATCAGGCACGCGAGCTACTGAACCAATGGACCGCGATGAAATCGCGCAGCGTCGCCCTCTCTGCACTTCTGGAACAACCCGATAACGAATGACTGAAACATGAGTACACCCATAGACATCTCCGAAACCTCCGGGGTGCGTTATCTGCACTTCGGCTCAAGCTGGGTGCAGGGCGCGATGCGCATCGCCCGTCCGTGGAACCTGGAACTGGAATACACCCGCGAGATGATGGCCTCGCTGCTGCTGCACGACGAGCCGCGCTGGCCGCGCAAGATCCTGCTGATCGGCCTGGGTGCGGCCTCGCTGACCAAGTTTCTGTACCGCCATCGTCCCGACTCGCACCTGACCGTGGTCGAGATCGAGCCCGCCGTGGTCGCCGTCGCGCAGCAGTACTTCAAGCTGCCCGACGATGACCGCCGCATCCATCTGGTGATCGGTTGCGGCGCGGACTTCATGCTGGGCACAGACAAAAAATTCGACCTGATCCTGGTAGACGGTTTCAACGAACATGCCCACCCCGGCGAACTGAACACTACCCCGTTCTATCAAGCCTGCCGCAGCCGCTTGTCCGACCAGGGCATCCTGGCGGTCAACCTGATTGGCGTGTGCAAGAACGCGCTGGGCGGCTTCCGCTACATCCGCGCAGTGTTCGGCGAACGCGCGCTGCTGTTCCCCTCCTGCGAGAGCGGCAACACCATCGCTTTCGCCGCCGAGGGCGATCCGGTCGAAATCCATCTGGACGACCTGAAGGCGCGTGCCGTGGCACTGAAAGAAGAAACCGGCCTCAACCTGCTACCGACCGTGACCCGGCTGACCCAGGCCAAGACCTGCAGCAACAACACGCTGACCTTCTAAGGAGACGCTGATTTATTTACTCCGTTCGCCCTGAGCTTGTCGAAGGGCATTTTAACTGTACGATTTAACATGATTTATTCCGCTCATGGTTCGACAGGCTCACCACGAACGGAATAAATCAGCGTCTCCCTAACCCGCCGGGCTATCAACGCAGCGCCGCTTCGGGTTAGCATGTGCGCCAGACTTTATCGGGAGGCTTACATGTTGCGCATCGTCCTGCTGCTGGCTTTGCTGGCATCCATGCTTCCGGCTCACGCCGAGAGCAATCCCTACAACCGCGTGGAATTTCAGGTCGAGGCAGCGCGCGAAACCGCCAACGACCTGCTGGTCGCCACGCTGAACGCGGACGTGCAGGACAAACAGCCCGCCGAAGTGGCGCGGTTGCTCAACGGTGCGCTGAATGAGGCGCTCAAGGTCGCCGGCAGCTACGCCAGCGTCAAGACCAGCAGCGGCAACCAGCGCACCTATCCGGTATACGGCAAGAACAATCAGATCACCGGCTGGCGCGGGCAGGGCCAGATACGGCTGGAAAGCCGCGATTTCAAGGCCGCCGGCGAACTGATCATGAAACTGCAGGCCACGCTGCAACTGGCCGGCGTGCAGTTCACCGTCGCCCCCGACAGCCGCGCGCTGACCGAGAACGGGCTGATCACCGAAGCCATCAAAGCCTTTGGGCAACGCGCCGAAGCGGTGCGCCGCGCACTCGGCATGAGCGGCTACAAGATTGTGCGTTTCACCATCAACACCCACGGCGCGCCGGGCATTCCGGTGCAGATGATGCGCAGCGACGCGCTGATGGCAAGCGCGATCCCCGCGCCCGAATTCACCGGGGGCGAAAGCCGCTTGACGGTAGAGATCAACGGCACGATAGAATTGCAATAATCGTCGCCCGGCGACATTCCAACCAAGGAGGAATCATGACTTCCCTGCTTTTTCTGGGTTTCTTTGTGATAGTGCTGATTTACGGCATCGGCCTGTACAACCATCTGGTCAATATCCGCCATGCCGTAGGCAAAGCCTGGGCGAACATAGACGTGCTGCTCAAGCAGCGCCACGACGAATTGCCCAAGCTGATTGAGGTTTGCAAGCAATACAAGGCGTTCGAGCAGTCCACCCTGCAAAAGGTGATCGAGGCGCGTTCCCGGGTGCAGACAGCGCGCGAGCAGCAGGACATCGGTGCGCTGGGACAGGCCGAAGGCATGATGCGCGCCGGGCTGGGCGGCCTGTTCGCAGTCGCCGAAGCCTATCCGGAACTGAAAAGCAACGAGCACTTCATGCAATTGCAGAACCGCATCACCGGGCTTGAGAACGCCATCGCCGACCGCCGTGAGCTGTATAACGAATCGGTCAACATCTTTAACGTCGGCATCGAGCAGTTCCCCGCCGTACTGATCGCCAACCTGTTCCACTACGAGGCCCGCCCGCTGCTGGAATTCTCCGGCAACGAAAAAAGCGATGTGGACGTGAAATCGCTGTTCGGCTGACCATGATGGACCCGGCATCCCTGGCAACATCCGGGATGAAGCTGCCCGGCAACAAAAGTCCCGAGTGAATCAGTCATGCTGACCTCGTTGCGGCGCGGTTACACCCAGCTCATCACCTCCGGCGCGCAATTGCTGCTGATGCTGATCGGCCTGCGCATGCAGTCATATACCGTATGGCTGTACTGCCTATCGCTGATGGCGCTGGTCAGCGTGTTCGCCTGGCAGTCCGCGCTGCGCCGCCTGCGCGCCATCCGCGACACTCCCACCTCGAAAGCAGCCTCCGCCGCACAGGGTTACGTCGAACTGAGCGGGCGCGGCGAACCCTACGGCGAGTTTCCGCTGATCAGCCATCTGCGGGGCTTGCCCTGCCTGTGGTATCGCTACACCATCGAGCGGCGTACCTCGAAAAACAAATGGATCACCGAAGCCAGAGGGGCAAGCTACCAGCCATTCCAGCTGCGTGACGAAAGCGGTGTGTGCGTGGTGGACCCGGAACAGGCCGAGATCATCACCCAACACCGCGACCAGTGGCGCGAAGGCGACTACCGCTATACCGAGTGGAAACTGATCAAGTACGACACTATCTATGTGCTGGGCGAGTTCCGCAGTTATCACCCCGGCACGACTTTCGATTCCCGCTCCGAACTCAATATGCTGCTGGCCGAATGGAAAAAAGACATGCCGGAACTGCATCGCCGCTTCGATCTGGACGGCAATGGCCAGCTGGATGAGGATGAATGGATGTTGGCCAGACAGGCCGCCAGACGCGAGGTGGCGCACAGACAAGCCGAAGCGAATGCGCAACCGGAAACCCACCTGATCGGCCTGCCGAACGACGGCAAGCTATTCCTGATCAGCAACCTGACACCCGACAAACTGGCGCGCCGCTACCTGCTCTGGAGTCTGGCGCACCTGGTGATCCTGTTCGGCGCGCTGGCCGGATGCGGCTGGGCGTGGCGCAACGGCATCTTCTAGCCACCCCATCAGCGCCGCCAGAAGCTGGGCGTGAACAGGATCAGCACGGTGAATATCTCCAGCCGACCTACCAGCATGCCCACCGTACACACCCAGGTCTGGAAATCGCTCAATCCCTGATAGTTGCTGGCCGGGCCGACCACGCCCAAACCCGGCCCTGCGTTGTTGATGCAGGCGATTACCGCAGAGAACGAAGAGATGAAATCCAGCCCGCTGATCAGCAGGACAAAGGTCAGCATCGCCACACTCATGAAATACAAAAAGATGAAACCCAGCACCGAAAACACAATGCTGTTGGGCACCACGTGGCCGCCGATCTTCATCGGGTCCACCAGCGCCGGATGCAGCAACTTGCGGAATTCGCGGCCCGCCTGCTTGACCAGCACCAGCGTGCGCATCATCTTGATGCCCCCACCGGTAGAACCCGAACTGGCCGTCACGCAACTCAAAAACAGCATCCAGATCGGCGCAAAGATCGGCCACTGGTTGAAATCCTGGCTGGCGAATCCGCAATCGGTCGCCATTGAGACCAGGTTAAAACTGGCATGGCGCAAGGCTTCAAGATAAGTCGGATAAGTCCCTTTCCACCACAAAAACGCACCGATGCCGAAACAACTGGCGACGATCAGCCCCAGCGTCGCCACGGCTTCCGCATCTGACAGATAAATTTTCAGTTTGCGCTGGCGCAAGGCCAAAAAGTGGGTCGCGAAGTTGAGCGAGGCGGCCACCATGAACACGATCAGGATAAATTCGATGAGCGGGGAATTGAAATAACCGACACTGGCATCATGCGTGGAAAAGCCGCCCAACCCCATCGCGGAAAAGGAATGACAAACCGCATCCAGCCAGTTCATCCCCGCCAGCTTCAGTAGCAGAATGCAAACGAGCGTGATGCCCAGATAGACCACCCACAGATTGCGGGCGGTATCGGCGATGCGCGGCGTCAGCGCGGAATCCTTCATCGGGCCGGGCGTCTCGGCCTTGAACAGTTGTCGGCCACCGATGCCCAACAGCGGCAGCACGGCCACCGCCAGCACGATTACACCCAGACCACCCAGCCAGTTGAGCTCATGTCGCCAGATATTGATGGAAGGCGGCAGGTTGTCCAGTCCGACCAGCACGGTCGCACCGGTGGTGGTGATGCCGGACATGGTCTCGAAATAGGCATCGGTGAACGACAGGTCGGGGATCATCATCATCAGCGGGATAGCGGCGAATGCGGGCATCACCGACCACATCGTAGCCACCAGCAGATAACCGTGACGGATGGACAACTCGCCCCGGAACTTGCGTGTCAGCCACCACATCAATGCGCCGGCCAGTATCGTCCCGCTCATGACCTCGATGAAATCCAGCAACATGACGTAATCGCCGTAGATCATCGCCGTCGTGATGGGTATCAGGTAGGCGATGCTGAACACCACCAGTATCAGGCCCAGTGCATGTATGACCGTCAGCGTGCGTCCCATATCGAGTAGCTCCGTTACACCGAGGTAAATGCAACTATGACGGCATCTCGCGTCGTCACGCCAGCGGGAATACTGAATTGCCGCCCAGTGGCAGCGCCGTTGTTTCGTTGCATGGTGATTTCACCTGTGGGCATTATCGTGAAGTGCATGACTGACGGTTATCCGCGACCCAGCTAATCGGAAAATCTCGACATCCACACTGTTTTTTGCAAACGCGAATGCTATCACCATCCTCGGAAAACGTGGTTGCCTATACGGTTATTTTGTTCCGCCAAAAAACAGGCAGCCTGGCAAAAACCCTTTCCTGACATGCCGTTAACCCGATAACCCACACCCCCGCCCACAGGGTTATACACAGAAAATGTGGAGAATCCACATGACTCGCACAACTCAAAAAATCTGCTTAGACAGCGCCTTATTGACTGCCAGGACACATCGTAACCTGTTGATTAAATATGACTTTAATTTTCAGTCAAAATGCAGGCAGAATAAATAATATCCTTTCCAGACAGCATGTTAGCGACACATCCCACAGCACTCCCCACACAGTTATCCACAGATTCTGTGGGCAAGCGAAAATAAGCTGCTGCCAGCACGACTTAGCGAAAATTTCGGTTCTCCCCCTTGCCGTGCGGTCCGTACCGGCATAAAAAAAGGACACCGCAGTGTCCTTTTTGGGCTAACGCGCTACGCAATCACTTGCGGCGCAGCATCATCCGTTCCATCAGGCCGTCCTTCATGATGAACTGGTGCTTGATCGCGCCCAGCACATGCACCGCGACCAGCACGATCAGCACCGTCACCATGACTTCGTGCATCTCGTGCGCAAACACTTCGTCGTAACCGCCGTCCTTGGGCAGCAAGGCGGCATCGCCCGCCAGCAGCGCCTTGCCGGCATCGCTGGTGACCACGGTCACAAAACCGCTCACTGGCAGCAGGAACAGCACCAGATACATAAAATGCTGGATGCCCTTGGCCACCTTGTCCATCGGCGTATCGCCCATTGCCGCCGGTACACCGTCACCGGCGCGGAACAGCAGGCGGGCAACGGTCATCAGCAGCACCGCACCGCCAGCCAGCGCATGCACGAGGTAGGCGGCGATGGTCGCCTTGCTCTCGTCGGTCATCTCGGCCAGTTCATCCCCCAGACACCAGGCGGCGACCAGCAGTGCCAGAGTCAGCCAATGTACGATCACCATGCGTTTGCTGTATTGCGTCATATTTTTCCCCAATGATTATTCAAAGCCGTTGTGATGGCCCACATCCGGAATAGTTCCGTCAGCCAGCCGCAGCGCGCGCAATTTAACCGAAACTTCACAAAGTTGCAGCCTTTTCCTACAACCCGTCTGACGACGTTTACCGCTGCCCTGCTCTCGCGGTATGCTCAAGTCCCCTACTGGCGGATGCTCCCATGAACCTCGCGCAACCCGACCCATCGCTTGGCGGCCTCGATACCGCAGAGGCACAGCGACGCCTGCGTGAAACCGGCCACAACGAACTCTCGCCGCCCAACCCGCGCCGCCTGCGCCACATTGTGCTCGACGTGCTCAAGGAACCGATGTTCCTGCTGCTGATCGCGGCGGGGGTCATCTATCTGCTGCTGGGCAATGCCGGCGATGCGCTGATGCTGTTGGGCTTCGTGGTGATCATCATTTTCCTGACCGTGTTTCAGGCGCAGAAAAGCGCGCGCGTGCTGGAGGCGCTGCGCGATCTGTCCAGTCCGCGCGCCAGGGTGGTGCGCGACGGCAAGACGCAGCGCATCGCCGGGCGCGAAGTCGTGCCAGGCGACCTGTTGCTGCTGGGCGAGGGCGACCGGGTCGCGGCGGACGCGCTGCTATTGAGTTGCAACGACCTGTACGCCGACGAATCCATGCTGACCGGCGAATCCGCGCCGGTGCGCAAGATCGTAGGACGCGACGATGCGGCGATGCAACAACCGGGCGGCGACGACCAGCCGTTCGTCTACGCCGGTACCGTGCTGGTGCAGGGCAGCGGTATCGCGCGGGTCACCGCCACCGGACGCGCCAGCGCGCTGGGCCGCATCGGTCGCGCGCTGGAACAGGCGCAATCGGGCGAATCGCCGCTGCGCCGCCAGACCGGCCTGTTGGTGCGACGGCTGGCGATCATCGCCGCCTTGCTGTGCGTGGCACTGGTGCTGATGTACGGTTATGTGCACGGACACTGGCTGGACGCGCTGCTGGCCGGCATCAGCCTGGCAATGTCCACGCTGCCGGAAGAATTCCCGGTGATCCTGGCGGTATTCATGGCGCTGGGCGCGTGGCGCATCTCGCGGCACGGCGTGCTGACGCGGCGCGCCGATGCCATCGAAACGCTGGGAGCGACCACCGTGCTGTGCACCGACAAGACCGGCACGCTGACCGAGAACCGCATGGTGATCCGCAGCCTGTACAGTGCGGGCAGCATGCTTGACATCCACGACTCCAGCGAACTGCCAGAATCCTGGCACGAACTGGTGGAGTTCGGCATCCTCGCCAGCGAGAAGGAAGCCTACGACCCGATGGAGCGTGCGCTGCACGAACTGGGCCGCCGCACCCTGTCCGGCAGCGAACACCTGCACGACGACTGGCAGATCGTCCACGAATACAGCCTGTCGCCAGAATTGCTGGCGATGTCGCACGTCTGGCAGGGCGCAGGACAATCGCATCACCTGGTGGCCGCGAAAGGCGCGCCGGAAGCCATCGTGGAGCTGTGCCACCTGCCTGCGGCGCAGGCTGCCGAGATCGAACAGGCCGCCGCCCAACTGGCTGACCGGGGCCTGCGTGTACTGGGCGTGGCACGTGCCAACTTGTCACCCGCACAATCACAGCAATGGCCGAAACAGCAGCATGACATCGAATTTTCCTTCGTCGGCCTGCTGGGTTTGCAGGACCCGCTGCGCCCGGGTGCGGTGGATGCCATTGCACAATGTCACGCCGCCGGCATCCGCGTGGTGATGATCACCGGCGACCACCCCCGTACCGCGCAAGCCATCGCACGGGAACTGGGGCTTGCCGCCGAACAGGTACTGACCGGCCCGGAACTGGACGCGCTTGACGATGCAAAGCTGCGCACCCGGTTGTGCGAGGTGAGCGTATTTGCGCGCATCGTGCCACAGCAAAAACTGCGGCTGGTGGAAGCATTCAAGGCCAATGGCGAAGTCGTCGCGATGACCGGCGACGGCGTCAACGATGCGCCCGCCCTGAAGGCCGCGCACATCGGCGTGGCGATGGGCAAACGCGGCACCGACGTGGCGCGCGAAGCGGCCAGTCTGGTGCTGCTTGAAGACGATTTCGCCTCGCTGGTCGCCACCGTGCGCATGGGCCGGCGCATCTACGACAACCTGCGCCGCGCCATGAGCTATGCGCTGGCGGTGCACCTGCCCATCGTCGGCATGGCGCTGCTACCCGTGCTGCTGGGCGAACCGCTGCTATTGCTGCCCGCGCACATCCTGTTCCTGCAACTCATCATAGACCCGGCCTGTTCGATCTTCTTCGAGGCGGAAGCGGCGGCGCAAGACCTGATGCAGCGTCCGCCCAGGCTTGCCAACGAGGCGTTGTTCGGCGGCAGGCGACTGGCCGCCAGCCTGCTGCAAGGCGCAATCGCGCTGATCGTCGCCGCCACAGTTTACCTGTGGGCGCGTTCGGCAGGCCACGACGAAGACACCGTGCGTGCGCTGGTATTCGCCGCTATGGTAGCCGGCAACATCGCGCTGCTATTCGGCAACCGCAACCCGCAAACGGTGCAGGGCAACCCGTCGCTGTGGTGGATAGTCGCCGGCAGTCTGGCGGGGTTGGCACTGGTAAACAGCGTGCCGGTACTGCGCCAGCTATTCCATTTTTCGGGCAGCCTGGCAGTGATAACCGCATCCGTCCTGCTCGCCGCCGCCAGCGTGGCGCTGCCGGTGATGACATTACAACGCACCGGCAGCGCCAACCGCGCCGCATCTCAAGAACTTGGAATCCTGCAAAAATAATGATTTGCAGACATCTGACCAGAAACATTCCGGGAGAATGCCGCAGCTATTTTCTTGAGCCAGACTCGCCTTCATCATAGAATCCTCCCTCCCTAGGTCAGGACATCACGAGCAGGCTGGAAACACTAACCACATATCGGGGATTGCCGTCACAGCGGGACGCATCCACCGATACCACACAGGAGAGATTCATGAAGAGCAAGACTTTGCTGTCTTATGCAGCAGCGGCAGGTGCATTGTTGATCCCGATGTTCGCGAATGCCGACCCGGGCGATGATATTAAAGTGTGCCAATTCGTCCAGAATGGCCGTGCCGCAACTCTGAGTGTGTACATGGAGCAGGGATTTGCCGCTGTCAATCTGGATTGGCTCAGCGGTTTCAGTCAAGGCCAGGCGGCCAGTCAACTGGTACTAAATTACAAAAATGGCAGCCAGTTGACGTGCTATTTCAGTGACCCAAATCAATTCGCACGGGCCAGCCGACACCTCTCCTTCAAGTTTTACGGTCGTGCACCCGAAGGTATTGCACCGCAGGCGAACGACAATGACTACCCTCAACAAGGCTATCCTCAGCAAGGCCACCCTCAGCAGCCACGCGGCAACACCTATATCGCCATCGCATTCTCCCAATCCACCGGTTCCATCAACACCAGCTTGGGTACAGACCAGCGCCAGGTGAGCAACAGCGCCGTGGAAGGCTGCAACGCCAACGCAGGCTGGAACCGCGACTGCAGGGTGCTCTACTCCGGCCAGAACACCTGCGCCTCGATCGCCGGCTTGCAGACCAATCCCAACTTCTATGTCGCCACCAGCATGTCGGGGTCCACTGCTCAGGCAGCACAGAATAGCGCGCTGCACAATTGCAGACAGCAGATGCGTCAGGAATGCCAGTTGCTCGGAACCACGTGTAGTTGGGACCCGATGCAGTAATTGCTGATCCGGGAGGCGCGGCTATCTTGCGCGTCCCACCTGCCACGGCTTCCCGAAGCCTGCCAGCCCACCCGCAAACCGACCTCATTCACTATGCCCCACATCCTGCTCGCCTACTCGACCACCGACGGTCACACCCGCAAGATCTGCCAGCGGCTGCAACAGCTCATCGAGGGCCGCGACCAGCGGGTGACGCTGTTCGCCATCAATGATGCGACAGCGGGAGAACTGTCTGCGCTTGATCCCGGACAGTTCGACAAGATCGTCATCGGCGCCAGCATCCACTACGGCAAACACCACAAAAAGGTGAACGAGTTCATCAGCCTGCACCAGCCCGTGCTGGAGCGCAAAGCCAATGCGTTCTTCACCGTCAACGTGGTGGCGCGCAAGCCGGAAAAGAACACCCCGGACAGCAATCCCTACCTGAAGAAGTTCCTGCGCAAAATCACTTGGAAACCGGCACATCTGGCGGTGTTCGCGGGCCGCATCGAGTACCGCAGATACGGGCCGCTGGATCGCTTCATGATACGGCTGATCATGCGCCTTACCGGCGGACCGACCGCGCCGGACACCGACGTCGAGTACACCGACTGGGCCAGGGTGGACGATTTCGCACAGCTGGTCTGCAAAATGCAGTAGCCGAATAAAAAACGGGCTGGAAATCCAGCCCGTCTTGGTCAGATCAAACCCTAATCGGCGACCTTATTTTTTCTCCTGCAATCTGGCGTGCGCGGCAGCCAGACGGGCAATCGGCACGCGCGGGCCGGAACAGGAGACATAGCTCAGACCCGCGTTGTGGCAGAAGCGGATGGAAGCCGGATGGCCGCCGTGTTCGCCGCAGATGCCGACCTTGAGATCGGGTTTCACTTCGCGACCCCAACCGATCGCCAGCTTCATCAGCTTGCCAACCCCGTTCTCATCCAACACTTCGAACGGGTTGTCCTGCAGGATGCCGACTTCGTTGTACATCGGCAGGAACTTGTTCTCGGCATCTTCGCGCGAGAACGAGAAGGTCGCCTGAGTCAGGTCGTTGGTGCCGAAGCTGAAGAACTCCGCCTCCTCGGCCAGCTTGCCGGCCCGCATGCAGGCGCGCACCACCTCGATCATGGTGCCAAACTTGAACACCGGCGCGATGCCTGTGTCCTTCTCGACCTGCTGGCGCACCTTTTCGACAATGGCACGCACTGCCTTGAGTTCCTGTCCGGTACAGACCTGCGGCACCATGATCTCGGGATGCACCTCGATGCCCTCCTTCTGGCACTGGCAGGCCGCTTCCAGCACGGCGCGTATCTGCATCGCGTAAATCTCGGGGAAGGTGATGCCCAGCCGCACGCCGCGATGACCCAACATCGGGTTGACCTCGAACAGCGAACGCACTTTCTTCAGGATGGTTTCCTTCTTCTCGATGGCTTCGTCCACTAGCGACGAGTCGGCCACCTTGTGCACCTGCGGCAACACGCCGCCGTCGGGCACGCCGCCCGGATACAGCAGGCTGATGGTATCGGCCAGAATCTCGGAACCGCGCATGGAATTGCGCAGGTGGCGCAATTGTTCCAGATCGGAGATCAGCTGTTGTTCGGAAGGCAGGAATTCGTGGATAGGCGGATCGAGCAGACGCACCGTCACCGAATTCGGCGACATGGTCTTGAACAGCTCGTAGAAATCCTGACGCTGGATGGGCAGCAGTTTATCCAGCGCGGCCTGCCGCTGCTCGGTGGTCTCGGAAACGATCATCTCCAGCACGATGGGCAGCCGTTCCGATGCATTGAACATGCGCTCGGTGCGGCACAGGCCGATGCCCATTGCGCCGTATTTGCGCGCACGACGCGCATCTTCGGGTGTATCGGCATTGGCCATAACGGTCAGCCGCGCCTCCTGGTCAGCCCATGACAGCAAGGTCACCAACTGCTCGGAGAACTCGGCCTCCACGGTCGGCACCACGCCCAGATAGACGTTGCCGGATGTGCCGTCTATGGTGATCAGGTCGCCTTCCTTGATGGTCACGTCGCCGATGTGGGCGCGACGGGCATGCACGTCCACCTCTATGCCTTCGGCGCCCGCCACGCAGGGTTTACCCATGCCGCGCGCGACCACCGCCGCATGGCTGGTCTTGCCGCCCCGGCTGGTCAGGATGGCCTGCGCAGCGAAGAAGCCGTGGATGTCTTCGGGCTTGGTCTCTTCGCGCAGCAGGATGACGCGTTTGCCGGTCTTGCCCTGTGCCTCGGCACGGTCGGCGTCGAACACCACATGGCCGGATGCCGCACCCGGGCTGGCCGGCAGGCCACTGGCCAGCGCCTGCACGCGGGCTTTCGGGTCCAGACGCGGGAACAGCATCTGCTCCAGCGATTCGGGATTGATGCGCAACAGCGCCTGCTCCTTGTTGATGAGGCCTTCCCCGACCATCTCGACCGAACTGCGCACCATCGCCTGCGTGTTCATCTTGCCGTTGCGGGTTTGCAGGCAATACAGCACCGCCTTCTCGATGGTGAACTCGAAATCCTGCACCTCGGCATAATGGCGCTCCAGCTTGCCGCGCAACTCTTCCAACTGGCGATACAGATCGGGCATTTCCTCGGCCATCTGTGCCAGCGGCTTGGGCGTGCGGATGCCCGCCACCACGTCCTCGCCCTGCGCGTTCACCAAGTATTCTCCGTACAGCAGATTCTCGCCGGTGGCCGGGTTGCGGGTGAAGCCGACGCCAGTGGCCGAATCGTTGCCGCGATTGCCGAACACCATGGTGCAGACGTTGACCGCCGTACCGTTGGCCTGCTTGGGCGTGATCTTGAACTCGCGGCGATAGTCCACCGCGCGTTTGCCCATCCAGGAATTGAACACCGCCTTGATCGCCAGTTCCAGTTGCTCGTAAGGATCGGCGGGGAAGGCGCGCCCGGTGTGGGAATGCACCACTTCCAGAAAGATGCCGGTCGCTTCCTTGAGGTTCTCGGCGGTCAGCGCCACGTCCTCCTTGGCACCTTCGCGCTTCTTGATGGCCTCGAAAGGCTCGTCGAACAGTTGATCGGGGATGCCCAGCGCAACCTTGCCGAACAACTGGACAAAGCGCCGGTAGGCGTCATAGGCGAAACGCTCATCGCCGGTCTGCTCGATCTCGCCCTGCAGGGTGTCCTCGTTCATGCCGAGGTTCAGGATGGTGTCCATCATGCCCGGCATGGACATCGCCGAACCGGAACGCACCGACACCAGCAGCGGGTTGTGCTTGTCGCCGAAGCCCTTGCCGGTCTTCTGTTCCAGCGCGCGCATCTGCTCCCTGACCACTTCCATGGTACCTTCCGGCAGCACGCGACCGGCATCAATGTAGGCAAGACAGGCTTCGGTGGTGATGGTGAAACCCGGCGGCACGTTCAATCCGATCTGCGTCATCTCGCACAGATTCGCGCCCTTGCCGCCCAGCAGCATCTTGTTCTTGCCATCGCCTTCTTCAAACGCATAAACGTATTTTTTGCCGTCTTTCATCTTGCCACCTCATTATTTAATTAATTCGATAAACAACTGCCAGTCAACAACCCTCACTTGCACACGCCGACTATTTCTCTGATTCCCCTAGACTCCGTCAGGATACCCGCGCACCGTGACCACTTCAACCGGATTGTCGAGAAAAAACGGGCCACACGGAATCATCCGGCAAGGCTCGCACTGCCAGTATTCAAGCGCGACTGCTCAGGGGAAAAAGTCTTGCGGGATTGCAACTTTCGGCGGAGTCCGATAGTCTCAGCGCCGTCGTTGAAACCAACTTGATTACTCAGGAGTTATCCATGCCGTTCCAAAACCAGATTTCCACCGCTCCGGGCGTACTCGCAGTCGAACAAAACAAGGTGCTGCGCAACACCTACATGATGCTGGCCATGACCATGATCCCCACCGTCATCGGCGCATTCATCGGCAGCTCGATCAGCTTCGCCTTCATGGCCGAACACCCGATCATGGGCGCGCTGCTGATGTTCGGCGCGATGATGGGCCTGATGTTCGCCGTCACCGCGCTGCGCAACAGCGTATGGGGCATCGTCGCACTGCTGGGCTTCACCTTCGTCGCCGGCGTATTTTTGGGCCCCATCCTGCAAGTCGCGTTGCATCTCAAGAACGGCGCGCAACTGGTGGGTCTGGCCGCAGGCGGAACCGGCGTGATCTTCTTCTCGCTGGCGACCTACGCCACCGTCAGCAAGAAAGATTTCAGCTTCATGGGCAGGTTTTTGTTCATCGGCCTGATCCTGATGGTGGTGGCTTCGCTGGCCAACATCTTCTTCGCCATCCCGGCGCTGGCGCTGGCGCTCTCGGCGATCGCCGTGCTGATCTTCTCCGCCTACATCCTGTTCGACATCAGCCAGATCGTGAACGGCGGCGAGACTAACTACCTGATGGCCACGCTGGCGCTGTATCTGGACATCTACAACATCTTCATCAACCTGCTGAACCTGCTGATGGCTTTCAGCGGCGAACGCGACTAAGTCCGTCAACCCGGTCTTGCAGGCGGCCTCTGGCCGCCTTTTTCAGCGCCCGCACATGGCAATCTCCCTTTCCGGCATCAACGATAACCGCATCGCCCAGTTCGCAGCCCGCTTCGAATTGCAAGAGGATGGCAGCTGTCTGTATTTCCATCCCGGCGGTCACGGCGGGTTGCCCTGCAGCGAAAGCGAAGCCAATGCCATGATCGCCGAATTCTCCGCCACGCAAAACCGCTCGATGCGCAGCGGCATTTACTGGGCGATAGGCTGCGGTCTGGTGCTGGGCCTGCTGGAGGCCAGCCAGACGCTGGTGTTCGACCGTTGGATGCAATACGCGTTGATACTGATGCCGTTCCCCTACATCCTGCTGGCTTGGCGACAAGCCAGCCTGCAACCGTTGCGCCACCTCGAAGGCCGGTTTCCCGCCGCCCCGCCGCGCAGCGGCACAGAGGCGCGCAACAGCCGTCTGGCAGCCCTGCCGCCCGGCCTGTTCGTCTCGATGTTGGCCTGCGACGCCCTGCTCGCCTGGTACGCGATGGACACCGGCTGGGAGACCGATTCCGCACTGATCGTAGGTGCAACCCTGCTGATGGCCTCGGCCTGGCTGCTGGCGCGCAGGGCGCAGGCATACCGCTAAACCTCTCGATTCTCTGACACATACACCATGCTGCCCACCATAGAACACCGCCTGGCCGCCGAACTGGCCGCCAAACCCGCACAGATCGCCGCCGCCACCGCATTGCTGGACGAGGGTGCGACCGTCCCCTTCATCGCGCGCTACCGCAAGGAGGCGACCGGCGGGCTGGACGACGCACAACTGCGCCTGCTGGAAGATCGCCTGGGCTACCTGCGCGAACTGGAAACACGCCGCGCCGCCATCATTTCCTCGATTGGCGAACAGGGCAAAATGACGCCGGAGTTGCTGGAAGCCATCGCGCACGCGACGGACAAGACGCAACTGGAAGACCTCTACCTGCCTTACCGGCAAAAGCGCCGCACCAAAGCGCAGATCGCCCGCGAGGCCGGCCTTGAGCCGCTGGCAGACGCACTGCTGGAAAATCCCGCCCTGCTGCCCGAACAGGAAGCCGAAAAGTTCCTGCGCCCCGCCTTCAGCGGCGAGCACGGCGACAACCCCGGCGTGAGTGATGCCAAGGCCGCGCTGGATGGCGCGCGCCAGATCCTGATGGAGCGTTTTGCGGAAGATGCCGCATTGCTGCAATCGCTGCGCGACTATGTGCAGGAACACGGCGTGGTGGCATCTGCGGTCATCGAGGAAAAAAAAGCCGCCGCCGCGAAATACGCCGACTATTTCGACTATTCGGAATCCCTCAAGACCGTCCCCTCGCATCGCACGCTGGCCATCCTGCGGGGCCGCCGCGAAGAACTGTTGAACGTGCAGTTGCGGCTGGACACGGAAGCCGAAAAACCCGCCTGGAGCGCGCCGATGAACCCTTGCGAGGTGCTGATCGCCAAGCGTTTCGGCATCGCCAACAAGGGCCGGGCGGCGGACAGCTGGCTGTGCGACACGGTGCGCTGGACCTGGCGAGTGAAGAGTTTCCTGCATCTGGAAACCGAGCTGATGGGCGCCTTGCGCGAACGCGCCGAGGTGGATGCGATAAGCGTGTTCGCCCGCAACCTCAAAGACCTGCTGCTGGCCGCCCCCGCCGGCCCGCGCGCCACGATGGGGCTGGACCCCGGCATCCGCACCGGCGTCAAGGTCGCGGTGGTGGATGACACAGGCCGCGTGGTGGATACCGCCGTGATCTACCCTCACCAGCCGAAGAACGACTGGCACGGCGCGCTGCACACGCTGGCCCGGCTGGCCGAGAAGCACCGCGTCGCGCTGATTGCCATCGGCAACGGCACGGCATCGCGCGAGACCGACAAGCTGGCACAGGAGCTCATCAAGTCGCGCCCCGAACTCAAACTCACCAGCATCGTGGTGTCCGAGGCCGGCGCGTCGGTCTATTCCGCCTCCGAATACGCCTCTCGTGAACTGCCGGAACTGGACGTTTCGCTGCGCGGCGCGGTGTCCATCGCCCGCCGCCTGCAAGACCCGCTGGCCGAACTGGTCAAGATAGACCCGAAATCCATAGGCGTCGGGCAATACCAGCACGACGTCAGCCAGACGCAACTGGCGCGCAGCCTGGATGCGGTGGTGGAAGACTGCGTGAACGCGGTGGGCGTGGATGTCAACACCGCCTCCGCGCCGCTGCTGGCACGGGTGTCCGGGCTGAACGGCACGGTGGCGCAGAACATCGTCGCCCACCGCGAACAGCAGGGACGTTTCGCCAACCGTCAGGCTTTGCTGGACGTGCCGCGTCTGGGCAAAAAGGCCTTCGAGCAGGCGGCGGGATTCCTGCGCATCATGGGCGGCGACAACCCGCTGGATGCCTCGACCGTGCATCCCGAATCCTATCCGCTGGTCAAACGCATCCTGGCCGACCTCCGCCAGGACATTCTGGCGGTGATCGGCAACGGCAGCGTGCTGAAGTCGCTCAACCCGGCCAGCTTCGTGAACGAACAGTTCGGCCTGCCTACCATTACCGACATCCTGAAGGAACTGGAAAAACCGGGACGCGACCCGCGCCCGGAATTCGTCACCGCGACCTTCAGGGAAGGCGTGGAACAGCTCTCAGACCTGAAGCCCGACATGATCCTGGAAGGCGTGGTCACCAACGTCGCGGCGTTCGGCGCGTTCGTGGACATCGGCGTGCATCAGGATGGGCTGGTACACATCTCGGCGCTGTCCGACACCTTCGTTAAAGACCCGCACAGCGTGGTCAAGGCCGGCCAGATCGTCCGGGTCAAGGTGCTGGAAGTGGATGCCCAGCGTAAACGCATCGCGCTGACCATGCGACTGTCAGATGCAGCCCCAAAAGCGGCGGCCCCGCGCGAGCCGCAACGCAGACCGCAGGGCGCATCGCAGGGCAAGCCGCGCCCCGCGCCGCGCCCCGTCGCACCTGCACCGGCGGGTGCGATGGCCGCCGCCTTCGCCAAGCTGAAAACATAACCCCCCTAGCCAATTACAGGAAACCGCAATGAGACAATCCGAGATCAAATTCACCGTCACGCTGGACGACAAGAACATCCCGCAAAAAATAGACTGGAGCGCGCCGGACGGCGGCGTGGACAGCACCAGCAAGGCCATCATGCTGTCGGTGTGGGACGCCAAGGAGCAGAACACGCTGCGCATGGATCTGTGGACGCAGGAAATGATGGTGGACGAGATGAAGCAGTTCTACCACCAGAGCCTGCTGTCCATGGCCGACAGCTTCCAGCGCGCCACCGGCGAGAAGGAAGCCGCCGAGGCGATGCGCCATTTCGCGCAGGAATTCGGCGAACGCCTGAAACTGGTGATGAAGAACCCGGTGTTCGGGCCCGGCCCGAAAGGCTGACGGCCTCGATTCCGGTAGGCATAAAGTGTCACTTCCGTCATTCCGGGCTAGCCCCGGAATCCAGCAAAAAAATAACGGCGCGCCTTGCGCACCACTGGATACCCGCGTTCGCGGGTATGACGCGCTACTTTACAGGTGCCCTTCGCCGTTTGCACCGTCGCTGCGGCGGTTGCGGCGGCGATCCATCCAGTACGCGACCAGCGGCAGGAGCAAAATCCCGCCGGGCATCAGCAGCGGGATCAGGTAGGGACTGAGACCCGACAGCGCCCGCAGGTCGCGCAACAGCAGGCCGCGCTCCTCCGCCGTCCACTGACCGCCGTTGCGCCGCTTCATCAGCAGCGGGATCAGGCCCTGCACCCCGGACAGCTCCGCGCGGATATATCCCATATGCCGCTGATTCAGCGCGCGCAAGCCCATGAATCTCTTCGTAATCCCGAACATCGCCGCACCGATGGTGCCGCTCAAACCGGCTCGTCCGCGATGCGCTCAAACACCGCGATGGATTCGACGTGCGAGGTCTGCGGGAACATATTCATCACACCGGCGGACTTGAGCGCATAGCCGCGTTGAACCAGCTCTGCCGCATCGCGCGCCAGCGTGGCCGGATTGCAACTGACATAGACGATCAGCGCGGGTGCCGTTTCGGGGGTGATGGCTTGCACCAGCGCCATCGCGCCATCGCGCGGCGGGTCTATCAGCCATTTGTCGAACTTGCCCAGCTCAGGCAATCCGGCTTCAGTCATCTCGAATAGATTCATGGACTGATAGCGCGTATTGGCGCTCAAGTCGTTATAGGCGGCGTTCTGTTCGGCGCGTTTGACCAGCGCGTCGCTGCCTTCCACGCCCAATACTTCCGCCCCGCTGCGTGCGATCGGCAAGGTAAAGTTGCCCAGTCCGCAGAAGAAATCAGCGATGCGCTCGCCCGCTTGCGGGTTGAGCAGGCGCAGGGCGCGGCTGACCATCACCCGATTGAGCGCGCTGTTCACCTGGGTGAATTCGCCCGGCGCGAACGGCATGGTGACGTTGAATTCGGGCAAACTGTAGGACAAGGCGGGCGCATCCAGCGGATAAAAAGGGACGACCGTTTCCGGCCCCTTGGTTTGCAGCCAGAACTGCACTTCATGCTGATCGGCGAAGGCGCGCAGGGCGACTTCGTCCTGCGCACTCAGGGGAGCCATGATGCGCAACACCAGCGCATCAACCCGCTCGCCCACCGCCACCTCGACCTGCGGCAACTTGTCGCGTACCGACAAGCCTGCGAACAGCGTCGCGAGCGGTGCCAGCAAGCCGGCGATTTTCGGTGCCAATATCTGGCAATTTTGCATGTCGGCGACAAAACTGCTGCGCTTCTCGTGGAAGCCTACCAGCATCTTATTCTTTTTAATCACATACTTGACCGAGATACGCGCGCGTTCCCGATACCCCCAGCTTTGCCCATAGATCGCGGGCAAAATAGTTTGCGGCTTGACTTTGCCGATGCGCGCCAAGCCCTCTTCGAGAATGCGCTGCTTGACCGCGACCTGTACCCGACTATCCATATGCTGCATCGAACAACCGCCGCACACGCCGAAATGTTCGCATTGGGGCTGCACACGTATTGACGCTGCCTGGTGCAACTGCGTCATCTGCGCCATCTCGAAAGCCGGCTTTTTGCGGTAGGAAGCGTAGCTGACGACTTCGCCAGTCAGCGCCCCTTCGATGAAAATCACCTTGCCGTCGGCGTGCGCGATGCCGCGCCCTTCCTGATCCAGCGATTCTATGGTTACCCTGTTCTGTGTCGTCATTTCGTTCCGTTCGATTCCATCAATTTTCAATAATCCTTCAGCGCAGTAGCAGACGCTCGAACTCGGCAAACAGCCGTCCCAACGGCGTACGCACGATCAACCAGCCCAGCAGCACCCCTGAGCTGTTGGCCAGCATGTCCAGCACGTCGTAGAAACGGTAGCCGGTAAAACCCTGCAAAACCTCCAGCAGCACGCCCAGCGCGACCAGCAACGCCATCACCCGCAACTGCGCCGAGCGGTAGAGCTGGCAGAACCAATAAGACAGCGTGGCATAGGAGGCGGCGTGTTCCAGCTTGTCGGCATGCGCGAACGCCAGCGGTTCCGGGGGATGCGGCATCAGCGACAGCGTGACCACCAGCACGACCAGCAGCCAGCCGCCGGTCAGCCAGACGGTGTGGTAGCGCAGCCTCACGCTACCGGCCAGGCGGCCAGATATTCCTGCCAGTGCGGCAACTCCAGTTTGCCCAACTCGCTACGCACCAGTGCACATTCGCGCTGATAGGCGTCGCGGGAAAGCTGGCCGCGCATCATCTGGAAGCGCAAAAACACCAGCCAGGTATTCACCACGTCGGTCTCGCAGTAGTTGCGTATCTCGGCAATCCGGCCCTGCTGATAGGCTTCCCAGACGCGGCTGCCGTCCATGCCCAGCTTACCGGGGAAACCGATCAGCTTGGCCAGTTCGTCCAGCGGCGCGTTGGCGCGCCCGGTGTACAGCGCCAGCAGGTCCATCAGGTCGAGGTGGCGCGCATGGTAGCGGCTGATGTAGTTGTTCCACTTGAATTCGCGGTCGTCCTCGCCCTGATCCCAGTAGCGCGCGCACTGCACGCCGTGGATCAGCCCGCGATAGTGCAGCACCGGCAAGTCGAAGCCGCCGCCGTTCCAGCTCACCAGTTGCGGCGTGTATTTATCCACGCCGTCGAAGAACCGCTGGATCAGGCTGCCCTCATCCTCATTCAGCCCGCCCAGCGACCAGACCTTGAAATTATCGCCCTCGCGCAGCACGCAGGAAATCGCCGCGACGCGCTGCAAATGGTGCGGCAAAAAATCACTGCCGGTCTTCTGGCGGCGCTGCTGGAAGGCCATCTCGGCCACTTCGTCATCGCTGACCTCCGCACCCAGTTCATACAGCGTGCGCAGCCCGGCAATGTCGGGGATTGTTTCAATATCAAAAACCAGAGTGGGATTCATGCGGGTTTTCTTGTCTGTGAAAAAACCTCCCCCACAGAGGGAGAGGCAAGGTTGTTAGCGGTGGATGCGTTATTTCTGCACCCAGCCGCGTTCGGTCAGTATCCACCAGCCGGGGCGGGCGTACTGTATCCAGCGCTGCGCAAAGGTCTGGCGGATCTCGTTATGCCATTCGGGGTGGCCGTTGGCGTTGGCGATCTCGGAATACAGCGCCTCGCGGTCGGCGTTCTCGGCGTTCACCAGTGCGTTCACGGTCTGGCGCTGCGCCAGCGGCACGGCACCTGCGGAGCAGATCGCCACCATGCCGTCCATGCCTATGCCCACCGCGCCGCTATTGTAAAAAGGCACCAGTTGCGCGTGACGCGCCTGCATGCTGGCCTTGATGGCGTTCACGCCGGGCGTGTTGACTTCCAGGTCGGCGGCGGCGAACACGTTGAATACAGACAGCAGCGCGAACAGCGCAAACAGCTTTTTAAGGTGACTCAATGCGGCGGTTCTCATTTGTTGTCCTTTGCGGGTGGAGTGTCGGGTTTGGCGGGCTTGCCGCCATGCGGCAGCTGCCAGACTTCTTCGATGATCCTGTCGGCGGCCTTTTCGGCAGCGGCGGCGGGGAAGTAAATATTGATGGTCACGCAGGCGCTCAATGCGAGCGCCGCCAGAGGTACTGCCAGTATCATCTTGTTCATCGTCTCTCCTTGTCCATAGTCCGGCCCGGCTATCGGACGACCGGGCTGACGTTGTTCTGTGTCACGCGCTTCAGTCTGGTCACCAGTTCCGGCCAGGAAACGGCGCGATTGTAGCCCATCACGCTGATGGCCGGAATGCCTCCGCCTCTGACCAGGGTGTAAGTGTGACCGCCATCCTCGCCTATCCCGCCCATCGTGCAGACACCGTTACGCATCACGCAACTCCAGCCGATGCGGTCGTAACCGAAATTCTCGAAGAAACCGAGGAAGCTGCGCTGCAGTGCGGCAGATGCCCCCGCGCCACCCAGCGAGGAGATGTTCTGCACCGCCTTCTGACTAATCTTCTTTGGATAATCCCCGGCGCTGCTGGAAAGCCTGGCATCGAAGCGCAGCGGCTGCCAGTCCTGTAATTCGAGGTTCTGCACGTCGGCATCTATACGCCCCTGCATGTTGCCGAACGAAAAGGTGCGGGTCAGCAGGTCGAGGTCGAGATTGCGCATCGCCAGATTGCCGGAAAGGCGCGGCGCACGCCCGAAAGCGTTGGCCAATTCGATTTTGGTCGCCACCACCGTGCCGTCGAACACGTCGAACAGCAATGCGCCCTCGACGCGCACCGCTTCGCCGTCATAACTCACTTGCGGGATGCGACCGGCCAGCATGCCCAGCATTTTGGGCCAGCCCGCTGCGGTGCTCAGGCGCTCCATCGAGACCGGCGAGAGCGCGCCGGCAAAGTGCCAGCGCCAGTCATTTCCCGTGCGGAAACAATGGAAATCCTGCAAGGACAGCCTGCCGTCCAGTATCGCCAGCTCCGCCTGCGGCACCGAGAAATCCAGCCCATTCATGTTGACCGTCCATGCGCCCGCACCCAGCGGCACGCCCAACAACTGGCCTCCCGCGAACGATATTCGCGCGGTGCGCGCCTGGTCGGCGTGCCAGTCCAGCGTGCTGTTCACGCCTTGCAGTGCGAACCGCTGCGTAGCATCGGCAATCCCCGCATCGTGCAGCCCCAGTTGCAGTGCTTGCAACGCACCGTTGCGATATTCCAGCGCCACATCGGCAGCACCAGACAGCGCCGACTCGGCCAGCACCCCCTTGCCCAGCAGCGGCTTCAGCCAAGTGTCGAACAGTTGCCCCAACGCCAGATGTTCGCCGCGCAGCATCGCTTGTTGCAGGCCCTGCCGTTGCACACTCCAGTCAGCAGAGAATTCCACGCGCCCCACCCCGGACAGCTCGGCCTGTGCCTGCTCGATCAGCAGATGGTCGCCCTCCAGCCGCCCGGCAGCCTGCATTGCGTGCGCGCCCTGCAAATACCAGGGCTGCCAGTACAGTTCGCCGGATTGCCAATCGAGGTTGCCGCGCCACGCCCAACCTGCGCCCCGGCGCTGTGCCTCAATGCCGACCGAACCCTGCAACTTTTCTGCCGCATGTTGGCCACTGGCATCGCTGAACGCCAGCTCGGCCACACGCAAATCGGCACTGAACTGCCTCGCTCCAGACGCATCCCCGGCAAGGCGCAGACTGCCATCCAGCCGCCCTGCGGCGGGTCGCGCTACGTCCTGCGACAACAGACCCGCCAGCCGCGCTACGCGGGCGTTACGCATCTGCGCCGAGAGTTGCCAGGCGGCACCCAGCGCGCCCTGCACCTGCCAGGATTCGCCGCCGGCGGCGGTGAGCGTCAAGACCAGCGCGTGTGTAGTGAAATCATATGAGAACGCCAGCGCCGCATCCGGCAGTGCGTCCAGCTTGCCGTGTTGGCAAACCATCTGCTCGCCGGACAGCGAGAATCCGCCGCAGCGCAGCCGAACAGGACGAAATTCGCGCTGCGGTAACTTGAGCAGCTCAATCTTCAGCTCGGCAGAACCGTCGGCAGACAAATCCAGCGAGATGCCGTGCGCAGAAAAGGCGGGGGCGGCGATGTCGGAGACCGTGACATGAAAATCGGCGGAAAATGCGCTGCCACTGAGCAACATCAGCACGGCGAGCCATCGCCCGCGACTGATGCAACATTTCAGAAAATACGGGATAGCGCTAGGCAACGGCGTTTACTTCCTGAACTTGTGGTAGCGCTCTACGCCTGCGTACAGGATCGCCACTTCCTGCTGGGTCAGATCAGGATAGCGCTCCCGCAAGACATGCAACGCGGAAAAGGTCAGAGAAACATCGCCCCAGCCCTGTGTTGAATCAAAAAATGGGGAGGTAATCAGACACGCCCCCTCAAAAAAATCACGCAGATTGTGGTATGAACGTCTGTCCTGCCCATCGTCCGGCGTGAGTGCTGGCCTGTTTTCATTGTCTTGAGACATCTTCATACCCCCTCACTCAGTTTGATAACAGCCCCCACCCCACTCACTTGCCTTCCAGCGACTTCAGTTTGCGCTTGGCCATGTCGTATTCATAGTATTCGACCACGCCGGTATCCACGCTCTTCCTGAAATACTCCCGCGCCTGATTGGCCTGCCCGTCTATCAACGCCTTCTCACCGGCATAGAAATAGAATTCGCACAGATTGGAGGGATCCTTCCCGTCGCCCTTGGCCGCTTCCATCGCCTTTTCCAGCGAACCTGCACCGGTCAGGTATTGCAACATGGGATGCGGCCAGACGGATTGGTCGCGCGCCAGATAAGGCTGCACCGTCGCCACCGCGTCCTCGTTGTTGCGTCTTGCGGTAAGGTATAGCCAGAGCGTCATGTAGCCCTCATTGATCTGGCTGCGGTCTTTCAGCAACACCAGCAGATTGCGCTTGGCCCCCTCGTAATCTCCGGCCAGATAAAGCAGATGGGCGATGGTCTTGTGCGGCGCTTTGCTGGACGGGTTCACTTCTAGCGCTTTTCTTGCCAATTCCAATGCCACGGCATCCCGCCCCGACAAGAACTGGTTGGCTGCCGCCGCAGCCAGCAACGATCCGTCGTTAGGCTTGAGCTTGAGCGCTTCCTCGAAATCCGCCTGAGCCAATTCGTACAGCCCGAGGTTATCGAGTTCTATGCCACGTGCTTCCAACACCTGCGCCCGCACTTCGGGATTCAGCCGCCCCCCCTCCAGCGCTGCGGTCAGTATCAGCCGCTTCACCATCGCAGTGGACTGGACAGTGGTGACCGGCTTGTTGCGTGCGAACACTCCCTGCCAGGAATCTATCAACTCGCGCCCCTGTTGCTTGAGTTTGTCAGCCTGGGCTTCGCCGTACATGGCAACATAGAAGGCGCCGCCGAAGTTCTTCTCGGCACGGCGCAACTGCTCGGTATAGTCCGCCCACTCGGACGGCAGCACGACATCCTTAAGCAGCTGCAACTCCCCCTTCACCTGAAATTTTCGCGGCTCGATGTTGGTATCCACTTGCAGGTAGAAGTGCGCGTCCTCATTGTGCGACTGCTGGCTGGCGGGAACTTTGGTCATATCCTCGTCGAACTCCACCACCAGACTATGGCGATAGATGCCCGGAAAAAAGAGCTGCAAGGGTTGCTGACGGGTCGAGCCTTCCGGGTAGCGCAGCGGACTGACCAGACTCCACAAGCCGTAATCGCCGATCAGCTTGTTGTTATCCTCGGATAGATGCCAGAACTTCGGCACATTAAAGGTCTGCACCACGCGCACCGCGTTCTGTCCGGCGACTTCCTCCACGCGCAACGGCGCGCGCTTTTCCAGGTTCGGATGAAAACGGCCAAACGCCTCATTCAGCTTCTCCTCCAGCGTATCCAACGGCTGGCTGGCAACGGCGGCGCGCAGCATTTCCGCCATTTCGCCAAAGTAGCTGGTGCGTATCTCCAGCACCGGCGGCTCGGCCATTTTAGCGATGCGGTATGTCTCCTCGACCGCGATGCGCTCCTCGGCATCCGTGCCCGGCAGATCGGCAAGTCCCGTCGTTTTGCCGTCCAGCAACAAGCCACGGCCCATGCCTACCGACTGGCGCTGTTGCAGCGGGCCGGTCTGGGCGGAACGGGTGCCGTCCAGCCAGTACACCTTGCCGTCCAGTTCCACGCGCAGCATGACGTGGTTGAACCACAGCGGCGTGGCAAATTGCGCCGGGATATCGTTGCGCAACAGCGTGGAAACCAGCACCGGTGTCGCCGCCACACCCATCTCCTTCAACAACGCCATCAGCAGCAGCACCTTGTCCTTGCAGTCACCGAAGCGCTGTTTGATGACCCGCTCCGGGGCGGTCGGACGATGGGTGTTCTCGCCGATCTCGGTGCCGAAATAACGCACCTCCTTCTGCACGAAATCCAGCGCCAGACGCACTTTTTCCAGCGGCGGGACAGATGCATCCGGCACCAGCGATTGTGCCGTTTGCTTCACGCTTTCCGACGGCGCATCCATGAACGGCGCATACAATCCAGCCCCCCAGTTGGCGACCTCCTGCCAGTCGGCGAACTCGCTCAAATCGAGTTGATCATCCAGAAATGCGCTGGCAGGCGTGTACTGGTCGCCATGCAACTGGGTAGTCGAGAGACGGGTAAAGCGCGTGTCGCGCAAACCGTCGTGCAGCGTCTCGTTGATGCTCACATCCGGCCCCACCCGGTACGCCACCCGGCGATTCTCCGGCATCAGCAGCCGGAAACGCGCGACCCGTGCCGGCCCTCTGGCGCTGGCAAGCCAAACGGTATGCACATACTTGCCCTCGAACACCGGGTTAGACCCACGAATCGAATAGGAAAAATCCACCTGATCACCGACCCGCACATCCGCCAGCACCAGCGACGCGGTCATCTCGCCGTCATACATCTGCTGTTCAAGGTTGGACTCGCGCTGCAACAGGCGCACCTTGCTGCGCTCTAGCTTGTTCGCACACTTGCCCTTGCGGCACACCTCGACCTTGTGGAACACCAGCGTCTCGTAGGCCGGATTGAATGCGACCTGTATTTCGGAGGCCGCACTCAGGCCATCGGTCTCATTGACGGCGCGCACAATATGGTTGTAGGAAGTCGCGCTGCGCCCCTCCACCCGCACTTGTTCATCCAGTAACTCGCTGTGCATGGCCGCCTTCTCGACCTTGCCGCCCGCATCCACGGGTGCTGCCAACACCCAAGCGGGTGCCGGCTCCAGTAAAAAACCGGGCGAACCCGGCTTGGCAGCCGGTGCTTGCGCCGCCGCATCCAGCGGGAAGATTTGTGACAAAAACGACAGCAGCATTACCGAAATGATCTTTGACATATTCAAGCTGACTTTGGAATGTGGAGAAAAAGGCAAGTATGGCTATCGCCCGAACCGGCGGGATTATCGTTCAAGAACAGGGATTTTGACAGGCCAATCATGATTGGGAGAACGCCCCCTGAAGATGACATCGGCCCGCCAACCATAAACACCAAAAGCAAAAATCTTCATTGCTGCCCGCCCCTAAATTTCAGGCACAGTTATTGCTTGATTAACCTCCGAATAAAATCTACTTTCTAAATATTGGGAAATGAAATGGGTAAAGTGTATTTGATTGGTGCAGGTCCGGGCGCGGCAGACTTGATCACCTTGCGCGGCGCCAGATTGCTGCAGCAGGCAGATGCCGTGCTGTATGACGCACTGGTACAGCCCGAGCTGCTTGCGCTGGTGAACCCTTCCGCCCGGTTGATTGCGGCAGGCAAACGCTGCAATAAATTATCTACGAATCAGATGTTTATCAATAAGATGCTGGTTGATGCCGCGCGTCACAACAAGTTGGTGGTGCGTTTGAAGGGGGGCGACCCGATGATATTCGGACGCGCGCAAGAAGAGCTTGCCGCGTTGCAAGCTGCGGGAATCGAATATGAAGTCGTACCGGGCATCACGTCGGCGGTAGCGGCTGCGGCTGAATTGGGCGTGTCACTTACCCAGCGCGGACTCAGTCGCAATGTCGTCTTCATCACGCCTCGTGTGGGTGACAAAGAAGCCGTGAGTGACTGGGTGCAATCTGTGCTGGCTGCCGACACGGCGGTCTTGTATATGGCGTTTGGCCTCTCGGCAGAAATCTCTGCCGCCCTGATGCAGCGGGGCATGCCGGGCGATACGCCGGCGGCGATCATCGGCAATGTCTCGCTGCCCAACATGAAAAAGACTTTCACCTCATTGGCGCAATTACCCGATGCCGCCAAGGACGTTGGCATGCCTGCGCTAATCGTGCTGGGCGAAGTGCTGCGCGATCAGTTGCAAAACAATTGGCTTGCCAGCATCGAGCAATCTGCCGCTGTCGCCTGACCAGAATACGCACCAAGAGTGAGTGTAACTTTCGCATCGCGCACCGTAGTTGTGCGATTGCGTTGTCAGCGGCAAGAAACAAGCCGCCACAGGAGTTGAATTGAAAAAAATTCTCATCATAGATGATGTGCGGGATCGCGCCGCATGGTTGAAAGCCAGCCTGGAGCTGGCTGAATTCGATGTGGTCGGCGTACTGGCATGGGAGCAGGTGGACGAGCGCGCCATACAAGCCGCCGGAGCCGATGTGATCATCGTGGATGCCAACGCACCGGGGCGAGACACGTTGGAGCAAATCAGTCTGATGTCTACGACACTGGAAAAGCCGGTGGTAGTGTTGGGTGCACACAACGATCAGCACAGCATCCAGCAGGCGATGCGTGCAGGCGTTAGCGCGTATGTCGCACATAACGTTCAGGGCGAAGACCTGCGCAGCATCATACAAGTGGCAGCCGCTCGATTCACCGAACACAAACGCTTGCGCGACGAGTTGAAAGAAGCCAAAAATTTATTGGCCGAACGCAAGCTGGTAGATCAAGCCAAGGCGATATTGATGGCAGATCACGGTTACAGCGAACCCGATGCGTACAAGCGGATGCGCAGCATGGCGATGAGCAAAGGCAAGCGCATCGCCGAAGTCGCAGAGGCCATTATCCTTGCCAAGGAATTGAGCGCCTGATTCAGACTTAAATCGTGCACCGATTAGGTATTAACCGCACCAAGAATAAGCATTTCGATCCAAAACGAACGTGAAGCCGAAATCCAAACACATGCAACACAATGAATAGTAATGATATTTAATTTTTAACAAATTGTGGCATAGATATTGCTTATAAATTACCAGTGCAAATCAACGGAGATTTGCAGACTGGAAGTAAAAGACAAAGGTGTCTTTCTGCGTGTGGCGCAGAAGACACCTTTTTTATTGGCAAGTTTGATGGACGGAGGGAATTGTGATGTCGCTGAACATGGCCAGTTGCACCTACGCTCGGGGCTACCAATCCGGATACACAGACGGCGCGACCATCGCCATCGAAGGGCTGATTTTGACTGAGGAGACCTGCCGCATCACGGCTAACGGGATACCGCTATTGCTGCGCCCCATAGAGTTTCGTTTGCTGCAATTCCTGATGAGTCAGCCTGAACGTGTTCATGCACGCAGCAAGCTGCTGGAGCAATTGTGGGACAAGCACGTTGTGGTGGGAGAGCGAACGATTGATGTCCATATACGACGTTTACGCATGGCGTTAGCACCCTTTGCAATGGCCAGCCGGATCAAGACTCACCCCAAGCGTGGTTATAGTTTTTCTGCCAATGGCAGCGGCATATCGAGTCAAGCATGAACGACAAATCATCAGACTCGGCAATAGAAGAAATTGCAGCACTCTAGTGTTTTTAATGTGGGTAAATTTTAAGGAGACAGGCACATGGAAAATTTCAAAACTGGCAGCGTCACAAGCGAATCCGGCATCATTCTGGAGGCACAGATGCCCGAACAAAACAACAGGAGGGATTTCCTGAAACAGGCAGGCATGCTATTGGGTACCGCGGGCATCATGTCCATGGTGCCCATGGGGACTCGCGCATCGGCCTGGGCGGCGGGTTCGGATGCGCCCGAGCTGAAGGAGGTGAAAGTCGGCTTTATTCCCCTGACGGATTGCGCCTCGGTGGTGATCGCATCGGTGATGAAATTCGATGAGAAATACGGCATCAAGATCATCCCTTCCAAAGAGGCTTCATGGGCCGGAGTGCGCGACAAATTGGTCAACGGCGAATTACACGCCTCGCATGTTTTGTATGGCCTGATTTATGGCGTACAACTGGGCATAGGCGGTCAACAAAAAGATATGTCGGTGTTGATGACGCTTAGCAATAACGGTCAGGCCATCACGCTTTCCAATCAACTCAAAGACAAGGGTGTAACCACCGGCGCGGCGCTGAAGAAGCTGGTGGATAGCGAAAAGCGCGACTACACCTTTGCGCAGACTTTCCCGACTGGCACACATGCCATGTGGCTGTATTACTGGCTGGCGAGTCAGGGCATCAATCCGCTGAGCGATGTGAAATCCATCACCGTGCCGCCGCCGCAAATGGTCGCCAATATGCGCGTGGGCAATATGGATGGATTCTGCGTTGGCGAGCCCTGGAACAACCGCGCCATCTACGACAAGGTCGGATTCACGGCCACTACCACGCAAGACATCTGGAAAGACCACCCCGAAAAAGTGCTGGGTTGCACCGCCGAATTCGCACAGAAATATCCCAACACGGCACGCGCTTTGATCATGGCGATTCTGGATGCCTCGAAGTACATAGATAGCATGGCGAATCGCCATAAGGTGTCTGAAATCATCGCGGACAAATCCTATGTGAACTGTCCGGTTGATGTGATAGATCAACGCTTCGAAGGCAAATACGAAGACGGTCTGGGCAAGAAGTGGAACGACCCCAATTACATGAAATTCTTTGGCGATGGCGCGGTGAATTTCCCATATCTGTCGGATGGCATGTGGTTCCTGACACAGCATAAGCGCTGGGGCTTGCTCAAGACCGACCCGGACTATCTGGCTGTGGCAAAGAAAATCAATCAGATCGAGCTGTATAAACAGGCCGCGTCGCAAGTCAAAGTGTCTGTACCCAAAGAGCTGATGCGCAGTTCCAAGTTGATGGATGGCACGGTATGGGACGGCAAAGATCCCAAGAAGTATGCCGCCAGCTTTAAGGTGAAAGCATGATGAAGTTCAGAAAGTTTTTTGCCGAGAGTCTGGTGCCGCCACTGCTGGGTATCGCACTGTTCATCTTGTTTTGGGCGGTGCTGTCCCAGACCAGCGAGAACCTGCCCGGGCCCATGAAGACATGGGACTCAGCGGTTGTCTTGTTCAGTGACCCTTTCTACCAGAAAGGGCCGAACGATCAGGGCATAGGCTGGAATATTCTGGCTTCGCTGCAACGTGTCGGTATCGGCTTTGGCTTCGCCGCGCTGATAGGCATTCCCTTGGGATTCATGGTCGGGCGTTTTGATTTTCTCAACAAAATGAGCGCGCCCATCGTGAACATGCTGAGACCCGTGTCACCACTGGCCTGGCTACCGATAGGGCTGCTGGTGCTCAAGGCGGCGAACCCTGCCGCCATCTGGGTGATTTTCATCTCCAGCATCTGGCCGATGATTATCAACACCGCGATGGGCGTGCGTCAGTTGCCGCAGGACTATCTAAATGTGGCGCGCGTCCTCAATCTTTCCGAATGGAAAATTTTCACCAAAATTTTGTTTCCTGCAACCTTGCCTTACATGCTGACCGGAATACGGCTGGCCATCGGTACGGCATGGCTGGTGATCGTCGCAGCAGAGATGTTGACGGGCGGTGTGGGCATAGGTTTCTGGGTGTGGGATGAATGGAACAACCTGAATGTCGAGCACATCATCATCGCGATTATCGTCGTGGGCATCGTCGGACTGTTGCTGGAGACGCTGTTAGTCAAGATCGCCAAACGGTTCAGTTATTAAGCGGGAACACCATGAAAAAATACGTACAAATCGAGAACGTACAAATGTCTTTTGCGACCAAGCAAGGCACATTCGTCGCACTCAAGGATATAGACCTGAAAATCGAACGCGGCGAGTTCATCACCCTGATCGGTCACTCGGGTTGTGGCAAATCCACGCTGCTGAATCTGATTGCCGGCTTGCTGATGCCAACAGCGGGTGTGATGTTGTGTGCTGATCGTGAGATTGCCGGGCCGGGACCGGATCGTGGCGTGGTTTTCCAGAATCACTCTCTGCTGCCCTGGCTGACCTGTTTCGAGAATGTCCATCTCGCAGTGGAACGCGTGTTCGGCGCAACGGAAAGCCGCGCGCAATTGCAACAGCGCACCAGCGCAGCTCTGGCCCTGGTGGACTTGACGCACGCCGAACACAAATATCCGCATGAGATTTCAGGCGGAATGAAGCAACGTGTCGGCATCGCACGCGCCCTGTCCATGCAACCCAAAGTGCTCTTGATGGACGAGCCATTCGGTGCACTGGATGCCCTGACGCGCGCGCACCTGCAAGACGAATTGATGAAGATCGTCGCGACCACCAACAGCACGGTGGTGATGGTCACGCACGATGTGGACGAGGCGGTGTTGCTATCGGATCGGATCGTGATGATGACCAACGGACCCGCCGCAACCATAGGGGAGATCCTCACGGTTGATTTGCCCAAACCGCGCAATCGTCTGGCAATGGCGAACGATGCGGATTACCACAGGCTGCGCGGCGCGGTACTGGAATTCCTGTATCAGAAGCAGGCCAGGAAGGCTGCGTGATGCGATGCGAAAATTCTTCAGAAAACTGTTTACTGCGGCTGACACAAACAAAATCGAGGTCATGTACTTCGGCCGTGCCAGCGAATTCTTGATGATGACTTCTGAGCGTATCGAAGTCTCGGACGAAGTGAGTACGCTGGAAAAAATGCTGAATAGTTTGCGTTTACGCAGTGAGACATGGGCGTATGAACTCGATCGGGAGCATGTGTTTTGCACCATTAATCGCAAGGCAGCACAGTGGTCTACTCCCCTGAACGCCGGAGATGAGGTTGGAATCTTCTCGAACAGGTCACTGTTTGCACCAATGTAGCAATGCTGATAAGGAAACATCATGAATAAAGTCAAAACGAAGTTGGTGGTCATAGGCAACGGCATGGCGGGCATACGCACGCTGGAAGAGTTGCTCAAGATGTCGCCCGATGAATACGACATCACGGTATTCGGCGCAGAGTTGCAACCCAATTACAACCGCATCCTGCTGTCGCCCGTGCTGTCCGGCGAGATGGAATTCAAGGACACGGTGCTGAATGATTGGAGTTGGTACAAAGACCACAACATCAAGCTGCATACCGGGAAATGGGTCAGCAAAATCGACCGCCAGCATTGTGTGATAGAGACCGAAGACGGCCTCACCGTGCCTTACGATAGACTGCTGATCGCGACGGGTTCCAATCCCATCATATTGCCCATTCCCGGTGTCAATCTGCCCGGAGTGATTGCCTATCGCAGCATAGCCGATGTGGAACAGATGCAAGCTGCCGCCAAGGTCAGCAAACGCGCAGTCGTCATCGGCGGCGGCCTGCTTGGTCTGGAAGCCGCCAACGGCCTGGCCTTGCAGGGTATGGACGTGTCCGTAGTGCATCTGTGCGATTGGCCTATGGAACGCCAGTTGGACAAGGTCGGCGGCGGATTGCTCAAGGATGCGCTGGAAAAGCGCGGACTGAAATTCTATCTGTCGCGCCAGACCGAATCCATTCTGGGCATGGATAAAGTGCGCGGGCTGCGCTTCAAGGACGGCGAAGAGATTGAGGCCGACCTGGTGGTCATGGCGGCGGGCATACGTCCCAACATCGCCTTGGCAAAATCCGCCGGCATCCATTGCGAACGCGGCATCGTGGTGAACGACACCATGCAGACTTACGACCCGAAGATTTATTCGGTAGGCGAATGCGTGCAGCACAGAGGCCAGACTTACGGGCTGGTCGCGCCCTTGTTCGAGCAGGCTAAAGTCGCCGCCAACCATCTCGCCGAATATGGCCGCATGCGTTACGAAGGTTCGTCGGTTTCCACCAAACTCAAGGTGACCGGCATAGATTTGTTTTCGGCGGGCGACTTCAACGCCGGCCCAGAAGATGAAGAATTATTGCTACAGGATTCGGCGCGTGGCGTGTATAAAAAACTGGTGCTGCGCGACAACAAATTGCGCGGTGCGGTGATGTATGGCGACACCATAGACGGTCCTTGGTATTTCCAGATGCTGCGCGACGGCACGGATGTCAGCGAGATGCGCGAACACATTTTATTCGGGCAAGTGCATTTGGGAGACGCGGGCCACGGCGGTGCGGCAAGCGTGGCGAACATGGCCGACACGGCGGAAGTCTGCGGCTGCAACGGCGTATGCAAAGGCACTATCGTCAATGCCATCATCGAGAAGAAGTTATTCACACTGGAAGAGGTGCGCGCCCATACCAAAGCCTCCAGCTCCTGCGGTTCGTGCACGGGTCTGGTGGAGTCCATTCTGGCCAACACCCTGGGCGGCGATTACTCGACCAAGCCCAGCAAGAAAGCCCTGTGCGGCTGCACCGAATCCACCCATGAAGAAGTGCGTGCCGCCATCACCAAACAGAACCTGAAATCGCTGCCGCAACTGATGCAGGCCTTGCACTGGAAGACACCCGATGGCTGCCACTCTTGCCGTCCCGCGCTCAATTTTTATTTGCTCTCGGCATGGCCGGGTGAGTATCAGGACGATAGCCGCTCGCGTTTCATCAACGAGCGGGTACACGCCAACATCCAAAAAGACGGCACCTATTCCGTGATTCCGCGCATCTGGGGCGGCGTGACTTCGCCAGCCGAGCTGCGCTCTATCGCCGACATCGCGGACAAATATCAAGTGCCGACGGTCAAAATCACCGGCGGGCAACGCATAGACCTGCTGGGCGTGACCAAGGAAAATCTGCCCAAGATGTGGGGCGATATGGTCGCGGCGGGGTTTGTGTCGGGTCACGCCTACGGAAAATCGCTGCGCACGGTGAAGACCTGCGTGGGTTCGGAATGGTGTCGCTTCGGCACGCAGGACTCCACGGGCCTGGGCATCAGGGTCGAGAAGATGACCTGGGGTTCGTGGACACCGCATAAATTCAAGATTGCCGTATCCGGCTGTCCGCGTAATTGCGCCGAGGCGACCATCAAGGATTTTGGCGTGGTATGCGTGGATTCCGGCTTCGAGATTCATGTCGGCGGCAATGGCGGTATCAAAGTGCGCGTCACGGATTTCCTGTGCAAGGTCGCGACCGAAGCCGAGGTGATGGAATACTGCGGCGCGTTCATGCAGCTGTATCGGGAAGAGGCGCATTACCTGGATAGAACCGCACCGTGGATAGAGCGTGTCGGACTGGCCTATGTCAAACAACGCATCGTCGAAGATGCAGCGGGTCGTGTCGAGTTGTATGCACGCTTCCTTGAATCGCAACGCTATTCGCAGGACGACCCGTGGAAAGAACGTGCCGAGGGCAAGGACGCGCACGAATACACACCATTGGCGACCATCGAATAAGGGAAAACAGAAATGAACTGGATACAAGTCGGCAAACTGGATGACATACCCCGTCAGGGTTCACGCATCGTGCATACCGCCAGTGGCGAGATCGCGCTGTTTCGCAGCGTGGACGATGAAGTTTTTGCCCTGGACAATCGCTGTCCGCACAAAGGGGGGCCGCTGGCGCAAGGCATCGTGCATGGCAAGCGTGTCACCTGTCCGCTGCATAGTTGGGTGATCGAACTGGAGACAGGTTCGGCGGTCGCGCCCGATGTGGGGTGCGCACCCCGCCATGACACCAAGGTTGAAAGTGGCATCGTGTTCCTCAACGTGAAGGCTTAGCCATGTCGGACGCACAGACTACACGAACGACTTGCCCGTATTGCGGCGTGGGCTGCGGGGTGACGGTCAATGTTGCGGACGCGAATATAAAACTGTCTGGTGACACGCTGCATCCGGCGAATTTTGGGCGGCTTTGCTCCAAGGGTACGGCATTGGGCGAGACCCTAGATCATCAGGGGCGCTTGCTTCATCCCGTGGTGCGTGGTCAGCGTGCGAGCTGGGATGACGCGCTGGCGCAAGTGGCACAGGGTTTCCAAAAGGTCATAGACCAGCATGGGCCGGATGCGGTGGCGTTTTATGTTTCGGGGCAGATACTCACCGAGGATTACTACGTTGCCAACAAGCTGATGAAAGGCTTTATCGGCAGCGCGAACATCGATACCAATTCGCGGTTGTGCATGTCCACTGCGGTGGCGGCGCACAAACGTGCTTTCGGCGCGGATGTCGTGCCGGTTTGCTATGAAGACATGGAGCAGGCCGACTTGCTCGTCATCGTCGGCTCAAACTACGCCTGGGCGCATCCGGTACTGTATCAACGTCTGCTCGCCGCAAAGAAAGCCCGTCCCGAGATGCAAGTGGTGGTGATTGATCCGCGTCGCACTGCGACTTGCGACATCGCCGATATGCACCTCCCACTGGCACCCGGTGCGGATGCGTTCTTGTTCAACGGATTGCTGCATCATTTGCGACGTGAAGACGCGCTCGATCTGGCTTATGTCGAGGCGCATGTGGAAGGCTTCGCCGCCGCATTCGAGGTCGCACGCAGTATGGGTTCGGTCCCAAAAGTGGCGCAGGTTTGCGGGGTGCCCGAGTCGCAGGTCAGCGAATTCTTCCGTATGTTTGCGCGCACCGAGCGTACCGTGACCATTTTTTCGCAGGGCATCAATCAATCGTCCAGCGGGGTGGACAAGGCGAACGCCATCCTCAACGTGCATCTCGCCACGGGTCGCATCGGCAAGCCGGGCATGGGGCCGTTTTCGGTGACGGGGCAACCCAATGCGATGGGCGGACGCGAGGTCGGCGGGCTGGCAAACCAACTGGCGGCGCACATGGATTTTTCCGATGCGGCGAATATCGCCTTGGTCGCGCGTTTCTGGGATGCCCCGCGCATCGCACAAACCGCCGGACTCAAGGCGGTGGACATGTTTCAAGCCATCGCGGACAAGCAAATCAAGGCGGTGTGGATCATGGGAACGAACCCCGTGGTCAGCTTGCCGGATGCCGATAAAGTGCGCGCCGCCTTGCTGGATTGCGAACTGGTAGTGGTATCCGATTGCGTGCAGCAAACCGACACCACGGCGTGCGCCGACATTCTGCTACCCGCATCGGGCTGGGGCGAAAAGGACGGCACGGTGACCAATTCAGAGCGGCGCATCTCGCGGCAACGCGCATTCATGGGCAGCGCGGGCGAAGCGCGACCCGACTGGTGGATCGTCACGCAAGTCGCGCAGCGCATGGGCTACGCCGAGGCATTCCCCTATACCAAACCGGCGCAGATATTCCGCGAACACGCACAGCTGTCCGGATTTGAAAACGCCGGGGCACGTGCCTTCGACATCAGCGCGTTGCAAGCAGTGAGCGATGTGGAATATGACGCGTTGCAGCCGCTGCAATGGCCTGTCACCCGCAACTCGCAAAATGGCACGCAACGCATGTTCGCCGAGGGCAAGTTTTTCACGCCCGGCGGCAAGGCGCGCATGATTCCCGTTGCCCCCCAATTACCTGCGGTTGCGACCGATGCGGACTTTCCGCTGGTGCTGAACACCGGGCGTATGCGCGATCAATGGCACACCATGACGCGTACCGGCAAAGTACCGCGCCTGAATGCCCATGTGTGCGAGCCGTATGTGCAGATTCACGCCAACGATGCGCAAACCCATCAGCTGCAAGATGGCGGTTTGGCACGCCTGAGCAGCCGCCACGGTGCGATGCTGGCACGGGTGCAAGTCAGCGACGAACAACGCGCAGGATCGGTGTTCGTGCCCATGCACTGGAACGATAGCTTTGCAAAATCGGCACGCGTGGACGCGCTGGTCGCACCCATCACCGACGCCCTTTCCGGCCAGCCCGAATCCAAGCACACACCGGTACGCGTCGAAGCCTGGCATCCGGCGTGGCAGGGTTTCGTGTTGAGTCGTGAAAGACTGGATATTGCCGATGCAAGCTATTGCGCCTGCACACAAGGCGCTGGCTATTGGCGACACGAAATTGCGGGGGATACGCTGCCCGAAGTCTGGCGCGATTGGGCGCGGCACACCTCGGCATTAACGGGCGACTGGATAGAGTATCGGGATGTGGCGATGGGTCGCTATCGCACCGCCTGTTTGCAAAATGGACGACTGGCAGCGGCGTTTTTCATCGCACCGGATCAACGTTTACCCGAACGTGCTTGGCTGAGCAGCCTGTTTGCCTTGCCGCAATTGGCAACGGCGGATTTGGCGGGCTTGCTGTCCGCACGCCCGCCCAAGGGCGCTGCCGCCGACACCGGACGCACGGTCTGCGCCTGTTTCAATGTGGGCGAAAAGACCATACAGCACGCCATCAAGGCGCAAGGTCTGGACTCGGTCGAAGCGGTGGGAGCCTGTTTGCGGGCGGGTACGGGGTGCGGTTCATGCGTGCCGGAGATACGCAAGCTGTTGGCGCGTCAGGCATGACCGCAACTTCCACATCGTTCTATTGATAAGGCCAAGTGAAGTTTGAAGTCGGTTCGTCCTGATTCCTAACCGGACTAGCCAAAACCAAACATGGTTTCACGCGGAGGCGCGGAGAGCGCGGAGCAGGCAGCCCGCACCCACCTTGTTTTCCCCGCGTGCTTCGCGTCTCCGCGTGAGGCAATCTTTTCATGCTTTGACATCATTGGGGTCGTAGCTCGCTAACGCATGTTCAGACTTCACCATGCCGAATCAATAGTTCCGGCCTGGTTCAGACAAAAAAACACCCCCTTCAGTGTTGCAAGGGGGTGTTGCATTTAGCCTGTGCGGTGAAGCTACGAGGATATTTTTCGGTTACGAATAATCCTCGCCAACAGCGCAACCCGCCTTACGCGAAGTTCGCGGCAGCAAAGTCCCAGTTCACCAGGTTGTTCAGGAACACTTCGACGAACTTGGCGCGCAGGTTGCGGTAGTCCACGTAGTAGGCGTGTTCCCACACGTCCACGCACAGCAAAGCTTTGTCACCGGTAGTCAGCGGTGTACCGGCAGCGCCCATGTTGACGATGTCCACGGAACCGTCGGCTTTCTTCACCAGCCAGGTCCAGCCGGAGCCGAAGTTGCCCACGGCGGAAGCGCTGAAGGCTTTCTTGAACTCGTCGTAGCTGCCCCATTTGGCGTTGATGGCGTCAGCCAGCGCGCCGCTTGGTGCTGCGCCGCCCGCGGGTTTCATGCAGTTCCAGAAGAAGGTGTGGTTCCACACTTGGGCTGCGTTGTTGTAGATGCCGCCAGCCGGTGCCTTCTTGATGATGGCTTCCAGATCGAGCGCTTCGTAGTCGGTGCCCTTGATCAGGTTGTTCAGGTTGGTCACATAGGCCGCGTGGTGCTTGCCGTAGTGGTATTCGAATGTCTCTTTGGACATGTGCGGTTGCAGCGCGTCCATTGCGTAAGGCAGTGCGGGTTGGGTATGTTCCATGTTGTTTCCTTTCTTGAAAAATTATCAAAAGCCAAAAATGGGTTGCAAAATAATACCACAGCTTTTTTGTCAAACTTCAGCCAATTTCCCGTTTGCCCATTCCCCGTTTGAGAGAATCAGCCCACATCTAACGGGCTTGCCGGGATAAATCGCCTGCATCGCGGTGCGGTACTCGTCCAGCTGCGCTTTGTGGGCTTGCGGCGCTGTCGTTGCGCCGGTCTTGTAGTCCAGCACCCACACCTCGTCGTCGAACTCGACCAGTCTGTCCACGCGCTTTAGCTGGCCCTGGCCGTTGACATAAGCCACCTCGTTGGCGGATGCCAGATGCAGGCTCGGGTCGAAGAAACGCCGCAGCTCGGGTGCCGCCAGCAAGTCCAGCGCATGTTGCCAGAGGGTATCAATCTGCGTGGTCGGGATATTGAGCTTGCGGCGCAAGCGGTCTTTTTGCGCATCGTCCAGCTGGGGCGCGGCGGGCAGATGTTCCATCAGGCCGTGCAGCCAGATGCCGTAACGCTGCGCCTCGCTGGCCACCGGCCTGCGCGAACCTGTCGGCAAGGGCGCACACAGGCGTGCATCCACGTCCGCGACTGCCACCGTACTCGCCGCAGCCGGACTGGCCGACGCGCCGACTGCCAGCGGGTTGGCCGGCAGTTCGGCCCCCGCCTCGCCCATCGCGGCGGCGATGCGCTGGTGCCAGCCGCCCTCGACCGGCGCACCGCTGCCGCTGACCAGCAACACCTGTTTGGCGCGGGTCATCGCCACATACAGCAGGTTCAGGTCTTCGCGGCGCGCCAGTGCCTCTTCCTGGGCGAAATACTGCGCGCGCACCGCCCCCCGGCTTTCCTTGTCGGCGTACAGCGAGAAATGCGCCGGCCCGGCAGCGTCGGTCGGCCAGTCCACCAGCACGTCATTGCCCCGGTCGGCGGGCGGTTTGGCATTGGCATCCAGCATCCAGACGATGGGCGCTTCCAGCCCCTTGGCCTCGTGCACGGTGTAGATGCGCAGCGCGTCGCCGGCATGTATCACCCGGCCTTCGTCGGGCGACTCGTTGTCGTCGGCACGGCGCAATTCGGACAATTCACGCAGAAAACCCGGCAGACTGGGATAGCGTCCGGCATCTATGTTGAGCGCGATTTCGAGGAAGGCCTGCAGATTCGCCAGCACCGTGGCGCGCATCACCTCCGGCACGGCGGCGGCATAGCGCGCCTGCGCGTCGCCCTCGAAATAGATGCGGTCCAGCAGGTCGTGCACCGGCAGTTTGTCGGCAAGCAGCAGCCAGCCCTGCAACAAACGATGCGCGCGCAGCAAGGCGGGCGATGCCGTCTGCTCGGCCAGCGACTGTTTCAGGCGCAGCCACCAGCTGCCCGATTCACCATCCCGCGCCAGCCGCATCAGGTCTTCGTCGTCACACCCGAATAGCGGCGTGCGCAGCGTCTGCGCCAACGCCAGATCGGCAAACGGCGTAATCAAAAAAGTCAGCAGCGACTGGATGTCGGATGCCTCCAGCGTGTCCAGCAGGCCGCCGCGCCGCGAAGTCAAAAACGGCACGGCGGCCTGGCGCAGCGCGTGTTCGTAGATTCTGAGATGAGTGCGTCCGCGCACCAGCACCATGATGTCGGAATAGCGCGCGGCGCGCGCGACACCTTTGGCATCCACCACCTGCCAGTTGCCTGCCAGTGCGGCGACTCGTGCGGCGAATTCGCGTGCCTCCTGTTCGCGCGCGCCGGCCTCCGCGTCCGGGCAGGCTTCCAGCAGCGGATTGCGCAGTCGCAAGCCCGACTCCTGCTTGGGCGCTTCCGCCGTATCCGGCGCATCGCACAACGGCAGCACCTCGACGTAACCCGGCAGCGCCTGCTGGTGAGCATGATGTCGCTCGAAACCCTGGAATTCGGGCAGGTCGCAAAACACCCCGTTCACCGCCTCCAGCACGGCAGGCGCGTTGCGGCGCGTCTCGTTCTTTTTCAGATGCACCGCGTGGTACTGGTCTTGCAAGAAGCCGCGCACCACGTCGAACAGCCGCGCGTCGGCGCGGCGGAAGCGATAAATGGATTGTTTCGGATCGCCCACCACGAACACCACCGGCATACTCTCCACCGCCGCCGAAGCGGCGAACCAGGATTGCAGAATGCGCCATTGCAGCGGGTTGGTATCCTGAAATTCATCCAGTAATACATGACGATAGCGACTGTCCAGCTTGTATTGCAGATACTCGGCATGGTCGCTGTCATTGAGCAACTGGCACACCCGCCATTCCAGATCGCCGAAATCCAACAACTGCTGGCGCTGTTTCAGCGCCTGATAGGTCGCAAGCAACGCCGCGCCGCAGCGCAGCGCATGACAGTTGAAATGGTAGATTTGCTGCGCCTGTTGCGCGTCGTAGGCCGCCTGCATCGGGCCGCGCACCTGCTCCAGCCAGTGTGCCAGCGCGTTCTCGTCCTGCCCCTTGTTGGCCTTGATGGCGCGCGGCGTATTTTTCTGGGTGTACAGCACTTCCCACAACACCTTGAAAGCGGCGGCGTGCGGCAGCGTTCCATCCAGTGGCACCAATAGATTCGCCGCCAGTTTCTGCTGCGGCGCGCTGGCCTTGAGCAATCCGTTCAGACCTGCGGCAAGCGCCCGCACGGCAGCGGTGAAATGTGCGCTGTCCAGCAATTGGGCGAGCGGATCGCAATCTGCTTGCACAGCAAATTCGTCACGCAGATTTGCCAGCGCGTAATCCAGCGCCGCCTCCGCATCGCCCTGTCCGGCGCTATACGCCCACCATTCGCTACGCTTGTTGGCGAAGTTGCGCAGCAGGGTTTGCGTGCCGGACAAGCCCAATTCCGCGAACAGCGTGGTCATCGAACGCGCCGTGTCGCTATCCGGTCTGGCATGCAGCTCATCCAGAAATATCTGCCACGCTTCGGTCCACAGCTCGGCGGTCTGCTCGACCAGTTGCGTCCCGCCGGCACTGCCGGAATTGAGCGGCGCGCGTTGCAATATCTGCATGAACCAGCCGTGGAAGGTGGACAGCGTGATGCCGGGACGCGCCAGCAGGAATTGCTGGTACAGGCCGCGCGCACGCGGCATCAGCCGCTCGATGTCGGCCTCATCCACCGCCCGCTGGCGCAAGAATTCACGCACAAACTCATCATCCTGGGTGGCCAGATCATGCAACCAGTCGCGCAGACGCTCCTGCATTTCCTGCGCCGCCTTGCGGGTGAAGGTGATGGCCAGTATCTCGCCAGGCGGCACCCCTGCCAGCAGCAGGCGCAGGATGCGCGACACCAGCAGCCAGGTCTTGCCGCTGCCGGCACACGCCTCCACCACCACGCTCCGGGTGGGATCCAGTGCCTGATGGTTATCCATGTTTCACGCCCCGCATGTCGCCGTCTTCGGGCGGCACGGCTTGCCATTCCCCGCGCCGGCACACGCCCCTCATCTCGCAATAGCCGCAAACTTTTTCCGCACCGTGCGCGGGCAGCGGTACGCCGTTGCGCAGTTGTTCAAACACCGTCGCCAGCCGTTCGCGGTTGAGCCGCGCCAGTTCGGCGATATCTTCGACCGGTTCGACCGCCTGCACCTTGTCGGCATCCAGACTGACGAACGCCGACTTGTCAGCACCGATTGCGCCGGCATAACAGGCCAGCTGCACGTCCTCGCCCGGCGCTTTCAGCCGGCCCTTGAGTGCCGTGACGGATTGCGTCTTGTAGTCCAGCACCGCCAGCCCCGCGCCGTCCGGCTGCGCATCCACACGATCCATGCGCCCCTTGAGCCACAATCCGTCCGTCACCGGCAGGCTGAAATCCTGTTCGGCGGCCTGATAGCGCCAGCCTTGCTGTTCATGCTCGCGCTGCCATTGCAGATAGGCCGGAATCAACGCCTGCCAGCGCAACAACCAGGCCTGCGCCAGATAGTCGTGCGCCAGCGCATCGGCGAACACCTCGTCACCGATGCGGCGCATGACCTGCAAGGCCTGCTCGTCGCTGCAATTTTGCAGCAGCGGGATTTCCGCGTGGAAGCGTTGCAACACCGCGTGCACCCAAGTGCCGTAATCGCGTTTGTCCAGCTCCTCGCGCACCTCGTCCAGCTCGTTCAGGCGCAACACATGCCGCGCGTAGTATTGATACGGGCAGGCCATCAGCGAGTTGTAGCCGGAGGGTGAAATGCGCTGCGGCAGCATCGAGGCTGGCAGCGCCGGGCGCGGCATCGCGCGCTGACCGATGCCCGCCGCCCCGCCATCGGTCACTGTCTCGATCAGACCATCCGCCAGGCCATCCGCCGGGCTGACCTGCGCGGCGGCCAGCATTCCGGCCAGTTCGCCGTCCAGCAGATCGGCACCGAAGGCCAGCCCATGCAAGGCGCGCACCATCTCCAGATACGGGCTTAACAGATTGGGTTCGCCGCCCTGATCGGCCTGCCAGGTCGCCAGCACCGTGTCGTTCATCGCCAGCAACGCCAGCAGGTCGTCGCGCACCTGCCGCTGCGCCGCGCCGGAAAGCGGCAACCCCAGTGCTGCGCGCACCGCATCGTTGAACCACTGCCCGGCGTTGGCGGGTGCTGGCAAATGCCGCGCATCGCAGCCCAGCAACAGCACCGCGTCGAAACTGCGCCAGCGCGTGGCCGGCAGATGGGTGAACAGCACCGGGCTTTCCACCGACACGTCGCGGTAGGTATTCAGATCGAGCTGTTGCGACAGCCAGCGCCGCCATTCGGCGAAGCTGCAAGTCAGCGGATCGGACTGCAATTCCTCGTGCCACAGCGCCAGCAACTGCATCAGCTGCTGGCCCGCCGCATCCTGCCGCCAGCCCTGTTTGATGCCCAGTATCTCCAGACTATCGTCCAGTGCAGCCAGCCAATCGGCCAGCCGCCGGTCTTTGGAGGCCATCGCCAGCTTCGCCTGACGCAGGCGCGCCAGCGGTCGCACCAACTCCGGGGCGTGACGTTCCGCAACCGTCAGATAATCCTGAAGGTGCGCGACCACGCCGTGCTTGCGCACCAGTTGCTCGAACTGGTACGCGGCCTGACGGCGCATCGCCGCATCCTCGGCGAACAATAGCGGCGACTTGAACAGGTCGAGCACATCCTGATAGTAGAAATCTCCCTGCAGTGCCTCCAGCCAGCGCATCAGCACGGTGCTGACCGACAGCGTGGCAAAGGTCCAGCCGGTCTCGTCCTGCACCTGCACCTGTGCGCGCTCCAGCAGGGCGCGCAAGCGACGCGCCACCAGCCGGTCATGCACCACCACCGCGATGGACTCGCGCCCCTCCAGCAGCCAGCGGCGTATCTGCACATCGGCCGCCCGCGCTTCCTGCTCCAGCCCCTGCGCACCGAACAGCCGCAGCCGCCCGTGCAGCGGCGCGGCATCGCCAAGCCTTGCTGCCATCATCTGCAAATCGGCAGCGTGGTCATCCTGTTGCAAGGCAGAGACCAGCAGTTCGCAGCGCGGCGCATCCTGTGCCAGCACGCGCAAGTCGAACACCGTCACCGCCACGCGCTCACGGCAGGCATCCAGAAAGCGTCTTTCGGGAGCGTTCAGCTCGCAGGTCTGCAATACATAGAGCGGCGCATCCACCTGCTGCGCCAACTGCGCCAGACGCTGCTGGAAAGCACGTGTCGCATCCAGATCGTCCTGTGCCGCCATCGCATACCACAGCTCGTGCACCACGCGCGCCTCGAATTGCAGGGCTTGTCCGCTGCGCGCCTGATAGGCGGCGGCGAGCTGGGCGGCGAACGCCTCCGCGCTGGCCGGCAAGGCCACGTGATGACAGGTCAGCTCGTCCATCAACGCGAGCAATTCGCGCGACAGACTCCAGAGGTCGGCACCGGGAAACCAGTCATGCCCGCGCAATGCCTGATACAACGCCGTGATGCGGGATGTGTCGGATTGAACGGAAGTCGGCAGCGGAATGGACTGTGCCCAGTCGCTGAAGGTGGTCATTGCAGGCAGCAGCAGCGCAGGCACGCCTGACACCCGGCTCAGCGCCTGAGCCAGCGGCTGCGCGGCGTGATAGCCCGGCAACAGCACCGTCACACCCCGCAGGTCGGGCGGCGCGTGGCAGCGCAGGATGTGCCGGGCTATCTGGTCGTAGAAATTCAAGCGCTTGCCTGAATGACAGAAGTCGGGGATAGGGATCAGCGTTCGAGCAAGTGCAGTTTTTCTTTAACCTTCACCCATTCGTCGGCATCGGCAGGCGAATCCTGCTTTTCGACGATGACCGTCCACAGCTTGGACAGTTCGGAATTTAGTTCCACAAAGTGCAATTGATCCTCGGGCAAGTCTTCCTCGGCATAGATGGCTTCTGCAGGGCACTCGGCGACACAGAGCGTGCAATCTATGCATTCATCAGGGTCTATCACCAGAAAATTCGGGCCCTCCCGGAAGCAGTCCACCGGACAGACTTCCACGCAATCCGTGTATTTGCACTTGATACAATTTTCGGTAACAACAAAGGTCATCGCAACACTCCATTCAGCGAACAGCGCCAGCTACAGCGCAAAAAATTTTCCACATTTTAGCAGAGCCGCGCCAGAATCAATCGGCCAATTTCGGCGCATTTTGTACCGCAAATCCCAATACCCCTCCGTTTACCACCGGTTATATTGTTACCACACGGCATACCATTCGCTCAGCACTGCAACAGTGTAAACAACTAAGAATTCGATAAAGATTTTCGCTACTGCTTGTGCAAACATTCGTAAAAGAATATGCAATCAGATTTTTACTGACCGCACCATCCGTTAACTTTTACCCTGATCTGAAATGACGACTTGACAGCACCCCTTTCCCCTCCACAAAGCAACCCAATAGACCTGCTTAACCGGGAATTCAACAAATGAGAAGAAAATTTCAGGCCGGGTTTCACGGATTTCACATAGACAGCATCTCGGGCGTGCAGCACAAGACTGCGGGTGAAATCAAACTGCAAAGAAAGGAACTGGCGGTTCTCGTCGAATTACTCCTCAACGCCGGCACGCTGGTCACCAAGGAACAACTCATTCAGGCAGCCTGGGGAGGCGCTTCCACTTCCGATTCGAGCATCGCGCGCTGCATCTCCGGCATCAAGTCCAAGCTTGCCGCTGCCGACGAGAAGGCCCACAAACTGTTCGGCACAGTCTATGGCAAGGGCTACAAGTTCATAGGCACCCTGCAGCACTCCAGCTCCAACTTCCTGTGCGAGGAGAGCTTCAGCATCCTGATCAACGCCTCCCCCGATTTCGTCCTGTTCAAGGATAGCGCTGGCCGATGGCTGACCGCCAATCAAGCCGCGCTGAAGATATTCGACCTGGAAAATGTGGACTGGCAAGGCAAAACCGACAGCGAAATCGCCGAACTCCTGCCCCCGGCTTATCGCCCCATCCTGGAATACTGCACCGACTCCGATGAAGCCGCCTGGCAGAACCGGCAACCCACCCGGAGCTTTGAAAGTTTGCTGATGCATAACGGTGGCAAGCACGATTTCGATGTCGTCAAAACACCGCTGTTCAATGACGACGGAAGCCGCAACCTGCTGATCGTATTCGGCCACGACATCACGGAATTGCTCAAGGCGCGCGAACAACAGCGGCTGTCAGACGAGATCCTCGCCAACAACAGCGAAGCCGTGATGATCACCGACAAGGAAAACATCATCGTTTCCGTCAATCGCGCCTTCACCATCATCACCGGCTACAAGGAGGACGAGGTGATCGGCCTAAACCCGAGAATTTTCTCCTCGGAACGCCATGACCGGCAATTTTTCCAGGCTCTCTGGGAGCAACTCAACACCGCTGGGGTCTGGCGTGGTGAGATATGGGACAAGAAAAAGAATGGCGAAATCTACCCGAAATGGCTACACATCAGCCAAGTTCGCAATCAGCAAGGTGAGTTGTGCAATTACATCGCCATTTTCTCTGACCTTTCGGAGATCAGGACGATGGAAGAGAAATACGCCTACCTGGCCTACCACGATGCACTGACCCAGTTACCCAACCGTCTGCTGCTGCAGGATCGCTTCAAGCAATCCCAGGCCAACGCATTGCGCGAAAACAAAATGCTGGCCGTGCTGTTTCTCGATCTCGATCATTTCAAATCCGTTAACGACAACTACGGACATGGGGTGGGAGACCTGTTGCTGCAAACCTTTGCACGACGCCTGGAAGCCTCGGTGCGGGATGCGGACACAGTCAGCCGGATAAGCGGCGACGAATTTGTCGTGCTGCTCCCCGGCCTGGATTCAACCGCCACCGCCGCACTCATCGCAAAAAAAATCCTTTCCGATCTCCGCAAACCGTTCGATCTCGGCATGACCAACCTGTCACTCACCACGAGCATCGGGATCGCCATGTTCCCGCAGGATGCACCCGACTTGGAAGCCTTGCTGCACATGGCTGACACCTCCATGTATCACGCCAAGAACAATGGCGGAGGCAACTATAAATTTTTTGCGGAGCACCGGAGCGCCCAGGACGACAGCCAGACAAATTCGGAGCAGTGACAATAGCGAAACCACATCAATCACACTTCACAGCATTGCATTTTTTAGATAGGATGCACCCTGAAATGAAAAGCGCTGCAGCCATTACAATTTCATTCACATCTTTCCCTTAATTCAAAGCGAAACCAATCATGAGCGAACATATACATTACGTAACCGACAGCACGTTTGACGCAGAAGTCATTCAGGCTCAATTGCCTGTATTGGTGGACTACTGGGCAGAATGGTGCGGTCCTTGCCGCATGATTGCGCCAATACTGGATGAAGTCTCCAAGGAATATGCCGGTCGCCTGATAGTCGCCAAGGTCAATGTGGACGAGAATCAGCAGACACCGCAAAAATACGGCATCCGGGGCATTCCGACGCTGATGCTGTTCAAGAACGGCAACATTGAGGCAACCAAGGTGGGCGCACTTTCCAAGTCCCAGTTGACCGCGTTTATTGACAGCCACATCTAAAGCGATTATTGTCACGCCCGCATCGCCTGCCTGAATTCTTCCTGCCAGTCCTGAAGACTGCCGAGTAATAGCAAATACTCCCGGCCATGCGGGTGGACAGTTCCACCCCCCGTTGCACACCCTTTCCTCTTCCTAGCCCTCAATCATGCTCCATGCATAGCCATGCACTTATCTGACATAAAAACCAAAAGCATCACCGAACTCGTTGAACTGGCCGCCATCGAAAAGATCGAGAATGCCAACCGCATGCGCAAACAGGACTTGATGTTCGCGCTACTGAAGTGCCACGCCAAGAAAGGCGAAAGCATCTTCGGCGACGGCACGCTGGAAATACTGCCAGACGGCTTCGGCTTCCTGCGCTCCCCGGACACTTCCTATCTGGCCGGCCCGGACGACATCTATGTCAGCCCCAGCCAAATCCGCCGCTTTAACCTGCACACCGGCGATTCGATTGAGGGCGAGATTCGCACCCCCAAGGATGGCGAACGCTATGTCGCGCTGGTCAAGGTGGACAAAGTCAACGGCGAACCGCCCGAGAATGCCAAGAACAAGATTTTGTTCGAGAACCTGACGCCGCTGTTCCCCAAGGAACCGCTGCGACTGGAACGCGATATCAAGGCGGAAGAGAACATCACTGGCCGCATCATTGACATCATCGCCCCTATCGGCAAAGGTCAGCGCGGTCTATTGGTCGCCTCGCCGAAGTCGGGCAAGACGGTGATGCTGCAACACATCGCCCACTCCATCTCGTCCAACAACCCGGATGCGGTGCTGATCGTGCTACTGATAGACGAGCGCCCCGAGGAAGTGACCGAAATGAGCCGCACGGTACGCGGCGAAGTGGTCGCCTCCACCTTCGACGAACCCGCCACCCGCCACGTGCAGGTCGCAGAAATGGTGCTGGAAAAGGCCAAGCGTCTGGTGGAACACAAGAAGGATGTCATCATCCTGCTCGACTCCATCACTCGCCTGGCGCGTGCCTACAACACCGTCATTCCGTCGTCCGGCAAGGTATTGACCGGCGGCGTGGATGCCAACGCCCTGCACCGCCCCAAGCGCTTCTTTGGCGCGGCGCGCAACATCGAGGAAGGCGGTAGCTTGACCATCATCGCCACCGCGCTGGTGGATACCGGCAGCCGCATGGACGATGTGATCTACGAGGAATTCAAGGGTACCGGCAACATGGAGATCCACCTGGATCGCCGCATGGCCGAAAAGCGCATCTATCCGGCAATCAACGTCAACCGCTCGGGTACACGCAAGGAAGAACTGCTGATCAAGCCGGACATCCTGCAACGTATCTGGCTGCTGCGTAAACTGCTCTACCCGATGGACGAACTGGAAGCGATGGAATTCCTGCTCGACAAGATCAAGGCGACCAAAAACAACGCCGAGTTCTTCGACTCCATGCGTCGCTAATAAATAAGCGACCACATTCGTCACACATAAATTTTTAACAAAAGGTTTTTGACGAGTCCGGATTTTTCTGTATAATCCGCGCTTTCGCAAAACCGCAATCAAATCGAGGTTGTTATGTACGCAGTTATTAAAACCGGTGGCAAGCAGTATCGCGTTACTGCCGGTGAAACATTAAAAGTTGAAATCATTCCTGGTGACGTTGGCGCTGCCATCGTTCTGGACAAGATCCTGATGATCGCTGACGGTGACAAGCTGTCTGTCGGCAAACCCTTGCTGCAAGGTGCTACCGTCAATGCAACCATCGTTTCTCATGGCCGTGGCGACAAGGTTCGCATTTTCAAAATGCGCCGCCGCAAGCACTACCAAAAGAATCAGGGACATCGTCAAAACTACACAGAAATCCGCATTGACGGTATTTCCGCGTAATTAGAATTCGTAAGGAGCATACAACATGGCATCGAAAAAAGGCGGCGGCAGTACCAGTAACGGACGCGACTCGCACTCAAAACGACTAGGCGTCAAGCGTTACGGCGGTGAATTGATTTCTGCCGGCAGCATCATCATTCGTCAGCGCGGCACACAATTCCACGGCGGCGAGAACGTCGGCATGGGTAAAGATCACACTCTGTTTGCAAAAGTGACTGGCCGTGTGGTATTTACCATCAAGGGCGCGCTCAAGCGTAGAACAGTTTCCATCGAAGCAGCGTAAGCCGTTTCGCTTGGTGCGAATCAGCCCTATCGCAAGGTAGGGCTTTTTTATTTGTAGCGCATTATGGTTCCGGTTGATCCGGCTCAAGCATATGAAGTTTATAGACGAATCCAAAATCGAAGTATTCGCAGGCAATGGCGGTAACGGAATTGCCAGTTTCCGTCGCGAAAAATATATCGAAAAGGGTGGCCCTGATGGCGGTGATGGCGGACGGGGCGGCAGCGTATTCGCGCAAGCCGACCGCAACATCAATACGCTGGTGGACTTTCGCTTCACACGCTCGTTCCGTGCACGCAACGGGGAGTCGGGTCGCGGCTCAGACTGCTATGGCAAGGGCGCGGACGACATTTTCCTGCGCATGCCGGTCGGCACGGTCATCACCGACATCAACACCGGCCAGATCATCGCCGACCTGACGCACGACGGTGAAGTGGCACTACTGGCAGAAGGCGGCAAAGGCGGGCTGGGTAACATCCACTTCAAATCGAGCACCAACCGTGCACCGCGCCAATGCACCCCCGGCACCCCCGGCCATACCTGCGAACTGCAACTGGAACTGAAAGTGCTGGCCGACGTCGGTTTGCTGGGCATGCCGAACGCCGGCAAGTCCACCTTCATCCGCTCCGTGTCGGCAGCTCGCCCTAAAGTCGCGGACTACCCGTTCACGACACTGCACCCCAATCTCGGCGTGGTGCGCGTCACCCACGAGAAGAGTTTTGTGATCGCCGACATCCCTGGCCTGATAGAGGGCGCTGCGGAAGGTGCGGGCTTGGGACATCAATTCCTGCGCCATTTGGCGCGCACCCGCCTGCTGCTCCATCTGGTGGACATCGCCCCGCTTTACGATGGCATCAACCCGGCTGCCGAAGCTGCCGCTATCCTCAACGAGCTGAAGAAATACGACCAGTCGCTGTACGACAAGCCGCGCTGGCTGCTACTCAACAAGGCTGATCTGCTGGAAGACCGTGATGCCACTGTGGAACGCTTCCTCAAGGAGTTCACCGACTATGACCGCTACTTCGTGATCTCTGCGATTAGCGGCGAGGGCTGCAAGGAACTAAGCTATGCAATCATGGAACACTTGCTGGAAATGAACGAACAGGAACAGCAGGCCAGCGCCGAGAGTGCACAGGAAATGGACGCGCGCAGCATCTAGGCCACCTTTCCGACCGGCTTACCTTATTCAATTCTTGATCTGGATTTTGCGATGAAAACCGTATTGACCCAGTGCAAACGCATCGTGGTAAAAGTGGGCAGCAGCCTGGTGACCAACCAGGGCGCCGGCCTTGATTTGAACGCACTGGGCAACTGGGCTCGCCAGATCGCCGCACTCAACGCCAGCGGGCATGAAGTGCTGCTGGTTTCCTCAGGCGCGATTGCTGAAGGCATGCAACGTCTGGGCTGGCGCACCCGCCCTACCTCGGTACATGAATTACAGGCCGCCGCCGCTGTCGGGCAGATGGGACTGGTGCAAGCCTACGAGAGTTGCTTCCGCAAGCATGACCTGCACGCTGCCCAAGTACTGCTGACGCACGATGATCTTGCCAACCGCGAACGTTACCTGAATGCCCGCAGCACGCTGACCACCCTGCTAGGCTTGCGCGTCATCCCCATCATCAACGAGAACGATACCGTGGTGACCGATGAAATCAAATTCGGCGACAACGATACGCTGGGCGCACTGGTCACCAACCTGATAGATGCCGATGCATTGGTCATCCTGACCGATCAGGATGGACTGTATACCGCCGACCCACGCAAGGATGCAAGTGCCACGCTGGTGCAAACAGCACAGGCAGGCGATGCTCAACTGGAAAGCATGGCGGGAGGCGCGGGAAGCGCTATCGGACGCGGCGGGATGATTACCAAGATACTGGCCGCCAAACGGGCAGCACACAGCGGCGCACACACCGTCATTGCCTCCGGCCACGAGCCTGATGTGCTGTTACGGCTGTTTGACGGCACCAGCATAGGCACACTACTCACCGCACCTACCATGAGCCTGGCCGCACGCAAGCAATGGCTGGCCGGCCACCTGCAAGTCTCGGGAAAACTGGTGTTGGATGATGGTGCGATCAACGCGTTGCGCAATGCTGGCAAGAGTCTGTTGCCGATAGGCGTGAAAGCCGTGTTTGGCACATTCCAGCGCGGGGCAGTGGTAGCCTGCGTCAGTGAACAGGGGATAGACATCGCACGTGGCTTGATCAACTACAGTGCTGAAGAAGCACAGCTCATCGCGCGCCATGCCAGCAGCGAGATAGACAGCCTGCTAGGTTACGGTGGCGATGCCGAGATCATCCACCGCGACAATCTGGTTTTATTGTAAGCAGAAAATCTTGAGGTCGGACCAGGCGAGTGTAGCCAAACACCGGACGGGGTGATCAACAGCCTCAGCTCTTGCCGTACTCCAGATAAACCACCCGGTTTCTGCCGCGCTTCTTGGCCTCATACAACGCGCTATCCGCTGACTTAAGCAAAATTTCGGCGTTCATCTCCCGTACCGGCCAGACGCTGGATATGCCGCAACTGACCGTTACCACAGCGTGACTGGACACCTCGTGCGGCAACTTAAGTCCAGCTATACGCTGACAGATACGATTGGCCACCCAAGTCGCGCCGTCTTCATCGGTATCGCCCAGTATCATGACAAACTCTTCGCCACCGTAACGCGCCACCAAATCGCTGGGGCGAGGTGCCGAGCGCGCCAATTCCGTCGCGAGCAACTTGAGACAATCGTCGCCCTTCTGGTGGCCGTAACGGTCGTTGTATTGCTTGAAGTTGTCTACGTCCAGTATCACCAGAGAGAGTGGCTTCTTGAGACGCTGACAGCGCCGCCATTCGCGCCCCAGTGCCTCGTCGAACATGCGGCGATTGGCAATACCGGTCAGCCCGTCAGTCATCGAGAGTCGTTGCAACTCCTGATTCGCGTCGTGCAACTGCCCGGCCAGTTTGACCAGCGCGCGCTGCATCTGCACCAAGCGATGCATCGCCCGAACTTTGGCTTGAAGCACGACACTACCGACTGGCTTCAGCAAATAATCGTCCCCCCCCACCTCGATACCTCGGGCAAGGTCTTCGTCTTTCGCCATTACGCTCAGAAAGATGATTGCCGTCCAATCATCCTTGCCCTGTAGACGACGTATCTTTTTGGCAACCTCGTAGCCATTGGTATCTGGCAGGATGATGTCCAACAACACAATATCGGGTCTCTCAGCACTGTAGCGCTCGACGGCATCCTTGCCATTCTCCGCGACCATCGGCTCAATGCCGATCTCGTGCAAATGATTGGTAATGGATTTGATAGCAACCTTGCTATCCTCCACCACCAGCACTTTCAGATTACTGAGTTTTTTTACCACAATATCCTTTGGATTTACGTGCACCGCAATACCGACTAACCGACCTCAGATAATCTGACGACGGCAATATTACTTGCCGCAGCTACCGACTCGACTGTCTTGGTTAAACGGGCAAACTGCGCTTCATGCCCCTCATTCGCCATCGGATGCGAGGCGAGTTGCTTTTCAGAGAACTCGCGCACCGCCTTGAGGTTATCGGCCAACTGCTGAGGTGGATTGATCGCCTGTATGTACAAAATGCCATCACGCTGCGCGATTGCCAGCAAATAATGATCGGCATCTTTTGGTTGAACCTTGGGGTCACGTACTTCGAAATACTGTGCTGTCAAATCGCCGGACTGCTCGCCGGACTCTCTGAACTGAGCAGCAACAGCCTCTACGAAACGTTGCGCCTGATTGAGTTGCGATGCGAAGGTCAGATGATACTGACCGGGGCGGGCTATCACCAGAGGATTGTCGAGCACTACCGGCTTGGCTCGACGGATGGTCAGAATGATAAGTGTGATTAAGGTAATCAGTAATAACGACTCACCCATTGATTAACGCCCCTCTATCGGCTAAAAACGGCGCGTTTCAGATGGACCAACCGCCTCTATCCACTTTTTCACACGATTGGCATCGCCCACACGCGTACTCTTGCCTACCGAATCGAGCAGCACGATGATTACCGGGCGCTGGTCTATGCGCGCCTGCATCACCAGACAACGTCCCGCCTCGCTGATATAGCCGGTCTTGCTCAACCCAATGTCCCATGAATCACTCTTGACCAGTGGATTGGTGTTATTGAAGCGCAACTCGCGTCCACGCGCGCCCTCGACCAAATGCGTCGCGGTGGTGGTGTATTCACGGATCAGTGCGTAATGACGGGCGGCAGCGACCATCTTCACCAAGTCCCGCGCAGTCGACACATTCTCGCTATTCAGCCCGGTCGGGTCACGGAAGGTGGTATTGGTCATACCCAATTCACGCGCCTTGGCGTTCATAGCTGCCACTGCCGCATGCGTACTACCGGGATAATTACGCGCCAGTGCCGCAGCAGCGCGATTTTCGGAAGACATCAGCGCCAACTTGAGCATCTCGCTGCGGGTAAAAGTCGTGCCCACACCCAGACGGGAATGCGTGCCCTTCAGGCTATCCATATCAGCGACATCGACGCTGAGTTCCTCATTCAGGTCTGGATGTGAATCAAGCACCACCATTGCCGTCATCAACTTGGTAATAGAGGCGATCGGCGCAACAGCGTCGGGATTCTTGGTGTACAGTGGGCTTTGCAAATCTTCGTCGTAAATCAATGCGATAGATGAACGCAACTGGGGTGTAGCTTCGTGCCGGTAGGAAACCTTGGCGAAACGCTCCTGTTCCGCACGAGCATGCACTTGGTGCGTCTGCTTGACGTGAGCCGCGTGTAGCTGCTTGGCATGAACCGCATGGGTGTGTTTGACATGGGTCTTGGTGTGCGCCGCGTGACTATGCTTGGCATGACCGCGATGATGAGCAACCGGTTCGCCAGCTTGTGCCACCAGCACATGACCAGCCAATATCAGCATCAACAGTTGTTTTTTCATTTCGTACTCCCAGAACACCCGACAAGTCGGAAGGATACCCTAATATCAATATAAATCAATATCCAAGGTGTTCATGTTCTTCCCGTTTCTGAAGATCCCACATCTGCGCATACACCCCATTGGCAGCCAGCAACTCGCGATGCGTACCCCGTTCAATGATGGCACCTTTGTCCATTACCAGTATCTGGTCGGCATCTACCACCGTGGATAGACGGTGAGCGATGATAAGCGTGGTGCGATGTTCGGCGATGGTGCGCAATTCGGCCTGGATCGCCTGTTCGGATTTGGAATCCAGCGCCGAAGTTGCCTCATCAAAAATCAGGATGGCCGGATTCTTCAGGATGGCGCGAGCGATCGCCACGCGCTGCTTCTCCCCGCCAGACAACTTCAGGCCGCGCTCGCCCACCCGCGTTTCATAACCCTGCGGCAGCGATTCAACAAAACCATGAATGTGCGCCGCCTGCGCCGCCGCAATCACCGCTTCGTGACTGGCTTCCGGACTGCCGTAGGCGATGTTGTAGTAGATGGTATCGTTGAACAACACGGTATCCTGCGGCACGATGCCGATTGCGGCACGCAGGCTGGCCTGTGTCACGCCGCGTATATCCTGGCCATTGATGCGTATGCTACCGTCATGCACGTCATAGAAACGGAACAGCAAACGTGACAGCGTGGACTTACCCGCCCCACTGGAGCCGACCACGGCGACGGTGTGTCCCGCCGGGATGATGAAGTCCACGTCAAACAGGATTTGCCGATCCACGTTGTAACCGAAACTGACCTGGTCAAAACGCACTTCCGCACGACTGACATCCAGCTGCTGCGCGCCCCGCGCATCCGCGACTTCGTGGTGCTCGTTCAGAATGGAGAACATTTTTTCCATGTCCGCCAGCGCGTGACGTATCTCGCGATAGACGAACCCCAGAAAATGCAAGGGCATGTAAAGTTGCAGCATGAACACATTCACCAGCACCAGATCGCCCAGCGTCATCGTGCCCTTCACTACCTCGTCTGCCGCCAGCCACATCAGCACGGTAATACCGATGGCGATGATGACGCTCTGACCTGCGTTGAGCATCGCCAGCGAGGTCTGATTCTTTACTGCCGCCCTCTCCCAATGCTGAAGGTTACCGTCGTAGCGGTCTGCCTCGTAGCGCTCGTTGCCGAAATACTTGACCGTCTCATAGTTCAGCAGACTGTCTATGGCGCGGCTGTTGGCCTTGGAATCGAGCTCGTTCATGGTGCGCCGCACCACCATGCGCCACTCGGTGACAAACAGCGTGAAGGCGATGTAGATGACCAGCGTGACAAAGGTGATGATGGCAAACCAGGCGCTGTATTTCTTCAGCAGGATGGCCGCCACCAGCCCGATCTCCAGCAGCGTCGGCAAGATGTTGAATAACATGAAGTTCAGCAAGAAGCTGATGCCGCGCGTGCCGCGTTCGATGTCGCGCGACACCCCGCCGGTCTGCCGATCGAGATGGAAGCGCAGCGAGAGACTATGGAGATGCTCGAACACCTGCAACGCCACGCGGCGGATCGCACGCTGCGTCACCTTGGCGAACACCGCGTCGCGTAATTCGCCGAACAGCGTGGAAAACAGCCGCAACAGGCCGTAGCCCACGATCAGAAACGCCGGCACCACCAGCACGGCATGACTCTTGTCCAGCGCGTCTATGATCTGCTTTAGCACCAGCGGCACGGCGACATTGGCCAACTTTGCCAGCACCAGCAGGCTCATCGCAAGAATCACCCTGCCCTTGAATTCCATCAAGTAAGGGATCAGCGAACGTACCGTCTGCCAGTCGCCGCGCATGCCGTGCTCGGGTGAAGATGAAGAATGGGATTGCATGTCGTGTGGCCTAAAAAATGAGTGCAGATTATAGCCGCACAGCTCAGGCATAATACGCAATCATTTTTCTCAGGTTTGCCATGAATCCGCTCGCCGCCCTTTCCTTCCGCATCAGACGCTTCAAACATGAGCTTTCCGTACTGCTGGCACGCAAGTGGAAAAACGGCTTCTACCTTTATCTGGCAGGACTATTCAGCGTATTGATAATCGCCGACACCACCGTCCTGCACCTGACCGCCAACATGAAGCAGGGGGCGTTCGACATGATGGTGAAATACCGCCTGATGGTGCCCAAAGCGGATCAGGACATTGTCATCGTGGACATCAACGAAGCCAGTCTGGCGGCGATGGCCAAGGATTATGGTCGCTGGCCGTGGCCGCGCCAGGTGCTGGGCGAATTCGTCGAGCAGATCGAGAAGCAGCATCCCAAGGCGGTGGTGTTCGACGTGCTGTTCAGCGATGCCGATGTCTTCAACCCCGACAGCGACGCCTACTTCAACGAAGTTATCGCCGGCACCAACAACACCTATTTCCCGATGCTGAGACTGGATCCGTCGGACGATAAATTAAGCCAGATCAAGCCCGGCATGATCCCCGGCGTGACCGCCATCGGCACCGAAAGCAAGCCGGTCGCCGACCCCGATGCCACCGTGGCCGTGGTGCTGCCTTTCTTCCAGTCGGTGCTGGACAGCGGCAGGCTGGGCCTGCACAACATCTACCCGGACGCAGATGGCATCGTCCGCCAGTATCCGGTGTACCGCAACGATTACGGCTGGAAACTCCCCTCGCTGCCGCTGCGCGTCGCCCAACAACTGGGCTACACGCAACCCGATGCCGAGCGGGTGCTACTCAATTGGCGCGGCCCGCCGTTCAGCTACCGTTCGGTCAGCTTCAGCGACGTATTCCGCGACTTGTCCAGCGAGCACAAGACGCGTGCGCCAGATGAATTCACCGGCAAGATCGTCATCATCGGCTCGACCGCGCCCAGCCTGTTCGACATCAAGCCCACCCCGCTATCCCGCACCCATCCGGGCGTGGAGATACTTGCAACCGCGCTGGACAATTTCAAGCACGGCGACTTTTTGCGCTTTCCCGATGCGCGCATCGCCTACCTGCTGCTGGCGCTGACCGTGGTATGGGCGACCGCCTGGGGCTTCTACCGCGACACCGGGCGCGACAAGATAGACGGCATGTTCGGTGCCTCACAATTCATCCTGATCGGCATCTCCTACGCCAGCATCAACTTTACCAACACCTATATCAACCTGACCGGCCCGGTCACGCTAGGGCTGGCCTACTTCACCATCGCCCGCCTGTACGACTACGCCACCAGCCGCGAGCTGAAGCTGGGTACGGTGCGCGAGGCGCAGCAACGCAGCGGCGAACTGCGTGGCGTACTGATGCTCATCCGGCTTGCCGGGCAATCCAGCCTGTCGAACGAGGGGATACTCAACGACAGCCTGCGCGAAAAAATCCGCACTGCCATGAGCAAGATCGGCCACAGCCCCAAAAGTGTCGAAATCATCAAGGGCAACCAGCAAGGCGTGTGGAATCTGTTCGAGGACACGCTGGCCATTTCCTGGCTATGCGATGCGACCGACGAGACCGGCATCCTGTCCATCACCCAGGACAGCCGCGAACTGGAGGAAGCAATCGGCCCGATACTACACAAGCACATCGCCGCTACCGATAGGGATTACGCCTGTTTTGTCCACGAGGGGCCGATCTCGGGCGGCGCGGAAGCCCGCGACAGCTGGCGCTGCCTGTTTGCCGAAGCCGTATTACACTGGAACCAGACCAAAAAGGAACAAGCATGAAACCTGCGACGCGATACACCCTCCCCCTGCTGACCGCCCTGCTGCTGGCCGGCAACGCGGCACTTGCTGGCGAGAACGCCACCGCCATCAAGACCGACAGCCTGAGAGACCGGCCGTTCAGCGACGCGAAGACCGTCGCCACGCTGAATGCCGGCAGCCCGGTCGAGATACTCAAGCGCGAGGGCGGCTGGTACCAAATCAAAAGCGCACAGGGTAGCGGCTGGATACGCATGTTGAGTCTGCGCAAGGGCGATGCCGGCAAGCCTGCTGCGGGTGCCAGCGCCTCCTCGCTGGCCAGCCTGGCATCGGGTCGCGCCGGCACCGGCAAGGTGGTCTCCACCACCGGCATACGCGGCCTGAACGAAGAGGAACTCAAGGCCGCCCACTTCGACGAGAAGCAGGTCAGCCTGGCCGAGTCCTATCAAGTCAGCCGCGCAGAAGCACAAAAATTCGCCGCCAGCGCCAAACTCAAACCCGCCAAGCTGGATTACCTGCCATAAGCCCGAGGAGACACAAGATGAATCAGCACATTATCAAAGGGTTAACCTTGCTCGCCCTGACTACCGGCCTTGCCACGGCGCAGGCCTTCGATCTGGGACAGGAGTTGCGAAACGCCGCCAAGGAATTGCAACAACCGGGCGGCGGCTCACTGGGCGGTTATTCGGAACAGGAAGAAGTCGCCATCGGCCGGCAGATCGCAGGCAACCTGCTGGGCGCGGCCCCGCTGGTCAAAGACGCGAAACTACAGAAGTACGTCAATACCGTGGGCCGCTGGGTCGCCACCCAGAGTGAACGTCCCGATCTGGCCTGGCATTTCGGCGTGATCGAATCGAACGACATCAACGCCTTTGCCGCACCCGGCGGCTACATCTTCGTCACGCGCGGCCTGTACCGCCAACTCACCAGCGAGTCTGAACTAGCCGGCGTGCTGGCGCACGAGATCGGCCACGTCATCAAGAAACACCACCTGAAAATATTACAGCAAAGCCGGATGGTGGACCTGGGCGGCAAGCTTCTGGCCAAACAGACCGGCGGCAACGACAACATCGGCAAACTGATCGGCAGCGGCGCGGAAATCGTCTCACGTTCGCTGGACAAGGGTGCCGAATTCGAAGCGGATCGTATCGGTGTGGTGTTGGCGGCACGCGCCGGCTACGACGCCTATGGCCTCCCCAGCGTACTGGAAAAAATAGGACACACCTCCGCCCAGGATGACAGCGTCGCGCTATTATTCAAGACTCATCCGCACCCCGATGAACGACTATCCAAGCTGGGAGATGCGATGGACAGCCGCTTTGACGGGCTGAATGGCCAAACTGCCGAGAAGCGCCTGTATCGTGTGAAATAGCCGCCGGGGAATAGCGCCGCCCTCGAAACGGGCGGGCGCACTGCGCTCCGCTCACTCCGGCAGGGACGGTCGCCCGTAGTGATAGCCTTGGGCGTAGTCCACGCCGATTTCCTGCAACAAATTTGCAGTCGCCTCATCCTCGACGAATTCGGCCACTGTCTTCAGGCCGAATTGGTGAGCCATGCTGTTGATATGCTCAACCATGATGCGGTCACCGTTGTCGTGAACGATGTGCTGCACGAAGCTGCCCTCGATCTTGACGAAATCCACCTGCAGATATTTCAGGTACAGGAAGGATGAGAAGCCGCTGCCGAAATCGTCCAGCGCGACCCGAATGCCGGTGCCGCGCAACTCCTCGATCACTGCCCGCACCTGAGTCATGTTAGGCAACGCTTCCCGCTCGGTGATCTCCAGCACAATCCGGTTGCAAGGCACGCCCGCACTCTGCAGCAACGCTGGAATGCCGCGCACCCAGGCCAGATCGTTGAAACTGCGCGGGAACAGGTTGAAGAACAACAGCGCATCGGGATGACTGGACTGAAGCTTCGCGTAATGCGCCAGCCCCTTGCGGAACACTTCGCGATCCAGTTCCTGCGCCATACCCAATTGTTCGGCGATTTCGACGAACTCGGCTGCCGCCACGATGCGCTCGCCATCGCGCACCCGCACCAGCACCTCGAAGGCGTGCACCGCGCCGTCGACCACGCGGACGATGGGCTGCAGGAACGCTTCGATGCGGTCTTCGCGCAGCGCGGCGCGCAGGAAATCGCCCTGCCTGAACACAGCCATCATGGTATCGTTGTCAGTCACGCTGGCGGCGGTGGTCACCTGGTTCTTGCCGCGCGCCTTGGCCTTGAACAGCACCGCATCCATGGCCGCACGAATCTCGGATTCGGTCTTGCCATCCTCGGGGAAGCTGACCAGACTGAAACTGGCGGTGCAGCGTATCTTGCCTGACGGCAGTTCGAACTCAGTGTCCTTCAAGACTGCGTGCAGCTTGTTCGCCACTTTGAAGCTGTTTTCCAAACTCGTTTCGGGCAACAGGATGGCAAACTCGTCGTTACCCAGCCGCGCCAACACATCCCCCTTGCGCAGACCCGCGCGTATCAGGATAGTCAACTCTTTGAGCATCAGGTCGCCTACCGGGCGACCATAGGCATCATTCACATATTTGAAATTGTCCAGATCCGCCATGATCACCGCGAATCCGCGCTGATTGCGCGTGGAGCGGATGATCTCGTAGTGCAGAAAATCCTCGAACTTGCGGCGATTGTAGAGGCCGGTCATAGGATCGTGACTGGACAACTCCTCCAGCCTGACGTTGTATTCATTGAGCGTCCTGAGTAGTCCGTTGAAATAATCCGCCAGTTGCTGACATTCCAGCAAGGGGATATCCGTAGCAACGCGGCGACTGAGATTCAGGTCGGAAGTTATTTCGCGCATTACCGCAACCAGTGTGGCGATGGGACGCACCAGATAATTCCGCAATTTGAAATACAGTCCCAGAAACACCAGTGCGATAATCAGCAGGGTATAACCCAGCATATTGTTTAGCACGGTATTGAAGGAAACCTTGATATTTTTGATCGGGTAAGTGATGTCTATCAAACCGTGCACCGCACCGATGTGCGATTGCGTGTGACAGCTGAGGCATTCCGCCTTGGCCTGCACCGGATAGAGATAGCGGATCTCTTCCTTACCGGGGAACAGCATTGCTTCTTTGCCCGATTCCAGCGCACTACGTAGCGCCGGGTCACCCGCAACAACCTTTTGCTCTCCGGGCATCTCGCCAAACTGGCTCGCGACGATCTTGCCGCGATAAACATTGATCTTCAGGCCCGGAAATTCCGCATTCAGCCTGGCGATGCTGTCGTTGATGTCCTGCTTGCTCCAGCCACGGCGCATAGTCGAATACAGGCTCTGGAACACCAACTGTGTGGTCTGGCGCGCATCCTCTCTGGCGAGTTTATGTATCGCATCATCACGCATTAGCCCTGACAATGCGAACAACAATATGCAGGCCAGCGCCATCGCGATAGCAGACAACGATAGTAGCAAGTGCCCAAGCGAAATTCTCTTGACCACACCGAACATATAACGCATACGTTTCCCAGAACGGCTATTGATAGTTATTCGAGCAAAAATTTTGCGGATATTACCACCGCCACGGCGCTTGTGCTGTAACGGCGACCCTGACAGGTAAGAATCAGCGAATCTTTCACTTACTGACGCAGCCCGGCAAACAGATTCATCAGCAGGCGGATCAGACCGTAACTCAGCCGCGCCAGCAACAGCGTCAGGGGTGGCAGGGTGGCATGACCGACGCGCCGCCCACCTGACTGGATGGCCTGCAGCAGGCTACCGCGCAATGCGCCGGAAAAGTCAGTATCGCGCACCACCAGATTCGCCTCCCTAGCCAGCAGCAGACTGAACGGATCGAGGTTGGAAGAACCCACGGTCGCCCAGTCACCATCCACCACGCCGACCTTGGCATGCAAAAAGCTGTGGTGATACTGGTACAACTCGATGCCATCCTCCAGCAACTGGCCGTACAACGCCAGGGTCGCGTAATGTTGCAGGCGGTGTTCCACCCTGCCCTGCAACAGCAGCACCACCCGCACGCCACGCGCAGCAGCCGCCTTCAACGCCTGACGGAGTGGCCGCCCCGGCAAAAAATAGGCATTGGCGATGATGACCTCGGAGCGTGCCGCCGCAATCGCCTGCAGGTAAGCGCGCTCGATGTCGCGGCGATGGCGAAGATTGTCGCGCAGCAGAAATTGCAGCGACCCTGCTTCCGTTTGGTGCGGCTTGCGCCGCAGTTGCGCCCGCATTCGGCCTATACGGCGGCGTAACGTCGCCCATTTGACCACCCCCCAAAGGTGGCGCATCTCTTCAGTCACCTCATGGGCGAGCAGTCCTTCCACCCGCACCGCATAATCCAGTCTGGGTGCGGCGATATTTCCGCCGCGCGGAATGTCATCAATGATATTGATGCCGCCGACGTAGGCGATAGCATCGTCTATTGCGGCCAGCTTGCGATGCAGGCGGCGCAGGCGGCGCCTCCGGTTGCGTTGCAGCGTGAACGGCGAGATTTCTGGCCTGAACCATTGCAACTCGACCCCTGCGGTCGCCAACTCAGCCGCCCATACCTGCGGCAATTCAGCCGAACCAAAACCGTCCAACATCACCCGCACCTTGACGCCGCGCCGCGCCGCGCGCTGCAGTGCCGCACTGATCATGCTGCCTATCTGGTCGGCCTCGAAGATGTAGGTTTCCAGAAACACCGAATGCTGCGCCGCTTCAATATCGCTAGCCAACTGCGGGAAATATTCCGCCCCATTCTGTAACAGGGAAAGCTGGTTGCCGGCAACGAGACTGACGTTAGCCATGCACTTGCAAACGGGTAGAGAGCGCGGCATGGTCAGACAACCTTTGCCATGCCCCACCGGTATGCACATTGCTGTGCTGCACGTTGAACCCACGCACATAGATGCGATCGAGCCGGAACAACGGCAAGCGAGCCGGAAAACTGCGCGCCACTTGTCCGCCGTGGAGGTGGAAGGCATCCTGCATACCCAGTTCCATCTCGATAGTGTGGCTCATCTGGTTGCGCCAGTCATTGAAATCGCCGGCGATAATCAGCGGTGCATCAGGCGGTATCTGGTTGCGGACGAACTCAATCAACGCCTGAGTCTGTGTGCGCCGCCCCTTGGCAAACAGACCGAAATGCGCGCACAGGCAATGCAGCACGCCACGCTCACCCAGATCCACCTCACAATGCAGCAGCCCGCGACTCTCGAAGCGGTGCGCGGAAATGTCGGTATTGAGCGTGTTGAGGATGGGGAAGCGGCTCAGGATCGCATTGCCATGATGTCCGGTCTCATACACACAATTTTTGCCATAGGCAGCATGCGGCCAAACCGCCTCGGCGATGAACTCGTGCTGTGCGCCATCGGGGTAATCCTTGAAACGCAGCCCGTGCTGGCTATGCTCACCCTGCACTTCCTGCAGGAACACCAGGTCGGCGTTCAGCTCGCGCAACCGGTCGCGCAGCTCATGCAGCACCACCCGCCGGTTGAAATGCGAGAAGCCCTTGTGGATGTTATAAGTAGCAACAGTCAGCGTATTCATGGCGCTATTCTACCCAAACGCCAGCCTGACAAACCATTGAAAATTGCAGTGCGACGCAGTGACGTCGCCCACCCTGATCAAGCGTTGCCGAGGCCGCTGGTCGGTAAACTAATCTGACGGGCGAAGTCGAGCATGCGCTGAATGGGCTGTACGGCGCGCGGAATGACAGCCGGATCAACCTGTATTTCATTACGCCCGTTTTCCAGCACTTCGGCCAGATTGACCAGACCGTTCATCGCCATCCACGGACAGTGGCTGCAACTGGTGCAGGTCGCCCCCCGGCCTGCGGTGGGCGCTTCGAGAAAGGTCTTGTCCGGGCACAGTGTGCGCATCTTGTGCAGGATGCCGTTGTCGGTGGCGACGATGAACTCCCGTGCCTCGGAAGCCCGCGCCGCGTTGATCAACTGGGTGGTGGAACCGACCGCATCGGCCAGCTGAACCACCGAACGCGGCGACTCGGGATGCACCAACACCACTGCGCCCGGGTGCTGCGCCTTCAGTTCGGCGAGTTCGCGCGCCTTGTATTCGTCATGCACCACGCAGGAGCCCTGCCATAGCAGCATGTCCGCGCCGGTCTGCTCCTGAATATAGCCGCCCAGATGGCGGTCCGGTGCCCACAGAATTTTCTTGCCCTGTTGGTGCAGATGCTTAACCACCGGCAGCGCGATGGAACTGGTCACCATCCAGTCGGCGCGCGCCTTTACTGCCGCGCTGGTGTTGGCATAGACCACCACGGTGCGGTCGGGATGGGCGTCGCAAAACGCCGAGAATTCGTCCGCCGGACAACCCAGATCGAGCGAACACTCGGCGTCCAGTTCGGGCATCAATACACGTTTTTCCGGATTAAGTATCTTTGCAGTCTCGCCCATGAAACGCACGCCAGCGACGACGATGGTTTTCGCAGGATGACGGTGGCCGAAGTTGGCCATATCCAGTGAGTCCGAGACGATACCACCGGTCGCTTCGGCCAAATCCTGCAAGTCTGAATGTACGTAGTAATGCGCCACCAACACCGCGTTTTGCTCTATCAGCATGGACTTGATGCGTGCTATCAGCGCGGCTTTTTCCTGCGGCCCGACTTCACGCACCGGTTTGACACAAGCCAAGGCTGAAACGCGACCGGGATGGTCGTAGGAGATGGAAATTACGGATTCGGACATAAGTATGATTTCGTCAGCTTTCACTGGTCAGCAGATTGACGATTTGTTCGTTGGCCAAAATCAGACGCTTGGTCTGGCAACGCGAGAATGCCGAAGCAAAGCGCAGTTGCGCTGGCAAGGAAATATCTTTCAGTTGGTTGTTGTCGAATTCCATATATTCGATATGAGAGCGGGTGACCACACCGGCATGGTGTACTTTGCCCTCCCCTGACAGAAATGAAAACTCACCAAAACTGTCACCGGGCTGAATCAAGCCTATCAAACGTTCACGCTTGAACACACCGGCCAGCCCCTTCAGCATCACAAAGAACGAATCTGCTATATCGCCATCATTGATCAGCACCGCTTGCTCGTCCTGCTCATGCCAAACACCGATATGCAAAACTTCTGCCAACTCCGCATCGGGAAAGTCGGCAAAAAAGGCAGAGGCACGCAAACACTCAAAGAGCGGGCTCAAACGCGCACTCTCGACCATTTTGTGCTGCACTTCCAAGGCTTCCCGCTCTTGTCGCAACGAGTCCGCTTCGGCCATCGTTGCCAGCCCGTTATTCATCTCAATCTCAAACTGGTGGAACTTATCGAGTGCCAATTGATGCGCGCGCGCCTCTATCTCTGCCGCCAACTTCTCTTTGGAAATTAGCCTGAGCGTCTGCTCTTCTTCAGGATCAGGTGCGACAGTATCTGGAGTATGGAACTTGCCGGTAAAATCGAGCCCGTCATCTTCCACCACGGTAACAGCCAGCGGGCTTGCTGGCGGGCTTGCTGGCGGCGGACTGACAGACTGGCTACTCTCCACTGACGGCGCAGCAACTTCCGACTCGCCGCCCGCAACGATATAACCTTCCGCGAGTAAATTCCTGACCGTTGCTACGCAACAGGCGCGCACGCTGGGCGGCAATTTCTCAGCCACATCGGCGACGGTCAGCCCATTACCGAACAGGGGAAGCATGATTTTGGCATCACCAACCAACCCAGTACTGGTTGTCAAGCCGCGCCGACCTTTCTCGGTCAATTCGAAAACAGTCTGATCAAGCAACATAGAACCTTCAATAATAAAATTTTCCGACTACCAGTGGCGGCGCAATGATAACTCCAGAATTGCCTCCCGGTTGCTAGGAGAAAAAACTTTCTCGGCAGCATCCTGCCACGGCAGCCATCGGTAACTCAAGTGTTCGCCGACCGCCAGTCGCACCACTTGTCGGGCTGGCAAGCTCAGGCCGAACACATGCTCGGTATTGTGCGTGATGCCCGCCGGATAGCGATGCCGCCAGTGCGGATAGATTTCGTAGATATTCTGTCGCTGCCAGTCGGACAACTCGAACTGACCGGCCTGCAGGCCCGTCTCCTCGCGTACCTCGCGGATCGCCGTGTCGCGCAATGATTCCTCGCCCTCGCGACTGCCGGTGACTGACTGCCAGTAACCAGGATGGTCGGCGCGCTCCAGCAACAGCACCTCGCCCGCCGCAGTATGGATGACCACCAGCACCGAAACCGGCTGTTTGACACCAGCCATGACCATGCTTAGCCCAGAAATATCCAGAACGGCTTGTTGCGCTGCCGCCAGTAAACCACCGTGTCGTCCAGAATGTCCTGGGCGATCTCCCGGTCATAGGCCGACAGCCCCAGCGTGGGACTGACATTGCGCAGCAGCAGCACATAACCCGGCGCGGGGTGCCATGAAAAATCACACAGCACATCCACCAGCGCATCCCAGTTTGCGCCGAACTCGTCGGGATATTCGACCGCCTGCGCCAGCGCGATCAGCAGATTCTTCTTGCCCTTGATGCCTTTCAGATCGGCCTCAAAATAAACATATCCGGCCTCCCCGGCAGCCTCGCGCAAAGCCTCCCCGCCCTGCGCGATCCGCAGGCAGGCGGCATCCGCCAGACTCTCCAGTCTCGGCACGAAATTTTCGACCAGTGAGACTTCTGTCATGGCGGCCTCCACCGGAATTTCCGGATAATTGACCTTGCGAGCAGTGGCATTTCCTGACATGGCTACTCCCGAATTCGCTTGAAAGATTGGTAATGGTCGGTGGTGTAGTAATACTCGGCGACATCTCCGCTAATGATGCGGCGCGCGCCGCGCGTCCGCACGCCGGGCGTTTTCACTGTGTATTCATGATAATAGCCGCGTGGCCGCTTGGGTAAGACGCGCTCGTAATTGCCGAACACCACGCCGTCCCGGTCATAGGCGTAAGGCCCGCCCCGCTTGATGGCAGCCAGTGTCTCCTGTGCCTCACGCGGCAACTCCGCCGATGCCACCAGCGGCAAGCCGCTGACGGCATCCACTCCACTCGCCGCCTGCCCGGCAGCGACATCGCGTGCCGCCCCCTCATGGCCGGGCTGACAAGCCAGCAGGCCGCACAGCGCCAACACCAGCAGCACACTCCGAAACAACGTGCGCATCACAAAACCGTTATGCAACTCCATCTTCCCTAATCACCGCTCACTTCACTTCGCCGAGGCGACCGGGAAGTTCGGATGCGCCGGATTGACAACCAGTTTCTGGCGCAGCGGATCAACTTGCAAATCCATCGCCTCCAGCGGCAACACGCCCATCAGCGGCTCATCACCCAACACCAGCGCCTCGGTCACATAGCTGCGATTGCCGAAGGTGATCTCGACGGGCGCGATGCGCGGCACCTTGATCTGACGCCCGTCCGCCAGCGTCACGACATGACAGCCCACTTCGGTGATGTCGAACCCCAATTGCAACGCCATTGATTCCGGCACGCACATGAACGTCGCCCCGGTATCCACCAGCGCATGCGCACTCACCACCTGCTTGTTGAACAGGTTGGTGAGCGTTAATTCAGCATAAGTCGCACCCATGATGGCCTCCATAAACCCAATTAGTCTTCAAGGAAATAATCGGAATCAATTTTCTTGATCTCGTAAGTTGCCGCCAGAGAAACGCCGACATTGTGATCTATCATCAGATTCGCCAGCAACGCACCATTGATCAGCACCACCTTGTTGTCTATGTTGCGGACGTACTCCACAGCTTCCTTGGTGAAATCCGAAGTCGTAATGAATACGCCTTTTTTCGCGCGTTGCCCCTGCAATGCACCAACGAATTTTTGTATCTCTGGGCGACCGACCACACCTTCCCAACGTTTTGCCTGAAGGTAAATCACATCAAGGCCCAAGCGATCTTCGTGGATAACCCCGTCTATACCTTCGTCACCACTGCGACCGATGGCTCGACCAGCGTCTTGGCGACTTCCGCCGTAGCCCATCTTAACCAGTAGCTCGACCACCAGGCGCTCAAAGAACACCGGCGAGCACCCCTTGATTCTGGACAAGATTTCCTCAGCCAAGTCTTTTCTTATGACTTTTGCACCGCTTTCAATCAACTCTTCTGGTGTTTGGGTGGGAAGCTCTTGAGAAGTAAATTGAGTTTGTTCGGTAGCGTATTCCTTCAAATTCAACCCATCACCGAATTGCTCCAGAAATTTCAGATTGATTGCGGTCGGTTTGGTTTGGAGCGCCCTGAATCCCTTTTCAGATATTTTGAAAAGTCCACGCTTTGGCTGCTCCACCAAGCCTGCTCGCTTAAGGTAGGTTTTTGCCCAAGCAGTACGGTTATACATCACACCTTGGCCGCTAACTGTAGAAGCAACATTTCGCTCCTCCTCAGTCAGACCGAACTGATCGGAAAGCGTGTCAGTCACCTCTCTCATAGCGTACTCCCGCTTATCAGCCAGCAGCTTCAACAACGGAAGCATCAGCGTCTGAAAATCGGGAATCGCCATTGCCTACTCCTTCGCGACCTCGACGCTGGCCTGTACCTGCTGGCGCAGCCGAATGTGCAGGTCGCGCAACTGGCGCTCGTCCACGGCGGAAGGCGCCTGGGTCAGCAGACACTGCGCACGCTGGGTCTTGGGGAAGGCGATCACGTCGCGGATGGACTCAGCACCAGTCATCATGGTGACGATGCGGTCCAGACCGAACGCCAGGCCGCCATGCGGTGGCGCGCCGTATTGCAGCGCATCAAGCAGGAAGCCGAACTTGAGTTGCGCTTCTTCGGCACCGATATTGAGCGCGCGGAACACCTGGCTCTGCACCGCTTCCTTGTGGATACGCACCGAACCGCCGCCCAATTCCCAGCCGTTCAGCGCCAGGTCGTAGGCCTTGGCCAGACAGCGGCCCGGATCGGTTTCCAGGAACTCGACATGTTCGTCCTTCGGGCTGGTGAACGGGTGATGACAGGCCGTCCAACGCTTGGCTTCCTCGTCGTATTCAAACATCGGGAAGTCCACCACCCACAACGGCTCCCACGCGCTGCCGTTGGTGTAGCCCTTGTCGTGACCGATCTTGCAGCGCAACGCGCCCAGCGCATCGTTGACGATCTTGGCCTTGTCCGCGCCGAAGAAAATGATGTCGCCATTCGCAGCACCGGTACGCTCGACGATAGTCTTGAGTGCTTGTTCGTGAATGTTCTTGACGATGGGCGATTGCAGGCCGGTCTCGTTCAGCTGGGTCACATCGTTAACCTTGATGTAGGCCAGTCCCTTGGCACCATAGATACCGACGAACTTGGTGTATTCGTCAATTTCGCCACGCGTGAACGCAGCGCCGCCCGGCACGCGCATCGCCGCGATGCGGCCATTGGCCGAATTTGCCACGCCCGCGAACACCTTGAACGCGACATCTTTCAGCGCGTCGGTGACTTCGGTCAGTTCCAGCGTGACGCGCATGTCAGGCTTGTCGGAGCCGAAGCGCGCCATCGCCTCGGCATAAGTCATGCGCGGGAACGGGTTGGGCAAATCCACGTCCAGCGCTTCCTTGAACACGGTGCGGATCAGTTCTTCGGTCAACTGGGTAATCTGCGCCTCGTTCAGGAACGAGGTCTCGATATCCACCTGGGTGAATTCCGGCTGGCGGTCGGCGCGCAGATCTTCGTCGCGGAAGCACTTGGTGATCTGGTAGTAGCGGTCGAAACCGGCCACCATCAGCAACTGCTTGAATAATTGAGGAGATTGCGGCAGCGCGAAGAATTCGCCCGGATGCACGCGCGACGGCACCAGGTAGTCGCGCGCGCCTTCCGGCGTGGACTTGGTCAGCATCGGCGTTTCGATATCTATGAAGCCACGGCTATCCAAAAAGCGGCGGAACGCCATCGCCACCTTGTAGCGCAGCATCATGTTCTTTTGCATCTGCGGGCGACGCAGGTCTATCACGCGATGGGTCAGGCGCACGTTCTCGGACAGATTCTCGTCGTCCAGCTGGAACGGTGGCGTCACCGCTGCGTTCAGCACTTCGATCTCGTGACACAGAATCTCGATCTCGCCGCTGGTGATGTTGGTGTTGGTAGTGCCGGCCGGACGGCGGCGCACCTTGCCGGTGATGCGCAGCACGAACTCATTGCGCACCGACTCGGCAATCTTGAACATCTCCGCACGATCCGGGTCGCACACCACCTGTGCTAGACCTTCCCGGTCGCGCAGGTCAATGAAGATCACCCCGCCGTGGTCGCGGCGGCGGTGCGCCCAGCCGCAGATGCTGACGGTCTGGTCGAGTTGATCGGTGTTGAGTGTGCCGCAATAATGTGTACGCATAGCTGTCTGTCTTTAGGAATAATCGTTGTTGAGTGTATGTGGTTTGTGCGGTGCAGGCTCGGTATCCGACACCACGCCCATCGAAACGATGGCGCGCAACGCGACATCCACCGTCATATCCATCTCAATGGTGTCCTCGCGGCGCACAAAGAAATAAAAACCGTTCACCGGGCTGGGTGTGGTGGGAATGAACACCGCCACATATTCGTCGTCGAAACGACCGCCCACCTCGCGTGGCACGTTGGTCTGGAACGCCAGCGACCAGGCCTGCGGATGCGGGTAGCGCACCAGCAGCACCTTGCGAAAGGAGTTGCCGTTACCCGACAGCAGCGTGTCGCTGACCTGCTTGACGCCCTTATAGATGTTGCCGACGAAAGGGATGTGCAGCATGCCTTTTTCGGACGCGGCCCACAGCCGCTGGCCGAACACGTTGCGTATCAGCAGACCTGTGACCAGCACCACCGCAAAGGTCAGGATGATACCCAAGCCCGGCACATGCATACCCAGCAAGCGGTCGGGATGCCACAACTCCGGCAACAACAACAGCGTCTGGTCCATGGTGCTGATAGTCAGATTCAGCACCCAGATCGTGATGCCCAGCGGCACCCAGACCAGCAGCCCGGTTATGAGGTATTTTTTCATTGTTCAGCTGTTCCCACCGGCGGCAGGACAACTCCCGGCACTGGCGCAGGGCGCGCACTCCGGCTTGGGCTTATCCTTGAAATCGGTCACGTAATAGCCGTTACCCTTCAACTGAAAGCCGGCGGCGGTCAATTGCTTGGTAAAGGTTTCCTTGCCGCATGAAGAGCAAGTGGTGAGTACGGGATCGCTGATCTTCTGCATCACATCCTGCTGCAAACCGCAGCTGGAACAGGCGTAGGCATAAATTGGCATGAGTCTTGCTACCGGTAAAATATTCAAAAGGCAGGCATTATACCTTAGCGACACAGTTTTCTACTCATCCTTCACCGCCAATCCGACAACGCTGCTATAATGCGCCGCCCTGCGCAAGACCAATCAGCGCAGCGGCTCCTTCTCACACCCCGATCTTTCGATCACTTGACTCGTCTGCCCCGATTGGTGATGTCCATACAGGACGTCAGGCCGTCGCAGGAGTATTAGTTTGTCCAATGAAATCACTTTCGCCAGCCTGAATCTGGCTGAACCCATCCTGCGCGCCATCGGCGACGCGGGTTACACCCACCCCACCCCGGTTCAGGCGCAGGCCATTCCGCTGGTGCTGCAAGGCGGCGACCTGCTGGCCGGCGCGCAGACCGGAACCGGCAAGACCGCCGGCTTCACGCTGCCCATCCTGCACCGGCTGCATGCCCAGCCCGCCGCGCAGTCTGGCCGTGGCCGCCCGCGCTGCCTGATCCTGACACCTACCCGCGAACTCGCGGCCCAGGTCGAAGAATCGGTGCAAACCTATGGCAAATACCTGCCGCTGAAATCCATGGTGATGTTCGGCGGTGTCAACATCAACCCGCAGATCAAGGCCTTGCGCGAGCAGCTGGACATTCTGGTCGCCACGCCGGGCCGTCTGCTCGACCATGTCGGGCAAAAGACGCTGGACCTGTCCGGCGTGGAGATTCTGGTGCTGGACGAAGCCGACCGCATGCTGGACATGGGCTTCATCCGCGACATCAAGAAAATTCTGGCGCTGTTGCCCAAGACCCGCCAGAACCTGCTGTTCTCGGCGACCTTCTCGGACGAGATCAAGGCGCTGGCCGACGGCCTGCTGAACAACCCCGGCTTCGTCGAAGTGGCGCGCCGCAATACCACCTCCGAACTGGTCGAGCAAAGCGTGCACATGATTCCGCAGAAGCTGAAAAGCTACCTGCTGATGCACCTGATCCGCCGCCAGGACTGGAAACAGGTGCTGGTGTTCACCCGCACCAAGCACGGCGCGAACCGGCTGGCCGAAAAGCTGTGCAAGGAAGGCATCCCGGCGATGGCGATCCACGGCAACAAGAGCCAGTCGGCGCGCACCAAGGCGCTGGCGCAGTTCAAGGACGGCTCGCTGCCGGTGCTGGTAGCGACCGACATCGCCGCGCGCGGACTGGACATTGACCTGCTGCCGCACGTGGTCAACTTCGAGTTGCCCAACGTGCCGGAAGACTACGTGCACCGCATCGGCCGCACCGGTCGTGCCGGCAGCAATGGCGCGGCGGTGTCGCTGGTGGACAACGAGGAGATGCCCTACCTGAAGAGCATCGAGCGCCTGATCAAGATGCAGATCCCGCGCGCCAGCGCCGAGGATTTCGTCCCACCCGATGTGATCCCGGCAGACGCCCCGCGCCCGCCGCGTCCGCAGCACGGTCAGCGCCGCCACAGCAACACCACCGCCAAAACCGGCGGCAGCGCCGCACCGCGCGGCAACACCGCCAACGGCAACCGCGCCGACAACCCGCAGAAACCGGCGCAGCCCAACCGCAACGGACAGCCGCGCAACAGCCAATCCCGCGATGGTCAGCCACGCAACGGACAGCCGCGTGCGGAACAAACCGGCAACGCCCAGCCTGGCAACAAGCCCCGTCCGCCGAAGAAGCCCGCCGAACCGAAGTTCCTGTCCGAAGCGGCGCGCCATCAGGCCATGCCACAACCCGCGCTGTTCTCCCCCAAACCAGCGGCACGGCGCGGCAGGTAAACCGGGCGCAGCAGGCAAACTGCCCCCGCAAAAAGGGCGTCTCGCCATACCGGCGGGACGCCCTTTTTTTATCCCATGATCAGTCTTACCTCGGATTACGCAACGAAACCACTCAGGCTGACAAGTTGGAAATTTACCGCTTTTTTGTTATTGAAATTTTCCATTTTTGTATTGAATAAGCCACCAGTGTCAGCAGCAGGATGGCAATAAAACTTTCAGTAGTAAGTGCGCCTAATCCATATAAAGCCGCGAAGCTCGCTCCGATCAAAACCAAATCACTTGAACGAGAAAACGGCATAAGCAGTGTTAGAAACAAGGCAACTGCACATGCAAACAAGCCGTACTTTCCAGATAGTTCCTTATATTTTGCTTTACCAAAAACATGTCCGTCATTTCGGATTGATTTCGCCACCTCGCTAGTTTCATCCACATATTGCAAATTGTTAGCCTGCTTATACTCAACAAACAACTTGTTGGTGTATTCGATTCTTGCATCTTCGGACTGTTGGAATGGAATAACCGTAGAACATATAAATGCTAGGGCAGCTATCACTAGATAATATAAATAGATAAATATCTTGTTTAGACTCATTGTGTCGCCCAATGTAAAAGTAGGGGCTGCACGCGCTTCACGGTAGCAGTTTCGCGTCTTCTATCATCACCTTGTAGGAGTAGCCTGCGCCGAAGTCCTTGCCGGTGCGCACTCGGCCCTTGACCGTCACCACATCGCCAGGATGAGCCTGACTTGAAGTAGTCACCAAAATATCGTTGCTGCCCTTAGCCTCTGAACCCGTGCCGTCGCGCAGGTGCAACCAGTTCTTGCCCATGATCTCCGGGTTGTATTTGACGACCTTGGCGCGCAGCAGCACGGTCTTGTCCTTGAGACTGGCCGCGCGGGTGACGATCTCCTCGACGGTATGGGCATCCGGACCGACCGCTCTGGTCACTTTGATTTTGCCGTCGTCCACCACTTTGCTGCCATGCGGTGTCGCCAAATCCGCCCCCTTGCCGCCGGCACCGGCCAGACTGCCGAACACGATGGTCTTGAAAGTGCGGTTCAACGACTTGCTGTTGAAGTCGGTCAGTGTCATCGCATTTTCGATCGTGACGTTCTCGCCGACCTTGACCGGAGCCGTGCTGACCGCCGCCCACACCTCGCCGCCTGCCACCTTCAGACGCAGATAGGTGTAGTTGGTGACATCCTTCACCTCCAGCACTTCGCCGCTCACGCGGGTCGCCGGAGCAGGCGCTGCCGCCTCTTCCGCCGCTGCGGTGGCAATGAACAACGCCAGACATAATGCCAGCCAGATTCTCATAGTGATTCCCCAAAAAAGGCACCAGGGTAGCAGCCTCAGCGCCGGGCGGCAATCAGACCTTGCGCGACTCCCCCGGCATCAGCCCGTCCAGCGTCCACTCGCCGATGGCGTAGCGGATCAGCCGCAGCGTGGGAAAACCGACGGCGGCGGTCATGCGGCGCACCTGGCGGTTGCGGCCTTCGCGGATGGTGAGTCGCAGCCAACTGGTGGGGATTTCCTTGCGAAAGCGCACCGACGGGGTGCGCGGCCAGAGGTTGGCGGGTTCGGCCATCAGGCCTGCTTCGGCGGGCAGCGTCAGGCCGTCCTTGAGCTGCACCCCACGACGCAGTTTTTCCAGCGCCGCATCGTCCGGCACGCCCTCGACCTGCACCCAGTAAGTCTTGGGCAGCTTGTGTTTCGGGTCGGTGATACGGTGTTGCAGCTTGCCGTCGTCGGTCAGCAGCAGCAAACCCTCGCTGTCGGTGTCCAGCCTTCCGGCGGGATAAAATCCGGGAAGGAGGATATAATCCGCCAGCGTTGGATGCAGCCCGTCGGGGCTGAATTGGCAGATCACACCGAACGGTTTGTTGAATAGCAGAATGCTTCCCATGATGATTCCTGTTGATATTCTGGCAGCCATCTTACCGTAAACACCGTTTGCCCCAGCAAAAGCCCGGCCATGACCGCCGGCGAAAACCCGAATCCCCTGGAGAGAGAAATATGACAAGTCAGAAGATTATCTACACGAAGGTTGACGAAGCACCGGCGCTGGCGACTTATTCGCTGCAGCCCATCGTGCAGGCCTTCACCAAGGCTGCCGGCATCGCCGTCGAGACCCGCGACATTTCGCTGGCGGGACGCATTCTGGCGAATTTCCCCGACCATCTGAGCGATGAGCAGAAGATCGCCGACCAACTGACCGAACTCGGAAAACTGGCGCTCGAACCGGAGGCCAACATCATCAAACTGCCCAACGTCAGCGCGACCCCGCCGCAACTCAAGGCCGCCATCAAGGAATTGCAGTCGCAGGGCTACAACGTGCCGGACTACCCGGACAATCCCGCCAATGATGCCGAAAAGAGCATCAAGGCGCGCTACGCCAAAGTGCTGGGCAGTGCCGTCAACCCGGTGTTGCGTGAAGGCAACTCCGACCGCCGTGCCGCCGGCGCAGTCAAGCAATACGCCCGCAACAACCCGCACAAGATGGGTGCCTGGAGCAAAGACTCCCACACCCATGTGGCGCATATGAACGAATCGGATTTCTACGGCAGCGAAAAGTCCGTGACGGTCGGCGCAGCCGGCGCGGCGCGCATCGAATTCACCGCCGCTGACGGCCAGACCACCGTGCTGAAGGAAAAAGTTGCGCTGCAAGCCGGCGAAGTGATTGATGCCTGCGTGATGAACCGCCGCGCGCTGCGCGAATTCTTCGAGCGCGAGATGCAGGATGCCAAACAGCAGGGCGTGCTGCTGTCGCTGCACCTCAAAGCCACCATGATGAAGGTCTCCGACCCCATCATGTTCGGCCATGCCGTCACCGTGTATTTCAGGGACGTGTTCGACAAACACGCCGCCGTCATCCGTGAGCTGGGGGTCAACGTCAACAACGGCCTGGGCGACCTGTATGCCAAGATCGCCAGCCTGCCCGAAGCGCAGCGCGCGGCAATAGAGGCCGACATCCAGGCCGCCTACGCCAGCCGTCCGCAACTGGCGATGGTCAATTCCGACAAGGGCATCACCAACCTGCACGTGCCCAGCGACGTGATCGTGGACGCCTCCATGCCCGCGATGATCCGCGAATCCGGCAAGATGTGGGGCCCGGATGGCAAGCTGCACGACACCAAGGCGATGATTCCCGACCGCTGCTATGCGCGCATCTATCAGGTGGTCATCGAAGACTGCAAAAAGCACGGCGCATTTGACCCCAAGACCATGGGCAGCGTGCCCAACGTCGGGTTGATGGCTCAACAGGCTGAGGAATACGGCTCGCACGACAAGACTTTCCAGATGACCGGCAACGGCACGGTGCGCGTGGTGGATGGCGCAGGCGAAACGCTGCTTGAGCAGTCGGTGGAGGAAGGCGACATCTTCCGCATGTGTCAGGTCAAGGATGCCCCCATCCGCGACTGGGTGAGACTGGCCGTGACGCGCGCCCGTATCACCGGTACGCCTGCTGTATTCTGGCTGGACGAGAAGCGCGCCCACGACGCGCAACTCATCCGCAAAGTGAAGTGCTACCTGAAGGATCACGACACCGCTGGCATGGACATCAGCATCCTCTCGCCCGAAGCGGCGATGCAACTCTCGATAGACCGCATCCGCGCAGGCCAGGACACCATCTCGGTCACGGGCAACGTGCTGCGCGACTACCTGACCGACCTGTTCCCCATCCTCGAACTGGGCACCAGCGCGAAGATGTTGTCCATCGTGCCGCTGATGAATGGCGGCGGCCTGTTCGAAACAGGTGCCGGCGGTTCTGCGCCCAAGCACGTCCAGCAATTCCAGCAGGAAGGCTATTTGCGCTGGGACAGTCTGGGCGAGTTTCTGGCGCTGGGCGCATCGCTGGAACATCTGGGGCAGAAGTTCAACAACGCCAAGGCGGCCGTGCTGGCCGAAACGCTGGATCAGGCCAACAGCCGCATCCTTGAGGACAACCGCTCCCCTGCCCGCCGTGTCGGGGAGATAGACAACCGGGGCAGCCATTTCTATCTGGCGCTGTATTGGGCCGAAGCACTGGCCGCACAGCACGGCGACCCGGAATTGCAGGCACGCTTTGCACCGCTGGCGAAACTGCTGTCGGACAACGAGGCGAAAATCAACGCCGAATTGATCGCGGCCCAAGGAAAGCCGGTGGACATGGGCGGTTATTACCACCCCGATTTCGCCAAGACTTCCGCCGCGATGCGCCCCAGTGCCACGTTCAACGCCGCACTCGCCACCCTGGGCTGACGGTGTACCGCCCCGGTCGGGCGGTATGGCGCACCGCTTTGGTAACGGTGCCGCAAAAAAAGCCCGCCACTTTCGTGGCGGGCTTTTTTCAACTCAGTGGGCGATTAGGCCGACTGGATGTTGGATGCTTGCTTGCCTTTAGGGCCTTGAGTCACGTCGAAGCTGACTTTTTGACCTTCTTGCAGAGACTTGAAACCGCTCATGTTGATTGCGGAAAAGTGTGCAAACAGGTCTTCGCTGCCATCATCCGGAGTGATGAAACCGAAACCTTTTGCATCGTTGAACCATTTAACTGTACCAGTTGCCATGTGAGACTTCCCTTTTAAAAAATTAACGGGTCCCCCCCGTCAAACTGTTTGAATCCAAAACCGCACACGGCAAAACCAGTACTGCAGACACTTTGAACCAAACGCCAGTGCGCTTTTTAACCTTGGTTCACCACTTTTGTCAAACGGTTACTGAATGTTTTTATTGAACAGGCTTGAAAAAGTGGCGTTAATCATTAAGCTACCCAGATTCATTGGTGACAAAATACCCACAGAATATGCCGACTAAACACCAAAGCGATACCGTACTCACCCCGGAACGTACCGCAACCAAGCCGCCGGGCATGTACAAGGTCATCCTGTTCAACGACGATTACACCACGATGGAATTCGTCATTGAGGTGTTGCAGCGGTTTTTTAGCATCAACCTGGAACGTGCGCAGCAGATCATGCTCAAAGTGCACAACGAAGGTTCGGCAGTGTGCGGCATTTACACCCGCGATGTCGCGGAAACCAAGGTTGCTCAAGTAACAGACTTTGCACAGCAAAGCGGACATCCGCTACGATGCGGTATGGAGGAAAATTGAGATGATTGCACAAGATTTGGAAGTTAGCCTGCACCTGGCATTCGTCGAGGCACGCCAGAAACGACACGAGTTCATCACCGTGGAACATCTGCTGCTCTCCATGCTGGACAACGCCTCCGCCGCGCAAGTGCTGCGCGCCTGCGGGGCTGACATCGAGGAACTGCGCGGCGTGATCAGCGCCTTCATAGACAGCAACACCCCGGTCGTCCCTGGCCACGGCGAGATGGACACCCAGCCGACGCTGGGTTTCCAGCGCGTCATCCAGCGCGCCATCCTGCACGCGCAATCGGCCAACAAGAAGGAGATCTCCGGTGCGAACATCCTGGCCGCGCTGTACGGCGAGAAAGATTCCCATGCCGTGCATTTCCTGACCCAGCGCAATATCAACCGGCTGGACGTGGTCAACCACATCGTGCACGGCGGCACCGCTCAGCCAGCCAGCCAGCCGGCACCCGCCGAAGCGCCTGCCGAGCAGCCCGCCACAGACGATGGCGTGCTGAAGCAGTACACGCTGGATCTGAACGCCGAGGCGCTGGCCGGCAAGATAGACCCGCTGATCGGCCGCAAGCTGGAACTGGATCGCGTCATCCAGACGCTGTGCCGCCGTCGCAAGAACAACCCGCTGCTGGTCGGCGAAGCTGGCGTGGGCAAGACCGCGATCGCCGAAGGTCTGGCGCGCCGCATCGTCGAGGACGATGTTCCTGAAGTGCTGAAAGACGCGCGCGTCTATTCGCTGGACATGGGCGCGCTGCTGGCCGGCACCAAGTATCGCGGCGATTTCGAGCAGCGCCTGAAGGCGGTGCTGAAGGAACTGAAAGACGCGCCCCACGCCATTTTGTTCATAGACGAGATCCACACGCTGATCGGCGCGGGCGCGGCTTCCGGCGGCACGATGGACGCCTCCAACCTGCTGAAACCGGCGCTGTCCTCCGGCGCGCTCAAATGCATAGGTGCGACCACCTATCAGGAATATCGCGGCATCTTCGAAAAAGATTCCGCGCTGTCGCGCCGCTTCCAGAAAGTTGACGTATCCGAGCCATCGGTCGAACAGACCGTCGAGATACTCAAGGGCCTGAAATCGCGCTTCGAGGAACATCACGGCATCAAGTTCAGCGCCGCTGCGATCACCAGTGCCGTCGAACTTTCTGCGCGCTTCATCAACGATCGCCACCTGCCCGACAAGGCGATAGACGTGCTGGACGAAGCCGGTGCGGCACAACGCATCCTGCCCAAGTCCAAACAGAAGAAAGTGGTCGGCAAACACGAGATCGAGGAGATCATCGCCAAGATCGCGCGCATCCCGACGCGCACCGTGTCGCATGACGACATCAACGCCCTGAAGCACCTCGACCGCGACCTGAAAACCACCGTGTTCGGCCAGGACAAGGCAATCGAAGTGCTGGCGCGCGCCATCAAGATGTCGCGCTCAGGGCTGGGCAACCCGCAAAAGCCGATCGGCAGCTTTTTGTTCTCCGGCCCCACCGGGGTCGGCAAGACCGAGGTCGCCCGCCAGCTCGCCTTCATCATGGGCATGCCCATCCACCGCTTCGACATGTCCGAATACATGGAGCGCCACGCAGTCAGCCGCCTGATCGGCGCACCACCCGGCTATGTCGGTTTCGATCAGGGTGGGTTGTTGACAGAGGCCATCAGCAAGCAACCGCATTGCGTGCTGCTGCTGGACGAGATCGAGAAGGCCCACCCGGACATCTTCAACATCCTGCTACAGGTGATGGATCACGGCACGCTGACCGACAACAATGGCCGCAAGGCCGACTTCCGCAACGTGGTGGTCATCATGACCACCAACGCGGGCGCGGAGGCGCTGAACAAGACCCAGATCGGCTTCACCAAGGTGTCCGCCAGCGGCGACGAGATGGCCGACATCAAGCGATTGTTCACGCCTGAATTCCGCAACCGGCTGGATGCCATCGTCTCCTTCGCGCCGCTGGACAAGCCGGTCATCCTGCGCGTGGTGGACAAGTTCCTGATGCAGCTCGAAGAACAGCTGCACGACAAAAAAGTGGACGCGATCTTCACCGACGCGCTGAAAGATCACCTCGCCGCCCACGGCTTCGACCCGCAAATGGGCGCCCGCCCGATGGCAAGGCTGATCCAGGACACCATCCGCAGCGCGCTGGCCGACGAACTGCTGTTCGGCAAACTCGCTAACGGCGGCAAAGTCACCGTGGACGTGCAGGACGGAAAGGTGGTGCTGGAGTTCGAAGAAGAAGCGGTGGCTGTATGAGCGGCCCCTTGGATCACTATCAGTGGTCAAAGCTAAATTTAGGCAGACTTCAGAAAGGGATGTACGGGGAATATTTTGCGAAGATGGAGTTCGCAATGATGAAGAATTTCCTAATTTTCTCGTCCGAAGTTGATGATCGAGGTATAGATTTTGTTGCACGCAGGGAAGATGGTAAGCACTTTGATGTCCAAGTAAAAACAATAACTGGCAATAACTATACGTTCGTTAAAGAGAGCAAATTTAGTTCCGCGTTATTGGTTTGTTTAATTGTGTTGCGAGAAAGTCGGCCACCCGCTGCATATTTGTTCACACGCTCGGATTGGGATAGCCCTACTGATGGGTTGTTGGAGAAACACAGTTTTCCCAATGCATCAGAAGCAGAGTTTGGGATTCATTTGGCAGAAAAGCGTGCAGAGGTGCTAGCCAAGTTTGAGCTGCGAGCGCGCTTGTCGCAGCTTCCATGAATTATCGCGGGCGCTTCGCCCCCTCCCCCACCGGCCCGCTGCATTTCGGCTCGCTGGTCGCAGCGCTCGGCAGTTATCTGGACGCGAAACATCATCACGGCACTTGGCTGGTGCGCATGGAGGACCTCGATGCGCCGCGCTGCGTACCGGGAGCGGCAGACGGCATTTTGCACACGCTGGAGGCGTTCGGGCTGGAATGGGACGGCGAGGTGATGTATCAGAGCCGGCGCAGCGAGGCTTACGAGGCCGCGCTGCAACAATTGCAAGACAGCGGTGCGGCCTATCCCTGCGGCTGCACGCGCCGCGAGATCGCCGACTCGGCGCTGCACGGCCCTGACGGGCCGGTCTATCCGGGAACCTGCCGCAACAGCCTGCCTGCCGGACGCGAGGGCCGCGCCTGGCGGGTGCGCACCGACCTGCACCCTTCCCCCTTCTCCCTTCCCCCTTCGCCGGTCGGCTACACCGACGCGCTGCAAGGCCCGCAATCCCAGCATCTGGAACGTGACATCGGCGACTTTGTGGTGAAGCGCGCCGATGGCTTGTTCGCCTATCAACTGGCGGTGGTGGTGGACGATGCGGCGCAGGGCGTGACCCACGTGGTACGCGGCGCAGACCTGCTCGATTCGACGCCGCGCCAGCTATGGTTGCAGGGCTTGTTGGGATTGGAAACACCGGCCTACGTTCACTTGCCGGTGGCGATAAACGCGGCGGGCGAGAAACTCAGCAAGCAGACGCTGGCCCCCGCCATCAAGTCAGATGAAGCCATCGCAACGCTGGTGGCAGCGCTAGAATTCCTGCGCCAGCAACCGCCCGCCGAATTGCGGTGCGGCACGGTCGCGGAAGTGCTGGATTGGGCAGTGGCGAACTGGCAGCCAGAACGTCTGAAGGGCTGCCGGCAACGTCCGGCTGGATAAACTGTCGGGCGTTGCGCAGTCGGTTCGTCAGGCTGCCACGGCCTTGACCACGTCGGCGATTTGTTCGGCGCATTTCCTGACCAGCACGCCGTCCTCGCCTTCCACCATCACGCGCAGCAGCGGTTCGGTGCCGGACGGACGCAGCAGCACGCGCCCCCTGCCGTTCAGGGTGCGCTCGGCGTCCAGCACCGCCGCCTTGATCTGCGCGTTATCCTTGAGCTTGCCGGCACCTTGTACGCGCACGTTTATCAGCACTTGCGGGTAGAGTTGCAAATCCTCGGAGATCTGCGCCAGGCTCATCTTGTTGATGCGCAGCGCGTGCAGCACTTCCAGCGCAGAGACGATGCCGTCGCCGGTGCTGTGTTTGTCCAGGCAGATGATGTGGCCGGAATTCTCGCCGCCGATCTGCCAGCCGTTGGCTTGCAGCAATTCCATCACATAGCGGTCGCCGACATTGGCGCGCAGGAACGGGATACCCATGCGCTGCATGGCATGCTCGAACGCCAGATTGGTCATCAGCGTGCCGACCACGCCGCCGCTCAGCCGGCCCTGAGCCTGACGCTGTTTGGCGATGATGTACAGCAACTGGTCGCCGTCGTAGAGTTTACCGCTGCCGTCCACCATGATCAGCCGGTCGCCATCGCCATCCAGCGCGACGCCGACATCGGCCTGATGCTCGACCACCGCCTGTTGCAGGTTAGCCGGCGAAGTCGCGCCGTAGCCGTCGTTGATATTCTTGCCGTCCGGCTTGATACCGATGGCGACCACTTCAGCACCCAATTCGTGCAATACGTGCGAGGCAATGTGGTAAGTCGCACCGTGCGCGCAGTCCACCACGATCTTCATGCCGCGCAGGTTCATCGCCGACGGGAAAGTGCTCTTGCAGAACTCGATGTAGCGGCCCGCCGCATCGTCCAGGCGCTTGGCCTTGCCCAGATGGTTGGAGGATTCGATCTTGATCGCGTCCTCCAGCCTGGCCTCGATCTCGTGCTCGATGCTGTCCGGCAGCTTGGAACCGGTGGCCGAGAAGAACTTGATGCCGTTATCCTCGAAGGGATTGTGCGAAGCCGAGATCACGATGCCGGCCTGCAGGCGCAGTGTGCGGGTCAGGTAGGCCACGGCGGGGGTCGGGATCGGGCCGGCCAGATAGACGTCCACGCCGGCTGCAATCAGTCCCGCCTGCAACGCAGACTCCAGCATATAGCCAGAAATGCGTGTGTCCTTGCCGATCAGCACGGCAGGGCGCTCACCAGGGGTATGCTCCAGATGGGCCAATACCTTGCCTGCGGCATAGCCCAGATTCAATACAAAATGCGGGGTGATCGGAAATTCGCCGACTCTACCGCGCACACCATCCGTGCCAAAATATTTTCTGCTCATCACTGCTCTCCGCTGATTACGTTCCAAATTTTCAAGGCATCCACTGTCTCACGCACATCGTGCACCCGCACAATGGCTGCACCCCGCTGCACCGCGAGCAACGCCGCCACAACGCTGACCGACTGACGGTGTTCAACATCGCGTCCGGTCAGCGCACCCAGCATGGATTTGCGCGACAACCCGGCCAATATCGGCACGCCCAGTGTTCGAAACAGTGGCAGTTCGCGCAACAGCGCGACATTATGCTCGAGTGTCTTGCCAAAACCGAATCCGGGATCAACCACGATGCGTGTGCAATCTATCCCTGCCGCTTGCGCCGCCTTGACGCGCTGTTGCAAAAAGTCTGCCACCTCCGCCACCACATCGCGGTAATCGGGATTCATCTGCATTGTCTGAGGGTCGCCCTGCTTGTGCATCAAACACACCGCCGCATCGCTGGCCGCCACGGCGCGCATCGCCGCCTCATCCTGCAACGCGTTGATGTCGTTGACCATGGACGCACCCGCCGCGATGGCTTGTTTCATCACTTCGGGCTTGAAGGTGTCTATGGAAACCGGAACTGAAACCCCGCGCAACCCCTCGATCACGGGAATCACGCGCGCCAGTTCCTGCTGGATGCTGACCGGTTGTGCGCCGGGACGGGTGGATTCACCGCCGATGTCCAGCATGTCCGCCCCCGCCTCGACCAATTGCAAGGCATGCGCCAGAGCCGCATCAACACTCAAATGCTGTCCGCCGTCAGAAAACGAATCGGGGGTGACGTTGACGATGCCCATCACCCGTGGGCGGGACAGGTCAAGCTGGAATGGGCCGCAATGGAGGAACATGTGAGACGTGAAAGGTGAAAGGTGAAAGGTGAAAAGTGCGTGAGGTTGTTACCTTTCACGTTTAACTTTTCACCTTTCACAGCTTTGTCAGCTTTCCTGGGCCGGTTCGGTTGGCTTGTTCGCCGGTGGCGGCGTGTTCGCAACTGTCGGCTCGCTGGAAACCGCCTCAGCAGGCGCGGTAGGTGCCTGATCTTTCGGCGGTTGAGGTGAATTCATCGCCTGGCTGGGTTTGGGCGGACGCGGTGGCTTGCCTTCCATGATGTCGTTGACCTGGTCAGCATCTATCGTTTCCCATTCCAGCAGAGCCTGGGTCATCGTTTCCATCTTGTCGCGATGCGTCTCGATCAAGCGGCGAGCCAGCGCATACTGCTCGTCCAGAATGCGGCGAATCTCGTTATCCACCTTCTGCATGGTGGCCTCGGAGATGTTCTTGTGCGTGGTGACCGAACGGCCCAGGAACACCTCGCCCTCGTTCTCGCCGTACACCATGGTGCCCAGCGCCTCGGACATACCCCACTGGGTGACCATCTTGCGGGCCATGTCGGTGGCACGCTCGAAATCGTTCGATGCCCCGGTGGTCATCTGATTCATGAATATCTCTTCGGCGATGCGACCACCGAACAGCACCGCGATGGTGGACAGGATGCGCTCCCTGTCCATGCTGTAGCGGTCTTCGGACGGCAGTTGCATGGTCACGCCCAGCGCACGACCGCGCGGGATGATGCTGACCTTGTGCACCGGATCGGTCTTGGGCATCAGCTTGGCGACCACCGCATGGCCGGACTCGTGGTAGGCGGTGTTGCGACGCTCTTCTTCAGGCATCACGATGGAGCGGCGTTCCGCACCCATGAAAATCTTGTCCTTGGCGGACTCGAAGTCGTCCATTTCGACAAAACGCTTACCGCGCCGCGCCGCGAACAGCGCCGCCTCGTTGACCAGATTGGCCAAATCAGCACCTGACATGCCCGGCGTGCCGCGTGCCAGTATGCTGGCATCCACGTCCGGCGCACTCGGAATCTTGCGCATGTGTACCTGCAAAATCTGCTCGCGACCACGGATGTCCGGCAAGGGCACGACCACCTGACGATCGAAGCGACCCGGACGCAACAGCGCAGCATCCAGCACATCGGGACGGTTGGTGGCGGCAATCACAATCACGCCGGAAGACCCCTCAAAACCATCCATCTCAACCAGCAGCGCGTTGAGCGTCTGTTCGCGCTCATCATTGCCGCCGCCCAGACCCGCACCGCGCTGGCGACCCACGGCATCAATCTCGTCTATGAAGATGATGCAGGGAGAATTTTTCTTGGCCTGTTCGAACATGTCGCGCACGCGCGCCGCGCCCACACCGACGAACATCTCGACAAAATCGGAGCCGGAGATGGAGAAGAACGGCACTTTTGCTTCGCCGGCAATGGCCTTGGCCAGCAGGGTCTTACCGGTGCCGGGGCTACCCACCATCAGTACGCCGCGCGGGATGCGTCCGCCCAGATTCTGGAATTTGGAAGGGTCGCGCAGGAAGTCCACCAACTCGCCCACTTCCTCCTTGGCTTCATCGCAACCAGCCACATCGGCAAAAGTCACGCGCTCCTTGGCTTCATCCAGCAGGCGCGCCTTGCTCTTGCCGAACGAGAACGCGCCGCCCTTGCCGCCGCCCTGCATCTGGCGCATGAAGAACACCCACACCGCGATCAGCAAGATCATCGGGAACCACGAGTCGAAAATGCTCATCAGGAAGGACTCTCCCTCCTCAGGTTTGGCCTCGATGTCCACGCCATTCTTCAGCAGGTCGGAAACCATCCAGATGTCATTGCTGGGGGCATAGGTACTGATGCGCTTGCCATCCACCGTGGTCGCAGTCAGATTGCGCCCTTCGATAAGCACCTTGGTTATATGGCCATTCTTGGCTTCAGCAAGGAACTGCGAATAATCAAGATGTCCTTGCGCAGACTGCTGCTGGTGTGAATTGAGTTGGTTGAACACGGTCATCAATACCAGTGCTACGACCAGCCAGATTGCAATACTTTTAAAATTGTTCAAGATAATTCCTTATTACGCACATCAAGGCTACCGAAGTGTGACATTAGACTATGTATCAGATCATTACTCAAGTTTTCCAGTGCCCAGCAAATACACTTCGCTGCTGCGGTCACGGGATGCCTTGGGCTTGCGCGCAACCGCCTTGGCAAAGCTGCTGCGCAGTAACTTCATGTAAGCCTCGAAGCCTGCTCCCTGAAACACCTTGACCAGAAAACTGCCGTCCGGACTCAGATGTTGCAGCGCAAACTCCAGCGCCAGTTCCGCCAAATACATGGAGCGATCCTGATCGAGCGAAGCCACCCCGCTGAAATTGGGGGCCATATCCGAAATCACAAGACCTACCGGCCTGCCTTGCAGCATTCTTTCCAGCTCTTTCAGCACCGACTCCTCGCGAAAATCTCCCAGAATGAAATCCACGCCGCGCAGTGGCTCAAGCGGCAACAGGTCGAGCGCAATTACCTTGCCGTTGCTACCAATTTTCTTGCCCACGACCTGACACCAGCCGCCCGGCGTCGCGCCCAGATCCACCACCACCATGCCCGGCTTGATCAGATGGTCTTTCTCATCAATCTCCAGCAGCTTGTAGGCGGCACGCGAGCGATAGCCGTCCTTGTGCGCCATTTGCACAAAAGGATCATTGACATGTTCCTTCATCCATTGTTTGCTGGTTTTGGAAGCCTTCATCGTTTAGAATCCGCGCCTTAGAAAAATATAGAGAAAATGATGTCAGAACTCACCGTAACAGAACGTCTCACCCTGAAAGCCCGCGCTCACCAGCTGAAGCCGACCGTAATCATCGGCAACGCCGGCCTGAGCGAATCCGTATTGCGGGAAATCGCCAAGACGCTCGAACTCCACGAACTCATCAAAATCCGCGTAATGGCAGAACGTGCTGATCGCGAAGCCATACTTACGGAGATCTGTGGACAACTGGACGCGGCTGCCGTGCAGCATATCGGCAAGATTCTGGTGATTTTCAAGGCCAATCCTGATCTGCACAAGATCGCCATCAAGCAGATGCCGCGCCATAAAGGTAAAAAACCGCTGACCAAGAAACAAATCGGCAGCCGTAACTGAATCAAGAGAAGGGAGAAGGGGGAAGGGATCGCGCCTGCGGCGCTCAAGGGGAAAACCCTTCTTCCCCCTTTACCCTTCCCGCCTCTAGAGGTACTGCACCTCGACCACTTCATATTCGCGTATGCCGAGCGGCGTCTGAACTTCGGCGATGTCGCCACCGCTCTTGCCGATCAGCGCACGGGCGATGGGCGAGCTGATGGAAATCTTGCGCAGCTTGATGTCAGCCTCGTCATCCCCCACGATCTGGTATGTCACCTCGTCACCATTATCCACGTCTTCCAGCACCACGGTGGTACCGAACACGCAGCGACCATCCTGTGACAGGCTCTGCGGGTCTATGATCTGAGCGCTACCCAACTTGCTTTCCAGCTCCATGATGCGGCCTTCGACAAAGCCCTGCTTTTCCTTAGCGGCCTCGTATTCCGCATTCTCGGAAAGATCGCCCTGCGCACGCGCTTCAGCAATCGCCGTGATCACAGCGGGACGCTCTACTGTCTTCAGCCTGTGCAGTTCCTGGCGCAATTTCTCTGCGCCCACCACGGTTAATGGAATTTTGCTCATAACAATCACTTTCTCGATGTAATTTATTCACTGCCGACCGTGTCGCCACGACTGGCAGTGGGTTTCCACTAAGGATTTTCAGGCAGTCCGCTTGTGTTGCGACTGCACGTCATAGACCTGCAAACCGGTCAGGTGATGCATGCCGATACAGGCCGCACGCGCGCCCGCCAACGTGGTGTAGTAAGTCACCCGCCCCTGCAACGCGACGTCACGTATCGAATACGAATCGCGCATCACCGAAGGCTTGCTGTCCACCGTATTGATGATGAGAGCAACTTCGCCGTTCTTGATCATGTCCACGATGTGCGGACGCCCTTCGGCAACCTTGTTCACCACCGTTACTTCCACGCCGCCGGCAGCCAGCACCGCCGCCGTGCCGCGTGTCGCCAGCACCGTGAAGCCCAGGCTGCGCAATGACTTGGCAACCTCAACCGTGCCCGGCTTGTCGGCTTCGCGCACGCTGATGAACACCTTACCGGACGATGGCAGCTTGACGCTGGCAGCCAGTTGCGACTTGACGAAGGCTTCGGCGAAGGTATCGCCCACGCCCATCACCTCGCCGGTGGATTTCATTTCCGGGCCGAGGATGGTGTCCACGCCGGGGAACTTGATGAACGGGAACACCGCTTCCTTGACCGAATAGTACGGCGGGATGATTTCGCTAGTGACACCCTGGCTGACCAGCGACTGGCCGGCCATGCAACGCGCCGCGACCTTGGCCAGCGACATGCCGGTCGCCTTGGAGACGAAAGGCACAGTGCGCGAAGCGCGCGGGTTCACTTCCAGCACATAGACGGTGTCTTTCTGGATGGCGAACTGCACGTTCATCAGGCCGACCACGTTGAGCGCTTTTGCCATCGCCACGGTCTGGCGACGCAATTCATCCTGCATCTCGACCGACAGCGAATAGGGCGGCAGCGAGCAGGCTGAATCGCCCGAATGCACACCCGCCTGCTCGACGTGTTCCATGATGCCGCCGATGATCACCTGCTGACCATCGGACACCGCATCCACGTCCACCTCGATGGCGTCGTCCAGGAAGCGGTCGAGCAGAATCGGCATCTGTTCCGGATAGGTCTTGGCCAGCTCTTCCGCGCCGCGCATGTAGCGCTCAAGGTCGGGCTGCGAATGGATGATCTCCATCGCGCGACCGCCCAGCACGTTGGAAGGACGCACCACCAGCGGATAGCCGATTTCGGCAGCACCCTCAACCGCGCCCTGCACGGTGCGGGCAGTACGGTTGGGCGGCTGCTTCAGGTTCAGTTCGCGCAGCATCGCCTGAAAGCGCGCGCGATCTTCGGCCATGTCTATCATGTCCACCGTGGTGCCGATGATGGGCACGCCATTCTTTGCCAAACCATGCGCCAGCTTGAGCGGAGTCTGCCCACCGTATTGCACGATCACGCCGACCGGCTTCTCAACAGCGACCACTTCCAGCACGTCTTCCAGCGTCAAAGGCTCGAAGTACAGGCGGTCGGAGGTGTCGTAGTCGGTGGACACGGTCTCCGGATTGCAGTTGACCATGATGGTCTCATAGCCGTCTTCGCGCATCGCCAGCGCGGCATGTACGCAGCAATAGTCGAACTCGATGCCCTGACCGATGCGGTTCGGCCCGCCGCCCAGCACCATGATCTTTTTCCTGTCGGAAGGCAGCGACTCGCATTCCTCCTCGTAGGTGGAATACATATAGGCGGTGTTGGTCGAAAACTCGGCAGCACAAGTATCCACGCGCTTGAACACCGGGCGCACACCCAGCGCATGGCGGTAGGCACGCACAGCAGCCGCATCGGTGTCCATCAATGCGGCCATACGTGCATCGGCAAAGCCGCAACGCTTCAGTTCGCGCAGGTCATCGGCGCTCAGACTACCCAGCGTGCGATTCTTCAACTGCTGTTCGCGCTGGACGATGTCGGCGATCTGCACCAAAAACCACGGGTCTATCTTGCTGACGTTGAAAACTTCTTCGACGCTCATCCCCATGCGGAACGCATCGCCCACCGCCCAGATGCGGTCGGGACCGGGGTTGCCGAGCTCGGACAGCATAGCCTCGCGATCGGTGTATTTGGAATCCAGTCCATTCACGCCGACTTCCAGGCCGCGCAGGGCTTTCTGGAAAGATTCCTGAAAGGTGCGGCCGATCGCCATCACTTCGCCCACCGATTTCATCTGTGTGGTCAGGCGGTCATTGGCCTGCGGGAATTTCTCGAAGGCGAAACGCGGTATCTTGGTGACCACATAATCTATGGTCGGCTCGAACGAGGCCGGGGTCGCGCCGCCGGTGATGTCGTTCTTCAATTCGTCCAGCGTATAACCCACGGCCAGTTTGGCCGCGATTTTGGCAATCGGGAAGCCGGTGGCCTTGGAAGCCAGCGCAGACGAGCGACTCACGCGCGGATTCATCTCGATCACCACCATGCGCCCGTCGTCGGGATTGATGGAGAACTGCACGTTGGAACCGCCGGTCTCCACGCCGATCTCGCGCAACACCGCGAGGCTGGCGTCGCGCATGATCTGGTATTCCTTGTCGGTCAGCGTCTGCGCCGGGGCCACGGTGATGGAGTCGCCGGTATGCACGCCCATCGGGTCGAGGTTCTCGATCGAGCAGATGATGATGCAGTTGTCGTTGCGGTCGCGCACGACTTCCATCTCATACTCTTTCCAGCCCAGCAACGATTCCTCGATCAGCAGTTCCTTGGTCGGGCTGGCTTCCAGGCCGCGCTCGCAGATCTGCATGAATTCTTCGCGGTTGTAGGCGATGCCGCCGCCCGAGCCGCCCATGGTGAAGGACGGACGGATGATGGTCGGGAAGCCCATCACCTGCTGCACCTGCAAGGCTTCTTCCATGCTGTGCGCAATCGCGGAACGCGCCGAAGCCAGACCGATGCGGGTCATCGCCTGCTTGAATTTCTCGCGGTCTTCGGCCATGTCTATGGCCTCGCGCGACGCGCCTATCATCTCGACGTGGTATTTTTCCAGTACGCCGTTGGCCGCCAGATCGAGCGCGCAGTTCAGCGCGGTCTGCCCGCCCATGGTCGGCAGGATCGCGTCGGGACGTTCCTTGGCGATGATCTTCTCGATGATCTTCCAGGTGATGGGCTCGATGTAGGTCGCATCAGCCATATTCGGATCGGTCATGATGGTGGCCGGATTCGAGTTCACCAGAATCACGCGATAACCTTCTTCGCGCAGCGCCTTGCACGCCTGCGCGCCGGAATAGTCGAATTCGCACGCCTGCCCGATGACGATGGGTCCGGCGCCGATGATCAGTATGGATTTAATGTCGGTACGTTTTGGCATCTTGTATGTGAAACGTGAAACGTGAAACGTGAAACGGAAAAACGCACGGCGATCAAGCCGCTACGTTTCACCTTTCACCTTTCACTTTTCACCGATTCTTCTCCATCAATTCAATAAACTTGTCGAACAACGGGGCCACGTCGTGCGGACCGGGGCTGGCTTCCGGGTGTCCCTGGAAGCAGAACGCGGGCTTGTCGGTCAACTCGAAACCCTGCAACGTGCCATCGAACAGTGAGACGTGGGTCGCGCGCGCATTGGCCGGCAGCGTCGCCGCATCCACCGCAAAACCGTGGTTCTGGCTGGTGATCATCACTTGTTTGCTTTGCACGTCCTGCACCGGATGGTTCGCGCCGCGATGGCCGAACTTCATCTTGACGGTCTTCGCCCCCACCGCCAGCCCCATGATCTGGTGACCGAGGCAGATACCATACAGCGGGATGCCGCGCTCGATGAAGGTCTGCGCTGCCGCGATGGCGTAATCGCATGGCTCAGGATCGCCGGGGCCATTGGACAGGAACACGCCATCTGGATTCATCGCCAGCACGTCGGCAGCGGGCGTTTTCGCCGGCACCACGGTGATGTCGCAGCCACGACTGGCCAGCATGCGCAGGATGTTGCGCTTCACGCCGAAATCATAGGCGACCACCTTGAACTTGGCGGCAGAAACCTCGCCATAGCCCTTGCCCAGCGCCCATTCGCTCTGCGTCCAGCGATAAGGCGCATCGCAGGTCACCACCTGCGCCAGATCCATGCCGGCCAGACCGGCAAAACCGCGTGCCGCCGCCAGCGCCGCTTCGACATCGTCACCGGTGGCGATACAGCCGCTCTGCGCACCTTTTTCGCGCAGGATGCGCGTCAGCTTGCGGGTATCTATGCCGGCGATCGCCACCACATCATTGGCTTTCAGATAGTCAGGCAGTGACTGGCTGCTGCGCCAGTTGCTCACCACCGGGGACAGATCACGGATGATCAGGCCGCTGGCAAATACCTGACGGGATTCAACATCTTCCTCGTTGATACCAACATTGCCGATGTGCGGATACGTCATGGTGACGATCTGGCGACAATAGGAAGGGTCGGTCAGGATCTCCTGATAGCCGGTCATCGAAGTATTGAAAACCACCTCGCCCACGCGGCTGCCGGAAGCACCGATGGCGATGCCGCGAAACACTGTCCCGTCGGCGAGTACAAGAATTGCAGGATTCGTTTGCGCCACCAACTGCTCCCAAGATAGACATAAAGAAGCGGGAGAACCGTAAGTTCATCCCGCAAAAAGAATGGTGCGCATTATAGCCGAATCGGACAACCGCATCAAATACAAGCGCATGCTTATGAAGCCGGCAGAACAATCCGCGATTGCGCTACAATCCACCCGCCCGACCGGGCAATCTACTCAGCCACATCCATCCAGCACAAGGTACCAAATGTTTGAAGTCATGATATTAGCTGTCGCCCTCAGCATGGATGCCTTTGCCGTTTCCATCGGCCTGGGTTCGAAAAGCGCCAGTCGCGGACTCGGCATCCAGGCCGGCCTGTACTTCGGCGCATTCCAGGCGCTGATGCCGTTCATCGGCTATCTGGGCGGGCGCGGCGTACTGGGCTGGGTGGACGCCTACGCGCACTGGATCGCCTGCCTGCTGCTGTCCGCCGTCGGCGCCAAGATGATCTACGAAGGGCTGCATGAGAACATCGAGGAGGACATCGCCGCCATCACCAACAAGCTGATGCTGATGCTGGCGGTCGCCACCAGCCTGGACGCGATGGCCGCCGGCTTCAGCCTGACGCTGCTGGACATCAACGTCTATCTGGCCTGCGCTCTCATCGGCCTGACCACCTTTGCCTTCAGCTGGGCGGGCGTGGGATTGGGCCGGCACGGCGGCGCCTACCTTGAAGGCAAGGCCGAAGTCTTCGGCGGCATCGTGCTGATCCTGATCGGCCTGAAGATGCTGGCCATATAACCCCCCTCCCTCTTTCCCCTCGCGGGACGCCTCAAAAAACCATTCCTCGCGGGATAAAGTTTCGGCTGCAACTGCCGATACTCCTACCAGTTGGCACCCCCCTGATCGGGAAATGCCAGGCCCTACTCACGCGCCCCACTTCAAGCCCGAGCAATGGAGCATAGCAAATGGCAAAGACAATCCTGATTCTTTACGACCGCACCTCGTTGCGGCAAGCGGTCCAGATCACTTCGAGCCACTCTAGCTGACCCACCGCTTGCGATGACACACATGAATCAGGAGCACCCGAACGCGATAGCCTGCACTGTCGCCAGACGACACACCACTCTGGAGATGAACCCATGAAGCGCACCCGCATCAATCTGAGCCGCGCCCGCATGATACTGGTGAGCGCCGGCGTGCTGCTGATCCTGCTCAATGGCTGGCTGTACTACGCGCTGCACCATTCCTCCGAAGACGACCTGCATCTGGCTTTGCTGGGCTCGGCGCTGATCCTGTCAGGCACGCTGTTGGCGGTGCTGTATCATTTTTTCAAACTGACCCAGGCCAGCAACGAACTGGCGCTGAGCATCCGGCGCGAACAGCAGGAAGCCAACGAGCTGTTCGCCTCGCTGTTCTCCGCCGCCGCCGAGGGCATGCTGGTATTCGATGCGCAGACCGGCCGGGTATGGAACGCCAATCCGTCCATCTGCAAGATGCTGGGCTATAGCCGCGAGGAACTGCTCTCCAAATGTCAGGCGGATCTGCATCCTCTAGAGGCGCGGGAGCAGATGCAACAGGCTTTTGTCGCCGCGTTGAACAACGAACGGGCCAGCTTCCGGGAAGTTCCATTTTTGTGCAGCGACGGCAGCGTCGTGATAACAGACGTGAGCAGCGTGGTGGTGGATTACGATGGTCGCAAATGGATCACCGGCCTGATCAGCGATGCCAGCGAACGCCTGGAGGCGCAGCACAAACTGGAGCAACAGGTCAAGGAACGCACCCGTGAACTGGCACTCAGCGAAGCCCGCAGCCGCACCATACACCGCGCCATGCTGGAAGGCATGGTGATGATAGACGCGCGCGGCAAGATACTGATGGCGAACGATGCGATGCACACAATGTTCGGCTACGAGGAGGACGAACTGCTCGGCCAGAACGTCAGGATCCTGATGCCGGAGCCCTACCAAAGTGCGCATGACGGCTATCTGGCCCGCTATCAGCAGAACCGCGAACGCCGCGTCGTGGGCGTACGCCGTGAAGTGCCGGCAGTCAAAAAAGACGGGCAGCCGCTGATCATCGAGATGCTGGTGAACGAAATGATGGACGACGAGGGCACGACCTATGTCGGTATCGTGCGCGACATCACCCAGCAACAGGCGAAACAGGAATTGCTGGAACAGGCGCTGAAGGACGCCTATGCCGCCAATGTGGCCAAGGCGGCCTTCCTGGCCAACATGAGCCACGAGATCCGCACACCGATCAACGCCATCCTGGGCTTCTCGCACCTGGCGCTGCGCATGGAATTGCCGAACCGTGCGCGCGATTATGCGAACAAGATCAACATCGCAGCAGACTCGCTGCTGGGCATCGTCAATGACATCCTGGATTTCTCCAAGATCGAGGCCAACAAGATGGAACTGGAGTCCATCCCGATGAGCCTGGACGATGTGCTGTCGAAAGTCTCCAGCCTGTTCTCCACGCGCATGCTGGACAAGGGGCTGGACATGGCCGTAGGCGTGATGCCGGACGTGCCGGACCGGCTGATCGGCGATCCGTTGCGGCTAGGCCAGGTGCTGACCAACCTGATGAGCAATGCGATGAAATTCACCGAACGGGGCGGCATCTCGCTGACCGTCGAATCGCTGGGCTGCGAACAGGACAAGGTGACCCTGAAATACTCGGTGCGCGACACCGGCATCGGCATGACGGCAGAACAGATGGCCAAGCTGTTCACCGCGTTCAACCAGGCCGACAATACCACCACGCGCAAGTATGGCGGGACCGGACTGGGGCTGGCGATCAGCCAGGAATTGATTGCCATGATGGGCGGCTGTATCACTGTGGAGAGCGAGATCGGCGTCGGCAGCTGCTTCAGCTTCACAATCACCCTGGACATCCAGAAATCCGATGACAGCAAGTCGCAGGATGGTCATAACCAGTACTTTGACCCGGCGCGTATCAACCCGATCGAAGGCCGCACCCTGATGGTGGTGGATGATAACGTGGTGATACGCACGCTGTTCCAGCGCGCCATCGAGTCGTTCGGGGGACGGACGGTCGCCGCCGGTTCCGCCGAGGATGCGCTCAAACGACTGGCAGACCAGCCGCAGCCGGTTGACGCGATCCTGCTGGACCTCAATCTGCCAGGCATGAATGGCATCAGTGCGGCGCGCAAGATACGCGAGATGCCGCAATACCATGATGTGCCGCTGATGATGGTCACGGCCAACGATGAGGAGAGTGTCAGCCAGCACTCGGGCGATCTGATTTTTCAGGCTTTCCTGAGCAAACCGGTCAATCGCTCCATGCTGCACAACGCCTTGGTCAACGTCCTGCACGGGAAAAATGATGCCGCCATTTCTGCGAAGCAGCCTGCCGCCAACCCGGCAGCACCTGTGGCGGATCTGTCCGGCAAGCGTATCCTGCTGGTGGACGACAACGAATTCAACCGTCAGGTCGGCAAGGAGCTGATCGAACTCACGCACGCCAGGGTGGACACCGCCGAGAACGGCGCTCAGGCAGTGGATGCGGTAAGCGCCACACCCTACGATCTGGTGCTAATGGACCTGCAAATGCCGGTGATGGACGGCCATACTGCGGCCCGCATCATCCGCGCCGAACACCCGTTGCTGCCCGTCATCGCACTGACCGCACACGCGCTTTCCGAGGAACGGGAGCAATGCGTGGCTTCCGGCATGAACGACATCGTCACCAAACCGATACGCCCCGAGACTCTGTATGCCGCACTGCTCAAGTGGCTGTTGAGCGGGGATGCCACACAAACAGACAACCGGGGAGCAGACATGCCCGCACCACCCGCACAGACTATTGCCGAACCCGACACAATGCCCGCAACACTGGAGACGCTGCCCGCCCCGGCGGGCGATGCAGCAGACAGCATGCCGGATAACACGCTGGACATCGCCGCCGGTCTGGCCACCGTCAGCGGCGACGAAAAATTTTATCTGCGCATGCTGGGCATGTTCCAGAAGAGTCCTGCGATCAATCTGGACGAACTGGAAAGTCTGCTCAATAGCGGCAAGTTCGAAGTCGCCCAACGGCAGGCGCATTCGCTCAAAGGCATGGCGGCCTCGATAGGCGCGCTGGCTGTCCGCCAGGCAGCCGCAGACATGGAAGCGCGGCTCATGGCGGGAAAAACCGATGAGGCCATCCAGTCCTGCCCGGCGCTGAAAACACTGATGACCGATGCACTGGTCGTCATCCGCAATCACGAGCGCGGCGCCACACAGCCGTAACCGGCATCAAGCAAAAGGGGCGATGCCTTGGCATCGCCCCTTGATTGTAGACAGCAGAACCCGTCGTTATTTAGCAGCCAGGCTGTCCTGCAATGCGCCCAGCGCGCGGGAGAGTTGCTCGTCCAGCTCGACGCCTTCGTCATACAGCGCCTGCGCGCGCTCGGTAATCGGACGCAACAGCTTGATGAAGCCCTGTTCCTGATCCTCGGTCAGCCCGAGGCCGGCCAGACTCCATTCCAGTTTGCGTTCCAGTTCATCGAATATCTGTGCCATTTCGGACTGGCCGCGCTTGTATTGGGAATCCGCATGGGCCAGCACTTCGGCTGCCAGTGCAACGCTTTTGGACAGACTCTCCTGCTGGCGTCGCACACTGATTTCGCCCACCAGTGCCTGCATGCGAAATTCACCAGCTTCGGACAGCAAGGCGACATTATCCTTGATTCGGCCATAGACATCGGGATCGTCCTGCGGCATGTTCTTGATCAGGATTGCGACGTTCGGATAGCAGAACGCCGTGCGGCTTCCGTAATCGACGATGTGCTTGTTTTCCAGCGAGAGTCTCAGCAGCATCTCCTGCTCCAGCGCACTGGAGCGACGTTCGGTATTGATGGTCAGGGTCTCACCCGGCACGCGCAACTGCACCGTCCCCTGCAAGTCGAAATCCTCCAGCGCTTTGATCATCACCTCGGCCAGTTCGGCCAGCGATTTGCAACCCATGGACTGGCGCATCGCCGTCATCACCACACCATATTCGCCACTGGTGCTGATGGTGGACATCAGAAATGTCGTGGTTTCGGCGATCTGCCGGTGCAGACTCTCCACCTGCTTGCGACTCCCCAGAGCCACCTCGACCTTGCGGCAAATCTCTGCCGGGTTGAGCGGCTTGGTCAGCACATCGTCGCCGCCGGCCTCGTATGCTGCCAGTCGGGTCTCGTCATCGTCGTGCGAAGTCACGAAAATGATGTGGATGTCGTTGTTATCCTCGTCGGCACGGATACGCCGGCAGGTTTCCAGACCATCCATATCCGGCATGGAAACATCCAGCAGAATGATCTCCGGCTTGTCGGCAGACACCCTGACCAGCGCGTCCACACCGTTGTCAGCGACCGAAAAGCGGTATTTTTCTTCGCCCAACTGGTGACGCTCGATCTCCTGCATCATGAAATCGTCATCTACCAGCAGCAAATGATTTTTGTCAGACATGTTTCGCTACCTCCTCAAGTAGAGGTTAACGGCCTGCTGGGGGATTACTTTAGGGACAATACGTCCTGCATGTCGTACATGCCCGCCGGATTGGCATTCAGGTAACGCGCGGCGCGCAGTGCGCCGATGGCGAAGGTGGCGCGACTGCTGGCCTTGTGGGTAATCTCGATGCGTTCGCCTATACCGGCATACAGCACGGTGTGGTCGCCGACGATGTCGCCGCCGCGCACGGTGGCAAAGCCTATGGTGGACGGGTCGCGTTCGCCGGTCACGCCTTCGCGACCATACACTGCACAGTCGGCAAGATCGCGCCCAAGCGTGCGCGCCACCACTTCACCCAGCCCCAGCGCGGTGCCAGACGGCGCGTCCACTTTGTGACGGTGATGCGCCTCGATGATCTCGATGTCGTAGCCCTCGGACAATACGCGGGTGGCGGTCTCCAGCAGTTTGAAAACGAGATTGACACCAACGCTCATGTTGGGGGCGAACACGATGCCGATGTACTGTGCCGCAGCACCCAGTTGCGCCTTCTGCTGCGCGGAAAAACCGGTAGTGCCGATCACCATATTCACGCCCAGCCTGCGGCATATTTCCAGATGATGCAGCGTACCTTCGGGACGAGTGAAATCTATCAGCACGTCCGCCCCCTGCAGGGCAGCCTCGACATCGGCGCTGATTGTTACGCCACACGATGCGCCTATCAACTCGCCGGCATCGCGCCCCAGCAGTGCACTGCCGCCATGTTCCAGCGCGGCATGCAGCACCAGATCATCGGCCTGTGCCACGCATTCCAGCAATGTCTTACCCATGCGCCCGCTGCTGCCGGCGATGGCGATTCTAATTTTGCTCATGTGTATTCCCCGCAATGGGCGACCGCTGTCGCCGGAATTATTCGGATGCTGGCGCGGCAGCCGGCGCTGTCAGACCGCTGTCGTCTATACGCGCCAGGGTGTCACCCTCAAAATAAAGTGTGAGTTTTTGATTTTCAACGAGTTTATAGTCACTCTCCAGTCGATAGATGTAATCCCATCGATTGCCGTGGAAAGCATCGCTGACCAGCGCCACACCCAGCACATAGCGCACCTGCGATTTGCTCATACCCAACTTGAGCTTCTCGCGCATTTCCGGCGTGACGTAGTTGCCCTGGCGGATGTCCATCTTGTATGGCGTCAGCAGCGGCACGGAAAAGCTACCGCACGAAGCCAGCAGCACTGAAAGCAAAACAATGGTTAATCGCATCTTCATGGTCTCGTTAAAAGCGTATCGGCGGCATGATACCTCAAGCCGCCATGCCCAGCATCTCCGCTGCGTGTTTGCGTGTGGTCTCGGTGATGGTTACGCCGCCCAACATGCGTGCGATCTCTTCTATACGCCGTTCGGCATCCAGCACTTCGATGCGGCTCAGCGTGACACCGTCCGCGATCACCTTGCTGACCTGCCATTGCCAGTCGGCCTCCGCCGCGACCTGCGGCAGATGGGTGACGCACAGCACCTGATAATTGTGTCCCAGTTGTCCCAGCAGCTGCCCGACGATCTCCGCCACGCGCCCGCCGATGCCGCTGTCCACCTCGTCGAAGATCAGCGTCGGCACACTCGCCAACTGGCTGGTGGCAACCTGGATCGCCAGGCTGATGCGCGACAATTCGCCGCCCGAAGCGACCTTGGCGATGTTGCGCTGCGGTACACCGGGATTGGCAGCAACGCGAAACTCAATGCTATCCAGCCCGTGTGCATTGCCTTCGGCCAGCGGCAACAATACCACCGCAAAACTACCGCCCTGCATCGCCAGTTTCTGCATCGCGGCAGAAATCTCGGCGGTCAGTTTGGCAGCAGCAACCTTGCGCGCCCGACTTAATTGCTGCGCTGCCAGCAGATAGCGGTTCTGCGCGAGCTTTTCCTGCTCGGCAAGCTCTGCCAGATCAACCTCTCCGCCCAGCTCCGCCAGATGAAGGATGGTCTGCTGCAACACTTCGTCCAGCCGTTCCGGAAGCACGCGATACTTGCGCGCCATGTCCATCACCGCCTTGATGCGCTGCTCTTTCTCCTCAAGCTGCTGCGGGTCGGCATCCAGTCGCTGCTGGTAATGGCGCAGCGCATAGACCACTTCCTGCAGGTCGGCCTGCGCACTTTCCAGCATGCGCACGGTATCGGCCAGGCTGGGGTCGTGCAGCACGCCGTCGTGCAAACGCGTCAGCAACGCATTGATCTGTGCCAGACAAGCGGCGTCCGCATCGCTCAGACACTCGACACCGAATGCGGCAGTTTCCAGCAGACCCGCCGCATGCGCCAGTCGCTGGTATTCCACCTGCAACTCCTGCCAGTCGATCAGATTGAAAGCCAGCCCTTCCAGTTCGGCGCGTTGAAACAACAGTAGTTCGCGTTCGGCAGCGGCAGTCTGCGAGTTCTCGCTCAGTGCGATACGGCGCTCCAGCAAGCCCTGCCATTCGCGATAAAGGGTCGCCACCTGCGCCGCATCCGCCTGCAAACCGGCATAGCCGTCCAGCAACTCGCGCTGCGACTCCGGGCGCAACAGCGACTGGTGGGCGTGTTGGCCGTGTATGTTCAACAGCAGCTCGCCCGCCTCGCGCATCTGCTGCAAGGTGGCACTGCGGCCATTGATAAAGCCGCGCGAACGTCCGCCCGCCTCCAGCACGCGCCGCATCAGGCACACGCCGTCATCGCCTTCCAATTCCTGCGCGTTTAGCCAGCTCTGCAATGCCGGCTGTGCGCCGATTTCGAATTCAGCGGTGATCTCGGCACGTTCGCAGCCGATACGCACCATGTTCGCATCACCGCGCTCACCCAGTGCCAACGACAGCGCATCGAGCAGGATGGATTTGCCCGCTCCGGTCTCGCCGGTCAGCGCGGTAAAACCGGCCTGAAACTCCAGCTCCAGCGAGGAGACGATGACAAAATCCCGGATACTCAGGAACTTAAGCATGAACTCTCCTGAATGTTTTTGATGATGAATTTCAAAGCGACTGATTCCAGAGCAGCTTCTCTCTGAGGGTATGGTAATAACTGTGTCCGACCGGATGCAGCAGATGGGCGTGCCCGGGGTGGCGTGTCACGATGACGGTATCGTGCAACTGCAAATCGAAACTGGTGTGGCTGTCCAGACGTACCCGAATATCGCCGGTGCGGTGCATCAACAATTCGAGTACCGACGAGCTATTGATCACGATGGGACGGTTGCTCAACGTGTGCGGACAGACCGGCACCAGTTCCAGCACCTCCAGCCCCGGATGCAGGATGGGCCCGCCTGCTGACATCGCGTATGCGGTCGAGCCGGTCGGCGTGGCGACAATCAGACCGTCGGCGCGCTGGTTGTAGAGGTATTCGCCGTCTATGCGCACCTCGAACTCGACCATGCTGGAAATCTGGCTGCGATGCACCACCACCTCATTGAACGCCAGCCCGCTGAACACCTCGACACCCGCACGCATCACGGAGGCCTGCAACAACAGGCGACGCTCGGTGACGTACTCGCCCGCAAGCATCGCCGCGATGTTGTCCAGCATGTTGTCCACCGTCAGGTCAGTCAAAAAACCCAGCCTGCCCTGATTCACCCCGATCAGCGGGATATGGTGTGGCGAAAAGGTGCGCGCGATATTCAGCATCGTGCCGTCGCCGCCGATCACTACAGCCAGATCCACCTTGGCCGCCAGTTCCTGCAGCGGCAGTGCCGGATACAGGGCATCCTTGATGTGCTCGGCGGTCAGCGTATCCACATATACGTTGAGCCCCCTCGCGGTCAGGAATTCCGCCAGACGCAATAGCGGAACGGCAACTTCAGCGGACTTGATCTTGCCGATCAGCGCGATGTTCTGGAAGGAATTTTTCATGGGCGCGATTAAACCACAACGGTCAGGCAATGACAAAGCCGCTGCAACACGAAACGGGCGCACGATTCGGACAAGCCGGGCCCAGCCAGTCCGCGCCGCCGCAGGGCGATGCTACAATCAGTCCGTCAGGCAATCCGCAAACCACCTCCATGAGCACCGATAAACCCAATCCCACCGATGAAGTCATGTGCCATTGCAGCGGCACAAAGCGGGAAAACATCCGGCAACTGGCCGAGCAAGGCATGGACATGCATGCCATTTCGCGGTGGACGGGCGCACTTTCGGGCTGCGGCGGCTGCGAGTGGGACATCGCTGATTTTTTGAAGGAAGTCACCGCCAAGCCGCACGACAACTCCCTGCCTGAATCGAAATAACGCCCCTACTCTTCCAGCGCCATCTCCAGCTCCAGCCAACCCTCTTCCAGCTCATCCACGCGGGCCTGCACGACCTCGCGCCGCGCGTTCAGCGTGGCGATGACATCGCTGCCGCATTCGGTGTAAGTGGCCGGGTCGCCTAGTTTGGCGTTGATTTCGGCCAGTTCCGCCTGCACCTTGTTCAACTCGGTCTCCAGCTTGTTGCGTTTGGATTGCAGCGCCTTGCGGTTGGGCTTGGCGGCGACCGGCTGTGGCTTTTCCGGCTTCACCTGCACCGTTTCGCGCGGTCTGCGCGCCTCTATCCACAGCTTGTAATCCTCCAGATCGCCGTCGAACAGGCTGGCCTGGCCGTCGGCCACCAGCCACAGCTCGTCGGCCACCGCGCGGATCAGGCTGCGGTCGTGCGAGACGATCACCACCGCCCCGGTGTATTCCTCCAGCGCCAGCGTCAGCGCGTCGCGCATGTCCAGGTCCAAATGGTTGGTCGGTTCATCCAGCAACAACAGGTGCGGCTTCTGCCAGGCCAGCAGCGCCAGCGCCAGCCGGCTCTTTTCTCCGCCGGAGAAGCTGCCCACCGGCCTGTCCTCGTCGTTGCCGGCCAGCCCGAAACGTCCCAGAAAGGTGCGCAGCGCCAGTGTGGTCTGTTTCGGCGCGATGCGCTCCATGTGCTGCAACGGTGTCGCGGCGGCATCGAGGTTTTCCAGCTGATGCTGCGCAAAATAACCGATGCGGATGTCGGGCGTGACGGTCAGCCGGCCCTGCGTGGGTTCAAGTTCGCCGACCAACAGCTTGATCAGCGTGGATTTGCCTGCGCCATTGGGCCCCAGCAGCGCGACGCGACTGCCGGCGCGCAACACCATGTTTACATTTCCAAACAGGGATTTATCACCGTAGCCAAAGCCCAGATTCTCCAGCCGCATCAGCAGGTCCGGGCTGCGCTCGGGCGCTTCGATCTCCAGCTCGAAATGCCCGTCGGCGATGTGCGCCGGGGCGATGCGGGTGATGCGCTCCAGCGCCTTGACGCGGCTCTGCGCTTGTTTGGCCTTGGTCGCCTTGGCACGAAAGCGGCGCACAAAATCTTCCAGATGGGCGATTTTTTCCTGCTGCGCCTGATAGGCCTGATTTTGCAGGGCGATGCGCTCGGCGCGGGCGCGCTCGAAATCGTCGTAATCACCGGCATAGTTGTCTATCACGCAATCATGGACATGGGCGATGCGGTTGACCGTGGCATTGAGGAATTCGCGGTCGTGCGACACCAGCAGGATGCTGCCGGGATAGCGCGCCAGATATTGCTCCAGCCAGAGGATGGCCTCCAGATCGAGGTGATTGGTCGGCTCGTCCAGCAACAGCAGGTCGGCGCGATGCATCAGCGCGCGCGCCAGATTGAGCCGCATCCGCCAGCCGCCCGAAAAACTGGCGACCGGGCGTTGCAACGTATCGGGCGCGAAACCCAGCCCGGCCAGCAACTGCGCGGCACGCGCCGGCGCACCGTAGCCGTCTATCGCCTCGAAGCGCTGCTGCGCCTCGAACCACGCCGCATCATGCGACGACTGCGCGAGTATCGTTTCCAGCTGACGCTTCTCCTCGTCACCGTCCAGCACGAACTCCAAAGCCGGTTGTGGCGAGTTGGCGATTTCCTGCTCGACGCAGGCCAGCGTTTTGCCATTCTGCAGCGACACTTCGCCCGCCTCGGGTTTCAGTTCGCCGCGTATCAGCCGGAACAGGGTGGATTTACCGCAGCCATTTTTGCCCACCAGCCCGATGCGCTGATTGGCAAAGACTTGCAGCTCGGCCTGCTGGAACAGCGCCACGCCGCCCTGCAGGAAAGTCATATTGAGGATATTTAGCATCGCGGCATGATAGCAGACAGGTCAAGCCCGGCGCGCCTGTCGCCAAGCCCGGCGTTGCGCGGCATCGCGGAAACTCCAGGCAACGATGCGGCTCTGCTTCTGGCCCTGCGCCATGCCGATGGTGCGCACCTCCTGCACGCCGGCCCGCTCCAGCGCGCGGTACACGGCGGGCAGGCTGGCGGATTTGGACACCAGCGTGGTGAACCAGCAGGCGTTGACCTGACGGCTCTCTTCTATCATGCGGCAGATGAACGCCTGTTCGCCGCCGGGACACCACAGCTCCGCGCCCTGCCCGCCAAAATTCAGCTGCGGCTTACCGGCAGACTCCCGCCCCAGATTATTCCATTTGCGCTGCGTGCCCGCACCCGCTTCGGCCTGCGAAGCGTGGAACGGCGGGTTGCACAGCGTGACGTCGAACGCCTCGCCCGGCTGCACCACGCCCCGGAAGATCGCCTGCCGCGACGCTTGCAGGCGCAGCGTGATCGCCCCGCCCAGCCCGTTGGCCTCCAGCACGCGCTGCGCGTTGGCCAGCGCGGCGGGGTCTATATCGGTGCCGACGAACTGCCAGCCGTAGCTGCGCTGACCGATCAGCGGATAGACGCAGTTCGCCCCCGTGCCGATGTCCAGCGCCCGTACCCGGCGCGGGATGTCGCCGCCGTCTTCGGCCAGCAGGTCAGCCAGATGGTGCAGGTAGTCGGCGCGACCCGGTATCGGCGGACACAGATAGCCTGCCGGGATGTCCCAGTCGCGGATGTCGTATTCCAGCAGCAGGATGGCGCGGTTAAGCGCCCGGACCGCCGCCGGATCGGCAAAATCCACCGAGGCGTCGCCGTAGGCGTTGGGCGACACGAACGGGGCCAGTTCCGGGCTGGCGGCGATCAGCCGCGCAAAGTCGTAACGGTGGCGGTGCGGGTTGCGCGGATGCAGGCCGGCCTTCACCTCTGCCGCATCGCGGCTGGCCGGGCGGCTCACGCCTCGCGCACCTTGAACCACGCGGCGTACAGCGCCGGCAGGAACAGGCAGGTCAGCAGCGTGGCCACCACCAGCCCGCCCATGATGGAGACCGCCATCGGTCCCCAGAACACCTGACGGGTCAGCGGGATCATCGCCAGTATCGCGGCGGCTGCTGTCAGCATGATGGGGCGGAAGCGCCGCACCGTCGCGCCGATGATGGCGTCCCAGCGCGGGATGCCGGCCGCCTCGTCCTGACCGATCTGGTCAACCAGAATCACCGAGTTGCGCATGATCATGCCGGCCAGCGCGATGAAGCCCAGGTTGGCGACGAATCCGAACGGCACATGGAACACCAGCAGCGCCAACGCCACGCCTATCAGGCCGAGCGGCGCGGTGAGCAACACCATCACGGTGCGGCTGATGCTCTGCAACTGGATCATCAACAGCGTGATCACGCCCACCAGCATCATCGGCATCACCGCCGCGATGGCGGTCTCGCCCTTGGCGGATTCCTCGATGCTGCCGCCCATCTCGATGTAGTAGCCGGGCGGCAATTTGGCGCGCAGTTCGTCGAGCTGCTTGTTGAGCGCCACCGACACCGTGGCGGGCTGGGTCTGGTCGGCCATGTCGGCGCGCACCGTCATGTCCGGCAGCCGGTTTCGCCGCCAGATGACGCCCTCCTCCTGCACCGGAACCAGTTTCGCCAGTTGCGCCAGCGGCACGTGGCGGCCACCCGCCAGCGGCACATCCAGATCGGGCAGGCGGTCCAGTGACACTTCCGACGCCTGGCCCTTCTGCCCCCGGAACACCACGTCTATCAGCTGGTCGCCCTCGCGGTACTGCGTCAAGGCAATGCCGTTCAGCCAGCCCTGCAACGCCTGTGACACCTCCTGGCTGGACACGCCCAGATGCCGCGCCTTGTCCTGATCCACCTCGATGCGCACGCTCTTGATCTTTTCGTTCCAGCTGAAGTTGACGTTCTGCAGATGCGGATTAGCGCGCATCAGCGACGAAACCTGTCCGGCGATATCGCGCAACTGACTGACATCCTCGCCGCGCACCCGGAACTGCACCGGATAGCCTATTGGCGGGCCATTTTCGAGTCGCACCACGCGCACCCTGATATGCGAAAAGTCGTCGGCGGCAAACCGCTGCTGCAAGCGGTGCAGCAGGTCTTCGCGCTCTTTGAGCCCCTTGGTGACGATGACGAACTGGCCGAAGTTGTCGGCGAACAACTGCTGTTCCAGCGACAGAAAGAAGCGCGGCGCACCGTTTCCGATATAGGACGAATAGTGTTCGACCGCCGCATCGCCATTGAGCAGTTGCTCGATGCGCCCCACCTCGTGCGCGGTAGCCTTGAGTGACGCGCCCTGCGGCAGCCACACGTCCACCATCAATTCCACGCGACTGGCAGACGGGAAGAACTGCTTCTGCACGAATTTGCCGAACGCCGCCATCGAAACCACGAAGATCAGCAAGGTAGCCAGGATCACTTTCCAGCGGTTGCGCAGACACCAAGTCAGCAACGCGCGGAAACGACGATAGAACGGCGTATCGTAGATGTCCTCGCCGTGTTTTTGCGCCTGGGCGATCAGCTTTTTCTGGTCGAGCAGCCGGTAGCCCAGATAGGGGGTGAACACCACCGCCACGATCCAGGAAGTCAGCAACGCGATGGTCACCACCTGGAAGATGGAGATGGTGTATTCGCTGGCCGCCGATTTGGAGAAGCCCACCGGCGTGAACGCGGCGGCGGTGATCAAGGTGCCGGTCAGCATCGGGAAGGCGGTCGAGGTGTAGGCGAAGGTGGCGGCGCGGAACTTGTCCCAGCCCTGCTCCATCTTCACCACCATCATCTCCACCGCGATGATCGCGTCGTCCACCAGCAGGCCCAGTGCTATCACCAGCGCGCCCAGCGAGATACGCTGCAAGTCTATGCCGAACACCTTCATCAAAAAGAAAGTAATCGCCAGTACCAGCGGGATGGACAGCGCCACCACCGTGCCGGTGCGCCAGCCCAGACTCAAAAACGACACCGCCAGCACGATCAGGATGGCCTCGCCCAGCGATTCCTGGAACAACGAGATCGAGCCTTTCACCACCTCGGGCTGGTTGGCCACCACATGCACCTCCACGCCGGCGGGCAGCGCCGCCGATTCTTCCTGCATCGCCGCCTTCAGGTTCTCGCCCAGCTGGATGACGTTGCCGCCCTTGTCCATCACCACGCCGATGCCGATCGCGGGCACGCCGCCGACCCGCATCATCGGCTTGGGCGGATCGGACAGGCCGCGCGTCACCTTGACGATGTCGCCCAGTCGCAGATGCTGGCCGTTAACCACCAGATCGGCATCGCGGATGCGCGCCACGCTGTCGAATTCGCCGCTCACCCGCATCCACACGCGGTCGCTGCCGGTTTCGACGAAGCCGCCGGGGGCAACCGCGTTCTGCAGCCGTAGTGCAGCGGCGATCTGCGCGGGCGTCACCCCCATCGCCGCAAGTTTGGCGGAAGAGGCTTCCAGGTAGATTTTTTCGTCCTGCACGCCTATCAGCTCGACGCGTTTGACGTCCGGCACATGCTTCAGATCGAGCGCGATGCGGTCGGCGTAGCGGCGCAACTGGGCCAGATCGAAGCCGTCGCCGGTCAGCGCGAATACGTTGATCTGCACATCGCCGAATTCATCGTTGGGGAACGGTCCCTGCACGCCTTCCGGCAAGGTGTAACGGATGTCGTCCAGCTTCTTGCGCACCTGCCGCCAGGATTCCGGCACATCCGGCTTGGGCGTGTAATCCTTGAGCTGCACGAACACCAGCGACTCGCCCGGCTTGGACGCGGAACGCACCACATCCACCCAGGGCGTCTCCTGCAATTTCTTCTCGATGCGTTCGGTCAGTTCATGCTCCACCTGCTCGGCAGTAGCCCCCGGCCACAGCGTGCGCACCACCATCACCTTGAAGGTGAAATCGGGGTCTTCGGCGCGGCCCAGCTTGAAATAGGAGATCGCGCCTGCCGCCATCAGCACGATGATGAGATACACCACCATCTGCTGATGCTTGAGCGCCCATGCGGACAGATTGGGCATGCGCTTCATGGCGCGCTGCCGTTGTTGTTGATGATGCGGACTTTTTCGCCGGCAGCCAGCTTGTGCACCCCGGCGCTGACGATGCGCTCGCCCGCCGCCACGCCATCTTTAAGCACCGCGCCCTGGTCGCGCCAGGCTTCGATCTGCACCGTGCGCAGACTGAGCGCGTTGTCCGCGCCAACCACCCACACCGCCGACTGATTACCCTGCTGGAAGATGGCGGTCAGCGGCACCAGCAGACCCGCGCCCTGATCGGCGGCAAAAGTCACCCTTGCCGTCATCCCCAGCGCCAGCCGGGAGGTATCGCCGGCCAGTTCGACGCGCGCCGCATAGCTGCGGCTGGCCGGATCGGCGGCCTGCGACAGTTCGCGCAAGCGACCTTCGAACGCAGCACCGTCGGCCAACAGCGTGACGCGCACCGGTTCGCCCAGTTTGCGTTGGCCGAATTGCGTCTCGGGGATGGCGATTGCCACCTCGCGCGCGCCGTCCCGCGCCAGCCGCAGCACTGGCTGACCGGCGGCCACCACCTGCCCCGCCTCGGCCAGCGTCGCCGCGATCACGCCGTCATGGTCGGCGGTGATTCGGGTGTAATTCGACTGGTTGCGGGTCAGTCCCGCCTGCGCCTCGGCGGCCTTGTAGGCAGCCTCCTTCGCATCCAGCGCAGACTGGCTGACGAAGCCCTTGGCGTGCAGCTCGCGGTAGCGTTTGATCTCGGCCTGGGCCTGAGAAAACTGCGCCTCGGCGGCCCCTGCCTGCCAGTTGGCATCGGCGGCATCCAGCCGCGCCAGTTCCTGCCCCGCCCTGACCCGCTCTCCCGCATCCACCTTGCGCTCGACCAGCTTGCCGCCGATACGGAACGCCAGCGGCGCCTCGTCGCGCGCGCGCACTTCCCCGCTGTACTCCTGGCTGCCGCGCCCGGCTTGTTCGCCGACCAACTGCGTCAACACTGCACGCGCTACAGGCGCAGGCGGGGCGGCCTGCTTGTTGCAGGCAGTGAGGAAAAGGGCGAACGCGATTAACAATAGGGTCGGTTTCATTAGCTGTGCAGGATGGGCTGAAAACCTCGGCAATGTAATTTTCAAACAGTTGTTTGTCAAACTTGCGGAAAGTGGGAACGATGATAATATCGCCGCTCGCCCAACAGAAAGCAGCTCACGGCCCTAACAGGCATCACAGCAGCCGCAACAACGAACTATGACTTTCAACACCGAACCCGCTTACACCCATGGCACCCCCCCCAGCACAGGCATCCTGCTGGTCAACCTCGGCACACCGGACGCGCCCACCGCCCAGGCGGTGCGCCCTTACCTGAAGCAGTTCCTGGGCGACCCGCGCGTGGTGGAGATCCCCCGACTGGTCTGGTGGCTGATCCTGAACGGCATCATCCTCAACGTGCGCCCGAAGAAATCTGCCGAAAAATACGCCAGCATCTGGCTTTCCGAAGGCTCGCCGCTGCGCGTCTACACCGAAAAGCAGGCGGCCCTGCTGAAAGGATTCCTGGGCCAGCGGACCGACGCGCGGTTCGCGGTCGAGGTGGCGATGAGCTATGGCAACCCGTCCATCGCCGGTGCGCTAGCCCGGCTGAAAGCGCAAAACTGCCAGCGCATCCTGGTGCTGCCGATGTTCCCGCAGTACGCCGCCAGTTCCACCGCGCCGGTATTCGACCAGGTGTACGCTGCACTGCAAAAGATGCGCAACGTGCCGGCGCTGCGCACGGTACGCAATTTCCATGACCATCCGGGCTACATCGGGGCGCTGGCCGCCAACATCAGCCGCTACTGGCAAAAACATGGCCGCCCGGACAAGCTGGTGATGAGCTTCCACGGCGTGCCGCAATACACGCTGGACAAGGGCGACCCGTATTACTGCGAATGCCACAAGACCGGCCGGCTGCTGGCCGAGGCGCTCGGCCTGACGGCGGAACAGTACGTGGTGAGCTTCCAGTCGCGTTTCGGCAAGGCGGAATGGGTCAAGCCCTACACCACTGCCACGCTTCTCGAACTCGGCAAACAGCACACCCGCCGGGTGGACGTGGTGTGCCCCGGCTTCGTCGCAGACTGCCTGGAGACGCTGGAAGAGATCGCGATGGAAGGAAAAGAGGATTTCCAGCATGCCGGCGGCGGCGAGTACCACTACATCCCCTGCATGAACGACAACGACGACTGGATACACGCGCTGACCGACCTGGTGGCGGACAACCTGCAAGGCTGGCTGGTCGAACCCGATGCCGCCGCGCTGGAACAGAGCCGCCAGTGCGCGCTGGCTATGGGGGCCAAGCAGTGATTATTGAACCCAAATAATCCATTATGCCCAAACCCCTCACATAGCCCATCGCTACGCTCTCCCCTTGACAGAGGAGGATCTAGCTCGGCTCTCCCCCTGTCAAGGGGGAGTTGGAGGGGGTTTGGAGGCACACTCTGCTCTAATGAACAATCTGGATTGAATGTTCTGCTACGCAAAAAGGACTTGGCAGCCAGCACCTGCTCACGCTCATGCAAGCCGCGATGACCTGCGACTTAACCGCCTGCCAGGCATATAATCCGCTCCGTCCCGAAACGAGCCTTACCGATAGCAAATGTCGCACCTCCACGAAAACAACCAGGCGCTGAGTCAACTCTTCAAGATCGTCGCCCGCCCCGTTCCGATGCAGGAAATGCTGGGGGCGTGTCTGGACGCGCTTCTGGACTTGAGCTGGCTATCGCTGCTGCCCAGAGCCGGCATCTTCCTGACGGATACCGACGCAAGCGGCACTCCTACTCTGAAACTGGTAGCCCAGCGCAACCTGTGCGTAGAGATCCTCACACGTTGCGCCAACGTCAGGTGGGGTGAGTGTCTGTGTGGCCGTGCCGCACAGACGCGCCAGCCAGTCTATGCCGCCTGCATGGACGAGCGCCACGAGATCACGTTCGACGGCATACAACCGCACGGCCATTACAACATCCCCATCCTGTCCGGCGAGCAAGTGCTGGGCGTGCTGGTGTTCTATCTGCCGGCAGGCGCCAAATACAACCAGCAAGAAGTGGATTTCCTGATTCAGTGCGTCGGCGTACTGGCACTGGCGATAGAATTGCGCAGCAAGGAGCAGGAGCTGAATGCAAAGAACCGCGAGCTGAGTTTCCAGAAAAAGACGCTGGATGCCCATGCCATCGTCAGCATCTCCGACACCCGGGGCAACATCACCTATGCCAACGACAAACTGTGTGAGATCAGCGGCTATAGCCAGCAGGAACTACTGGGACAGAATCATCGCATACTGAATTCTGGCGGACATCCAGAGCAGTATTATGCCGACCTCTGGCAAACAATCACCTCCGGCAAGACCTGGCATGGCGAATTCAGGAATCGCAGCAAGAACGGCGATTTCTACTGGGTAGAAGCGACCATCCAGCCGTTTCTCGACCAGTCGGGAAAGCCCTTCCAGTATGTCGCCGTCAGCACCGACATTACCAAACTAAAACGCATTGAGTCCTCGCTGAAGATGGCACAGAGCGTGGCCAACATCGGCAGCTGGAGCCTGGATCTGATCACCGGCCAACTGCACTGGTCAGACGAAATCTTCAGGATCTTCGGCATAGACCCGCAACACTTCGGCGCCAGCCTGAATGCGTTCCTGGACACCATCCACCCCGACGACCTGGATTATGTTAATAAAAATTATCAGGACTCACTGGCAGGAAAACATCCTTATGACATCGAACACCGCATCGTGCGCAAGGATAACGGTGAGACACGCTGGGTGCATGAACGCTGCATCCATCAGTTAAGCGAGTCGGGAGAGGTCATCCGCTCGGACGGTACGGTGCAGGACATCACTGAGCGCAAACTGGCACAGCAGGAAGTGCAGCGGCTGGCAATGACCGACCCGCTCACCGGCCTGGCCAACCGCACGCAGTTCCATGCCAGATTCGATGAATATCTCAAGCTGGCGCGCCGAGAAAAACTTTCGCTGGCGCTACTGTTTATTGATTTGGACAGATTCAAACCGGTGAACGATAGCTACGGCCATCAGACCGGCGATGCGTTGTTGCAGGAGGTCGCCAGGATACTCACCCATGAACGCCGCGAGACGGACATCGTCGCCCGACTCGGTGGGGATGAGTTCGCCATTCTGCTACTCAGTTCAAGCCACCAGCAGACAGGCACCAATATCGCCGCCAGGATAATCGCCGAAATCGAACAGCCGATAACAATCAATGGGCATGACATCCAAATTGGTGCCAGCATCGGAATTGCGACTTCCCCACAGCATGGCGACGATCAAGACATGCTGATCCACAAGGCCGACACCGCGCTGTACCAAGCCAAACATGCCGGACGCAACCGCTATTGCATCTACAGCGCGCCGCTTGCCGGACAATCGTAAATCCTCTCGCCACCTGTAGCCAGCTCGCTCCGCCCCAGCTCGCTCCGCCATGGGGCTGGCGCTTGATTCAACGGACCCGCTCCGTTCGAAGTTACTGACTGCGCACCAGCAGCACGGGCAAGGACGAGCCACGCACCACGCCTTCGGCCACGCTGCCAAACAGCAGATGACTGAAGCCGGAGCGGCCATGGGTACCGATCACCACTAGATCGGCATGCCAAGTAGTGGCTTCGGCATCAATGACAGTCGCAGTGCGCTCGCCCATACTCTCGACCAGCTTGGTTTCTGCCGTTTGTCCTGCTTGCTTGACCTGTTCCTGCGCCCGGCTCAAGGTGCGCTCGCCGATCTGCCGGGTCAGCTCGCGTAACTCTGCATAGTTGACATAGCCCTCGGTATCGAAGAACTGCATCTCCTCAACCACGTGCAACAACAGCAAGGTGGCAGACTGTCCCGCCGCCACCTTGAGTGCCTCCTGCAGGGCCTTGTCGGATGTCTCGCTGCCGTCAACCGGAACCAGAATACGTTGGTACATGACTGCCTCCCCAATAGAAACGGGCCGTTGCGCCCGGATTTACAGCTTGATGAAATGTTCGCGGTAATGCTTCATTTCGGCAATGGATTCGTAGATGTCGGCCAGCGCCTCGTGCTTGCCGTGCTTCTTCAGTCCCTTGGCAACCTCCGGCTTCCAGCGCTTGACCAGTTCCTTGAGCGTGCTGACATCCAGATTACGGTAATGGAAATAGTCTTCAAATTTTGGCATCCAGCGCGCCAGGAAGCGCCTGTCCTGACAAATGGAATTACCGCACATGGGCGATGTGCGCTCCGGCACATACTGCTTAAGGAATTCAACCATTTGCATCTCCACTGTCGCATCATCCAGTGTGGAGGCCTTAACCCGTTCGATCAGGCCGGACTTGCCGTGCGTAGATTTATTCCAATCGTCCATTCCGTCCAGAACGCTGTCGGGCTGATGCACCACCAGCACCGGCGCCTCCGCGATGGTTTCCAGATTACTGTCGGTAATGACGATGGCAATTTCGAGAATGCGGTCAGTATCCGGGAGCAAGCCCGTCATTTCCATGTCTATCCAGACAAGATTGTTTTGATTCTGTGCCATAATTTGCGCGCTTTCATTGAACGGTAAGGCGCATATTGTGTCACAAGCGCGCTTTCCGACACCAACAAATCACACGCTTTTGCATATGACACCCTCGCTCTTCACCCTCATCTTCACCGTCACGCTGGCGCTCACCACGCTGGCCAAACTGTGGCTCGCGCGCCGCCATCTGCGGCATGTAGTCGCGCATCGCCATGCTGTGCCGGAGGCCTTTCAGAGCCGCATCAGTCTTGAGAGTCACCAGAAGGCCGCCGATTACACTTCCGCCAAAACCAGTTTCACCATGCTGGGAGATATCTTCGATGCGGCGTTGTTGCTGGCATTCACGCTGGGCGGTGGCATCCAACTGGCCGCCAATCTCAGCCAAACGCTGTTCGACTCTGCACTGGTGCAGGGTCTGGCGACCGTGGTCGGCGTGCTGCTGCTCACATCGCTGCTGGAAATGCCGTTCAACCTGTACCGCACCTTCCGCATCGAGCAACGCTTCGGTTTCAATCACATGACGCTCAAGCTCTACCTGCTGGACACGCTGAAAGGCCTGCTGTTGGGGGCGGCACTCGGCCTGCCGCTGCTGGCGGGCGTGTTGTGGCTGATGGGACGCATGGGTGAATACTGGTGGCTGTATGTGTGGGCGGTGTGGGTGGTGTTCAATCTCTTGTTGCTGTTCATCTACCCGAGTTTCATCGCACCGCTGTTCAATAAATTCTCCCCGCTGCAGGACGAGGCGATGAAGTCGCGCATCGAGGCGCTACTAAAAAAATGCGGCTTTACCTCCAGCGGCCTGTTTGTGATGGACGGCAGCCGCCGCAGTGCGCACGGCAACGCCTATTTCACCGGCTTCGGCAAGACCAAACGCATCGTATTCTTCGACACCCTGCTGGAGCGCCTGAACAGCCATGAAGTCGAGGCGGTGCTGGCGCACGAACTGGGCCATTTCAAGCGCCGCCACGTCATCCAGCGCATGGTGCTGACCTTCGCACTGAGCCTGGTCTTTTTGTGGTTGCTGGGCGTGCTGATGCAGACCGACTGGTTCTACCGAGGTCTGGGCGTGCAAACGCCCGGCACGGCGCTGGCGCTGCTGCTGTTCTTCATGGTGCTGCCGGTATTCAGCTTTTTGCTGGGTCCACTGATGTCGGCCTGGTCGCGCCGCCACGAGTTCGAGGCCGATGCCTATGCCGCCAGCCAGACCGCCGCCACCGATCTGGTCAACGCGCTGGTCAAGCTCTATCAGGACAACGCCGCGACGCTGACGCCCGACCCGCTGTATTCGCGCTTCCACGATTCGCACCCGCCCGCCGCGTTGCGTATCGCCCACCTGCAATCCCTGCAAGGAGCCAGATAATGAGACCGACGATGAGACTGATCCCCGCCCTGTTGCTGCTGTGCGCCGCATCTGCTGCGCAGGCCGCGCCTTTCCCGAATGGCAACGCGCAGACCGGCGAGAAGCTGTTCAACCAGTACAAGTGCAACAGCTGCCACGCGGCGATGCTGGGCGGCGACGGCAGCGCAATATTCACCCGCGCCGACCGCAAGGTGCACAACCCGACCCAGTTGATCGAACAGATCCGCTTTTGCAGCGGCAATGTCGGCGCGCACCTCACCCCGCAGGAAGAGCAGCATCTGGGGGCCTACCTGAACCGCTACTACAAGCTGCCTTAGGAATCTGATGAATCCCGCATCCGCCCCATTCGCTGCGCGCCGCCGCGCATCCTGTCAGCCTTGAGCAACCTTCTGCCAGGCCGCATCATCGCGGCGTTCGGTCGCCAGTATCTGGTGCGGCTGGCCGACAACAGCCTGCTGCCCTGCCTGACGCGCGGCAAGAAAAGTGAGGCGGTGTGCGGCGACCGCGTCGAAGTCATGCACACCGGCGAAAATCAGGGCGTGATCGAGCGCATCGCGGAACGCAGTTCGCTGCTGCACCGTTCAGATGCTTACCGCGAGAAGCTGATTGCGGCCAACGTCAGCCAGATCATCGTGGTGGTCGCGGCGGAACCTTCGTTCAGCGACGAACTGCTGACGCGCTGCCTGATCGCCGCGTTCGACCAGCAACTGGAGGTGCTGATCGTACTCAACAAGTGCGATCTGGCTGATGCGGCCAAAGCAGCGCGTGCGCAACTCGCGCCCTATCGCGCCATCGGCTACCGGGTACTGGAACTGTCCGCCATGCAGGACGTAACGGAATTTCGCCCGCTGTTGCAGGGACACACCAGCGTGCTGGTCGGACAAAGCGGCATGGGCAAGTCCACCCTGATCAACGCGCTGCTGCCCGACGCGCAGGCCGCCACCCGCGAGATTTCCACCGTCCTGGATTCCGGCAAACACACCACCACACACGCCAAACTCTACGCGCTGAACGGCGAAAGCAGCCTGATAGATTGCCCCGGCGTACAGGCTTTCGGCCTGCACCACCTGACGCTGGGACGCATCGAACAGGGCTTCGTCGAATTCTCGACTTACCTCGGCCAGTGCCGCTTCCGCGACTGCCACCACCAGCACGAACCCGGCTGCGCACTGCTCGCCGCCGTCGCCGCAGGCAAGATCGATGCCCGCCGGCTGGAACTGTTCCAGCAGATCGCCAAGAACAAGGCCTGAGCGTTGCCGCCAACACCATAGAAGGGATAACACATGTTTGAAGAGAAACTGATTCTCTGGATGAAGCGTTTCAACCAGTTCATCCATATCCTGCTGGCGGTCGCACTGGCCATCGCCTGTGTGATGGTGATATGGGATTTCGGTTTCCGCGCCGCCGAGGCCTTCCAGGCCGGCAATGCGGCCAACGGCTTCTTTCATGCGCTGGGTTCACTATTCATCCTGTGGACGCTTTCCACGCTGATCTCCGCCGAGATGAACTACCTGCAAACCGGGCGCACCAATGTGCGCGTGTTCGTCGAGGTGGCAATGATCACGGTGATACGCGAAATGATCGTACAGCCAGTGCAGGTGGTTTCTTCGCCGACCAGCGCGGATGCCACCTTCAACCCCCTGCATTACGGCCTGTTGCTGGCAGCGCTGCTGGTGATCGGCGTGGTGTACCGGCTGGTCGGCAGCAATGCCAGCGACGAGGAAAAACGCTGATCTACCGATCGCTCGTCTGCCACCCGACAGCCCCCGCAACACGCCATTAAAGAAAATTCATCCCGCGCCGATAACCCCTATGGATGCCGGGATATGCCGCTCTTAAACGCACCCTCCCCGCACTAAAATTGTTTTTCCACCACAGCATCATGGCCTTGTTTTCATTGGGGAGTTCGTCATGCAAATCGCTCAAATCGCCTGGTCGGAAAAGTCCGGCTGGCAACCGGCGCCGGATTTCGCGGCGCAAGCCCATCTGGTACTGATCTTCGCCGATCACGATTACTTCAAGACGCCGGCCTGTTTTGAAGAATTGCGGCGGATGTTTCCCGCCGCGCACATCGCGGGTTGCTCCTCTTCCGGAAACATTACCGGCGTAACGATTAGTGACAACAACATCGTGGCGACTGTGATCAGACTGGAACGCTCACACATCCGACTAGAATCGTTGGAAATCACATCCAGCAAGGATTCTCAACAATTAGGCAGCGGTCTGATGGCCGATCTTGCCGCCCCCGATCTGCGCCATGCCTTCATCCTGTCAGACGGTTTGATGGTGAACGGCAGCGAACTGGCCAAAGGATTGAATCTGGCACAGATTCCGGCCACTGGCGGCATGGCGGGCGACGGCGCGCGTTTCACGCAAACCTTCATCATGGCCGATGCGCCCGCTAGGACAGGCTGCATCGCGGCGCTGGGTTTCTACGGGGCACTGACGGTCAGGACCGGCTGTTTCGCCGGATGGGAAGAATTCGGCGCGGAACGCATCGTCAGCCGCTCTTCCGGCAACGTGGTGTATGAGATAGACGGCGAACCCGCGCTCGACCTGTACAAGAAATATCTGGGTGAACAGGCCGCCGAACTTCCCGCCAGCGGCCTGCGTTTTCCGCTGAGCATCCAGCCCGGCAAAACCGACATCGCCCTGACCCGCACCCTGCTGGGCGTAAATGAAGAGGAACACAGCCTGACCTTTGCCGGCGACGTACCGCAGGGATATATCTGCAAATTAATGCGTACCAATCTGGACAATCTGATCGAAAGCGCCGGCATGGCGGCCGATGCGGCGCGCCCCGACCATCCGGCCACGGAAGGATTGTGCGTACTGGTGAGCTGCGTGGGCAGGCGTCTGGTGATGGGGCAAATGACAGAGGAAGAATTGGAGATCGTGCAGGAAAAACTGGGCGACGCAACCACCCTCACCGGTTTTTATTCCTACGGCGAACTGGCACCTGCGGGCAATACCACGCAATGCGAGTTGCACAACCAGACCATGACACTGACCACTTTCTACGAATAGGCCGCGCCATGCACCGCCTGCTAGAACGCCAGTTGCGACGCCAGTTGGGCCGGGATTTCCAGCCCGACGGGGCGCTGGCGCAATTCCTGGAAATCGTGGACAGCTATTACCACGAGGTGGACAAGGAGCAGCGCCTGCTGCAAAACGCCCTGTCCATCAACACCGCCGAACTCAATGCGGTGAACGAGCGGATGCGGGTGCAAAACGCCGAGATGACGCGCACCCTGCTCAATACGCTGAGCGACGGCGTCTACGCCACCGATCTGCAAGGCCGGGTCACCTTCATGAACGCATCGGCGGAAAGGATGCTGGGTTGGTCGGAACAGGAACTGATCGGCAATCCGCTTCATGAGCACATGCAATATCTGCATGAAGACGACTCGCCGCTGCCCGTGTCAGACTGCCCGCATTTCAGGGTCATCCGGGACGGCCAGTCCATACAGGCCAACGGCCTGCTCTCCGACCGGCTGGCCCGGCGCATTCCGGTCGAGTATCGCGCCAGCTCCATCCTGCAAAGCGGCGAGATCAGCGGCGCGCTGGTTTCGTTTCAGGACATCAGCGCCAAGGTCGAAGCCGCCAGCAAGCTGGACGAGGCCAACAGCAGGTTGCGCGACACGCTAAGGGAGTTGGAATTCCGCCAGATGGCGATGAACGAACATGCCATCGTCAGCATCGCCGACCGCATGGGCAACATCATCTACGTCAACGACAAGCTGTGCGAGATCAGCGGCTATACGCCTGAAGAGCTGATAGGGAAAAACCAGCGCATCTTCAATTCCGGGTTCCACTCGCAGGAATTCTTCGGGACACTGTGGAATACCATCGGCAAAGGCAAGGTATGGCACGGGGAAGTCCGAAACCGCAAACGCGACGGCACTCACTTCTGGGTCAAGTCCACCATCGTGCCGCTACCGGACGAGCACGGCAGACCCGAACGCTATATTTCCGTCCGCACCGACATCACCTCGCGAAAAGAGCTGGAATCGCAACTGCTGGAACAGCGCGCCTTCTACGAACGCATTAGCGAAACGATAGGCGAAGGACTTTATGTGCTGGACGATCAGGGGCGCTGCACCTTCCTGAATTCCGAGGCCGAAAAGATGCTGGGCTGGTCGCGCGACGAACTGATCGGCATGCCCATCCACGACACCATCCACAAATTCACTGCACAGGGCGAACACCTGCCCGCCGAGTGTTGCCCCATCCTGCTGGCCATCCGCAAATGCGGCGACTGGCACGGTGACGATCAGGTATTCGTGCGCAAGGACGGTTCACAATTCCCGGTGGAAGCCACCTCGCGCGCCATCGTGCGCGACGGCATCACGCTGGGTTCGGTGGTCGCATTCTCCGACATCAGCGAGCGCAAGCACAACGAATCCCTCATCCGGGTCGCCCAGGAACGCCTCAATCTTGCTCTGGAGGGTTCCGGGCTGGCGCTGTGGGACTGGAACATCGCCGCCGACCGCGTCTACCTGAGCGAGCGCTGGGCGATCATCATGGGTCATGAGACCGTGCGCGAAACAATGCTCAGCAGCGCCCAGTTATTCGAGCTGGCCCATGAGGAAGATCGTCCACAGTTAGAGGCACGTCTGATTGATGTACTGAAAAATCGCATCACGTTTTATTCAGTCGAATTCAGAGTGCGGCGCAACGATGGAGAATGGGTATGGATCCACACTCACGGCAAGGTCGTCGAGCGCGACACTACCGGACGCGTGACCCGCATGAGCGGCACCAATGCCGACATCACCGAACGCCGCCGTGCCGGCGAAGCCTTGCGGCAAGCCAAGGAAGCGGCGGAAGCGGCAAGTCGCGCCAAGAGCGACTTTTTGGCCAACATGAGCCACGAGATACGCACGCCGATGAATGGTGTCATCGGCATGACAGAATTGGCGCTGGACACCGAGTTGAGCAACGAACAGCGTGAGTATCTGACGACCGTCAAGTCCTCTGCCGACGCGCTGCTGACCATCATCAACGACATTCTCGATTTCTCCAAGATCGAATCGGGCAAGCTGGAGGTTGAATCCATCGAATTCTCGCTGGAACACATGCTGCGCGACACCATGAAATCGCTGGCGGTGCGCGCACACCAGAAGAATCTGGAGTTACTGTTGCATATCGCAAGCGATGCGCCAGACCGGCTGACGGGCGATCCCGGCAGACTCCGCCAGGTGATTGTCAATCTGGTCGGAAACGCGATCAAATTCACCGGCAGCGGGGAAATCGAAGTCGAAGTCGTCAAACTTCCGAGCGGGTTGCCCGGACATGCCAGACTGAAGTTCTCGGTACGTGACACCGGCATCGGCATTCCGAAAGACAAGTTCCAAACCATCTTCGAATCGTTCTCGCAGGCCGACACTTCGACCACGCGCCGTTATGGCGGCACCGGACTGGGACTGACCATCTCCTCTCAGCTGATCCGCCTGATGGGCAGCCGGATCGAGCTGGAAAGCGAGGTGGGCACGGGCAGTAACTTCCACTTCACGCTGGATATGCCGATACGCTCGGCCGATCCACTGGCGGCATACCAGCAGACGGGCCGGGTCGCCGGCCTGCCGGTGCTGGTGGCCGACGACAATGCCACCAACCGCCAGTTGCTTAAAGAAATCCTGAGTATCTGGAAGATGCGCCCGACCGTCACGGCCTGCGGACAGGAGGCGCTGGACGAACTGGCGCGTGCCAACGCCGCCGGCACACCCTACGCGCTGGCACTGCTGGACCTGCAAATGCCCGACATGGACGGTTTCGAGCTGAGCAATTGCATCCGCCAGCATCCCGAATATCATGTAAAAACAATCATGATGCTCACCTCCGAAGGGCAGCGCGGTCATGCCGCCCGATGCCTCGAACTGGGCATAGAGGCCTATCTGATGAAACCGGTCTCGCAATCGGAGTTGCTGGACACCATCATGACCGCGTTGGGTGTCTCTGAAAAAATTGCGCCATTGACCACCCGGCATACACTGAAGGAGATGCGCCGCAGGCTGAATCTGCTGCTGGCAGAAGATAATGCGGTAAACCAGACGCTGGCGACCCGCCTGCTGTCCAAACTGGGCCATACCGTGACCGTCGCAAACAACGGTATCGAAGCCATCCAGTGCTGGCAGTCGGGCAACTTCGATGCGATCCTGATGGATGTGGACATGCCGGAAATGAACGGCCACGAAGCGACACGCCGCATCCGCGAACAGGAACAGCAGAGCGGCGCGCACATTCCCATCATCGCCATGACTGCGCACGCCATGCAGGGTGCACGTGAAGAATGCCTGAGTCATGGCATGGACGGTTACCTGACCAAGCCTATAGACACCGAACTGCTGTGGCTGGAACTCGACCGGCTGGGCAGGCAGGCCGAAGCCGAGATTGACGCGTCAGCCCCACCCCCCGCCAGCAAATTGATGGTGGCAGACTTCGAACAACTACGCTTGGTGATGGATGACAGTCAAGAATTGTTTGAGGAACTGACCGAGATGTTCCTGACCGATGCTCCCGCGCACCTACTGCAACTGCGGGCCGCCATGCAACAAGACTCAAGCAACGACATCCTGCATCACGCCCATACCATCAAGGGCATGGCCGGCGTATTCGCTGCCGGGCGCACCATCGAGGCGGCAAAACAAGTGGAATTGTCCGCCGGACAACCCGGATGTGCAGCAGCAGTGAATGAACTGGAAAGGGAAGTGACCGAACTGATGACAGCGATCCGCACTTACCGGTGGTAAGCCAGCGACTGCTCCTGCATCAACGCCACCTGCTCGCGCAATTCAAGGATGCGATCCTGCCAATAATGAACGCTGCCGAACCAGGGAAAGGCGGCAGGGAAAGCGGGGTCGTGCCAACGTCGTGCAATCCAGGCGCTGTAATGGAGTAATCGGAGCGTGCGCAGCGCCTCGACCAGTTGCAATTCACGGTCATCGAATTCACGGAATGTCTCGTAACCGCGTAACAGCGACGCGAATTGACCACGCATATCCTCCTCGTTGCCCGAAAGTAGCATCCAGAGATCCTGGACCGCCGGGCCGTTTCGGCTATCGTCGAAATCAACGAAATGTGGACCATCATCGGTCCACAGGATATTCCCGGGATGGCAATCGCCATGCAGTCGCAGCATCTGAACATTGCCGGCGCGCTGGTAGGCATGACTCACGCCATCAAGCGCCTGATCGGCGACACTGCTCCAGGCTGGCCGTAGCTCCGCAGGCAGCCAGCCGCCATCAATCAGGAAATTGCGCGATTCGATACCGAAGCTCTGTATGTCCAGCATCGGGCGTTGCTGGTAGACCGTCAATTCACCGATCGCATGGATGCGCCCCAGGAAGCGCCCCATCCATTCCAGAGTATCCGCGCGATCCAGCTCCGGCGCACGTCCGCTCTGGCGGGGAAACAACGCGAAGCGGAAGCCGCCGGATTGGTGCAGGGTGTGGTCGTTAAGGATCAGCGCAGGCACCACCGGAATCTCGCGGCAGGCCAGATCGGCGACAAAGGCGTGTTCTTCCAGAATCGCCGCATCCGTCCAGCGGTCGGGCCGGTAGAACTTGGCGACCAGCGGCGCACCGCCCTCCATGCCGACCTGATAGACCCGATTCTCGTAACTGTTCAACGCCAGTAAGCGGCCATCGCCCTGCAAGCCGAGACTATCCAGCGCGTCCAGCACGACATCTGGCGTAAGCGCACTAAAAGGATGTTGCGTATTCACAGATGTGTACATGGCGGCCAGCTATTGATACGGCCAAGTGAAGTTTGAAGTCGGTTCGTCCTGCTCCCTAACCGGACCAGCCAAAACCAAACGAGGTTTCACGCGGAGGCGCGGAGAACGCAGCCCCGCACCCGCCTTGTTTATCTCCGCGTTCATCACGTCTCCGCGTGAGGGAATCATTTCATGCTTTGACATCATTGGAACCCCAGGTGGCTAACGAATATTCAGACTTCACCATGCCGAATCAATAACGCAGCAACCCGCCCAGCGTCAGCAACAACAACACGAACAGCCAGACGATAGTGGTACGCCAGATCAGGCGCGATGCGTCCAGCATCGTCCCTGCATCGGCCTGTTGGCCCGTACCCAATTCAGGCCGGTGCCATACTTCCCCATCTTGTACCAGCGGCGAACCCAGACGCACCCCTAGTGCGCCCGCAGCACCAGCCAGCAAAATACCCTTCTCGCTGTCCGGCCAGGTTGCCGCCTGCGAGCGCCAGCAGAAAGCCGTATCCTCGAAATTGCCGACGATGGCAAAAGTTGCCGTGGTCAGCCGGATCGGTAGCCATTCGAGCAGATAAATCATCCTGCGCGCGTAACGGTCGAATTTTTCCACGCCGATCTCGTCATCCCCGGTTTCGCCGCCCCAGTGCCGTCCCACCCCCAGCGACAGGCAATACAGCATCGCCCCTGCCCCCCCGCCCAACCCCAGCAGCGTAAACAAGCCGAACCACAACAGCACACCAAACACATGTTGCAGCGATGCCAGCAAAGCCTCCTCGACCGCCAGTCGAGCGATTTCCCCGCTATTGAGTTCGTGACAGGACATGCCGCGCCACTCGCTTAACAGGTCACGCGCCTCACCCAGCCGCCCGCGCCGCAAAGTCTGCAGGATGGCATCAAAATCATTGCTGACACGACTGAATCCCAGGCTGAGATACAGCGCCAGCGTACTGACCACCCAAAAGAAAAACGGATGACTGAACGACATCCAGCGAAGAATAACGACCAGCGACAGGACAGGCGGCAACACCGCCAGCAACCAGGCCAACTGACCGTGATGATATTCGCCCGCATTGAAATGCTGCCGGAAGAAATCGGCATAGCCAGCCACCCCGCCGTACAGCTTGTTACGCTTGAACAGCGGCTGATAATGCTCCAGCAACATCGCGGTGATCAGCGCAAACAGGCTCATGGCATCGTGAACGGGGTAAATAGGAGGCGCAAAGATAGCACACAACCCCCAAGCCGCGCACGGCTCGGCATCGGCTGACAGGTCCAAATGCTGGCTGTTCTACCTACACGCTGCTAGACTCCGCCGACCATAAAATCCAATTCCCATCTATCGGGTCGGTGAAATGACAACCACGGAAAGCAAAATCGAGCTTGATCTGATCTCCAAGCTAAGCGATCTCAAATACAGCTATCGCCCCGACATCCGCGACCGCGCCGCGCTGGAGCACAACTTCCGCCAGCATTTCGAGTCACTCAATCGCGTTCACCTCACCGATAGCGAGTTTGCACGCCTGCTGGAATCCATCATCACCCCGGACGTTTTTGCCGCCGCAAAACACCTGCGCGAGCGCAACCATTTCGACCGTGACGACGGCACGCCGCTCTATTACACCCTGGTCAACATCAAGGACTGGTGCAAGAACAGCTTCGAAGTCATCAACCAGTTGCGCATCAGCACCGATTACAGCCACCACCGGTATGACGTTATCCTGCTCATCAACGGCGTGCCGGTGGTACAGATCGAGCTGAAAACCCTGCAAATCAGCCCGCGCAAAGCGATGCAGCAGATCGTCGATTACAAGAACGACCCCGGCAACGGCTACGCCAAAACCCTGCTGTGCTTCCTGCAACTGTTCATCGTCAGCAATCGCGGCGACACCTGGTACTTCGCCAACAACAATACCCGCCACTTCAGCTTCAACGCCGACGAGCGTTTTTTGCCGCTGTATCAATTTGCGGGCGAAGACAACAACAAGATCACCCATCTGGACAGCTTCGCCGAGAAGTTCCTCGCCAAATGCACGCTGGGCGAGATGATCAGCCGCTACATGGTGCTGGTGGCCAGCGAGCAGAAGCTGATGATGATGCGCCCCTACCAAATCTACGCGGTCAAGGCGATTGTGGATTGCATCCACCAGCACTGCGGCAACGGCTACATCTGGCACACCACAGGTTCAGGAAAAACCCTCACCTCGTTCAAGGCATCGACCCTGCTCAAGGACAACCCGGACATCGACAAATGCCTGTTTGTGGTGGACCGCAAAGACCTCGACCGGCAAACGCGGGAGGAATTCAACAAGTTTCAAGAGGGCTGCGTCGAAGAAAACACCAATACCGAAACCCTGGTGCGGCGGTTGCTCTCCGACGACTACGCCGACAAGGTGATCGTCACCACCATCCAGAAGCTCGGCCTGGCGCTCGACGGCACCAACAAACGCAACTACAAAGAACGGCTGGAACCGCTGCGCCAGCAGCGCATGGTCTTCATCTTCGACGAATGCCACCGCTCGCAATTTGGTGACAATCACAAAGCCATCAAGGAATTCTTTCCCAACGCCCAGTTGTTCGGCTTTACCGGCACGCCCATCTTCGACCAGAACGCCAGCTATCAACAGATCGAAGGGCAGCAGGCGAGCAACAAAACCACGGCGGACATTTTCCAGCAGCAACTGCACGCCTACACCATCACCCACGCCATCGAAGACCGCAACGTCCTCAAGTTTCACGTCGATTACTACAAGCCCGACGGAACCACCCCCCGCCTGCGGCGTACCCCTCCGGGGGAGGGGAATTACCCCACCCCTGCGGGGGATCACTCCAAAGGAGGGGAATCATCCCGCCCTAATTCCCCTCCTTTGGAGGGGTGGCAGGCGCAGCCTGACAGGGTGGTGCCAACTAAGCGCGCCATCGTCGAAGCGATTCTGACCAAGCACGATGCCGCCACCGCCGGGCGCAAGTTCAACGCCGTGCTGGCCACCGCCTCGATCAACGACGCCATTGAATATCACGATTTATTCAAGACAATGCAGGCGGAGAAACTGGCTGCCGATGCCGACTTCCAGCCGCTTAACATCGCCTGCGTCTTCTCGCCGCCCGCCGAAGGCAACAAGGACGTGCAGCAGATTCAGGAAGACCTGCCGCAGGAAAAGGCCGACAACGAACAGGAACCCGGCCAGAAAAAGGAAGCCCTCAAGGCCATCATCGCCGACTACAACACCCGCTTCGGCAGCAATCACAGCATAGGCGAGTTCGACCTCTACTATCAGGATGTGCAAAAGCGCATCAAAGACCAGCAATACCCCAACAGCGACCTGCCGCACAGCAAGAAGATCGACATCACTATCGTGGTGGACATGCTGCTCACCGGCTTCGACTCCAAGTTCCTGAACACGCTTTACGTAGACAAGAACCTCAAGTATCACGGCCTGATTCAGGCGTTCTCGCGCACCAACCGCATACTCAACGACACCAAGCCCTACGGCAACATCCTCGACTTTCGCCAGCAGCAGGAAGCCGTGGATACCGCTATCGGTCTCTTCTCCGGCGAAGCTGGCAAACAGGCCAAGGAAATCTGGCTGGTGGACAAGGCCCCGGTGGTGATTGAGAAATACGAAAAAGCAGTCGCGGCGATGGGGCAGTACATGCAGCAAAGCGGTTTGGTTTGTGAGCCGCAAGCCGTCTACAACCTGAAGGGGGATGCCGCCCGTATTCAGTTCATTAACCGCTTCAAGGAAGTGCAGCGCCTCAAGACCCAGCTTGACCAATACACCGACCTCGATGAAGCGCAAAAACAAAAGATCAACGCCATTTTGCCCGAGGACAAGCTGCGATCTCTGAAATGTTCCTACCTTGAAACTGCCCAGCGCTTCAAAGCCCGGCAGGGCAAAACCGGCGAAGAGGCCAGCGACGCGCAAGCCGCCATCGAGCAGCTCGATTTCGAGTTCGTGCTGTTTGCATCCAGCGTCATTGATTACGACTACATCATGGCCCTCATCGCCCGTTACTCACAGCAAACGCCGGGCAAGCAGAAGATGAGCCGCGAGCAGCTCATCGGCCTGATCCAGTCCGATGCCAAGTTCATGGACGAGCGCGACGACATCGCCGACTACATCAACACGCTGGAGGCGGGCAAAGCGCTGGACGAGCAAGCCATCCGCGCCGGCTTCGAGCGCTTCAAGGCCGACAAGCACGCCCGCCAACTGGCCGAGGTTGCGGCCAAGCACGGGCTGGCCGCCGCCGCCCTGCAAGGCTTCGTGGACGGCATTCTGCGCCGCATGGTCTTCGACGGCGACCTCTTGAGCGATCTGTTTGCCCCGCTGGAACTGGGCTGGAAGGCGCGCACCAAGGCGGAGCTGGCGCTGATGGAAGAGCTGATTCCGCTGCTCAAGAAACTTGCCCAAGGGCGGGAGATTTCAGGTTTGGGGGCGTATGAGCAATAAAACCACCCCACCCCTGCGGGGCACCCCTCCAGAGGAGGGGAATGTTCACCCAAAAGGCGGCGCACAAAATTCCCCTCCTCTGGAGGGGTGGCAGGCGAAGCCTGACGGGGTGGTGCCACGGCTGCGCTTTCCTGAGTTTCGGGAGGATGGGGAGTGGGGGTGGAGGCAACTCGGCGATTTTTTGAACGAAAGCCGACTTCCCGGAAGCAAGGGTAATGTCGCCAAAAAAATTACCGTAAAGCTCTGGGGAAACGGAGTTTTTGAAAAAAACGAAGCAGTTCAGGGTAGCGTCAACACGCAGTATTTCCAGCGTAAAGCTGGACAGTTTATTTACAGCAAGCTTGATTTTCTCAATCAAGCATTCGGAGTTATTCCAGAGAATCTGGATAACTTCGAGTCCACAGTTGACTTGCCATGCTTTGATATCGCTGAAGGGCTAAATTCAGTATTCCTGCTGGAGTACGTGAAGCGGAAAAGGTTTTATGAGCGGTTGGGTGAAACCGCCGACGGGAGTAGAAAGGCGAGACGTATCCATGCCGAAACATTCCTCTCGTTTTCGGTTGCCCTTCCATCACAGGCCGAACAACAAAAAATCGCCGACTGTCTCTCTTCCCTCGACGAACTGATCACCCTGGAAGCGCAAAAGCTAGCCACGCTCAAGACCCATAAAAAAGGGCTGATGCAACAGCTTTTCCCTGCCGAAGGCAACCACCCCACCCCTACGGGGCACCCCTCCAAAGGAGGGGAATTCGTGCCCAAACTGCGCTTCCCCGAGTTTCAGGATACGGATGGATGGCTTATTAAGCGGTTATGTGAGTTTGCTGATGTAAATGCATCAGGCGACTTGGATTCTGAGAGTTTTTCCCCTGCCAAGACTGACGACCATATTTATCCAATCTATTCGAATTCAGTTACGCAAAATGGTTTGTATGGCTATTGCACATATCCAAAATTTCAAAAAGATAGCGTGACCGTTACAGCTAGAGGCACGTTGGGTGTTGCTTTCTATCGCGACCATGATTACGTGGGGATAGGTAGATTGTTAGTGTTTAGCGAACTAAACAATGTCATTCCGTATTTTTTACAAGAAATTTGGAATTACTCGGCAAAGATGCCTCTTGAAAATGGCGGCATCCCGCAATTAACTGCTATCAAAGCGAGGGCTGTTGAGTTGTGGATACCCGGAAAAGAAGAACAACAAAAAATCGCCGACTTCCTGTCTTCCCTCGACGACCTCATCACCACCCAAAACCAAAAACTCACCGCGCTCAAGACTCATAAAAATGGGCTGATGCAGCAGTTATTCCCCTCCGTTGGAGGGGTGGCAGGCGAAGCCTGACGGGGTGGTTTAATGGCACAACGAGACCTAAAAGCAACCACCCCACCCCTTCGCGGCACCCCTCCAGCGGAGGGGAATAAGCGCGCCCCTAATTCCCCTCCGCTGGAGGGGTGGCAGGCGAAGCCTGACGGGGTGGTTTCACGGTACACCAAAAACTATCAGTCATTGCCATTCAACCCCCAGTTGAAAGAAAAGGCGCAAGCTTTGCGCCGAGCAGGAAATTTGTCCGAGGTGTTGCTTTGGAATCAACTTAAAAACAAACAATTTCACGGCTTAGATTTTGACCGCCAAAAAATCATCGGCAATTACATCGTTGATTTTTACTGCGCAGAAAAACAAGTTGTTATTGAAGTGGACGGTAGCAGCCATGATGATAAGGCCGAATACGATGCGCAGCGTGATGCGTTTTTAATCGGGCTAGATTTGGAGGTTATTCACATAGGCGATAGCGATGTGAAAAGCAATTTATCTGGGGTAATGGATTTTTTGCTGAACCATTCGGCATTGGCAACCACCCCGCCCCTGCGGGGCACCCCTCCGCTGGAGGGGAATTAACACCATGAGGCCATGCCATGGATAAGCCGCTACAAGCCTTGCAGCACAATCAGGCCGTTCCCGATCATTTTCGGGGTGTCACGAAAATGATCGAACTGGGTGGAGATGTGAGATGAATAAGAATAGCCCTGCCGTCACTACGCCAACGACTCAAATGCTGATCTACCAGACGGAAGATGGTCGCCTGAAGGTGGAAGCAAGGCTGAATAATGAAACCCTGTGGCTGACCCAGCAGCAGATGGCGGAGTTGTTTCAGACCAGCCAGCAGAATATCAGCCTGCATTTGCAAAATATCTATGAAGAGGGTGAGTTACAGCGGGAGGCAACTCACAAGGATTTCTTGTCGGTTCGCCAGGAGGGGGCAAGGCAGGTTTCGCGCAAGGTTGAGCACTTCAACCTCGATGCCGTGCTCTCGGTGGGGTATCGGGTGAAAAGTGCGGTGGCAACACGGTTTCGCATTTGGGCGACCCAGCAGTTGCGCGAATACATCGTCAAAGGCTTCGTGCTGGACGATGAGCGCCTGAAAAATCCCGATCAGCCTTTTGACTACTTTGAAGAGTTAACGCGGCGCATTCAGGACATTCGCACCAGCGAGCGGCGCTTCTACCAAAAAATCACCGACATCTACGCCACCAGCGTCGATTACGACCCGACCCAGCCGGAGAGCATTGCGTTTTTCCAGACGGTACAAAACAAGATGCACTGGGCCATCACCGGACAAACGGCGGCGGAGATTATCCACACCCGCGCCGATCAATCTCAGCCCAATATGGGGCTGACCAACTGGCGCGGCGGCAAGGTGCGCAAGGCCGATGTGAGCATTGCCAAGAACTATCTGAACGCCGACGAACTGGCGGCGCTCAACAACTTGGTGGAGCAATATCTGGTATTCGCCGAAGGCCAGGCGATGCGCCGCGTACCCATGCACATGAGCGACTGGATCGCCAAGCTGCACGGCTTCTTGACCATCAACGACCGCGATATTTTGAGTCACGCCGGTAAAATCTCCCATGACATGGCCAAAGCTTTTGCGGAAGCCGAGTACGAGCAGTTCAACAAGGCGCAGATTGCTCATGCCGATCAACTGGAAAACGATTTTGACCGCGCTGTGAAGCAGTTGCCAAAGCCAGCAAGAAAGAAGAAAGACTCATGACCGAACAAGATCAAAAACAACTGGGCAACACCCTGTGGGGCATTGCCGACCAACTGCGCGGGGCGATGAACGCGGACGATTTCCGCGATTACATGTTGTCTTTCCTGTTCCTGCGCTATCTGTCGGACAACTACGAGACAGCGGCGCATAAGGAACTGGGGCCGGATTACCCGAAGCTGGAAAAGGACGACCGCCGCGCACCGCTGGCGGTGTGGTACGCACAGAACACGCAGGACACCGCTGAGTTCGAGAAGCAGATGCGCCGCAAGACGCATTACGTGATCCAGCCAGCTTACCTGTGGAGCAGCATCGCGGAGATGTCGCGCACGCAGGACGGCGAATTGCTGCACACGCTGCAAAAGGGCTTCGATTACATCGAGAACGAATCCTTTGCCAGCACCTTCGGCGGGCTGTTTTCCGAGATCAACCTGAATTCGGAAAAGCTGGGCAAGGGCTACACTGCGCAAAACGCCAAGCTCTGCACCGTCATCAAGGCGATTGCCGACGGGCTGGAAAAGTTCTCCACCGACAAGGACACGCTGGGGGATGCCTATGAATATCTGATCGGCCAGTTTGCGGCGGGTAGCGGCAAGAAGGCGGGCGAGTTTTACACGCCGCAGCAGATTTCCAGCATCTTGTCGGGCATTGTCACGCTGGACAGTCAGGAGCCCGCCACCGGTACGAAGAAGCAACTGGAAAGCGTGTTCGACTTTGCCTGCGGCTCAGGCTCGTTGCTGCTCAATGTGCGCCACCGCATGGGGGCGCACGGCATCGGCAAAATCTACGGACAGGAAAAGAACATCACCACCTACAACCTGGCGCGCATGAACATGCTGCTGCACGGGGTGAAGGATTCGGAGTTCGAGATTTATCACGGCGACACCCTGACCAACGACTGGGACATGCTGCGCGAAATGAACCCGGCGAAGATGCCGAAGTTCGATGCGGTGGTGGCCAATCCGCCCTTCAGTTACCGTTGGGAGCCAACCGACGCGCTGGGCGAGGACATGCGCTTCAAGAATTATGGCCTGGCCCCCAAGTCTGCTGCCGACTTCGCTTTTTTGCTGCACGGTTTTCAATACTTGAAGCCCGAAGGTGTGATGGCCATCATCCTGCCCCACGGCGTACTGTTCCGTGGCGGCGCGGAAGAACGTATCCGCACCAAGCTGCTCAAGGATGGCAACATCGACACGGTTATCGGCCTGCCCGCCAACCTGTTTTTCTCCACGGGCATCCCGGTGTGCATTCTGGTGTTGAAGAAATGCAAGAAGCCGGACGACGTGCTGTTCATCAATGCCGCCGAGCACTTCGAGAAGGGCAAACGGCAAAACCGCCTGCTGCCGGAGCACATCGACAAGATCATCGACACCTATCAATACCGCAAGGAAAAGGAACGCTACGCTCGCCGCGTGGCTATGGAAGAGATTGAAACCAACGGTTACAACCTGAACATCTCGCGCTATATCAGCACGGCGGAAGCAGAAGAAGAGATCGTTCTGGCTTCTGTCCACGCTGAACTGGTGAAACTGGAGCAGGCAAGGAAAACCGCACTCGACAAACACAACGAGTTTCTCAAGGAGCTGGGATTGCCGCTGCTGCCATGAAGAGCTAATCCGGGGTGAGAGAGGGAGCTACAACTTTGACGAGGCTGCCCCGCAAGGGGGCATCTCGTCAAACTGGCGCTTCCGCGCGGTCTGGCAACGAATCTTGTATCAGATGCATTTTTCCAATTTCATTTTATTGACAGCCCCCCGCCAACAATGCGAATCTGCCGCGTAATTCTCAGCCGTCCGGAGGTTTCGATGCGCCAACTGTTGCTGATCTTGTTGCTCATACTGACGCAGCCTGCTGCGGCGGGAAGTATGGCGAACGCACCTCCGCAGTTTCCGGTCGAGCAGATCATCAAGTTTTCCAAGCAGGTGGAGAAAACGCTGGCCGCCAAAGGGGCGCGAGTAGCAGTGCTGGCGCGGGTCGGTCGTCCGGCCTCGGAGATGCCGGAAGGCATGCATTTCACCCATGTTTCGTTCGCGGTGTATTCCGAGATCACCACTGCCGACGGGCGGGTAGTGCCGGGCTATGCGATCTATAACGAATATCAGAGCAACGAGAAACCCGACACCAGTTCGCTGGTGCAGGATTTCCCGGTGGATTTTTTCGCCGGGGTCGCCGCACTTGAGGCCGGTGTCGTCATTCCTTCGCCGGAGTTGCAGCGGCGACTGCTGGCGACCATCACCTCGCCTACCTATCAGAAGCTGCACGACCCGCACTACTCGGCCATCGCCAACCCCTACACGCTGGGCCGCCAGAATTGCACGGAACACACGCTGGACGTGATCAATGCGGCGATCTACCAGACCGACGATATCCGCAAGATCAAGGCCGCCGAGAAGCAGTACTATGTCGCGCAGAAGGTCAATGTCAGCGGCTTCAAGCTGATGCTGGGCGCGATGTTCTCGTCCGAAATCACGCTGTCCGACCAGCCCGGCGAGGCAGTCACCGCGACCTTCGAGACCATCGCGGATTATCTGAAAAAGTATGACGAAGGCTCGGAAATGTTTATCATCAGGCCCGAGCAATGAAGTCTCGGGAATCTCTCCCGAAAAATGCAAACCAGCCGTATTCGAACGAACAAGGAGATGTCATGAAAACGAAGCTCGCTTTATTCATCCTGCTGGCTACAGGCTGCACTTGCAGCGCACTGGCGGCTGACCCGACGCAGCCCGGTCAGACACATCTGGGCGCATCGGTCGGTAATTCCGCACAGTCCAGCGGCCACGCCAGCGCCAGCGTAGGCCATTCGATCGCCGCGTCCGGCCAGGTCACTTCGGCGGCCTCGGCAATCCCGCTGGCAATCGGCGGTGTGGTCAGCGGCACGGCAGGCGCAGTTTCCGGCCAGGCGGCCCACAATTCGGCTCAGGCAGCCACCGCTCCGATAGGCACGCCACTGAACATCACCGACGAGACCATCACCGTGATGCCGCCCAACGAGGCGCTGAAGAACAAGGACCAAGTGCAACCCAAGGACTCTGACAAACCCATCTAAGTCAGCGGCCATCAAATGAAGGAAACGACCATGCGCATTCCATGCAAAACCCTGCTCCGCCCGACCCTGCTCGCCCTGTCATTGCTGATGACTGCCAGCCTGCCTGCCCAGGCCGGCAGCGGCAGCAGCAGTAGCGCATCTGCCGAAGAGTTGCATTTCACGCCGCAACAGATCATCACCTTTGCCAAACAGGTGGAAAAGACGCTGGCCGCCAAAGGCGCGCATGTCGCCATCCTGGCGCGCATGGGTCGGCCCGCCTCGGAATTGCCGGAGGGCATGCATTTCACCCATGTAGCGTTCGCGGTGTATTCGCAGATCACCACCGCCGATGGCCGCCAGGTGCCGGGCTATGCGATCTATAACCTGTACCAGCAGAACGAGCATCCCGATGTCAGCGATCTGGTGCAGGACTACCCGGTGGATTTCTTCTCTGGCGTGGCAGTGATGGAAGCCGGCATCATCATCCCGTCGCCCGGTTTGCAGCAGCGCCTGCTGGATGTGATCAGTTCGCCCACCTACAAGCAATTGCACGACCCGCACTATTCGCTGATCGCCAATCCCTACACGCTGGGTAAACAGAACTGCACCGAACACACACTGGACGTGATCAATGCTGCGATCTACCAGACCAGCGACATCAAGGTCATCAAGGCCAACGAAAAAGCCTACTTCGAGGCGCAGCCGGTCAAGGTCAATCCGCTGAAGCTGGCGCTGGGCTCGATGTTCAGCGCAGAGATCGCCACCTCGGACCAGCCCAGCTCACCCGTCACCGCGACTTTCGAGACCATCGCACGGTATTTGCAAAAGTACGATGCCGGCACGGAAGTGATGACGCTCACGCTGGATCAGACCGCACCCGCGCAAGCCGCTGCCGAACAACCCGCCGCAAAATAACGACTCAAAACAAAAACCGCACGGGTGAAAACCCGTGCGGTTTTTGTTTGCCATCAAGGTTGCCTCGTGGCAACGCTGATGGTTGGCGGGGTTACTCGCCCAGCATGGCTGCGATTTCGCTCTCGGCCTGCGCCCAGTGCTCGGTGGTGCAACCCTGCCAGCCGGAACGTTCTGCGATGAAATACGCAGCGGTCTGAACCATGATGTAGCGCTCCTGTGGGCTGGGCTGGGCTGGCTTGGCTGCGGCCTTTTTTGCAGCCGGTTTTTTCGCTGCCGGTTTGGCGGCTGGCGCTGATTCCGCGACAGCCGGCTTGGCTGCGGCTGCTTTCTTGGCTGCAGCTGGCTTGGCTGCAGCTTCTTTCTTGGCAGCGGCCGGCTTTTTAGCGGCAGCCGCTGTCTCAACAGCAGGGAATGGCCAAGCAGCTGGCTCGGCGGCCTTCTTGACTACAGTAGCTTTCGCAGCAGGGGTCTTCTTGGCAGCCGGTTTCTTTGCGGCTGGCTTTTTCGTATCTTCTACCATGGTATAGCCTCCAAATAACTACGTTAGTCGAGATAATGCCTTACAGCGCCGCATGATATTTCCCCCCGCCTTATTCCGTCAATAATTTAGATGAAATTGTTGCAAATTCACCACATCTGGACGGATTTTGCCGACTGATACGGAATATACGATTTCCCGGCAGCCAGCCTCCCCTCACTGGCGCTGGCGCAACTCAACCCGTTTGAGATAGGCCTCGCGAGCGATCTGCACATCTTCCAGAAAATAGGGCAATTCAGGCATCAGCATGGCCTGCGGGCCGTCCACCAGCGCTTCGGGAGGGGCCGGGTGGAAATCTACCAGCACCATGTTCGCGCCGGCCATCACGCCCTGCGCGGTGACATGCATCATATCCATGATGCCGTCCGGCGATGCGGCGCGCGTACCGACCGAATGCGACGGGTCTATGCACACCGGCATGCGCGTCTGCCGCTTGACCACCGGCACATGCGAGAAATCCACGAAATTGCGGTGCGGGTCGCCCATGTTGGTCTTCATGCCGCGCAGGCAGAACACCACGTTGCGGTTGCCCTCGGAAGCCAGGTATTCCGCCGCGTTCAGCGATTCGTCCAGGGTGATGCCGAAACCGCGCTTGAGCAGCACCGGCATTTCGGTCTGGCGACCGACGATCTTCAGCAGTTCGAAGTTCTGCGTGTTGCGCGTGCCGATCTGCAACATCACGCCGGTCGGGTTGCCGGTCAGGTGCAAGGCTTCCTTGATCTCGTCGTAATGCGATTCGTGGGTGATCTCCATCGCCACCACCCGGATGCCGTACTTGCCGGCCAGTTCGAACACATAGGGCAGGCAGGCCTTGCCGTGACCCTGAAAGGCGTAAGGGCTGGTGCGCGGTTTGTACGCACCCATGCGGGTGCAGAGCTGGCCGTTGTCGCGCAGCGCCCGCATCATCTGCTCGACATGCTGGCGGTTGTCCACCGCGCACAGTCCGGCGAACACGTTCAGCGTGTCCTGCCCGAAACGCACACCGTTGTACTCGAAATGCGTCGGCCGCCGGTCGTCCTTGTGCCGTCCCAGGATGCGGTATTCCTCGGACACCCGCACCACCCGCTCCACGCACGGCAGGCTTTGCATGTCCTCGATGTCGAGTTGCTTGGTATTGCCGATCAGGTAGATTTCGGTGACCGTCTGCTCCGCCCCGCGCTCGACATGCACGCGCGTCACGATGCCCGGCATGGCTGCCAGATGCGCCATCAATTGGCTGTATTCCTGTGATCTCTCGTCCACATTGCTGCTCAGAATAAGTATCATCGTTTCTCCTTGTCGGCGTTATCGAATTTGGCGGCCCGCAAAAGCGCGGTTCAACTGCATCACATCTCGCACCTTAACATCAACGCAGGGGGGATTCCGGCTCTCAGTGCTCACCCAGACGGTACGCATGCCCAACCGCTTCGCGGCCAGCAGGTTCTCCAGACTGTCCTCCACCATCACGCACTGGCTGGCCGGCACGCGATGGCGGCGCATCACTTGCCTGAAACCGAAGAAATCGGGTTTCGGGCGGTAGCGGGTATGCTCCACCGCCACCAGATCGTCGAACAGCGTCTCGATGCGCAGCAGTTTCAACACCGCCGCCGCGTAGTGATGGGGCGCGTTGGAAAACACCACCTTCTTGCCCGGCAAGGCACGCAGCGCATGACGCAGGCGCGGGGAAGGAATCACCATGCCCGGCAGATCGGGAAACTGGTGGGTGTGCCACAGAAAATGGTCGGGGTCGGTGCCGTGGTGGCGCATCAGGCCGGACAACGTGGCACCGTAACGATGCCAGTAATGCTGGCGCAGCGCGTTCGCATGCTGCTCGTCCAGTTGCAGGTGTTGCTGCAAATAGGCGGTCATGCTGCGGTTGATGTGCGGAAAGATATGCCGGCTGGCATCGTGCAGCGTGTTGTCCAGATCGAAGATCCACAGCGGTGCTGACATCGTCACTCCGTTTCCCGCATCGTCGTTGATTATTGATACGGCCAAGTGAGGCTTGAAGTCGGTTCGTCCTGATTCCTAACCGGACTAGCCAAAACCAAACAAGGTTTCACGCGGAGGCGCGGAGAACGCCGCCCCGCACCCGCCTGGTTTTTCTCCGCGTGCTTCGCGTCTCCGCGTGAGGCAATCTTTTCATGCTTTGACATCATTGGGGTCGTAGCTGGCTAACGCATGTTCAGACTTCACCATGCCGAATCAATAAGACTACTGGCCGGCGCTCTCAATCGCCTCCGCCAACCCGTCAGTGCTGACGGATTGGCGGAACACCGGGGTTACTTGCTCTTGATCATCGTGCCGACACCCTCGTCGGTGAGAATCTCCAGCAACAGCGCATGTTCCACCCGTCCATCAATGATGTGTACGGATTTGACGCCGCTGCGCGCCGCGTCCAGCGCGGAGCCGATCTTGGGCAACATGCCGCCGGACAGCGTACCGTCGGCCACCATCTCGTCCACCAGCCGGGGGGTTAAACCCGTAAGCAGGTTGCCGTCCTTATCCAGCACGCCGGGGGTGTTGGTCATCAGCACCAGCTTCTCGGCATTGAGCACTTCAGCCAGTTTGCCCGCCACCAGATCGGCATTGATGTTCAGTGTCTCGCCGTCCGGTGCCACACCGATTGGTGCTACCACCGGGATGAAATCGCCGGAATCGAGGAAGCCGATGATGGTCGGGTCTATCTTGGTAATCTCGCCGACTTGGCCGATATCCAGCATCTTGCCAGGCTCATCCTTGCTTTCCAGCATCATCTTCTTGGCGCGGATGAACGCGCCATCCTGTCCGGTCAGGCCGACCGCTTTGCCGCCGTGCTTGTTGATCAGATTGACGATGTCTTTATTGACCTTGCCCAGCACCATCTCGACCACATCCATGGTCTCTTCGTCGGTGACGCGCATGCCCTGGATGAATTCGCCCTGCTTGCCGACGCGCTTCAACAGATCATTGATCTGCGGGCCACCGCCATGCACGATCACCGGATTCATGCCGACCAGCTTCAACAGCACCACGTCGCGCGCGAAACCTTCCTGCAAGGCTGGCTCGGTCATCGCGTTGCCGCCGTATTTGACCACGATGGTCTTGTCGAAGAAACGCTGGATGTAGGGCATCGCCTCGGATAGCGTGCGGGCTTTCTTGTCGGCGGCGGAAGGCGAAATGGTCATGGATGAATCCCCAAAAAATAAAGGCTGGCGTGCAAAACGCCGAAAAATTGCCGCGAATTTTACACCAGAAGAAAATTTGTCGAGAAATTACTTTGCACGCCTGAGCGGCTACACCACGCCCATCACCACCAGCGCGACAAACGCTGCAAACAATGCGAAATGACTGATGCCTTCGATGGCGTTGGTTTCCCCGTCATGGAGATTGTTCATAACGGCGAGAAAGGTAAGCAGGAACATACCGCCCTGCACCGGCGTGAGCGCCATCTCCAAAGGCGCACCGTTCGACAGCGCGATGAGTTCTATCACCGGCAAGGTCAGCAACACGGTGGCAAGCGACGCGCCCAACGCGATGTTCACCGTAGTCTGCATACGATTCTGTTGCGCGGCCTTCAGTGCCGTGAGGATCTCCGGGCAGGCCGAAATCAACGCCACCAGTACCGCCGGTATCGCCTTGGGCAAGCTGCTGCCTTGCAGCCCCGCCTCCAGCAATGCGGACAACACCTCTGAAAGCAGTCCGACCAGCACGATGGAAGCGACCATTAACCCGATGTGCAAACTGTTCGGGCTGTGCACTTCGTCATGCGCTTCGTCTTCGGTTTCGCTGGAATACTCGAAGAACTTGCGATGTTCGACCGTTTGCAACCGCAAAAACGCGACATACATCAGCGCCATCACGCTGATCGAGAAAACGGAATAAAAGCGCCATTGCGCCTCAGGCACAAAGTCCGGCAGGAACATGCCTATGCCGATCGCCACCAGCAGCATGGCGATGTAAGAATTTGCCGAATCCACGTTGTATTTGGCGCTGCCGTGGGTCAATCCGCCGACGATCGCCGCCAGTCCGAGGATGCCGTTGATATCGAACATCACCGCCGAGAATACCGTGTCACGCGCCAGCGTCGGGCTGGGCGAGCCTTGCAGCAGGACGACCAGTATCACCACTTCAACCGCCACTGCGGCAAGCGTCAGGATCAACGTCCCGTAAGGCTCTCCGAAGCGCAGCGCCAACACTTCGGCATGATGGGCGATACGAAACGCCACTCCGATGATGGCCACCAGAATCACCAGCAACAGCCCCCACAACAGCATGCCACCTTGTGCTACGGCAGCATGTTCCAGAACAAAGCCCAACCCTAGCACCATGAGGGCGATTGCGACGGGCGATTCGGATTTGAGATATTTCATGACGACACTTCCAGACTGACAGAGGGCGATACTATCGGGCATGGCCGGATCGTTGTCCAACCGCAAAAAAGACGGGCGGCAATTAGCCGCCCGTATCCGCAAGCCCGACTCCGGGTTTTAGTGATGCATATGGTGATGGTGCATGCCTTCGTCGGCATTGGGCGCAACTTCGGTCAGAGGTCTGACTTCAGCCTTCACTTCGACCTTGACCACAGCCTTGTCGGCCAGTTTGAAATTCAATGTCAGGGGAACAGTCTCACCCTGCGCCAGTGGCTGCTTCAAACCGAGCAACATCAGGTGATAGCCACTCTTGCCCAGCGCCACTCGCTCACCGGCGGGCAATTCCACCGACTGCACTTGGCGCATTTTCATCATGCCGTTGTCGTGCGTCATGCTGTGTATCTCGATACTGCTGCATGCCGGACTGGAAGCGCCGACCAGACTAGCGGACTTGTCGCTAACGATGGACATATCCACCATCGCCACATTCTGACCCGGTGCTGTGGCGCGTGACCATGCGCCCTCGACCCGAACGCCATCAGCCGCAAACGCGCCATTGACCAGCAACAAGCCCAGCAGGCCGCACAGTTTGATGATTTTTTTCATGTTGATTCCCGTCGGATTGGTAAAGCGCGGATTATACGCATCATGGCGACTTTGGGGTCATACCGCACCAGGCCGGCATCGCGTCCCCGGCGGGGGATACCGCTCTCGGGAGAAGGCACGCTATCTATACAATGAAAAACATTGTGCCGGGAACGCCGATGTTTGTGGCAGAGGCATTATTGGTCATGTCGCACGGTTTGAACATGTGACATATTGCCGCACCCCCTCCGGGTTGCACACCTGAATTCTGCGGCAAAATGTCGCACCCGCATGCGACCGGACGCGTTTACAATCCGGCGCATGATCAATTCCATGCTTTCCACGCTGCCAGGTCACAGCCAACTGCGCCGCTTGCTCAACTTGCGCAGTCTGGCGGTCGGCGCACAACTGCTTACCCTGCTGGCCGTCCGAGTGGGGCTGGACATGCAACTGGAGTGGACACCGATGCTGGTGACCATCGCCACGCTCGCCACATTCAATCTGTTCAGCCTGCTGAGATTAAAGAGCGACAAGCCAGTCTCCAATCTGGAACTGTTCGTGCAATCCGCCGTGGACGTGCTGGCCTTGAGCATCCTGCTGTATTACGCGGGTGGCTCGACCAACCCCTTTGTCTCGCTGTACCTGCTGCCGTTGGTGATCGTCGCCGCCACCCTGCCGCCTCGGTTGACCTGGGGCATGGCCGCGCTCACCACTGCCTGCTATAGCCTCTTGATGGTGTATTACCTCCCGCTGCCGCACAACCATCACGATATGGCCGGCATGGACATGGCTGGCCATGACATGGCGAGCATGGATATGGCGATGTCCATGCCGATGGAAATGGAGATGGAGAGCGCCTTCAACACCCATGTGCTGGGTATGTGGCTGGGATTTGTCATCAGCGCGGTGGTGGTAGCCTATTTCGTGGTCAAGATGGCACAGGCAATTCGCAGCCGCGACGAACTGCTGACGCAAGTGCGCGAGGAAGTCCTGCGCAACGAGCGCATCGTCGCACTGGGCACACAGGCAGCAGGCGCCGCGCACGAACTGGGTACACCGCTATCCACCATGGCAGTGGTGATCGGCGAGTTGCAGCATGACCACGCAGCAGATGCCGAACTGCGCGACAGCCTGACACTGCTCGACGAGCAGGTGCGCAACTGCCGGCGCATTCTCGACAAGATATTGCTGAACGCACAGGACAGCGGCAGCAGTTCGCTGCAAGCTGCCGACCAACTGATGGCTGAGGTGCTGGACGAATGGCAGCTATTGCGCCCCTCCGCGCAATATCACTACGCGCCGTCGGCCATGCCCCCCCCCTTGCTTACAGTGGATGTGACACTACGCGCCGCGCTACTGAATCTGCTCAACAACGCAGCCGATGCCAGCTCTCAGCTGATCGAAATCATCGCCCACTGGGACGATCGCACCTTCACGCTACAGATCCATGACCGGGGTGCAGGCCTGAGCGAAGAAGTTGCGCTCAAGGCAGGCTCGGCCTTTTTCACCACCAAGACGGAAGGACGCGGCCTCGGACTGTTCCTTGCCAACGCTACGCTGGAGCGACTGGGGGGCACAGTGCGACTGTTCAACCGCGCCAGCGGCGGTGCGACTACAGAACTCACCCTGCCGATTGCCCGTCCTGTCCACGCAGCAACCAAGACATAATGACATTCACTTGCGAAGAATCAGCCAGCCTGCTGCTGACGGACGACGATCCGACCTTCTGCCGTGTGCTGGGCGCGGCACTGACCAAGCGCGGCTTCTGCGTGAGCATCGCCCACAGCGTCGAGCAGGCGCTGCCTATGGCCGCAGAAAACCCGCCCGAGTTCGCCGTGGTAGACCTGAAGATGGACGGCGCGCCCGGCCTGACGCTGGTCAAGGCACTGCACGACCTCGACCCGAACACGCGCATCGTGGTGCTGACCGGCTATGCCAGCATCAGCACCGCCGTCGAGGCGATCAAGCTGGGTGCGACACAATACCTGGCCAAACCGGCCAATGCCGACGAGATTGTCGCGGCTTTCCGCCATGCGCCAGACGACTACGCGCCCCTCTCCGCCTCCCCCACCAAGATCGAACATCTGGAATGGGAACACATCCAGCGTGTACTGCTGGAACACGACAACAACATCTCCGCCACCGCGCGCGCGCTCAACATGCACCGCCGCACGCTGCAACGCAAACTGGGCAAGCCACCTATCGGAAAATGACGTCCACAAACCTCCAGCCAGCCTGTTCGGTGTAAACTTTGCGAAAATGCCACTCCCCCCCTTCAGAATCCTGAAAGGTGGCCGATATTAGTGACATAACGGTGGTTAATTCACAAACCCGGACGGACACAGGCCATGACCGCAACCGCAGCCCAAATCAGCAGAAAACTCTTAGATTCGCTTGATGACTTAAAATCCCTGCCCGCAATGCCCGCTACCGCGCAAAAATTGCTGGCATTGTCGCTGGACACCGATGAAGGCGAGGCACAGTTGCTGGCGCTCATCGCGCAGGATCCGCAGATCTCGGCCAAACTGCTCAGCCTAGCCAATTCGCCGGCACTAGGGCTTACGCGCAAGGCCGCCAGCGTCCCCGAAGCCGCCATACTGCTCGGCCTGACGCACGTCAAAGCCGTCTCGTTGGGCATAGCCGCGATGTCAAACTTCACCGGCTTGTCGGATTCCAGACACTTTTCACCGCAGGACCTGTGGCTGCATAGCCTGTCCATCGCAATGGCGATGAACACCATTGCCCAGTCCATGCCCCGCAATCTCCGCCCCAAACAGGATCAGATTTATCTGGCCGGATTACTGCACGACATGGGTTACATGGCCATCCACTTCCTGGACAGCGAAGCCAGCAACGCTCTGCATTGCCAACTCGCCCAGCAGCCGCATCGTCAAGGGCTGGATGTCGAATTCGAGGTACTCGGCGTCTCGCATTGCCTGATAGGCGCGCAACTGGCCCGCCAGTGGCACTTGCCGGAACAGATCGTCGAAGTGCTGGGCTGCCATCATGCCCCGTACATTGCCGAAGCTGCTGCTGATAACTATCTGGTGCGCCTGACCAGCGTGGCGGAAAAACTGCTGACCAATTTCGGCATCAATGAATATTGCGGTGTGCAGGTCACCGACCAGGAATGGCTGGAACTGGGCATAGATCCATCTGAAGCAGAGGAATTGTCGCTTGCAGTTAACGAAGTCGCATTGCAGGTCGCCCAGTCATCCAACTTGTTTTGACCGATGCGTGAGTGAGCGTGGGGAAAATCTCCATGCTGTTGTTAATACCAATAATACGGGAGGGAAATCAAATGAATATCGCTGTTGATTTGAAATTGGACATCGCCAAACTGGACTCACTACCCGCCATGCCTGCCATCGCGCAAAAGTTGCTGGCGCTGGCGCTGGACACCGATGAGGGTGAGCGGCAACTCCTCAAACTGATTGAGCAGGATCCGCTGATTTCCGCCAAGATTATTGGCCTGTCCAACTCGGCCATATTCAATTCGCCGCGCAAAGTAACCTCGGTGCAGGATGCAGCCATGCTACTGGGACTGACCCGCGTCAAGGCCGTCGCACTGGGCATCGCCACCATGTCTGCGCTGACGCGCCTGCCGGAAGGCCAACTCAAAACCAACGATCTGTGGCTACACAGCATGTCCATTGCGGTCGCGATGCGCGTCATTGCCAAGGCGATGCCGCCGCGCACCCGTCCGCTGGACGACCAGATATTCCTGTCCGGCCTGCTACACGACATCGGCTACGTGGTGCTGAGCTATCTCGATACCACCGCCAGCAACGCACTACACACCGCGCTCCAGAAACAGCCCGACCGTCCCGCCGTAGACATCGAACAAGAACTGCTCGGCATGACCCATGGCGAGATTGGCGCTCATCTTGGTCGCCACTGGGGTCTTCCAGAAGAGATTATTGCCGTGATGCGGTATCACCACACGCCTGACGATGAGCAAGCCGCCCCAGGACAACCGCTAGTCAGCCTGGTCAATTTTGCCGAACGCATTCTGCCGTTAGTTGGCGTAGCGGAAAACACCAGCCAGGAAATTACATCGCAAGAATGGATGGAGCTAGGCATAGACCCAGCGAAGGCGGAAGACATCGCCGAACAGATCAAGGAAGTCGCCGAACAAGCCAGCCAGACCGCTTCGGCAGTGTAGCCAGCCGGCAATCGCGCAACAGGGAAAGGAGCGGCAACCCTTTCCCTTTTTCATGCCACAACTATTGCTGGTTCATCCTGCTCAACGACTGGAGCAAACTGCACAGGACTGCGCTGTAATCATTCTCGAACAGACTGACTGCGGCTTCTCTATCGTTGGCCATCAACCTCTCCACCACCTCGGCAGATAATTGATGGAACAGCGCGTGCTCTTCTTTCAATTGACCACATTCTTCCGCTGTGAACAAACTGTCGCATGCGCGACCATGGAGCAACGTACCCAGTTGGCAAACGCCATCCTGCCCCAGCGAGGCAGCTCCCAGCGGTTCCGTGCTGGTGCCATAGACATGCTGGCCGAGACGATTCTTCCAAGCCACATGTGCTTCGGCTGCAGCAGCAAAATTCATGCGCTCAAGTTGTCTGCCCCTGCCGTTGTCAGCTAAAGCATGCCCGTTGTGCAAACCGAATTCCACCTGCATTTGTACTCTCCAAGGTTTTAAGTGCGCGCTTTATATCAGCGTTGAGCCGATGCACGTTAGGCCGATGTATATAGATAGACCGGCATTTCTGCTTCATTACTAACAATAACCTTTCCAGCTAAAAGTCTTTTCCTATCAGGCGGCGAACAACGCAGCCGCCTAAGCGGTTTTGACTATCGCCCACACTGGGGCAGCGACTATAATCGCGCCATCTTCACCCCTTGCGCCATCATGAAATACATCCTGTTGTTCATCAGTCTGCTGTTCGTCGCCACCAGTCATGCCCTACCCACCGCCACCCCGCCCGCGCCGGTGCTTACCGCTAAAGCCTACGTGCTGTTTGATCACACCAGCCATCAGGTCATGCTGAATCGCAATGGCAATACCCATATGGAGCCGGCGGCACTTACCAAACTGATGACGGCCTACCTGACCTTTGGCGCCATCAAGAAGGGTGTACTGGCGATGGATCAAATACTCACCGTACCGGATGATGCCCTGCGTAACAACGACGGCGAATCGCGCATGTTGCTCAAATCCGGCCAGAGCGTGACGGTGGATGAGTTGCTGCACGGCCTGATCGTGCAATCCGGCAACGACGCAGCGCTGACGCTGGCTTCCAGCATCTCGGCCAACGAAACCGATTTCGTCGCGGCGATGAACAAGGAAGCGCAGCGACTGGGTATGAGCAACACCCATTTCACCAATGCGGTCGGCATCTCCGACCCACAGCATTACAGCACCGCCAACGACATCGCGCTGCTGGCTGCCGCGCTGGTGCGAGATTTTCCCGAGCAGTATCCGCTGTTCGGCCTGCGCGATTACACCTTCAATAATGTCACCCAGGCCAACCGCAATCGCCTGCTGTGGCTCGACCCCTATGCTGATGGTCTGAAGACCGGCCATAGTGACACTGCCGGATTCTGCCTGGTCGGATCGGCCAAGCGCGACCAGCGTCGGCTGATCTCGGTGGTGCTGGGCGCGGATTCCGACAGCCTGCGCGCTTCCGAGAGCCAGCAACTGCTCAACTACGGTTTCCAGTATTTCGATGCCGTGCGCCTATACTCCGGCAATCAGGCCATCACCCAGGTGCGTATCTGGAAAGGCACAGAAAAGATGCTCAATATCGGCATGCGTCGCGACCTGTTCCTGACCATCCCCAAAGGCCAGTTATCGAAACTCAAGGCCACCGTGGAGACTCGCCCTCCCCTGCTTGCACCCATCACTTCCGGCCAGCAGATAGGCGTACTGAAATTTTCGCTGGATGGCCAGCCCTATGCCGAATTCCCGCTGGTTGCGCTGGATAGCGTGAGCCTGGCCAACGTATTTTCGCGCGGTTGGGACAGCATCCGCCTGTTGGTGCAAAAATACATCCACTGGTAAACATGAGGGCAACATGACGATTTACCTCAACGGCCAATACCTGCCTCTGGAAGAAGCGAAGGTCTCGGTGCTGGATCGCGGCTTCATCTTTGGCGATGGCGTGTATGAAGTCATTCCGGTTTATTCGCGCCGCGCATTCCGCCCCGTAGCGCACATGCAGCGCCTGCAACACAGCCTGGACGGCATCCGCCTGGCGAACCCGCTGGGCATGGACGAGTGGACCGCGATCTTCGAGCGCCTGATCGCCGGCTGCGACAGTGAAGACCAGTACCTGTACCTGCACATCACGCGCGGTGTCGCCCCGCGCGACCATCCCTTCCCCGTACCGCCGGTCACCCCCACGGTGTTCGTGATGGCCAACCCGTTGGGTCAGCCGCCGGCCAGCGTGTTCGAACGCGGCGTGGCGGCGATCACTGCGCCCGATTACCGCTGGCTGCGCTGCGACATCAAGGCCATATCGCTGCTGCCCAACGTGCTGCTGCGGCAGATGGCGGTGGATGCCGATGCCTCGGAAACGGTACTGATACGCGCCGAATCGCTGACCGGTGATACGCCCGCCACAGAGGGCGGCTTCCTGACTGAAGGTTCGGCCAGCAACATCTTCGTGGTCAATAACGAAACGCTGCTGGCCCCGCCCAAAGATCACCTGATGCTGCCCGGCATCACCTATGACGTGATTCTGGAAATCGCCGCAGCCAACGGTATCCGCTGCGAGATACGCAAAATACCTGTCGCCGAAGTTTTCGCCGCAGACGAACTGCTGTTAACATCCAGCACCCGCGAAGTCCAGGCGATCACCCATCTGGACGGCAAACCGATAGGTAGCGCCGTACCTGGCCCCATGTTCAAGAAGATTCACCCCTTATATCAGGCGTTTAAACGCAACGTCATGCGAGCAAAATGAAGACACCCAGCGAATTCCCCACCATCCCGCACGACGAGAGTCTGGTCGAATATCCCAGCGATTTCCCGCTCAAGATCTTTGGTGCGCAGCATCCCGACCTCGCCCAATCCGTGCTGGAAGTCGTCACCCGCCACGCGCCGGACTTCGTCGCCGCCAGCATGGAGATGCGCGCCAGCAAGACCGCCAAATACATCAGCCTGACCTGCACCATCCGCGCCACCTCGCGCGCCCAGCTCGACGCGGTCTATCAGGAACTGTGCGACCACCCGCTGGTCAAGATGGTGCTATGAACGGCCAGGAGAAAAGCGAGAAGGGGGAAGGGAGAAGGGAGAAGGGAAAAGACGCGTCGTCTGGCCTCCATTGCCCGGCCCACCCGGTCGTTCACGCGTTGGGGCTGGTCGAATACCAGCCGACCTGGGAGGCGATGAAGCGCTTCACCGCCGAACGCCTGCCCGATCAGGCAAGCCCGGACGGCTTGATTCCCGGCACACGCGACGAGATCTGGCTGGTACAGCATCCGCCGACCTACACGCAAGGTCTGGCCGGCAAACCCGAACACCTGCTCAACCCGACCGGCATCCCGGTGGTCAAGATAGATCGCGGCGGGCAGATCACCTACCACGGCCCCGGCCAGATCGTCGCCTACCTGCTGCTCGACCTGCGCCGCTGGAAACTCAACGTGCGCGAACTGGTGAGCCTGATGGAACAGGCGGTGATAGACCTGCTAGGCGAATTCGGCGTCGTCGCCCAGGCACGCCGCGATGCCCCCGGCGTGTACGTCAACGATGCCAAGATCGCCTCGCTGGGCCTGAAAATCAGGAACGGCTGCTGCTACCACGGCCTGGCGCTGAACGTGGACATGGACCTGACCCCGTTCAACCACATCAACCCCTGCGGCTACGCCGGCCTGCGCGTCACCCAGTGCGTAGAACTCGGCATCAGCGCCGACCTTAACGAACTCCAGGCGCAACTGACCCACAACCTGATACACGCCCTACAGCAACACTACATACAGAAAGCAGACGCATGAGCAACAGCATTAACGAGGCCACCGGCACTCCCCACAAACAGACCGGCGCAGACAAGACCGCGCGCAACCCGATCAAGATCGTGCCGTTGCAGCAACGGCTGCGCAAGCCGGAATGGATACGCGTCAAGACCGGCAGCGGCACGGGCTACAACGATGTCAAGAAGCTGCTGCGCCAGCACAATCTGGTGACGGTGTGCGAGGAAGCCTCCTGCCCCAACATCGGCGAATGCTTCAGCAAGGGCACGGCCACCTTCATGATCCTGGGCGACGTGTGCACGCGGCGCTGCCCGTTCTGCGACGTGGCGCACGGCAAGCCGCTGCCGCCGGACGTTGAAGAACCCGCCAATCTGGCGCGCTCGATTGGCCTGCTCAAACTCAACTACGTGGTCATCACCAGCGTGGACCGCGACGACCTGCGCGATGGCGGCGCGGCGCACTTCGCCGACTGTCTTGCCGCGATCCGCACCAGTTCGCCCGCCACCCGGCTGGAGATTCTGATACCCGATTTCCGGGGTCGTCTGGATGAGGCGCTGGACGCGTTGGCCGTCAGTCTGCCGGACGTGCTGAACCACAATCTGGAGACCGTGCCGCGCCTCTACAAACTGGCGCGTCCGGGAGCGGACTACGCGCATTCGCTGCAATTGCTCAAGGAATTCAAGGCGCGCTTCCCCGCCATCCCGACCAAATCCGGCCTGATGCTGGGGCTAGGTGAGACCGACGAGGAAGTGCTGCAAGTGATGCGCGACCTGCGCGCCCACGGCGTCAACATGCTGACCATAGGCCAGTATCTGCAACCCTCAGACGGCCACCTGCCGGTGCTGCGCTACGTCGCGCCGGACACCTTCGCCATGTTCGAACGCGAGGCCGCCGCGATGGGCTTCGACCACGCCGCCTGCGGCCCGATGGTACGCTCCAGCTACTTCGCCGACGAACAGGCGCACCTGGCCGGGGTGATAAAATGAACCAAGTGGACGATCTTGAGTCTATGCGTGCAGTTCTTAAAATGTGTATTGACCTATGTCAAATCACTGATTACCGACGGGTGTAGATTGCCCGCATTATTTTTTAACCTGAAGGAGAAATATATGAAGTTTGTTCAAGTTCTGGCCATGACTGCGGCCCTGTCTGTTTCCGTAAGCGCAATGGCAGCCGAAGACGGCGAAGCCGTGTTCAAGAAGAGCGGCTGCACCAACTGCCACAAAGTGGATGGCAAATCGGTCGGTCCTTCGATGAAGCTCGTTGCAGCCAAGTATGCCGATGACAAAGAAGCCCAAGCCAAGCTGGAGAAAAAAGTTCGCAACGGCGGCTCCGGTTCCTTCGGTGGCATGCCTATGCCGGCGACCGGCAAGAACGTCAGCGATGCAGATATCAGCGCAGTCGTAGGTTGGGCACTGAAGCAGAAATAAGCTGCCAGGTACCCGCACAAAGCCGACGCGAGTCGGCTTTTTTATTGTCCGCGTTTTCCCGCTCGAACGCCTCGCCGCGCGTGGGTCGGATGCAAGCTGTTATAATCCGCGCCAACTTTTTTTCCGCACCCCCATGAATATCCTCTACGAAGAAAACGGCAGCTTCAAGGTCGGCAGCGTGATGACCGACAACACCACCTCGCTACAGATCGAGAGCTTGTCGGGCAAGCGCAGCAAAATCAAGGCCGCCAGCGTGATGCTGCATTTCTCGCAACCGGAAATGGCCGACTTCCTGCCGCAGGCGGAAATGCTGGCAAACGACATCGAGGTGGAATTTCTGTGGGAATGCTGCCCACCCGACGAGTTCGGCTTCGAGGATATTGCCGCCGAATATTTCGGCCACCAGCCCAATTCGCTGGAAGCGGCGGCCACGCTGATCCGCTTGCACCACGCACCGGTCTATTTTCACAAGAAGGGCAAGGGCCGCTACCGTGCCGCACCGCCGGAAATCCTCAAGGCGGCACTGGCCGGTGCCGAGAAAAAGCGCCTCGCGCAGGAATTACAGGCGCGCTTTACCGCACAGCTGTGCAATTTCGAGTTGCCGGAAGAGTTTGCGCCACAACTTAAGCAACTGCTCTATGCGCCTGAGCGCAACACGCTGGAATACAAGGCGCTGGAAGACGCCTGCACGGCGAGCCACCTCTCTGCGCCACACCTGTTGCAACGCTGCGGGGCGATAAGCTCGACGCATGATTACCACCTGCAGAAATTTCTGTTCGAGAATTTCCCCAGCGGCACTGACTTCCCGCCCATCGCCCTGTCCGACTGGGACGAACTGCCCATGGGGGCCGCTAACGCCTTCAGCATAGACGATGCCAGCACCACCGAGATAGACGATGCCTTCTCGGTCGAGCGTCAGGAAAATGGCCACTGGCGCATCGGCGTGCATATCGCCGCCCCGGCGCTGGGCATGCCGCGCGATTCGGACGGTGACAAGGTCGCACTGGCGCGCCTTTCCACGGTATACATGCCGGGGAACAAGATCACCATGCTGCCCGACGCAGCGGTGCAGGCGTTCACCCTGACCGCAGACCGTGTCTGCCCGGCGTTGTCCATGTACATCGAGGTCGAGCCGGAAACGCTGGCGATACTGAGCTACCAGAGCCGTATCGAACGGGTGCACATCGCCGCCAATCTGCGCCACGAGACGCTGGAACCGCTGTTCAACGAAGAGACGTTGACGGCAGGCAAACGCGACTACCCCTATGCCGAGGAACTGCTGCTGCTGTGGCAACTGGTGCAAAAGCTGGAAGCAGGTCGCGGCAAACCATCCGATAACGGCAACCGACTGGATTACAACTTCCATATCGAAAACGACCACGTCACCATCACCAACCGCCGCCGTGGCTCGCCGATAGACAAGGTGGTGTCCGAACTGATGATTCTGGTCAACTGCGAATGGGGCGGTCATCTGGCCGAACACGGCTTCCCCGGCATCTACCGCACCCAGCAGGGTGGCAAGGTCAGGATGAGCACCGTTGCCGCGCCGCATCAGGGTTTGGGCGTGGCGCAGTACATGTGGTCCAGCTCGCCGCTACGCCGTTATGTGGACTTGCTCAACCAGCGCCAGATCATCGCCATGCTGCGCAATGAGGACGCGCCGTATCCGAAGAACGACACTGCGCTGTATGCCGCGATGCGCAGTTTCGACACCATGTATGGCATCTACAGCGACTTCCAGCGCAACATGGAGCGCTATTGGTGCCTGCGTTGGCTACAACAGCAACAGTCACAAATTGAAGGCGAACTGGTTATCATCGCCACCGTGCTGCGGGAAAATCTGGTCGTACTGGACGACATCCCGCTGGTGTTCCGCGCCTCCTCGCTGCCGGAACAACTGCCACCGCGCACCCGCGTACAACTCGCCGTGACTGGCATGGACCTGCTCGATCTGTCGCTGCAGACCCGCCATGTCGCCACGCTGGAAGCAGCACCTGCCGCAACCGATGCAGCGGAAACGGACTCGCCGGCGACGGATGAAACCAGTACGGAGGACGCTTGCTGAGTTCAGTGAAAAGGAATGTTTCGCTGGCGATGTTATTCTCCATCGCCCTGCACGCCTTCGCGCTGTTCGGCATCTCGCTGGTGCTGCCCGACCCGCGCAGCGCGCAGGATGTGATGCAGCCACTACACGTGGTGCTGGTCAACAGCAAGTCCAAATCAAAACCGGTCAAGGCCGATGCGCTGGCGCAGGCCAATCTGGACGGCGGCGGCAACACCCAGGACGACCGCCAGGCCAAGTCCATGCTGCCCAACATCGGCGACGACCGGCGGATCACCCCCGAACAGGCGGCAAAACAGGTGGCGCAACTGGAAGAAGAATCCCGCCGCGTGTTGAGCCAGATTAAGAGTGACCACAAGATCCAGCAGCCGCAACCCAAGAAACAGCAGAGCACCGCCGCGCTGACCTCCGAGGAACTGGTGCAGCGCAGTCTGGAGATTGCTCGACTGGAGGCGCAGATAGACCGCAACAACGATTACTACCAGAAGCTGCCGCGCCGCAAGTTCATCGGCGCGCGCACCCAGGAATACCGCTACGCGCAGTACATCGAAGACTGGCGCGTCAAGGTCGAGCGCATCGGCAATCTGAATTATCCCGAGCAAGCGCGCCGCGACAAACTGTTCGGAAAACTGCAACTCAGCGTCTCAATCAAGGCCGACGGCAGCGTCGAAAGCATCGAAGTGAGCCGCTCGTCCGGCCACCGCATCCTCGACGCGGCAGCAATGCGCATCGTCAAGCTGGCCGCGCCGTTCGCTCCGTTGCCGCCTGACATCAGCAAGGACGTGGACATCCTGACCATCACCCGCACCTGGTCGTTCACCTCGTCCGACCGACTGGAGAGCGAATAGTCTAAAACGCCCGTTTATCGGTTGTTTTCAACGATTTGACTGAATTACGCTGAAAATTTCGGGCTTTTCGGTTAAAGTGCGCGCCATGTCACGTTCCCTGTTCTCCCGCCTATTCCTGATCTGCGCGCTGCTGTTCGCGCAGATGGGTGCTGTCACGCACAGCATCGCCCATACGCTGGCAGATCGTGCAACAGAACATACGCTGTCCCACGACAAGCACTGCGACCTGTGCGAGGCTTACAACCAGATCGGCGGTGCAGTCGGCAGCACCAGCCAACCGTTCCTGTCAGAGCCACCCCAGCAAACTCCGCTTGCCAGTCTTGTTGTCGCGCCCACCGGCGACATCCACATTGCCTACCCGGCACGTGCGCCGCCCTGCCCTGCATAAGTCCGTCTGCCATCCTGCGCCTTGCGCGGCGGGATTGATGATTACTTTTGTGGAGCGCAACGATGTACCGAAAAATCTGCCTTAACGTGGCGCTCGCCACGCTGCTGGGCCAACCACTTGCCGCTACTGCGGCAACGGATGCCGACCTGCAAGCGATACGCGAGCAAATCCAGCAACTGAAACAAAGTTACGAACAACGCATCTCGCAACTCGAACAACGCCTGCAACAGGCCGAAGCCGGTAGTAAACAGGCTCAGCAACAGGCCGCCGAAGCCCAGGCCACCGCCCAACAAACTTTGACACAGCCTGTCATCGCCGCCCCCCCTTCCGGCAGCGAGAGCGCTTTCAACCCGGCGATCGCATTCATCCTTTCCGGCACTTACGGAAATCTCCGGCAAGACCCGGCAGTGCCGGCCACCGGCTTTGCGATGAGTGCCAACAACCCCGGCTACAGCAAGGGCTTTTCGCTGAAGGAATCCGAACTGGGCATCTCAGCCAACATAGACCCGGACTTCCGGGGCGTGGCGACGCTGGCGCTGGCACCCGCCGGTGGGGTTACGGTGGAGAACGCCTTCGTACAGACGGCATCATTAGGTCACGGCATCAACCTGAAAATGGGGCGCTTCTTTTCCGGCCTCGGCTATCTGAACGAACAGCATGCCCATGTCTGGGATTTCGTTGACCAGCCGCTGGTCTACCGCACTTTCTGGGATAACCAGACCGGTGAAGATGGCTTGCAAGCCAAGTGGCTGGCACCTACCGACATGTTCCTTGAACTGGGCGGCGAGATTGGGCGCGGGCGCGGCTATCCCGGCACCGACCGCAACAAGAACGGCACCGGCTCCAGCGTTCTGTACGCCCATATTGGCGACGACATCGGCATCGAGCAAAGCTGGCAGGCCGGCGTATCGCTGCACCAGACCCAGCGTGTCAACGCAATCAGCCCGGATGCGAGCAACCCGCTGCTGAATGACAGCTTCAGCGGCGACAGCCGCACCGCCGGCGTGGACTTCGTCTGGAAATATGCGCCCAACGGCAACATTGCCGACCGTTACCTGAAGGTGCAGGGCGAATACTTCCAGCGCCGTTTAAGCGGCATGCTGACTTACGACACCGCCGGCCTCAATGTCACCGACAACTACAGCAACACGCAAAACGGCTGGTATCTGCAAAGTGTCTACCAGTTCATGCCGCACTGGCGCACCGGCTTGCGCTACGACCGTCTCGACCCCGGCACGGCCAACGTGGGTGCGCTTAACGCAGCCAACATCGTCGCCAATTTCGGCTACCTGCCGTCGCGCACCAGTGTCATGCTGGACTACAGCCCCAGCGAATTTTCAAGATTCCGGCTGCAACTGTCGCGCGACCTGTCGCGCCAGGGTCTGCCCGACAACCAGATCTTCGTGCAATACATCATGAGCTTGGGCGCACATGGCGCACACCAGTATTGAAAGGACGGCATATGAAAAAAATACTCTACTCCCTGTTGCTATTGCTGTTCAGCACCTCCAGCCACGCTGCACTGAACGTATTTGCGTGCGAACCGGAATGGGCAGCGCTAACGCAGCAACTGGCCGGCGACAAGGTCAACCTGTTCACCGCAACCGGCCCGCTGCAAGACCCACACCGCGTCGAGGCACGCCCCAACTTGATCGCCAAGGCGCGCCGTGCCGACCTGCTGGTATGCACCGGAGCCGAACTGGAAGTCGCTTGGCTGACCGTTATCCAGCGTGAATCCGGCAACCCTGCAATACAGCCGGGCAGTGCGGGCAACTTTGAAGCCAGCCGCTATGTGCAGATGCTGGAAGTGCCAAGCCGGCTGAACCGCGCCGATGGCGACGTGCACCAAATGGGCAACCCGCACATCCAGACCGATGCGCGCAACTTCCTGCCCATCGCCGATGCGCTGGCAGGCCGCATGAGCCAGCTCGACCCGGCCAATGCCGCTTATTACCAGCAGCAACTTGCCGCCTTCCGCCAACGTTGGCAAGCTGCCATCGCGCGCTGGGAAAAACAGGCCGCACCACTCAGAGGGGTGGCTATCGTGGTGCAACACCGAGGTTTTCCCTATCTCAACAATTGGCTGGGGTTTAAACAACTCGCAGAACTGGAACCCAAGCCTGGCATGGAGCCCAGCGCCGCCTATCTCGGCCAAGTGCTAGGTACGCTGCAACAACATCCGGCGAAGATGGTACTGCGCGCCGCCTATCAGGATGATCGTCCCTCGGCCTGGATAGCCGACCGCGCGCACATCCCGGCGGTCGTATTGCCGTTCACCGTTGGTGGCACGCCGCAGGCGACCGACCTGTTCGCGCTGTTCGACGACACCATCAGCCGCCTGCTGGCCGGCATGAAATAAGCCGGACTGGCTTAAGGAGAACACCGTGAACACCATCGAACTCGACATCCTGTTGCCGGCCTTTGTGGCAGGCCTGCTGGTGCTGACCACCCATATCCCGCTGGGCATGCGGGTGCTGGCGCGCGGGGTCATCTTCGCCGATCTGGCGGTGGCGCAGATCGCCGGACTGGGTCTGGTGCTGGCAGGCTTGCTGCACCTGACCGAACACCCGCCGCTGGTGCAGGCGCTGGCCGCCGCCAGCGCGCTGTTGGGCGCGGCGCTGCTGGCCTGGATAGACCATCGCCTGCCCGACATCAAGGAAGCCTGCATCGGGCTGTCCTTTGTGCTGGCCGCCAGCGGCGGCATCCTGCTGATGAGCCACGACGTGCATGCGGGCGAGCATCTGCAGGACCTGCTGGTAGGCCAGATCCTCTGGGTCAGCACCAATCAGCTGGTCGCCACCGCGGTGCTTTCCGCGCTGTTACTGGCGGCCTGGCGCTGGCTGTCGTCGCGCCAGCATCAGGCCGAGCTGGCAGGCTTCGGCTTCTACGCGCTGTTCGCGCTGGCAGTCACCGCCTCGGTGCAATTGGTCGGCGTCTATCTGGTGTTCGCCAGCCTGATCGTGCCGGCGCTGGCCACCTACCGCCTGCAACGCTGGCGCACCGCCTGCGCGACCGGCATCGGCGTCACGGGCTATGCCATAGGCCTGTTGCTGTCGGCGTGGTTCGACCTGCCCAGCGGCGCGGCCATCGTGTGGGCGATGGCGCTCTGCGGCGGAGTCGCGGCGCTCTTGATAAACCCGCGAAAAGAAGCGTGATTTTCATTACAATGCGCGCTTTCCACTGAACCCGCCCCGCACATGACTGACCGCTACGCCGTCATCGGCAACCCCATCTCGCACAGCAAATCGCCGCTGATCCACCGCATGTTCGCGGTGCAAACTGGGCAGGACATCTCCTATGAAGCCATCGAAGCGCCGCTGGACGGTTTTCGCGACACGCTCGTGCGCTTGCGCCAGGAAGGCTACAAGGGCTGCAACGTCACCGTGCCGTTCAAGTTCGAGGCATTCAATGCCGCCACCGACCTGACTGACCGGGCGCTTGCCGCCGAGGCGGTGAACACGCTCAGTTTCAATGACGGCCTGACTGGGGGTGACAATACCGACGGCGCAGGACTGGTACGCGACATCCGGCACAATCTGGACATGGCGCTCGAAAACAAGCGTGTGCTGCTGGTCGGCGCGGGGGGAGCGGCCAGTGGCGTGGTGCTGCCGTTGCTGGAGGCAGGCGCGCAACTCTTCATCGTCAATCGCACACCGGCGAAAGCCTGCGAACTCGCCGCCCGTTTCGCCTCTTCCGCCGTGCAGGGCGGCGGCTATGAGGCGATCGGCGACGCACAGTTCGATGTGGTCATCAACGCCACCTCTGCCGGGCTGTCCGGCAGCGCCATCCCGCTGCCCGAGACGCTGTTCGCGGCAGGCGCGCTGGCCTACGACATGATGTACGGGCGCGACACGCCGTTCATGGCATTCGCCCGCGACAATGGCGCAGCGCTGGTCGCCGACGGGCTGGGCATGCTGGTGGAACAAGCCGCCGAGGCGTTCAACATCTGGCGCGGCGTGCGCCCCGACACCGCCGAACTGATCGCCACCCTGCGCAACTGAGCCATGAAAAAACTCTGGGGTTGGCTGTGGCGGGGGTTCGCCATTCTGTTTGCGGTGCTGATCGTCTATCAGGTCTGGCTGTTCGCGCACGTCTGCTGGTGGACCAAGTTCAACCCGTCCACCAGCGCATTCATGGAAGACCGGCTGGATCTGATGCAGGACAAGAACCCCGACGCCGAACTCCAGCACAAGTGGGTGCCCTACGAGAAGATCTCCGGCAATCTCAAACGCGCGCTGATCGCCTCGGAAGACGCCAAATTCGTGGATCACGAGGGCTTCGACTGGGAAGGCATCCAGAAGGCCTACGAAAAGAACCTGAAAAAGGGCCGCATCGTCGCCGGCGGCTCGACCATCAGCCAGCAGCTGGCCAAGAATCTGTTCCTGTCGGGCCGCCGCTCGCCGTTCCGCAAGCTGGAGGAAGCGGCCATCACGGTGATGCTGGAGGCGGTGATGGACAAGCGCCGCATCTTCGAGATCTATCTCAACGTGATCGAATGGGGCGACGGCGTGTTCGGTGCAGAGGCCGCCGCGCGCCATTACTACCATGTCAGCGCCGCGCAGCTCAACGCCTTCCAGGCCGCCAAACTCGCCGCGATGGTGCCCAACCCGCGCTATTACGACAAACACCGCGAGGCCGCCGGCCTGATGAAGAAGACCGGCATCATCATGGCGCGCATGAGTTATTCCGACATCCCCTGATCCCCGCCCCTGCCCGCCAGCGGGCCGCGCCCGCGAAATTGTTGCAAATGGTAATTGGCAGGGCGCGACCTTGACGATTTCATTACAATAGCGCGCCATTGTCAGGGGCCGCGATGAACGAAGCCGAAATCCACCACACCGAAAACGTGCAGCAACACCTCAAACAGGTGGAATTGCTGCTGCACCGGCACGCCCTGCTGGAGACGGTGGTGCATCGCCAGGAGATGCCGCGCGAGGAGCGCCATGCGCTGGTGGACACGCTGCTGCACAAGCAGCATCTGGCGGCATTGCAGCGCAAGCTGGACGGCCTGCACCCCGCTGACATCGCCTACATCCTGGAAGCGCTGCCGATCGAGCAGCGTTTGCAAGTCTGGGAACTGGTCAAATCCGACCGCGACGGCGAGATCCTGATCGAAGTCTCCGACGCGGTGCGCGAATCGCTGATTGCCACCATGAGCCGCGAGGAGTTGCGCGAGGCGGCAGAGCAGCTCGATACCGACGAGATCGCCGATCTGGCCCCCGACCTGCCGCAGAACGTGATGCGCGACGTGTTCAAGGCGCTGTCCATCGAAGACCGCGAACAGCTGCGCGCGGCGATGTCCTACGAGGAAGGCTCGGTCGGTGCGCTGATGGACTTCAACATGGTGCAGGTGCGCGAAGACGTCACGCTGGAAGTGGTGTCGCGCTACCTGCGCCGCTTCGACCAGCTGCCCGACCACACCGACCAGGTGTTCGTGGTAGACCGCGACGACCGCTTGCTGGGCGTGTTGCCGATCAACCTGATCGTGGTCAACGAGCCGGAAGAACTGGTCGGCAGCCTGATGCTGACCGACACCGTGAAGCTGCACCCCGAGGAAAAGGCCAGCCAGGCCGCGCAGTCCTTCGAGCGTTATGACCTGGTGTCGGCGCCGGTGGTGGACGAACAGGGTACGCTGGTCGGCCGCGTCACCGTGGACGTGGTGCTCGACTTCATCCGCACCGAAGCCGAGAGCGACCTGCTCAACCAGGCCGGCCTGATCGAAGAGGAAGACATCTTCGCCTCGGTCTGGAAGAGCGCCAAGAACCGCTGGGCGTGGCTGGCACTGAACCTGTGCACCGCCTTCTTCGCCTCGCGCGTGATCGGCAGCTTCGAGGGGACCATCGAAAAATACGTCGCGCTGGCCACGCTGATGCCCATCGTTGCCGGCATTGCCGGCAACTCGGCCAACCAGACCACCACCATCGTCATCCGCTCGCTGGCGCTGGGCCAGATCACCCCGGTGAACGCCCGCCAGCTGCTGCTCAAGGAACTCGCCATCGGCACGCTGAACGGCCTGGTATGGGGCGGCATCGCCGGCTTCTTCGCCTACTCGCTATATCACAGCGTGGCACTGGGCATCGTGATGATGAGCGCGATCCTGCTCAACCTGCTGGTCGGCGCGTTCATCGGCATGGCCATCCCGCTGGGCATGCACCGCTATGGTCGCGATCCCGCCATCGGCTCCAGCGTGCTGCTGACCGCCATCACCGACAGCGGCGGCTTCTTCATCTTCCTCGGACTAGCCACCCTCTTTTTAATCTGATGCCCGCCGGACAGCCGCATCAGTTAGGTACATCCACGCCCGCATAACCAATTGTTTTTGTCGGGTATAATGACTCCCTGTCTGTACATCCATCTAGCCGCAATGAACCTGCATTTCGATAACCGCTTCGTCCGCGAATTGCCCGGCGACCTGAGCGGCAAGCCGCATTCGCGACAAACGCCCGGCGTATGCTGGGCGGCCATCGCGCCCGGCCCGGCCAGCCACCCGACGTTGCTGGCGCACTCCCCCGAAGTCGCCCGGCTGCTGGACATCGGCGAGGAGGAGGTGCGCTCGACGGCATTCCTGGATGCCTTCAGCGGCAACCGCCTGCTGCCCGGCATGCAGCCCTACGCCAGTTGTTACGGCGGCCACCAGTTTGGCAATTGGGCCGGACAACTGGGCGACGGGCGCGCCATCGGATTGGGCGAGATCATCAACCGCAACGGCCAGCGTCTTGAGCTGCAACTCAAGGGCGCGGGCGCGACCCCCTACTCGCGCCGCGCCGATGGCCGTGCGGTGCTGCGCTCCTCGCTGCGCGAATTCCTGTGCAGCGAGGCGATGCACCATCTGGGCATCCCGACCACCCGCGCGCTGAGCCTGATTACCAGCGGCGACGGCGTGCAGCGCGACATGCTCTACGACGGCAACCCCGCGATCGAACCCGGCGCGATCCTCTGCCGCGTCGCACCCTCTTTTCTCCGCTTCGGGCATTTCGAGATACTGGCGGCACGCGGCGAACATGCGTTGTTGCGACGGCTGGTCGAGTTCACGCTGTCCCGCGACTTCCCCGGCTTGCGGGGCGATGCGCGTTTCGCAGACTGGTTCCGGCTGGTGTGCGAGCGCACCGCCACACTGGTGGTGGAATGGCTGCGCGTCGGCTTCGTGCATGGCGTGATGAACACCGACAACATGTCCATCCTCGGCCTGACGATAGACTACGGCCCCTACGGCTGGGTGGACAATTTCGACCCCGGCTGGACACCCAACACCACCGATGCGCAATGGCGGCGCTACTGTTTGGGGCAACAGCCGGACATCGCGCGCTGGAACCTGCAACGGCTGGCCGAGGCGCTGGCACCCGTCGCACCCGAACAGGCCGCACTGGACGCGGGGCTGGCGCATTTCGATGCCACCCTGCAAGCGCGCTTGGGCGACATGCTGGCGGCCAAGTTCGGCTGGCTGGCATGGCAACAAGGGGATGCCGCGCTGGTCAACGACATCTTCGAACTGATGCAGCGCTGCGAAGTGGACATGACCGAATTCTTCCGCGCGCTGGCCAACGTCGCGCAACCTGCACCGGATGTAGAGACCCTGCGTAGCGCCTTTTACCGCGATGCGCTCTACCAGAATCACCGTGAGTTGTTTGCCGACTGGCTTGCGCGCTACGCCGCGCGGCTAGCTCAGCAAGACGATACCGATGCTGCCCGTCGGGAAAGGATGAACCGCGTCAATCCGCGTTTCGTGCTGCGCAACTACCTGGCCCAACAGGCCATCGAAGCGGCCACGCAACAAGACACCTCATGGCTGGAAAAGCTGCTGGCAGCCGCGCGCCGCCCCTACGACGACTGCCACCTGCCCGAACTGATCGCCAAACGCCCGGACTGGGCGCTCAACAAACCGGGCTGCTCCATGCTGTCGTGCAGTTCGTGAACCAGGCAGACGGGCTACCGGCAGTCATCTACGCTTGCCGCACGGGCTGCATGAAAGGCAACTGCCCCCTGATACTCAGGCAATGTTGGAATGAACAGGTTTGTAGAGCTTATTTTTTTCTAGTACCACAATGGAATCATGGATATGAATACCAGAGCAATCTTTGCTGACCACAGCTTGCTTCAATCCCTTTGAGTGGTACCAGTGGTGCATATCGTCAATCAAATCCATTACGAATCCAAAGTAGAAGTTTCTACGGGCTCGATAGCCTCCGCCGAAACGCCCCCAGTAGGCAGTATGTAAATCTTCAATCATATATATTCCGCCACTACTGTCCGGTTAAAAATCGAATAGATTCAATTGTTTACTGATGTCCGGTTCGTCAAGATTCTGTATCGCATTTGCAACCATTTGATTTATTGGGGTTTTATCGAACATATTGACCTCAAAA
>JAQTZW010000023.1 GCA_028687575.1 Gallionella sp. | reverse complement strand
CATGCGTGACCTGCCCGCCGCTCGAACGGTTGAAGAAATTGAAGCGCTGTTGCCGTGGAATTTGCATGCCATGGATTTAACCAGCGAAATGATGTGCTGAACAGACTGTAGTTCTTGGCTCGCTTACGAGACAACCGTTTGGAAGAGGGTAAGCAGCCAAACACGGTTCGGCTTGAACTCGCGTTGCTTGGACACTTGTTTACAGTCGCCATTCAAGAATGGCGTATCGGCTTGGCCTACAATCCAGTTGCTAATATCAGGAAGCCTAGTCCCGGTCAGGGAAGGAATCGCAGGATTTCAAAGGTGGAAGAATCTAAACTGATCAAGGCGGTCTCAAATTACAGCAATCCCATGTTGGGATGGATTGTTCGTGTTGCCTTGGCAACATGCATGCGTTCGACTGAGATAGTGACGCTAAATTGCTCCCAGGTCGATTTGAAACGGCGTGTAGTTCGTCTCGACAATACAAAAAACGGTGGTGCACGAACTGTGCCGCTGACGCTTGATGCGCAGAAAATTTTTGCAGAGGCTCTTGCAAATCCAGTTCGGCCAATTGATTGTGAGTTAGTTTTTTTTGGAGAGCCAGGCAAGGACAAGGATCAAACTCGCAGACCATACACTTTCAATAAAATATTTGGGACAATAAAAAAGGATATTGGGATGGCTGATTTGCATTTTCACGATCTTCGGCATGAAGCCATCAGTCGTCTGGTTGAGGCTGGGTTTAGTGATCAAATGGTTTCTGCAATTTCCGGTCACAAGTCAATGCAGATGCTCAAACATTACACTCATCTGCGCGCAGAAAATATGATTAATGAGTTGGATTTGGCATTCCCATCTAAGGCATGAAGGTTTAATCTCCTGCGTCAACGGTACGTACAGGTTGGCTTTTATTACGAGCTAGCCCATCATATATAACTTCTTCCCACCCTTCCATTGTCCCGTCCAGTTGTGTGCCGTTGTTGGATTTGCCAAGCATTAGCCACATCGAAAACCACGGGTAGTCTTGCAGGATTGATGACAGCATGTTGATTCCTGGAAGTTGAACTCTGTTACAGACGTTTTGCCACTTTCTGGCTGCAATGCCATATCGATTTTCTAAATACTCATACCGACCGCTATAAATAACTTGATTGTTTATTAAGGTAATCAGGCGCTCTCTGACATCGGTATTAATTTTTTCTACTTCAGCTGCGCGATATTCGAGTCGCTTTTGCCTTCTCTCCATTCGCTCAATTTTATTGCTTTCAGCCATTATTCTCTCCAAGCCCAAATTGGCTATATAAAATTACATGGATATACCAAAATATTGTTTCATTATTACCATAATCTGGTAATATATCACCTATATTTTAGCACAATCTAGTGATGGTTAACGTAGGGGGCAGGGTCATGAGTGTAACAAGTACGGAAAGTTTTCTGCTGGAAAAATACGGCCCGCTGTTGTCTCTTGAACAATTGGCAAGTTTATTGCATAGATCGGTGGATGGTTTGCGACTCAGTTTGCGTCAAGACGGGGAGTTGTCAAGACAATTTAACCCCGCACGAAAAAAAATAGGCAGGCGTGTGTACTTTCGTTCGGCCCTTGTCGCGCCAGTGTTAGATGCTGGTGACGCGAATTAAGATGGGGAATGTGATGAATAATCTACCGCACACACTAGATGCAGAAGGCTTATCAGTGCTGCTGTACAAATCAGTAGCAACGATTCTAAGGGATGTTACTCGGGATAAAAACCATGAACGTCAGCCACCTCACATTAAGTCTGGAAAAAAGCCTATTTGGCTGACACAAGTTGTGTTTGCCTGGATGGAAGGAAAGTCATGTGAATCGGTGAGTATTAAAATAGAGTTTGATCTTAAGTCAGCCTCGGCAGCAGTCAGACCTGTATTGCCCGTGAGGAGAACTCTTGGGGAAGAATTGATGATAGCTTCTGGCTACACTGATACAAAATAATTAAATGTCCTTGATTTGTTCACATGGTCAGAAAAAGGCTCTTGTAATACGGGATAGGAATCCTATTGAATCACTCAGACCAGACGAATCGCAAAATAAGCAGTTAAGTTTGTTTCTTCCATTTATTTGTAATAATGAGACTCAGCGTCAAAAATTATCCAATTCAATTGAGTTTTGGGACAGCGTGCCACGCTATTCAATCTCGCGCCAAGCAATGGTCAAAATGCGTGATGAGAACGGCAACTTACCCTTGCTGGAACTTGAATTTGAATACCGGCAGGCTAGGTTTAGTGTTTCAATCCAGGCAACGCAGATCAAAGGAAAAGACAAGGAAGGAAAACCAATAACCATAGCCTACTATCCAAGCTCAAGCGAGGAGCTTGTCGAGGAGGCATTGAGGAAGTTGGCGGTAGATCAAGAACAAGGATTTTATATTAATGAAAAGCCAACTCCACAAAGTGGGGTTAGCTTCAGTCTCTATCAGCTTCGTGAAGAGCTGAAGCGCAGTGGTCATTCTCGCTCATTTGAAGAAATTAAGTTGAGTCTTAACATCTTGTCACGAAGCTCTATTCAGATCGTTTCAACCACACAAAAAACAAGGGCTTTTGCTTATAGTACCTATTTGCCAGTCGTGGCTGGGGTCTGCAGATCAGATATTGATAGTGATCCAAATGCAAAATGGGTAGTGCATTTTCATCCACTGGTCACTGAAAGTATTGAAAAACTTTCTTACCGGCAATTTAATTATGACCAACTAATGAGCCATACAACGCAGCTGGCTCGTTGGCTGCATAAACAACTTATTCAGAAATATGTTTTTGCCAGCATTACAAATCCGTTTGATATTTGTTATTCAACAATAAAGCGGGACAGTGCGATGCTTGAAAATTACAGCCGGGAAAGAAAAGCCCATGAAGCGTGTGACTTGGCCATGAAGGAACTTGTCAAAAACAGGGTTCTAGTAAAGTTTATTCCTGTTGTGAAAACTGGTCTACGGGGAAAAGTCCTCGATGTGGTCTACACGCTTACACCTTCGCCTGACTTTGTTTCTGAGGTGAAAGCGGCAAATAGCCGCAAAAAGTTATCAACAGGCTAGCAGTATTCGGTAGGTATAGGGGGCGGGTGATTCCCTATTTCAGTAGGTATAGGGGGCGAGTCGCGGTAGGTATAGGGGGCGGGTGCTGTTTTTCGACCAGTTTTAGTTAAAGTTTTTGGCTCTAAGTAAAAAAAGTAGGTAGGTATAGGGGGCGGCTCGTGTGAATTTGCTCAATATTTAAACAAATTTATTTTTTTGCCGGTAGGTATAGGGGGCGGGTGGCGTAATTTTCGGTAGGTATAGGGGGTGGGTCACAGTGTTTCGGTAGGTATAGGGGGCGGGTCGTTTTTTCAACATATTGAAATTAAAAGACAATAAGGTAAATTTTTCTACCCTATTCTTTTAGCCTTATATTTATCCTTCTTTTAACCTTGTTTCCGGCTGGCAATGGAATTAGCTACGAGATGTTGGTTGCGAAGCTCAAAGCGATGGGGGTAGATGAGAACTACAACACCGTCAATACCAAGCTCAATAGGGGATCATTCAGCTTCGTTTTTGACTTGCAATATTTCAAGGCGATGGATGCGAAAGAAATTCGCCTAGATTAGAGAAACTAAGATTAAAATTCCGCCCGCGAGTCGCAAAAATGTGATCCGGGAAAACAGGGGGGTCATTTGAATGTCGCAAATCAGTCGTATTGAGTGGACAGAAGCAACATGGAATCCCACGGTGGGATGCACCAAAATCTCTTCTGGCTGTAAACATTGTTATGCTGAAGCAATGGCTGTACGCCTGCACGCCATGGGTACACCAGGATACGAGAATGGTTTCAAGCTGACGGTATTGCCCGACCGCCTTGATGAACCACTGCGCCGTAAAAAACCGACCATTTATTTTGTAAACTCAATGTCCGATCTGTTTCATAAAAGCATTCCAGATGCTTACATTGATCGAGTCTTTGATGTGATAGCGCGTAGTACACAACATACATTTCAGGTGCTAACCAAACGTGCTGATCGGATGGCGTCATATTTTCGCACTCGTACTGTGCCACGCAATGCGTGGCTTGGCGTGACTGTTGAAGATCGCAAGGATGGCGTACCACGGATTGATAAACTCCGTGAAATTGATGCCTCTATTCGCTTCCTGTCGGTTGAACCACTTCTTGAAGATATTGGTGAGGTCAATCTGACCGATATTCATTGGGTCATTGTTGGCGGTGAATCAGGATCAAGAGCGCGCCTGATGAAACCTGAATGGGTTGAGCCGATTCGTCAGCAGTGTGAAGAATCTGGTACGGCCTTTTTCTTCAAACAATGGGGCGGATGGGGCGCTGATGGCGTAAAACGGGCCAAGAAACAAAACGGTCGCCAATTGCATGGCCGCACTTGGGACGATATGCCAGAAGTTCATACTCACCCTTGAGATAGTCGGATGTCTATAAACCACTACAACTGGAAAGATGGCCCGGCACCGATTCAGCAACATAGTGTAGCCAAACATCGTATCCTTCAAAGCTACCTCAGTGCATATTTCCAAACTCTGGTTAAGTCTCCCGGCCAAGATGTATTGCGTCTGACGCTGGTAGATGGATTCGCTGGTGGTGGGATTTATTACCATGCTGATACCAATGAATCTATCAAAGGTTCACCGTTTATTTGCCTTAAAGCAACGCGTGAAGCTGATTATTTAATCAACAAAGATAGACATAAGCCGGTTCAATTTGAAGTCAGTTATTTTTTTATTGAAGCCGAACATGATGCGTATCTTCACTTAGATAAGGTGCTTCGCGAAGACGGATATGGTTCTGCTTTGGGCAATACCATTCATTTGCGGCACGCCAAATTTCAAGAAGAGGCTGACGGTGTAATCCAGTTCATCAAGAAAAAAAGCCCCAAGAATGGCCGTTCGATTTTTATTCTCGATCAATACGGATACAAGGATGTACCAACAGGAATTATCCAGAAGATATTTTCAAACCTCCCCAGTGCGGAAGTCATTCTTACCTTTGGCGTTGACTCATTCCTGAATTTTGCCAGTGACAAAAAACTAACCCAGGAACTTTTGGATGAGGTCGGCATACCACAGCTATGGCAGGGAAGAACGCTTGAGGAAATTAAAAAATCCGAACGAGACTGGCGTTATTTTATTCAGAGTACCTTGTATAAAAATCTGGTCTCTCGGTGCGGTGCGGAATACTTCACTCCATTCTTTATCCGCAACAAAAAAGGACATGGTGACTATTGGCTAATCCACATGTCTCAGCATCATCGCGCACGCGATGTAATGACTGAAGTGCATTGGGATAATCACAACCATTTCATTCACTACGGTGGTGCTGGCCTAAATATGTTCCAGATGGTCGGTTACGATCCCAACAATGACAACAGTTTCAGGAAACAATTTGATCTTGGTTTTGAATTCGATAATGTGGCGAAGGATGCAAGCATTGCCACGTTGATGGAGCAAATACCAAGGTTAATTTACGCACACGATGAGGGTATAACCTTTGGCGAACTATTCGCTAAAACATGTAACACCTCTCCTGCTTCTGCCGAGATATATCGAGATGCTATCGGCAAAATACTTGAAGAGAAAGTCATTGAAGCAATCAGTGTTGATGGCGTGCATCGTCGGTCTGGCCAGCAAATAAAAGCAACAGATCAAATTATGCCACCTCGACAAAGAGGATTTTTCTTTTTTGAGGAATAACAAATATGAGAGGAAAAAGACATGACATATCGCAGCCAGCCAGCCAGCCAGCCAGCCAGCCAGCCAGCCAGCCAGCCAGCCAGCCAGCCAGCCAGCCAGCCAGCCAGCCAGCCAGCCAGCCAGCCAGCCAGCCAGCCAGCCAGCCAATTATATGACATTTATGCTGAAAATTCCCAGGCTGCATACGCGCACATAGCCGAAAGGCGTAACCGTCCATGGAAGGGTGAAGAGGAAGTCCGTTTGGCTTGGGTGTCGGCACTGGAAGCTGCATTAAATATTCACTTTGATGCCGAGCGAGCCAAGAAAGACAGCAGCTACAACAACGTTATCATCGAGTTCAAAGCACCGGGATTCTTCAAAGGCAGCAAGAGTAGCGCCAAGTTCAAGGAGGCCACCGAGCAACGCCTGTTACCCTACATCCAGCGAGAAGCGAAGAAGTCAGGCATTCCCGCCGCAGATTACATCGGCATTGCAATTGACGGCGATAACATCTGTTTCGTTCAGGTACGTGATGATGCTATCCAAACCCAGCATCTAGTTCCTTTTTCCGTGTACGCAGTTGGCTTGGTCATTCAAGCGATCCGTGCAGACATTAGACGCGCCATCACACTGGACAACCTGTTAGCCGATTTTGGTCATGGATCGGCCAATACGCGATTCTTGATGCAGTCCATGGCTGATGCACTCTCTGCTGAGTTGGCTGTGACTGGGAATTCCAAGATTAAGATGCTATTCGAAGAATGGCGTACTTTGTACGGTCAAGTGGCCGATATGTCGGTACTCCAAGCTGATGCCATCAATCAGGAAATCGGGTTCATATGGAATGGACTCTCGACGCAAACCATGTCAGGTCGTTTGTTTGTCATCCACTCCTACAACTCTCTGCTAATAAAATTGCTGGCCGCTGAAATCGTTTCTGCGCATGGACTGACCACCACGCAACAACCGGCGCAAGTCATGGCGGCTTTACTGGATGATTCCGCACTGCTCAACATCCTTGCGCAAGACATAGAGCGCGCTGGAATTTTCGCACAAGCTGGTATCCATGGTTTTGTGGAGGAAGCAATTTTCAGTTGGTATCTTGATGTAGCTCACAAACATCCGCATTCAACCCGCGTGATGCCCGCATTACGTAGCCTGCTGGCCTCACTCTCACTGTATCGCACCGACCATCTAACGCACACACGCGACGTGCTACGTGATCTCTATCAAGGATTGGTGCCGGGCAGGTTGCGGCAAAGCTTGGGAGAGTTCTATACGCCGGATTGGCTGGTGGATTTCACCATTGAGAAAGCCCAACACGGTAGTTGGTTGGACAAGCGGGTGCTAGACCCTACCTGTGGTTCCGGTGCCTTTCTGGTGGCCGTTCTACGGCTCGTCCGTGAGGAAGCCAAGAAAGCCGGATGGAATACAGCACGTATCCTCGATCACCTTTGCACTTCGATATGGGGCTTCGATCTGAATCCACTGGCAGTGCAAACCGCACGGGTCAATTTTCTGATGGAGATCGCCGACCTGTTGAAAGCATCCCCTGGGCAAACACTGGAAATTCCCGTGCTGCTAGCCGACGCTATTTATTCCCCAGCGTCAGACCCGGCCAAGGGACAAGATGTGGTGAATTACCAGATCGGCAGTCAAGTAGCAGGATTGGATATTGCACTACCTTCCGCCCTAGCCTTCGATCGGCTACGCTTAGATCAGGTCTTCGCGCAAATGGGTGAGAGCGTGGAAAATGATCTGGACTATGCGGAGGCAGAGGCGAGGTTGTTGGCCGCTAATTTATTGACGAAGGACGAAGCCGTAGAATGGCGGAAGCCATTGCAATACACCTATGATCAGATTTTGGAACTGCATCGCCAGCAATGGAACGGTATCTGGTTTCGGGTGGTGCGCAATTTCTTCTGGTCAGCAACTGCCGGGAATTTTGACTGCATCGTTGGCAATCCGCCTTGGGTACGCTGGTCAAAACTGCCCGAGGCATACCGCGAACGCGTCAAACCAACCTGCGAACGATATGGAATCTTCTCAAAGAATAAGCGTCATGGCGGCAACGAGCTGGATATTTCGGCCATGATTACCTACACCACGTCGGACAAGTGGCTAAAGGTAGATGGACGACTGGCATTCGTTATTACGGGAACGATTTTCAAGAATCCGTCCTCGGCGGGTTTCCGACATTTTAAGCTTGCCCCATCCAATCCCAAAAGCTTGCATCTGACACCTGTTAGCGTAGATGACATGAAGGCGCTGAAGCCGTTCGATGATGCGTCCAACCATACCGTTGTAGCGGTGTTCAATAAGACCAAAAAACCCGGAGTATATCCCGTCCCCTACCGACTTTGGGATAGCGCGCCGGGCAATACAAAAGCCATCCCAGTGACGATGAATCTGTCCTCGGTCATGGATCGTGTTGCTATTACCACCAAAGAAGCTGCACCTGTTGATGAGGCCGGTTCACCGTGGGCGGTACTTACTAAAGGCCGCTACAGGATATTGCAGGGACTATCCGGCAAGTGTAGTTGGGTTGCCGGACGCAAAGGTATCACTGCGGATCTAAATGGCGTGTTCTTTGTTCCGATACTTCAAAATAACAATAAGTTGGTGCAGGTGCGCAGCCGCCCGGAAGCAGGCAAAAAGGACATCGGCGCGATTAAGACAGCTTGGGTTGAGCCGGACAGCTTATATCCATTGGTTAAGGGTGCTGGTGATTTCGAAGCCTGCTATCTACGTTTGGATAATCCTCAACGTGCTGTTGAGAAACTGTACACTTTCGTCCCCAATCATGGAATCGGTGGTTCAGATTATTCGGCCAGTGAAATAGCAATGAATCGTTCAGACCTTGCCAAGACCAAAGCATGGTTTTCTGGCTATAAAACTTTATTGAACGACCGTTCTACCTATCGCCGTCAGATGAAGGGCGCACCGTTCTACGCAGTGTACAACGTGGGAGATTACACCTTCCAGCCATGGAAAGTAGTTTGGCCTGAAATGTCGAGTCGTTTCTATGCTGCGGTAGCTGGCAGTGCCAATGTTCCGATTATTGGAACGCGACCCTACGTCCCAGACCACAAGGTATATTTCGCAGGGTTCGATGAAAAGGAAGCAGCTTATTTTTTGTGCGGATTGCTGAATACACCGATGGTGCGAGAGTGGGTGGAGGGCCATATCGTATCTATCCAGGTGGGTGATATATTCAAGCACATGAAACTGCCTGAATATGATGAAGGTGACACGAAGCATGTTGCACTGGCAATGCTTGTTGAAAAAGCTCATGGCGAACACGATGAGGCGGCACGCGCCGATGTGGTAAGTGTGATTGAGTCGGATGGTGAAGAAATTTTGAACGAGTGGATGAGTAAATAAGGGAGAAAAATGAAGCACTCTGATTTTCATATAGGTTTGGAGTTCTTTGCCTCTGCCGGATTTATCTGGCGCTGCACAGATGTTGGCACACGAACTATTACGGCTATCCAGATTGAAGATGATCGTGATGCGAGTTGGTACAACGGCCCACCGTATGCGGTCGTGGAGACGGTCTTTGACGAATATGATTTACCAAACTGTCATCTCAGCCTCGACGAAGCTATTGAAGACGCAATCCACGAAGCTGATACATCCGGTCACCCCGGTTATCCAAATGATTACGTCAATCGCATGATGAAAGAACGATTTGCGTGTGAGGCAGAAGCGAAGTACCGTAACAAGCGATTGCTGCGATTTGATCGGGTACGCGGGGACGGCGAGATACTGCACCCTTACGCAGCACACAAATCAGGTGATAGTTGGGTTATTCGGCTGTATCTACCATTTCTCCATGAGTACGCCGAAATACCAGAACTGGAGTTGCTTCAATTGCCTATTGCGACTGAAACTGATCTAAAAAGAAGATCGTGAGCCGATCCAACCAACTATTAGTAACTCGTTGATTTAAAACATTGTGCGTTTGCTACATAATACCGGACTTTTGAATCGTCATTTCGCACCAGGAACGAAATTTTTCTTCCATATAGTTTTTATGCTCTTGTATGCAATGGTTAATGTATAAATCTCGTAAGCTGTCGCTATCGACCTGTACCCCTTGTGATTTGATCTGCTTGGATATTTCAGCGTAGCCGACTCCCATATCCAAAAAAGCTTGAATTTCAGGGGCAAGCGCAGCCACGATTTCTTTGAGCCTTGTCAGCTCTTCGGTTTTTCTGCCATCTTCAAGGTGAATCAAGTAATTCAGTAGCGTTGCCTTGCAGTCCTGAATTTGTGCTGTGTTGATTGTTAACGTGTTAATTTTTAATCCTTTGTATGTCCAATAGAAATTCCGCTTGTTTGCACTGTGGCACCATCTTGCGGTACAAAATCGCGTAAAGATGAAATCTTCTGATGAAGTTTTCGAGCTTGCTCAGGCCCGTTGGCCATCGCCTCCAAGTTTGCATTCATGGATTCGAACAGCTTTGTATGCGGATCACTTGAACCAACCGCTACGTTAGAGGCATTTTTTTGGGCAGAATCAACGGACGCAGTGGAGCCTCCTGCATCACCTCCACCTGATGATGTAGGGCTAGCTGCACTTCCTATATCAGAATTTTCTGTTCCAGCACTGGCTGGAGCCGAATTGTTATCGCCTGAACTGGCTACCGCTGTACTCGTAGCACCACCATTGATATGAGACGCGACTTTGCCACCTGCTGAATCGATTATTGCATCGCCAGCTTTGCCGAACATCCCATTACCCCCTTCAGCCAAGCTCTTACCAGCTTCCACTGCCTTAGCACCCACCATACCCTGACCTCCACCCGCATTACTGGATGGAGAAGTTGAAGTGCCAGAATCACCACCAGACGATGCTTGGCTGATGTTGTTTGAACCACCATCAGAAGAAGCAGAACCACCGCTGGCATTCTCACTAGCAGCAAGATCACCTGCAAGCCCCCCTGGATAACCTCCTCCAGCAACCGGAGCCGAACTATTAGCACCTGAAGAGTCTGCCGCAGAACCTGCGTTACTTCCAATGATATTAGACGCGACCTTGCCACCTGCTGAGTTGTATATTGCATCGCCAGCTTTGCCGAGCATCCCTTTACCACCTTCAGCCAAGCTCTTACCAGCTTCCACTGCCTTAGCACCCACCATACTGGCAGCACTTTTTATACCCGGAACCGGAGCTTTCATCGCCGATTCACCAAAACCCATACCTGAACTTCTGTTTTGGTCAAACCCAGCCTTTAATGCTTTCCCTACACCACCGGCTTCCGCAGCCGCACTACCTGCCATTCCAGCAGCTTTTCCTCCCATTGCACCGGCAACTGCTCCAGCTCCAGCCAAACCAGCACCAGCAGTAATTGCAGCACCGGCCATACCTCCCAAGGTCATGTTGGGTGATCCGGACAACATACCTGACGCAAGTCCAGGAATTGAGAAAACAATATACACATACAACACTGTTAAAATTACTATGGTCAAGCAGAAACCAATGAAATCCGTTTTCATCAGTGCTGGGTCAATTTGCATGGTGATTATGTTGAACCCGAGTCCAATGATTAGGTAGCACAGCATGAGTTTTACACCCGTTCCAACCGCAAACTTGAAATATGCTGTTGCCATTTCGCTTGTCCAGCGCGAGCCACCAAACCCAAGCAAGATGATGCCACCATAAATTACTATGTAACTTTCAAGTAAGGTGACTAACAACTGTCCTGCTATGAGTGAAAATCCTAATGCTACAATGATTGCCGAGGGTACTAGTACAATCGAGGTAGCTATTCTTTCCATTGCATCAAGGGGATGCAACAGACTCCAGCCCTCTCCCAGCGCACCAAACATTGCATATGCTAAATTGAATCCTTGAAAAAGGATTGAATCCAACGTGCCTACGTCAGCTCCCGCGCTTGTTGCAGCTTCTTTTCCGATAACGCTGAATGTGTCGATCACTTGAGGTATCCAGTCAGTTGCAGAACGTAGTACTGTATAGAAAAACAGCAATGTAAATATTTTCCCAACAAATCCAGAGATTATCTCCCCAAATTCCTTCCGGTCTTTCACCCAAACAATTGTTGTCCAAGTGAAATCAATTAATGCCAGTTTCCAGAACAATGATTGGGCATAACCTGAAATAGTAGGTTGCCATTTCATTGTTCCGGTGTGAAATTGACTGCTTATATTGTCTAGGATGATTTTGGCAAATGAAACCTCAGGTGTTAACAGCAAGAAAAGAAATACTCCCAGTAATAAAATATGATTGTGTTTGAAAAGTGGTTTCATTTTTTACTCGCTTAACGCGATTCACTCATCTGTTTGACAGTACACCCAGCTGCTGTGTTAAGGCAGGGGAGCGAATTGTCAGAAGATGGAATCATATTGTTCGAGGATTTTTTTGTTTCATTTTCTTGAGGATGTTCATTGCATCCCATGACAAAAACACATGACAACGCCAGCAACATTAATTTGAAGTTTTTCAATTTGATCTCCTTATCATTTTTAACGAGGTTGACTCATCTGTTTGACCGTACACCCAGCTGCTGTTTGAAAGCATGGAAGAATATTGTCAGAAGATGGAATGAGTTGCTGTGAGTCGGATACCTTTTTATTTGCTTCAGCCTCTTGTTTTGCCAGAAATGAAGTCTGAGCCGCGTTCTGTATTGCTTGCATCTGTCTCATCTGCTGCAATTCCTGGTATGTCCCCAGCGCGACTTCATTTCCGGCATTGATTACAGCCACCTGGCTTTCAGCCGTGTTCGCCGATCTAACTTTGTCTTGCAACGTCTGGCTTGTAGTCGCATCGTTAGTGAAATTGCTCACATGAAGGTTTGCGGTACCCATCGAGGCTTTAAGCAAACCATTAAGGTCTTTGCTCCAATTACCATACTGTGTGAAAAAGTCAGTCCCTGTTTTGGCATTGAAATCTGGATAGAGTGAGCTGAACCGGCCAGCCATCACCTGAGAGTCATATCCAATCCCCTGCGCCTGCTTAACCGTGCTGACCACATTGCCAAATAATTGCTTAGTTGAGGCAAAGTCTTGGATTGCACCACCAGCCATAACTTGTTTTTTCAGATTTGCCAACTGGTTCATTTGTGTCTGCAATTGCGACATGCTTTGGTTGGTCTGGTTATAAAGTTCGCCATAATTGAGGATCTGTGTCCATTCACTTGCACCACCAGTTACAGTGCCAGCCTGCACAGAAAATGAAATAAAAATGGATAGGACAAGCAAAGTTTTTTTCATTTCATACCCCTTATTTTTTTTCGCCAACGAACCGCAACACGGTTGTTAACATCGCTATAACAAGACCAACAACAAGAAAAATGATTGGGTTGCTATAAATCGCTAGATGAACAAACCCCACAAAGATCATCACCATAATGAACCGTTCGATTATTAGCCGCCCAGCGTGATTTTTCTCAAAAACGATGTACTCAAAAATTACCCCGTTCCTCGCTGCTAAGAAATAAAACAGGCCAGCGGTTGCAAATGAGATAAAGCTGACCATGTGAGTCAATGGTGTCGGTGCAAGAAAAACTACTGTCATCAGCAACATTGCAGCCCACATCATTACCAAGCCTTGCCTAGTCAAGCATTTGCTTGATTCTTCAAATTGACTTCGCTGAATATCTTCATAATTTATTACAGGAAACTCGTTCTTGTAATTCACTTTTTCTCTCCTTAAATTTGGCCGATATGGATGTATGTTTCAACAAAATTACACTAGCATTTTTCTGTATTTAAATCAAATAAGTATATGATTGCATTGCTAGTTTGTGGCAATAGTGCAACTTTTAATCAGTGAAAATATGCAGCAAATTTGCAGGGATATGAATTGGTCTGTAATGGAAGGCCTGTTGGTTCTGTTCAGCATCTGCCATGCTGATTGCCTGCCTGTGCAGTTTCCTTGCAAGCCGGAGAAAAGCTGAATTTTTATTTAACGATGGGAGCGGGAAAACCTCACCTTGATATTGATAGCCACTTTTTTCTTGAGTGGTAGAATTGCTTTTAGCCATGATTGATCTCCTATTGATCTTTGTGGTTAGGCGGTTTCAAGTGTTAGCGCACTTGATGCCGCCGCTTAAAATGGTTTTTGAAACATGGACACGTAAGACAGGTATGCGCCTACTGCTGTTATTGTTGCGATTACTGAGATTACGATTGCGTTTGCCAGTGATTCGCCTTCTGTATTCCCTTCAGTCATCAAATCAATCAAAATTTTTCGCAGTAAAAAAATATTCAATGCAATGGTAAATGCCGCATATCCGCCCACTGGCGTGCTAATCAGACCGGCGATCAACGCATAAAAAACCCCGGGTTGTTTAATCCAGTATGGTGCTGCCGTCGCCGTGTATGTTGCACCGAAGGTTATTCCTAGTGCGAATATCCCCATCGCAGTAATAAGCCCAGAAAGGATGAATACTGCTTTTCTGGCAGCAGCGGCATTTCCCGCTACCTTCTGAGCAATCCTCCCAACTTCACCTGAAAGTGTTGTTATTGCTTCTGAAGACGCTCTTTTCATTTCCCGGTCGGCCACGGCAGGAATTGAAGAGATCAAGGATTTAACTGCATTTTCAAATTTGCTTTGAGATTCCTTAATTCCTTCAATTCTTGAGGTCAAGTCGCGGATGTCCTTGAGCGAATCCTCGTACAATATTTTTATTTTTTCTTCTGCCGTGAGTGCCATTTATTACTCCGCACCGAAGAGGTGTTTGTAAACGGCCTGTAAATTTGGCCAGACGGTTCTGCGAGCCATTTTTTGACGAATCAGTTTGCCGACGTAATCAGTTGCATCACCATTTTTTCTGGACACTGCTTTTTCCTTGTAGTCGGTTTCATCCATAATAATATTTGAGATTAATTCTTTGTTTTCAATCATTTCGTTGAAAAGTTCACTGTGTACTATTGTCAAATTTAGGTCTGGAATCAAGCCGTTTTCTTTCATTCCGCCAATTAGCTGAGCGAACTCAACGGCGGTATCTTTTTTTGTGCCTGTAAAAACCACCTTGATTTTGCTTTTATCAACACCATCATCGATAAGCCTTTCAATGGTTTCGATGGCGCAGCTTTGGCCTTTGCTGCTCGGCGTCGAAGGAACAATAACTGTTGTGATTGCATCACTTCCGTCAATTGCCAGCATCCCGGCCATAAATTCCTTGCACTCCTTGCTACCGCCAACATCCACGATCACATCACCTGCTGCGGACATGAGCGAGTGGTAGGTACTATTAAACTCATCACCAGAATGTTTCTCACAATTTTTTATGCCAAACTCAGCAGCAGTTTCGTTCGCCGAATCGACGCATAAAATGCGAGCTTCTGGCATATGCGGATGCAACATCTGGGTCACGATCATTGTTTTTCCTTCGCTTCCACCCAAGCTAAGTAGAACGACCTTCATTGCTGTTTTTTGTTTCATGTTTATTCTCCTGAATTAAGTTTTTGTTTACGTTTTTCTGCTCTTGCTTTTGCCTTCATTTCACTCCAGCCAGAATCTGTAATTCCTGGAGGCCGGATAAGTTCTTCATTCTTCATATCCGCTGCATCAGCTGATTTTGTGTTTTGTACTAATTTTTTTTCCTCTAAAACAAATGGTAGTTGTGTTGGGTTTTCAGGTTTTCCTCTTTCCTTTCTGATTCTGTAAATTGCAAGCTCGAAACTTGAAAATGAAATATTGAAGCCGCTTTCTTTGAGCGCCTGATGAATGTCTTTGCGTCGAACACCGGATCGTACTGCAGTCTCAATCTCGTCAAAAATTTCACGCAAACGTGCGGTAGCTGATCTGTTCCCCCCTCCCGCAAGCGTTTTTAACTTTTCTGATATGTTGTTGTTATCCATCCTATTTGCCTTTGATCTGCGTTGACTCGTTTTAGATTTGCTTTTGTATGTTTTACAGAATTATCGTTTCGTTTTTGATGTGTGAATTATGTGCTTAATATATATAAATGCAAAAAATCAATAAGTTACGCGACACAGCAAGACGCTGATAGACTTTCCCAGACACAAGACGACAACTCCCCAGAAGAGACTAATTTCACGAGTATTCTTCAAACACACCAATTTAATAGGCACTACAGTTGTTTACGATAAATCCGTAATCAACAGTGCTAAGGGGATTCTCCCCTTAACCCCTAGAAGCAAAGGCCAACACCAAGGCACCGGCCACGCCGCTAACCACAGCATTTTTTAGAGGAAAAACTGATGAACGCAAAGTCAACAGAAGCTCACGTAATCGCACAGTCGACCGAAATCATTTCGCCTGATGATGTCGAATCCGAGTACATCGGATTCAGAAAAGCCACCCTTGGAATACCTGAAAAAGTTAATCAGGATTACTCCGATCCGGTTGTCCTCAGCTTGGCGGAAACTGACCGTCCACAGGCTCAGCTCATCTGCCAGCACTGTCCGGGGGCGTGCTTTTTTACCACTCACAACGCACTCAAGTGTTTTTGCAAGCACATGAATACGATCTCTTGGACAACTTATGAACCTATCCCTATCACCCGCTGCACGGCTCAAGGCGTATTTGTAGCTCAATGGACTGCCAAGCAAGCGGAAGGCGGTTAGGCCAATGGCAACCGGAAACCCAAGAGGCAGGCCAAAAAAGGACAAGGCCGAGCGTGTTCCGCACGGCTACAGCTTCCGTCTGAATGACGCTGACGATGCGGAATTCCAGTCTCAAATTTCCCGTTCCGGCTTGAACGAAAGCGAATACATCCGGCGTGCCGTGGTGAAAAATGAGACAACAATTATTGGTGATGCTGGAGGAAAAAAGCGGATAACGCGCATTGCAAAACCGTCTAATCCTGACTCTCGTCGCTTACTTTTTCTGGCCGCACAAACGTCAAACAATTGCAATCAGCTTGCGCATGCGATCAACACTGCAAAAAAATCGAAGGGTGGAATCAGTGAAAAATTGGTTGAAAGTGTCCTGCAAGAGCTTGAGCAAATAAAGCAGTTGGCGAAAGGATGGTTGGAATAGTGCTTGTTAAATATGGTGGCGGGAAAGAGGGTATTAAGGCGTATTTGGAAGAAGGGAAAATGTCCGGTCGTGAGTTAACGCGCCGCGAACTGGATGATCGTGTAATCCTTGAGGGCGATCTCGATATTTGCGATCAGATCATCAACAGTCGTGAGACAAACGGAGAAAAATACGCGCATATAACTTTGTCTTTTACCGAGGACGAAGTAAAACTTAATCCTGAATTACTAAAGCAGATTGTCGCCGACTATAAGCAATTCGCCCTGGGCGATGGTGCATACACCGAAGACGAACTTTACTTCTATGCTGAAGCGCACATGCCGCGCACGAAAACAGAAGTGAAGTGGAACGCCGAAAAAAAATGTCATGAAACTGTGCCACGCATGATTCATGTGCATATCGTCATGCCCACCACCAATCTAATCACTGGTGGGCGTGCAGCACCTTTTCAGCGGCTAGATAAGCGATTTGGCGAAGCTGATCGAACACAAGATTTTACTGATGCGTTTCAAGAAGACACCAACAGCAAGTATGGCCTCTCATCACCGCACGATCCAGCTCATGCGCGTGACGGCTTCGGCGGCAAGGCCGACATCATTAGCCGCATCAAGGCCGATGAATTTGCCGGACGTAAATTCAAGAATCACGACAAGCTAAAAATGTTCCGCAACGAAATGCTAGATCGTGGCATCGAGAGCGAAGCCGCTTTTAAACAAATGCTGACAGAGTTGGGATATGAGTTATCGGCCAAGATCGCGCATGGCAAAAACGGCGACTACTTGAAAGTGCGACCAATCGGCAGCGATGAGAAATACATTCGTCTGGACGACAACCAATTCAGAACTGATTTTCTGAATAAAACCATGGCGCAAAAGCTTCAAGTTTATGCCGATAAAACGGCAGATGAGTACCAAGCCAATAAGCCCGCCGCGGCCCTGGATCGTGCGCGCTTGCGCGAAGCATGGGGCGACCGTGCGCGTGCTGAAAAATACATGAGCTACGGCAGCAAGGTTCACAAAGAGTATCTTGCGGCCAGCCCAGAAGATAAAAAATTATTGCTTTCCAAACTGGAAGCCAAGCATTACGGACGTGCCGAGGAGTTAATTGGCCATGCGTATTTTGATAAGTTAATTTCGGACGAACTCAATTTTGAAATGGACGCAGAGGCTCGCGCCGAGCAGATCCGTTTTGAACTCTACAGTAGCATTAAACTAAATAGTTCATACCTGCGTACCAGCGATCAGCTTGCCGCAGCCGAAGTGCTGGGCGAAGTGATTATTGCCAAGCCTGAATCGGCCATAGCTGCTTTGACATTCTCTCAATCGAGTTTTAATGAAACTGCGTTGCAACGATACCTACTAAAGAACACAGCCAATCCCGACCAGTACGACGCAGCCATTCGCGCTGTCCTGGCGAATCCTGAGTTGGTTGTACAGAACACTGATAAAGGCTTGTTATTCTCTTCGCGCGAGATTGTTTCTATCGAAAAACGTCTGGTCGAATGCACTGAACGTATGGCTGGAAGCATGAGGCAGAGTCAGGTAGAGATTGAAGCAGTTCTTGCCAGCCAAAAAAAGCATGGCATTGTAGCGACGATTGTAAATGACGTGCTGCTTGGCGTGCGTGCGCTGACCGCTGCGACCACCATATCCAATCTGGGCAATATTTTTGGATTAAAGCCGATTGGCAAAGTGCAGTCAATCAACGGCATCCCAGGTATTCCGCAACGCAAAGTTGACGCTATTGCAAACTATGTTGACGCGAAGGGTCGAGGGATGAATGAGGGGCAAAAGGCCGCATTTAAACTGCTTTGCAGCGACCGGCAGCTAGGTGTTGTGAACGGTGCTGCTGGCACAGGAAAGTCATTTATCCTCGCCAAAATGAATGAAGCCTACAAAGCCCAAGGCTTCAATGTTTATGGCGCATGTTTGCAAGGTAAGACAGCTCAAGACTTGCAGCACGACAGCAAAATAGATACCCGCACGATTGCGAAAATGCTGAAAGAGCTGGAAAAAGGCAAGCTGGTGTTCGACAAGAAAACTGTGCTGGTGATAGATGAGGCTGGCATGGTTGGCTCGCGTGATCTGGAAAAGCTCATGGCTTATGTTGAAATGGCGGGAGGGCGAATCCGGCTTGTGGGCGATGCCTATCAGCTTGCCGCCGTTGAGTATGGCAACGCCTTTACCGAAATATCGAAACGCTCAGAAGTTGCAGCGCTGACTACGATCATGCGTCAAGAAAATAAGTGGATGAAAGAGGCCAGCGAGAAGTTCTCGCGACACGATATTTCCGGCTTGAAAGACTATGCCGACCACGGCAAAGTCAGCATCGAGGATACCACCAAAGACGCTCAAATCTCTATCGTGACAAAGTGGGCAGCACACCGCGCAGACCGGCCAAAACAGACTTGCATCGTGCTAGCTCACACCAATGTCGAACGTACTGAGCTTAACAACATGATGCGTGATGAACTCAAACGTCATGGCGAATTGCAAGATGAAATCGACGTAACTACTAAGCATGGCGTGATGCCAATGGCCGTTGGTGAGCGAATCATGTTCACGGCTCCTGATAGAAAAATGGGCGTGAAAAACGGCACCACCGGCAACATTGTTGGCATCGACAAAGACGGATTTATTTCAGTCAAGCTGGATAATGAAGACAAGATCGCCATCTTCAATAAGGATGGTCGAGGCACGCCCGAAGGTAATGAAATTACTCACGGGTACTGTGTGACAGTCCACAAGGCCCAGGGTGTCACGGTCGACAATTGTCTTGCGTTGGCAAATAGTTCAATGTCGCTGGAAAACTTATATGTTGCTATGACACGTCACCGACACGATGTGGAGATTGTTGCCAGTGCTGAAGATTTTGCAATAAGCGAACAGCTAGGCATAGGTAGGCTGGTAGCTCACGGTCAAGCCAATTATGAAAACGATCCCAATGAAAAAATGAGCTACTTCGCAACAATAATGGACGCAGCAGGTAAAGAGCACATACTTTGGGGGGTGGACATTAAACGCGCCTTGGACGAGAGTCGGTTGCAAATTGGAGAGCTAATACAACTCGAATGTTTGGGGATGGTAGATGTTCCTATCACTCGCGATGTAAAAAACAAAGAAGGTGTTGTTATCGGCACAGAAGAAATCCTTGTTCATCGTAATACTTGGGGAGCTAAACCTCCCACGTCAGGAGACGATAACGCTTCTGCCACCATTGAGGTTATGTTAAAAAAGCTGGATCGCGCTGGAGTAAAAGCATTTACAGCAGAGGGTGAAAATGCCTCATGGCAAATGACTGAACGGCCATCCGACAGTGTAGTGGGGCAATTGCTGGCGGAAATTAATGCTGAAAAAGCTATCCGTGATGCCGCGCAATCAGCCAAATTTCAGGAGATTGTTGAAAATCTAGACCCCAAGCGAATACTGGATTATGTCTCGAAAGCCTATGGTGCAGAGCTTGATAAATATGAGATTGTGCAAGCCGACAATGGCACTAATTTGATTCAGTATGAGGGGAATAAATACAACGTCTCTTCGTTCCTGACCAAGCACATGCACCTGAACTATAAAGACCAGGTGCAGCCGATCCTCAGGCAGTGCTATGCCGAACAGTTAGATAACGTCTATTCTACATCGCGCTATGATGCTGGGCATGGGATCAACCAAGAAATCAGAAACGAATTTACTGGCTACATTCAGGAGCGCGCTTGCTTTCTTAAAGTTCAAAAAGAAAAGCTGGACGAAGAGAAGCGCACGGTCAAGACTGAGATCGATAATTCTGAGCTGGCCATTGAGGCAAAGAAGCAGCTACACAAAACACTCAGCGAACGCATCGCCGTCGCCAAATCTGCACTCAGGGTTGAGAGCGACAAACTTACAGCGGCAATTTATAAAGACTTCCTTGCGGAACGGGCATTGACCAGCGAAACCCACCTAAAAGAGTTGTGGCATGTTGCAACCACACCGGACGACCGCGAACTTCTCGCGAACATTGAGGCCGCCAGAGCTATAGATAAGGCGCCGATCAAGGACGACTTAAATAAAGCCGAGCAGGAAACAACGCAACGTTCCCAGCAGACTGCTGACCAGAAGGAGCAGGAAGCTGCTCTACAAACCGAGCGCAAAGCCGCTATTGAGAACGTTCGTGCCGCAGGAAGTGATCCGATGCCAGGCACGATAGGGGACTCTCATACTGCCGATATCGTCGTGAATAAGCCGGCGGAAGCACACGAACCTGCCATCAAACCTGCTGATTTAGAGCGCGGCTACTATATCGGCACTGTCCATTCGATAGAACCAGAAGCCGTATTCATTGAAATTCGCAAGGGGGATTTGTGCAAACTTCCAATGCATGAAGCTTTCAAACAAATGCTCGCAGGAGAGAAATTCCAAATTCAGTATAAAAATGGCAAGCCGAACGTAAAAATATGGCCTCAGAAATCTAAAAATTTGTCTCAGACTCACTAATTGTAAGTCTATGTAAATGCTTGATATTTTTCTGAGTGACTTTTTCAAAGTGTTGACAAAGTGTTGTTAAACTGTTGACAAAGTGTTGATAAAATACATTTTAACCATTTGAATATAAACAATAATTTTTATAAATTAAGTTTATAATTTTGTCTCTCAAGTACGCTTCGCAATTATTCTGCCGGAGGAATTTTAATATGCAAGACCTATACAAGCCAAAAAAGTACCCGGAAGCCTTGCGCAGTCTGATAACGCAGTCTCGCATGGGCATCGAGCTGGCAAACCGCTGGATGTTGGGCTGGCCTGAGAAGGTGCGGGCGTTGATCGAGTCGCAGGAATACCAAGCCGCGTTCGAGATGCAGTTGGGGCAGGAGATCGAGGCGGAAGCAAACGCCGCACAATACAACCACCTGTCGAGCTGGGAGAAGCAGGAATTGGCAGGGTTGAGCGCCTCGCCCCCATGATCCACTTCCTATATAGGAAGTGTAATTCCCGAAAAAATTCAGGAGCTATAGATGCAAGTCTGGTTTGATACCGAGTTTAGCGCCATCGACAAAATAAACGGTGTGCCAATGCTTATTAGTATTGGCTGTATAGCCCAGGATGCGCGCGAGTTTTATGCTGAATTGTCCGAAACATGGCATCCAGCCAATTGCTCAGACTTTGTTGTGCAATATGTTTTGCCTCTCTTAAACGGCGGCGAATGCAGCATGAGAGAAACTGAGCTTGCCGTGCGCCTCAAGGACTGGATCGAGAGTTTATCTGACAAAGAGGTGATTCTGCGAAGCGATGCGCCATTCTTTGATTGGCCGTGGGTTGAACAACTATTCCAGTTTTACGGTTGCTGGCCTAAAAACCTACGCCGTAAATGCGGCACGATTTACTTCAACCATGACTATCAGATTCGACGCTACGAACAGGGGCTTGCGGACTATTGGAAAACCAATGGAGGACGAAGGCATCATGCTCTTGTGGACGCTAGAAGCCTACAGTTTGCTTGGAAGTTCGCAATAAGAAGGGGAGTTTGAATATGAAAGTTAATGAGTTGATCGCAGTATTATCCGCACTAGACCCGACTATGCGCGTGGTCGTGGACGGCTTTGAAACCGGCTTTGACGTGGTTCATGCTGTGCAGTCAATCACCGTCAAACCTCGACAGGCCGATTCATCCGGAGCTTTTGCCGCATGGAATAATGGCGAACCTGCGGAATATGATGGTGCGTTGGTACGCTGCGAATCGGGCGAACCTGGCGAGTCTGTTGTGTTTTTTCCGCGAACGAGCAATTAATAGTGGTGATTGTATGCTGATCTTTTTCGACACAGAATTCACAGAACTTGGCATAGACCCTAGGCTTATAAGTATTGGCCTGATTTCAGAATACGGAACTCGCACGTTCTACGCCGAACTGTCCGAGACGTATCAGCCAAAGGATTGCTCAGCTTTCGTCCAGGAGGCAGTTTTGCCGCACCTGCAGGGTGGCGATGCGCGCATGACCATGAACGAGTTAGCTCTGCGTCTTGGCAATTGGATTGAAAACTTTGAGCAGCCAGTACAGCTGGCAACCGATTCCTTATCATGGGATTGGCCGTGGATACAGGAGATTTTCAATGATGTTGCATTCTGGCCGAAAAATCTTGATGGTAAACCAGCGTCATTGTACGAAATGGTTGGCGCGCAAAAAATGGAACAGGAAGTGGAGTACACATTTCGCGACCATACCCCACGCCTGCGCCGTCACCATGCACTTGATGATGCAAAGGCAAACAGACTGGCTTGGTTGGCCTGCAACGAGGCTGAATTGAGTAAGCCAAAACGTGTCGAACGGTTTGTTGGGTAGTTACTAGCAAAAAACTGTTTTGTATAGTAACTGACAAAGGGAAAACAATAGCCATGCCAAAAGACCGCAGACAAATCACACAAGAAATCCAACTCGCTGTAGGAAAGTTGATCCTCAGTCAATTGCAAGGCCGTCGAGAACTTGCCAGAGCAATCTTCAACGCATTGCTGCCTAAAGTGAGCATGATGCAATACTACAATGCATCGCTAAAATGTTTGACAGAGCTAACGCTTGGAGCCGCAGGCGGTGAAGATGCAAATCTCGAATGCCGACCAGGTGAACGCCCACGTTTGAAAAATGTAGTCCGCACTAAAAATATCACGCTGTCCGAGGCGTTGGATGATTTGCCGGAGAAATTATGATCCTATGCCTTGATTTTGATGGTGTGCTGCATCCTCACCTGCGACATGAGCCGGACTTTTGCCGCCTGCCGCTGTTGTGGCAAATCCTGCGCGCTTGTCCAAATGTGAACGTGGTTTTCTCAACCTCATGGCGTGAGGTGTACCGACACGATGAACTGGTGGAATTCGTCACCTACGGAGGCGGCGAGGATTTGGCGCATCGGATCGTCGGCGCTACACCGAGCTTGGAGAACGAAGGCAGCTATGGTCGGCGGGATATGGAAATTCTGAGCTGGTGCGAAGCCAATGGCTACAAAGGGCAATGGATTGCCTTGGACGACATACCAGAAGTGTTTAATGGCAATCCAAACCTCTATGTGGTCGATGGCAGTACCGGCCTTACCGAAGCGGCCGTAGCCGCGATTATCCAGCGACTTTGCCCTTAAACTTATTTGCAGAGGTAGGAAAAATGATTTTGTTCGTTGATTTTGACGGTGTCCTGCATCCAGAACTCGACGGCGCACCAGATGATTTTGTCTGCCGTCCGCATCTTTGGAAAATTCTGCGCACCTGCCTCGATGTGAATGTTGTTTTTTCAACGTCATGGCGTGAAATGCACACTGTCCAGGAACTGATCGACTTCAGTACGCATGGCGGTGGTGAGGATCTGGCACATCGTTTTATTGGCACCACGCCTTATGTTTTGCATGAGCCTGGCGCGTTCCGTGTATATCCATACTATCGACGTGAAAGCGAATGCCGTTTGTGGTTGTCCGGCAACGGGCATCGACAGACATGGCTTGCCATTGACGATTATGCGCGTTATTTCTCGCCTGCTTGCACATCGCTGTTTCTAGTTGACGCAAAAACTGGACTCACAGAAGAAGCAGTGGCCGCGATCATTCAGCGAATTCAATCAAGCCTATTAGTCAACCAGTGACGGGGATAGTCAAAACATAAGCGTCACCGGAAAACTAAGTCGGCGGGTATTTATGGTCAAAAATGCAAGTGAGCGCTGAAAACGCAATGTTTTAGTGCTATTTGATCAATCTCCGGTAAAATTGAAACAATTCAGCCCTCAACTATTAGTTATCCAGTGGCACAACGAAATCTACCTTTAAGTGAGATATGAAAAGCGAAGGCCGCTCTCGGCTGGCTTCAAGAAATTTTAGAGATCATGCCTGTTAATGCCGATGAATTTGAGAAGTTTCTGATGTACGACGATGGGCTGGCGGCACAGCAGCATTTGGCCGCTGGTCGTCCTATCTATTATGGCGATGAAAAATATCCTAGCGGGATTGTAAGGAAGTATCCCGATGGGCGATTGCAGCTTGTCTCGATTAACGAGCGCAACGAAATCGTTGTCATTAAAAATTTGCCGTCACCGGAAAACTAAGTCGGCAGGTATTTATGGTCAGAAAAATTAAAACGAGCGATTGATGCGCAATGTTTTAGTGCGGTTTGATCAAACTCCGGTAAAATTGAGACAATTCATCCCTCAACTATTAGTTATCCGGTGACGCAAGCAATAATCCTCAGTATGAATAGATCAGATCTCATTACGCGTTTAGCGGAGCTTCAGCCTCAATTGCTTGCCAAGGATGCAGAACTGGCCGTTAAAGTGATTTTGGATGCCATGTCTACCACGCTGTCACGCGGTGGACGGATCGAGATTCGCGGATTTGGTAGCTTTGGCCTGAATTATCGGCCTCCTCGTCAGGGCAGGAATCCTAAATCCGGCGACAATTTGAAAGTGCCTGCAAAATATGTTTCGCACTTTAAGTCCGGCAAAGAATTGCGCGAGCGTGTTTCATGCTTCAAGTAATTCGTTGAGCTATTAGTCAACCGGTGACGGTGGCTGCGTGTCTTTAAGTTTTCAGCAACCACGGTAGTTATTGAGCATTTTTCCATTCAGGTAAGGTGTTGTTCGGTAAGCGAGCCAAGAACTACAGTCTGTTCAGCACATCATTTCGCTGGTTAAATCCATGGCATGCAAATTCCACGGCAACAGCGCTTCAATTTCTTCAACCGTTCGAGCGGCGGGCAGGTCACGCAT
>JAQTZW010000022.1 GCA_028687575.1 Gallionella sp. | reverse complement strand
TACGGTTTTTTAACCAAAGGCGATTCCAGATAGGATTTGAAATCGTCGGAATGCAAAAACGTGCTGAAAGCCACGTCAATAAAGGGCTACAGCGAAATGAACTTAAAATCTACCGGACAGTAGTGATTTTTCATAGTTCTTCCCCGATCAGACTTTCCAGCTCGGCCAGTCGCAACTGGACTTCCAGTTGCGCCTTGAGTAGTTGACGTCTGGCGTTGAGTATCTGGCGCTCTGCGTCCAGTAATGTAGTGAAATCCACCTTGCCGGTTTCATAGCCGGTCAGCGCGGACTGATAACTCAGCTCCGCCTGCGGCAACAAACGCGTGGCAAGCAGCGTCTCGGTGCGGCGGGCGGTCTCAAGCCCCGCCACAGTTTCGGAAAGAGCAGCCAGCATCTCGTCTTGCAGCGCCGTCTTGCGCGCGTTGCTGGCGGCTAACATGGCTTCCGCCTCCCCCTCCTGCGCACGGCGCGCGTCCTGTTGCAGCGGGATGTTGAATTCGACCATCAGATCCCAACTCTTTACCTGGCTGCCGCTCTGGGTAGGGGCGATTCCCAGCGTAAAACCGGGATAGCGGTTGTTGTAGGCCAGCGCGCGGCGTTTCTCAGCCTCGTTGACGCCAGCTTCGGCGATCAGCAACTGCGGGTTGCGCGCGCGCAGCTTCGCCTCCAGCGTCGCCCAATCCAGCCTTGCGGCGGGTGGCATCGCCCGCAACTGCAAGGGTTCAGCGAGTTCGGCCATGTTCGGACGCGACAGCAGCGCGTTGATCCGTCCATGCATGTGGTGCGTCATGTTTTCCAGATCGAGCAACTCACTACGCAGGTCGGTCTGAGCGAGTTGTGCGCGTATCACATCCTGCTGTACGCCCAGCCCGTTCGCATAACGCGTCTGCGCCACTTTTTCCAGATTGCTCATCAAGTCCAGCGTCTGGCTGGCCAGCCGTTCGCTGCCAGACAAGTAGTAGTACTGCGCATAGCTAGACTTGAGCTTGATTTCCAGTTCCGCCCAACTCGCGGCGACCTGACCACTGGCCCGCTCCTGCTGGGCCAGTGCCACATCGCGCTGCAAGTCGCGTCGCCCAAACCAGGGCACGCTCTGCATCAGCAGATAGCGCGTGGCTCCGACCTGCGATGGCCACAGGCTGGCTGGCCGGTTGCTGCCCCGGTTGGTGAAGTCCATCAATTCGGTACGCAGCACCGGGTCGGGCAAGGCATCGGCAGCACTGCTGCGTTGCGCTGCGGCTTCCGCTTCCAGACGCGCCGCAGCCAGTCCGGGGTTATGTTCGCGCGCGTATTCCAGCAACCCCGGCAAATCCTCCCCTAACGGGGCGGCCAGCACACTGGCACCGGGCAGCAAAACCAATAACAACAAAGCTGACAGCTGTTTCATGTTCGCTCCTTCGCAATCCCCGACTGTCGCAGTTTCACTTGACCAGTTCAATCTGCGTGATGAGATATTTGTCCTGCTGTTGCTGCAACACGAACCTCACCCGGTCGCCCTTGTGCAGCGACTTCAGGACTTGCACATGCTGTACCTCGTAGGCCATGGTCATCGCAGGCATCACGCCTTCTATGTTGCCGTGCTGCAAGGTCAGTTTGCCGCGCTTTTCATTTACCTTGATGACCACACCATCCGCCCATTGCCCGGCTTGTGCTGCGCTGGCGGAATTAGGCATGTGATCGTGCTCGGCGGCAAGCAGCGTGCCGGACGCTGCCAGCAGGATAGCCAGCAAGCAGTTCTGAAATACTTTATTCATGGTGAAACCCTCGTTCAAATGTCAGAAATTGCAGACGTGATGCGCCTGCATGACGATATTCAACGAGCCGTACAGGCTGGTATGGGTAACCTGCGGACGGACTCGCCCTGTCAGGACTAAACGAGCGGGGGAGGAAGCAGCGGGATGCTGGTGGTGGATTCGAACGACAACAGATAGCCGGAAGATGTTGCGCCGCCCTGCTGCACAGACAGGTCACTCAGTCCGGACATGGCTATATAGCCGCTGCATGCCAAGTGGCAGATGCCGCAGGCGGAACACTGATGATCTTGATGGTCATGAGCTGCGGCGTGATCTTGAACCTTGGGGGACACCACAGCCATGTCGCAAGTATCGCCGGGCTGCATATCCATCATCGCACTCTCGTCCGTCTGGTCAGAAGTGCGGTGATGGGATGATCCCATGTCCAGTTGCATGGTGACAGAGGCCGCCATCACGCTGCCACTGAACAGCGGCAGCCACAGGGCCAACAGCACAGCAACGAATTTTCTGGCGGAATGAGTCATGGCGCGCAGACTCTCACAAAATCCAGTTCCGGTCAAACGGTCGGCTAAACATTTCCCTGATGCCACCGATAACTGAAACCAAGGAAGCATCAACAATCATTTGCGGAGGTGTGAAATGAGTATCGTGACCATGAGCATGAGCAGTTATGAGATCGAAAGGGACGAAACCTGCGCCGCTGCAGAGGAAATGATGCATTCCAGCGCCTGGACGCCCACCCTCGCCATGCAGCCGGTAGCCGAGATCCGCCGCAACTCGCTGCCCCCCGGTATGATCGGGATGGAGATCGAGACCTTTCTGGATCGGATGTACGTCTGGCAGCGCTAAGGAGACGCAGATTTATTTACTCCGTTCGCCCTGAGATTCGAAGGGCATTTTAACTGTACGATTTAACATGATTTATTTCGCTCATGGTTCGACAGGCTCACCACGAACGGAATAAATCAGCGTCTCCCTAAAGCTGATGTCATATTAAAACGGCAAGCATTCATAATGATTCCTGTGGCCATCGCCTGAACGCTTTGACTTGCACCACTTGCCTCCCGTCAAGTTCGAGAGGCGGCATTTTATGAGGCAGGAGAGTGTCTAGTGATTCGGGGGCGATTCAGACCATCGAGATACCGGAAAAACCACAGTTTGCCACCCAACTCCCGCCGAAATTTCCCAGCATCTCCAGCCTTTTGTACTCGCCTCGATGATTTCTCACCGCCTGCGCAGCGGTTCCAGCAGCGGAGCCAAACCGTTGTGGTCTAGTTCGTGCATCAGCGCCAGCAGCCGGCCCAGTTCGCCTGGGGGAAATCCTTCGCGGGCGAACCAGTTGAGGTAATTTCCGGGCAGGTCGGCGATCACCCTGCCCTGATATTTGCCGTAAGGCATCACGCGCGTGACCAGCAACTCCAGCGCCGCGCCGTCCATCTCGGGCTTCATGCGGCTTGACCCGGTGAGCGCCCACCAGCCGACCGCCTGCCGGGGCGGAAATAGGCGGTGTTGTCGTAAAAATCGGCATCCTGCACCGCCCAGCCCGGCACGCCCAGCAGTGGCACGGGCGACAGTTCGCGGGTACTGCGGCAATGGTCGGGGTTCGCCAGATAGTCGGCCAGCAGGCCGTCCAGATGCGCCAATTGCCGAGCTCGCTGCCAGCCGAAGAATTCCGGGGCCACAGGCAGCAGCAGCCCCTGCCCGGTCATGCCGATGTAGGGGTTGAGGGCTTTTTCGTACAGACCGTGGCCGAACAGGTAAAAACCCATGCGCGCCGTCGGATTCTCGCTGGCGCTGCCCTGCACCTGCTCCCGCCGCTGCCAGAACAACTCCTTCCAGCGAAAATCGCGCAGCAGCCCGGCCAGTTCCACATCGGCGCAGGCCACGATTACGCCGGACTCGTCCAGCAGCGTGTTGGTGTCGCGCACCGCGCCGCGCTGGCTGCCGCCCCCTACATTGACGGTGTTGGCGGCGGCATCGGCTCCGGTCAGCGCCCGGTAGTGGCGGACATTGATGGCCGCCTTGGATTTGGGGAAGACCCGCCACACCAGTGCGTTGAGCAGGTCGTGCCAGTTGTCGCGGCGGGTCTGCACGCCGCCGGTCAGGTAGCAGCGCGGTTCGTACTGCGCCTCGAACGCCAGGCGTCCCACGCCCTGCTCGACGAAATGCAAAACGTGGCCTTGCTCGACGGCGATACCGTGCCCGTCCAGCAGGGCGTTCAACGCTTCCAGCGTGGGGAAACCGTCCGCGCCCAACGCTGCGATGGCGTCAAACAACGGCGCGAACAGCGGCGCATCCAGCAATGCTTGCTTATCCCACGCGACATCCGGTTTCATGGCCGTCCCCTGGCTTACGCGCTGACTTTGACCGGCAGGCCGAGCGCCTCAATGCGCGCGGCGAACGCCTGCAAGGTGGCGGCAGGCAGCGCGGCGAGGCGCGGTGCTTCGGGTTGCAGCGAAGGACGCGCCAGACCGTACAGCAACACGCCCCGGATGGGTGCGCCGTCCGCCAGCAGGCCGGCAAGCAGGCCCAGATAGTCGTCCTCGTCCTGACGGCTGGGCGGTTCGCCGTCTAGCGCAAACCAGCAGGTTTGCAACCAGGTCGGACAGGCATTCGCGGCGGCGGTCAGGTGTTCGCACACCTTGCCGATACGCGCCTGCGTGTCGTTGATGCGCGCCATGCCGGACTCGCTGGCGCGGTCGAGCTTGAACCACACTTCGCCGTTGATCTGCGCCATGCCGCGCAAACCCTGCATCACGGCCTCGCGGTGCAGCAGGCTGCCGTTGGTGATCAGCACGGTCTTTACGTCCGCCGGAATGTCGAGTTCGCCGCGCAGCCGGGCGATGAGTCCGATGACTGCGGCGAATTCGGCGGCACTGGTCGGCTCGCCGTTACCGGAGAGCGCGATGTCGTTGATGCGGCGCATGCCTTCCGGCACGCGGCTGGCCATGAAATCGCCGTGCAGCAATTCGGTTAGGAAGCCGCGCAGCTCCGATTCGAGCAGCGCCATGTCCAGCGGCGGAGCCGTGCCGCGTGTCAGGTCGGGCACCTGGCAATAGATGCAGCGCCAGTTGCAGGCATTGTTGGGATTGAGGTTGATGCCGACCGAAACGCCACCGGCACGGCGCGAGATCACCGGATAGACGTAGCGCAAGGCGGCGCTGTCGCGGTCATGGTTGACCACGCTGAGCAAAGGGCCGGCGCGCCCTGTCGCCGTATCGCTCAAGAATTGCCCAGCGGCAGGTAGTCCGCCGGGTCCACCGGCTTGCCGAAGCGGCGCACCTCGAAATGCAGCGCGACCTGGTCGCTATCGGTGTTGCCCATCTCGGCGATCTTCTGCCCGCGCGTCACCGTCTGGCCTTCCTTGACCAGCAACTGATCGTTGTGCGCATAGGCGCTAAGATAGGTATTGTTGTGCTTGATGATCAATAGCTTGCCGTAACCTCTTAAACCACTTCCGCTATACACCACCTTGCCCGGCGCACTGGCAAATACGGGCTGACCCAGCTTGCCGGCGATCTCGACACCCTTGCGGTTATCGGCCTCGGAAAAACGCCCGACCACCTTACCCTGGGTCGGCATGCTCCATTCCAGCGCGTCGTCGTCGGCGTTGGCGACCGGCTTCGGCTCAGGCTTGGGTTCAGGCTTCACCTCGGCGGCAGGCTTGGGCTCAGGCTTGGCTACTTGCACGGGCGCTGGACGCGCGGCAGCTTCCTGCGGAGCGCGACCCTCAGCCTGAGCTACCGCCGCTTCGCTGTAGGCATATTTTGCCAGCTTGGGTTGCTCCTTGATTGTCGGACGCATAGGCTGAGTCTCGACCACTGCAGGCGGGCGCGCATCCGGCGCATTGCCAGCGAACAGATTGATCTGTTGCCCTATCCTGATGAGGTTGGCATCCTGAATACCATTCAATTCGGCGAGTTCGTGATAATCAAGCCCATAGTTGAAGGCGATGCTGTACAGCGTGTCCCCCTTCTGCACGGTGTAGACGCGCGGACGGGTGTCGCGCTCGGCGGGTCTCCGTTTGTCGGCCTGCGGCGCTTTGCTGGCCGTTCTTGCTGCAGCCGTACTACGTTCCCAAACAGGGGCATGCTGACCACTTGTGGTACATCCCGCCAGCACCATGGCGGCAACCAATAATCCCCAATTCCTTGTCATGCTTTTCCCATCAAAAGTGGTACGAACTTCACCGGCTCAAGCCGGGTCTCGCGAAAGCCCTTGGCATCGCGCTCGACCAGATATAACCATTGTTCCTGTCTGCCGACCGGCAACACCATGCGACCGCCTACCGCCAACTGCGCGCACAATTCGGGCGAGATGACCGGGGCTGCCGCCGCCATGATGATGCCGTCGAACGGGGCGGCCTCGGGCAAACCCAGGCTGCCGTCCGCATAACGCACGCTGACGTTGCGCACCTTGAGGTCGCGCAACTGCCTTCTGGCGCGCTCGTACAGCGGTTGGATGCGCTCCATGGTGTGCACCTCAGGGAATACATGCGCCAGTACCGCCGCCTGATAACCGCATCCGGTGCCAATCTCCAGCACGCGCCGCACCGGAATACCGCCCGGGCTGGATTCTCGCAAAACCTCTATCATCCGCGCCACGATGTAGGGCTGCGAGATCGTTTGGTCGTAATTGATCGGCAGCGACACATCGTCGTAGGCGCGACTGGAGAGCGCCTCGTCCACGAACAGATGGCGCGGCACTTCGAACATCGCCGCCAACACCGCTTCGTCCTTGATGCCCTCGGCACGCAGTCGTTCGATCATGCGCGCGCGGGTGCGCTGCGAAGTCATGCCTATGCCGTTCAGCCGCGTCATCATGGCTGTCCCATCCAGTCCTTGACCGCTGCCATCTGGGCAAATTGGGTAAGGTCTATCTGCAATGGTGTGACCGACACCCGCTGCTGTAGTAAGGCGTTGAAATCCGTCCCCTCACCCGCATCCTGCGCCCGGCCTGCCGGCCCCACCCAGTACACCGTTTCACCGGAAGGATTGAGCGCCTTGATGACCGGCTCCGCCTTGTGGCGCTTGCCCAGTCGCGTGACTTCCCTGCCCTGTAGCTCATCGTAGGGCACGTCCGGCACGTTCACGTTGAGCAACCAGGGTTGCCGGGTCTGTTGCGCGGCGAAGCGCTGCACCAGTTCGCTGGCAACCCGCGCCGCCGTCTCATAGTGTCGCAATTCCTTGCCCACCAATGACACCGCCAACGACGGGATGCCCAACAGGAACCCTTCAGTCGCGGCGGCGACCGTGCCGGAATAAATGGTGTCGTCGCCCATGTTCGCGCCGGCATTGATGCCCGAGATCACCATGTCCGGCTGGTAATCCAGCATGCCGGTCACGGCCAGATGCACGCAGTCGGTCGGTGTGCCGTTGACGTAGTAAAAACCGCTGGCGGCACGGCGCAGCTTGAGTGGCCGGTCCAGCGTCAGCGAATTGGAAGCACCCGAGCGATCCCGTTCGGGCGCGACCACCACCACATCTGCCACACGGGATAGATGCTCGGCCAGACAAGCCAGACCGGGCGCGAAATAACCGTCGTCGTTACTGATCAGAAGGCGCATTGGAAATTTGGATGAATAACAAAAAAGTCTTTGCATGACCGGCAAAGCGACAATCACCGGAAACCTGCGTATCGTTCACTCAGGCATCAGGCCAAGTCTACAGACCGGACGCGGCATGATAGCAAATTGTGCGGGATATACTAAGCAACTGCACATCAAGTAGCCGATAATCCGCTATTTCAGGCTTCGTTGCAGTTACTGACAGACAATTATTGATACGGCCAAATGCAGTTTGCAGTCGGTTCGTCCTGCTCCCTAACCGGATCAGCCCAAAGCAAACGCGGTTGCACGCGGAGGCGCAGAGAACGCGGAGCAGGCCGCTCCGCACCCGCTTTGTTTTTCTCCGCGTGCATCGCGTCTCCGCGTGAGCGTATCTTTTCATGCTTTGACATCATTAGGGTCGTAGCTGGTTAACGAATGTTCAGATTTCACTATGCCGAATCAATAATCGTGCGTCCTGCGAGACGATCAGATATCGCCAGCCTGCAGATGCTCCATCACCGTGCTGCGTATCGGGCTGTCATGTTGCTGCTGAAGGATGCTCCATAATTGCAAGCGCCAGTTCTGCTCGGTATCAAGACAAAGCAGGTGTATGACCGACTTGAACGGATCGCTTCCATCAGGTGTGGCGGGCATGGTCTTGAACAACAGTTTTTTGCCATAGCTACTGCCGTCGGCTGAACGCACGGTCAATTGATAAGGTATATCCGGCCGCACGCCCTGCAGATTGGCAGTCACAGAAGGTTCATCAACCGACTGCCGCACCAGCACCTGCCCGTCATAACCGGTAATTTCTACCGAGTAAGGCGCGACACCGCCGCACCAGAAAAAATTCAGCTTACCCAGTCTGGCATCCAGCATGAATGGCCCGTCCTTTTCATGCCCCGCATCCAGTGCGGTGGTGATCGGCCCACTACCGACGCAGCCACCACCACGGGTAACCATGCCTGCGGTCTGGTCCAGGTCGGCGCTGGCGAACCATTTGCCGATATCGGCGAGCATATTCCGGGACTGGCTCCACTTGGTCGGCAATTCGATCTGTGTTACGGGAAATTCCGCAGGACCATTCAGTTCCATCTCGGACTTGTTGCGGGTGAGATACTTGATTGTGATGTGCACGCCCGCAGCCACCTTTACCCTATCCCCCACGCAAAGCATATCGGACGCTGGCTTGACGGCACCGGACTCCCCGGCACGAATGACCTGTACCGCCTTGATGTCGGCCTTTGTGTAATAGATCACCTTGGCCACCGATGAGCAGGCCAGCACATTGGAGCTAATGCCTGCCAGCAGCACACACAATGCAACAATCAGGCTGCGGTCAATCATGCTCATGTTTTTTCCTGACGAATTTATCCAGCGATTCCAGCATAACGTACCACAACACCACCAGGAACACCGAGAACGGCAGCGCCGCCGCGCCGCCCCCGGGTGCATAAGCGAACACACCCACCAGAAAAAATGCCAGCAAAGCGCAGCCCAGCCAGATCAGTTTGTGTTCGCGCTCGATCAGCAACGCGCCTATCACCAGCATCAACAGGCTGATGATAGGCCCCAGCATCAGCACCGCCCCCCCGCTTTCCCGCATTCCCTGCAAGGTATCTATGGCATTGGCCAGAATATAGATGCCCGGCGTGGGATCGGAAGATACCGGGGTGGAATGCAGGTCATTCGATTCCTCGAAGGTCGCGCCGATCAACACCAGCCGGTTCAACACATCCAGCTTGACCGGCGCAGACTCCAGATCGGCAGCACTGGTCACCACAACCTGGCTCTTGGTATTGGCATCGGTGACCGGCGCGATGCGGTAATTGATCCGTTCCGCTTCGCCAAAATCCGCCAGGTTGAGCACTCTAGAGTGCTCCCCGTGTTCGAGCTGGATGGCTTCGTCATTAGCCGGGTACTTTGCGTAGAACGCCTTCAGAGAAGCGATCGGCTCCGTGCCGTCGCACTTGCGGCCTGCCGCGACCCTGGCCAATCTCTCCTCCACCCGCCGCAACGCGTCGGCGGGGTCGCCGCCCTGCCATTGGTAGCCATAGGCGACCGCTGCCATCAACTGCAACGAAGGCAACAGGGCGAACTCGCCCCTTTCGGAGCAATACACCTCGGCGTTACGCCAGCGCCGGATGCGGTGATCGTCGTCGATATTGAACAGCGTGGATGTCCAGAACACCTTTTTCTGCACCGGCAGATACGCGTCTAAAAAGGAGGGCGGAAGGGAAAACACTACTCCATGATCCACCTGCTTGTTGGCATTGAGCGGCCTTTGCAACTTGCGGGTCAGGATGATGACGGGAGCATCCGGATCGTCCGACTCATTCAGGGATTTCAATAATTCGCCCAGTTTACGGTCGTTGTCGGGCGTGTCGGGGTACGTCAGGTTGATGTCCACGGCTATCACCGATGCCCCGCCCTGCACCGCCCGATTGATCAGAAAAGCGAGCTTGTCTCGCGGGATGATGGCAGGAGAACGCCAGTCCCGATAAGTCGCCTCGTCAATATCGTACAGTTCAATGGGTGGAATGCTCTGCTGCTCTTCGGCCGCATCGGTGCCAGCGGTGATGGAAAGAAAGGCGTCGGTCTTCTGACTGACCAGTTGATAGGCTGGCTGGAACATTGCCTCAAAGGGTAATACCGAAAAATAGCCCAGCATCACGATCAGCCAGCTGACCAGGATCGCGCCCAGATGCTGCTTCAGCGCCGCGCACTGGTCGCGCCCCTGGACGCAGTCCTTGATGCTCGCGTAAAAACCCGGCTGTTTCCTGACCAGGATCAGCAGCGGAAGACCGGCCAGCCGCTTCCTGAAAAACTCCTCCATGCTCCCGCTTCCTTTAACCCAAATAATCCATTAGACCCAAACCCCTCCCATAGCCCCTCGCTACGCTCTCCCCTTGACAGGGGAGGAACTGGCTCGGCTCTCCCCCTGTCAAGGGGGAGTTGGAGGGGGGTTAGAAGCACACTCTGCTGTAATGAACAATCCGGGTTTAACGACCCGATGCAAAGTCCCCCGACCCGCCGCCCCACGCACTACGCCGTCACGGTTGTTTGGAGAAGGCGGCCTTGTAATGGAACACCTTGATGGAAGTTCGGGCTGCGGCGACCGCACGGCTAGGTCCGCGCGTCGTGCCGTACGCCGCGCTGTTGAACAGGTCTTCCACATCCGCTGCGTGCTGCTCGTCTGGCCCGCGAACGCCGCGTGTGGTGGGCAGTGACGGCTGTTCGAGATAGCCCAGATTGACAGCGGCCTCGCCTTTTTCGGCCTCGACCGCCACCACATAGATGCTCTCGGGGCCGGAAGTCTTACCATCCATTTCAATTGGAATCTGTCCCGCGCCCGGTATCGCCAAGGTATCCCTCGGCTGGATGCGATTCAGTTCATTGGCATTCTGGGGATAAAGCAGTGCGATACCATAGTTTGCATCTATGCTCAGCACGGTGACATCCAAGGGCTTGTATCCGCCGTTCTGCAGTTCGAGCTGCAATTTATCGCCAGCCAGCAGCACCGGCAGCGCCGGTGGCACGACCTCTTCGCGTTTGCCGTCCTTGGCGCGCGTGACAAAGAAACGACTGACCAGTTTTGAGCTGGCCGCCAAGCCGTCCTCATTAGCAATGCGCATCAGGTTGACCGCCTTGCCCACCCGCTGCAATTCCTCCTCCAATATCGAATACAACTCCTGTTCGCTTTTATCCAGTTTGATCGAAGGCGTCTTGCCCTCGCCTTCCCTGACCCATGCACCATCCGACGGCACCAGCCACAACTGGGCGATGCCCTGCGGGTGGTCGTTCGGCTGTTTGCGGTCGTCCATCAACATCAAGCGCACATCGGCGGGCTTGCCGGCTGCGACCCACTCCAGCCTGAGCCCTTCGGCTGCGGATTTTTGCAGTTTGCCAATGACTTTTGCGGCCAGCGCATATTCGCCGCCCTTGGGGATGTTAGGCGGCAACGCGACACGAAAACCCGGTGGCACAGTGCCACTGGCCAGCCGCGCCACCGCGTCGCGCGGAATCTCGAACGTGGCGGACTTGCCCTTGTAAGCCAGCGGCGATACCCGGCTCTGCATCACTTCGACTCTGTCGGCGCGCAGATACCCGATCGGCTCGGCATCAGATTTTGCCGCCGAATCGGGATAAACCGCCAGCACGGAGCCGACGCCGAATTGCTGAAGGAAGCCCGCCTTGACCGATATACCGCCCGCTTCCTGAACGACTTTCCACTGGCGTACCACATCTCCCGGTTTTTGCCCGAACACCGGCGCATCCAGCCCGCTTCCCTCGAACAGAGGGGTCACCCGGATGTTGCGCGCCGCATACAGTTGCAACACGCGCTCGCCAGCCTGGCGATAACTGATGCCGGGGTTATCCCTAATCACCTGCGCCAAGGTATAGGTGAACACGCCGAAGAATTTTTTGTCCGCCTCGCCTTCCGGGAAGCGGGTTTCGGGCGTGGTCTCGGTGGTCTGCGCAGCATAGAAATAGACGAACTTGCCGCCATCCATGCTGGTATCACCCAGCGCGCTCTCGGCGGCAGGCGGACCGCCACGGGTCTGTCCCGCACCGTGCTCTGCCTGCTCCATCAATTCTGGCGGAATGCCCAGCGCCTGCGGGTCAGCGCGCCGTTCACGGGTATCGGGGTCGCTGCCGCCACGGGTGATATTGCCGGAGTGACAGGCATCGAACACCGCCCAGACGAATGCGCCCTTGGCACGGATGGCATCGAGCTTTTTGCCCAGTTCGTCGTCGCGCAGCGCGTTTGTCACCGAACCTGCCGAACCATCCCAGTGCCCGACATCCACTGGGAGAAATATCTCGTCCAGATTGTCCGTCTCGGCAGGGATCTTATCTTTCCGTGCAGGCTGCTGCGAACCGTGTCCGCCGAACTGCAAATAGACGTAATCGCCGTTCTGCGCGCGGGTTGCCAGCGCGTCCAGTTCGTTCAGGATGGTCTGTTTGGTTGGTTCGCCATTGGCCTCCTTGACGCCGTTGGCGAGTATGCGGATGTCAGCCGCCGCGAATCCCGCCTCACGCAGGATGGACTTACCCAGCAGCACATCATTCTGCGGCCCGCGTAACTGCAAACCCGCCTGCAACGCCGGGTAGGAGGACACGCCGACCAGCAGCGCGTATTGCTTAGCCGAAGATGCGACCGGCAACAGCAGGCAGACGGCCATCAGCACACTGGTCAAATTTTTCCGCAACATGACTCCCCCTTTGATGTTCAAACAGTGGACAACACAGAATCGCCCGATGCCAGATATTTTATGCCCGAATCCGGCTTGCAAGGCGATTGACGCAAGACTGCCGGATTCTACCCAAAGCCGCGACGTTGCGTCGCATGTGCGTCAAAAAATGTTGCTCGCCCCTAGGCAATCAGCACATGATGTTGGCCGATGAGGTTGGCCTCTCGTCCATCAGTCAACACCTTCGACTTTGACCATCTGCATCAGAGTCTGGAACGCGCCCAGCACGGCCAATGCCATTTTAGCGCCCTGTGCGGACTCGACTTTCTCGATCTCACCGGTCTCATCGTATTTGACCCGGATCGTCCCTATGCCCGCCATACGGATGATTATTGGTTTGCCTGCCCGGTTGTAGCGGAATGTGAGTTCGTGCGTGTCGTCAGGGTGCCCTTTGCGGGATTGCCGCATGCGGCTGATGTGTTTATCCCGGTCGTAATCGAGTGTCACCAGTTGATCGTGAGTATTGAAAATACGGGTCAGGTCGCCGCTACCGCTGTAGCTATAGACCGTACTCACCTCATTGGTCACCACCGCGCTGACCTTGTCCAGCGTCGGATGATAGAAATATTCGACGAAGCTGCCATCCGGCCTGGCCACCCTCTGCGGCCGGCCCTTCCCGTCACAGACTGCGTCCTGATGCGCTGGCGCGGTGCTCGCTTCAGCCTCCACCAATTCTTCGGCCAGCACCGTAACGGGGGATGCGAACACGCCTAACAGAATTGCGATAGCAAATGAAATGGACAGCGAATGGTGCGAGCGCGACATGGTGTATCTCCCGAATTTGTAAATGACGAGCAGAACTTCAACTCCAACATTCAGACGTCGCTCCCGCCCCAAGCGTCAGGATGGCGAGGAACTTCGCGTAATTTCTCTCGCCTCGGCTCAAAACAACGGAAAATCCAGATCCAGATTCTCTTCGCGGGTAGTCGGGTGCTGTCGCCCTTTGGTCAATTCATTTACTTTGCCATAGACGTAGCTGCGCAACTCCTTGGCGGAAACGATGCCATCCTGACTCAAATCGGCCTTGTGCCCGCTCAGCCCATCCAGCACCGAATAGGTAAATACTCCGTTGTTCCACTCTCTGGATTCGAGCGCATATTCGTCCCCGCCTGCGGCAGACAATACGATTGCGCCGGAGTTTTGCCTGAGGTCCGCGAATTTATCCCGCATCAGCATGATGCTGCGCCCCCCGCCCCCGATATTGCGCCTGACAAAACCCCGGGAATAGGCGCGCACCCCGCCGCCGATCTCGGCAACCTTGGCTGTCAGCGGTGTCTCGCTCTCATACGCCTCGCCGGAATGGCAGCTGTCAATCAGGACCACTTTTTTGCGTGAGGACAGGCCATCAACCAAGGCCACGATGTGGTCATAGGACAAGCCGGTAGACGGTTTATCCGGATTGATATCGGTGCTGCCGAAATAGAAACTCTGGTCGGCGCTCAGGAAGCCGTGACCGGCGAAAAAGACGATGATCTGGTCATCTATGCCGGCGGTTTCCAGAAATTTCCGGGCGTCTCTGATATGAGCGCTGGTGGCTTGACGGTCGGTGAGGGTCATGACGTGAGTTTTGGCGAACTGACCGCTGTGCTGAAAAAATCGGGCGATGTCTCCCGCATCCTTCGCCGCCATCTTCAGGTCCAGCCTATCATCCAGATAATCGGAGACCCCGACTGCCAGCAGCCACAATTCGGGTTGCTTCTGCTCTGCCTTGCGGGTGATCTTCAGTGACCGCTTTTGCGACTCCAGGCCATTCTCGTCGAGCACCGACACCTGTATGCGGTTCAGCCCCCGCGACAACTTGACGGTAGCCTTGTCGCCATAGGCTTTCCCGGTGATCTTTTTGCCGCCGCCGCTATAGACCGGGACCGAATTGACATTGATGCGCAATTTATTCAGCCCGTATTTTTCCGCTGTCGCAGTGAGCGATAACACGACCGCATCTGCATCCGTCACAGCACCCGCATTCCCCTGCACTTCGAGTTGGGGGGGCTTCAGGCTGGCCATGTCGGGAATGGCATCCTTGATCCCCAGACGCTTCAGACGCGCCAGAAAAGCGGCGTGGAAAAGCGCCACACTTTCTTGGTCGGCAAAGCCCAGTCGCTGCAGAATGACATCTGGCCGGTTCATCCACAGATCGAACTGCTCGAAGTCAAAAACTTTGCCATTCTGCACAAATCCCGTTTTCTGCAACGCCCCCAGACTAGCCGTGTAGTAGCCATCCGGCACGGTGATCACATAATCCGAGTCGCCCACATAGGCCAGCGTCGCGATCGCCTTGCTGCTCAGGTCAAGATTCAGGGTGTGCAACAGCAGGTAAGCGCTATCGTTACTGGCGAAGCGCTCGGAACTTTCCCGGGTCTTCCACAGCTTGACCAATCCATCCTCGGAAGCCGTCGCATACTGGCTGCCATCGTCGGAAAGATACAGTCCGGTAATGGCATCGCTGTGCGCCATCATATGGATGACATTGATGCCGCTGGCAACGTCCCATTGATCTATCCTGCCCGTATCATCGCCACCGAGCAGCTGTTTCCCGTCGTGCGTAAAACGCATCGCGGTGATATTCCCCCACTGGGGATGCATGTCGCGGACGGCGGCCAATGTGTTGCCATCGAACATCCGCACCAGCGGGATCGCCTGATTCCAGACTCCGGTTTCGTCCGCCACGCTGCTGACCGCCAGCAGGGAGGCATCCGGAGAGAGTGCCAGCAGCGGAGTGCCGTGGAGCTTTAGCGCAGTAGTGGCAAGTCGCTGTTTGCCGGTCAGATCGAATAGGCCCAACTCGCCGCTGCCACTTAAGAAATACAGATAATCCTTTTCCGGGTGGAACAGCATGGCGCGCATCGCCCCGCTATAGCCAGCGATCTGAGCCGTCAGTGACAGCGCCTGTCTGGCGACATCCCATATTTCGACCGAACCATCCGGCAGGCTGATCGCCAGCTTCGCACCATCGTCGCTGAGCTGGAAGGGGTCGCCGAGTGTGTTCCGGAAGGGAATGCTGAATACCTGCGCCCCATTGACGACCGAAACCGCATGGGAATTCATGTCATGGAATGCAAATACCCGGCTTTTGCCAGCCGACACGCCCAGGCGGCTGACAGGCGCGGACAGCGGTTTCGCCTCGACATTGAGATTGCGGAAATCCCAGTTGACCCTTTGTCTGGAAGACAAGGAATACATGTTTTCACCCGCCATGATCGCCCCCAGAACCGGCGGCGAGTTCGCCCTGATCATTGCAATGACGCTGCCCTGTTCCGCATCCACCATCTCGACGCCATAGCCGCTGCGGGCGCTCCGGTACAGCATGCCGCCGTCCGGCGCGACGGCAAGAATGTCGCTGTGATAGTTTGCCGGGACATCGAATTTTTTGAGGTTCTGACCGGAGATGCGCCATATGCCGCGCTCGGTAAACAATCGTTCCCCTTTGGCATCGAAGCGCACACTGCTGCCGGCCTGGGCGATCCTGGTTTCCGCCCCGGATGCCACATCCAGCACCACGATGCCGGCCTCAACGGTGCCGGCAACCTGCAACTTATCCGGATGCAGTTGCAAAGAACGCATGCCGGGATACTTTGCGCCAGATTCCGCCAATAACACCATGTCTGCCAGCTTGGCACCTTCGCACCATCCTGTGGATGTTTTATTGCAAGCACTGCGGTCTATTTCCGGTTGATAGATCCGTATCACGCCCGCCTCATCCAGCGTGGCGATGCGTGTCTCGCTCGCATCTGTCGCCAGTTGCACTACGCGCGATGGCAGCGGCCACTCCCCGACCAGCTTTCCCCAGCCGATATTCAGCACTTGCAGCTTGTTATCCGAAGTGGCGACCACCGGATACCCCTTCACCAGCACCATGGATTGCGCACTCAAGTTGATACCCGCACCATTCAGCATGACCTTGCCGAATGGCTGGACTTGCGAGCCGCTCAGAAAACCGCCGAGCAACAACCCCTGCTTGCCCATGTGGGCGAAATAGGGTTTCCCGCCCGTGCTGGAAAATGCGATGTGCTCTCCCATGGCCGCCGTGGTAAATACCTGTGTCTGGCTGGACACATCGTATAGGGTGACCGTTTGGTTATCCGATTCCGGCAGCTGACTGGTCATGGCCAAAGCGTTGCCATCCGGCGAAATTGCCATTCCCACGACCTTTCCTGCCGGTGCCGTTTTGGCCTTGACTTCGATATCCAGCCCATTTAGCAGCATGCCCGAGTAATTCCAGCTGCTATGCCATCTGGCGATGCCCTGCTCGCGCACCCAGGTAGCATTGAACTCGGTGAACTCACTCCGGCCAAATTCTCCCAGAGCGGTCAGCAACAGTGGCCGTCCGGTATTCACATCCACGATCAGCGTCCCGCTGGCGGTCAGGTTGTTCTTCAGCCTCATTTCGTTGCTGAGCTGCAATTGGAATTCAGCGACCGGGCGATGCCAGCGCTCGTATTGACCGACATACTCCAGCGTCCCGGCTTTAGCCCCCAGCATATCGAGCACATCCTTGCTCAAAGCCACGCTTTGCCCGACAACGAATGTCCGACCGGATGTGAATGTGCCGAATAAATCCATGCCAATACGACCGTCATGAAAGTTTTGCGTCAACTGTTGCTGCTCTTTGTCCGAAAGCTGGCCCTGCTCTTTGTGCACCGACACACTGCCGTTCTCGATGACCAGCGTGTATTTATTGCCGTGCAAATCGCTTTTCTTCTCCTGCTGATGTTCGAGTGCTCCGGCTACCGTGGTGTCGTGCGCATAGAACACATCGAATGTCCGGCCAGTGCCCGATCTCGATCGCTGGACGAAGTGTTTGATAGCCGACTGGCTGAAACCGCCATCCCCAAACGCGATCTTGCCATCCTGCGCCTTCTGGCTTTGTCGCCACAAGAATTCGCTAGAGTACGAGTTCATCACCGACCCGCCGTCGGCAAGCGGTTGGTAGCTCAAGGTAATGGAATCGGCAGCATGGGCCACATTGATGCCGACCAGTACCGCCCAAAAGAACCATCGAAAAATCATCTTCATTCTCTCCCCCTGACTTGTTTCCTTGAACAACTCACTCTGGGCAAATGGCCTCAGTTTCCGCGCTCTTGCCGCCCAATAATCCGAACGTGCATTCAGTCCCTAGCCGTAAAGACGAACGCCCCGCCATCATGGCCGGAATCGCGGATGATGGAGTACTGGGGGATTTGCTGCGCATTGCCGGAAGTCATCTCGCGAATCTCGGCATACACATCACTCACGGTGAATTGCGTGGATTTCCGGCCGCGCAGCGCCTCAAGGAAAGCGCGGGCAAAGACAGAGTGGCCCTTCCCGCCCTTGTCCGCGACCGGCTCGTTGCCACCACTGGACAGCAATTCGCGGGATAGCCTCGAATCAAGCTGCTCTATCGTCTTCCCGCGCAAACTCTCCGCCTGATTCTTGTCCCGCAGCAAAGTGCCCGAATAACAACTGTCCGAGACAATCAGGATGTGCTTGGCCTGCATCTGCCCCAACTGCATGGTGATGTCATTGGAGGAAACCCAAGTGTAATCACCCGCGTTGGCATCCACCGGCACCCAGAAGCCGAACTTCCCTTCCACCGCCCCATGTCCGGCGTAGAAGATGAGCAGTTGATCGTTCACCCCGACACCCGCCCTCAACTTGTGCAGGGTTTCCAGGATGGCCGTCTTGGAGGCATTGTTCAGCAGCAGGGAAACCGCCTTGCCATCCGGCATCTGCATGCTGGTCTTGAAGCCGTACTTCTCGCTCAAGAGTTGAGCAAGTTCCTTCGCATCCCACAGCGGTGTCTCAAGTTTGGGCCAGGATGTATCGGTGTAATCCTGATTGGCAATGATGAGCGCATACGAGTTGCCCGCCCTGCCCACCCCTTCAGGTTTGAATTCCACGGAAACCGTGTTGCTCACCACCTTGAACGGATTCTCGTAAATGGCCATCAGATTGACGTCGTTCTTTCCCATGGTCACCGGCAGTTTGACACGATAGGTCCCATCACCCCTGACGGAAGTCGGGATGCCGTTGACGCTGAACTGGAACAAGCCATCCCGCCTCGTTATAGAACCGCTGATCTCGGCATATTGGCCCGACCTCCCGGCACCACGGGTCTCTCCTGCCGCCCCGTCCGGCGGACTGGTCTCACTGAAGGACGAGACTTTCATCCCCGCATCTCCGGCAGTCTTCTTCTCCAGCCCAAGGAATTGCCCATCCGGGTCGGTCATCTCAAAGAGCGGATGGACCATGCCACCCACCACGCTATTAGGCCCCTCGTATTGCGCAGCAATACTCAACGCGATGGCCCTATTGCTGACCTTCCCTTCTGCCATTAGGGCTTGGGCAAAATAATAAGTAAATACGCTATAGGTTTTTCTATCTGGTTTCCCTACAGGAAGTCTTTGCTCGGGGGTAGTCTCATCCTCACCAGAAGCAATATAAGCGGCCATCGCCCCCGCTCTTGTAGACAGGAAAACCCCATTGATTACTTCCGTGCCTTTTCCCACCTGCATCTTCCATGTAGATTCTCTAACTGGTGCCGAGAGACCCAGCCCTCCGCCATGACAAATATCAAGCAGCAGGGTAAGAGATGCCCCGCGATTCCTGATGGCCGTGAAGTAGGCTGCCAACAAATTACTTGGAAGAGTATTCTCGATCTCTTGATGCTCATCATTCCAATGTCCTACATCGCTTGGTAAGAGTACCGTTTCCAAACCAGTACGACGAAACCTGCTAGGCTGTTGAGCTGCATGCCCGGAAAATTCGAACAGCACTTCATCACCGCTTCCGACCTTATCCAGCAGTGCGTCGAGACTCTGCACGGTCAGCTGATAGGTGGCGTCTTTCAGCTGGGTAATGTCCTGCTCCTGCACCCCTCGCGCCAGCAGCGCTGCTTTTATCAGCTCCACATCGTTGTGGGGACCCCGCATCTCGAGACTTGGCGCAAGGTTTGCGTAGTGATTGTTGCCTATCAGAAGTGCATAGACCTTGCCATTCCCTTTTTGTGCCTTGATAGCACTTAGTCTTGAATACAGCCCCCCCAATTGCTGCACTTCCTGCTGTATTGCTTGTTGATTTGCTTCAGCAACCTTCACGCGACTCACCCCGGCCACTGCCGGACCTGCCGCAAAAAGACACATGACCAGAAACGTACTGATCAGCAACAGCATTGAACGTTTCATTTTCCCCAACATGATCTCCTGCTCTCCCTTCCCATCGTCATTGCTCCGAATCCCTTGCAGACACAAGAGCGAATACTACCGCCTTACTGCTGCCATGCCACCCCGACTTGCCGCCGTTTTTTTTCGAAGACGAACAGCGCCGGCTGCTTGGCCGGTCTAGATTTGCCGCCGGCTGTGGCGCTGACGCGCGTTGGAATCATAGAACTGAGGACTGTCAGCTCTCTTTCTTTACGTTGTAACGTTAGTTGATTTTGGCTGATTGCCCTTGATCCATTCCTGCACGGCCTTGTCTCCCTGATGTTGGCGCGTGTTGAAAATTGACCAGGCTTTGTTGCTGGCGGAATCTTCAAAAAGTGCTACCGGCCCGCAGCCTTTACCTTCATTTCAACCGAGTCCATATTCTTCATTGGATCTCGCCATTCGGCGCGCTTGACCGACTCACTGAGCAAGTTCGTTGCGGCATGGGAAGGCTTTTCGGTGAACTGCGTCCAGAACGGGAAGCGGCTATCCAGTTGATTGCTGACTTTCACCCCTCTGGGCGTAGCGGGGTCGAACTGCAACAAGTCAAACTTGAAGAATACATGGGACTTGCCATCCTGCCCACGAAGTTTGTCCGAACCATTTGAACTCTTCGCCATGCGTTGCAGCAGCATGACTGGAGTGGGATTCCCGCCAAACTGAAGTAGGATGGGAGACGGCTGCGTCTGCATCGCTTCGGACACTTCTGTATAGCGGTAACCTTTGGCATCCGACAGCAGGAACAGGTATGAGCAAGTTTCCGCAGCAAGACCGTTGCCATGCGAGCCCAGCTCAATAATGTAGTCCTCCTTGCCATCGCCGTTCAAATCCGCAGACCAAGCGTAATCTATAAAACCATTTGGCAAGCCTCTCAAAATTGTCTCGGCAGTAAACGTTGCATCCGCAAGCCTAATCCTCACCCGTTCCGCAACGCCTTCCTCTCCCTCTGGCGGTTTTTTCTTTCCTTTTCCCGCTAAGGCATTAAACGAGATGGTGCGCACGCCACAGTTAAAAGTGACCGACTCACCTACCCAGTAGAGCATGTTCCCTTCAATCAAACTGCATACCTTGGGCTCGAAGCGTTTGGCCACCTGGGCAGAAAACAGTGGTGCATAGCTGTAATCCATCTCTTCCTGAGCGACCGTAGCTTCTGCTCTGGCCTGTCCGCTGTACACTCCCACAACCAGCAAACATTTCGCCAATACCAGTAACAGCCTCTGCTTGGATAACACATCACCACAATCAGATACAAACTTGGCACACTTCATAATTCGATCCTTAAATAAATTGTTGGTTTACACGCACGACAAGTTGCCCAAGAAACATAATCACTCACAATCATTTTCACATGCAAATGAACGGCACCCAATAGTTGAGTGGTCGATGGATTTCGCTTCAGCCGGGGACTTCGTGTCATCTGCGCGCATCGGGTTGCTACTTGAGTACAACATAGCTACTGCCTGAGATTATTAATAACCAACTGCCCCTCAACCCCATGAGTTAGATGTCACCATCGGCGTTTACGTCAGGATGATGAGAAACATCAAAAAAATCCGAACACCAAAACACCACAGGCTGGTCTCGGGACTCGACCTACGGAAATGCTGATTTATTCGTCATACTGGCGCAGGCTGGTACCCAGCCAGTTGATTTGAATGGGTTGCAGCCTTCTCGGGAGCGACAAATTCGAAAAAATCAGCGACTCCCCAAGGCTTGTGCATTCATGGTTCAGCCACCTCGACCTGCCGGCGTTTCTTGGCGAAGTCGAACAATGCCGGCTGCTGGGCCGGGCGGGGTTTCTCCTGGCCGGTAATAATCACGCGCACAGCCGCCCTCGCGCCACGCCGGCCGGCCACCCGCACCTTGCCAGTTCTCACCTCTTCGGCCAGCGCCGGCACACGTCTGACGCCGTAGTGCAACCATTCGTCCAGCATGATTTTGTGGTCTTCAGGGGCGTTGTCCGCCGCAAAGCTTTCGATGCCGTCGGTGACCAGCGCAAAGCTCAGCAGCCCTTGTTGCAGGCGGTTGTCTTCAAGCGCGTATTCGTCGGCCTGGCTGGCCGCTAGGATGCGCATGCCCTTGTCGAAGGAGAGCTGGCCCAATCCCCGGCTGCCCATCGGGCCGGGTTTGAATTCCTTGCCCTGAACGCTGGCAGCCGACTGGCAGGCATCCACGATCAGCGTCATGTCACCGGCATCCACATCTTTGAGCCACTGCGCGAGTTCTTCGCTGGAAATGCTGTGACGCAACAGTTCCGGAGTGACTTCCTTGCCATGACCCTGACCGGTATTCTGGGTAAACAGGTAGAAGTTGCCATCGCCGTCGGCATAGCCGTGACCGGAGAAACTTATCAGGACGAGATCGTCCGGGGTCGCCGCTTGCAGACGTTCGGCACCCGCCAGTCGCTCCAGACTTGAATCAGTGGGCTTCCCTGCCAGCCTGTCCAACACGGCATGCAACAACTCCTTGTCGGCATGGAATTCGGTATCGTCGGAGATCAGGCTGATGGCAACGACCTCCCGGTAGTCCCCGGTCCTAGCGAACCGGTCGCTCAAGGTTGAGCGCATCTGCCTGGCATCGTTGGCGGCAAAACGCAGGTTCCAGACGGGGTTGTCGGTGCGGTTGACTCCGATGTTGATGAGGTAGGCATTGCCCTTCTTCGCCTCTACGACGGATGGCACCTGATAAGCCTGGCGGACTGTCACGCTCTTTACCCGGTCGTCGTTGAAGGCGTAGGCGGAAAAGCTGATGTCCTTGCCGCGTTGCGCGCTGGGCAGATGCACGTTGAAGGACTGGCGGTAAGGTCGTCCGTCCCGTCTTGCAAGTTCTCCATCCGCATATCCCACCAGTTGTCCGTCACGAAACAGCCTGAGGTCGTGCGCGGCGGTGGAGACCGGGAACGCTAGTCCGTTCTTCAGATAATCCTTCTGCGCACCGGCGACCTCGACCTCGACGATGGCCCGTTCTGGGTCCTTGCTGTCGGCAGTGATGCCGGCGATCCTGACCTCGGGCTGGATGCGCTTGATATCCGTCAGCGCGCGCACCGGCTTGAATTTTTCGCCGTTGAGGATACGCGCCAGCAAGCGCGGTTCGTAGTAGTCCTTCATGAACGCTTCCAGCGGAACCGGTGTCAGCGGGTCGTCCGGCATCACCCAGTGCAGCCCCTTGATCGCTTCCAGATCCGCCGTGTCGAAGCGACCTTGCGGGTCGCTGACCACCCAGGAACCGTCGGCAAAAGACACCAGTGCGGCGAGGAGCTGGCCGGAGAGCGGATTCCACAATCGGGTGGTGCCATCCCGGCTGGTGGAAACCAGCAGGCTGCCATCCCCGGAAAAGGCCAGCGTGGTGATGCCGCCACCATGACCGGCAAGGACGAATTTCTCGCTTCGGCTCTCCATGTCCCATATCCGCACGGTGTTGTCCTCGCTGCCCGAAGCGAGCAGCCTGCCGTCCGGCGAGAACGCCACGACATTGACCGCCTGTTCGTGGCCGGGGAAATATCGCTGTATCCCGCCGGGCTTGCGGCTGTTGTCAATTGCGGCAAGCTTTTGCGCCACGCCCAGCGTAAACAGCTTCTTGCCGCTGGCGACATCGAGCAACTTGATGGAATCGTCCGCCTTGCCTGCCGCCAGCAGCCTGCCGTCTGGCGAGAAGGCCAGCGAGACCGCCTGGGCCACGTCCAGCGAACCCATGGTGTTACCGGAAGCCGCATCCAGCAACTGAATCGCTTCATTGCCCGGCACGGCGATCATTCGGCCATCCGGCGAGAACTGGATATTGCCGAACGATGCTGGAGAAGCCATGTCCCGGGACTTCAACCCGGACCGCACATCCCATATCAGGATGTATTCTCCTGCATCCTTGTGGATGACAGCGGCCACCCTGCTGAAATCGTCTGTTACCGCTGCGGACTTCAGATAGCCCTCGCCTATCTCAGCCAAGGACAATTCCTTGCCGGTTGCGACATCCCACAACGCCACCCCTTTCAACCAGTCTGCGACCAGCAGTTGCTGACTGGCAGGGGCAAAGGCCAGTTTCCCGTAGCCTTCCGCCAATCGAAACCCGTTCGCATCGCCCATCCGCCGGATTTGCAAGCCGTCGGCCATATCCCACAGGCTGCACTGCTTGCCGGACCCGAACGCCAGCAGGCGTTTGTCGGGAGAGAACCCGGCCATATTCACGACACTCCCGTACCCGCCTATGCTGCGCAATTCGGCATCACCGCCGATCTCGACCAGCGTGACGCCCTCGCCGCCCAGACCAAGCGTTTTCCCATCGGGCGAAATGGCGACCGAATTCACTCCCGCCTGCGGGATGGTCAGGATGTTCTGCCAATTGCCCGTATCCCACACTTTAACGGCGGAGGAAAACAGGCCAGAAGCAACCAGTCTGCTGCCGTCCGCTGAGAAGGCGATGCCGACGATCTGATCGGCGGGAAAGCTTTCCCGGTTGAACGATTCGTTGGGAAACGTCAGCTGATGCAGCAGCTTGCCGTTATAGGCATCCCAAATCCACGCGGTGTAGGTCAGCCGCTCATTTTCGCTGGAGGTGAACACGCCCAGCAGCATCCTGCCATCCGGGCTGAACAATATCTGATTGGGGAAGAATGACATGCTGACCGGCGGCCCCAGCAGATAGGTCTGCTTGCCTTGGGGATTCATGACTTTCAGTTCCAGTCTGGGTTGCCCGTCCGCCTTGACTATCTGGGCGCTGGCGACTTGCCGGGACCGGGCTGCCATCGCAAACTTGAATGCCGGCGATGACTCCGTTCCCACCAGCTTGCCGTCTGCGGTATTCCAGAATTTCAGACCGCCAGCGATATCTACAGTAAACAGATTATCGCCAAGATACCCCAGCGATTCGATATAACTGCCGTGTCCGGTCAGGGTGTGCAGCAACTTGCCGCCTGCCACATCCCACAATCTGGCGGTTTCATCCCAACTTCCGGAAGCCAGCGTCCGGCTATCGGGCGAGAACATCAAGGCTGAGACATCCCTGGCATGCCCAGCCAGCGTGGCGCGCTCCCGTCTTTGCGCCACATCCCATAGCCGGATCAGGCCATCCTCGCCTCCGCCAGCCAGCATCTTGCCATCCGGGGAGAACGTGACCGTTTCGGTCTCGCCATCTCCCAGCCGTTGCAATCGGGGAGGTCGGGATATATCCCAGACTGTCATGAGGGTTCCGGTCACCGCGACGACGGCACGCCCGTCAGTGGAAAAGGCCGCAGCCCCTCCGCCCCGCAAGGTCGAATCAAGCGGTTCGGCCCCATCGGCCTCAGCCACCAGATTGCTGGCCTGGCGTAAAGGTTTTCCTGAAGCAACCTCCCATAGCGTCAGAGGATCACCATTAGAACTCGACAACAAACTTCGTCCATCAGGAGAAAAGGCAACCGCGCGCACGAACCCCGATTGCTTCATCTCGTGCAACAACTGTCCGGTGTTAGCCGACCACAAGCGGATGGCATGGTCTTTGCTGCCAGAAGCGATGGTCTGACCGTCCCTGGAAATATCCACGGACACTACTGTCCGGTTAAAAATCGAATAGATTCAATTGTTTACTGATGTCCGGTTCGTCAAGATTCTGTATCGCATTTGCAACCATTTGATTTATTGGGGTTTTATCGAACATATTGACCTCAAAA
>JAQTZW010000009.1 GCA_028687575.1 Gallionella sp. | reverse complement strand
CTTCCCATCCCGAACAGGACAGTGAAACGACTCCGCGCCAATGATAGTGTGGATTACCCATGCGAAAGTAGGTCATCGTCAGACGCCTTACAAATAAAAAGCCCCTCCGGAAACGGTGGGGCTTTTTGCTTTGCAGCAGTGAAAACTTTCCGGATAGTAACGGGCGCGTCTGCGATAATGCCCACCCATTACGCATGTCCCTTTTGCTTTATGCCCATCATTCGAGTTGCACTTGATGTTCCCTTAGCCACACTGTTCGATTATTCGACGCTACAGTCAGTGGCAGTCGGGCAGCGAGTGGTGGTGCCTTTTGGCAAAAGGACGATGATCGGGGTGGTGATGGGCATCTCTGACGAAACTGATTTGCCGGCATCGAAAATAAAAGCCGTTGAGCAGGTGTTGGATGGAATTGAGCCTTTTTCTCCGACTTTTCTTTCCTTGGTTCGATTCTGTAGCGATTATTACCACTGTCCCATCGGTCAGGTTGCCTTTACTGCCATGCCTACGCGCTTGCGCTCTGCGGATGCGTTCAAACGCAGGACGGTGTCGCATTGCCGGATCACCGAGGCAGGTAAGTTATCAGGTGGCAGCGTATTGTTGAAGCGAAAATCAGTGGCACGAGCTGTGTTAGGACGACTGGCGGCAGGGTCGTGCACCTATGAGCAGCTCAAGTCAGTGGCCCCCACCGCAGTTACTCAAATCAAATGGCTGCAGCAACAGGGATGGATAGAGCGTTTTGAAGGTGAGCTGCACCAACACGCTGCGAATGTGGCCCGCCCGCACCTGCTGGTCAACGCGCACAACTTAACCATAGATCAGCAGCAAGTCGTGGCTACGGTTTCCCGGGCAACCGGATATGCGTGCTTTCTGCTGCACGGTATAACTGGCAGTGGCAAGACTGAGGTGTATGTGCATCTGATGCACAACATGTTGCAGCGTGGCGGACAGGTGTTGCTGCTGGTGCCGGAGATCAATCTGACTCCGCAACTGGAGGGCTATTTCCGCAGCCGTTTTCCGGATACCGCATTGGTGAGTCTGCACAGTGGGCTGTCGGACAATCAGCGGCTGGATAACTGGCTAGAGGCCAAGAGCGGCGCGGCAAGTATCGTGTTGGGGACACGCTTGGCGGTTTTTGCGGAATTGCCGAAATTGTCTTTGCTGCTGGTGGACGAGGAGCATGACGCCTCTTTCAAACAGCAGGATGGACTGCGCTATTCGGCGCGGGATGTGGCAATCTTTCGCGCCCGTCAAAGCGGCGTGTCCGTAGTGCTTGGCTCGGCCACTCCATCGCTTGAGAGTTTCTATAATGCCCAACTCGGCCGCTACCGGCTGCTTCGTTTGAGAGAACGCGCACAAGCTGGAGCGAATCTTCCGGCAATCAGTTGCATCAATACCAATCATTCAGTTTTGTTTGAAGGTATCAGCGAAAATTTGTTGCGCGAAGTGGGGTTGCGTGTCGAGCGTGGGGAGCAAAGCTTGTTGTTTATCAATCGCCGCGGCTATGCGCCGGTGTTGATGTGTGGGGAGTGTGGCTGGCTTTCCAATTGTCGGCATTGCGCCGGCAAGATGGTGTTGCATCTGCAGGAGCGTCGCCTGCGCTGCCATCATTGTGGCTTTCAGGTGAGGCTGCCGTCCATTTGTCCCGATTGCGGGCAAGGCGCGCTGCATCCGGTTGGCAGCGGCACGCAACGGATAGAGCACGCGCTACAGGTGCGGTTTCCCGAGGCGCGTATCTTGCGCGTGGACAGCGATAGCACGCGCAATAAACGTAGCTGGCAAGCCATGCGAGAGCAGATACAGGCTAACGAGGTTGATATTCTGGTTGGGACGCAAATGTTGGCCAAGGGGCATGATTTCCCTGATGTGACGCTGGTCGGGATTCTGAATCCGGATTCCGCTCTGTACAGCGCGGATTTTCGCGCTGCCGAAAGACTGTTCGCCCAGTTGATGCAGGTGGCCGGTCGTGCCGGGCGTGCGGAAAAACCGGGGCAGGTGTTGATACAGACGGCGTTCCCTGATCACCCATTGTTTCGTTGTCTGATGAATCACGATTTCGATGAATGGGCGGGAATGCAACTAGCCGAAAGGCGTAAGGCCGGCTTCCCACCTTTCTATTTCCAAGCCATGCTGCGGGCAGAGGGTAAGGACGAGTCAGAGGTGTACGCGTATCTGAATAAAGCGCGTGCCGCAGCCGTCGCCCTAAATATGCCGGTCGAAGTGCTGGGGGTTGTGCCGGCATCGCTGGCGCGGCGAGCAAACCATATCCGCGCACAATTGCTGATACAGGCAGAAAGTCGCAAGTTACTGCAACAATTTCTCTATTGCTGGCAGCCGCATCTTGACACGTTGCCGATACAAAAAATTCGCAGCTCACTGGACATTGACCCGCTAGAGTTTTAGAGTGCTCCACTTAATTGAATTGGAGTAACAAAATGCATCTCGAAGGTGGCAATGTCGTTCCAGAACGTTTTTATGACAGGACGATAAGCGAGAAGTTGCTGTATACCTGTTTCCTGCTGTTAGTGGGATTGGGTTATTTGATGGCGACCGCTTATTTGTACGTGACGCATGAGATGAATGACGGCAAGCCCGGACTTTCGATCAGCGATGTGGCGGACAGCTATTACGGCAATCGTAGCGGGACTCGTTTGGAGGCAGCAATACGCGGGCCTATGGCGGGTTATATCGAAGAAGGGGATCGCAATCTGCTGGTCGCCTGGCTGAAAGATGGCGCCGGTGAAGACCACTTCGAAAAAGAGATAAAACCCATTCTGCAAAAGACCTGTTTGAATTGCCACGTTGCCAGTTCCGGGATGAATCTGCCTGATTTCAGCACTTATGAAGGGATACACAAGGTGGCCGAAGTGGATACCGGGATGTCCATGGCTAGCCTGCTTAAGGTGTCGCATATCCATTTGTTCGGTATCAGCCTGTTACTGTTCATGCTGGGTTCGATCTTTATCCAGAGTGAGGTCAATATCTGGTTCAAACGATTCCTGGTCGTATCGCCGATGCTGGCGGTGTTCGTTGACGTTGCATCCTGGTTCTTGACCAAGTGGGATTCCCACTACGCGATTGTTGTCATCGTCGCAGGCGGTATCCTGGGGATGTCTATGGCACTTCAGATATTGATTTCATTGTTCCAGATATGGACCCTGAAGCCCCCGGCTTCGAGACATGGAATCTGATTTCCTGCAAGTTTTGACAGCTATCGTCGGCGGCGAAAACCTGCTGACGGGTGAGGCGGCGATGCCGCATTACACGGATTGGCGTGGGCGGTTTTCAGGCAAGGCACTGGCGGTGGCACTGCCGGCTAGTACGCAACAAGTCGCTGCAGTCGTCAAGGTTTGTGCCGCACATCAGGTTGCCATCGTGCCGCAGGGCGGTAATACCAGTCTGTGCGGCGCGAGCGTGCCGCTGCCGCAGAGCAGGCAACTCGTACTGAATCTGTCGCGCATGGATCGCATACGTGCGATAGATACCATCAACTACACCATGACGGTCGAAGCGGGCTGCAAACTGGCGAGCCTGTACCAGGTGGCCGAGCAGGCCAATCGTTTGTTCCCGCTCGGACTGACGGCAATCGCGCCGCACTGCGAGATCGGTGGCAATCTGTCCACCAATGCCGGCGGAATCGGTGTGCTTCGTTATGGCAGCGCGCGCGATCTGGTGTTGGGGTTGGAAGTGGTACTGCCAGACGGGCGAATCTGGGATGGATTGCGCAGCCTGCGCAAGGACAACACCGGTTATGATTTGAAGCAGCTGTTTATTGGCGCTGAGGGTACGCTGGGCATCATCACGGCGGCGGTGCTGAAACTCTTTCCGCGCCCACAAGCCACCGCTACTGCCTGTGTGGGGATAGGCAGTCCCGCCGCAGCTGTACGGCTGTTGGCCTATATGCGTTCCAGTTGCGGGCAGGCACTAAGCGGCTTCGAAATTATTTCACGCAATTGCCTGGATCTGGTTTTTCAACACATAGAAGACACACAAGAGCCCTTCGGTAGAAAATATCCATGGTATCTGCTGATCAAGATGGACGACGTGCAGCAGAATGTCCCGGACAGTGTGTTACGAAATGCCCTGCTCAGTTTTGGTGGCGAGGTTCAGACTTTTGCCATAGAAAGTGATGTCAGGGAGGCGGAACGGTGGTGGAAACTTCGTAAGAACATCAGCGAGGCTCAAAAGCGTGAAGGTATCAGCGTCAAGCATGATGTGTCGGTGCCGGTCAGTCGTGTTGCGGAATTCATCACACTATCGAGTGTTGCGCTACACGAGAGGTTTGCTGGGATACGCATTGTCGCTTTTGGACACATGGGCGACGGCAATATTCATTACAACGTTTCCATGTTGGCCGCTTCAGAAAATCCGGCTTTCATCGAGCAGCATGAAGCGGAGGTAAATCGGATTGTCTATGACGTGGTTGCGCGCCTCAAAGGCAGCATCAGTGCCGAGCACGGACTGGGACAGCTAAAGCGCGAAACAATTTGTGAGTACAAGGATCCGTTGGAACTGGAATTGATGCGCAGTATCAAACAGACGCTGGATCCCGCCGGGTTAATGAATCCGGGTAAGGTGATATAGCGACAGCTGTAATCCACTGGTAATAAAAAGGAGCGAAGATCAATTGGCAGCCCAGCCCGAAATTACCAACATGGCATTGTTTTGCGACTTCGAGAACGTGGCGCTTGGGGTACGCGATGCGCGTTATCCATCGTTCGATATACAGAAAGTTCTGGAACGTTTGTTACTCAAGGGCAGCATCGTCGTCAAGAAGGTCTATTGCGACTGGGATCGCTACAAGGAATTCAAGGCGACCATGCATGAGGCATCATTCGAGCTGATCGAGATACCGCATGTCAGGCAAAGCGGCAAGAATTCGGCTGACATCCGCATGGTCGTGGATGCGCTGGACCTCTGTTATACCAAGTCGCATGTGGATACCTTTGTCATTATCAGCGGAGATTCCGATTTTTCACCGTTGGTTTCCAAGTTGCGAGAAAACAATAAACACGTTATCGGCATCGGTGTTAAAGATTCGACGGCTAATCTGTTGACCGCCAATTGCGATGAATTCATTTTCTATGACGATCTGGTGCGCGAACAGGAAGCCAAGAAAAAACGCGCCGAGAAAGCATCCCCCAAGAAGGCGGCGGTCAGCAAGAGCAAACCATCTGCAGCCAAGACTGAGGCTGACAGGCATCAGGAAGCACTGGAATTTATAGTGGAAACTGTTGAGGCGCTGGTCGTCGAGCGCGGTTCTGACGAGAAAATATGGGGTTCGCTAGTCAAGACTACCATGCAGCGACGTAGGCCGGGGTTCACCGAATCTTATTACGGCTACCGCTCGTTCAAGGATCTCGTCGAAGAGGCGCAGCGACAGAAGTTGTTGACGGTGGTGAAGGATCAGAATTCCGGGCAGTACACGCTTTATCTGCCCGCATCGGACTGACAGGAGAAGTGATGGAAAGCTACGTTTACTGGTTTCTGATGGCACTGTTTCTGCTGGCGCTAGAGATTGCATCGGGTACTTTCTATCTGCTGGTGGTGGCAGTCGGGTTGGCGGTGGGCGGGCTGACAGCGTTGCTGGGCGTGAGTGATGCCTGGCCGCTGGTAACGAGTGCGTTGGCGGTAATCGTTGGGACGATACTGCTGCGCAATTGGAAGAGTGCGCACGCAAGCAAGCAGATGGAGAACAGTCTGGATGTCGGTCAGCCCGTGCAGGTGCTGGGTTGGCGGGAGAACGGTACGGCACGGGTGCTATATCGCGGTGCCGAATGGGACGCGGAGCCGAGTTCTGCCGACATGCCGCGCGTAGGCACTTTGTATATTGAGGCGGTGCGTGGCGCAAGACTGATTTTGTCTCATCGAAAATCCGTACATCATTAAGGAGGTAACATGCAAATCGGAATGTTTATACTGATTGCGGCGATTATTTTCATCGTCAAGTCGGTCAAGGTCGTGCCGCAGCAGAACTCGTGGGTGGTAGAACGTTTGGGGCGTTTTCATGCTGCCCTGTCGCCCGGACTCAACATTGTCATCCCGTTTATTGATCGTATCGCCTACAAGCATATGCTCAAGGAAGTGCCGCTGGATGTGCCGAGCCAAGTCTGTATCACCAAGGACAATACGCAATTGCAGGTGGACGGCATCCTGTATTTTCAGGTCACCGACCCGCGTCTGGCTTCCTACGGCACCAGCAATTACATCATGGCAATTACCCAACTTGCACAAACCACCTTGCGCTCGGTGATCGGCAAGATGGAGCTGGACAAGACTTTCGAGGAGCGCGACGACATCAATCGCGCGGTGGTCGCCGCGCTGGACGAGGCCGCGACCAGCTGGGGCGTCAAGGTGCTGCGCTACGAGATCAAGGACCTGACCCCGCCCAAGGAGATCCTGCACGCGATGCAGGCGCAAATCACCGCCGAGCGTGAAAAGCGCGCGCTGATTGCCGCCTCCGAAGGCCGCAAGCAGGAACAGATCAACATCGCCACTGGTGAGCGCGAAGCATTCATTCAACGTTCCGAAGGTGAGAAGCAAGCTGCCATTAACACTGCACAGGGCGAGGCTGCGGCTATCATTGCCGTCGCAACTGCCAATGCGCAGGCCATCCAGCAAGTCGCGCAGGCCATTCAGTCGCCCGGCGGCATGGATGCGGTTAATCTCAAGGTCGCTGAAAAATATGTCGAGGCCTTTGGCAATGTGGCTAAGGAAGGTAACACTTTGATTCTTCCTGGGAATTTATCCGACATGGGGGGCATGGTCGCTACGGCGATGAGTATAGTCAAAGCACAGAAATAACGCTTTTGCTGCGGCCACCTATTGCTAGGTGATAGGTGCATTTGCACCGATGCGTGCGACCCGACTATGTGGATAGGTTAAACTTCCCGTTGGTCATGCGGGGCATTTATGGAAGAGTTATTTATCACCGAGACGCGCGCACGCCTCCGTACCTTGCTGGCGGTGGGCTACGCGCTGTTCATAGTCTATGTCAGCCTGTCTCCGTTCTCGGGTTGGCGGGAGCAGGGACTGGAGTTCGGTGACGTATTGCTCAGCCCATGGTCTCTGACGTTCACCTCATTCGATTCCATCGTCAATTTGCTGGCTTATATTCCGTTCGGCTTGTTAGTCGGCCTGGCGTTGCGGGCGCGATTTTCCCCGGGTGTAAGCATGCTGGTCGGGATGGCATGTGGGCTATCCCTATCCATGGGGATGGAATACCTGCAGATGTATCTGCCGCAGCGCAACAGTTCCAATGTGGACATCCTGACCAATGGCGCGGGGATGTTGCTTGGACTGCTGTTGGCGATGCGACTCACGGCTTGGCCGTGGATGTTCGTGCGCCTGTTGCGTTGGCGCAGTCGCGCGTTCCGGCATGGCGTGGAGATGGACTTCGGGCTGGCACTGCTGGTGTTGTGGGTGTTCGGTCAGATCAATCCCTCACTGCCGATGTTGGGCAACGTGTTCATCACCGATGCCTTACACCAACCCTTTGTACCTGCGGCACACGATTTATTCGATTGGTGGGAGAGTCTGGCGGTGATGCTGAATCTGCTGATGCCGGGCGTACTGCTAGTGACAGTGCTACGAGTACGACAACATATTCTGACCGGATTGTTGCTGGCGCTGGTGCTGGTGGCATCTGCAAAATTTATTGCTGCGGCCTTCCTGCTCAAGTCGTGGGCACTACTACTTTGGGTCAACAGCGAGGCGATGTTAGGCATGTTGCTGGGTATGCTGTCGTTGCGGGGCGTGCAATATGCCTCTCGGAAGGAGCTGATTCGTTTCGGTGCTACTGTCACTATCGCCTATCTGCTAATCGTCAATTTCGTTGTGGACAGCAATACGCCTGCCGCCGCGATGTCGGTGTACCACTGGCACTACGGACACCTGCTGAACTACAACGGACTGGCGCAGACCATCACCATCGTCTTTCCCGTGCTGCTGCTATTTCATCTCTGGCGCATACGGCACGTATAATTGCGGCACACGACATACAGGAGACCTGCAATGAGCCATTTCGACAAGCATGTGTTTTTTTGTACCCACCAGCGCGAGGATGGTAGCGACTGTTGTAACAATCACGCCGCGCAGCAAGCGCGTGATTATGTGAAGAACAAGGTCAAGGAACTTGGTATTGCCAACCGCAAGAACACTATCCGCATCAATGCCGCCGGCTGCATGGATCGTTGTGACGAAGGCCCGGTGATCGTCATTTACCCGGAAGCGACCTGGTACACCTACGTGGACGAGAGCGACCTCGACGAGATTATCGAAGAACACCTCAAAAATGGCCGCATCGTTGAGCGGCTGAAAATCTGATGGCGACACAAGGCAAAATCACTTTGACCGGCCCGGCGGGGCAAATCGAAGGTGCGCTGCACCAGCCGGATGGCGAACCGCTGGCCATCGTGGTGGTTGCTCATCCGTTGCCGACCATGGGCGGTACGATGGAGAACAAGGTCGTCACCACGCTGGCGCGCACCTTTGCCGAACTGGGTTTCGTGGTGCTGCGCTTCAACTTTCGCGGGGTGGGGGCGAGTGAGGGGGAGTTTGACAGCGGCAACGGCGAGGTGGAGGACTTGCTGGCGGTGGTGCAGCACGCACAGGATGCGTTCGGCCATCTGCCGCTGATCCTGTCTGGCTTCTCCTTTGGAGGTTACGTTGCGGCGCGTACCGCGCGGCATTTGCACCCGCAGCCGCACAAGTTGGTGTTGATCGCTCCGGCGGTGGGGCGGTTCGAGATGCCACCGGTGCCGCACAATACACTGGTAATCCACGGTGAACAGGACGAGGTGATTTCACTGGCCGATGCATTTGCGTGGGCCCGTCCGCAGCACCTGCCGATACTGGTGTTGCCTGAAGCCGGACATTTCTTCCACGGACGCTTGCAGCAACTCAAACAGCTTGTCATCAAAGAATTCAACGGGTGTCGATTGTGAGTAGCGTGATACGCGCCGCAGGGCTGCGCAAAATCTATGGCGGGCAGGCCGTGGTGGACGGCATCGATCTCGAAATCCGGCGCGGCGAATGCTTCGGCCTGTTGGGGCCGAACGGTGCGGGCAAGACCACCACGCTACGCCTGCTACTGGGCCTGCTAGGTCCCGATGGCGGCAGGGTTGAGTTATTGGGGCAGGCTATTCCGCAACAGGCACGCGAGGCGCGCCAGCGGGTCGGCGTAGTGCCACAGATGGATAATCTCGACCCGGATTTCACGGTGGCGGAGAACCTGCTGGTGTACGGGCGCTATTTCGGCATGAGCGATGACCAGATCGAGGCGCGCCTGCCGGACTTGCTGGAATTTTCCAATCTCACCGCCAAGCGCGACGCCAAAGTGCCGACACTGTCCGGCGGCATGAAACGGCGGCTGACGCTGGCGCGCGCACTGGTCAACGACCCGGATGTGATCTTCCTCGACGAGCCGACCACCGGACTCGACCCGCAGGCGCGCCACCTGATCTGGCAGCGGCTGCGCGAACTGACTGCTCGCGGCAAGACGTTGGTGCTCACCACGCATTTCATGGACGAGGCGGAGCGACTGTGCCACCGGCTGGCCGTGATGGATAACGGGCGCATCATCAGCCAGGGATCGCCGCGCGAACTGATCGCCGACAACATTGAACCCGAGGTCGTCGAAGTGTTCGGCGAGACTGCCGCCGAGTGGGCGAAAACGGCAACGCAATTTGCCGACCGTTTCGAGCTTAGTGGGGAGTCGGTGTTCTGTTATGTGCGTGATGCGCATCCGCTGCTACACGAACTACAGCGTCACCCGGAGCTGAGATACGTGCATCGCCCGGCGAACCTTGAAGATGTGTTCCTGAAACTGACCGGTCGGGAGATGCGCGAATGAAGATGAACATCTATGCCTGGCCGCAGTTCAGCCGCCGCTTCGTGCCGATCTGGCAGCGCAACTATCTGGTCTGGAAAAAGATGGCCGGGCCGTCGGTGCTGGGGCATCTGGCCGATCCGGTGATCTATATGCTGGGGCTGGGGTTCGGTCTGGGGGCGATGTTGCCGGAAATCGGCGGGATGTCTTACCTCGCTTTCCTGTCCGCCGGGACGGTGTGTTACAGCACCATGAACAGCGCCAGCTTCGAGGCGCTGTATTCGGGATTCGCCCGCATGCACGAGCAGCGCACTTGGGAGGCGATCATGAACACGCCGGTCACGCTGGACGATATCGTGATCTCCGAGATCGCCTGGGCGGCCAGCAAGAGCCTGTTGTCGGGCGTGGCGGTGCTGATGGTGATCTGGCTGTTGGGGCTGGCGCATACCCCGCTGTCGCTGTGGATCATCCCGCTGTCGCTGCTGGTTGGACTGTGTTTCGCGGCGGTGGCGCTGATCGTCACGGCGTTGGCACCCGGGTACGAGTTCTTTATGTACTACTTCACACTGGTCATTACGCCGATGACCTTATTGTGCGGGGTATTCTTTCCGGTGGATCAGTTGCCCACCATGCTGCAAGGCGTTTCGGCGGCACTGCCATTGACCCATGCCATCAACCTGGCTCGACCTTTGCTGAACGGCGCGATACCAGCGCATGTTATGTGGCATGTGGCAGTTTTGTTGGGCTATTCGCTGCTCGGATTTTATCTGTCGCTGGTGCTGTTCCGGCGGCGACTCGCACAGTAGTCATGCAGATTCAGGAGTGCGGCAGCGGGGCGCAACCCGTATAATCCGCGCATTGCAAATTTGACGGGTCGTTCCAACATGCTGTTGCTCAAGGCTTTCCATATTTCTATGGTCGTTTCCTGGTTTGCCGGGCTGTTCTATTTGCCCAGGCTGTTCGTTAATCATGCGATGGTTGAAGACCGCGCGACGCAGGCGCAACTGACGCTGATGGAGGGCAAGCTGTACCGTTTTGTCACGCCGATCGGCGCGCTGGCGGTGGTGAGCGGCCTGTGGCTGTGGTTCGGCTACGGTTTCGAGGGCGGCTGGCTGTATCTAAAGGTTGCGCTGGTTGCCGGGTTGATTGCCTATCACTTTTACTGCGGTCATTTGTTGAAGGTGTTCTCGTCCGGGCAGAATGTTCGCAGTCATGTCTGGTTCCGCTTCTTCAACGAAGTGCCGGTGCTGGTGCTGTTTGCCGTCGTTTTCCTCGTCGTTTTGAAACCCTTCTGATATGCCTGATTTCTTCGCTCCCTGTCCGCGTGGACTGGAAAAAATATTCACCGACGAACTGGCTTCGTTCGGTGCGACTAACCTGACCACGACCGACGGCGGCGTGGGCTTTACCGGAGATTGGGCGCTGTGTTACCGCGCCAATCTGGAAAGCCGGCTCGCCAGTCGCATCCTGTGGCGTGTGAAGGCTACGCGATACCGCAGCGAGCAGGACATCTACAAGGCAGTGTTTGAGTTGCCCTGGCAACGCTGGTTTGCGGTGGAGCGTACCATACGGGTAAACACCACTGCGTTGCGCTGCCCGTTGAAAAGTTTGGAATTCATCACGCTGCTGGTCAAGGACGCGGTGTGCGACCGCTTCCGCGAGCATTGCAACGAGCGCCCCAGCGTGGACACGCTGAACCCGGATGTGCGCATCCATGTGTTCATCGAAGACGACAAGCTGATGCTGTACCTGGATACTTCCGGCGATGCGCTGTTCAAGCGCGGCGTGCGCCAGCACACCAATATCGCGCCTATCCGCGAAAATCTGGCGGCGGGTATTCTGAAGCTGACTGGCTGGCAACCCGGTATGACACTGCTTGATCCGATGTGTGGTAGCGGTACTTTCCTGATCGAAGCGGCGCAGACCGCGCTGAACATCAAGCCTGGCATCGCGCGCCATTTCGCCTTTGAGAAGTTGCTGAATTTCGATGCGGCCAATTGGCAGGCGATGCGCGAGCAGGCGATCGCCGCGCAACTACCGCCGCAACCGCTGGACATCCACGGCAGCGATTTGTACGGCGACGCGCTGAAAACCGCTCGCCGGAATTTGGAAGATGCCGGGCTGGCGGAATGCGTGCAGCTCAAGCAGGCGAACGTGTTGGAAGCCGTGCCGCCGGGGAACGAAGGCGTATTGGTGGCAAACCTGCCCTACGGCGAGCGTATGGGAGAGCTGGACGAGTTGGCGGAGCTTTACCCCAAGCTGGGCGATGCGCTAAAGAAGAAATTTGGTGGCTGGAAGGCTTATCTGTTCACTGCAGACAAAGCCATCCTTAAACTGATGCGCTTGTCGCCTTCGCGGCGTACACCGCTTTTCAACGGTGCGATCGAGTGCCGCCTGCTGGAATACAAGATGGTGTCGGGCAGCAATCGCCCGACCAGGTAAGTATCAGGTCATCTGCAGGTTGCGCGCACCGCTCAGCATGTCGCGGTTGACGGCCAGCTTGCTTTCCAATTTGATTCTCAATCGCAGGTCGTTGACCGAATCGGCGTTGCGCAACGCCTCCTCGTAGCTGATCAGGCCATTTTCGAATAGGTCGAACAAGGCTTGATCGAAGGTCTGCATACCCAGTTCGCGAGAAGCGGCCATGACCGTCTTGATACCGTGCACGTCGCCCTTGAAGATCAGGTCGGAAACCAGCGGCGAATTGAGCAATATCTCTATCGCCGCCGCCCGCCCCGTGCCGTCTTTTCTGGGGATTAGCCGCTGCGAAATCAGTGCTCTCAGATTTAGCGACAGGTCCATCAGCAGTTGTTCGCGGCGCTCTTCCGGGAAGAAGTTAATGATGCGATCCAGCGCCTGATTGGCACTGTTGGCGTGCAATGTGGCCAGACACAGGTGGCCGGTTTCGGCGAAGGCGATTGCGTACTCCATGGTGGCGCGGTCACGGATTTCGCCGATCAGGATCACATCGGGCGCCTGACGCAAGGTGTTCTTCAGCGCGGTTTCCCAGTTGTCGGTATCCACGCCCACTTCGCGGTGAGTGATGATGCACTTATTGTGCTCATGCACATATTCCACCGGATCCTCGATGGTGATGATGTGGCCGTAGCTGTTCTGGTTGCGGTGGCCCAGCATCGCAGCCAGCGAAGTGGATTTTCCCGAACCGGTCGCGCCGACCAGAATTGCCAGTCCGCGCTTGGTCATCACGATGTCCTTGAGCGTGGACGGCATGCCGAGTTCGTCGAGCGAGGGAATTTTGGTGGTGATGGTACGCATCACCATGCCGACATGTTGTTGCTGCATAAAGACGTTCACGCGGAAGCGTCCGATGTTGTGCGGGCTGATGGCGAAGTTGCACTCATGCGTTGCTTCGAATTCAGCAGTCTGGCGATCATTCATGATGCTGCGCGCCAGTTCCTGGGTGTGCTGGTGCGTCAGTGGCTGGTTGGAGACCGGCGTCATCTTGCCATCTATCTTGAAGGCCGGTGGAAATCCGGCAGTGATGAACAAGTCGGAGGCCTTCTTGCTAATCATGCCGCGCAATAAATTGTGTATCAGCTCGGTGGCTTGATCCCGTTCCATTTCAGTACTCCGATTTCAGGCTGCGGTGTGTTGTTGTGAGTGGCGCACAGGTGCATCACGCGTGGAAAAGATCCTTGTTCATGGCTTTGCTGCGCGCTTCAGCCGAACTGATGGCGTTGCTCTTGACCAGATTGACCAGACATTGGTCCAGAGTCTGCATGCCTACTCCCTGTCCGGTCTGGATCGCGGAATACATCTGCGGGACTTTGGCTTCGCGGATCAAGTTACGGATTGCCGGGGTGCAAATCATGATCTCGTGCGCAGCGATGCGGCCTGCGCCGTCCTTGGTCTTGAGGAGTGCCTGAGAGATAACGGCGCGCAGAGATTCGGACAACATGGCGCGCACCATCTCCTTTTCGTCGGCGGGGAATACGTCAATGATACGGTCTATGGTCTTGGCGGCGGAACTGGTGTGCAGCGTGCCAAATACCAAGTGGCCAGTCTCGGCAGCGGTCATCGCCAGCCGGATGGTCTCAAGGTCGCGCATCTCGCCGATCAGGATGACGTCCGGGTCCTCGCGCAAGGCTGAGCGCAAGGCATTGTTGAAGGCCAGCGTGTCACGCCCTACTTCACGTTGATTAATGAGAGACTTCTTGCTTTCGTGTACGAATTCGATTGGATCTTCTACGGTCAGGATGTGACCGAGTTCTTTTTCATTGATGTAATTGATCATCGCCGCCAGCGTGGTGGATTTGCCGGAACCGGTAGGCCCCGTGACCAGCACCAGTCCGCGCGGATAACTGGAGATGTCGGTGAAGATTTTCGGTGCTTTCAGGTCTTCCAGGCTGTATACCTTGGACGGGATGGTACGCATAACCGCCGCCGCGCCGCGCTGCTGGAGGAAGGCGTTGACGCGGAAACGCGCCAAATTGGGGATCTCGAACGAGAAGTCCACTTCCTTGTTCTCTTCGTAGAACTTGCGCTGTCCGTCGTTCATGATGTCATAGATCATGGCGTGGACTTCCTTGTGCTCCATCGCGGGCAGATTGATGCGGCGCATATCGCCATGCACACGAATCATCGGTGGTAAGCCGGCTGAAAGATGCAGGTCAGAAGCCTTGTTCTTGACGCCGAAGGCAAGCAATTCGGTGATATCCATTATAATGCTCCGGGTTTGGTGCGGCGGCGGGTCGCTGCGGGATTGGTAAATGGGAAAAACGTTGGGCAGATTATGGCAACAATAGCTTCCAACTTGCAAGCCGTGCGCGCTGCAGTCGCACAAGCGGCAGTATTGGCAGGTCGAAAGGCTGAAGATGTCATTTTGCTGGCGGTCAGCAAGACTTTTTCTGTCGGGGCGATGCGCGAGGCTTTCCAGTCCGGGCAGACGCATTTTGCCGAGAGCTATCTGCAAGAGGCGCTGGGCAAAATGGCCGCGCTTGCCGACTTGCCCATCGAATGGCATTTCATCGGGCCAATACAGAGCAACAAGACGCGCGCCATAGCCGAGAATTTTGCCTGGGTGCATGGCGTGGACAGGCTCAAGATAGCGGAGCGCCTGTCACAGCAACGCCCGACGCGTCTGCCGCCGCTGCAATTATGTTTGCAGGTCAATATCAGCAACGAGGCCAGCAAGAGCGGGATTGCGCCTGATGAAGTCGTTGAGCTGGCGCGAGAAGTTGCGCGTTTGCCGAATGTCGTTCTGCGCGGCCTGATGGTGATACCCGCACCGACTGACGACATTTCGGCGCAGCATGCGGCGTTCTCGGCGGTGCGGGCATTGCGCGACCGGCTGAACGCGCAGGGCATGCCCATGGACACGCTGTCCATGGGCATGTCGCACGATTTCGAGGCGGCTATCGCGGAAGGCGCGACCATCGTGCGGGTGGGCACGGCGATATTCGGCAACAGGGCTTATTCAACGAGGAAAAATATGAACATTTGTTTTATCGGCGGCGGCAACATGGCATCCGCATTGATCGGTGGGCTGCTGGGCAAGGGATATGAGGCTGCCCAGATCAGCGTGGTGGAGATCGCGGCAGAAGGTCGCGCGCGTCTGGAGCGCGAGTTCGCGGTGCGTGCCGTCGAGGGGCTGGCCGAGGGGGTTACGGGTAGCGACATCGTCGTGCTGGCTGTCAAGCCGCAACAGCTGCACGAAGTGGCGACTGCGCTCGGGCCGCTGATTTCCGGTCAGCTGATTGTGTCCATCGCGGCGGGCATCCGCGCTTGCGATCTGGCGCGCTGGCTGGGCAGCGAACTGGTGGTACGTGCCATGCCCAATACGCCGGCACTGATCCGTAGTGGTATGACCGGGGTGTATGCGTTGCCGGTGGTGAGTCAGGCGCAGCGTGAGCAGGCGCAGGCCGTGCTGGCGGCAGTGGGAGACACGCTCTGGCTGCAGGACGAGAAGATGCTGGATGCGGTGACCGCCATCTCCGGCAGCGGCCCGGCCTATGTGTTCTATTTCATCGAGGCGCTGCAACGGGCAGCGATGGAAATGGGATTCACGGCGGACGAGGCGCGCAGGTTGAGTGTCTCGACGTTTCTCGGCGGTTCGCTGCTGGCCGCCGCCAGCAGCGAAGAGGTCAGCCTGCTGCGTGAACGGGTGACTTCCAAGAACGGCACGACCGAGCGCGCGTTGAAAATTATGGCTGAGCACCAAGTGGCGGGGCACATCGTGCAGGCGGCCCATGCCGCTGCGGCGCGTTCACGTGAGTTGGGTGATGAACTGGGTCAGGTGGGATGATGCAGGAGGCGATTCTCTTTTTGTTGGATGTCGGGTTGCAGCCTTTTGCTGCGATTTTGCTGTTGCGTTTTCATCTGCAATGGCTGCGCGCGCCCTTGTATAACCCGGTCGGCGAATTCGTCATGGTATTCACCAATTTCATCGTGTTGCGCGCGCGCCGCTATATCCCGTCTGTTTGGGGTTTCGATACCGCCAGTCTGTTGCTGGCTTTGCTGGTCGAGATGGTTTATCTGGCGGGTCTCGGATGGGTGCAAGGCTATGCATTTAATAGTGCGCCTGTATTGGGTATCGCGCTGTTGGCAACGGTCAAGCTGCTCAAGATCAGCGTCTACCTGCTGATGGGGGCAGTGGCGGTTCAGGCCATCTTGTCGTGGGTCAATTCGCATTCCCCGCTCGCCCCCGTGCTGTCCGCTGTCACGCATCGCTTTCTGCGCCCGCTGCGCCGCATTGTGCCGATGATAGGCAACATTGATCTATCTTCCATGCTGTTACTCATCCTCTGTCAGCTTGTCATTATCCTGCCGGTCGGCACACTTGAGCAGTTTGCAGCCCGACTGATCTGATGGCTGACTGGTATCGCTGTGACGGCGGGGTAGTAACACTGACGCTGCATGTTCAGCCGGGTGCGAAGCACAGCGTAGTATCGGGGTTGCATGGCGATGCGCTGAAGATACGCCTGGCTGCGCCGCCAATCGAAGGGCGCGCCAACAAGGCCTTGCTTAAATTCATCGCAGAATTATTCGACGTGCCAGTGCGGCAGGTAACTTTGCGTCAGGGCGATCAGTCGCGCCACAAAGTGGTGGCGGTCAGTGGCAGTAACGTCGTGCCGGAGAGTCTGCTCGGTTAGAACATAATAAAGGGGCTGGCGACTCAGGGGGCTATTCCGCCGTTCTCCCAAAACAAACAGCCACCCATTGCCGAAGCAGGGGTGGCTGAGTCGTTTAGCAGTGTGTTGCCACACCGCTGATAGTCTGTTACTTGATTTCCGACAACAGGGACGGGTCGGTTACCAGTTTGCGTACACCGTGAGCGTGATCTTCTTCGTACTTGTTGCCTTTACACCATTGGCCGACCGAATTGATGTTCAGCTTGGCGCAGCTTGGGCGAACGCTCCAGGTGACCTGGTATTCGGAACACTTCTGATCGCTATACTTCGGACCTGTAGTCGAACCGATGAATTCAACCGGTTTGCCGGTGTTGGTCGGCAGTGCTGCCGCAGACTGGATCTGGTTGAAATCGAGCCCGCCTTCGGCAACCAGCGTGAACACCTGAGTTTCTACGCGCAGTTCAGGATTGGCGCAGGAAGGTGATACGCAGGAACCCAGACCCTTGCCGCCAGGTACGTCACAGGATGTGTGGACATAATGCACTTCGATGGTGTCGCCGGGCTTCAGGTCGCCGTGCTCGCTCTTGCAGACGCCGTCGCCTTGCCATGCCAGTTCGGCCTTGCTCAGCGTTTTGCTGATGTTGCACTGATAGCCGCTGCCATTGCCTTCGTGACCTTCACCTGCAAAGATCGAGAATTCCTTGGACTTGTGTTCGGCGTTTTCGTGGAAGTGGATGTTGCACAGGTGCAGGTCGGCGGCGGCAGGTGCTGCCGTGAATGCTACCTTGTTGGTGCCGTGCTTGCTGTCAATGTCGCGAGGCGTTTGCGGGCCATATCCGGTACATGCTGGGCCGGCAGCTTCAGCAGCTGGCGTTGGGGCATTTTCTTCATGCGCGGCTGTGTGGTGGCCATGGTCGGTAGCAAACGCGCTGCACGAAAGGAAGGTTGCCGCAATGGCGACCATAATTCTGGTTTTAATCATAATAACTCCCTGGTTGTATTTTTATGTTGAGTGACGATTCATGGAGAATCGTTCGAGCCTAATAATGCTAGACCAGCGGGTCTAACGCGCGAAGTTTACATCAGGATGACATCATATTGTTCCTGATTGTATTGCGATTCGACTAACAGCGAGATTGGGCGGCCGATGAAGTCGGAAAGCCCCGCCAATGCCTGCGACTCCTCTTCCAGAAATAAATCTATTACCTGTTGCGAGGCAAGGATGCGGTATTCGCGCGCTTCGAACTGGCGCGCTTCGCGGACGATCTCGCGCAGTATCTCGTAGCACACAGTCTGCGGTGTTTTCACTTCGCCGCGCCCCTGACAGGTCGGGCAAGGTTCGCAAAGCACATGAGCCAAACTTTCGCGGGTCCGCTTGCGCGTCATCTCGACCAGTCCGAGCGGCGAGAAGTTGTGCACGTTGATGCGAGTGTGGTCGCGTGCCAACGCCTTCTTGAACTCTTCCAGTACGTTGTCACGGTGTTCCGGGTTATCCATGTCTATAAAGTCGCAGATGATGATGCCGCCAAGATTGCGCAGCCGCAGTTGCCTGGCGATGACGCGTGTCGCTTCCAGATTGGTCTTGAAGATGGTGTCGTCGAAATTGCGCAGACCGACAAAGCCGCCAGTGTTGACGTCTATGGTAGTGAGCGCTTCCGTCTGGTCTATGATCAGGTAGCCGCCGGACTTGAGGTCCACGCGCTTGGACAGGGCGCGCTCGATTTCCTCTTCAATGTTGTGCATGTCGAACAGCGGACGCACGCCCGGATAGTGTTCGAGCAGGCTGAGGGCATCCGCATGATAGCTCTGTGCGAATTCCTGCAACTTCTTCAGGGAGGTGCGCGAGTCTACCAATATTCTGGTGGTGCTGGTGCCGACGAAGTCGCGCAGGACACGCAGGCTGATGTCGAGTTCCTGGTAGAGAACTTCAGGTGCGCTGGCTGTTTTGGCCGCGATTTGCAAGTTATGCCAGAGCTTGTCCAGATAGGCGATGTCGTTGGAAAAGTCGCTGTCAGCACAGGCCTCGGCTACGGTGCGGATGATGTAGCCGCCCTTATGTTCGGCGGGCAATGCCTCCTGCAGTGCGCTGCGCAACGCCTCGCGTTGTTCGCTGCCTTCGATGCGCTGCGATACGCCGATATGGGTTTCCTGTGGCAGGAATACCAGCAGCCTGCCGGCAAAACTCAGTTGCGTCGTCAGGCGCGCGCCTTTGCTGCCTATGGGTTCCTTGATGACTTGCACCAGCAGGTCCTGACCTTCCGAGAGAATCTTTTCGATGGGTTTGGCAGGCTCTTCGTTACGGCTGTTCTCCCAGATGTCACCGACATGCAGGAAGGCGGAGCGCTCAAGGCCGATGTCTATGAATGCCGACTGCATGCCGGGCAGTACGCGCTTGACCCGGCCAAGATAGACATTGCCGGCGATGCCTCGGTGGCTGCTGCGCTCGATGTACAAGTCCTGCACCACGCCCATCTGCATGACGGCGACGCGGGTCTCCTGGGGCGTGACGTTGATCAGTATTTCTTCGCTCATGATGGATGTGTCGGTTGGGGTTGGGGCTAGGGGGCAGGGATGTCGAAGTGGCGCAGCAGTTCGGTGGTCTCGAACAGGGGCAGGCCCATCACGCCGGAATAGCTGCCGGAAAGCTGCTCGATAAAGGCTCCCGCCAGTCCCTGGATACCGTAACTGCCGGCCTTGTCGGAATATTCGCCGCTTTGCAGGTAATGCCTGATGCGTTCCTCATCCAGCGTTGTAAAGCGCACTGTGGAGACAGACAGGCGTACCTCCATGTGTTCCTTCATCGCCATTGCAACCGCAGTCATTACCTGATGCTCACGGCCCGACAAGGTACGCAGCATCACGGCGGCCTGTTCTGCATTGCAAGGCTTGCCGAGGATGTTGCCGTCCAGCGTGACGATGGTGTCGGCGGCCAGTACCGGTAAGGCGGGTAGGCGACGCATGACCAGCGATTCAAAGCCGGCTTGTGCCTTTTCCTGACAGAGGCGTTGCACATACGCTATTGCAGGCTCGTCGGGACGGGGCGTTTCGTCCACGTCTACGTTGCGTTGTGTGTCCGAACGCAACAGCAGCAACTCGAAGTTGATGCCGATCTGCTTGAGCAGTTCGCGGCGGCGTGGACTCTGCGAGGCCAGGTAGATGCGGGATTGTGTCATGCTCATTTGTAACCTTTATTGGGAAGAGAGAAGGGGGAAGGGATCGCAGCTTCGCTGCTCAAGGGTAACGGCGCGTACGGGTAATACCCTTCCCCCTTTCCCCTTCACATCATTCCCGGTGATACGGATGATTGTGCATCACGCTGTAGGCGCGATACAGCTGTTCGGCGAGCAGCACCCGGACAAACGCATGAGGCAGCGTAAAGGCGGACAGCGCCATCAGTTGCTGGGCATTTTGCTTGACCGAGTCATGCAGGCCGTCCGCACCACCGATGATGAATGCGACATCGCGGCCTTCGCTCATCCAGTCCTGCATCTGTGCGGCAAGCTGTTTGGTGGTGGGCTGTGCGCCGCGCTCGTCCAGCGCGATGCGCCGGCAGTGCTGCGGTAGCGCGGTCAGGATGCGCTGGGCTTCCGCCTCCATGATCTGCTGGGTGTTCTTGCCGGTGGTGCGTGGTTCGGGCTTGATCTCCAGCAGCTCCAGCTTCGCTTCGCGCGGCATGCGCTTGGCATATTCGTTGTAGCCTGTCGTGATCCAGTCGGGCATTTTGTGCCCGACGGTTACGATGAGCAGCCTCATGGTCAGCCGGGCGTCTTGGCTAATTTCGGGCGTATCGCCTGCGCCTTGCTCCACAGCTCTTCGAGGTTGTAATACTCGCGCGCGGCGTGTTGCATCACGTGCACCAGCACATCGCCCAGGTCTACCAGCACCCAGTCGGAATCGTCGTCACCTTCACGACCACATACCTCTTCGCCCAGTTCCTTGAGTTTGACCGATACGTTGTCGGCAATCGCGCGGGTCTGGCGGGTGGAGGTGGCGCTGGCGATGATCATGCGGTCGAACAGCGTGCTGTGTTTGCTGGTGTCCAGTACGGTGATGTCGGTCGCCTTGATGTCCTCAAGGGCGGAGATGATGGCTTTGGTTTTTTCTTCGAGATTTAACATGGGACGTATAAGTTGTGTTGGTAAATGTAGTTGGCGACCGATGGTGGCAACAGGTAGCGAATAGTGCGCTTTTCCGCTACCCGGCTGCGTATCAGTGTGGCCGAGATCTCCAGCTTGGGAATCGCCAATTCGGCGATGCCCCCGGCGGCGTGTTGCGACAGGTAGTCCACGCTGCACAAGCGTTCCAGATAGTGTTCCCGCAACCTGGCCGGTGCCTGATGGATGCGTTCTTCCAGCGTATAGCCGGGGCGGTAACCTACCACGACATGCGCCAGGCCCAGCAGGCTTTCCCATTCGTGCCAGGTATGCAGTTGCAAAAAAGCATCTCCGCCCATCAGCAGGCATAGCGGTTGTTCTTCGCCCAGTTCAGCGCGCAGTTCCCGCAGGGTGTGTACGGTGAAACTCTTGGTATTGCGTAGTACTTCACGCTCGTCCAGTACGAAGGCGGCATGGTCGGCTATCGCCAGTTGCACCATTGCCGAGCGGTCGGCTGCAGAGACTTGCGGGCATACACGATGCGGCGGATTGCCGGCGGGGAAGAAGCGAATCTGCTGCAAGCCTGCCAGTTCCAGCATCTCCTCGGCAAGGCGCAGATGACCGTAATGGATAGGGTCGAACGTGCCGCCGAGGATGCCGATGGGTTTCAACGCTTACAAGGCCAGACGGCGCAGATCGCTCAGCACTTTGGCCAGATGGGCGGTGAAGCGTGCTGCCGCTGCGCCGTCTATCACGCGGTGGTCGTAGGACACTGACAGCGGCAGCATCAGGCGCGGCACGAACTGGCCGTCCTGATAAACCGGCTTCATGCTGGAGCGCGACACGCCGAGGATGGCGACTTCCGGTGCATTGATGATGGGCGTGAACGCCGTGCCGCCGATGCCACCCAGGCTGGAGATGGTGAAGCAGCCGCCTTGCATGTCGGCGGCGGTGATCTTCTTGTCACGCGCCTTAGCGCTAATCTCGCCCAGTTCACGGGCCAGTTGCACGATGCCTTTCTGGTCCACGTCGCGGATCACCGGCACCACCAGTCCGTCGGGCGTATCCACCGCCACGCCGATGTGGATGTACTGCTTGAGGATGAGGTTCTCACCACTGGCATCCAGCGAAGCGTTGAAACGTGGGTAAGTCTGTAACGCCGCAGCAGCAGCCTTGAGCAGGAAAGCCAGCGGGGTGATCTTGATGTCCTTCTTGGCGTATTCCGCGCCCAGCTGTTTGCGGAATGCCTCCATCTCGGTGATGTCGGCCTCGTCGAATTGCGTCACGTGCGGGATGGTCACCCAATTGCGGTGCAGGTTCGCGCCGGAGAGCTTCTGGATGCGCGACAGCGGTTGGGTCTCGATCGCGCCGAACTTGGCAAAATCCACCACCGGATTGGCCAGCACCTGCAAGCCGCCGTTGCCGCCAGCAGCGGCGCGCGGCTCGGTGAGCGCCGACTTGACGAAGTTCTGCACGTCTTCCTTGGTGACGCGACCTTTTTCGCCGGAACCCTTGACCTGTCCCAGATTGACGCCCAGTTCGCGGGCGAAACGGCGGACGGCGGGGCTGGCGTGGGCGGCACCCGATGCGGGCTGTGCGTCGGCTGTGGCGGCAACTGGTTGTGCGGCAGCCGGGGCTGGTGTGGAAACAGCAGGGGCGGGTGCCGCCTGAGCGGGTGCGGCAGCAGGAGCGGCCGCTGCGGGCGCGGGCGCTGTAGCGGCGCTATTGCCTGCCGCATCGGCGCATTCCATCACCAGAATCAGCGAACCCTGGGAGACCTTGTTGCCGATCTCGACATGCAGTTCCTTGACCACGCCGGCGTAGGGCGAGGGCACATCCATCGCCGCCTTGTCGGTTTCCAGCGTCAGCAGCGTGTCTTCGGCGCTGATCGTGTCGCCGACTTTGACCATCACCTCGATGACGTTCACACCCTTGTAGTCGCCGATGTCCGGCACCAATACCTGTTTGATTTCTGCCACAGTGAATCTCCTTGCTTAACCCTTTGTTATTCCGGAACTTAAACCGTCGTTGGGTTGGCTTTATCCGGATTGATGTTGTACAGCTTGATCGCGCGGCTCACTTCGGAAGCGGCGATCTTGCCCTCGTCCGCCAGTGCCTTCAGAGCGGCAACGGCGACGAAGTGGCGATCCACCTCGAAGAACTGACGCAGTTTCTTGCGCGTGTCGGAGCGGCCATAACCGTCTGTACCCAATACCTTGAAATGCCCCGGCAGGAAGCCGCGAATCTGGTCGGCGAACGAACGCATGTAGTCGGTCGCGGCGATCACCGGGCCGCTACGGCCAGCCATGCACTGTTCGACGTGGCTGGTGCGCGGTGCGTCTTCGGGGTGCAGCATGTTCCAGCGTTCGCAATCCAGACCGTCGCGGCGCAGCTCGGTGAAGCTGGTGACGCTCCAGATGTCGGAAGAGACGGCGAAATCCTGCTCCAGCAGTTCGGCGGCGGCGATCACTTCGCGCAGGATTGTGCCGCTGCCCATCAGCTGTACCTTGTTGGCGGCCTGCTTGCCTTCACGGAAGAGGTACATGCCTTTCAGGATGCCTGCTTCGGTGCCTGCCGGCATGGCCGGGTGGGCGTAGTTCTCGTTCATCACGGTCAGGTAATAGAACACGTCTTCCTGTTCGACATACATGCGGCGCATGCCGTCATGGACGATGACCGCAAGCTCGTAGGCGAAGGTCGGGTCGTAGGAGACGCAGTTCGGGATGGTCGCCGACATGAGGTGGCTGTGGCCGTCTTCGTGTTGCAAACCTTCGCCGTTCAGTGTGGTGCGGCCCGCGGTGCCGCCGACCAGGAAACCACGGGCGCGCAGATCGCCTGCCGCCCAAGCCAGGTCGCCGATACGCTGGAAGCCGAACATCGAATAGTAGATGTAGAACGGCAGCATCGCCTTGCCGTGGTTGGCATAGGCGGTGGCCGCCGAGATCCACGACGACATCGCGCCGGCCTCGTTGATGCCTTCCTGCAAAATCTGACCCGTTTTGTCTTCCTTGTAGAACATCAGCTGGTCGGCATCCTGCGGGGTGTAAAGCTGACCCACCTGAGAGAAGATGCCCAATTGGCGGAACATGCCTTCCATGCCGAAGGTGCGGGACTCGTCCGGCACGATGGGCACGACCTGCTTGCCGATATTCTTGTCCTTGACCAGCATGCCCAACATGCGCACGAATGCCATGGTGGTGGAGATCTCGCGGTCTTCGGTGCCTTGCAGCAGCGAGGCAAAGGTGTCGAGCGCCGGGATTTGCAAGGCTTCCTTACTTGGATTCCGTGCCGGCACGGAGCCCATCTCGGCCACGCGTTGCTTGAGATACTTCATCTCCTGACTGTCTTCCGCCGGGCGATAGAACTTCAGGCTGATGACTTCATCGTCGGTCAGCGGCAGATGGAAGCGGTCGCGGAATGCCAGCAAGACCTGCTTGGCGATTTTTTTCTGCTGGTGAGTGATGTTTTGCGCCTCACCCGCTTCGCCCATGCCGTAACCCTTGACGGTCTTGGCCAGGACCACGGTCGGTTGACCGGTGTGCTTGGTGGCTGCCGCGTAGGCCGCATAGACTTTGTGCGGGTCATGGCCGCCACGGTTCAGATGCCATATCTCCTCGTCCGACATGTCGGCGACCATCTCCAGCAACTCGGGATATTTGCCGAAGAAGTGCTCGCGCACATACGCGCCGTTCTTGGACTTGTAGGTCTGGTATTCGCCGTCCACCACTTCCTGCATGCGTTTTTGCAGCAGACCGTTCTTGTCCTTGGCGAACAAACGGTCCCAGCGGCCGCCCCACACCACTTTGATGACGTTCCAGCCGGCGCCACGGAACACGCCTTCCAGTTCCTGGATGATCTTGCCGTTGCCGCGCACCGGACCGTCCAGGCGTTGCAGGTTGCAGTTGATGACGAAGATCAGGTTGTCCAGCTTCTCGCGGCCCGCCATCGAGATCGCGCCCAGCGATTCCGGCTCGTCGGTCTCGCCGTCGCCCAGGTAAGCCCAGACCTTGCGGCCTTCGGTCTTGATCATGCCGCGATGTTCCATGTAGCGCATGAAGCGTGCCTGATAGATCGCCATCAGCGGGCCCAGACCCATGGAAACGGTGGGGAACTGCCAGAAATCCGGCATCAGCCAGGGATGCGGGTACGACGACAGACCGTCTGCGCCGGTTTCCTGACGGAACTTGTACATGGTCTCTTCGGAGATGCGGCCTTCGAGGAAAGCGCGGGCATAGACGCCGGGCGAGGAGTGGCCCTGGAAATACACCAAGTCACCGCCGTGGTTGTCGGTCTTGCCGTGGAAGAAATGGTTGAACGCTACGTCGTACAGCGTCGCGGCAGAGGCGAAGCTGGCGATGTGGCCGCCCAGTTCGGACGAGTCGCGGTTGGCGTTCAAAATCAGCGCCATTGCGTTCCAGCGCGTCAGCGCACGGATGCGGTGTTCCAGCTCCTTGTTGCCGCTGGAGCGCTCTTCGTCGCCCAGTGCGAGGGTGTTGCAATACGGCGTGGTGGCGCTAAATGGAACGCCTGCGCCAGAGTTGCGCGCCTTGTCTATCAATTGACCGAGCAGGAAATTGGCGCGTTCGGCGCCTTCATTTTTCAGTACCGATTCGAGTGCATCCAGCCACTCTTGGGTTTCTTGCGGATCATAATCAGGTAGGTTAGCCATTTTTTCACTTTCTAAACTTGCTGGGTTGTTCTTGTGGAATCTCACGGATTCCCTGTTGCATAACACGCTATCGTTTCAGCCTCGGTGACGATCTGTGCCACTTTGACATCGGTCGCTTCCTGCGGCAGCCAGGCCATGATTTGCAGCGCATAGGCGGCGGCGACCAGTGCGGGGCGGTGTGTCATGCTGGCCAGCAGCTTGTCGTAATAACCGCCGCCATAGCCGAGCCGCGCGCCATCCCGAGTGAACCCCACGCCGGGCAACAGCGCGAATTCTACCTCATTTATTACCGTTAGCCGTTCGCAGCGTTCCACGAGCGGTTCGCGGATACCCCAGAGGCCTGTTCCCAGCTGGGTTTCCGGGTCGTCCACCAGGTACAGATCGAGCAGGTTGGTGTGGTGGTTCACCTTGGGCAGCACCATCCGCTTGCCTTCGGTCAGCGCCTGCGCCACCCATTGCTCGCTGGCGTATTCGCTGCCGAAATTCATGTAGCCGAGCACGGTGCGGGCATCACGATATTCGGGCAAATTCAGCAGTCGTGCGGTGATTGTCGCATTGTGGCCTGCGCGCAGGTCGGCTGAAATCTCTCCGCGCATGGCAAGGATGCCTTGGCGGATGGATTTTTTTTCGCTGGAAAGCGTCATGGCGGGCGGGGCGGCAGGTGAGCTAACCCAGAAACAACTGGTAAGCCGGGTTGTCGCTTTCGTCCCAATAGTGGTAACCCAGCGTGTCGAGGAATTCGCCGAATGCCTGTTTATCGTGATGCGGCACCTGCATGCCAATCAGCACGCGACCATAGTCCGCGCCGTGGTTGCGGTAGTGGAACAGGCTGATGTTCCAGCTGTGGTTCATCTTGTTGAGGAACTGCATCAGCGCGCCGGGGCGGTCGGGGAATTCGAAGCGAAACAGAATCTCATCGCTGACCTTGGGCGCGTGACCGCCGACCAGATGGCGCAGGTGCAACTTGGCCATTTCATTGTCGGAAAGGTCCAGCGTCGGCAGATTGTGGCTTTGCAGCTTCTCCACCAGTTCGCCGGTCTCGGCCTGGTCGCGCACTTGAATGCCGACGAATACGCGTGCGGCTTTTGGGTCAGCGAAGCGGTAATTGAATTCGGTGATGTTGCGTTTGCCCAGCAAAGTGCAGAATTTGCGGAAGCTGCCCGGTGTTTCGGGAATGGTCACGGCCAGGATGGATTCGCGCCGCTCGCCGATCTCGGCACGTTCCGCGACAAAGCGCAGCCGGTCGAAATTCATGTTTGCCCCGCAGGCAACGGCGACCAAGGTCTCACCCCTGATGCCTTCGCGCTCGGCGTATTGCTTGGCACCGGCGATTGCCAGCGCGCCGGCGGGTTCCAGTATCGAGCGGGTGTCCTCGAACACATCCTTCAGTGCCGCGCAGGTTGCGTCGGTGTCCACCAGAATGATTTCGTCCACCAGTTTGCGGCACAGTCGCAGCGTCTCCACGCCGACCTGTTTGACTGCCACGCCGTCCGCGAACAGCCCGACATGCTCCAGCGTGACGCGTTTTCTGGCCTTGATGGAGCGCGCCATCGCATCGGAATCCACTGGCTGAACGCCGATGATCTTGATGTCCGGGCGCAGCGATTTGACGTAGGCGGCCACGCCGGAAATCAGCCCGCCGCCGCCGATGGCGCAGAAGATGGCGTGTATCGGCTGAGTGTGCTGACGCAGGATCTCCATGCCTATGGTGCCTTGTCCGGCGATTACGTCCGGGTCGTCGTAGGGGTGGACGAAGGTCATGCCGTTCTGCTGTTCCAGTTCCAGCGCGTGGGTGTAGGCGTCGGAATATGAGTCGCCGTGCAGCACCACTTTTGCGCCCCGGCTCGCCACCGCCTGAATCTTGATCTGCGGGGTGGTGGTGGGCATCACGATGATGGCCTTGCAGCCCAATTTGTGTGCCGACAGTGCCACGCCCTGCGCGTGGTTACCCGCCGAGGCGGCGATCACGCCGCGCTTGAGTTGTTCGGGGGTGAGTTGTGCCATCTTGTTGTAGGCGCCCCGCAGCTTGAAGGAGAACACCGGCTGCATGTCTTCGCGTTTGAGCAGCACGGTGTTGCCGGTGCGAGCCGAAAGGTTGGGCGCGACTTCCAGCGGGGTTTCAATCGCCACGTCATAGACGCGGGCATTGAGGATGCGTTTGAGGTAACCGTTCATGGCAAATCGTTCTGGTTCAGGGATTTTTCAGGCGCGAAGATTAGCATAAAAGGTCGCCTTGTCCCTTGCGATGCCGCCTGAAATCGGTTCAAATGCCGCCCATGGAACAAAACCCACAGCACGGCATCATCATTCAAACCGAGGTGCAATATCAGGCGGAGCAGTCCGACGAGGCTGCCGAGCGTTACGTGTTTTCCTACACTATCAGCATCACCAATCTCGGCACGGTGGCGGCCCGGCTTATCAGTCGCCACTGGCTCATCACCGACGCTTATCACCATGTCAAGGAAGTGCGCGGGCAAGGCGTGATCGGCGAGCAACCGCTGTTGCAGCCCGGCCAGTGTTTCGAATACAGCAGTGGTACGCTACTGGCCACGCAGGTCGGCACGATGCGCGGTGCTTACTTGATGCGCAGCGAGGACGGCGAGGAGTTCGAGGTCGCCATTCCGGAATTCGTCCTGAGCGTACCGCGTGTCCTGCACTAGCTTTTTCTTTCGTCATCCGTTCCGTGCGGCATTGTTGTCGCTGCTTCTGGCTGCCTGCGGCACTCCTTCCAAGCCGCCTGCGTGCCTCCCTGCTACAGTTCCCGCAGCGGTTGCACCCGCTGTACCAGTTGCTGCGCCGCCGTTCGCAGTCAGCAAATGGGAGATGCTGCCAGACTGGCAAACGGTGGACTTGCAGCAGAGCTGGGCAGCGTTCCAGCAAAGTTGCCACGGCTTGAAGAGCAAGCCTGAATGGCTGGCAGTCTGTGCCCGCGCGGCAGAACTGACGCAAACCGACAACGCCGCGCTGCGCGCCTTCTTTGAGGGAAACTTCGTTCCTTATCAAGTATTTAATCCTGATGGAACTTCGCACGGGCTGATCACTGGCTACTACGAGCCGCGTCTGGTCGGCAGCCGGGTCAGAACGGAGCGCTTCAAATACCCGCTGTATGCCGCACCGGACGATTTGCTGACCATAGATATGGCCGAGCTTTACCCGCAGTTCAAGGGCATGCGGCTGCGTGGACGTTTGGAAGGGAAGCGCATTGTGCCGTATTTCAGCCGTGCCGAGATAGATGGCGGTAAGGGCGATGTGCGTGGCCGCGTGTTGTTTTGGGTAGAAGACGCGATAGATCTGTTCTTCCTGCAGATACAGGGTTCCGGGCGCATAGCGCTGCCTGACGGCAGTCTGGTCAAGGTCGGCTACGCCGATCAGAACGGTCACCCTTATGTCTCCATCGGCAAGAAACTGATCGAGATGGGCGAGCTCACCGCCGACCAGGCCTCGATGCAGGGCATCAAGAACTGGGCCGCAAAAAACCCCGACAAACTGGACGCGTTGCTGGAGCAGAACCCCAGCTATGTATTCTTCAAGGAATTGCCCGGCAGTCTGTCTGCGCCGCTGGGCGCGCTGGGCGTGCCGCTCACCGGCGAATACAGCATCGCGATAGATCCGCGCACCATCCCGCTGGGCGCGCCGGTGTTCTTGTCCACCACTTATCCGAATCAGGATGCGCCGCTCAACCGGCTGATGCTGGCGCAGGATACCGGCGGGGCGATACGCGGCGCGGTGCGTGCTGATTTCTTCTGGGGGTTTGGCGATCAGGCGGGTTTACAGGCGGGGCGCATGAAGCAACGCGGCCAGCTGTGGGTGCTGTTTCCCAAAGGGGCAGAGCCTGCGCTAGATTGATTCTTCGCCGGGTTGTGCGTCAATCTTGGGGTGAGGCGCGGTTTGTTCGCCATCGTCCTGCTTGATGGCGGCTTCCCCGGCGAATTTGAAGGCGAACGCGGCGATCGGCGGGCCCATCGTCTCGAACACCGTCACCGCGCCCAGCACGATAGCCGTCACGACTGAAGAGTGGGCCGGGAACAGCGTGCTTGAGGTCTGCGCAAGGCCGATTGCGAGACCGGCCATCGGAATCAAAAGCAGGCCGCTGGAGAAGCCGCCTCGGCGCGGTCTGCCCAGATACTCCGATGTTCCGGCTACGCCCGCCACCTTGGCCAGGCTGCGCGCCACCACCAGCATCAGCACCACCGGCGCATATTGCACGAGTTCGTCCAGATGCAGTCCGGCGCCGGCAAATACGAACAGCACCACGAAGAACAGCTCGAACGCCGAGCCGAACTCCAGGTCGGAGACGATCTTTTCGCGCTCCAGACTCATCACCACCACGCCGATCACCAGCGGCACCAGCAGCAGCGAGAGTTTGAGTTCGTGCGCCAGACCCGTGGCAAACATCAGCGTGCCTATCACCAGCGCCAGCTTGTATTGCGGGGCGCGATGGGTCTTCAGCGACAGGATGTGCAGGCCGTAGGCCAAGGCCGCGCCCAGCAGCAGCGAACCCAATAGCTGATAGAGCGGCTGGATGATCACGGTGCGTAGCCGCGCTCCGGCCGCCAGATGCATTGCCGGCAGCACCGCCGAGAAAGCCAGAAAAGAGAGCAGGTTGTTCAATGCGACCAGCGTCTTGGTGGTTTCCGTCACTTCGCCTTTCGCCTTGACCTCGTGGGCGACGTGCAGCAACACGGCGGGGGAAGATGAGATCGAGATGGCGGCGACCAGTGCTGCGATCACAGGCTCGATATGGAACAGGTCAAGGGCGAGGAATACGGCGCAGAAGGTGACCAGACTCTCAAGCGCCGAGATCATTAACAGGTCGTGTGAGCGCCATACCTGCTTGATGTCCAGTGACAGCCCCAGCCGATACAGAATCAGTGCCAATGCAATGTCTATGATGATGCGCGAGTTGGCCATGGTTTCCGGGCTGAGCAGTCCGATGCCGCTGGGCCCGAACAGCACGCCTACCGCCATGAATCCGGTGATACTCGGAATCCAGCTGACGCGATGCGCCACATAGCCGCCCATCGCGCCCATCAGCAGCATCAGGCCGAAGGCCATGAAGGGTGTAATGGTGATGGGCCAATCCGGAAGATAGTTCATAAATCCTTGGGTGCAGATAGTTTCAGTGGTTGTGGGATTCCCGAAGTAGACAGGTCATGCTGCCGGATAATTGTGACAAAGCGGGTGTCAGGTATCAATCAACGCCGCCCAATGGCGGTCAGACTATACCATTTATGGTGCGAGGAAATTGCCGGGGCAGAGGGTGGGGTAGGGTGAGCCTATTGGGAGCCATCAGGCGCGATGCCTGTCAGTCAGGCATCGCGGGCAGGGACTTATTTCTTTTCGGCGGCGTTTAACTGTTTTTCAATTTCGGCAGCGGGCAGGTAGCCGGGTGTCTGTGTGCCATCGGCGAAGACCAGGTTGGGCGTGCCGTCAACGTGCAATTTCCTGCCTAGCGCGATGACCTTCTCGGTGGGGGTCTTGCAGGTGGCGCTGGCCGGTGCTTTGTCGTTCAGCATCAGGTCGTCCCAAGCTTTGGCTGGATCTTTGGCGCAGCGGATGTTGCGTACGATCACGTCGGAGCCCTGGAAGATCGGGTACATGAACAGGTACAGTGTGACATCGGTGACTTGGCTCAATTCGTGCTCCAGCTTCTTGCAGAAGCCGCAGTTCGGGTCGGTGAAGTAGGCCATCTTGCGCTTGCCGTTGCCCTTGACCTTCTTGACGGCGAGGTCTAACGGCAGGGTGTTGAAGTCTATCGCGAACAGTTGCTTGTGGCGTTTCTCGGTCAGGTTGGTGCGGGTCTTGATGTCTACGATATTGCCGTCGAACAGGTATTGGCCCTGCTCGTCGGTGTAAACCAACTGGTCGCCGACTACTACTTCATAGAGGCCGGAATAGGGTGTTTTCTGGATGTGCTCCACCTTGCCGATATTTGGGAAGTTGCTTTGCAGCGATTGGCGGATTTCGTTCTCGCCGGCATTGGCGGAAGAGAAGGCGAGCAGCATCAACAGGGGCAGGAGTTTTTTCATGGTCTTCTTCATTTTGGGGGTTAATTAAGGGCGTGCTGCATCAGCAGCTTTTTCAGCGGCGTCAGATGATTGGTGGCATTGAGGCCGAGGTTGCGCAGGCTGCGCAGCAGCGGGTCGTCGTTGCAGAACAGATTTTTCAGCCCATAGGTGGTGGACTGCATGGAGTAGATGTCTTCCTTGCGCTTGCGGTCGTAACGGCGCATCAGTTGCGCGTCGCCGCAATCGGTGCAGCCACCGCGATCCAGCAGCAATTCGGCCAGTTGGCTGGCATCGCGGAAACCGGTGTTGACGCCTTGTCCGGCCAGCGGGTGCATGTTGTGCGCGGCATCGCCGATCAGTGCCACGCGCGGCGCGCTGATCTGCGGCAGCACCAGCAGGCGCAACGGAAAGGCGACGGCGGGCGTGATGACTTGCAGCTTGCCCAGCGTCTGTTGCGCGGCGGCGGCGACCTGTTTGCAGAGTTCCTCGTCGGACATCGCGGTCAACTCTTGCGAGCGTTCCGGTGTGACTGACCAGACCATCGAAAGGCGGTTGCCGGGCAAGGGCAGCAGCGCCAGGATGCCATCGGCATGGAACCACTGGTGGGCGATGCCGCGATGTGGCAATTCGCAGCTGAAATTAGCGACCACGCCGTGATGCCGGTAATCCACCGGCGCCGCGCTGATGCCGGCCTGCTTGCGTATCCAGGAATCGCGCCCGTCCGCGCCGATCACCAGTTTCGCCTTGACGGTGCGGCCGTCCTGCAGGGTGAGCGTGGCGTCGTCGGCATCTATGGAAAGTGCCGAGCAGCGCGCTGGATGCAACAGGTCGAGGTTGTCCTGTGCGCGCAACACCTGCCACAGCGCGTGCTGCAATTCGCGGTTTTCGACGATGCAGGCCAGTTCCGGCACGCCCATCTGGTAGGCGGAGAATTCGATGTCGGAGCCGGCGTCGCCGAACACGCGCATTTCGACGACCGGGGCGACGCGCTCGGCGGCAAGCTGATTCCATGCGCCCATCTGGGTGAGGAATTCGCGGCTGCCGGGGCTGATCGCATAGATGCGGCTGTCCCAGTTTTCGGCCTGCTCATCGGCGGAAAGGTCAGCGTTGCAGAGCGGGGCCGGCCCGGCCTCAATCAGCGCAAGCGTGAGCCCGCTGTCTTTAAGCGCAGCAGCAAGGCTGGCGCCGACCAGGCCGCCGCCGACGATCACGACATCGTATTGCAGGGAGTTTTTCATGGGCGCTAATCATAGCGATATTTTCCATGCCTGTCCGCTTGCTTTATAATCGCCGACCTTATCGAAATTACACTCCCCATGCGTATCGGCCCTTACCAGTTGAAAAACAATCTTATCGTCGCTCCGATGGCTGGAGTGACCGACAGGCCTTTCCGCATGTTGTGCAAACGCATGGGTGCGGGCATGGCGGTGTCCGAGATGGTGGCCTCCAATTCGCTGCTGTACGGCTCGGAAAAGACCAAGCGTCGCGCCAACCACGAGGGCGAGGTCGAGCCGATCTCGGTGCAGATCGTCGGCGCAGACCCGAAGATGCTGGCGGAAGCGGCGCAATACAACGTGGATAATGGCGCGCAGATCATAGACATCAATATGGGTTGCCCGGCCAAGAAGATCTGCAACGTGATGGCCGGTTCCGCGCTGTTGCAGGACGAGCCGCTGGTGGGGAAGTTGCTGGACGCAGTGGTCGGCGCGGTCAATGCGCCGGTCACGCTGAAGATACGCACCGGCTGGGATCGCAATAACCGCAACGCGGTGCGCATCGCGAAGATCGCTGAATCTGCCGGCATTCAGGCGCTGGCGATCCACGGTCGCACCCGCGCCTGCGCCTATACCGGCGATGCCGAATACGACACCATCGGCGAAGTGAAGGCAAGCGTGAACATTCCCATCATCGCCAACGGCGACATCACCACGCCGGAGAAGGCGCGTCACGTGCTGCAATACGCCGGAGTGGACGCGGTGATGATAGGTCGCGCGGCGCAGGGTCGTCCCTGGCTGTTCCGCGAGATCGAGCATTTTCTGCTTACTGGCGAGCATCTGGCGCATCCCGAAGTCAGCGAGATACATCAAGTGTTGTTGGGGCATGTGCAGGAGCTTTACCAGTTTTACGGCGAGCTGACCGGACTGCGCGTGGCGCGCAAACATATTTCCTGGTACACCAAGGGGCTGGCCGGCTCGGCGAGTTTCCGCCACATGATGAACCGGCTGGAAAGCTGCGAGGAACAGCTGGCGGCCGTGGACGAATTCTTTGCAGAACAAGCATCGCGCGGCTCGCAGCTGCGCTATCTGGACCTGGCGGCACATGAGGAGATGGCAGCATGAATTGCGATTGCGGCGTGAACGAGAACGACCTTGCGCGTGAGGTGCGCCGCGTCCTCGACCAGTATTTCAAGGACCTGGACGGCGAGAGTCCGGGCTGCGGACTGTACGACATGGTGATTGGTTGCGTCGAAAAGCCGTTGATCGAGCGCGTGCTTGATCAGGTGGGCGGCAACCAGTCGCGCGCCGCCGAGATGCTGGGCATCAACCGCAACACCTTGCGCAAGAAAATGTCGAATCACGGCATCGAATAGACATCGCCGGATCAGGCTCGGCCTGGCTTCGGCCCACACGGTTTTATCATTTCAGACGGGAAATCACATGGCAGCTATCAAACAGGCACTCATCAGCGTTTCGGACAAGTCCGGCGTACTCGAATTCGCAAAGGGTCTCAGCGCCCTGGGCGTGAACCTGCTCTCCACCGGCGGCACCGCCAAACTGCTGGCCGACAACGGCGTGCCCTGCACCGAAGTGGCCGACTACACCGGCTTCCCGGAGATGCTGGACGGTCGCGTCAAGACGCTGCAACCGAAAGTCCACGCCGGCATTCTGGCGCGTCGCGACCTGCCCGAGCATGTCGCCACGCTGGCGCAGCACGGCATCCCGACCATTGATCTGGTGGTGGTAAACCTGTACCCGTTCGCCGCAACCGTGGCCAAACCGGGCTGCACGCTGGAAGACGCCATCGAGAACATAGACATCGGCGGCCCGACCATGGTGCGCGCTGCGGCCAAGAACCACGCTCACGTTGCCATCGTCACCGACCCGGCTGATTACGCCGACGTGCTGGCCGAGATGCAGACCAACGGCGGCGCGGTTTGTGATGCGACACGCTTCGATCTGATGAAAAAGGCGTTCTCGCACACCGCCGCCTACGACGGCATGATCAGCAATTACCTGACCGCCATCGGCAGCGACGGTGTGAAGAGCGATTTCCCGGCGCAGATCAATTTCAGCTTCGCCAAGGTGCAGGACATGCGCTACGGCGAGAACCCGCACCAGAAAGCGGCGTTCTACCGCGAACTGAACCCGGTGGCCGGCAGCATCGCCAACTTCACCCAGGTGCAGGGCAAGGAGCTGTCCTACAACAACATCGGCGATGCCGACGCGACCTGGGAACTGGTCAAGACCTTCGATCAGTGCGCCTGCGTGATCGTCAAGCACGCCAATCCGTGCGGTGTGGCGGTGGCGGACACGCCGCTCAATGCCTACAAGCTGGCCTATGCGACCGACACCACTTCCGCGTTCGGCGGCATCATCGCCTTCAACCGCGAGCTGGATGCCGAGACCGCCAAACAGATCACCGACAACCAGTTCGTCGAACTGATCATTGCGCCTTCCGCGACCGATGCCGCGCTGGCCGTCACCGCCGCCAAGCAGAACGTGCGCGTGCTGGTCGTACCGCTGTCCGATGCGCACAATCAATGGGATATGAAACGCGTCGGCGGCGGCCTGCTGGTACAGACGCCCGACATGCTCAACGTGCAGGCCGACCAGTTCAAGGTCGTCACCAAATTGCAGCCGACTGCCGAACAGATGCATGACCTCCAGTTCGCCTGGCGCGTGGCGAAATACGTCAAGTCCAACGCCATCGTGTTCTGCAAGGGCGGGCAAACTTTGGGAGTTGGCGCCGGGCAGATGAGCCGGGTTGATTCCACCCGCATCGCCAGTATCAAGGCGCAGAACGCCGGCCTGAGTCTGGTTGATTCGGTCGTTTCGTCGGATGCCTTCTTCCCGTTCCGCGACGGCATAGACGTGCTGGCACAAGCCGGCGCGAAAGCCGTGATCCAGCCCGGCGGCTCGATGCGCGATGCCGAAGTCATCGCCGCAGCGGACGAACTGGGTCTGGCGATGGTGTTCACCGGCTACCGGCATTTCAGGCACTAGACTCGGTCGAAGTCTGCGGAGGTAAATATGCCGACGATCAGTATGTTTTATGGCATTTTGGTGCTGATGTTCTACCGGGATAATCGGCGTCACCATCTTCCACATATTCATATCCGCTATCAAGACAACGAGGCTGCCGTATCCATTGATGATGGCAACATTTTGGATGGAAATTTGCCGCCCAAGCAACTCAAGATGGTGCAAGCGTGGATCTAAATTCACAAAGAAGAATTGATGGTGGATTGGGAACTGGCCGTAAATGGTGAAGACCCATTCAGAATCGCACCGCTCCAGTGAGGTGAGAAATGTTGCTTGATGTCGTAAACGTAAAGACCACACCAGACTTTCATCTGGAGTTGGATTTCGAGAACGGCGAACATCGCCGTTTCGACATGCGGCCTTTGCTGGCCATGCGCCCTTGGGATCGCATCGCCAGCGGCCAGCTGTTTCACCGCGCAACCGTTGCGTATGGAACGGTAGTTTGGCCGGGAGAGATTGATGTTGCGCCAGAGACGCTTTATGACGATTCGATTCCGGCCTGAGCAGGCTGAACCCATATTTTAGGAAAACATATGAAAATTTTAGTCATCGGTTCCGGTGGTCGTGAGCATGCGCTGGCTTGGCGTTTGGCGCAGGGCAAGCGGGTGCAAAAGGTGTTTGTCGCGCCCGGCAATGCCGGCACGGCGCTCGAAGAGGGGTTGGAGAATGTCGCCATCACGGCGATTCCCGACCTCATCGAATTCGTCAAGCGTGAAAATGTCGAGCTGACCGTGGTCGGCCCGGAAGCGCCGCTGGCCGCCGGTGTGGTGGATGCGTTCCGCGCGGCGGGACTGAAGATATTCGGCCCGACCAAGGCTGCCGCACAACTCGAATCCTCCAAGGATTTCGCCAAGCGCTTCATGACGCGTCACAACATCCCGACCGCGTTCTTCGAAACTTTCAGCGACATCGCATCGGCCAAAGCCTATGTTGAAAAGCACGGCGCGCCCATCGTCATCAAGGCCGACGGCCTGGCGGCGGGCAAGGGTGTGGTGGTGGCGATGGACAAGCAGGAAGCGTTCGACGCGATAGACATGATGCTGTCCGATAACAAGCTGGGCGACGCGGGCGCGCGGGTGGTGATCGAGGAATTTCTGGCAGGCGAGGAGGCCAGCTTCATCGTCATGGTGGATGGCAAGAACGTGTTGGCGATGGCCACCAGCCAAGATCACAAGCGCCTGCTGGATGGCGATCTGGGGCCGAACACCGGCGGCATGGGCGCGTATTCCCCGGCTCCGGTGGTCACGCCCGAGATCCACGCCCGCGCGCTGCGCGAAGTCATCCTGCCGGTGGTGCGCGGCATGGAGGCCGAGGGCAACACCTACACCGGCTTCCTCTATGCCGGGCTGATGATCTCGCCGGACGGCGGACTCAAGGTGCTGGAGTTCAACTGCCGTTTTGGCGACCCGGAAACCCAGCCCATCATGATGCGGCTGAAGAGCGATTTCTCGGTGCTGGTCGAACACGCCATCAACGGCACGCTGGATCGCGCCGAGGCCGAGTGGGACAGGCGCACCGCGCTGGGCGTGGTGATGGCGGCGGCCAACTATCCCGACACGCCGCGCCGGGGCGATGCGATCACCGGCCTGCCGAAAAAGCTGGAGGATGCGCACGTGTTCCACGCCGGCACGGCGATGCAGGGCGGTCAGGTGGTCACCAGCGGCGGGCGCGTGCTGTGCGTGGTCGCGTTGGGCGATATGGTCAAGCGGGCGCAACAGCGCGCCTACGAGATCGCCGACGGCATCAAGTTCGACGGCAGCCAGATGCGCCGCGACATCGGCTACCGGGCGATCGGGCGGAAATAGCACGAGGCGGTCGCCGTTGTAACGGATAGCCGCACGGGTCGTTTTTGCGACAACAAAGTTGAGGCCACCAGTGTGGCCTCAATCATTTGTGGCGATGGTGTTCAGACCGGCCATCGGGCGTGCGCTCAGTCTCTCTGGTTGTAACGTTCGAGATGTTCGAGGAAGGCGCGCGTCTTGGTGGGGAGGTGGCGGCGGGTGGGCATTACGGCCCACGCGGGGACGGCGGGGAGCGACCATTCCGGCAGGATGCGCAGCAAGTGGCCGGAGCGCACGTCGTCTGCCGCAAAAGCGCAGGGCAGCGCCCCTATCCCTGCGCCGTCCAGCAGCAATTGCTGGATCATGTCCGGGGTGTTCACCGTGAGTCGCCCGGGCGGGATGGCCTCCCAAACTGTATTCCCATAAGTCAGATGCCAGGGGGCGGCGCTGCCGCGCGGGCCGGGCATGCGCACTGCAGCGTGGTATTGCAGATCGTTTGGGTTTTGCGGGGCGGGGTGGAGCGCCAGATAGATCGGGCTGGCGTACAGGCCGAATTGTTGTTCATCTATCTTGCGCGCCACCAGCGTGGCATCGCTTTCCAGTTCGCCCATGCGTATCGCCAAATCGTAGCGCTCGCCTATCAGGTCAACGCGCCGTGAAGACAGGTCGAGGTCTAGCTGTATCTCGGGATGGCTCTGGATGAAGGTGGCGATGGCACGCGAAAAGTGGTGTCTGGCATAGTCGCCCGGCATGGAAACGCGCAAGTGGCCGCGTGGTTGCGAGTCCCGGCTGCGTGCAAAGTCGCGCGCGTTGGTGACTTCTTCGGCGATGCGGCGACAGTGTTCGAGAAATTCGCTGCCGAACTCGGTTAAGGTCAGGCGGCGCGTGGTGCGTATCAGCAACCGTTGCCCGAGTGCGGCTTCGAGCTGGTTCAGGCGGCGCGAAACGGTGGCTTTGGGGATGGACAGGTGTTCGGCGGCGCGCACCATGCTTTGCTGTTCGACTATGGTGGCGAACAGGATGTAGTCGTCGGCTGAGAGCTTTGATTGTTCCATTTTCGGGATAGTCTATCCAGTATTCTGGTATTTATCTATTCTGTTGAGATGAATAACATGCACCCACTTACTTTTGTTGACGAGGTGGAAGATGAAAGCACCAGAGCAATTCAGTCCGCAGCAGCCGCGCATGGTCGAGCGCGTGGTCGAGGGTGTCGTCACATCGGATGGTGCCGGTGTGAAGTTGATGCGGGTATTGACCGGTCAGTTGCAGCGCCGCCTCGACCCGTTTTTGATGCTGGACGCGTTCGGCAGCGATGACCCGGACGACTACATCGCCGGCTTCCCCGATCATCCGCACCGGGGGTTCGAGACCGTGACCTATATGCTCTCCGGGCGGATGCGCCACCGCGACAGCGCGGGGCACGAAGGGCTGCTGGAGAGCGGCGGGGTGCAGTGGATGACCGCCGGGCGTGGCGTGATCCATTCGGAGTTGCCCGAGCAGCAGGACGGCGTGATGGAGGGTTTTCAGCTGTGGCTCAATCTGCCGGCAGGGCGCAAGCTGTGCGACCCCTGGTACAAGGATTTTCCGACGGAGGTGATCCCCGAATACGTCACGTCAGGCGGCGTGACGGTGCGGGTCATCGCCGGGCGCAGCAACGGCGTGGTGGGCGTGCTTGAGCGTGAAGTGACCGAGCCGCTGTATCTGGACGTGCATATGCCGGCGGGTGCGGTTTTTTCGACTGCACTGCCGGAAACGCATAACGCATTTATCTATGCCTATCGCGGAGCAGTGGCGGTCGGCGGTACGCGCCTTGCGGCACAGCGCATGGCGATTCTGGCGAATGCAGCGGGCGCGGATGGCGTGACCCTGCAGGCTGCCGAAGATGCCCGGCTGATTCTGGTCGCGGGCAAGCCGCTGAACGAGCCCATCGTGCAATACGGGCCGTTCGTGATGAACACGCAGCAAGAGATCCATCAGGCGCTGGACGATTTTCGTCACGGTCGTCTGGTCTGAATAACCCGATTCAATACACAAGGAGTACGACATGAGTATCACCCTGTTTTCACCCGTCACACTAGGCAGCCTGCAACTGAACAACCGCGTCGTGATGGCGCCGATGACGCGTTGCCGGGCGACCGACAACGTGCCGAACGCCTTGATGGCGGAATACTACCGCTTGCGCGCCGATGCCGGGCTGCTGATTACCGAAGGCACCGCACCTGCGCAGAACGGTCTGGGCTATGCGCGTCAGCCCGGCCTGTTCAGCGATGCCCAGGTGCAGGGCTGGCAGGGTGTGACCGAGGCGGTGCATCAGGCCGGCGGGCGCATCTTCGTGCAGCTGATGCATACTGGGCGCGTCAGCCACCCCGCCAATATGCAGGCTGGCAGCCGTGTCGTCGCGCCGTCGGCGCTAGCAGCACCCGGACAGATGTGGACGGACAGCGCGGGGATGCAGGACTATCCCGTGCCAGAAGCAATGAGCGAGGCCGATATCGCAGCGGCTATTGCCGAATTCGCGACGGCGGCAAAGCGTGCGGTCGAGGCAGGTTTCGACGGGGTTGAGCTGCATGCTGCGAACGGCTACCTGATAGACCAGTTCCTCAACACGGCGACCAATCAGCGCACCGACCGATGGGGCGGCAGCATCGAGAACCGCATCCGTTTCGCTGTGGAAATCGCCAGGGCGACCGTCGCGGCCATCGGCGGTGAACGGGTCGGTATGCGCATTTCGCCGTACGGCGTGTTCAACGGCACGGCGGCGGATGCGGAGATGGATGCGATGTACGAGCGGTTGATGCGCGAATTGAACGGCATCGGGCTGGTCTACATCCATGTGGTGGATCACAGCGCGATGGGCGCGCCAGAAGTCAGCCCGGCGCTCAAGGCCGTGATACGCGCCACCTTCGCGGGCAGATATATCCTGTCCGGCGGTTACGACCGCGCACGTGCCGATGCGGATCTGAAAGTGGGGATGGGCGACCTGGTAGCGTTTGGCAGGCCGTTCATCTCCAATCCCGATCTGGTCGAAAAACTGCGCAATTGCGGCGACCTGACCGCCCCGGATTTCGACACCTTCTACACGCCGGGCGAGAAGGGCTATACGGACTACTGATGACCCAGCCTTGTCCGGCGAAAAAAAGCCCCTGCAGAGGGGGCTGCAGGGGCCAATCGGTCTGACAGGGTGTCAGACTGGCGCGCCGGAGGAGGCGGGTAGCGCGCCCCGGCATTACGCCGGCATAGCCGTAGAGAGAGGCTAGTGCGAAAAGTTCCCTTGTGAGCAACAGGGTGATTGGCAAGAAAAATGGCCGGCGCTCGCGCGTCGGCCATTTGCTTGGTCAGCGGGTCGTCGTGATTACAACGGCAGACCGCTGGCGCGATAGAAGCCCTGCAGGTCGCTCAGGTCATCGAACACGCCGGCGGCGCCGGTGAAATCCTGTTCGCGGGTGTATTTGTTGGTGGTCACGTAGGTCTTGATGCCGGCGGCCAGGCTGGAGCGGATGCCGTTCTCGGAATCTTCCAGCGCGATGCAGTCGGCGGCGTCGAGGCCCAGCTTTTCGAGTACCCAGAAATAGATGTCCGGCGCGGGTTTCTTCAGTGGCACGATGTCGCCGCAGCCGTTGGCTGCGAAGTAATCTTGCCAGTCCTTGCCCAGTGTCACTTGTAGTAATGCGGCGACGTTCTCCGGCGTGGTGGTGGTGGAGATCGCCAGCGTGATGCCAGCTTTGTGAGCGTCTTCGATCAGCTGTTTGACGCCGGGGCGCAGCGGGATGTGGCCTTCGCCCAGCATGGTGGTGTAATGCACGGTCTTCAGCGCATGCAGTTTTTTGACGAAGTCGTCGAAATCGGCGGGCTTTTCATAGCCGGTCAGAAAGTCGCTGACGAAATACTTGATGCGTTCTTTACCGCCGGTCACCTTGAGCAGCTTGTTGTACAGCGCATCATCCCACTCCCAATCCAATCCGCTCTCGGCGAAGGCCTTGTTGAACGATCTGCGGTGGCCGTCCTCGGTGTCGGCCAGCGTTCCGTCCACGTCAAAAATAATGGCTTTGATAGTCATGTTTGTCCCTCGTGTAGAAAATTAACAGTGTGTTCAGCGCATGCCGGGAATCTTGCCGGCCATGTTGCGCATCATCTTGGCCATGCCGCCGCCCTTGCTGAACATCTTCATCATGGATTGCGTCTGTTCGAACTGTTTGAGCAGTTGGTTCACGTGCATCACCTGCACGCCCGCGCCCATGGCGATACGGCGCTTGCGCGAGGCCTTGATGAGCTCGGGCTTGCTGCGCTCCAGCGGGGTCATCGAATTGATGATGCCTTCCAGCCGGCTGATGGCCTTGTCGTCCACCTTGGAGTCGGTCGCGGCCTTGCTGAGTTGCGCGGGCAGCTTATCGAGTAGCGCCGACACGCCGCCCATCTTGCGCATCTGCACCATCTGCATCTTGAAATCGTTGAGGTCGAAGCCCTGACCGGACTTGACCTTTTTGGCCAACTTCTCGGCTTCCTGCACGTCCACGCCACGCTGGGCTTCCTCCAGCAGCGACAGCACGTCGCCCATGCCCAGCACGCGAGAGGCCATGCGCTCGGGGTGGAACGGCTCCAGGCCATTGGGTTTCTCGCTGACGCCGATGAACTTGATCGGCTTGCCGGTGACATGGCGCACCGACAGCGCCGCGCCGCCGCGCGCATCGCCATCCAGCTTGGTGAGGACCACGCCGGTCAGCGGCAGCGCTTCGCCGAATGCTTTGGCGGTGTTCACTGCGTCCTGACCGGTCATCGCGTCCACCACGAACAGCGTCTCGATAGGCTTCAAGCCGGCGTGCAGCTGTTTGATCTCGGCCATCATCGCTTCGTCTATCGCCAGGCGACCAGCGGTGTCCACGATCAGCACATCGTGATAGTGCTTGCGGGCGTAATCCAGCGCGGCCAGCGCGATGTCCTGAGGCTTTTGCGAGATGTCGGAGGCGTAGAAATCTATCTCCAGTTGCGCAGCCAGGGTGCGCAACTGTTCGATCGCCGCCGGACGGTAAACGTCGCAGGACACCAGCAGCACCTTTTTTTTCTGCTGGTCGCGCAGTAGTTTGGCCAGCTTGCCGCTGGTGGTGGTCTTGCCCGCGCCCTGCAGGCCGGCCATCAGGATCACGGCGGGCGGAGTGATGGCGAGGTTGAGCGCATCGTTGTGCTCGCCCATCAGTTTTGTCAGTTCGCGATGCACTACGCCGATGAAGGCCTGGCCGGGGTTCAGGTTGCCGATGACTTCCTGTCCCATCGCGGCCTGTTTCACCTGTGCGGCGAAATCCTTGACGACGGGCAGTGCCACGTCGGCTTCGAGCAGCGCCATGCGTACTTCGCGCAGGGCATCCTGAATGTTGCTTTCGGTCAGGCGAGCCTGACCGCGCAGGTTTTTAATGACACCGGAAAGGCGTTGCGTCAGATTGTCCAGCATGTCCGTCCTTGTTGGTTATCAAAGCAAATGATGTAGAATCTGCGAAGTCTAAAACATCCTGACTGAAAATGCCTAATCTTCTCCTGTCTCTAATCGCTTTTGTGGCTTATTCGCTGTTGGCTGTTTATTTCTGGCGTCAGAATGCGCGCGGGGAGTGTGACGAAGCTTGCCGAGGAATGGTCGGCCAGTTGTCGCTGATACCGATAGTGCTGCATGGTTACCTGCTATGGCTCGGCATTTTTTCCGCTGGCGGGATCGATCTCGGCCTGTTCAATGCGCTGTCGCTGATTGTCTGGCTGACCTTGCTGGTTTACTGGGTGGCGCGTTTCTTCTATCCGATAGGAGGATTGCAAGCGCTGGTACTGCCACTCGCGGCGGTGACGTTGCTGCTGCCCGGGGTGTTTCCTGCCGATCATCCCCTGAGTCACACAGAACTGTTTGTCTTCAAGGCGCATATTGCAGTAGCGATGCTGGCCTACAGTCTGTTCACCATCGCCATGTTGCATGCGGTGATGATTTCGCTGGTGGAAAAGCGTCTGCATCATGCGACCTTGCCGCGTGTGCTACGCAGCCTGCCGCCCCTGCTGACCATGGAGAAGATGCTGTTTCGGGTGATAGGCGTTGGCTTTGTGCTGCTGACGCTGACGCTGGTATCGGGCGTGCTCTATTCTGAAGAGATCTTCGGCAAGCCTTGGCAGCTTAGTCACAAGGTGCTGTTCGGCTTCATCTCATGGTGCGTGTTCGGCGTGTTGTTGTGGGGTCGCGCTGCGCGTGGCTGGCGCGGTCGACTGGCGGTGCGCTGGACGGTGGCTGGCTTCCTGTTTCTGATAATGGCGTACTTGGGCAGCAAATTCGTCCTTGAGTTGTTGCTGCATCGCTAATCCTCGTTGATTCGCAAGGAAATACAAGCCACTTGCTATCAATGCCGCAGTTGTCGTAGAATGCGCGCCCTTTTGTGACATCGGGGCGCGTCTTCCTGTTTGTGATTCGGGCGCAAGTCCGGCGAAATGAAGTGGCGTAACTCTCTGGTGTGATGGGAATTGCAGTTGTAGTTCAGGCTGGGCGTTACCCCGCACGCTGTGCATAGGCCTCGCGGCCATTAATTTAAGATAGGTTTCTTATGGTTATCATTCGTCTTTCCCGTGGCGGTTCCAAGAATCGTCCATTTTTCAACGTAGTCGTGGCTGATTCCCGCAATCGTCGCGATGGCCGCTTCATCGAGCGCGTAGGTTTCTACAACTCGGTCGCCAACGAAAAGCAGGAAGCACTGCGCCTCGATATGGCGCGTGTGGCTTATTGGCAGAGCAAGGGCGCGCAAATGAGCGATGCCGTTGCCAAGCTGGTCAAGCGTGCCGGTGCAGAAGCAGCTTAATTCCGACAACACCGAGCCTATGGCCGTCATGGGCCGTGTGGCATCGGCTTTCGGTATTCGCGGTTGGGTCAAGATTCAGCCGTTCAGCGAATATGTCGACAGTCTGATGGACTACGACACCTGGTTTCTCGGGCGGGAAAACGGCCCTTGGCGCGAGGTTGAGGTTGGTCAATGCGAGGTGCACGGCAAGACTCTGGTAGCCCAGTTCTCCGACTGCGATGATCGTAATCTGGCCGAAAAGCTGAAAGGCTTGCTGGTGGCAGTGCCGCGCAGCAGCCTGCCGGAAGAGGAAGAGGGCGAATACTACTGGGCCGACTTGATCGGTATGTCAGTGGTGAACGAGGCCGGTGAGTCATTGGGCACGGTGGCCGAGTTGCTGGAAACCGGTGCCAACGACATATTAGTGGTGCGCGGTAGCGGCAAGGATGTGCTGATTCCGTTCCTGGAAGATGTCATCAAGCAGGTGGATTTGGCGGAGAAACGCATCCAGGTGGACTGGTTGGCGGATTATTGAGTCATGATTTTCGATGTCATCACGCTGTTCCCCGAGATGTTCGACGCGCTGACGCAATGCGGCATCACGCGGCGTGCAGCGGAGCAGGGGCGTTATGTTCTGAAGACATGGAATCCGCGTGATTTCACAACGGACAATCACCGCACGGTAGACGACCGTCCCTATGGGGGTGGCCCCGGCATGGTGATGCTGGCAGAACCGCTGGCTGCCGCGATCAGGGCAGCGAAGCAGCGGCAGGCGGCCAGTGGTGTGGCGAAGACCCGAGTGGTGTACTTGTCGCCGCAGGGTCGGTTGTTGAGTCATGCGCTAGTCAAGCAGATTGTGGCGCAGCCGGATGAAGGGCTGGTGCTGCTGACCGGACGTTATGAAGGCGTGGATGAGCGTTTGATCCGCCAGATGGTGGATGAAGAAATATCCATCGGCGACTATGTGTTGTCCGGTGGCGAGTTGGCGGCGATGGTGTTGATGGACAGCCTGGTGCGTCAGTTGCCCGGTGTGCTGGGCGATGCGGAATCGGCAGAGCAGGATTCCTTTGTGCAGGGCCTGCTGGATTGTCCGCACTACACCCGCCCGGAAGTTTTTAATGGTGAAGCCGTGCCCCCGGTGTTGTTATCAGGCAATCATGCCGAGATACAACGCTGGCGGCTTTCCCAGTCGTTGGGTAGAACGTGGTTGCGCAGGCCGGATTTGCTGGCCCGACGCGATTTGACAAAAGAGGAGTCTGGTCTTCTGGCGCAGTTTCAGAAGGAACAAGACCCGAATAACTAGAAGGAGCAGCAAGTGAATCTGATTCAGCAACTGGAACAAGAAGAAATCGCCCGTCTGGGCAAGACCATCCCCGACTTCGCCCCTGGCGACACCGTCGTGGTAGGTGTGAACGTGGTTGAAGGTACCCGCAAGCGCGTACAGGCTTTTGAAGGCGTGGTTATCGCCAAGCGCAACCGTGGTCTGAACTCCTCTTTCATCGTTCGCAAGATCTCTTCCGGCGAAGGCGTGGAGCGTACTTTCCAAACTTATTCGCCTGTCATCGAGAGCATCGAAGTCAAGCGTCGTGGTGCTGTGCGTCGTGCCAAGCTGTACTACTTGCGTGAGCGTTCAGGCAAATCCGCACGTATCAAGGAAAAATTGCCAGCACGCAAAGCAGCCCAGTAATCTGCTTTTGTGCGCGAGAAAACGGGAGCCTAGGCTCCCGTTTTTTATTTCCGCTATCATGCCGGCATGAATTATCAGGCCATCCTTTCCGTCCCGTTCGGCACTATCGGCATCCGCTGCGATGACGACGCGGTGCTTGCAGTGGATTTGTTGCGATTCCGGCTTGAGTCTAAGCCTGCCGCCAATGCCTTGGCCGCCGAGGCGGTCAGGCAGTTGCAGCGCTATTTCGACGATCCCGACAGTGAGTTTGCGTTGCCGCTGAAGGTCTTTGCCACGCCGCATCAGCAAAAGGTCTGGCAGGCGATGCTGGAGATCCCGCGCGGCCAGACGCGCAGCTACGGAGAACTGGCCGCGCAACTGCATTCCAGCGCACAGGCCGTAGGTGGGGCATGTGGCGCGAATCCTTTTCCCATCCTGATCCCGTGCCATCGCGTCGTTGCCAAGGCGGGCATCGGCGGCTTTATGAAACAGGCCGGCGATCACACGCTGGACATCAAGCGCTGGCTGCTCAGGCACGAGGGCGCGCTGTGAACAATGCCGAGTTGCTGGATGAGTTTTGCGACAACCTGTGGCTGGAGGACGGTCTCGCGCGCAATACGCTGGAGAGTTACCGGCGCGACCTGAATAAATTCGCCGTGTGGCTGGAAGCTGGTCGGGGCGCGCCCTTGTTGCAGGCAGACCACGGTGATGTGCAAGGCTATCTGGCGCACCTGTTCGGTGTCGAAGCAGCCCGTGCCAGTTCCGCTGCCAGAAATCTTTCCAGCCTCAAGCGGCTATACCGCTACCTGCTCAGACAGGGCCGGGTGGCGACCGATCCCACGCTGAAGATAGACACGCCCAAGCTGCCGCGTAATCTGCCCAAAACGCTGACTGAGCAGGATGTCGAACTGCTGTTGGCTGCGCCCGATGTGCAGACCCCGCTGGGGCTGCGTGATCGCACCATGTTCGAGGTGTTGTACGCTTCCGGATTGCGCGTTTCCGAACTGGTGGGGTTGCGGCTGGCGCAGGTCAGCCGGGACATGGGCGTGCTGCGCGTGACTGGCAAGGGCAACAAGGACCGGCTGGTGCCGTTGGGCGAGGATGCGCTGGACTGGCTGGAGCGCTATCTGTCTGACGGGCGAGCCGTGCTGCTGGACGGGCAGGTCAGCGACGCGCTGTTTGTCACCGCTAGAGGCGGGGCAATGACGCGGCAGATGTTCTGGTATCTGATCAAGCAGCACGCGAGGCGGGGCGGGTTGCACAAGCCGCTTTCGCCGCATACGCTGCGCCACGCTTTCGCCACCCATTTGCTGAATCATGGCGCCGATCTGCGCGTGGTGCAGTTGCTGCTGGGGCATGCCGATATTTCCACCACGCAAATCTACACCCATGTGGCACGCGAGCGGCTCAAGAAGTTGCACGCGGAACACCATCCGCGCGGCTAGTCTGGCCAGGCGCTACGCGGGCATTTCCGAAACAAACGAAGCGGGCACGGATGGTATAATCCGCCGCTCTTTTAACGGGCAGGTGCGTAGGCTGCCCGGATTATGAACATGTCCAGCCCGTTCCATGCTGTCCGGCCACCCGTTGCCGGTGCGGTGAGAATGCCGTGCGGGACGATTTTGCTTATTGGTACTCATCCATGTCTGTCGTATTGAATTTCAAATCCCATCTGGCCGAACTGTTTTCCCAAGCACTGCGTGAGGTCGCGCCCGAGCAGGCTGCTGCCACCGTGCTGATCGAACGTCCCAAGCTGGCATCGCATGGCGACTACGCCTGCAATTTGGCGATGCAACTGGCCAAGCCGCTCAGAAAATCGCCGCGCGACATCGCCAATGCGCTGATCGCCGCCTTGCCCAAATCGGAGGTGGTCGAGAAGGTAGAGATCGCCGGTGCGGGATTCATCAATGTGTTCATCGCCACCGCTGCCAAGCAGCAGGTGGTGCATAGCGTGCTGCATGCAGGGGCGGGCTACGGTCACATCCATCTGGGTGGCGGGCGCAAGCTGCAGGTGGAATTCGTGTCGGCGAACCCGACTGGGCCGCTGCATGTCGGCCACGGTCGCGGCGCTGCGGTCGGCGATTGCCTGTGCAACGTGTTGCATGCGGCGGGCTGGAATGTCACCCGCGAGTTCTATTACAACGACGCCGGCGCGCAGATCGAAAACCTGACGCAATCCGTGCAGTTGCGCTGCAAGGGCATCACCCCGGACCATTCGTCCTGGCCTGAGGGCGGCTATCGCGGTGATTACATACAGGATGTTGCCAATGCCTATATGGCCGGGGAGTCGGTAGAGTCGGACGACCAGAGCTACACCGGCAAGGGCGATGCGGACGATGCCGAGGCGATCCGCCATTTCGCGGTGGCCTATCTGCGCCGCGAGCAGGATCTCGACCTGCGCGCATTCAACGTGGAGTTCGATGTGTTCTCGCTGGAGTCTGCGCTTTACTCCGAGGGCAAGGTACAGGCGGCAGTGGACGGCTTGATCGCCAGCGGCCATACCTATGAGCAGGACGGCGCGTTGTGGCTGCGTACCACGGATTTCGGCGACGACAAGGATCGCGTGATGCGCAAGACCGACGGCGGTTATACCTATTTCGTGCCGGACGTGGCCTACCATCTGGAGAAGTGGCAGCGCGGTTTCGTGCGTGTCGTAAACGAGCAGGGTGCCGACCATCACAGCACCATCACCCGCGTGCGCGCCGGTTTGCAGGCGCTGGATGTCGGCATCCCCAAGGGCTGGCCGGACTATGTGCTGCATCAGATGGTGACGGTGCTGAAAAACGGTGAAGAGGTGAAGATTTCCAAGCGCGCCGGCAGTTATGTCACGCTGCGCGACCTGATAGATGAAGTTGGCTGCGACGCGACGCGCTACTTCCTGGCCGCCCGCCATCCCGATTCGCAACTGGTATTCGATATTGATCTGGCGAAATCTCGCAGTAACGACAATCCTGTCTATTACATCCAGTATGCTCACGCTCGCATCAGTACGGTGCTGGAGTCGTGGGGCGGCGAACGCGGGGAACTATTGCAGGCGGAGGTGGGTCTGCTCGACAGCGAATACGAAACGGCGCTGCTGCAACTGATGATCGACTACCCGCAGGTGATCGAGAACGCTGCGGAGGAGCTGGCGCCGCACCTCATCGCCTTCTATCTGAAGGATTTGGCGGCAGCTTTTCATAGCTACTATAATGCCTCGCGCTTTTTGGTCGAGGATGCTGCAGTCAAGCATGCCAGACTGGCATTGATCGCGGCGACCGCGCAGGTGATGCACAACGGACTGACGCTGTTGGGTGTCAGCGCGCCGGACAGAATGTAATCGGGCAGTACGCGCACCCGAATTGACCGATGGAATGATGAGAAGATGAGTAGACCGACACGCAATAAATCCGATGCGCCGAAAAAGAGCGGGAGTTCGCTGCTGACTGGCATTCTGCTGGGCATGGTGTTCGGTGTTGCACTGGCGGCGGGCCTGGCCTGGTATCTGCTGAAATCACCCAGTCCGTTCGTCAATAAGGAACAGGCGGTCAGGCCTGCGGCAGACGTGGCCAAGCCGGAAGAAGTCGTCAAGCCGGCAGCTGGAGTGGCACCCGTCAAGGCAGAGACCGCGGTTGCACCAGCCGTACCGGCGGAAGAAGCCAAGCCCAGATTTGAGTTCTACAAGGTGCTGACCGATAAGCCGGATGCCAAATCTGCCCCACAGCCGGCAGAAGCGCCCAAGCCGGTCGAGAATAAACCTGCAACGGCTTTCCCGCCGACTTCCTTGCAGGTCGGCTCGTTCGCCACTGCCGATGCCGCCGAGAACCTGAAGGCGCGGCTGGCGATGAAGGGCGTGGAGTCTCGCGTGCAGACAGTCAATTCGCAGGATGGTACAGCGTGGCACCGTGTCCTGGTCGGCCCGTTCCAAAGCGAAAAGGAAATGAACGCCGCGCGCGCCAGTTTGAAACAAATCGGCATTGATGCCGCTCTAACCCGCTGACCGTTGCAGGTTTGATGGCTTTCCATCCATTCTCAAGGAGTAACAAGTGAAGAAGCTACTGAAAAGTTTGGTCATTACAGTGATGCTGGTGTTCGCCAGCCAGGCTTTTGCCGCTGCGCAACAGGGCCGGGATTACACCCTGCTTAACCCAGCCCAGCCGACCGACACCAAAAAGATTGAAGTGCTGGAATTCTTCTTCTACCAGTGCGGTCACTGTTTCCATCTGCATCCCTTTTTGGCCGACTGGGAAAAGTCCATGCCGGCAGATGTCGCAATCAGCTATGTCCCCACCATGTTCTACAGCTCGACCGAGCCGCTGGCACGTACTTATTTCGCGCTGGAAACCATGGGTAAAATCAAGCAGATGGACGATGCCATTTACCAAGCCATCCATGTGAAACAACTGGATCTGTACGACCTGGATACGATAGGCGCGTTCGTTGCCAGCAACGGTGTGGATCGCAAGACTTTTGCTTCGAACTACCAGTCCTTTACGGTGAACAGCAAGATCGAGCGCGCCAAGCAGATGCTGCGCCAGTATGCGATTGACGGCACACCTACACTCATCGTGGACGGCAAATACAAGATAACCGGCCTGCAGCCAGCCGACACCATCCGCGTGCTGAACGAAGTCATCGCGATGGCGCGCAAGACGCATCCTGCGGTAGGCAAGGCGAGCACTGCCGCCGGCAGCAAGGCAAAAGCCCAGCATTGATACCACTGAAAGTCGTCATCACTGGCGCGTCCAGTGGCTTGGGTCAGGCGCTGGCGCGCCATTATCTTGAGCGCGGTGCAATCGTCGCCGCCATCGCGCGGCGTAAAGACTTGCTTGAATCGCTCGCGGCAGAATTTCCGGGACAAGTTCATGGCTATGCGCTGGATGTGCGCGATGCGGTTTCCGTGCGGCAGGCTGCCGCCGACTTCATCGCGTGCGCCGGCGCACCGGACGTGGTGATCGCCAACGCCGGGGTGAGTGTCGGCACGCTGACCGAACATGCCGAGGACGCCGATGCCTTCCGTCAGGTGATGGACATCAACGTGCTGGGCATGGTGCACACCTTCCAGCCTTTCGTTGCGGCGATGCGTGAGGCGGGGGGCGGTACGCTGGTGGGTATCGCCAGTGTGGCGGGCTTTCGAGGCTTGCCGGGTGCGGGCGCCTATTCCGCCTCCAAGGCGGCGGCCACCTCCTATCTGGAATCGCTGCGCGTTGAGTTGCGCGCCAGCGGCGTCGAGGTGGTGACCATCTGCCCCGGCTACATCAAGACCCCGATGACGGCGGTCAATCCCTACTCGATGCCGTTCATTCTGGAAGCGCCCGAGGCGGCGCGGCGCATGGCACGGGCGATAGAGCGGCAGGTCGCATTCACCGTGATCCCTTGGCAGATGGGGTTGGTCGGCGCGGTGTTAAAGCGCCTGCCGCGCTGGCTGTACGACCGATTGTTCGCCAACGCGCCGCACAAGCCGCGCGGCCTGATCTAGCCGGATGCGCTTCTACCGGAAATTTCTGGGCGGTGTGCCGGAGTATCTGGCGCGCTATTACTGGTGGGCCTATCTGTGGCGCTGGGGCATCTGGCTGTTCGACCATCAGCCCATCATCAATGCCATCCTGTTCGGACAATACGACAAACTGTTACACAACACGCTGGCGCAGGCCAAGAAGCGACCCGGTGCGCGACTGCTGCAACTGACCTGCGTGTACGGCAAGCTCACGCCTGTGTTGCTGGCCGCCAGCGACAACGACGTGCATCTGTGCGATGTGGCGACCGGCCAGTTGCTGCTGGCGCGCCGCAAGACCCTTGAGGTGGCGTCACGCTGTCCGCTGGCGCGCATGAATGCCGAGCGTTTGGCCTATGCCGACGACACTTTCGATCAGGTGATCGTGTTCTTCCTGCTGCACGAGATGCCGCCCGAGGCGCGCCGCCGCACTTACGGCGAGATTGCGCGCGTGGTCAGGGCGGGCGGATCGGTGCTGCTCACCGAGTACGCGCCGCTGCCGGTGCGGCATCCGCTTTACCGGTTCGTGCCGTTTCGCTGGCTGCTGGGAAGGTTGGAGCCGTTCCTGCCGGGGTTCTGGCGGGAAGATGTGGCAGCCGAGTTGCGCCAGGCACTCGCCAACAACGGCAAGTCGCTGGATGGCGAGCCGCATGTCGAATACTGCTTTGACGGGTTCTACCGGGTGATGCGCTTCACAATTAACCGCCCGGATTGAATCCGGGCGGGCAGGGCGTCAGGCGATCAGTTCGCTTCCTTGAGCTGCCATGCGGAATGGCAGGCGACGCACTTGGTCAGCGTATTGGAGGTCATTTTCAGTATCTCGGCTTGCGGCACGCCGGCCTCGGCGGCTTTGGCGATCTCGTCCATATCGTGGTGGACGCTCATGCCCAGCGATTTGAAATCCACCGGCAGTTTGGCCATCAATACCGGATTAACGTCAGCTGCGCTGCCCATGCCGGCGGCGGTAGCAGTTTTGGCAACCAGCTTCATGTCATTCTGATTTGCGCCGTCCAGTACGGCCTGGGTCGCCGACAGCAGGCCGCGCATCTCGGCCAGCACCAGCCCGCGTTCTTCTGTTTTCAGCAGGATGGCGGTCCTGCCGTCGCTGCCGGCGGTGGTGTTGCCATGAACGAAGAGCCAGGCAAAGACGGCGATGGTGGCAAGCCAAAGCAGGATGGCGGTGGCAGCTAGCTTGTTGGATTTCATGTGTGCTTCCTTTGGTTGATGATGAAGGACGCGCAGGTTAAGGGATGGTGGCGGGGCTGTCTGTGAGAAAAGTCACATGCGGCGCTTGGGCAAAAAAATGCCCCTGAACTTTTGGTTCAGGGGCGAATAAGTCTTAACAACCAGGGAGGAGTGTAAGACATCCGTTCGGGGGGATTGAACGGATGATAGCTTGCGCTAACTGGAACGTAAGGCAAGCCAATTTGAAAAAAGTTCACACTCCGCATAAAAAATTATTTTTTTTTATGCGGCTGCCTGTTCGCCGCCCAGCGCGTCGCAAAGTTCGTCCACCAATTTGGCAAGTTCACCCGTCATCAGCGTGAAATCCAGTTCGAACATCTCTTCGGCGGTATCGGCCAGCATGCCGGATTCTTCCTTGATGATGTCGAGAAAGTCGAGGCGCTTGAGTTGCAACTGGTCGTTCAGCACGAAGGAGATGCGGTCGTCCCAAGTCAGGCCCAGTCGGGTGGCGCGTTTGCCGGAAGTGATGTGCGCGAGTATCTCCTCGCCTTCCAGCGCGTGGTTGGCGTAACGTACCGTCGCGCGGCTATCGCCGGATGCGCGTAGTTCCAGTTCGCGATCTATCGTGAAGCCGGCGGGCGCAGCTTCGGCGGCCAGCCAGTCGGTCATCGCCGAACCGGGCGAGAGTTCGGTGTGCAGCGGCTTGATCGTCGGCAGATCATCCACCGTCTTGATCAGGAATTCCAGCAGCTCTTCCGCGCGGGTTGATGATGCCGCATCTATCACCAGCAGGCCGTGTGCTGCATCCAGCCAGGCGTAGGTGGTGCGTTGTACTGCAAAGGCGCGCGGCAGCAATTCTTCGGCAATCGCCTCCTTGATCTCCTTGCTCTGCTTGCGTCCCACCTTGTAGCCCTGCTGCGCCTCGATGTCGGCGATGCGTTCCTTGGCGAAGCGGTTGATGATGGAGGCGGGCAGCAGCTTTTGTTCAATGCCCAGCGCGAACAGCAGTTGTTGGTTGCTCACGTGCACCAGTCGGTCATTGCCGCGCGGGGAGACCCAGCCGCGACTCTGCTTATCCAGCCCGCTACAGGGTAGCAGCGGCTTTTGTGCCAGTTTTTCCTGTAGCCATTCGGCGCTGAGGGCGCTGTCGGCGGGCAGGCGATAGATGAAGATATTCTTGAACCACATGGCAGGCGCTCCGCAAAAAACGCCGGATTATACAGACCGGGCGGCGGCAGCGGCGCGGGATCGTTCAGGTGAGCAGGCTGTCGGCGGCGCGCCAGGGCAGGCCGAACGCCTCGGCGACCTTGCGGTGCGTGATCTGGCCCGCCACGATGTTGAGTCCGGCCCGCAGGTCGGGCGCATCGCAGGCGGCCTGCCGCCAGCCCTGGTCGGCCAGCAGTTGCACATAAGGCAGCGTGGCGTTGGTCAGCGCCAGGGTGGCGGTGAGCGGCACACCGCCGGGCATGTTGGCCACTGCGTAGTGCACGATGCCGTCAACCACGAAGGTTGGCTGCTGGTGGGTGGTCGGATGCATGGTCTCGACGCAGCCACCCTGGTCTATCGCCACATCCACGATGACAGCGCCTGGCCGCATCAGCTTGAGATCTTCGCGGCGCAGCAGTTTGGGGGCAGCTGCACCCGGTATCAGCACCGCCCCTATCACCAGATCGGCACAGGCGATCTGTTCCAGTATGGCGTGGCGATTGGAGAATACCAGTTGCACATTGGCGGGCAGCATGTGGCTCAACTGGCGCAACCTTGGCAGCGAGGTGTCCAGCAGTACCACCGATGCACCCAGCCCTGCGGCCATCCGGGCGGCGTTCATGCCGACCGTGCCGCCACCTAGTATCACCACCTTGGCTGGCGGCACGCCGGGAACGCCCGCCAGCAGGATGCCACGCCCGCCGGACAGTTTTTCCAGATGTTTCGCACCTTCCTGTACGGCCATCCTGCCTGCCACTTCGGACATGGGCGTGAGTAGCGGCAACTCGCCATCCGGCAGCTGTACGGTCTCGTAGGCGATGCAGGTCGCGCCCGAGGCTAGATGCGCTTCTGTCAGTGCCAGGCTGGCGGCGAAGTGGAAATAGGTGAAGATCGTCTGACCGGGGCGGAGCAGCGGCCACTCTGATTCCACCGGCTCCTTGACCTTGACGATCAGCTCCGCTGCGGACCAGACGGTTGCGGCATCCGGCGCGATCTCGGCGCCAGCCGCAAGATAGTCGGCGTTACTGAATCCGCTGCCGCTGCCGGCATCCGTTTCCACCAGCACCTGATGGCCGCTCCCGCTCAGTGCGGCAGCCCCGGCGGGGGTCAGCGAGACGCGGTTTTCATTAGTCTTGATCTCTTTGGGGATGCCGATTCTCATGGTGTGGACTCCTTGTGTGTCAGCGTGAACGGGCGCGGGCTTCGATGGCGTTATGTTATGCTTGCCAGCGATAGTTTGTTAGCCTACTTGTTCCCCGATGAAATTTCTCTTGTTGTTTTTGTTGCTGATTGCCGGCGTTGCCGAAGCGGGTCAGGACGACGATTTTCTGGCCGCGCGCGACGCGTTCCGCGTCGGTGATGCCGCCAAGCTGGCGGTCTTCGCCAAGCGCCTGCAAAACAGCCCTTTGGAAGTGTATGTCGCCTATTACCAGTTGCGCATGCGGCTGGCCGATGCCGATTCCGGCACGGTGCGCGCCTATTTGGCGCGTCCCGAGGATACGCCCATGGTTGACAGGCTGCGCGCCGACTGGCTGGCGCAGCTGGGCAGGAATCAACAGTGGGAGCTGTTCGATGGCGAGTTCCCGCGCCTGTTGACCGAAGACCCGCAGTTGAGCTGTTATGCGCTGCAATCGCGCATCAGGACGCAGCGGGAGGCTGTGCTGGCAGAGGCACACAAACTCTGGTTTACCGCCAAGATGTTGCCAGGCAGCTGTGCGCCGCTGTTCGATGCCGCCATTACGGCGGGAGTGATCACGCAGCAGGATATAGCACACCGGCTGAGACTGGTGCTGGAGACCGGCAATGTGGCGCTGGCTAAGGAAGTGGCGCTGTACCTGGCTGGTAATCTGGCCGTGTCGCCCGTGGCGCTGAGCAAGGCGATGGATAACCCGTCCCGCTATCTGGAGAGCGTGACGCTTGCGCGGGCGGACACCGGCCAGCTGACGGTCGCGCTGTTCGCCCTGCAACGTCTGGCGCGGCAATCGCCCGACATGGCAGCCGAGCAGTGGGCGCCGCTGGCAGCTTCCTTTCCGATGGCGGATCAGCAGTACTTTTACGGTTGGCTGGGTTTCGAGGCAGCGCGCAAACATGACCCGCGCGCGCTGCAATGGTATCGGGCGGCGGGTGGCGCGCCGCTCAACGAGCAGCAGCTTGCCTGGCGGGTACGGGCGGCGTTGCGCGCGCTGGATTGGGCCGAGGTGCTGAACGTCATCAATGCGATGAGCGAGGCGCAGCGCAGCGAGCCGGCCTGGCAATACTGGAAGGGGCGGGCGCTACTGGCGCAGGGGCAGCGCGCCGAGGCGGACAAGCTGTTCGCGCCGTTGAGCGCGGGCTACGATTTCTATGCGCTGCTGGCTGGCGACGAGTTGGGTGCGGTGATGGGTAACGCCCAGCCTGCCTACCAGCCGGGCCGCACGGAACTGGCGTCCATTGAGAATCTGCCCGGCATCCGGCGCGCGCTGGCGCTATACCGCATGGACTTGCGCACCGATGGCTATCGCGAATGGGCTTGGGCGGTACGCAATTTCAACGATAGGGAATTGCTGGCCGCCGCCGAGATCGCCCGGCGCAACGAAATCTACGACCGCGCCATCTATGCCGCCGAAAAGACCGTGCACGTCCATGATTTCAGCCTGCGCTATCTGGCGCCCTATCGCGCCGCACTTCGCGAGCATATCCGTGACAACGGGCTGGAGGAGGCGTGGGTGTACGGGCTGATGCGGCAGGAGAGCCGTTTTGTGACCGCCGCGAAATCGAATGTGGGGGCGGCAGGGCTGATGCAGGTGATGCCGGCCACGGCGCGCTGGATTGCCCGCAAGATGGGCTGGGGGAGCTACCGGGAATCCATGATTCACCAGATGGACACGAACATGAAGTTGGGGACTTTCTACATGAAGAGCGTGCTGGACAATCTGGATGACAGCCCGGTTCTGGCGACTGCGGGCTACAACGCCGGCCCAAGCCGGGCGCGCCGTTGGCGCGCGGACACCCCGCTGGAAGGCGCGATTTACGTTGAGACCATACAGTTCGACGAGACGCGAGAATACGTCAAGAAAGTGATGTGCAACACCGTGCATTACGCGCAACAGTTCGGCGCGCCTGCACGTTCGCTGAAGCAGCGACTGGGTGTGATTGCCGGTAAGTCTGCGGATATCGGCAACGGGGCCGAGGGAGAGGTGCCTTGAACGGGCGTGCCCGCATCTATTGCGTGGGCGGCGCGGTACGCGACCGGCTGCTGGGGTTGCCGGTCAAGGATCACGACTGGGTAGTGGTCGGCAGCACGCCCGAGGAGATGGTGGCAGAGGGCTACCAGCCGGTGGGACGCGATTTTCCGGTGTTCCTGCATCCCGACACGCACGAGGAATACGCGCTGGCGCGCACCGAGCGCAAGACCGCGCGCGGCTACAAGGGTTTCGCCGTGTATGCCACGCCGGATGTCACGTTGGAGCAGGACTTGCTGCGCCGCGACTTCACCGTCAACGCGATTGCCGAAGATGGCGATGGTCGTTTGATAGATCCGCACAATGGCATGGCAGATTTAAAGGCGGGCGTGTTGCGTCATGTCAGCGACGCGTTCGGCGAAGACCCGGTGCGCATCCTGCGCGCGGCGCGTTTCGCGGCGCGTTTCGGCTTTGCCATCGCGCCCGAGACTTTGACACTGATGCGCGAGATGGTGGCTAACGGCGAGGTCGATGCGCTGGTGCCGGAGCGCGTCTGGCAGGAACTGGCGCGCGGCCTGATGGAGGCGCAGCCGTCGCGCTTCTTCGAGACGCTGCGCAGTTGCGGCGCACTGGCGAGGATCATGCCCGAGGTGGATGCACTGTTCGGTGTGCCGCAACCCGAGAAGTATCACCCCGAGATCGACTGCGGCATCCATACCCTGATGGTGGTGGACGATGCCGCGCGCCACGGCCATCCGCTAGAGGTACGCTTTGCCGCGCTGGCTCACGATCTGGGCAAGGGCAATACGCCCAAGGATAGATTGCCGCGCCATATCGGCCATGAGGTGCGCGGTGTGGGATTGGCGCAATCGCTGGCAGCGCGTCTACGCGCCACCGGAGAGTGCCGCGATCTTGCGCTGCTGGCAGCCCGCTATCACAGCGACATCCATCATGCGATGGAACTACGTGCCGATACGATAGTCCGACTGTTCCAGTCTGCCGATGCCTGGCGTCGTCCTGAGCGGTTCGTGCAGTTGGTGCAGGTATGCGCGTGTGACGCGCGGGGCCGTCTCGGTCACCAGCAGGATGATTATCCCCAGGCAGCCTATCTGCTGGAGTTGCTGGCGGTGGCGCGTGCGGTGGATGCCGGTGCGATTGCGCGTGAGTGCGCGGATAAAGGTACAATCCCTGCCGCAGTTCAGCAGGCGCGCATCAGCGCGATCAAGGGACTGATGAGAATTCGACGAGAGGAGTTGTGAATGCGTAAATTGATGCTGGGTGTGATGTTCGTGGTGCTGCCTGCCGTGGCGTTGGCAGCGGACAATCCGCCCAATGGCGGAAAAAAAGAACAGGATGCCCGTTTCGACCAGATGTTTCGTGCGGTGGACGCCGACAATTCAGGCAAGATATCGCGGGAAGAGGCCAAACAGAAATCGCCCGACCTGTACGAGGGGTTCGATCATATCGATGCCAATAAGGATGGCGGTCTGACCAAGGCAGAGATCAAGAAGGCGCTGGCGGCGGCCGACAAGCGTCGGCGCGAGTTCCTCCAGAGTCTGGAGAAAGCCGACAAGGACAAGAACGGCATGCTGTCGCGCGAGGAGGCCAAGGCGCTGCCCAATATGAGCGCCAATTTCGACGCGATAGACAGCAACCACGACGAGCAGCTGGTCCTCAAGGAGATCGCCGATTTCATGCGCGCCAATGCCGCTGCTGCAGCCGCGCCGGCAGCTGGCAAGCCGGCACCGTAATCAGCCGCCAACGCTGCCTACAGCGTGCGGGTCAGACTGCCCATGGCGAATCCGCGTAGCGGGTTCGCCATATTTTTGCCCAGTGCGATGACCTTGAACAGTTCGCCCATCTCCGATGGGCTGGTGAGTTTCTGCAACTGTGCCGATAGCGGCAGGTAGGCGACCATGTCTTCCGGCGCAGTGTCAGCCAGCTGGTTGGTGATGCCGTTATTGATCAGGAAGAATGCCTGATTGGTGTAGCCCAGCAGGGAGAGTCCGGCATCTATGCCGCAGCCGGCGATGTCGGTGAAATTGACGTGTGCGGTGATGTCTTGCAAGCCGGGCAGGAAGAACGGGTCGTCGTGGGCGTGGTGGCGGTAGTGGCACATCAGCGTGCCGGTGTCGCGCTGCGGGTGGTAGAACTCGCGCTCACCGAAGCCGTAGTCTATGAACAGGATCGCGCCGTGCTGCATCGGGGTGGCCAGGCTGTTGACCAGCCCGCGCGCGGCCAGACAGATCTCGCTGGCGTAATTGTCGGGCAGGCTGACTTGATCGTTGAGTGTCTGGGCGGCTTGCAGTAGTGCTGCGTCAGTGATGGGGCGTTGCTGCCAGACGAAGCCGTTATCATTCACTGTCACGCCGATCTCGTCTATTGCGCTGTCCTGCCAGCGCACGCGATGCACCGGCAAGGCATCCAGCACCTCGTTGGCAATCACTGCCCCGCAAAGCGTCTCCGGCAGTGCGTCCAGCCAGCTTATCCGTGCCATCAGATGTGGCAGACGTTGTTGCAGCAGGGTTTGCTGACGCTGGCGCAGGTCGGCGCTGACTTCGAGGATGGAGTAGCTGTCTGGCAGACTGCCGATGCGCTCCAGCTCGGTCAGCATGTCGGCGGCCAGTTTGCCGCTGCCAGCCCCCAGCTCCAGGATGTGCGGCGCGCTTTCCGCCATGATCGCGGCGGCCTGATGGGCCAGCGTGCGGCCAAACAGCGGTGAGAGTTCCGGCGCGGTGATGAAGTCGCCGGCCGCGCCGAACTTGTGTGCACCGGCGGTGTAATAACCCAGTCCCGGCGCGTACAGCGCCAGCTCCATGTAGCGCGCAAAGCTGATCCAGCCTCCTTGTGCGGCAATTTCGTCGCGGATCAGTTCGGCCAGTCGCGCGCTGTGTGCGGCGGCTTCGGGGCTGGGGGCGGGCAATGAGGCGACGGGCGATGTTTGCATGGTCGGGTATAATTCGCGCGATTTTCAGGTTTGAACAGGCCGGCAAGTTTAATGGAGGGTGGGGTGCAAGGCAAAGTTATCTTGGTGACGGGCGGCGCGAGACGGGTGGGTGCGGCAATCTGCCGGCGGCTGCACGCGGCGGGCGCATCCATCGCCCTGCATTACCGCAGCTCGGCAGAGGATGCGCTGGCCTTGCAGGAGGCGCTCAACGCCGACCGGCCAGGCAGCGTGACGGTGTTCGCCGCCGACCTGCTGGACTCGGCGGCCTAGCCGAGACTGGTGGATCAGGTGGTGGCGCATTTCGGCAGGCTGGACGCGCTGGTAAACAATGCTTCCAGTTTCTATCCGACCCCGCTGGACGAGGTGAACGAGCAGCAGTGGCACGATCTGCTCGGTACCAACCTGCGCGCGCCGTTGTTTTTGGCGCAGGCGGCAGCCGCAGAATTACGGCGGCGGCACGGTTGCATCGTCAATATCGTGGACATCCACGCCGAGCGCCCGATGCGCGGCCATCTGCTGTATAGCGTGGCCAAGGCCGGGTTGGTCGCGCTGACGCGCAGTCTGGCGCAGGAGATGTCCCCGCAGGTGCGTGTCAACGCGGTCGCGCCGGGCGTGATCCTGTGGCCGGACAACGAGGATTGGCAGGACGAGGCGCAACGGCGCAAGATCGTCGCGCATACGCTATTGAAACGGGAAGGCGAACCGGACGACATCGCACGGACGGTCGCCTTCCTGATTAACGACGCGCCGTATATCACCGGGCAAGTCATCCCGGTGGACGGCGGCAGAAGCATCAACATTTGATCGGAATGACACACATGAACGACATCGTACAGCCCATCCAGTTCGAGCATTACTCCACCAACTTCAACCGCCTCAAAGGGCGGCTGGAAAGCCAGGTGGGTAAAGCCATCGGCGACTTCAACATGATAGAGGACGGCGACACTGTGATGGTATGCCTGTCCGGGGGCAAGGATTCCTACACCCTGCTCGACATCCTGCTGACCTTGCGCAAACGTGCGCCGGTGGATTTTCGCATCGTGGCGATGAATCTTGATCAAAAGCAGCCCGGCTTTCCTGCCGACGTGTTGCCCAATTACCTCAAATCCCTCGGTGTGGAGTATCACATCGAGACGCAGGACACCTATTCCATCGTCAAGGAAAAGATACCCGAGGGCAAGACCACCTGTTCGCTCTGTTCGCGGTTGCGGCGCGGTATTATCTACAAGGTGGCAGGCGAGTTGGGTGCCAACAAGATCGCACTGGGCCACCACCGCGACGACATGATAGAGACCTTGTTTCTGAACATGTTCTTCGGCGGCAAGCTCAAGGCCATGCCACCCAAGCTGGTCACTGACAAGGGCGACCACATCGTGATCCGTCCGCTGGCCTATTGTGCCGAGAAGGACATCGCCCGCTACGCGCGCGGCATGGAATTTCCCATCATCCCGTGCAACCTGTGCGGCTCGCAGGAAAATCTGCAACGCCAGAACATCAAGGAAATGCTCACCAACTGGGAGCGCCAGTATCCGGGGCGTAGCCAGACCATCTTCACCGCGATGCAGAATGTCGCACCCTCGCACCTGATGGATTCCGGTCTGTTCGATTTCAGCAACATGCAACTCGGCCAGCAAGTGGCGGAGGGGGATGTGGCATTTGACGACAGCGTGGGGGTGTAAGCGTCAGTCGCCAGGATAACGGCTGACGCCGGGGGGAGGGGCGTCAGGCCGGTTTGGCGAGCGTCCAGTGCTTGGTGACGATCTGTTGCGCCTGTTCCACCCTGACCGAGCCGCCAGCCGGCTGGTAGCCGTCGGCTGCCACCTTGATGCCGTGTTCGCCGAGCGGCACGTTGCCCAGCAGGTAAAACCCCGATTTGTCTGTCAGCGTCCTCATTTGTGGGGCGGATGCCAGCGATACCTCCGCATTTTCGATTGGGTTGGCGATACCGCCCTCGACATGCGTGACGATGCCGGAAAGCGTGCCGCTGGCAGGCACGTCATCATTCGGGGTGAATTTCTGGGTCAGCGCGCGCACCATCAGCAGGATGGATTCGGAAGCGAAGCCGGCGCTGAACGCCAGCACTACCGACGCGACGGTGTTGCTGGGGTCCACCAGGAAATAGGCCAGGATGGCCAGAAACGGCGCCGAGATGAACTGCACCATCTGGAACACCAGATACTCGCGGAATTCGTGTTGGGTGAGCCTCGTATCCTGCGCGGTCGAGATGAACTCGGGATTGGCGCGATTCTGGTATTCCGGCAGTCGTCTGGTCAGGCTGATGCCGCCACCGATCAGCGCCAGAATGATGACGTAGATGGGGACCAGCAAGCCGCCGTGCACCTCACAGACGGGGGCTGCCCCATCGGCAGTTTTGCAGGATGCGGCATTGCTGACATGTCCGCCCAGATTGAGCACCCAGGCGCCGCCGGACTCTGCCTCCGGTTTGTCGGGTTTTTGAGCGGGGGTTGCCGGTACGCCGCTGGCTGGCGTGTTTTTCCCATCAGATTTTGTGCCCTTGATCGTCGTGGTTGGCGGAACACTGCTGGCAGGCTTGTCAGCAGTGGTTCTAGGTTTGTTGTCCCCCTTGCTGGTCGCGGGGCAACTCAGTTCTCCCTTTTGCTGGCCCCGGGAGCAGCCGACAAAGATGCCCACCGGATGGGTCAGATCGTTGCTCCTTTCCAGACTCAGTACTTTGCCGCTATCCCAGCCCGGCCCGAATGTGTAAATGGGCACCAACAGTGCCACCAGCATGAAGCTGTAGGCGAAGATCATCCAGTTGCGGCGTTGCAGGCTTTGCTTCGCTAATGCCTGGGCAAGCACGGCGCTCTTGTCTTGTTCGCCCAGTCCCTCGGTGGGGGGCGCGGCGATGGGATTGCTGAACATGTGAACGAAGATCGCGCCCAGTAGGATGGCGAGCGGCAGGGTCACGGACTGTTTGAAATGGAGCCAGAAGGCGACTTTTTCCGTGATGCATTGCGGGTTGCCGGTGACTTCGCCTGGCAGCCACAGCAATCTGGCAACGAAGTAGGCGAAGATCGCGCTATAAACCAGCAGCCAGAACCAGTTGCCGTTTTCGGTCATTTTGCGAATATATTTTTCCATTTCATCGCTCCTTAGCTTGCTGTCACCCCTGAACCCGCTGCGACCAGAACACAGTTACGCATCAATGTTGTTGAATCCGGCATGCAGGCAGGTCGAGACAGTCTTGCCGCGAAGGGGCGTAGCGTCAATAGGCCGAATAGTCTATATAGAAGAGGTGAGGGCGCTGCAAGCGCAGAGGGGAGGGGGATTGTGTGGCTATTTGAGCCACGTTCGTTCGCTAACCTGCATCGTGTTATCGAAGCGATAGAGCAGCGGTAAACCGGAAGGGACTTCCAGCTTGCCAACCTCCTCGGCAGGAATTTTTTCCAGATGCATAATCAGCCCGCGCAAGGTGTTACCGTGGCTGATGACCAGCAAGTTGCGCTGGTCGGCAAGTCGGGGTAGGAGTATGTCTTGCCAGTAGGGCAACAGGCGCTGCTGACAATTGAACAGGCTTTCACTATCGGGCAGCATGGCGGGATCAAGGTCGGCGTAGAGTGGGTCGAAACGAGGGTGGCGCAGATCATTCCAGTCCAGTGGTGGCGGTTTCTGGTAGTAGCCCCGCCACCAGCCGTGCGCGATCTGTTCACCCCAGGTTGCGAAGATGTCCTCCTTGGCGATTCCTTGTAGTTGGCCATAGTGGCGCTCGTTCAATCGCCAACTGGTATGGCGGGGAATATCGGGATGCCCGGCTGATTGCAGCAATTGGTCTACCATCAGGTAGGTGCGTTGCAGTACCGAGGTGTGGACTTCATCCAGCTTGATTCCCCTGTTGCCGATCAGTCGTCCCGCATCGAGAGTCTGCGCCCAACCGTGTTCACACAACTCCACATCAGTCCATCCTGTGAAGCGGCGCTGCTGGTTCCAGAGGCTGTAGCCATGCCTCAGCAAGACCAACAGGCCGGTGTCGGAGGTCATTCGGCAGATTCCAGCATGACCTTGGCCAAGTGGTGGTGATCGTCCCACGCTTCGAGGTGCCAGCCTTGACCATCGAAATGAAACCAGTTGAGCGCGCAGTTTGGGATGACGAAATCGCGCGGCGTGTGTAACGGTCGGCCGGTGGCGTGGCGGTAGAGAATGTCGAGTACGCCGGCATGAGTCACCGCTACGATGGTTTCTCCTGTGTGATGACGGCACAGATGTTCAACTGCCGCCTTGACCCTGGTCTCGAACGACAGCATGCTCTCGCCTATTTCGAAATCGTAGTTGAGGTCGCGTGCCATATAGCAGGCATGCGCCTCGGGGTGGCGCTGCAATCCCTCAACGGCGGTGATGCCCTGAAAGATGCCGTAATGACGTTCACGCAACAGCGGGAGTGTCTTGACCTTGAGATCGCGCCGTTCGGCTAATGCGTTGGCAGTTTCAACGGTTCGCATCAGGTCGCTGCAATAAATGGCGTTGAAATCGTGATGCCCCGCGTTGAACGCCATTGCCAAGGCCTGCTTGCGTCCCGTGTCATTGAGCGGGATGTCGGTCTGTCCCTGGATGCGCTTCACCACATTCCAGTCTGTTTCACCGTGTCGGATGAAACAGATGCGCGTTCCCTTTTCTCTTGTGCCGTGAAAATGTGGCACCACGATCTTCGGACGGACGATTTCGGTCATGACAAATATCCTTTCGCGCTCAGTCAGTGGTGAATGATAACGGTGAAAGTCTAATGGATGTCAACCAAATATATGATGGCCACCATACTCGTGAATGGAGTTCGTGCCGGTGGTTCGGATTCAGCCTGAAACAGATAGCGGTGGGATGAGCTGTGGCGGGCGTTATTCGGCAGCACCCTTGGCAGATGTGGCGGTGGCTACTGGGGGTAGAATAATTCCAGCCGGTAGCCAATAGGACGCAGGTCGCCGGTATCCATGTGCAACTGGATGGAGAGTTCGCGGTTGGTAGCCATGCCGCTGGCAACCTTTTCAGTGGCCGGCAGATAATCGGCAGGAAGGAAGATACGATTGGCGAGGGGCTTGTCCTGCATGTCGTTCAGGGTCAGCGACAAGGCGGGGAATGCCAGGGTGTAGCCGGCACGGTTGCGCAGCAGTGCCTCCAGATTGACCTGGTTCGCGTGGTTCGCATCGGCATTCAGGCTGGAGGATTCGATGCTGATCAGTTCGGCATCGCGGGGTAGCGGGATGTTGCACCCCAGCATGTCGCAATACGCGAGCAATACTGGTTGCAGCCCGGGTGCACGGGAAGCGAGTCCGGTTCGGAAGAAGTAGGCCGATTGCGCAGTCAGTACCAGCAGCATGATGAAGATACCCGTCATCCACGGCCAAACACGGTGTTTTTTCAGCGGAGGCGTGGTTTCGGCATATTGTTCAGCGTCTGGCTGATAGCCTGTCAGCAGGATGTCGCCCTCACTTCCCGGTGTTATGGGACTGGTTGCGAAGAGTGGAGCAGACGGTGTCGCGATTGGGGCAGGGATTTCCTGCGGGGCGATAGGTGTCTCGGTTGCTGTGGTGTGGAGACTGAAATCCAGAGAGTCACCGGCAACGGATGTATCGGACGGGGCTGACATTTCGATGTCGTCCGAGGTTGTGTCGGAAGCGAATACGGGTGCGCCGCCGTCGTCGATCGAAGGAGCATCATTTTCTGAGTGTGCTGCAGTGACTACCGCATCGGTTTCGCCGGACTGGTCAATTGCAGATGCTGCACCTTCAGCCTCTTGAGCAGGCGATTCGGATTCGCTGGCCTGTGGCGCTTCTGGAAGATGCACTTCCAGATTGACCGGGTCGCAGCTTTTTGGAGTATCGGTTTCCATCGCGATCTGCCGGTCATTGACAGCTTCGACCACTGAGACAGGTTCGATCGGCAGGTCAAGTTGCGGGCTGGGCTGGTCGGGCTGGTAATTGGCCTTTGCGTCAAAAGCCTGACGACAATGACCGCAGCGCACCATGCCGCCATGCGCATTCAACTGCGCTTCGGCGATACGGAAGCGGGTGGCGCAATGGGGACAGAGCGTGGTGCCGTCAGTCATATGAGTTTCAGCGTTTGCTTCCCGATAAACAGGTCCAGCCGTCTTCGAAAACAGGCGGGTTGAGATCGAACCATTGCCCGTAGATGGCCATCACATCTTCGGCCTGTGAGTCGAGGATGCCGGACAGAACGATCTGCCCGCCCTGGCGGGTGGCGGAGGCCAGCAGTGGCGCCAACATGCGCAGCGGGTTGGTGAGGATGTTCGCTACCACCAGATCGTATTCGCCCTTGGGGGCATCATTGGGCAGGAAAAATTGCACATTCCCAACCTGGTTGGCGACGGCATTGTCACGACTGGACAGCACGGCCTGTGCATCCACGTCTACACCCACCGCAGAGGCCGAGCCCAGTTTGAGCGCGGCAATGGCCAGAATGCCCGAGCCGCAGCCATAGTCCAGCACGCTTTCGCCGCCCTGTACATGGTTGTCCAGCCAGCGCAGGCACAATCGCGTGGTCGGATGGCTGCCGGTGCCGAACGCCAGTCCGGGGTCGAGTACGATGTTGATGGCCTGCGGGTCGGAGGGCGTATGCCAGGTCGGCACGATCCACAGTCTGTCTGAGATCGGGATGGGGTCGAATTGCGACTGGGTGAGGCGCACCCAGTCCTGATCGTCCAGTGTGGTGATGCTGTGTTTGGGCAACTGTGACAGGCCTGCGGCGCTGGCCGCCTGCTTCAGGATGTTTTCAACGTCGCTGCCGGCATCAAACAGCGCACTGACCCGGTTGTGCTGCCACACGCCGGGCGGCGGTTCGCCGGGTTCGCCGAAAATTGCCTGCTCGTCAGGCGTGTCGGCATCGGCATCCAGCAGGTCTACCGAGAGCGCACCGTGTTCGAGCAAGGCATCGCTCAGCGCTTCGGCATGTGCGGCATCCGTGTCGGCAATCAGCGTCAGCCAGGCCATTACTTGCCTTTGTTGCGTTCAGCCAGACGCTCTTCCAGATAGTGGATGCTGGCACCGCCGTTCAGGAAGGCGGAATCCTGCAACAGGTCACGATGCAATGCCAGATTGGTCTCGATCCCTTCCACGGCCATCTCGGAAAGCGCGGTGCGCATCCGGGCTATCGCCTGTTCGCGGTTGTCGCCGTAGGCGATGATCTTGCCTATCATCGAGTCATAGTGTGGCGGCACGTAGTAGTTGTTGTAGGCGTGCGAATCCACGCGGATGCCGGGGCCGCCGGGGGCGTGCCAGGTGGTGATGCGGCCTGGCGACGGGGTGAATTTGTACGGATGCTCGGCATTGATGCGGCACTCGATCGCATGTCCCTTGAACTGGATGTCGCGCTGGCGGAACGGTAGTTTCTCTCCCGCAGCGATCAGGATCTGCTGGCGCACGATGTCTATGCCGGTGATCATCTCGGTGACCGGGTGTTCCACTTGGACGCGGGTATTCATCTCGATGAAGAAGAATTCGCCGTTTTCATACAGAAATTCGAACGTGCCGGCACCGCGATAGCCAATTTTTCGGCAGGCTTCGGCACAGCGTTCGCCGATCTTGTTGCGCAAGCGCACGTTGATCAACGGCGCGGGAGCTTCTTCCAGCACCTTTTGGTTACGGCGCTGCATGGAACAGTCGCGCTCGCCCAGATACACGGCGTTGCCATGCTGGTCGGCCAATACCTGGATCTCGATGTGGCGCGGATTCTCCAGGTATTTCTCCATATAAACCATGGGGTTGTTGAACGCGGCCTGCGCTTCGCTCTTGGTCATGGTGACGGCATTGAGCAACGCCGCCTCGGTGTGGACCACACGCATGCCGCGTCCGCCGCCGCCGCCGGATGCCTTGATGATGACCGGATAGCCGATACTGCGTGCGATCTTGATGATTTCCGCCGGATTGTCAGGCAGCGCGCCTTCGACCCCGGGTACGCAAGGTACGCCGGCCTTCTTCATCGCGATTTTGGCGCTGACCTTGTCGCCCATCAGGCGTATGGTCTCGGCGCGTGGGCCGATGAACACGAAGCCGCATTTCTCCACGCGTTCCGAGAAATCGGCATTTTCGGAGAGGAAACCGTAACCCGGGTGGATCGCCTGCGCATCGGTGACTTCGGCTGCGCTGATGATGGCCGGAATGCTCAGGTAGCTCTGGCTGGAAGGGGCGGGCCCGATGCAGACGGATTCGTCGGCCAGTTTCACGTATTTGGCATCAGCGTCTGCTTCAGAATGAACGACGACGGTCTTAATTCCCAACTCGCGGCAGGCGCGCTGGATGCGCAACGCGATTTCTCCGCGATTGGCGATCAATATCTTTTCAAACATAGTTAAATGCTCCGAACTTTGCTTGCGGCGCGCACGGGCTCCGCAAGCCGGAATTAGCCGATTACGAACAGAGGCTGGCCAAATTCAACCGGTTGGCCGTTTTCAACCAGGATGGCCTTGATTACGCCAGAGTGGTCGGCATCAATTTCGTTGAGCAGTTTCATGGCTTCGATGATGCACAGCGTGTCGCCCGATTTCACCGACTGGCCAACATCGACGAACGCCTTGGCGCCTGGCGATGCGGAACGGTAGAACGTGCCGACCATAGGTGACTTGACGATGTGACCTTCTTCGGCTGCCGGCGCTGCAGGCGCGACAGCGGCAGCGGGTGCCGCCGCCGCAGGAGCAGCGACCGAGGCTGCAGCAACCAACTGCTGTGGCGCGGGTGCCAAAAACTGTTGGCCTGTGGCCAGCGAGCGCGTGATGCGTACGCGTTCTTCACCTTCGTGAATTTCGAGTTCGGCGATGCCGGAAGCTTCGACCAGTTCGATCAACGTCTTGATTTTGCGTAAATCCATAATTTCCCCCTGCTTGGTATGTAGGTCAGCGTTGTTGGTGTTTCAGTGCATAACGCACTGCGTATTCGTATCCCGAAGCGCCCAGGCCGCAGATCACGCCAACGGCGAGATCGGAGAAGAACGATTCCTTGCGGAACGCTTCGCGCGCATGGACATTGGAAAGGTGTACTTCGATAAACGGCAGCGCAACCGCAGCCAGCGCGTCGCGCAATGCGACGCTGGTGTGCGTGAACGCCGCCGGATTGATGATGATGAACCCAGTCCCGTCGGTGCGCGCCTGATGGATGCGCTCGATCAGCGCATGCTCGGCATTGCTTTGAAAGGATGTCAGCTTTGCGCCATTATTTTCAACAATAGCGCTTAAATTTGCATTAATTTCATCTAACGTGGCAGCTCCGTATACCTCCGGCTCGCGTGTTCCGAGCAGATTTAGGTTGGGGCCATGTATGACGAGGATGGATTTCATGCGCGCAGTTTGCCGTAAATTATGGGTATTTGTCTATGTTTTTTGCAAAGATAGGGAAATTATCCTTATAGTCCCGCTGCAATCAGTGACTTCAGAAAATGGCCGGCATCCTGATAGCCGATAACCCGGAAATCGCCTATTTCGTTGCCCTTGGCGTCAAAGAACAGGATGCCGGGCGGGCCGAATAGACCGAATTGCTTCAGCAATTCCTTGTCGGAGGCGCTGTTGGCCGTAACATCCGCCTGCAGCACGATGGCGGATTTCAGTCTGGCCTGTACCGCCGGGTCGGAAAAGGTGTAGCGCTCCATTTCCTTGCATGACACGCACCAGTCGGCGTAGAAGTCCAGCATGACCTTGCGCCCACCGGTATCGGCAAGCCTTTGTTTGAGGTCGGCCATATCCGTGATACGCGTGAAAGTCAGCACGTCCGAGGATGGTGTGTCGGCTCGACACGAGGTGCAGACAGAGTCGAGTGGCCGCAGCAGGTCGCGCGCGCCTGACAGCGCGCCGACCAGATAGGCTATGCCGACCAGCAGTGCCAGCAGTCCAAATGCCTTGCGTAGTCTGAGCCAGCCGTTCCCCTGCAGCGGCAGTGTCTCCAGTGCGTGCAGGTAGATGGCGGAGAAGATCAGCAGGATGCTCCACAGTAACATTTGTATTGCCACGGGCAGCAGGGGCTGGATGATCCAGATCGCCAGCGCCAGTAACATCACGCCGAAGATGCGCTTGACGCCATCCATCCAGGCACCCGCCTTGGGCAGTAATGCGCCGGCAGAGGTGCCAATCAGCAGCAATGGCGCACCCATGCCCAAGGCCAGCGTGAACAGTGCGATTCCCCCCAGCACGGCGTCGTGGGTCTTGCTGATGTACAGCAGCGCGCCGGCCAGCGGAGCGGCGACGCACGGTCCCATGATGACGGCGGACAGCGCCCCCATCACGAAGACGCCGGACAGGTGTCCGCCATGCAGTTGGTTACTGGTGTCGCTGAGTTTGCTTTGCCAGCTACTCGGCAATTGCAGTTCATAGAAGCCGAACATGGACAGTGACAGCAATACGAACACGGCGGCGAAGCTGCCCAACACCCACGGCGTTTGCAGGGCATTGGAAATCAGGTCGCCGGTCAGTCCCGCCGCCACGCCAGCCACCGCATAGGTGATTGCCATGCCTAGCACATAGGCCAGCGACAGGATAAAGGCGTGCATCTTGGTGATCTTGTGGCCGTGGCCGACGATGATGCCGGACAGGATGGGGATCATGGGAAACACGCAGGGGGTGAGGGCTAGCAGCAGTCCGGCGCCGAAAAAGAAGGGGATGACCAGCCAGAAGTTGCCGCTGGCGAACAACTGCGCGATTTGCGAGTTTTCAGTCTGTGGCGCGGGGACGCTGTCAGGGGGCGCGGCGGCGGGCATCCCGGCGCTGGCAGATGCGCTGTCAGGGGCGGCGGTTTGCGGGGTGATCTGTGCCGGCTGGATGGATGCCGCTGCCGCCGGCGCGCTGCCCGGCAGACTTAGTTGCAGCGACTTGTCCTGACTCGGGTAGCACAAGCCCTGTTCGCTGCAGCCCTGATAGGAGAAGTTCAGCGTGATCTTTGTCGGCGTCTGGTTATTGTGCTTCAGTTTGATGATGGCCTGGAACGGCTGGTGGAATACCCGCGTGTCGCCGAAATTGGGGTCGTGCTTCAGTTCGCCTTGCGGCAACTCGACCGACGCGATGCGGGTCTTGCCGCCCTCGACGGTGAAGTGGGTCTTGTCGCGGTACAGGTAATAGCCGGGCGTGATCCGGAAATTGGCCTGCAAGGTCTTGGCATCGCGCACCACCACCTCGACTGCGAAGGCCTGATCGGGCGGCAGGAAGGCAGGTTGTTGTTGCTGTGGCTGGCTGCCGGAGCCGGACAGTTTGTCCAGAAAACCGATGGCGTGGCTGACGGGGGCGGACAGGCTAAGCAGCAGGAGCAGGATGATGCGCATGGGTCATTCCTCGGATTGGGTTTCTTGGCGCACCCAGTCCAGATAGGCGGGCAGGCCGGCGGAAACCGGGATGGCGATGATTTCGGGGAGTTGGTAGGGGTGCGCCTCACGTATCGCGGCTTCCAGCTGCGGGTAGGCATCGCGGGTGGTCTTGATCAGCAGCGGTACTTCGTGGGCTGTTTCGATTTCGCCTTGCCAACGGTAGGTCGAGAGGCACGGAGTCAGCCGGTTTACGCAGGCGGCGGCGCGCGATTCGATGAGTTGGCGCGCCAGACGATCTGCGGAATCCGCATCGGGCAGGTTGGTTGCGACCAGTAGCACCTCGCTCATCTGGCGGCTCCCGTACTGGCAAAGCGCAGGCCGAGTTGTAGCAGCTCATCCCACACGTCGCCGGACTTGAGACCCTTGATGATCTTGTCCACTTTGGCGGCGTGTTGCAGGGCGCGTTCGACATGCGCGAGTTTCACCCGCCGTACGGCATGCTCGATCAAACTCTGTCTTTCGCGGCGCACACGCTGGGAGCGCAGCGCATCTCCAAGGTTGCCGCCGTTGCGGGTGGTGTACAGTAATTTCCCCAGTGTGCGGATGTCTTCGCACAACGCCCACAGCACTAGCGGTGTGCCCGTGCCTTCGGCGCGCAGGCCGTCGAGTATGTGCGCGTAGCGCGCGGCATCGCCACTTAACATCGCGTCGGCAAGCTTGAAGATATCGTAGCGCGCGACATCCATCACCGATTCGTTGACTTGTTCGAAGGTCAGCGGGCCTGCCGGGAACAGCAGCCCCAGTTTCTGGATTTCCTGGTATGCGGCGAGCAGATTGCCCTCGCAGCGGTCTGCCAGAAAATCCAGCGTAGGTTGGTCGGCAGTTTGTTGCTGGCGTCCGAGGCGGCCAGCGATCCAGTCAGGCAGTTGAGGGCGCGGGATGTCGTCAGCGGAAATCATTACGCCTTGCTTGGATAGTGCGCCGAACCACTGACTTTTTTGCGTAGTCCAGTCCAGCTTGGGCAGGGTGATCAGGGTGAGCACGTCGTCGCTCAGATTTTCAGTATATTCCTGTAGTGCCTTGCCGCCCTCCGTGCCCGGTTTTCCGGACGGGATGCGCAGGTCCAGCACCTTGCGTGACGAGAATAACGACAGGCTTTGCGCGCTGCTGCGCAACTCGCCCCACTTGAAATGCTGCTCGGCGATCAATGTCTCGCGCTCTTCATATCCGGCTGTGCGGGCGGCGGCACGTATGCTGTCAGCCGCCTCGATCGCCAGTAGCAGCGCGTCTCCATACACCACATACAGCGGTTTTAGTCCGCTGGCTAAGTGACGAGGCAGTGCTTCGCAGCTGATCTGCATCAGGGGTGTGAAGCTTCCGTTGACCGCGGTCTGGCGATGCTCAGGCGGCGCATGATTTGTTGCACCATGTCAGAACGCATACTCTGGAACAGCAGGGCTTCCTCGGCTTGCTTGGCGAGCAGTTGCGTGTCGTCATAACTGTAGTCGCGGTTCATCAGCAACTCGTCGGCGGGCAGCCATTCGCGTTGCTGGTTGTCATAGGCGCGCAACGAGACGCGGTAACGCAACTGGAATTCGCTGACGCGTCCGCTGCCGCCCAGTGTGAGTATCTGCTTCTCCGGCATGTCTAGCACGATGTCCAGCACCATGTCGGCCTGTTCGGGCGAATTGACCAGTGTGACGTGGTTGGTTTCGAGGTTGCTGCGCAGTTCGGTGATCAGCGGCGACGAAAGATTGGGCGCGATGATGTAAAGTTTCTCGAACGGCATCTTGGTGTCACCGCGCAGGTGGAAACCGCAGGCGGCGAGCAGCAGGGACAGGGCAACGATTAGCAGACGCATGGGACTTCCTTTATACGACGATGTTGATCAGGCGGCCCGGCACGAGGATGATCTTCTTCGCCGCAGCACCCGCCATCTGCTTTTGCACTGCTTCGTGCGCCAGCGCCAGTTGTTCCAGCGTCGCCTTGTCGGCGGATTTGGCTGCCGTGATCTCGCCACGTAGCTTGCCGTTGACCTGGACCACCAGCGTGATCTCGTCCTGTACCAGCGCGGATGCCTGAGCTTGCGGGAACGCCTGTTCGTGTATTGCGCTGCCAGGTCGCAATCCGACCCATAGCGCTTGGCAAATGTGCGGCACGATGGGATTGAGCATCAGCGCGATGGCTTCCAGCGCCTCTTGGGCGACTGCGCGCCCGGTATCGGACGTGTCGGAGAATTTGCCCAGCGCATTGAGCAGTTCCATGTTGGCCGCGATCGCGGTGTTGAAAGTTTTGCGGCGGCAGATGTCGTCATCCACCTTCTGGATGGTCTGATGTAACTGGAAGCGTAGTGCCTTGGCTGCCGCACTCAGTTCGCCGCTGGAATACGTTGCCACTACGCCCTGTTCGACGTGGTCGTGGGTAGCTTTCCACAGCCGCTTCAGGAAGCGGAACGCGCCTTCCATGCCGGCATCTGACCATTCCAGAGACTGATCGGGCGGGGCGGCGAACATCATGAACAGACGCGCCGTGTCGGCACCGAATTCGTCAATGATGGATTGCGGGTCCACGCCATTGTTCTTCGACTTGGACATCTTCTCGGTGCCGCCGATGATCACCGGCTGGCCGTCGGCCTTCAGCGTAGCGGCCACCGGGCGCGATTTCTCATCGGTAATCACATCGACATCGGCGGGATTGATCCACAGCTTCTTGCCGTTGGCTTGTTCGCGGTAGAAGGTCGGTGCGACCACCATGCCTTGGGTGATCAGGTTTTTGAAGGGCTCGTCGCCCGGAACCAGGCCTTCGTCGCGCATCAGCTTGTGGAAGAAGCGCGCGTACAGCAGATGCAGGATGGCGTGTTCGATGCCGCCGATATACTGGTCGACGGGCAGCCAGTGCTGGGCGCGCTGGTCTACCATGCCGGTGGTGCAGTCAGGGCTGGCGTAACGGGCGTAATACCAGGAGGACTCGACGAAGGTGTCCATGGTGTCGGTCTCGCGGCGGGCTGCACCGCCGCATTTCGGGCAGCTGCATTCGTAGAACGACGGCATCTTGGCCAGCGGCGAGCCGGCGCCGTCCGGCACCACGTCTTCGGGCAACACCACCGGCAGTTGGTCGTCTGGCACCGGCACGTCGCCGCAAGTCGGGCAGTGGATGATGGGGATCGGGCAGCCCCAGTAGCGTTGGCGCGAGATGCCCCAGTCGCGCAGGCGGAACTGAGTCTTTTTCTCGCCCAGCCCTTTGGCGGCGAGATCGGCGGCGATGGCATCCACGGCGGCGTCATAACCCAGGCCGTCGTATTTGCCGGAATTGACGCACACGCCGCGTTCCTTGTCGCCATACCATTCCGCCCAAGCGTCAGTGGAAAAGGTTTCGCCTGCGACTTGGATGGACTGTTTGATCGGCAAGCTGTATTTCTTGGCAAAGCCGAAATCGCGTTCGTCGTGCGCCGGTACGGCCATCACTGCGCCCTCGCCGTAGCCCATCAGCACGTAGTTGCCGACCCACACCGGCACCTGTTCGCCGGTCAGCGGGTGGGTGACTTTCAGGCCGGTGTCCATGCCCTTCTTTTCCATGGTGGCCATGTCGGCCTCGGCGACGCTGCCCTGTTTGCATTCCTCGATGAAGGCGGAAAGTTCAGGGTTGCTTTCAGCTGCTTGCAGCGCCAGCGGATGCTCAGCCGCCACAGCGACGAAGGTCACACCCATGATGGTATCGGCGCGGGTGGTGTAGACCCATAACTGCTCGTCGTTGCCATAAGGGAACGCGAAACGCACGCCGGTGCTCTTCCCTATCCAGTTGGCCTGCATGGTCTTGACTTGCTCTGGCCAGCCGTCGAGCTGGTCGAGGTCGCCCAGCAGTTGCTCGGCGTAGTCGGTGATGCGGAAGAAGTACATCGGGATCTCGCGCTTTTCGACCAATGCGCCGGAGCGCCAGCCGCGTCCGTCTATGACCTGCTCGTTGGCCAGCACGGTGTGATCTACCGGATCCCAGTTTACGGTGGAGAGTTTCTTGTAAATCACGCCCTTCTCGAACAATCGGGTGAACAGCCATTGCTCCCAGCGGTAATACTCGGGGGTGCAGGTCTTGACCTCGCGCGACCAGTCTATGCCTAGCCCCAGTGATTTTAGCTGTTGCTTCATGTACTCGATGTTGGAGTAGGTCCAGGCTGCAGGCGGTACGTTGTTGGCCAGCGCGGCATTCTCGGCGGGCAGTCCGAATGCGTCCCAGCCCATCGGCTGCATAACGTTGTAGCCCTTCATGCGGTGGTAGCGGGAGAGCACATCGCCGATGGTGTAGTTGCGCACATGCCCCATGTGCAGTTTGCCGGACGGGTAGGGGAACATGGACAGGCAGTAGTATTTGGGCTTGTCGCTGTGTTCGGTGGCGAGGAACAGGCCGGATTCCTCCCAGTGTTGCTGTGCCTGCGGTTCGATGGATGACGGTTGGTAGGTGGGTTGCATGTTTGTTTACGGGTGATGGCTCGATTTTGGATGCGGCATTATAGCGGCTTCACCCTTCTGCCGCGAAATGACCCTGACGCGAATTGCGCTGTTTGGCAGCGCAATTCGCTCTCCGCTCTGAAGAATTGGAAATAACGGCCAAAAATTGCGGTCGACAACGATTATTTACTGTAATAACCGGATGATGCCAGTAGTGGTGTTTGTTTGTTTGATATAGAATCCGCGTTCACAGAATTTTAATTACCATAAGTTCAGGAGAGGTCATTATGTCGAGTAAGCACCCAGTTATCGCAGTTACCGGTTCTTCCGGCGCAGGTACGACAACCGTCAAGCGCGCATTCGAGAACATCTTCCGTCGTGAAAAAATTCATGCTGCGGTAATCGAGGGCGACAGCCTGCACAGTCTGGATCGCATGGCATTCCGCGCAGCTGCAGCCGAAGCCGCGAAAGCCGGCAACAACACCTTCAGTCATTTCGGCCCGGAAGCCAACCACTTCGACAAGATCGAAGCGATGTTCAAGTCCTATGGCGAAACCGGCATGTGCCAGCGTCGTTACTACGTTCACAGCGAGCCAGAGGCAGTTGAGCACAACAAGCATTTCGGCCTGACCAACCTGACTCCCGGCGTATTCACACCATGGGAAGACATCGAAGCCAACTCCGACCTGTTGTTCTACGAAGGTCTGCATGGCCTGGCCAAGGATGAGTCGCAAGGGATTGATGCTGGTCGTTATGTGGACTTGGGTATCGGTGTGGTGCCGGTGGTCAACCTGGAGTGGATTCAGAAAATCCACCGTGACAAGGCAGAGCGCGGCTATTCAGCTGAAGCAACGGTTGACACCATCCTGCGTCGTATGCCGGATTACATCAAGTACATCACGCCACAGTTCACTCATACGCACATCAACTTCCAGCGCGTGGCGACTGTTGACACTTCCAATCCATTCGTCGCGCGCGACATCCCGACACCAGACGAGAGCTTCGTTGTGGTGCGTTTCCGTGAGCCCAAGGGCTTCGACTTCCAGTACATGCTGGCGATGATCCCTGGTTCCTTCATGTCTCGCGCCAACACGCTGGTGGTGCCTGGCGGCAAGATGAGCCATGCGATGGAAGTCATCTTGGCTCCTGTCATGCACGACATGATCGAAAACAAGAAGAAGTAATCATTGCCATGCCGGACGCGCTCCGGCAGGTAGCAAACGGGGAATCGGCTGTCAGCCTGATTCCCCGTTCTCATTTCAGCGCCTGCGTTACATGTCCGATAAGGGGCGACCAGCCAGCAGGTGGTCGCGGATGCGTAGTTGCTCGATGATTTCCTCAAGCGAGGCATCCAGATTCTGGATGGTCTCTTCGGGTAGGGTGCCCAGGATCTCGGGCAACAGTCCCTGCGTCGGGGCGGGCGCTTTTCCTATCATGTCCAGTGCCGTGTCTGATACGCGCAAACCAACACGGCGCTGATCCTCTTTGCTGCGCTCCTTGACGATTAGCGAGCGTGCCACCAGCTTTTCAACCAGTTGGCTGCAGGTGGATTGGTGAATGGAAAGTCGTTCTGCCAGTTCCGATACACCTATGTCGGGCGAGTTGGAGATTTCCTGCAATATCCACAATTGCGACCCGGATACGCCGCAGGTCTGTTCGATCTCCCGAAAGTGTTGTCGCATCGAGCCGTAGATGATGCGAAATTTCTTCAGAACATGTTGCGCAAGTGGTCTGGGAGCTTGATTTTTAAGGGTATTGTTCACGGTGTCGCATGCTGCCAAGGGTTAAGTGTTTGAATTATAACCTTGCTTTATGTTTCTATATCAATTATATTGATGTCAATGCAATTGACTGTATTTTCTGTCGCATTTTGTCGGCAACACCTCTGATATTGGTTCATGGCCATCTTCCACCGGGTTATTCCAGCCCATTTCCATCATGGTCGGCCTGAAGGCTTGCCGGTGATTGCCTGTCTGCGCGAATCCGCCGGCTACACGGCATGTTGCCAACCTGTAAGGATGAATAAATGACCCCCAACTTTTTTGCTGAACTGACACGCACGCCCCAGCCTTTGAATCTTGGGCGCGGTGCGGTGTTGTTGTTCGGTGAGGTGCTGGCAGACAGATTTCCCGATCGGACGGTTCTTGGCGGAGCGCCCTTCAATGTCGCGCGCCACCTGAAGGCGTTCGGGCAACAGCCGATTCTGATCACGCGGGTGGGAAACGACGAATTGCGGGATGAAATTTTGCGCGTGATGAACGAGGCAGGCATGGAAACGCTGGGTGTGCAGTGCAACAACAGCTATCCAACCGGTCAGGTGAACGTGCATATCGAGGACGGTGCACACCGCTTTGAGATATTGCCGATGCAGGCTTACGACTTCATTCATCCGGGGGTGGCGCGCATGGCTGCGCTGTCGGTCGAGCCAGTGTTGGTGTATTTCGGCACACTGGCGCAGCGGCATGATATTTCGCGGCGCGCGCTGAAGGGGTTGTTGCGGAGTACATCTGCCGTGAGATTCCTTGACATCAATTTACGTTCTCCCTGGTATGACCAGCCGGGATTGGAGCGCTCGCTGAAGCAGGCCGCAATCGTCAAGCTGAACGACGCTGAACTGGTCGAGTTGACAGCAATGTTTGGGTTGCAAGGGGGGGATGATTTGGCGTGCATCCGGGATCTGATGGCGCGCTTCGATCTTGAGCAGGTGATGGTGACCTGCGGAGAGAAAGGCGCGTGGCATGTTGGCCGTGAAGGCAGCAGGATCGTGGTCGGCGTTGCCGAGCCGGTTGATATTTTGGTGGACACGGTAGGGGCTGGAGATGGCTTTGCGGCGGTCTGCATCCTGGGTGCGCTGCTGGGTTGGCAGATAGAGGGAACGCTGCGGCGGGCGAATGCCTTCGCCTCGGCACTTTGCGGTATTCGCGGTGCGATACCGAAAGATGTCGGGTTTTATCAAAAATTTACCGAGGAGTGGGGTATATGAGAGCCAAGTCAACATCGGCCCGCCCGCCTTTGTTCATCGTGCTGATCAGTGTGCACGGCCTGATACGCGGGCGAGAGCTTGAATTGGGTGCGGATGCCGATACCGGCGGCCAGACGAAATATGTGGTCGAACTGGCGCGGGCGTTGGGTGAACGCGAGGATGTCGGAGAAGTGGTACTGCTCACGCGCAGCGTGATTGATGAGCAGGTGAGTGAGGATTACGCAGCCCCCTTGGAGGCGCTGTCGCCCAAGGCAAGTATCGTGCGCATCCGTTGCGGCGAGGACAAATATTTGCGCAAGGAATTGTTGTGGGATGCGCTGGACAGTTATTCGGACAACGTGCTCGCTTATCTGAAGGGCCGCGAGCGACTGCCTGATGTCATCCACAGTCATTATGCCGACGCGGGTTATGTCGGCTCACGACTTTCGCTGCAATTGGGTGTGCCGCTGGTGCACACCGGTCATTCGCTGGGGCGCAGCAAGCGCAAGCAGTTGCTGGCCAGCGGCGTGAAAAGCCGCGAGATCGAAACGACCTACAACATCGCGCGCCGCATCGAAGCCGAGGAAACCACGCTGGGCGTTGCGGAGCGCGTTATCACCAGCACCCAGCAGGAGGTCGAGCAACAGTACGGGCTGTACGACTTCTATCAGCCAGATCGGATGAGCGTGATTCCGCCTGGCACGGACCTGGAGAAATTCCACCCGGCACAGGGTGGCGAAAAGGATAGCCGTATCGCCCACGAACTCGGGCGCTTCCTGCGGCACCCCGATAAGCCCATCATATTGGCATTATCCCGTCCCGATCCGCGCAAGAACATCATCATGCTGATCGAGGCCTATGGCGAATCGCCAGCGTTGCAGGAAGCGGCCAATCTGGTGGTGGTGGCGGGGAATCGTGAGGATATTCAGGATATGGAGGCGGTGTCCGGCACAGTGCTGAACGACATTCTGCGGGCGATAGACAAATACGACCTGTACGGCAAGGTGGCCTATCCGAAACACCACAAGCCTGAGGATGTCGCGGTGCTATACCGGCTTGCCGCACAGTCGCAAGGCGTCTTCATCAATCCGGCGCTGACCGAGCCATTCGGCCTGACGCTGATCGAGGCGGCGGCATGCGGCTTGCCGGTGGTGGCGACTGACGATGGCGGGCCGACCGATATAATCGGTCATTGCGAGAACGGCTATCTGTTCAACCCGCTCGACAAGGCGGCGATGACAGAGGTGTTGCTCAAGACGCTCAACGAGAAGCGGAGTTGGCCGAAGTTGTCACGAAATGGCATACAGGGCGTGCAGCGGCATTATTCGTGGCCTGCGCATGTGGCGAAATATCTGCAAGTGATTAGGCCTCTGGTGGAGAGAACGACGCCGCTGCAAAAGCGTGAGATAAGTCGCCGTAGCAGCCTGTATCGCGACAGGGCAATCTTTACCAGCCTGGATCTGAATCTGCTCGGTGACAAGGATGCCTTACAGCGCTTTCTTGACACCATGCGTCAGTATCGCAAGACCGTCATGTTCGGCATCGCAACCGGACGCCATCTGGATGATGCGCTGGCCTGCCTGAAACGTAATGGCATAGCCAAGCCAGATGTACTCATAACCGGGCAAGGAACGAGCATCCACTATGCGCCTGATCTAACCGAAGATGCCGCGTGGAAAAAGCACATCAATCACAGTTGGAATCCACAGGCGGTACGTGAAGTGCTTGCCGGAATGCCGGGTTTGAAGATACAGCCTAAAGCCCATCAGGGTGCTTTCAAGATCAGCTATTACGTGGATCATGACGTGGTCAGCGTCCATGAGGTGCGGCAGGCACTGCTGCGCAACGAGCAGGCGGTAAATACGGTGTTCTCATTCGGCCAGTTCCTCGATGTGGTGCCAGTCCGCGCGTCCAAGGGGCTGGCGTTGCGCTGGTGCGCAGAACGACTGGGATTCCCGCTGGAGAACACGCTGGTATCGGGTGTGACCGGAGCGGATGCTGACATGCTGCGCGGCAATACTCTGGGCGTGGTGGTGGACAACAAGCATATCGAAGAGTTGGCCGACCTGCCTGAGTTGGACGATATTCATTTTTCAGGCAAGGCCCATGCCGACGGGATACTGGAAGCGGTCGGGCATTACGGGTTCTTTGACGCCAGTGGCGTAAGGCGGCACTCGTGAGACGCTATCTGATTTGCACTGATCTGGATCGCACACTGATCCCCAATGGAGCGCAACCGGAGTCGCCGGGTGCGCGCGCGTTGTTTGGCAAGCTGGCAGGACGCGAAGATGTCGCGCTGGCCTATGTGAGTGGCCGCCATCTGGCGCTGGTCGAGCAGGCTATCGTTGAGTACGCGTTGCCGCAGCCGGATTTCGTGATCGCTGATGTCGGCGCGACGATCTATCGGGGGGAGGATTCCGGTTGGCGCCAATGGGCAGCATGGGATGAACACATCGGACAGGACTGGAAGGGATGGACGCACGATGGGCTGGCAGGTTTGCTGAGTGATTTGCCTGCGCTGCGTTTGCAGGAAGCGGTAAAGCAGCACCGCCACAAGCTGAGTTATTACGTGGAACTGGACGACGGTGTGCCGCAACTGCTGGCAACGATAGGGACGCTGCTGCACAGCAAGGCCATCCAGGCGAATCTGATCTGGAGCCTCGATGAGGCCGTCGGAGCTGGCTTGCTGGATGTGTTGCCGGCCCGTGCCAACAAGCTGCATGCGATCCGCTTCTTGATGCGGGAGCAGGGTTTTGGTCGCGAATACACCGTGTTCGCTGGCGATAGCGGCAACGATCTGGATGTGTTGCTGAGCGATATTCAGGCGGTGCTGGTGGCCAATGCGGACGCAGCGGTGCAAGCCAGCGCGGCGGCAGGGGACAAGGCCGCGCTGTATCTTGCAACTGGGGCGTATCTCGGCATGAATGGCAATTACAGCGCCGGCATCCTGGAGGGCGTGGCGCATTACCGGCCAGAGCTGGACGGATGGTTGCGCATGGCATCAGGGAAAGGGTAGCGATGTACGAACAGGTATCGCATTCACTGTTGAACGAGATATTGCAGGAATTGAAGGTCGAGTCCGGCAATGGCCGGATGCGGCATTTTTATACTCGTCTGGGTGCGAATTTTTATTCGATACATTCGCTGTTCAGCCTGTTGTATGGCGAGCGGCCCGACTTCAAGGCGCAACTGAGACGGTTGGTGGAGACGCTGGCGGCGCGCTATGTCGGACGATCGGCGGCGCTCAGGAAGTCGGATCTCGCCCGCGAGAAGGATTACAACTGGTTCCTCAGCCAGAAGTGGGTGGGCATGGCACTGTATTGCGACCGCTTCGCCGGTGATCTGCAAGGATTGCGGGCCAGACTGCCCTACCTGCAGGAGTTGGGCATCAACATGCTGCATATCATGCCGCTGCTGGATTGCCCGCCGGGCCGCAGTGACGGGGGATATGCGGTGCGCGATTTTTTCAGGATAGATGCGCGTTACGGTTCGACCGATGAGATTTCCGAACTGGCCGCCAACCTGAGGAAGCGCGACATGCTGCTGGTGCTGGATGTGGTGGTGAATCACACCTCCGACGAGCACCAGTGGGCGCAACGTGCCAGGCAGGGTGAGCAGCAGTATCTGGACTATTACTACGTGTTCGATGGTCGCGAGATGCCCGACCTCTACGAGGAGACCATGCCGGAGATATTCCCGCTGACGGCGCCCGGCAATTTCACCTGGGATGCCGAAATGGGCAAGTGGGTGATGACCGTGTTCAACAACTATCAGTGGGACCTGAACTACCGTAATCCGGCGGTGCTGATCGAGATGATAGACATCATCCTGTTTTGGGCGAATCAGGGCGCAGACATCCTGCGACTGGATGCGGTCGCCTTTCTGTGGAAGAAGATCGGCACGGCTTGCCAGAACGAGCGCGAGGCGCATCTGCTGTTGCAGATCATGAAGGATTGTTGTCAGGTGGTCGCGCCGGGCGTGCTGTTTATCGCCGAGGCTATCGTCGCGCCAAGTGAGGTCACCAAGTATTTCGGCGAGGATGCGATCAATGCCAAGGAATGCGAGATCGCTTACAACGCCACCCTGATGGCCTTGCTGTGGGATGCGGTGGCAACCAGGAATGCGGTATTGCTCAACCGTGGCATCAACAGCCTGCCCAGCAAGCTGGAGCGGGCGACCTGGCTGAATTATGTGCGATGCCACGACGATATCGGCCTGGGGTTCGACGATAACGACGTGCGCCTGGCGGGCTACGACACGGTGAAACACCGGCGTTTCCTGATCGAGTATTTCACCGGGAAGTTTCCGGGGTCATCCGCTCGCGGGCTGCCGTTCGGCGAGAATCCGCGCACCGGGGATGCTCGCATCTCCGGTTCGCTGGCCTCGCTGGTGGGGCTGGAGGTGGCGCTGGAAAATCAGGACGAGGCGGGGGTTGATGCGGCCATCCAGACCATCCTGTTGTTGCACAGCGTCATCCTGTCGTTCGGCGGTATCCCGTTGCTGTATTACGGCGATGCGATCGGCATGCTCAACAGCATCGAGTATCTGGCCGACCCGGACAGGCGAGATGACAACCGCTGGGTGCATCGCTCCCGTCTGGACTGGAACAAGGCGGAGCGCCGCCATCAACCCGGTACGGTCGAGCACCGGATATTCAACGGCTTGAAGGGGCTGATCGCGCGGCGCAAGGAGGCGACGGCCTTTGCCGATTTCGACAATCGGCATCTGCTGTCAGTGGAGAATCCCAATTTGATGGTGTTCTATCGAGCCTGCCAGCAAGGCAGTCGGAACAGGGTGCTAGTAGTCGCAAACTTTAGTGTTACCGCGCAATCGCAGCATGTCGGCATGTTAAGATTGCACGGCTTTTTTAGGCAGGATGGCGTCAGGGATATTTGCACGGGGGAGTGCGCCGTACTCTCGGGTGACATGCTCCATATTCCCCCATTGACCTGCTGTTGGTACACCGAATGAGAATGCCAAGGAGGCAAAGATGATTACGAAATGCTTATTCCCCGCTGCCGGATACGGTACCCGTTTCCTGCCTGCGACCAAGGCGCAGCCTAAGGAGATGCTGCCCATCCTCAACAAGCCGCTAATCCAGTATGGCGTCGAGGAGGCGATGGAGGCCGGCATGTTCAACATCGCCTGCGTGACCGGACGCGGCAAGCGCGCCATCGAGGATCATTTCGACATCACTTTCGAGTTGGAGAGCAAGATCAGCGGCACCAGCAAGGAAGAGCAACTGCGTTGCATCCGCGAACTGATAGACAACTGCACCTTTTCCTACACCCGGCAGACGCACATGCGCGGCCTGGGCGATGCGATCCTGACCGGCGAGACGCTGATCGGGAATCAGCCGTTTGGGGTGGTATTGGCGGATGATCTCTGTGTCGGAGAGTCGGATGGCGTGTTGAAGCAGATGGTGCGCGTCTACGAAAAATACCAGTGCAGCGTGGTGGCCGTGCAGGAAGTGCCGATGGATGAGGTGGATAAATACGGTATCGTCAGCGGGGTCAGACTGGACGATGAACACATGCGGGTGGATCGCATGGTCGAGAAGCCAAGTTCTGCCGATGCGCCCTCCAATCTGGCGGTGATAGGCCGTTACATCCTGACGCCGGACATCTTCGACATCCTGCGCAACACGCCTGCCGGCAAGCATGGTGAGGTGCAACTGACCGATGCGCTGCAGGCCCAGGCTGCCAACGGCAAGGTGATCGCCTACCGATTTAAGGGGCAGCGCTTCGATTGTGGCAGCATTGAGGGGTTTGTCGAAGCGACCAACTTTTTTTTCGCGCGTTACAAGAAGTGATGTGGTCAGGCCAGCTTCAGGGCTGGCCGTTGCCTGTACCCGCTGGTCGTTACAGTCATTCTGGCGCGATCTTGCAGTCCCGCATTTGCCACGCATCCATCGCGCCGTGCTGTGCTGCACGCGCTCCCACTCCTTACTGTCATGGAGCAAGTCATGGGTAAATCTTCGATTGCCGAGTATCTGCACATCTCTGAAGAGCTTCTGCACGTCATCATCATCCTGATCGCAGCCTGGCTGCTGACCAGGTTGAGTCGCAGGCTGATACGTCTATTTCGCGAGTACATGAGCGCGCACACTGATTCCGCTGAGGAAGGACGCCGCATCGAGACGCTGGTGCGGGTGTTCCGTTACAGCTCCGGCATTGTGATCTGGCTGGTGGCCGTCATGTTGGCGCTGAGTCAGCTGGGTGTTTCCATCGCTCCCATCCTGGGGGCGGCTGGGGTGATGGGGATTGCGGTCGGTCTGGGTGCGCAAAGCCTGCTCAAGGATTATTTCAGCGGCATCTTTCTGTTGCTGGAGAATCAGATACGTCAAGGCGATGCGGTCGAGATATGCGGCAAGGTCGGTGATGTGGAAGACATTACCCTGCGTTACGTCTGTCTGCGCGACGTGAATGGCAATGTGCATTATGTGCCGAACGGGCAGATCACCACAGTGACCAACAAATCACGTGAATATGCCTATGCGCTGATAGATGTGGGGGTGGCCTATCGCGAGGACTTGGACGAGGTGTACCGGGTGTTGCAGCAGGTGGGTGTCGAGTTGCGTGCGGATGCGCAAATCGGCCCCAAGATACTCAAGGATATCGAGATACAGGGGGTGCAAGAATTGGCAGATTCGGCTGTCATCGTGCGCTGCCGCTTCAAGACCGTAGCTCTGGAACAATGGCAAGTGCGGCGGGCATTTCTCGGCAAGATCAAGCGTGCCTTCGATGCGCAGGGTATCGAGATACCTTATCCGCACCTGACCGTCTATGCCGGGCAGGACAAGCGCGGCAACGCGCCCGCTTTCCGTGCCGACATCATGGACGGCCGATCCGCCTGATCGTGGCGAAAACCGCTCACGCGGCGGGCGTCTTGGGGGTGAAGGTGAACGCGTCCGAATAGAAGGCGTCGTTCGGCAGGCCGCACTGGCCGGTGAAGTCGGTATGCGCGGCCTCCACCACGACCGGTGCGCCGCAGGCGTAGACTTCATGCGCCGACAGATCGGCGTAGTCTTCCATCACCGCGCGGTGCACGAAGCCGGTGCGGCCCTGCCAGTTGTCTTCCGGCAGCGCGTCCGACAATACCGGTGTGAAGCGGATGCCCTGCGATTCCCATTGTTTCGCCATGTCCAGCAGGTAGAGGTCGGACAGTTTGCGCGCACCCCAGTAGAAGTGCATCGGGCGTTTGACGCCGATATACAGTGCGTGTTCGATGATGGCCTTGATCGGCGCAAAGCCGGTTCCGCTGGCGACGAAGATGATGGGTTTGTCGGAATCTTCGCGCAGGAAGAACGTGCCGAGTGGCCCCTTGAAGCGCAAGATGTCACGCTCTTTCATTTCGCTGAACACATGGTGGGTGAACGCGCCGCCGGCAATGTTGCGGACATGCAGCTCCAGTAGCTCGTCATTGTGTGGCGCATTGGCCAGCGAGAAGCTGCGAGGCTTCTGGTCTTTTTGCAAAATGTCTATGTACTGGCCGGCGAGGAATTGCAGTCGTTCGTTGGTGGGGAGTTTGAGCTTCAATACCATCACATCGTCAGCCAGCCGGGTCATGCTGTGCACGCGGCAGGGCAGGGTCTTGACCTGGATGTCCTTGACCGCACTGACCTCCTTGCACTCGATGGACAAGTCTGACTGGGGTTTGGCACAGCAGAACAATGCCATGCCTTGCGCCTTTTCTGCTTCGCTCAACGCGGTGTCGAGCGGCTTGCCATGATCCACCAGGCCAGATGTCACCTTGCCTTTGCATACCCCGCACACGCCGTCTCGGCAGCTGTAGGGGAGCACATAGCCGTGCTTGAGCGCCGCTTCGAGAATAGTTTCGTGCGCTTCGATCGGAAAGGTGTGGCCGCTGGGCTGTATCGTGGTATTGAAGGTCATGATGGTTCGACTGTTGAGAGTGGTATTCACTAAAGCGCGAATTTTAACGCATAATCCGCCCATGAAACGAATCCTGATAATTGGTAGCGGTGATGTCGCGCTACGCACCCTGCCATTGTTGACTGTCCGTTACCACGTGTACGCACTGGTGCGGAATCCTGCCTATTGTGAAAATCTGCGCAAGCTGGGAGTCACGCCAATCGTCGGTGATCTGGATGATCGCGCCAGTCTCACCCATCTGGCCGGTCTGGCTGACGCGGTTCTACATCTGGCACCTCCACCGGTGAACGGTGCGACCGACCCGCGTACACGCAACCTGTTGGCCGCACTGGCGCGCGGTCGCGCTCCCCGGAAGCTGGTCTACATCAGCACCAGCGGCGTGTATGGCGACTGCGGCGGGGCGTGGGTGAGCGAAGTCAGGCCGTTGGCGGCACAATCGCCGCGTGCGCAGCGGCGGGTGGACGCCGAGCATCAGGTGCGAGACTGGGCGAGGCGTAATCGCGTCAACGCCTGCATTCTGCGCGTGCCGGGCATCTATGCCGCCGACCGCCTGCCGCTGGATCGGCTGCACGCTGGTTCGCCCGCGATCCGCGCCGATGAGGACAGCTACAGCAATCACATCCACGCCGACGATCTGGCGCGCATCTGTGTGGCGGCGCTGCATCGCGGCGCGGCGTGCCGGGTCTATCACGCCACCGATGACGACCAGATGAAGATGGGCGATTACTTCGATGCGGTAGCCGATGCGCACGGCCTGCCGCGTCCGCCGCGTATGGCCCGCGCCGAAGTGCGGGAGCGGGTGTCGCCGATGATGTGGTCGTTCATGGCGGAGTCGCGCAGGCTGACCAATCAGCGTTTGAAGCGCGAGTTGCGGGTGCGGTTGCAGTATCCGACCGTGGCGGACTTTTTGGCCAAACCCGGCCGCTAGAAAAAGACAGGGCCGGAGAGTATCCGGCCCTGTTTGCTGCTCGGGATGGGGTGTGCGTCAGCCGGCCTGCATCTCCAGCATCAGCTGGTTGACGCGTTTGACGAAGCCTGCCGGGTCATCCAGCTGACCGCCTTCGGCCAGCAGCGCCTGATCGAACAGCACCGCCGCCCAGTCGTCGAAACGGCGCTCTTCGGATTTGAGGCGCACGACTACCGGATGCTGCGGGTTGATCTCCAGTATCGGCAGCGATTGCGGCACCTTCTGGCCGGCGGCCTTCAGCATGCGCGCCATGTTGCCGCTCATGTCGTCCTCGTCGGCGACCAGACAGGCCGGCGAGTCGGTCAGGCGATGGGTGATGCGCACTTCCTTGACGCGTTCGCCCAAACTGGTCTTGATGCGTTCGACCATATCCTTGTGTTCGTCGGCCTGTTTCGCCTGTTCCTGCTTCTCGGCTTCGTCTTCCAGTGCACCCAGATCCAGCCCGCCCTTGGCGACCGATACCAGCGCCTTGTCCTGGAAGTCAGTCAGCGAGCCGACCACCCACTCGTCCACGCGGGAGGACAGCAGCAGCACCTCGATGCCCTTCTTGCGGAACACTTCCAGATGCGGGCTGTTCTTGGCCGCGTTGAAAGTCTCGGCGGTGATGTAATAGATCGCGTCCTGACCTTCCTTCATGCGGCCAATGTAGTCGGCCAGCGACACGGTTTCCGCGTCGGTGTCGGAGTGCGTGGAGGCGAAGCGCAACAGGCTGGCGATCTTGCTCTTGTTGGCGAAATCCTGCCCCACGCCTTCCTTGATGACTTGGCCGAACTCGCCCCAGAACTTGGCGTATTTTTCGGCGTCGTTGGCCGCCATGTCTTCCAGCAGGCCGATCACCTTCTTGGTGCAACCCTCGCGGATGGACTTGATGTCCTTGGATTCCTGCAAGATTTCGCGCGACACGTTGAGCGGCAGGTCGCTGGAATCCACGATACCGCGCACGAAGCGCAGGTAGGACGGCAACAACTGTTCCGCGTCGTCCATGATGAACACGCGCCTGACGTACAGCTTGATGCCGTGCTGGGCCTTGTAGTCCCACAGGTCGAACGGCGCGCGCGCCGGGATGTACAGCAGCTGTGTGTATTCCTGGCGGCCTTCGACGCGGGCGTGCGACCAGGCCAGCGGGTCTTCGTAGTCGTGGCCGACATGCTTGTAGAAAGCCTTGTACTCGTCCTCGGTGATCTCGTTCTTGGAACGTGCCCACAGCGCGGAGGCCTGGTTGATGGTCTCGTCCTCGTCGGTGGCGACCTGCGCGCCATCTTTCCATTCTTCCTTCTTCATCACGATGGGCTGGACGATGTGGTCGGAATACTTGCGGATGATGTCGCGAATCTTGTAACTGCTCAACAAGTCGTCCTGATCGTCACGCAGATGCAGCGTGATGGTCGTGCCGCGAGCAGCTTTTTCGACCATCTCGATGGAGAATTCGCCGCCGCCGTCCGATTCCCAGCACACGCCCTGATCGGCGTTCTCGCCTGCCCGGCGGGTGGTGACCGTCACCTTGTCGGCGACGATGAAGGCGGAGTAGAAGCCCACGCCGAACTGGCCGATCAGCCCGGCATCCTTTTGCTGGTCGCCGGACAGTTTGGAGAAGAACTCACGGGTGCCGGACTTGGCGATGGTGCCCAGATTGTTGATGACCTCGTCGCGGTTCATGCCGATACCATTGTCGGCGATGGTCAGCGTGCGCGCTTCCTTGTCGAAGCTGAGGCGGATATTCAGGTCGGAATCATTCTCGAACATCGCATCGTTGTGCAGCGCCTCGAAACGCAGCTTGTCGCAGGCGTCCGACGCGTTGGAAACCAGCTCGCGCAGGAAAATCTCGCGGTTGGAATACAGCGAATGAATCATCAGTTGCAGAAGCTGTTTGACTTCCGTTTGAAACCCCATCGTTTCACGATTTGCCGTACTTGCAGTCATACCTGTCCCTTTAGTCGTTTTAACAAAGCGATGCGGTAGATGGGGCGGCCCGGCGGGATTTCAAGAGGGGGTGGCGAACTTTCCGCTGACCGCAATCAGCTGTGCCAGTTTGGCTGCCGCCTCACCGCTGGCGATGACTGCGGCGGCGCGCTGGATGCCGGCAGCGAGGCTGTCGCTGACCCCTGCGGCGTAGATTGCTGCGCCTGCGTTGAGTGTGACGATGTCGTGCGGCGCGCCGGGCTGGTTGCCCAGTACGCCCTTCAGCATCGCGCAGGCCTCCGCCGCGTTGGCCACGCGCAGCAAGTCGTTGGACGCGCGGCTCATGCCGAATTGCTCGGGCGTGACGGTGTATTCGCTGATTTCGCCATCCTTCAGTTCGGCCACCCGCGTCGGCCCGCTGATGGAGATCTCGTCCATGCCGTCCATGCCGTGCACCACCAGCACATGACGGCTGCCCAGACGTTGCAGCACGCGCGCCAGGATGCCGACCAGATCGGGGTGGAACACGCCCAGCACCTGATTGTCCGCGCCGGCTGGATTGGTCAGCGGGCCCAGTACGTTGAACATGGTTCGCACGCCCAGTTCGCGGCGCACCGGGGCGGCGTATTTCATCGCGCCGTGAAAGTTGGGCGCGAACATGAAACCGATGCCGATGTCATCCACGCACGCCGCCACCTGCTCGGGCGTCAGGTTGAGGTTCACACCGAGCTTCTCCAGCACGTCGGCGCTGCCGCAGGTGCTGGAGACCGAGCGTCCGCCGTGCTTGGCGACGCGCGCGCCGGCCGCTGCCGCGACGAATGCGCCGGTGGTCGAGACGTTGAAAGTGCTGATGCCGTCGCCGCCAGTGCCGCAGGTGTCCACCAGATGTTCGCGCTGACTGACCGGGACCTTGGTGGCGAATTCGCGCATCACGAACGCGGCGGCAGAGATCTCGCCGACCGTCTCTTTCTTGACGCGCAGGCCAACCAGGATGCCGGCGATCTGCGCGGCGCTGACTTCGCCGCTCATGATCTGGCGCATCAGCGAGAGCATCTCGTCATAAAAGATTTCGCGCTGTTCGATCAGTCGGGTCAATGCCTGTTGCGGGGTGATCATGGCTTGCCCTCCAGGAAGTTCTTCAGCATCGCGTGGCCGTGTTCGGTGAGGATGGATTCGGGGTGGAACTGCACGCCGTGCACCGCCAGCGTCTTGTGACGCACGCCCATGATCTCGCCGTCGTCGGTCCAGGCGGTGATCTCCAGGCACTCCGGCAGCGTCTCGCGCTCGATCACCAGCGAATGGTAGCGCGTCGCGGTGAACGGGTTGGGAAGACCGGTGAACACGCTGTTGCCGTGGTGATGGATGAGTGAGGTCTTGCCGTGCATCAGTTGCTTGGCGTGGATGATGCGTCCGCCGAACGCCTGTCCGATGCTCTGGTGGCCGAGACACACGCCCAGCAGCGGAATCTTGCCGGCGAAATGTTTGATTGCTGCGACCGACACCCCCGCCTCGTTCGGCGTGCAGGGCCCGGGCGAGATCACCAGATGCTGCGGATTGAGTGCCGCAATGCCCTCGACGGTGATCTCGTCGTTGCGGCGCACCTCCACCTGTGCGCCCAGTTCGGCGAAATACTGCACCAGGTTGTAGGTGAAGGAGTCGTAGTTGTCTATCATCAAAAGCATGATGCGGTTCCAATCTGGTTGATTCTCTGCGGGTTGGTGCAAGGCGCTGAGTTTACCTCAACTCGGCGGTCGTGGGCTCCAGCAAGAACTTGCACTTGCCCAGCAGCCAATGGATGATCGGGTGGCCGTGGCGGTAATAGATACGCGTCTCGGTCAATTGGCAGCCCATCAGTTGCTTGGCGTGGTAGGACGAGACGCCCAGCTCGATGTGCGTACAGCCCGCTTTCACGCAGGTTTCGATCGCCCGCAGGCACATCACGAAATACAGGTAATACTGGCGGTTGCGCTGGTGATCCATGCCCATGTATTTCATGTTGGCCTTGTCGCCGTTGGTCAGCAGCTGCAAGAAGCCGATCAGGCGATCCTCTTCGAAATACAGGTGGAAGCTGCCCAGCCCGGCTACTTGCCGGAAGTATTTCGGCGTCAGCTCCTCGAAACGGATCTGCGCATGGCTCAGGGTGTCGAGATAGAGCTGATAGACAGGCGTCAGCAGATGGTCCGGCAATGCCGCATAGGTTTCGCACCGCAAGGCTGCGGCGGCGCGCAGCTTGTGGCGGAAGTCGTTGCGGCGATGCTCGTTGAACATGGCAAGATAATCGCCCTCGATGTTGAGAGCGCAGACCGGCAGGCCGTGCACGCTGAAGAAACCGGGCAGCGGCAGGCCAGCGGTGAACCCCTTGTAGGCGATCAGCGGCGCTTTGGTTTGCAGCGTTGCATTGACGGCGGCGAGCAGGTCGGCGCGTACTGCGCCGTCTATCAGGCCGATGTCGGTGGAGGGGTGGCCGACGCAGGCATATCGGAAGCGTATCCGCGACAGGCATCGCTTCACCAGGCCGCCGGCCAGCATGGTGCCCAAGCAAAAAGTGCCCAGAAAGTACGGCACGATGGCGATGCGTATGCCATTTTCAAAAATGGCTAGATAACGGCATTCGAAGCGCGGGATTCGGGCTTCCTGAAAAGCGCGGTGGAATGCCGCGCCTTCGGGTTCGCCGGGCAGGAAGTCGGCAGGCGGGCTGTCGAGTTCGATGACGCGCAACTCCGCCATCGGGCTACTCGGGCGAGGTTGTCGAAAGGATGTTCCGCGCAACGGCCTCGGCGATTTCGATGCCGTCCACCGCTGCGGACATGATGCCGCCCGCGTAGCCTGCCCCTTCGCCAGCCGGATACAGGCCGCGCGTGTTGATGCTTTGCAGGTCGTCGCTATTGCGCTTGATGCGCACCGGCGAGGAAGTGCGCGTTTCCACCCCGGTCAGCACCGCATCGGCAAGGTCGAATCCCTTGATCTTCTTTGCGAAGGCCGGAATGGCCTCGCGGATTGCGGTGATCGCGTAGTCCGGCAGCGCGCTGGCAAGATCGGTCAGGTGTACGCCGGGCGTGTAGGAAGGCTGTACTTCGCCGAACGCGGTCGAGGGGCGGCCTGTCAGAAAATCGCCCACCAGTTGGCCGGGCGCCTGATAGGTGCCGCCGCCGAGTTCGAAGGCGCGCGATTCCAGTCTGCGCTGGAATTCCACGCCGGCCAGCGGGTCACCGGGATAATCCTGTTCGGGCGTGATGCCCACGACGATGCCGGCGTTGGCGTTGCGCTCGTTGCGCGAATACTGGCTCATGCCGTTGGTCACCACGCGGCCCGGCTCCGAGGTCGCCGCCACCACCGTGCCGCCGGGACACATGCAGAAGCTGTAAACCGAGCGGCCGTTGCTGGCGTGATGCACCAGCTTGTAGTCCGCCGCACCCAGCAGAGGATTGCCGGCATTTTTTCCATAGCGACTGCTGTCTATCAGCGACTGGGGATGCTCGATGCGGAAGCCGATGGAGAACGGTTTGGCCTCGATGTAAACGCCGCTCCGGTGCAGCATCTCGAAAGTGTCGCGCGCGCTGTGGCCGATCGCCAGCACCAGATGGTCGCAGGAGATGCGCCCGCCATCGGCCAGCGTGATGCCCGTCACCTTGCCATTTTCGGTTTCGATGTCGGCGACGCGGCTTTCGAAGCGTATCTCGCCGCCCAGCGACTCGATCTCGGCGCGCATCTTTTCCACCATGCCGACCAGCTTGAAAGTGCCGATGTGCGGGTGGCTGACGTAGAGGATCTCCTCGGGCGCGCCGGCCTTGACGAATTCTTCCAGCACCTTGCGGCTTAAGAAACGGGGATCCTTGATCTGGCTGTACAGCTTGCCGTCCGAGAAGGTGCCGGCCCCGCCTTCGCCGAACTGCACGTTGGATTCCGGGTTGAGCACGCCCTGACGCCACAGGCCGAAGGTGTCCTTGGTGCGCTCACGAACGTTTTTTCCGCGTTCCAGGATCAGTGGGCGAAATCCCATCTGCGCAAGCAGCAGTCCGGCGAACAGGCCGGCCGGCCCCATGCCGACCACCACCGGGCGCGTGGCCAGATTTTTTGGCGCGTGTGTGACGAAATGGTAGCGGGTGTCGGGTGCGATGCCGACATGGGCATCATCCTTGAAGCGCGCAAGGAGCGCGGCCTCGTCCACTACCTCGACATGCAGCGTGTAGCTGAACAGGATGGCGCGCGGTTTGCGCGCATCCACGCCGCGCTTGAAAACGGAAAATTCCTGCAGGTCGGCGTCGGGAATGTTCAGCTTTTTCAGGATGGCGGCGCGCAGCTCGCCTTCGGCATGGTTCAGCGGCAGTTTTATTTCGGTCAGTCTCAGCATCTTGTGGCGCGCATTTCGGTTGGAGATTCATCAAGGGCGCGTAGCGTACCATTTTTCAGCAGGCAAAAAAAACCGCTCTTGCGAGCGGTTGTTAGGGTTCACAACAGAGTTGTGCTTATGCGTTGGCTTTGCGGCGCATCGAGACTAGGCCGAACAGCCCCAAGCCCAGCAGAGCCAGAGTGGCTGGTGCAGGGATTTTGTAATCGTAGAACAGGGTAACCGTACCAGTGGCTGTGCCGTTGTTGCCGGTGAATACCCCCGGTGGAACGCTGCCGCCCTGATTGCCGAAGTTTGAAACACTGATGGTGAATAAGTTCGCACCACCGATATAACCTGTCAGATTGGTAATGGAGGGGGAGCAGGAAAGATCGTTGCTGATACAGGTCGAGCCAGTCACGCCGGTCTGTGAGACTGTGCCTACCGTAGTCACAGCGTTGGCGCCAGGTACGGAACCGACAAATCCTGGCGTGGTAAGGTTGTTGCTGCCGCTCAGCGCGGTTGCAATGCCGGTGCCGGTGAAGGTGGTCGTTGCGGTCGCGGTAGTGGGCACTGGAGTACCGACATTGCTCGCTGTGGCGTTGGTGTTGATCAGCGCATTATTGACAGTGCTGGTGATCGTCCAACTCAGGTGTACGCTGTTGAGTACGCCTTGTGAGACATTAAAGCCACTAAACGAAAGCAGGGCAACTGGGTCATTCAGCGTGGCAAAGCTGAAGGTTTGGGTCTGGACTGGGGTAGTCAACAGTCCAGCGGAGGCTGAAGCAGATGAAAACAGTGCTGTGGCAGCCAGTGCCGTAATCGTCAATGCCTTGCTGATACGTGTTTTCATGATGTCTGCTCCTGCAGTATTTTATTCGTTGCCGCACTCTATGGGCGCGAGTGTTGCAAAGGATGCTCCTAAAAAAAAGGTTTGTGCAAGTTTTTGTTTTGTAACAGTGCGTTAATCCCTCTGTTGTGATATGGATATGCGGCCCGCTCGTAGAGGCTGGGTGGCGAGCCGCAGGGTCGGCGGGTTAGCGGTGTGCAGCGTTATCCAGTCCGTCCATCACCATTTCGGCAGCGCGCAGCACGGCGCGCGCCTTGTTCTGCGTTTCCATCCATTCGCTGTCGGGGTTGGAATCAGCGACGATGCCTGCACCCGCCTGGGCGTACAGCATGCCGTCCTTGAGCACGGCGGTGCGCAGCGCGATGGCCACGTCCATGTCGCCGTTGAAGCCCAGATAGCCCACCGCGCCGGCGTAGATGCCGCGTTTGGAGGGTTCCAGCTCGTCTATGATTTCCATCGCGCGCACCTTGGCGGCCCCGGACACCGTGCCGGCGGGGAAGGTGGCACGCAGCACATCCATTGCTTCCAGCCCGTCTTTCAGCTGCGCCTCGACGTTGGAGACGATGTGCATCACGTGCGAGTAACGCTCGATGATCATTTTGTCGGTGAGTTTCACCGTGCCGTATTCGGCGACGCGGCCTACGTCGTTGCGCCCCAAATCAATCAGCATCAGGTGCTCGGCCAGCTCTTTGGGGTCGGCCAGCAGTTCCTGCGCCAGCGCGGCATCCTGCTGGGGTGTTTTGCCGCGCGGGCGGGTTCCGGCGATCGGGCGCACCGTGACGGTGTCCTGTTCCAGTCGCACCAGAATCTCCGGCGATGCGCCGACCACGTGATGGTCGCCCATGTCGTAATAGAACATGTAGGGCGAAGGGTTGATGCTACGCAGTGCGCGGTACAGCGACAGCGGCGATGCCGGGAACGGCTGTGCCATCCGCTGCGACAGCACCACTTGCATGATGTCGCCGTCGAAGATGTACTGCTTGGCTTTTGCTACCGCCGCCTTGAAAGCGGCTTCGCCGAATTCGGATTTGGCCTCCGAGCGCTGGGCGATCGGCGAAAATGGGATGTCAACCGGCATGCGCAGTCGGGCATGCAGTTCGCGCAGCCGTTCGCGCGCCAGCGAGTAGGCATCGTCGTCCGCCGGGTTGGCATAGACGATGAACGTCAGTTTGCCGGACAGGTTGTCCACCACCGCCAGTTGTTCGGTGAGCATCAGCAGGATGTCGGGGGTGCCGATGGCATCCGGCTTTTTCACCTGTGATAGGCGCGGCTCGATGTAACGGATGGTCTCGTAGCCGAAATAGCCGGCCAGTCCGCCGCAGAAGCGGGGCAGGCCGGGTAGTGGCGCGACCTTGAAGTGCGACTGGTACTCGCTGATGAAATCCAGCGGGTTGGCGGCGTCCAGCGTTGTTTCGCCGTCCTTGCCGCTCAGTGTGACCCGCTTGCCGCGCACCGTGATGCGGGTGTCGGCGGGCAGGCCGATGAAGGAATAGCGCCCGAAGCGTTCGCCGCCCTGCACTGATTCCAGCAGGTAGGAGAATGGTTTGTTGGCGAGTTTCAGGTACAGCGACAGTGGCGTGTCGAGATCAGCAAAGCACTCGCTGACCAGCGGGATGCGGTTGTATCCCTGCGCTGCCAGCGCGTTGAATTCCTGTTCGGTGATGGGGTGAGACATATAAACTCCTGTATGACTATTGGTAATTGCGACGTGACAGCATCACGTTCCGATTGGCGCTTGGTTTAGCACCATCGCCAATCGGCAGTTTTCAATAGGTACAGGAGGCTATTCATATCTATCAGGCGAGTTTGATCAAGGGTAGCGCGGCAGGCAAGTTGGCGATCACGGCGTCCAGGTCCAGCGTTTCCACTGGTTCTCCGTGGTTGTAGCCGTAAGGCACGCAGAACACGGGGCACTCGGCAGCGCGGGCGGCGATGGTATCGTTCAGAGAGTCGCCGATCAGCAGCAATTGTTCGGTTGGTATGCCGAAGAACTTTGCGGCATGTTGCAATGGCAGCGGGTGTGGTTTTTTCTCCGGCAGCGTATCCCCGGCCAGCACGATCTCGAAATACTTGGACAGGCCGATGCCGGCGAGTAGCGGCGTGGTGTAACGCTCGACCTTGTTGGTGATGCAACCCAGACGGTATCCGGCGGCTTTCATCGCTTCCAGCCCATCGATGACACCGTCGAACAGTTTGCTTTGCAGCAACAGGTCGGTGTAGTGCTTCTCGAAGATCGGCAAGGCGTGGTCGTATAGCGCCGCGTCCGGTGTGGCGTGCATGTCGCCGGTCAGCGCGCGCTTGACCAGCCAGCTGATGCCGTTGCCGATGTAGCTGGCCAGCAGTTCCTGCGACACCGGTGCGTAGTTCATGTCGCGCAACATGCGGTTGGCGGCTTCGGACAGTTCCGGCGCGGTGTGCAGCAGTGTGCCGTCGAGGTCAATGACGATGGCCTTGACGCTGACCGGCGTGGTGTATCGTTTTACGGTTGTTTCCATTTGATTCCTCAATGCTTTTTCTCTGCGGGCTGATCTGCCTCGGCAGGCGTTTCATCAGGCGAGGATGCGGGAGCATCTTCGCTCTTGTGTTTGGATTTGGATTTTCCTTCGCTTACCGGCAGGTGAGCCGCCGTGGCGGGGTCTTTGCCCATGCTGGGGTCCAGCAGTTTGGCCAGTATGTCCTGATCGGCGGATTTCCAGCCGGCCAGGATGGAGGTCGGGCTGTGCGTCTCGTTGTCCGCGATGCAATCAGCCGGCGGCTTGGATGAGACGCGGCAGGCATAGCCTATCGCCTCGGCGTCGCGCGTTTTTTGTTCGGCGGCGCCGGTGATACGGTCGCAGCCCGAGGCGGCGACCGCGATCAGCAACAGCGGAAGAAGACGCGCAGTCATCAGCCTTTGACTTTGGCCAGTTCGGCGCGCAATTCGGCGATGATGGTGTCGTACTTGTTCTTGTCGTTGGCGTTGTATTTGCCGAACACTGCGGAGCCTGCCACGAAGGTGTCAACACCGGCTTCAGCTACTTCCTTGATGTTGGCTGGACCTACACCACCGTCGATCTCCAGGCGGCAGTTATAGCCGCCGGCGTCTATCATCGCGCGCACCTTGCGTGCTTTGTCCAACACGTGAGGGATGAATTTCTGGCCGCCAAAGCCTGGGTTCACCGACATCAACAGCACCATGTCCAGCTTGGGCAGAGTGTATTCCAGGATGTCCAGCGGGGTGGCCGGGTTGAATACCAGGCCGGCCTTGCAGCCCAGTTCCTTGATCATGCCGATGGTGCGGTCGATGTGCTCAGAGGCTTCAGGGTGGAAAGTGATGTAGGTGGCGCCCGCCTTGGCGAAGTCGGGAATGATGCGGTCCACTGGCTTGACCATCAGGTGCACGTCGATGTCGGCGGTCACGCCATGCTTGCGCAGGGCTTCGCAAACCAATGGGCCGATGGTCAGGTTGGGGACGTAGTGGTTGTCCATCACGTCAAAGTGAACGATGTCGGCACCGGAAGCCAGTACGTTGTCAACTTCCTCGCCCAGCTTGGCGAAATTGGCGGAAAGAATGCTTGGGGCGATCTGGTACATGGTGAAACTCCCGGTTTGTAAATTAAAGAACGCGTATTCTAAACCGAATGCGCGGCAAATTGGGCAATCAGCGGCCTGAACAGTTTGCGTAGCCGCATTCGGTTCCGGCTTGCCGGCTTGCTGTGGGATAATCCGCCCATGAATACCACACTTCTTTCCGGCCTCAATCCCCCGCAACTTCAGGCAGTCACGCTACCGCAACAGTCCGCACTGGTGCTTGCGGGTGCCGGCAGCGGCAAGACCCGCGTGCTTACCACGCGCATCGCCTGGCTCATCAGCACCGGTGCGGTCAGTCCGCACGGCATCCTCGCGGTGACCTTCACCAACAAGGCGGCTAAAGAGATGGTGGTGCGGCTTTCCGCAATGTTGCCGATCAACACGCGCGGTATGTGGATAGGCACGTTCCACGGCCTGTGCAACCGCCTGTTGCGCGCACATTTTCGCGAGGCGAATCTGCCGCAGACTTTCCAGATTCTCGATTCCGGCGACCAGCTGTCGGCGATCAAGCGGGTGATGAAGGCGTTGAACGTGGACGACGAGAAATTTCCGCCGCGCGAGTTGCAAAATTTCATCAGCGGCAGCAAGGAGCAGGGGCTGCGCGCACACGAGGTGGAAGCCTATGACCCGTACACGCGCAGGAAGGTGGAGGTGTTCGCCGAATATGACGCGCAGTGCCAGCGCGAGGGCGTGGTGGACTTTTCCGAGTTGCTGCTGCGCTGCTTTGAACTGTTGTCGCGCAACCAGCAACTGCGCGAGCATTATCAGGAGCGTTTCCGCCATGTGCTGGTGGATGAGTTTCAGGACACCAGTCCGTTGCAATACCAGTGGCTGAAACTGCTGGCCGGCAAGCATGCCGCGCTGTTCGCGGTGGGCGATGACGACCAGTCCATCTATGCGTTCCGTGGCGCGAACGTCGGCAACATGCAGGAGTTGCTGCGCGATTTCCAGGTCGGCACGGTCATCAAGCTGGAGCAGAACTACCGCTCGCACGGCAACATCCTGGACGCCGCCAACGCGCTGATCGCCAACAACCGCAACCGCATGGGCAAGAACCTGTGGACGGCGGAACACGGCGGCGAGCCGCTGCGCGTCTACGAAGCGCCGAACGACGTGGAGGAGGCGAACTTCATCGTCGGCGAGATCAAGCAGTTGAAGTCGGAAGGCGTGAAGCTCTCCGAGATGGCGCTGCTGTACCGTTCCAATGCCCAGTCGCGGGTGCTGGAACATGCGCTGGTGTCGGCGGGCTTGTCCTATCGCGTCTACGGTGGTCTGCGCTTCTTCGAGCGTCAGGAGATCAAGCACGCGCTGGCCTACCTGCGGCTGATGGAGAACACCGACGACGACAATGCGCTGCTGCGCATCATCAATTTTCCGACGCGCGGCATAGGCGCGCGCAGCATCGAGCAGTTGCAGGATGCCGCGAAACAATACAACACCACGCTGTGGGATGCGGCGGCGCGCGCGGGCGGCAAGGTGACGGCGTTCGTCGCACTGATCGAATCGCTGCGCGCTGCCACCTGCGACTTGCCGCTGCACCCGCAAGGAGCAGGCCGGGGTGTGCCCGGAGCCTTCGGCTCCACCCTCCCGCTCCCAGAGATCATCGAGCATGTGCTGGAGCACAGCGGCTTGCTGGCGCATTACCGGGCCGAGAAGGAAAGCCCGTCCAAGCGGCGCGAGGCGGAAGAGCGGCTAGAGAACCTGGCCGAGCTGGTCACGGCGGCGACCCTGTTCGTGCACGAACACGAGGAGGACAGTCTGACCGCATTTTTGACCCACGCCTCGCTGGAGGCGGGCGAACATCAGGCGGGTGACCAGGATGACGCGCTGCACCTGATGACGGTGCATGCGGCCAAGGGGCTGGAATTCCACACCGTGTTCATCACCGGGCTGGAGGAAGGCTTGTTCCCGCATCAGAACAGCCAGAACGTGGACGGCGGGCTGGATGAAGAGCGCCGCCTGATGTATGTGGCGATCACCCGCGCGCGCCGCCGGCTCTACCTGACTTTCGCGCAGAGCCGCATGCTGCACGGCAAGGTGGGCTACGGCATGGCATCCTGCTTTTTGCGCGAGTTGCCAGATGAGTTGCTGCGCTGGCTGTCGCCGCGCGTGGTACAGCGCAGCAACCCGTTCGCCGCCTTCGGCTATGCGCCGCCCGCCCCCGCAGCCGCGACGCAGCGCACCGCGCAGGCATCGCCCGGTGGCGGTGGGGTGTGGCGCATCGGCCAGCGCGTGTTCCATCAGAAATTCGGCGAGGGCTCCATCACCGGCGTCGAGGGGGGCGGCGCGGATGCGCGGGTGCAAGTCAATTTCAAACACGCCGGCAGCAAGTGGCTGGCGCTCGAATACGCAAAGCTGACGCAGCTATGAACGATTTTTCGATAGCGCCGGCAGCGGCGTTGAATGACCAGCGGCTGGCCGTGATCGCCGAAAGTTTCCAGCGGCTGACCGGCAAGGCGTTGCTGGATGGGTCGTTCGATCCGCAGGCGATGTGGGATGCGCCGCGCGCCATCGTGGCGCACGGCACGGAGGGCGATCCGGTATTTTTCTACGGCAACCGGCTGGCTTTGCAACTGTTCGAGATGAGCTTCGAGGAATTCGCCCAGCTGCCTTCGAGGCTGTCCGCCGATCCGGTTGGGCAGCAGGCGCGCGCCGCGCTGATGGCGCAGGTCACGCAGCAGGGTTTCGTGTCGGGCTATTCGGGCGAACGCATCGCCAAAAGCGGCAGGCGTTTCATGATAGCGGATGTGACGATCTGGAACCTGTGCGACGCCGACGGCGATTATGTCGGGCAGGCGGCGACCTTCATCGCGCCGGCGGCACCAGCGGTTTGATTCAGCTCTGCGGCGGAAATTGCGCGGCCAATTTGTCCGGCACTTCCCGTTTGGAGGCCAGGCTGATGGCGCTGGCTTCGCTGATTGCGGTGACCATCACGGCGGCCAGCGTCGGCAGGATGGCGATGCGGGTCAGCGCGGTCCAGATGATGTGTCCCATGCTTACGCTGCTTGCATTCAGGCTGACCAGCCAGCCCAGAAAAATCATGACTGCAGACACGGCATAACCCAGTAGCAACCAGCGGCTGTTGCGATAGGCTAGTTTCCAGTGCATGGCAACGAACCATGCGGCGGGTCGGGTGCTGCGTAACTTGACGAAAACAATCAGACCGCCGGAGCTGAGCAAGGGAATGAGCAGGCCTATCATGCCGATTTTTAATGCGAGGACGGCGGGTGCCATCAGCAGATTGAATCCGAATAAGCCTGCAATCAGCAGGTTGTGTGGCTGTTGCGCCCGTTTGATTTCTGCTTCACTTGCCTGGCATTGCATGATTATTCTCCGCCGTCTGATTCTTCATTGGCAGACATATTAGCATAGTCTAATATTTTGAGGCATGGTCTGGGGCGGGTCAGCCGTGCAGAGGAAGTTCGTCCTTGAATGGGAAGATATTGCGGTAGCTCACGTACAACGAGGTCAGGCCGAGCGGTAACAGTGCAATCAGGCCGATGCCGTAGGGTAGCATGCCTAGCACTACGGCCAGCAGTTGCATGATGATGGTGTACACGCTGTACGGGATGAAGTTGCGCAATGTGCCCAGCAAGCCTGCCCGCATTGCGGCGAGCGGTGTCTGGTGGTTGAAATACACCAGCATGGGCGCGTACTGGAAGGCCATCATCAGCAGGAACATCAGCGCGAAGCCGGTCAGCAGACCCAATGACACGCCGGGCCCTGCGGCATTGACTACCTTAATCAGCATCTGCTGGTCAGTGACGGTGCTCAACGAGTTGAGCAGTGCGCCCAGTGCCTTGCCGCCAATCAGCAGCATCAGCAGCGAAGACGCTATCGCACCAACTATCAGCAAGCCCCCCAGTGATGCCAACCGGCCTGCCTCTTTGCCAAATCCTGCCCAGAGGTGCGCCCACTTGGTTGGCTCATCTTCTTCGAGTGCGCGGCAGACGCGCATATAACCTATGATCAGCAGCGGCATCGCTATCAGTGCAAGCAACGGGCCGACCACGGGAATCAACAATATGGAGCGCATTAGCACTGCGCCCAGTATGGCGGTGAAGATGGCGAACTTCGGATCGCGCAGTATCAGTTGATAGCCTTGCTTGACCCAGATCCAGCCGCGCGCAGCGTTCATTTTCTGTATTTGCATAATGGTCATATCCAGACAGGATGTGGGGTGGCGATATGATTCTTCAGAATGCGTTCGAAATGGCGCGGGTCGTGAGCATTGATGAGGTCGCCATCACGGGGCAGGTGCAGGTCGTACAGGCGCGACAGCCAGAAACGCAGCGATGCCAGCCTCAGCATCAGCGGCCAGGCTGCTTGTTCGGCGGCCTGCAATGGTCGCACCGCATGGTAGGCGCGCAAAAACCCTTGCGAGCGGGTTTCGTCCAGTATGCCGTCCGCGCTCATGCACCAGTCGTTGAGGGTGATTGCCACGTCATAGAGCAGGGCATCCGTGCAGGCAAAATAGAAATCTATCAGCCCGCCAACGCGGTCGCCGTCCAACAGCACGTTGTCACGGAACAGGTCGGCGTGTATCACACCCTGCGGCAGCGCCGACCAATCGCACTGCGCGTGCAGCGCGACCTCGCTGTCCAGCAGCGCGGCTTGAGCGGCATCCAGAAACGGGCGAACCTGCGGTGCGGTCGCGGCGCGCCAGCCGGTGGCACGCGGGTTCGGCATGTTCTGCGAAAAACTCTGTCCGGCGAGATGCATCTGCCCCAGCATTGCGCCCATCGCGGTGCATTGTTGCAGGTTAGGCGTGGTGGTGGACTTGCCGGATAGTCGACTGACGATGCAGGCGGGCTTGCCGTGCAGCGTGCCCAGGAACTGGTTGCGGCGGTTCGCCACGGGTGCCGGACAGGGGATGCCGTGGCGCGCCAGATGCGCCATCAGGTTCAGGTAGAACGGCAATTCCAGCGCGGTGAGTTTTTCGAACAGTGTCAGCACGAACCGGCCATTGCCGGTGGTCACGAAATAATTGGTGTTCTCGATGCCGGAAGCGATGCCCTGCAACTCCAGCAACTGGCCGAGCGAATAATCACCCAGCCAATCGGTCAGCTCGGCTTCTGAAACGGAGGTAAATACTGCCATTTTTAAAATCTATGAATGATCCATTGCGGTGGGCGGAAGCCCGAGTCGAGACTTTCCTGGCGGGCGAATTTACCATCACCACGGTCATCTACCAGATAGTACGGCGCGCCGTATTTGGGCGTCACCTTGATCATGTACAGTTTTCCGCCAGAACGGAATTCCTCGATGGTGAGGTCGGTCTGCTTGATGATGGTGACTTCGGGTTCGTCGCCGGGCGCGGCATCCGGGCCGGGGGTGAAAACCGGGGGTTGCGGAATAGATTCGGGAGCTACCGAGGGAGCGGGGTCTGCGGCAAAGGCAGAAAGCGAAAGTCCGCTCAGCAACAAAAAGGATAAGCAGCGCATGGCGGCGACCTCCAAAGATTGTAATGCGTGCATTTTAGCTGAATTCTGAATCGGCTTTATTGTGTTCGTCATGGCTGGCTGTGGCTTACAGGTAAAGCTGTCGTTCGCGTTCGGCTTCGGAAGGCTCGAAGCCGAAGGTCTCGTAGTGTTTGAAGATCGCACTGACGATGGCTTCTGGCTCGTCAATAATCTGGATGAGTTCCATGTCTTCCGGGCTGATGACCTGTTCGCTCAGCAAGGCGGTGCGGAACCAATCTATCATGCCGCCCCAGAATTTGCTGCCCACCAGAATGATGGGCATGCGGCGCGTTTTACCGGTCTGCACCAGCGTCAGCGCTTCCATCAACTCGTCCAGTGTGCCGAAGCCGCCGGGCATGACCACATAGGCGTGGGTGAATTTGACGAACATGACCTTGCGCGCGAAGAAGTGCTGGAAGGTCTGGCTGATGTTCTGGTAAGGGTTGGTGCTTTGTTCGTGTGGCAGTTGGATGTTCAGGCCTACGCTGGGCGATTTACCGTAGAACGCGCCCTTGTTGGCCGCCTCCATGATGCCGGGGCCGCCGCCGGAGATGACCGAGAAGCCGGCATCGGACAGCAGGCGGGCAATCTCTTCGGCCAGCTTGTAATAGGGTTGGCCGGGCTTGGTGCGGGCGCTGCCAAAGATGCTGACGGCGGGATGGATGCTGGCGAGACGGTCGGTCGCGGAAACAAATTCTGACATAATGCCGAACACGCGCCAGGCTTCTTTGGCATCCCAGGCTTCCGGGGTGTCGGGGGTAAACAGCTTGCGTGTCTGGTTCATCATCTGTCCCTGATTATTTGATAAAAATGAAAACATTACTTCTGGTAGACGGCTCGTCCTTCCTTTACCGCGCATTCCATGCCATGCCGGATATGCGCAATCGCCACAACGAACCGACCGGCGCGATTTACGGCATGCTCAACATGTTGCGCCGTTTGCTTCAGGATTTCCCGGCGGATTATAGCCTGTGCGTTTTTGACGCAAAAGGGAAAACCTTTCGTGATGATTGGTATCCGCAATACAAGGCTAACCGTCCCTCCATGCCAGAGGAGTTGGCACAGCAGATAGCACCGCTGCATCAGGCGATCGCCGCGTCTGGCTGGCATATCTCGATGGTCGAAGGGGTGGAGGCCGATGACGTGATCGGCACTCTGGCGCGGCGCGCGGCGCGGGACGGTCTGCGCTGCGTGATCGCCACCGGCGATAAAGACCTCGCGCAACTGGTGGATGAACACGTGACACTGGTCAATACCATGAGCAACGAGGTGCTGGATATCGCCGGGGTGACCGCCAAATTCGGCGTGCCGCCGGAGCGCATCATTGACTACCTGACGCTGACCGGCGACGCGGTGGACAACGTGCCCGGCGTGGACAAGGTCGGCCCCAAGACGGCGGCGAAATGGATTGCGCAATACGGTTCGCTGGACGGTTTGATGGCGAGCGCCGGGTCCGTCAAGGGCGTGGTCGGCGACAACCTGCGCGCCGCGCTCGACTGGCTGCCGCAGGCGCGGCGGCTGATCACTGTGAAATGCGACGTGCCGGGCTTGCCCGCTTGCGCCGAATTGACACCGCCGCCAGCCGATGGTGAAACGCTGGCGCGACTGTACGAACGGCTGGAATTCAAATCCTGGCTGCGGGAATTGCGCGCTGCTGCCGGTGCGCCGGTTGCCGACATCGCCGATTCTGTTTCGGGCGCTCAGAGCAATCTGCTGTTCGCTGAAACTGTCAGCGAACCCGCCGCCCTCGCGGTTACGCAGAGCGAGAATTACCAGACCATACTTAGCGATGCGCAGTTGGACGAATGGCTGCGCAAGCTGCTGGCTGCTGAACTAGTCTGTCTGGACACCGAGACCACCGGACTGGACGTGATGGAGGCGCAATTGGTCGGCATTTCCTTTGCTATTCAGCCGCATCAGGCCGCCTATTTACCGCTGGCGCATGTCTATCCGGGTGCGGCGGATCAGCTCGACCGCACACTGGCGCTGGCAAAGCTGCGCCCCTGGCTGGAAAGTGAATCGCACGGCAAGGTCGGCCAGAATCTCAAGTTCGATCGTCACATCTTTGCCAACCACGGCATCATTTTGCGCGGCATCCATGACGACACGCTGTTGCAATCCTACGTGCTGGAAAGTCACAAGTCGCACGACATGGACAACCTCGCGCTACGTCACCTCAATGTCAAGACCATCAGCTATGCCGATGTGGCGGGCAAAGGGGCGAAACAGATCGGCTTCGACCAGGTTGATCTGGACATCGCTACCCACTACGCCGCCGAAGATGCTGACATCACGCTGCAACTGCATCAAAAACTCGCGCCACAGGTCGCGGCGCAACCGGGTTTGCAGCATGTCTACCGCGATATTGAACTGCCCGCGATGGCGGTGTTGTATGTCATGGAGCGCAACGGCGTGTTGCTCGATTGCGCGCTGTTGCAGGTGCAGAGCCATGAGTTGGGCATGAAGCTGGTCGAGCTGGAGGCGCGCGCGCACCAAGCTGCCGGGCAGCCGTTCAATCTCAATTCTCCCAAGCAGATACAGGAAATCCTGTTCGGTAAACTGGGCTTGCCGGTGAAGAAGAAAACTCCCAGCGGCACACCTTCCACCGATGAGGAAGTGTTGCAGGAACTGGCGCTCGACTACCCGTTGCCAAAGTTGCTGCTGGAATATCGCGGCATGGCCAAGCTCAAATCCACCTACACCGACAAGCTGCCGAAGCAGGTCAATCGCCGCACCGGTCGGGTGCATACCAATTATGCTCAGGCAGTCGCCGTGACCGGGCGGCTGGCGTCCAGCGACCCCAACCTGCAGAACATTCCGATTCGCAGCGCCGAGGGGCGGCGCATCCGCGAGGCGTTCATCGCCCCGCCCGGCAGTCACATCGTCGCGGCGGACTACTCGCAGATCGAGCTGCGCATCATGGCGCACCTGTCCGGCGATGCAGGGCTGTTGCAGGCGTTCGCCAACAACGAGGACATCCACCGCGCCACCGCTGCCGAGATATTCATGACGACCCCGGCGGAGGTCACCTCCGAGCAGCGCCGTTACGCCAAGGTCATCAACTTCGGGCTGATCTATGGCATGTCTGCGTTCGGTCTGGCGAAACAGCTGGGGGTGGAGCGGGGCGCTGCGCAGTCCTACATCGAACGCTATTTCGCGCGTTACCCCGGCGTGAAACGCTACATGGACGACACCCGGCTGTTGGCCAAGCAACAGGGGTATGTCGAAACGGTGTTCGGCAGGCGGCTGTGGCTGCCCGAGATCAACAGCAATAATGCGATGAAGCGGCAGGGTGCGGAGCGGGCCGCGATCAACGCGCCGATGCAAGGCACGGCTGCCGACCTGATCAAACTGGCGATGATAAAAGTGCAGCAATGGCTGGAAGCGGATGGCCTGCAAACCCGGCTGATCATGCAGGTGCACGACGAACTGGTGCTGGAAGTGCCCGATGCCGAACTGGCACGCGTACAGCAGGCTTTACCCGGACTGATGTGTCAGGTCGCCAGCCTGAGCGTGCCGTTGCTGGTCGAAGTTGGCATGGGCAATAACTGGGACCAGGCGCACTGACATTCCCCCGAAAAATCGTCTTCCAGCGGTGAGTGAAATTACGATCACATGGGAAAGGGAAGCGATGAAGAAGATACCGAAGCGGGAGTACACAGCCGAGTTCAAGGAGCTGACGGCAAAACGGGTAAAGTAAGGTCGGACGGCTTGAGCGGCGGCGCAGGATTTGTGGTTGATTGACCAAACGCTGCGCAGTTGGGGCAAGGCGGCGGATGCCGGCAAACTCAATGGCGCGTGCAGTAAAGCCGTGTCACCGGAACAGATGGGGCTATCCCGTTTGCGAGCCGAAAACATCCGACTGAAACGGGAGTGTGAAATCCTAAAAAATGTGGCGGCGTACTTCGAAAAGATGTGCAGTGAAGTACGTCTGGACGGATGAGCATAGGAAGCATTACCGGCTGGAGGAGATAAAAAAGCGCGGAAAATTTCGCGCTTTTCTGCTGCCTGATTTTTTCTGGAAATGGGTTTTTCTACAGCGTCAACGGCATTCACCCCGGACTTCGGAGTGAATGCGTTTTACGAGCAACCGAGACTAATCGAAGCGCGCTTAATCTGGCTCGATCTTACTGATACAGGTCGGGAAACGCTTTCTGCAACTCCAGCAACTTGGGTTGATCGTGAATCACGATGTACGGCTGGTGCGGGTGTAGCGCCAGATAGTTTTGGTGGTAGTCCTCAGCCGAATAAAACTGCTGGAGCGGCACGACCTGAGTCGCGATGTCGCCGCCGAAAGCCCGTTGTGCAGTCAGTTGTCGAATATAGCTTTGTGCCTCGTGTTGCTGTTCAGCGCTGGTGTAAAAGATCGCCGAGCGATATTGCGTGCCGAAATCCGGCCCTTGGCGATTCAACTGCGTCGGGTCATGCGCCACCTTAAAAAACACCTCCAGCAATTTTTGATAAGAGACCCTGGCCGGGTCGAACACCACCCGCACTGCTTCGGCATGTCCGGTATTGCCCTCGCTTACCCGTTCGTATTGCGCGGTCTGCGCACTGCCACCGGCATAGCCGGCAGCCGTTGAGACTACGCCCTTGACGTGTTTGAACACGGCATCCACACCCCAGAAACAGCCGCCGGCAAACACCGCTGTTTGCGTGGCAGAGGATTGATCCTGAGCTTGCGCGAAGGAGGCGACACTGTTCAGCAAGCAAACATTCATTAAAAATCTTAAGCTCGATTTCATGTTGATTCTCCTATCCGAAGGTAAATGCGTACGCCTCAAGCCCCGGCGCATCCGTGGTGAATTCGAGCAACCCTGTGCCCGGTAGCTTCTGGTCTATCAGTGGGTACAGCGTGTGCTTGTCCACGGTGATCTCGCCCGCCGGCTGGCCGTTTAACTTGAGCGTCAAGTGTAGCGGTTTGCCGCTGGTCGTGCCTAACACGAGAAACACCTTGCTGGCGTTGAAATGAAAACGCAGCGCAGCGCCACTTTGTTGCGCGACGATTTTCTCGGCTTGCACTTGCCACTGGCCGCTCAACGCCCAATGGTCTTCTGCCAGGGCTGAGGGAAAGCGATAGGCGCGGGTCACATCGCGCTGCACTACGTTGTCAAAATTCTGCGCGCGGGCATGGCCCAGATAGGTCTCCGCTGTTTGATTCGGCGAAAACTCCGATGCCGCTGCGGCGGGTGCTACCTTATCCTTCAGCCCCAACAAGTAGCGGATGTTGTTCTCTGTCTCGTCATACTTGCCTTCGCCGAAGTGGGCATAGACCACCTTGCCGGTCGCATCTATCAGGTAATGGGCAGGCCAATACTGGTTGTGAAAGTTGTCCCATGTCGCCAGCCGGTTGTCCAGCGCCACCGGATAGTGGATGCCGTGCTGCGCGATGGCGGCTGCGACGTTGTCCCGCTTCTTTTCAAACTCAAACTCCGGCGCATGCACCCCGACGATGACCAATCCTTGCTCACGATATTTTTTATCCCACTCGGTGAGGTAAGGCAGCGTGCGCACGCAGTTGATGCAGGAGTAAGTCCAGAAATCGACCAGCACCACCTTGCCTTTGAGCGACTGCATGGTGAGCGGTTGCGAATTGAGCCATGCGTCTACCCCCGCGAATTCCGGCGCGGCATAAGGTTGATTCAAGCCATCTTGCAGCAGCAACTCACCGCGTGGCGATGCGGATTTCTTTTCCGTGGACAACAAGGTCTGCGCGTCAAAACCGGAAGCGATGTAAGCCACCGACAGCAGAATCAACACGCCAAACACCTTGCGTACCGTCTCGGCATGGCGCGTGATAAAACCCAGCCGACCCAGCAAGCGCCGACCCGTCAGCGCGATGAGCAACATCGGTATGCCTGCGCCGAAAGCGAACGAGACGATGATGAGATAGCCCGCGAAATCGCTCTGCTGGCGTATCACCTGCACCAGCACCGCCGCCAGAATCGGCCCCGCGCACGGCGTCCACACCAGTCCGATCAACGCGCCGATGACGATGCCGCTCAATAGCCCTTCGCCGCGCGACATCGCCAGTTGATTGCCAACGTTAGCCGCGCCCTGTGTCCACGCACTGAATCGCGCCGAGAGTTTTGCCGACAACAACACCAAACCAAACAGCGCGAGCAACACCAACGACGCGTTCTTGATGACATCCAAATCAACACCCAGCGCCGCCACCAGTTGCCGCGCCGCGATGGCGAACACACTGAACGCCAACACAAAGCCGATGATGATGCCAAAGGGACGACGTTTGCCGCCTTCGACGGATGCCGCCAGCACCAGCGGCAACACCGGCAGGATGCACGGCGAAGCGATCAGCGCCAAACCTTCGATGGAGGCCAAACCGATTTCAACCATGTTCATATTATTTTCCCATCTTCCCGAAAACCCATTCCAGTACCCATCGCTGCACCCGCCCATGGTCAGGGGCGGTGTCGCAACGCTCTCCCCCTGACAAGGGGGAGCTGGAGGGGGTTGCTTGTCCGGTACGCACCAGCATCATTTCACGCTCCACCTGCCACAAACCGCAGCGCCACCCCGTTGTTGCAATACCGCAACCCCGTCGGCCTTGGCCCATCATCGAACACGTGTCCATGATGCCCGCCGCAGCGCGCACAGTGATATTCGGTGCGCGGCATCAACAACAGGTGATCGGTCTTGGTCTCCACATGGCCGGGCAGCGCGTCGAAGAAACTCGGCCAACCCGTCCCGCTATCGAATTTGAACTTGGAAGGAAACAAAGGCAGATCGCAGGCCACGCACACGAACATGCCACTGCGATGCTCGTCATTCAATGCACTGGTGAAAGCGCGCTCCGTCCCTTCCTCGCGCAACACATCGTATTGCTGCGGCGTGAGCAACGCCTTCCACTCTGCGTTTGATTTATTGAGGCGGACAATGCGCTCTGCGGCGAACGCAGCCGTCATTCCGCTGAATTCCGCGAACGCCAACATCCCCGCCCCGCCCGTGACCAACTTGATAAATGTGCGCCTGTCCATACCAACCTCCCGCATGAAGAACCCGAATGGATTCGGTCACACAGAGATTCGGATGAATGAGGGAAAAGGTTACATCAGGGGATACGAGGGGCTACTAGGTGCCCTACGCCGTGGTTTGCAAAATTTCTTCGACTGACTCCAGTTCGGCCATTGCAGACTCTCAAAGTGGTACGTCCCAGGTTTTGTAGACGATTATTGCTGCCGATTTGAGGCGGCGGTTTCGAACTCTACCGGACTTACGCCACCAAGGTAAGTGTGGCGACGTTTCCGGTTGTAAAACACCTCGATGTAATCGAACACATCCTGCCTGGCCTCCTCGTGCGTACTGTAGGTTTTGCGCCGGATGCGTTCCTTCTTCAGGTTGCTGAAGAAGGATTCGGCAACTGAGTTATCCCAGCAGTTGCCGCGTCGGCTCATGCTGACTTCCAGACCATGAGCGGCGCAAAAGCGTTGCCAGTCGTCGCTGCCATATTGCACCCCCTGGTCGGAGTGGATCATGACCGGCGCTTTCGGACGCCTGCGCCAAATCGCCATCAACAGCGCATCCAAAGCAAGCTCGCGCGCCAGCGTCGGCTTCATCGACCAGCCGATCACCTGACGAGAATACAGGTCGAGCACAACGGCCAGATAGAGCCAGCCTTCCCAAGTGCGCAGATAGGTGATGTCCGTCACCCATGCCCGATCCGGCGCCTCCACCGCGAACTGCCGTTGTAGGCGATTGGGCGCAACCGTTGCCGGTTTGCCGACTCGGTAACGAGGCTTTCTTGGCGTGCGCACGGAACGCATGCCCTGTGCGCGCATCAGCCGCTCGATACGCCCGCGTCCAACCATCTCACCGGATTCACGCAAATCACGGTAGATGTTGCGGCTGCCGTACACGCCGCCGCTCTCCAGATACGCCGCCTCGATCAAAGGCTTGAGTCGGGTGTCTTCGTGCGCGCGGGCAGATATGGGGTGCGCCAGCCAGGCATAGAAGCCGCTGCGCTCGACCTTGAGCACACGACACATCGCTGTTATGCGGAATTCGAGGCGATGATCCTTGATGAATGCGTACCTTACCCGGATAGCTTGGCAAAGTACGCGGCGGCCTTTTTTAGGATATCGCGCTCTTCCTCGGCACGCCGCAATTCGGCACGCAGACGGGCATTCTCGATTTCCAGATCCGTTTGCTTGTCAGCCTTGCGGCTCTCCCGATTGATTCCGGCATCCCGCAGCCAGGCATATAAGCTGTGGCTCGATACCCCAAGGCGTCTGGCTACCTCCGATGCCGGATAGCCACGCTCCGTTATTTGCTTGACCGCTTCTGTTTTAAATTCGTCCGTATAGCGTTTGCTGCTCATCTTCCCTCCAGTCTCATAAACACCTTATCAGATGTCTACAAAACCCGGGACGTACCAAAGAGTCCAGCTCTTGATCCCTAAAGCAGGCATCACCAATCCAGCGATACACGTCACAACTTCCTTGAAGTTTTAGAGAGCTAGAGTATGATGCCGATAAGTACCAATATATCATGAGAGTCTGCCATATGACACCAGCATTAATATCGAGAGATTTGTTTGAAGAACAACTACCTGCTTACAGAAGGTTTTTACCAATAATTTCTTCTCTTGAGGGCGGCACCACCAAACAAAATATTTGGGATATTCCGTTCACGATTGGGGAGCTATCGTATTTGGTGCATAGCCATTATCGCTATTACGGAAAATTTCCCTCTGTCGTTGCAGGTCAGTTATTGGACCAGTTCCCTGCTCCAAGTAGAGACCATTATGTTCTTGATAATTTCTGCGGATCAGGTACCACATTGGTTGAAGCAAGGCTTAGGGGAGTGAAGTCTTTCGGCATTGATATTAGCTGGCTTTCATGCCTTGCATCTAACGTAAAGGCGAATCCCGCCAACACAAAGGAAATCAAATCCAAATTGAAGAGCATATCCAATGCTCACTGTACGCATAGTAAATCGTGCGAGCCCCCAGAGGATCAATTTGTAACTAAATGGTTTTCTGAAGAGACCACGCGCGACCTGCAATCGCTCAGAGAAATCATTCGTGGACTCCCTGAATCAAGCGAAAAAGATTTTCTGCTTGTGGCATTTATTGGGATCATTAGACGTGTATCAAAAGCATTTGATGCTGAAGTTCGTCCGCATATAAATAAGGATAAGAAGCAAAGAAACGTGCTTGAGGCTTTTACAAAAAAGGTGATGGACATGTGCGCAGATCACGATGATTACATGTCACTTATAGATAGCGATATAGAATCTCGCTGTATTCTCGGAAGCAACTTAAAACTGCCGGAGGAATTTGATGATGGCAAATGCCATTTGGTAATTAGCCATCCACCTTATCTGAACAGTTTCAACTATACCCCAGTCTTCAGTTTGGAGTTTTACTGGGGGGAGCCCTTTGAAGAACTCTACACTGGCGGAGTAAAAAGTCTGCACAAGGAAGAATTAACCGCTCATCCAGCAAGCGATAGAGTAACGGACTCATATTTCAGTCATTTAGAGCAATGCTATAGAGAAACCTACAGAATTCAAAAACAAGGAGCACACTTAGCAATTGTTATTGGTGATTGCACAAGAAACGGAGAGTTAGTTTCTGTGATTGACCGGACAATAGAAATTGTAACTGGAATTGGCTATGTCCCTTATGAATACAATTACAGGACGACACATTATGGATTAGGAAAATACGCTTACCGGCATCGCGCAGACTACCATGGCGCTGCCGACAAAAAAGATGGCATATTAATATTTAAGGTAAGCGAGCCAAGAACTACAGTCTGTTCAGCACATCATTTCGCTGGTTAAATCCATGGCATGCAAATTCCACGGCAACAGCGCTTCAATTTCTTCAACCGTTCGAGCGGCGGGCAGGTCACGCAT
>JAQTZW010000001.1 GCA_028687575.1 Gallionella sp. | reverse complement strand
ATGCTCATGACTTCCCCCTCTCGTAGGTTTAGATGAAATCCAGAAATTCCATCTTGGCACTTTTGTTGCCGGTCGCGGTAACTTCTCCGCTCCTTCAGGACGGGGAAGTCCCTTTTATTCGTTGGGCCTAACCATGTCACTGAACGAGCGCGTCGTTGAGTTACTTAAAAAAGTCAAAAGTACAGCTGACTTTGGCTACGTTAAATTTGACTCTATCAACGCCACAAATGAACTTGGCGACAACGCTCTTCACTGCGTTTGTGTCTGGGGTGACTTAGAGGCCGCAAAACTACTTGTCGAAAATGGCATCAACGTAAATCAACAAGGCGAGCTTGGGTTTACGCCATTGAGAGTCGCAGTTGATTTTGGTCACAATTCAATAACCGAATACTTAAAGGCCAATGGTGCTGATTCGGCAGCTGTGGACGCCCCCGAAAAGTTCGATGCCGAGAAAAATTCGCTTCATTTTCTAAGGCTTGGGGAAGAAATTGAAGCGCTAGAAGGATTGCTGGAAAAGGAGTGTAACTATGCCCAACAATCCGTTCCAGCGGACCCGCCTTCGGCGGGCCTCTGAACTCCAACGTTGGGCCTAATCTATGAAAACTCTCTTTATCATCATTGCATCTGTACTGATTCTCACGGGGTGTACAGGTTTCCTTCCGCCAAAGCATGAGGCTACGTTGGCGAGTACCCGTCCATGCTGCGAAACATTTTCAGATTTGCCATTCCGCGCCCTTAATATGGGCCAACCAATTCGAGCATTCGTCGGCCCTGACACACCTACGTTTTTGTTCCCGGAAGGAAAGAGCTATTTCTTAGCCGTCCGTCTTAATCGGGTCAGCGATAGTTCGACACTCATTATTCGCACATACCCCCAGAACATGCTCTACAACCCTGACGGCCATGTATTTGTTCCTCGCATCACATTCTTATCTAGTAGCTACAGCGTAATCTCGTCAATCTCGCCAGAGTTCACTGTTCAAGGCCCTCGATACGGAATCGGGGAATCTGCTTGGAGAGTCGATTTGCCTATTCCTCCTCAAGCGAATTATGTAATCGTTCATACCAGCGATATGGAGCGTAGCCGGACGATGCGTATGCGAGATCACGATCAGCCTGGAGGCTACCTATATACCCGCACTGGTCCGGCTGGAGAAATTGAAGTTGAACTCCAATAAGCCCAACCCATCAGTCGAGAGGGACTGCGCAGAAGCGCGCAGCCCCTCACTTTTACGTTGGGCATCACCATGACCTCACCCATCACATTCCGCCCTCCTCTCGATGATCACGACGTGGCGACAGTTCGCCAGTTGTATTCAGAAGCCCAGAACTGGACTCGCCACTACGAGCAATTGATCGTAAATGCAAACGTTCTCATCGTTTCTGCATGTCTCATATTCGTCGGGCTGGCATTCGGTGACAAAGTTACTGCTGCTCAGTCTGTGGCGCTCATGGCGATCCCTATCGGTATGGCCACCATCGGCATTATTCTGACAAGAACGCTTTTCAATCTTTACGCTGCATGTATTGAGCGAATGATTCGTCTTGAAAACCTACTTGGTTGCTTCGATGGAGCGAAGCTTCAATCTGTCGATGGTCAAGGTCCGCTACTTTCTGTTGGCTTGATGGCGTTGCCAGTCAAAGCACCCACATCCGTGCGGTTCTTCATCGGAATGCATGTGCTCTTGATCTTCGCCTACGTTGGCATTGCTGGTTTGAAATGGCTATAGCTGCCCAACCCTACGCTCCAGAGGGACGCTACGCCGGCAAGCCGGCTCCGCGCCCCTGAGCTTGCACGTTAGCCCTCTTTAGGAACTTCAACGCCATGCCTAAATTACTATCTCCGCAATTTCTAATCGCTGCTTTCGCTGCTGTCGGCCTTCTGTCTGGTTGCGAAACGACAGGCGGCACTCGAATAGACAATGTTCCAATGTACGGACAACCCGCCATTGAACGACCGGCGGCACTGAAGCTCGCTGACGAAGCGTTTGTTAAGACAGCATCCGAAGGCATCGGAAGTCGAGAAAAGGCAAGCGTGGCTTGGTGGATGGAAGGCGACAAATATATGAGAGAGGGCAACCTCGACTACGCCATGCGTCGATACAATCAGTCATGGTTGCTAAACCCAAACAGCTTCCGCCCCTATTGGGGTTTTGGGCGTGTCTTACTTGAGCAAGGGCAGATTGATGACTCTATCAGTTACCTCGAGAAGGCCAATCAACTCGTTGACGATGAGTATCAAAAAGTTGCTTTGCTTGCGGACACTGCCACGGTTTATTCGGTGAAAGCAAACAACAGTGCGAATGGCTCCAACGAGCGCACGAAGTACTTCTCGCTAGCGAATCAGTTCTTCGAGGAAAGCACTACGCTTGATGCTACGTATCCGAACTCTTGGCGCAGCTGGGCAAGGTCTTTGTATTTCGAAGGTCGCTTTGCCGAAGCGTGGCAAAAGGTAAGTGCCGCCCGATCGCGAGGTGCGCAATTCCCTCCGCAGTTCATTAAAGCCCTTGAAGAAAAGATGCCTGAGCCAAAATGAAAAAGAGGGCTAACCCTACGCTCGAGTTCGCCCCCTTCGGGGGCTGGGACGCGCCTACGGCGCGCCCCTCAGCTCCACGTTGACGCTGTAGAAAAACCCTTTTTTCACGAAACGTCAGTCCCAAAAAAGCGCGGCCACTCCCGCGCTTTTTTACTTTTCGCTTCTCTTATGTCAGACGATATTCCGATGCTTGCGCTTCAATGCAGCCGCATTGCTGCCTTTCTCACTCCCTACTGCGCATAGCCGTGATGCGCCAGTTTCTCGATGTTGTGTACCAGGCAATATAACTTCCACTGTCCGTCCACCTTCTTCCGCCCGCGCAACGTGAAGCGATCCAGCCGCTTGTTGTGTCGCAGGTTGCCAAATACCGGCTCCACGGTGGCGAAGCGTCTGCCATAACGTGCACGTCCCTCGGCGCTGTCGATGCGTCGCTTCATCTGCTCGGTATAACTCTCTTGCCCCGCTTTGCCTTTGAAGAAGGCTACGCTACGCCAATCGCGCCTACATGCGCTTGGCAAGATCAATGCCGATGGGGATAATGCCCACCACTTTGCTCACTCGTTGTTTTTAATGAAATCTGCAAATTCCATCACGGCACTTTCGCTGCCGTTCGCTAAAACCTCACCGCCCCGACGGAACAGGAAAATCCCTTTCTTTCGTTAACCCATCGTAAACACACCTCGCCATGCGCCAACCTACCAGATTGAATTTCCGTCTACTGCTCTCTATCCTCATAGCCTGTGCATTCATAGCTGGTTGTAGCTCCAACAGATCAGCACTACGCATTCCAGGTGCCTCGTTTTCGTTTCCAAAAACCGCTACAGGCTTCACGGCGAAACAACCGCTTGCTCTGGCAATTGACGTGCAACAACCGATTGACTCTAGGTCAAAACATTATGGTGAGTGGGTCGCTGGATCATCATCCAAAGACTGTGATACAGATGCATTATGGCTAGACACTGCCTCTTCCATCCTCTACGAACGAGTAAATCAGGAACTGTCCTCGTCCCGCTTGATCGAGCAGGCGCTTTCAACCTCGCCCCCACCAGAGCGGCTCACACTTAAATCAGAAATATATGCATTTTGCTCGAAAACCCATGGCTTCCTCATTGTTCGTGTGGAAGGAATCGCTGCCGTACGGTTCTGGTTGGAACGGAACGGGAATGTCGTATGGGAACGCAAAATCGAGCATGTCGTTACCGATAATGATCCAGACTACAGTGGAAGCCAGGTAAGCTTCATCGAACAAGCGATGCGAGTGGCTATGGCAGACAGCTTGCGCCTTGTGCTTAGAGACCTGCTTCGAGAGATTGAAAACTACGGAAGCAAGTAGCATCGCTACTGCTATGGCCAACTCAATAGGCGAGCATAGAGGTAGGATGGCAGAAGTAATTGGCGACCTGACAGCGTATTTGGTGGAGCTTTAGCCCCTTTCAACACGGCCTATTCCTTGCGAGTGCCCCCCACGGCGGTTTTCGTTGAACCTGACCAGCCGCGCCAACGTAGGCAACGCTGTTGACGCCCTACCTCACCCCGACCCACGCACTAAAGCGTTTCCAGCACCACGAAGGCGACCACCATGCTGCGTTCGTCGCTGATGGAAAGGTGATGACCGCTGATGCCCAGTTGCGCCAGATAGGTGCGCAATTCAGCGTCGAATTGCAACACCGGCTTGCCTAGGCCATCGTGGGTGACGCCGATGCGACCGAGGCTGACCGGATGGCGCAGGCCGCTGCCGACCGCCTTGGCGAAGGCTTCCTTGGCGGCGAAGCGTTTGGCGAGGAAGCGGGCGGGATGCGCGTGGGCATGGAATTCCGGCAATTCGCCCGCGTTCAGCAGGCGCTCGGCCAGCCGCAGCCCGTGCCGCTGCCACATCTCTTCGATGCGGGAATATTCGACGATGTCGGTTCCGACTCCAAATATCATGTTGTTATGCCGTCACCAGCGCCTTCATCCTGCGCACCGCCGCGTCCAGCCCGATGAACACCGATTCGGCGACGATGGCGTGGCCGATGTTGAGCTCGACGATGTCGGGGATGGCGACGATGTCCTGCACGTTGTGGTAGTGCAGGCCATGACCGGCATTGACCTGCAAGCCCTGCGCGTGGGCGTGGTGTACGCCTTTGCGGATGCGCTCCAGCTCGAATTCCCGAGCAGGCACGCTGTCGGCATCGGCATATTTGCCGGTATGCAGCTCGATCACCGGCGCGCCGGCGCGCACCGCCGCGTCTATCTGACGCGGGTCGGCGTCTATGAACAGCGAGACGCGGATGCCGGCCTCGGCGCAGCGCTCGCAGGCGGATTTGACGGTATCGAAGTAGCGCACCACATCCAGCCCGCCCTCGGTGGTCAATTCCTCGCGGCGTTCCGGCACCAGACACAGGTCGTGCGGCTTGATGCGCAAGGCGTTGGCGACCATCTCTTCGGTGACGGCGCATTCCAGGTTCATGCGGGTTTGCAGCATGTCGCGCAATATCTCGACATCGCGGTCCTGAATGTGGCGGCGATCTTCGCGCAGATGCAGCGTGATCGCGTCCGCGCCCGCCTCCTCGCAGATCAGCGCGGCGCGTACCACGTTGGGATAACGCGCGCCCCTGGCCTGGCGCAGGGTGGCGACATGATCAATATTCAGTCCGAGTTTTTTCATCAGTAAATCCTTCTTTCAAATACTTCATAGTTTCTGCAAGTCCTTGACCAGTTCCCGCGTATGCAACACCCTGCCGCCAAGATGATGGTTGATCAAGACGCGCATCAACTGCTTGCTTTGCTGCGCCACCTGCGGGTCACTGTAGTCGTCCGCCGTCATCGCCAACAGCGTCTTGCCCGATATCGGGAAGCCGTCCATGCGACCGTCATCCGCAACCACACCATGCTCGATGACATACCGATAACGGGCTTCTGCCAGAACCGGCTGGCGACTACCCGCCTCCCGTTCCAACTCCAGCGCGTAGCCCAGTTCCTGCAACAAGTGCTTCTCGAAACAGCGCAGGGTGGCGGCGTGATCGGCCTCGTGCGCCAGACGCTGCAGGGTGGCGCGGTAATAATCGAACAACTGCTCGTGCGCATCGTCGCGCCCCAGCAGGTTGACCAGCAATTCGTTCAGGTAGAAGCCGCACATCAGCGCCGTACCCTGCAAGTAGGGCTGGCCGCCCTGCCACTCGGCGCTGTGCAAAGTGCGCACCTCGCCCTTGCCAAACCAAGACAGCGTCACCGGCTGGAAGCCCATCAGCACGCCGCGCAAGGCGGAACGGGGGCGACGCGCACCGCGCGCCACGATGGCCAGCCGGCCGTGGTGGCGACTGAATACATCCAGCAGCAGGCTGGTCTCGCGAAACGGATGGCTGTGCAGGATGAACGCCAATTCGTCCTGTTGCCTGTTTTGCCGGCTGGCTGCAGTCATCTCAAACTGGCTAACCTTGATTCATCACCGATACCGCACGACACTCATTCGTAACCCAGCGTCTTGAGCATTTGTGCGCTGTCGGCCCAGCCGCTGCGCACCTTGATGAACACTTCGAGGAACACCTTGCCGTCGAACAGTTTTTCCATGTCGAGCCGCGCCTGAGTGGCGATTTCCTTGAGTTTCTCGCCCTTCTTGCCGATCAGCATGGCCTTGTGCGCGTCCTTGTCCACCAAAATGGCGGCACTGATGCGGCGCATAGTGCCTTCCATCTTGAACTGCTCGATCACCACGCTGACCGAATAGGGCAGCTCGTCGCCAGTGAAACGAAATACCTTCTCGCGCAGCAGTTCAGAGGCCAGGAAACGCTCGTTGCGGTCGGTGATGTCGTCCTCTTCGTAGATCATTTCGCTTTCCGGCAACAGGCCGCGTATCGCCTCGCGCAGTTCGTCCACCTTCTTGCCCAGCTTGGCGCTGACCGGGACGATAGAGGTGAAATTGAAATCTTCAGCCACGCGCTCGGCGAAATCGAACAATTTCCCCTTGTCCGCCACTTCATCTATCTTGTTGATGACCAGAATGACCGGCTGATCTTTCGGCAGCAGTTTCAGCACTTCCTTGTCGCGCTCGTCATAACGCATCGCTTCCAACACATACAACACCACCTGCACATCGCGCAAACTGGTCGTGACGACACGGTTCATGCCGCGATTCAGGGCGTTGAGGTGTTTGGTCTGAAAACCCGGCGTATCCACAAACACAAACTGCGAATGCTCGTCGGTAAAAATGCCGTGTATGCGGTGGCGCGTGGTCTGCGCCTTGCGCGAGGTGATGCTGATCTTCTGTCCGATCAGGTGGTTGAGCAGCGTGGACTTGCCCACATTGGGACGCCCGACGATAGCGACATAGCCGCAGCGAAAGGGTACATCCTGCCCGGCATCATGCTGATCATCGTGTGATATTTCCGTCATTTTTCGTTTCCAGTCTTTTGGCAAATCAATTGATAGGCCGCTTGTGCGGCCTGTTGTTCGGCGTTGCGCCGGCTGGTGCCTTCGCCCCGGGTCGTTATACCGAGTGGCGCAATGACACATTCCACCCGAAATAGTTGCGCGTGTGCCTCGCCTTGCGTATCGGTAACGGTGTAGTTCGGCAATACCAGCCGCTGCGCCTGCAAATATTCCTGCAACAAGGTCTTGGCATCCTTGCCGAAGGTCCTGACATCCGCCTGATCAAGATAAGGGATGAACAGCTTCAGCACTACCTGCTCGGCAGCCGGGTAACCGCCGTCCAGACAGATCGCACCGATCAACGCTTCTACCGCATCAGCCAGAATAGAGGGGCGACGGGAACCGCCGCTCTTCATTTCTCCCTCGCCCAGCAACATCAGCCGGCCCAGATGGAGTTGCTGGGCAAAGATCACCAGCGTAGCTTCCTTGACCAGATTTGAACGCAGGCGCGACAACTCACCTTCGCTCAAATCAGGGTAAGCATTAAACAGGTATTTGGCGATGGCACAACCGAGGATGCTGTCACCAAGGAATTCGAGGCGCTCATAATGATCCGCCGAATAACTGCGGTGCGTAAGGGCGCGCTGCAACAACTGGGGATCGGTGAAGACATATCCCAGTTGCTGGCACAGATGGTCATGCCCCTTAGTGAGCCGCACTACTTGGGCTGAACTCAAGGTAGAGGCTGACATTGGCGATGATTGGCACTTTTACGGCGTAATCGGCGCTCAGTACCAGAACCCCGTCATTGCGGGAAATGTCGATGTCCGACCCTTGAATGACGGTAATATTGTTTATCCCGGCGCGCTTGTTGAAAGATTCGCGAAGATCGTGCAGGGAGGCCTCACGCATATCGGTATCCTTGGCAATCTCCACGAGTATCTGCTTAATCTCGGCATTCTGAACATAAGCCGGAATCGCCTTCAACGCGGTAATGCTGATCAGCACCAGGATGAAAGCTCCAAGCAGGAATCCCCAAAAACTCAGGCCGCGCTGACTCACTGGTAATGCGATCTTCATATGCCCTCCATCGTTATATAGACAGACCAATACGTTTCATATCTGAAAAGTTCATCCACACAAAAAATGCCTTGCCGACAATCAGATTATCCGGCACGAAGCCCCAGTAACGACTGTCTCGACTATTATCGCGATTATCGCCCATCATGAAATAGCTGCCTTGAGGCACGGTGCAGCGCACCGCATCTTCGTCGTAGCTGCAATTTTCCCGGCCCTTGAATTCCGCTACTGACCCCATGTGCACATTGGGCATATCTGGATTGACCAGCATATCGTGAGTGACTGCCCCAAGGGTTTCGGCATATTTCTCGGTATGAACGATATTCAGCCCGCTCTCCAGATAGTTATACTGCCCCACGGATTGCTGAACCTGTTCGACACCATTGATCGACAGATGCTTATGGCGATATTCGATCACATCGCCCGGCACACCGACCACGCGCTTGATGTAGTCCACCGAAGGGTCTTCCGGATAATGAAACACCATCACATCGCCACGCTGCGGATCGTTCAGTTGCACCAGTTTCTGATTGATGATGGGCAGACGGATACCGTAGGTGAACTTGTTGACCAGAATGAAGTCGCCCACCTGCAAGGTGGGAATCATCGAACCGGAAGGGATCTTGAAAGGTTCAACCAGAAACGAGCGTATGCAAAAGACGATCAGGATGACCGGAAAAAAGCTCTTGGCATACTCCACCCACCAAGGTTCTACGACACCGCTGGCACGTTTTGCGGACAGCGCGTAACGATCCAGCAGCGAAACACCACCGGTGACCAGCAACAACAAAAACAGTATCAGTGCAAAATCCATCGTCATCCCTTAATCATCCACACGCAAGATCGCCAGGAAAGCCTCCTGCGGAATCTCAACATTGCCCACCTGTTTCATGCGTTTCTTGCCAGCTTTTTGTTTTTCAAGAAGTTTTTTCTTGCGTGATATGTCGCCACCATAACACTTGGCCAACACGTTCTTGCGCATCGCCTTGACGTTCTCGCGCGCGATGATGTTGGAACCTATGGTCGCCTGGATCGCCACATCGTACATCTGGCGCGGGATCAGCTCCCGCATCTTGGCCGCCACTTCACGCCCACGATACTGGCTGTTGGCACGATGCACGATGATCGCCAGCGCATCCACCTTGTCGCCGTTAATCAGCATATCCACCTTGACCACATCGGCAGAACGGTATTCCTTAAACTCGTAATCCATCGAAGCGTAGCCGCGAGATACCGACTTCAATCTGTCAAAGAAGTCCATCACGATCTCGGCCATCGGCATCTCGTACACCAACTTCACTTGCTTGCCGTGGTAGCTGATGTTGATTTGCGAACCGCGTTTCTGGGTACACAGCGTAATGACCGCACCGACATATTCATTTGGCATGTACAAATTGACCGTCACTATCGGCTCGCGGATCTGTTCAATCTTGGACGGGTCGGGCATCTTGGAGGGGTTGTCCACCGAAATGGTCGTGCCATCACGTAACACCACCTCGTAAATCACGGTTGGCGCGGTGGTAATCAAGTCCATGTCGAACTCGCGTTCCAACCGCTCCTGGACAATTTCCATGTGCAGCAAACCCAGGAAACCACAGCGGAAACCAAAACCCAGTGCCTGTGAGACTTCCGGCTCATACATCAAGGCCGCATCGTTAAGCTTCAGCTTTTCCAGCGAGTCGCGTAGCGCCTCGTACTGATTGGATTCAACCGGGAATAGTCCAGAGAATACCTGCGACTGCACCTCCTTGAAACCCGGCAATGCTTCGGCTGCCGGTCTTGCCTGATGCGTGATGGTATCGCCCACCCGCGCGGATTTCAGTTCCTTGATACCGGCGATGACAAAACCCACCTGCCCCGCGCTCAAGGATTCTCGCGGTTGTGATTTCGGCGTAAATACGCCGACATGCTCGGTCAAATGATTCGCCCCAGTCGCCATAAAGAGAATCTTCTCTTTAGGCTTGAGTGTGCCGTTTATCACCCGCACCAGCATCACCACACCCACGTAATTATCGAACCAGGAGTCGACAATCAATGCCTGCAACGGCGCGTTGATGTCACCTTTGGGTGGGGGCACTTTAACGATCAGGGATTCGAGCACATCCTCAATGCCCACACCGGTTTTGGCAGAACAGTGCACCGCATCGTGCGCCTCAATGCCAATAACCTCCTCGATCTCCTCGATGGCGTTATCAGGATTGGCAGAAGGCAAGTCTATCTTGTTCAGCACGGGCACAACCTCGACGCCCAAATCCAACGCCGTGTAGCAGTTAGCCACGGTCTGAGCCTCAACCCCCTGCGACGCATCCACCACCAGCAGCGCGCCTTCGCAAGCGGACAGTGAACGCGAAACCTCGTAGGAAAAATCCACGTGTCCGGGCGTGTCGATCAGATTGAGGTTATAGACCTTGCCATCCCTGGCCTGGTAGTTCAGCGCGGCGGTCTGCGCCTTGATGGTGATACCACGCTCACGCTCAATATCCATGGAGTCAAGCACTTGCTTATCCATTTCGCGATCACTCAAGCCGCCGCACAAATGGATGATGCGATCAGCCAGCGTAGATTTACCGTGATCAATATGGGCGATGATGGAAAAGTTACGGATTAGCTGCATGAAATTCCAAATAAAAACCGACAGCCCGCGCATGCCACCGCCACATCAACAGCAGATTGCCTGACTGCCGATGCGGGTGACTGAACAACGGACGTACGGTATGTTCGTAAAGCGCGGATTTTAGCCTAATTGGCCACAATACGCTGGACTCTGATGATTTTTAGAATCATTTTTCATCCAGCTTGATGGCTATATAGGAGACATTCTCGCCCCGGCGCACCAAAAGCGCGACGTTGCGACCGACAGGGAACTTGCGAATCAACTCATCGAATTGCTTCAAACTACGGATCGGCATATTGCCCACCGCCAGCAACACATCGCCACGCTGCAAGCCTGCGACATGAGCAACAGCACCTCTAACCTCTTCAACCAGCAAGCCACCGTTAATTTTCAATTCAGCCAATTGCTCATTGCTCAATTCACTGACCGCAATGCCAAGACGATCTATCCTCGTAAACTCATCCTCTGCCGAGCGCTTCACGGCAGCAACCACCCTAGCGTCTTCGGGAATTGCCATGACTACGACCGTCAATTCTTTCAAGGCGCCTTTGCGCCACAGCACCACAGCCACCTTGCTGCCAGGCTTGGTTGCCGCCACGATACGGGGCAGATCAGTGGAGCCGGCTACGTCCTTGCCATCGAACTTCAGGATCACGTCGCTGACTTCGATACCCGCCTTGTCGGCTGCCCCACCCGTTTCTACGCTGCTTACCAAAGCACCGTCTGCAGTTTTCAGCCCAAACGACTCGGCCAACTCTCGTGTCATTTCCTGTATCGTCACGCCGATACGGCCACGCGTCACCTTGCCGGTCGTGCGCAACTGCTCCGCAACCTGCGCGGCAACATCAATCGGGATGGCAAATGACAAGCCCATGGAACCACCCGAACGGGTATAAATTTGCGAATTGATGCCAACGACTTCGCCGTTCATGTTGAACAGCGGACCACCCGAATTGCCGGGATTGATGGCGACATCGGTTTGAATGAAGGGCACCAGATTATCGTTTGGCAAGGAGCGCCCCTTGGCGCTGACTATGCCCGCAGTCACGCTGCTGTCAAAACCGAATGGCGAGCCGATGGCCAGCACCCATTCACCGACCTTGAGTTTGTTCGGGTCACCAACCGTGATCTTAGGTAGATTCTTGGCTTCTATCTTCAGCAGCGCCACATCGGTGCGCTTGTCCGCGCCGATGACCTTGGCAGAAAATTCGCGTTTATCTGTCAGACGCACAGTAATTTTCTCGGCGCTGTCCACCACATGCGCGTTGGTCAGGATGTAGCCATCCGAACTGATGATGAAACCGGAGCCCAGGGACTGGGACTCTTGATATTGCGGCATTTGCGGCGCGAAACGCCTAAAGAATTCAAAAAAAGGATCGCCTTCGGGAATATTGGGAAAGCCATGCGCATTACGGATGACCTGGGTGGTACTGACATTCACCACCGCCGCACCCTGCGTTTCTACTAACCCTGTAAAGTCAGGCAAGTTCGTCGCTGGCGCAAGACTGCTGAAGAGAATTCCAAGTGAAAAAACAGCAGAAACGATAAATTTTTTTAGCATGCAAACCTCCTCATATTAAAAAATTCAAATACAAGGACAACCCGACTAATCGAGAACCTTCCTTGCGATATAGGGCTTCTGGAATGCTTGACGGGATGAAATCCACTTGGCACAGCCGAATCCGGCTATCAAGCCAAATAAAGCACCAAACGCGGCATATCCGTCATGCTGATCGGCATGAGGTGCAACATAACCAGCCAGGGCCGCCCCGACCAATAGCATCAACAAGGGCAATAGATAGACAAGCCCTATGCCTTGCAGCACCGTCCCTTCGACTAACGAGACTATCACTTCGTCACCGACAACCGCAGCTATGCCATTCACCACCCTGAATTGACGTGGCTTGCTGCAAAAAACCTGAGAAAGTTTGCTTGCGCCACAGCCCTTGCCACTGCACTGGCCACAACCACCGCCCTGACTGGCCTGAACCAGTGCAAATTCTTCATTCAGTAATTGCACCACAACCACACGCGTCTCCAGCATGGCTACTTCCCATTATATCGAACAGAATCAAGCACTTGCATAACGGTCAGCGGCGGAACTTCGCCAACCACATTGAACAGCGTCTTGTTCACCACCTTATGATAAAGATTGACCGCACCCCGACTGGACAAACCATCGTTGTCATCCTCGTCCGAGTCGGCTGGTTCAATGAAGATTGAAATAGCACTCAAACCATCCGAGAACACCAGCTGTATCACCGGTGCATGCTTGCCATGCATGGGACGCAATATCTCCATGGTTTTTTTGAAGCCACTCGGCATGGCGTCCACTACCCAGCCGCTATTGATGCTCTTCACAGTATTTGCTTGCCCACCCGCTGCTACGACCGGCTTTCCGGTACCCGTAGTGGTTGCCGCCATCGCCTCGTTGGAAGTCAGCCATGAACGGTCTGCCTCGGGGCCGATTTTCAATTGCGTAAAGGAATACTGCTCGACGACCTGGTTCTTGTCATTGAGCACGACGGACTTAAGTAACAAACCGGAGTCGGTATGAACCCAAATTTTGTGGATATAGCGGAAATTATCTTTGGGCTGAAACAGAATAACCTGAGCTGGATAACCAGCAACACGCTCAACCCCGGCATCTTGTACTTGGTAGTTTTCACCTAGATTTGACAACTGATCCGGCAACAACGCGGGAAACCGCCCCTTGCCCGGCTGACTCATCACCTGCACCATCTTGTGGTTGCTATAGCACCATACCTGACCGTGATGACGGATGATCTCACGCTTGGGGCCATCCAGACTTTCCAACTTCTCGTATTCGCTATCCGCCTCGGTGATATGCGCAATTCGCGAAGTTTCAACGTGGCTGCCGTATTGATAAATGAATACTCCGCTGTAATCCGTCTGGTGAGCCGCAAAAGCAACCGTCTTCAACCAATCCAGCCTGAACTTCCCGTCGGCAGCCTGTACATTGACAGCCAACAGCATCGCACACACCCCCACCCACAACCTCATTGAGATTTTTCCTCTGGGGTATATGTCACGGTACGGATGTAGGAAGCGCCGCCGTTCATATCGTTACTGGGAGAAAACTCTTGATGCGCCATCAGGTAATCGTTTGATTTTGGCTGAATCTGCATATTTACGGGACGGATATTGGATTGCTGCATTGCCATCTGCGGCGCAGCTTCAGGCGTAATTTGCAATGACATCCACGCCACCACCCCAACCGCCAGTACGGAAGCCGCAGCGGACAAGGCCAAAACTCTTGCTTTTTGCTTCAGCACATTGCCACGAGGCGCTAACACGGTAGGTTCGTTCTGCAAACGCTCAATCACCTTGGCAGTGATGTCTTGATGGATGTATTCGGGCTGACGTAACGCATCACCAATCAGATGGTACATAGCCCAATCACATTGCGCTTCTTCATCACGCTTGATTTGATCGAACAAGATGTCAGCCTCATCCTCAAACAGCTCGCCATCCATTAATGTTGAAATTTGATGCTTCATAATTACCACCTATTACCTTGGCTGGTTCCCAATAACGGACGCAACTTCTCGGCGACCGCTTCACGTGCTCTAAAGATTCTCGATCTCACCGTGCCGATAGGACAATTCATCACACTGGCGATTTCTTCATAACTCAATCCCTCAATTTCACGTAAAGTCAAAGCGCTACGCAAATCTTCGGGCAACTCCTGCAATGTTGTTTGCACGACGTTGACAACTTGTTTGCTCATGAGTTCATTTTCTGGCGTACTAACTTCACGCAACAATCCTGCCTCATCAAATGCCTCCGCCTCTTCGGCATCAAAAGGGGTACTGGTAGGTGCGCGCCGCTTGTTTGCCAACAGGTAATTTTTGGCAGTATTGATACCGATACGATATAACCAAGTATAGAAGGCACTATCCCCACGAAAGCCGGGCAAAGCGCGGTACGCCTTAATAAAGGCCTCCTGGGTGACATCTTCAGCCTCGGCAGGATCTCGCACAAAACGGGAAATCAAACGCCCCAGTTTCCGCTGATATTTCGCCACCAGCAGGTCATAGGCGCGCTTATCCCCACGCTGTACGCGCTCTACCAACTGTTGATCAATATCCCTATCCACCATCCTCGATAATTCCAATAGTTATCCATGCCAACTTAATACTGGCAAAGGGTCGCAGTATAACTGCAAGCACCAACACTCGTCAGCCAACGTACTCACTTAATCTCATCTGCGCCAGCATCCAAACTGTAAATATTGCCTCTCACTCACCCCAGTTTTGCTATAGTCCTGCCATTGTCATGAACACTGGAATATCCAATTGCTGCAATTCGACACGCTGATCATCGGCAGCGGCCTTGCCGGACTTACTCTGGCGCTGAAACTGGCCGATCACCAGAAAGTTGGGCTGATCACCAAAAGAACGCTCATGGATGGCGCCAGTAGTTGGGCGCAAGGCGGGATTGCGGCAGTGCTTTCGGGAGAAGACACCCCTGAGATACACACCCAGGACACCTTACTGGCCGGTGCTGGCTTGTGCGACCAAGAGGCAACCCGCCACACCGTTGAGCATGGCAGAGATGCAATTAACTGGCTCATTTCTCAGGGTGTGCCTTTTACGCAAGACAGCGACAGTCAGTTCGGCTATCACCTTACCCGCGAAGGCGGACACAGCAAACGTCGCATCATTCACGTCGCCGATGCAACTGGACGCGCAGTGCAGCAAACACTCTCAGCCAAAGTATGCCAGCACCCCAACATCACCGTACTCGAAAAGCATATTTCAGTAGATCTGATAACCGGCCATAAGCTTGGACTTGCAGATAACCGCTGTTTTGGCGCGTATGCGTTAAACACCGAAACGGATGACGTCATCACAATCTCGGCCCAATACACCGTATTAGCAACCGGAGGATGTGGCAAGGTATACCTGTACACCACCAACCCGGACACCTCGACTGGCGATGGCATTGCCATGGCATGGCGAGCCGGCTGTCGAGTGGCCAACATGGAATTCATCCAGTTCCACCCGACCTGCCTGTACCACCAAAACGCCAAATCATTCCTGATCAGTGAAGCTGTGCGCGGCGAGGGGGGCATTCTGAAACTGCCCAATGGCACACGCTTTATGCCACAGCATGATGACCGTGCAGAGTTGGCTCCTAGAGACATAGTGGCAAGAGCAATAGACTATGAGATGAAAAAAGGTGGGCTGGACTGTGTCTATCTGGATATTTCGCATCAATCAGTCGAGTTTCTGCAAGAGCACTTCCCTAACATCTTTGCACGCTGCCTCAGCTTGGGCATCAACATCAGCAAAGAACCCATCCCTGTGGTACCCGCAGCACACTACACCTGCGGCGGCGTAGTCGCCGACTCGCACGCCAGAACCGACGTAATGAATCTCTATGCGATAGGTGAAACAGCCTATAGCGGATTGCACGGAGCCAATCGCCTCGCCAGCAACTCCCTTTTGGAATGCTTGGTATTTGCCGAAGATGCCGCACAGGACATCCTCACTCAGTCGCGTGAAGCAGCGCGGCCATTGCCTTCATGGGATGCCAGCAAAGTAACCGATGCTGATGAGCAGATCGTGATCTCACACAACTGGGCGGAACTTCGCCATTTCATGTGGGATTATGTCGGAATCGTTCGCACCAACAAGCGTTTACAGCGTGCCCAGCGCCGCATCCAACTGCTGCAAAGTGAAATTGATGAGTACTACTCACACTTCCATATCAGCGCCGACTTGCTTGAACTTCGCAACCTTGTCACCAACGCAGATTTGATTGTGCAAAGTGCCTTGTCGCGTCACGAAAGCCGAGGCTTGCATTACAGCAAGGATTACCCGGAAATGCTGGAACACCCACAACCGACCATCCTTACGCCCCAGACCCGCTAGCAATACTTCAAGCGCACACACAACTCACGAAATGCACCCTCTGGCAGGGCATCCCTAAAAATCACCTGTTTCACAGGTGCTCCCTGCTGCGGCCGAACCCACAATACGACGCAAAGGGAAGTAACTATCGTGCACGGCATAACCTCACCATGCACCTCCTCACCCCGACGCATGCGGACTTGAAGTTGCCGCCCCGTCAGGGAAAAAAACTGCCATGAGGACGCATGTCTCAACAACACTTCGCGCCAAAACACGTCAAGAACCCCAAGCCAAACCACCATGACGAGCACAAGCCGCCACCAATAATAAAAATTAGTAAGCCAAACCGAGATTGTCACCAACCCAAGCATGGCGACCAACAATAAAGTGAAAATCCTAGAAGACTTGAGGAAGTAATGATCGAGCATCAGGTTTGCTCGAAGGGTTTTCAGGAAACGTAGAGCACCACGACAAGCACAATCAGCACTAGAAAAAGGATAAGAAACTTGAAATTACTACCATCTGAACTTTCCGCTGTTTTGGCCTTTACAGGTGCCGCTGAAACTTTCGGTGCATTACCGGATTTGACGGAAGTCTTAGCTTTCGACTTGACGGCCTCAGGCTTTACAACTGGTATCACAGGCACGGCCATTTTCAAAGTTCTCGCCAACTCATCCACTTCTATTACATCAGCCGTCATGATTGCAAGACGCATGGTCGCCTCATTGGAATCGAACGCATTAGACAAGCCTAAAGAAGTAACAGGCTCTTCGCCTGTGCTCTCAGACTCGTTTCGAGAGGTCGCAACAATTGCATCAAGTGCCTTCTTCTTACCACCTGCTGATGCGGAATCAGCAGGCCGACTGAATCGTGGCAGCACTTCACGGCAAGCACGCAAATCAGAAGCCAAATCTTTGGCATTCTGATAGCGATCATCCCGCTCTTTGGCCAGTGCCTTTGCCACGATGAAATTGAGCATTTCAGGCACGCCACTATTCAGTTGGCTGGGAGATTTCGGTATGGCGTTCAGTGTCTGGTACATGATGGCATTGACGTTTTCACCGGAGAATGGTGCTTCCCGTGTCAACATCTCGTAAAGCATCACACCTAACGAGAAAATATCTGATCGCTGATCAATATCCTTGCCCAACACCTGTTCAGGCGACATGTATTTTGGAGAGCCCAGCACCATTCCGGTCTGAGTACGGACGGCAGAAGATGCCATGCGAGCAATTCCGAAATCCGTGATTTTGACAAGGCCGTCTCGAATTACCATGATATTCGATGGCTTGATATCCCGATGAACAATTCCGTGTTCGTGCGCATAAGCCAGTCCAGACGCCACCTGGGCAACAATATCCAGCACCTGCTCCACCGGCATATCACCATCGTCACGCATAATGTCGCGCAACTCGCGTCCTTGCAGGAACTCCATGGCAATATAGGCAATATCATCACTCTTACCCACATCGTAAATGGTAACAATGTTAGGATGATTCAGTCGCCCAGCAGCTTTGGCTTCCTGATAGAAGCGCCCTTCATACTCATCAATCTCATCGCCAGCCAGACTCAGACTGATAGTTTTGATAGCCACCTGACGATCAATCAACGGGTCCTTGGCCTTATAGACCACACCCATTGCACCCTGACCGAGTTCGCCAAGGACTTCATAGCGCCCCAACTGACTAATCATCAAAACCACCTACCGACCCCGTGTTTATTGTCATCATCCCAAACATAAGCTCTCTACCTACACACTCTAGGCTTCACCCGTTCAGTTTTCCCCGACTCAAGCTCAACTTCGTCAGTGTACAACCCAAAACTGGTATGACTAATAATCAATTTATGCTTGCCAGGTTTAGCAGTAAGCGTCAAAGCGCCATTGGTGACAGTTCCCTTAAGCAGGCCATCCAGAAATACTTGTGCGCCATCCACGCAATTGACCAACATGTAGGCATCTACTACGACTGGCGCATCATTTGCGGGAGCCGCCGTCTTGTCCGATCCGGACACGCCAGACTTAACGCCTTGAGACTTGATTTCAGTCGTTTTGGACGAGGCACTCGTCTTTCCAGTAGTAGGATGTGATTTCTGAACCACTTCAGTGTTTACTTTGCCAGGCTGAGCTTTCTGGTCTACGGGAACACTATGTTCCTTTGCGACTGGCACCACTTCTGGCGTGCTGATTGTAGGCGCACTAGGCACCGCACTCGATGGCTCCATGATTTCGGCTTTGGTAACTTGCTGCTTATCACCCCCCCCATCTTTCACGAACATCACGGCAATAAGCAACACAGGCACTATCAAAGCGATTGCATAAAAAGCCTGCTGTTTGCCATCAGCTTTTTTGAGGCGTGCAAGAAAACCTTGGGAATCATTATGCCCTCCCGCCAGCAAAGCGCCCCAAGCTGCCTGGAATTGCCCCCAAACGCCAGTTTTCTGAGCTTGATCTATTTCCGAATGGGCTGCCGACCGCTTGGTCGTATAGTCCCCCGGATAACCAATGGCGTAAACCTCATGTTCACGAACGTGCTTGTCGGTACGCGAACCCTGATAGTGGAACATTCCGGCATATTCGGGAGAGAGACGTGATACCGCATCAAAATATGACCTAGAAACCAGTATCTGGCTCGGATCCGCAAAGCCCATTACGCGTTGTGCAACGTTAATACCATCACCAACGATATTCGGTTGACCATTTAAATCTCGCATCAACCTGACCGGCCCTAGATTGATGCCAATTCTTACCAGCAACTCTGGCTCAAGGTCGGGTTCCTCATTAAGCAGACTTTCACGCAGACTGAGCGCAGCCTTCAGGGCATCTTCTACATCCCCCAAGAAATTGACTGCAGCGCCATCACCGGTATCCAGAATGATGCGATCAATGACGGGTGCGTCCTGAATTGCCTTGGCAAGATAGGTATTGAACCTTTCTTTCAAGGAAATTTGGCCTGAGACAGACTTTTTTGAATATTCGACAATATCCAAAAAGAGCACACTGCTCATGATTGTTTTGTTACTGCGTTCTTCCATTCAGCTTTTCATTACACCGATAATTTTTATTGCACGGCATTCTATAACAGCCATCGTAACTCAGCGACGCACACTACTTTTGCCAGTTCGTACTGGACCACCAAATCGACCTACCCGCCTAGCAGGCTTTACTTGAGTGGCAGGAGATAATGAATCATCATTCCGACTTTGCTCAGCACCAGAGGATTCCTCAGCCCCATCATCCAATACAGCAATATCAGTCTCCCCGACCCAATTGAGCACCTGCTCAACCTCCCCATCACCCAACTCTGCCATCATGCCACGTTTCAGTCGGGGAGGAAGGTTGATTATACCGAAACGTACCCGTATCAATCGACTCACCGGAAAACCCAGTGCATCAAAAGTACGCCTTACTATTCGATTTCGGCCTTCCTTCAGTATCACACGATACCAGTGGTTAAAGCCTTCTCCGCCATGATCCTCGAGTTTAACGAAGGTCACCGGACCGTCCTCCAACTCGACCCCATCACCTAATGTCGACTGAATCTGTTCATCCGACATGCTACCCTGCACCCGAACAGCATATTCGCGCTCAACTTCGAAACGAGGGTGCATCAAACGGTTCGCCAATGTACCAGAGGTCGTGAATACGAGTAAGCCACTCGTATTAAAATCCAGACGCCCGATAGCTATCCATTTTTGACCACGCAGCCTGGGCAGCTTATCAAACACACTGGCACGCTTACCAGGATCATCCCGACTGACGATTTCGCCCTCCGGCTTATGGTACAACAATACGCGTACCGTCTGAGCGCGCTCGCCGACACGTATCGTACGATTGGCGGATTTAACCATATCCCCTGGCAACACGCGCATCCCCAAGGTGGCTGTTTCACCATTGACACTCACACGCCCGGCAGCAATCCATTCTTCCATCGTGCGACGTGAACCATATCCGGCTTGAGCCATGACTTTCTGTAGTTTTTCGCCCTGCTCATTCATACCGTTAACTCACGCCTCTCCAATACGGCTTGCGCCAATGTGCCACTATCTACCTGTTCCAACTCACCACCAACCGGCAAACCCCTAGCAATTCTTGACACTCTAACGCCCAGAGACTGCAATAATGTTGCCAAATAGTGCGCAGTTGCGTCACCTTCAACCGTAAAATTGGTCGCCAGTATGACTTCACAAGGATGTTGCTGCACACGTTTTACCAATCGCTCCAAATGCAATTGTTTGGCCCCTATGCCATCCAACGGTGATAAACGCCCCATCAGCACATAGTACATACCACGATAGCATTGCGCCTGCTCGATCATCAAAAGATCTGCCGGCATCTCGACCACACACAACTGCCCCTCGTCACGCCTAGTCGAAGCACAAAGCTCGCACACTTCCAGCTCGGAAAAATTGTTGCACTTCGAACAATGCTGAACATTACTTGCCGCCTTTTGCAAGGCAGACGCAAGTTGCAACGCTCCCACCCGGTCTCGCTGCAACAAATGGTAGGCCATGCGTTGCGCCGATTTCGGCCCCACTCCGGGCAAACAGCGCAATGCCGCCATCAAGTTATCCAGATACGAAACAGTCATTAAAACGGCAACTTCATCCCGGGAGGCAGTCCCATGCCAGCACTGAATGCACTCATACGCTGCTCGGTCAATTCTGCGGCCTTCTTTACCGCATCATTCAAAGCCAGCACTAGCAGATCCTCTAGCATTTCCTTGTCAGACAAAATACTGTCATCCAACGCAACTCGACGCACCTCGTGCGAACAGGTCATCGTTACTTTAACCATGCCGGATGCTGCCTGCCCATCCACTTCCACTAAAGCCAGCTCGGCCTGGGCTTTCTGAACATTTTTTTGCATCTGCTGGGCCTGCTTCATCAAGCCGCCCAATCCACCCTTCATCATATGCTTTCCCTTCTTGCTTGTTAGTTCGATTTAATTGACTCAACTAGCAGCGTTGCATCCAATTCCTCTTGAGCATCTGTTACAAAAGTGTCGCCCTGTATAGACTCACTTGCCTGCTGTTGTTTATTCTGCTTAGCCTGATGCTCGATCTTAGCAGGGGTTGCCTCAACAGCTTTGCCCAGCAGAATGCTGAGCTTGAGCGGCCTGCCAAAATACTCCGCCAGTGCAGCTTGCAAATTTTCTGTTGCCAATCGCGTCTGTAGGTGCTTGAATTCAGGTGCCAAACGTAATACTACCAATTGTTCCGCCAACTCCTCCAACAAACAATGCTTGGCTAATTGTTGTGCCATGGCTTGGATATTCAACTGCGCAACCAATGACGCCCAGTTTGGCTGCGCTCCATTCAGACTGGTAAAGCCAGACTTTGCTGGCTGCGCCTCACCCGAATCTCTCCCCATAACAGGCGCTAGCGGCATTAGCGGAGGCTCTGCAGATGCCTTAGCCACCGCACTGACACCCACAACTGCAGATTGCGAACTGACTCGCACACTTAGCCCCCTGCTTGCAACACCAACCGATGGGCTAAATGCCAGCATACGCAACAAAGTCATGGTGAACCCCGCATATTCATCGGGAGCCAAATCAATCTCAGCGCGGCCATGAATAGCAATCTGGTAGAACAATTGCAGATCTTCAGGAGCAAATATCGCAGCAAACTCCAGCAGCCTTGCGCGCTCCGGCTCATCTTCGGGGATCGCCTCTGGCACAGTTTGCACCAAGGCAACTCGGTGTAACAAGGCTGCCAACTCTTGCAAGGCTGATTCAAACGCCACGCTGCGCGTGGCCATCGCATCGGCGACCTGAAGCATCGCCACACCATTCCAATCACTCAGGGCCGTAAGCAAATCGAACAAACACCCCTGATCCATTGCCCCCAGCATCGCACGTACCGCCACCTCTTCGATTTTTCCTGCAGAAAAGGCGATCGCCTGATCCATCAGGCTTAGCGCATCACGCATACTACCTTGTGCTGCCCGCGCGACCAGATTAACTGCCCCTTGCTCGAAAGAAATACCCTCTTCTGACAATACAAACTGGAGGTGTGTTGAAATCAGTCCCGATGGCAACTGTTTGAGGTTGAACTGCAGGCAACGCGATAGAACCGTGACTGGAATTTTTTGCGGATCCGTAGTCGCCAGTATGAATTTCACATGCGGTGGCGGCTCCTCAAGCGTCTTCAACATCGCATTAAAGGCTGACTTAGACAGCATATGCACTTCGTCGATGATATACACCTTGAAACGACCGCTGGTGGGTGCATATAACGCCCCTTCCAACAACTCGCGCATATTGTCCACTTGTGTATTGGAAGCCGCATCCAACTCAACCAAGTCAACAAAACGGCCACTGTCAATCTCTTTACAGGCACTGCACTCTCCGCAGGGAGTTGCAGTGATGCCTGTCAGGCAATTAAGGGATTTGGCAAAAATACGGGCTATGGTGGTTTTTCCAACGCCACGCGTCCCGGTAAACAGATAGGCATGATGCAGCCTATTCTGCACCAACGCATTACTTAGCGCCCTGACCACATGCTCCTGGCCTGCCAGTTGCGAGAAATTCCTAGGTCGCCATTTACGCGCCAGTACCGATATGTCTGACAAGTTAAGCCACGTTAGAAGTGATAGGCGAAGTGTACTTGATTCAGATTGATGCCCTGGTTGGGCTTCTTGATGCCGCCATTGGATAGATGCTGATAACGGTAGCCCAAATCAAATTGCTGATGTTCGCCAAAACGGACACCAAAACCGACATGATCACCAAACTGGAATGCGCTGCCAAATTGACGATTTGCATACACAAATGTCGGCGTAATCATGTGAAAACCGATAGCGCCTTCCAAGTAGGGGGCAATGGCAGAAGGAGATTTTTCTTGTAACCGAAATACGGGAGTCAAACCCAAGTCAGTAATGGTCTGGTTATTTCCGATTGAGCTACGGCCTTTCCACGAACCGACAGTCGCTTCCCAGAAGCCAGTCACCAGCCAATCACCCTCGGTGAACCACTGCTTATCCCATTTCCAAATCGCACCGACGCGTGCGGTGTCAGTGTAGTCGCCATTGCCTAGCTCTACAGAAACGCCATCCACGGCCAAGACGTTGCCACTGAGCAATAGTGCACAAAGAAAACCGCCGAACTTCTTCATTATCATTCTCCCGTGACAACACATAAGGAGGCGAGCCTTACCCCCGGCACTTGCAGCAAGTAGTTGTGGCTGCTTCCTTCCGGACCTGACCAGATTCACCACCCTGCAATGCGGGGAGACCCGCCAATTCATTAAACCCCGCAACAAATCCGCAAGGCACTTCAAAATTCATAAAGCAACATCAGGAAACCACTTTCAGTGGTATCACTCCTATACGCTTTCGCCACTCACCAGGGCCGATGTCATGCACGGAGCGACCTCTTGAATCGACAGCAACCGTTACCGGCATATCTTCGACATCGAATTCGTAGATTGCCTCCATGCCTAAGTCCGCGAACGCGACCACTCTGGCATGACGAATTGCTTTAGATACCAAATACGCAGCACCACCTACCGCAATCAGATATACCGCACCATGATTCTTGATGGAAGTGATTGCCGCCTCACCGCGTTCGGCCTTCCCTACCATACCCATCAAGCCGGTTTGCGCCAACATCATCTCGGTGAAACCATCCATTCGTGTCGCCGTCGTTGGACCAGCTGGCCCCACCACCTCATCACGCACCGGATCAACCGGTCCGACATAATAAATGAAGCGGTTAGTAAAATCCACGCCGTCAGGTAACTTTTCTCCGCGTCGCAGCATATCGGCGATACGCTTGTGCGCTGCGTCGCGCCCTGTCAGCAATTTTCCTGATAGCAAAATCGTCTCACCGGGCTGCCACTGCGCAATCTGTTCGCGGGTTACACCATTCAAATTGACGCGTCGCGCTTCAGCAGATGGTTGCCACTGTACGTCCGGATAGTCCGATATTTTCGGTGGCGAAAATTCTGCCCGCCCCTCCCCGTTCAATTCAAAATGGATATGCCGCGTTGCCGCACAATTGGGGATAATTGCAATAGGCTTTGACGCAGCATGTGTCGGATAGTCGAGAATCTTGACATCCATTACGGTCGTCAGCCCTCCCAACCCTTGTGCGCCTATGCCTAAAGCATTTATTTTATCGTACAACTCGACACGCAACGCTTCCAGGCGATTCTGCGGGCCACGCGCCTTGAGTTCGTGCATATCGAGAGGCTGCATCAGCGCTTCTTTCGCCAGAAGCGCCGCCTTCTCAGCCGTCCCGCCGACGCCGATACCGAGCATACCCGGCGGACACCATCCCGCCCCCATCCCCTCGACACGCTGCATCACCCACTCAACGATGTCGTCTCCTGGATTCAGCATCTCCAGCACAGCCTTATTTTCCGAGCCGCCACCTTTTGCCGCGATGCTCACCTCAACCCGATCGCCCTGCACCAACTCGACATGCACCACGGCTGGCGTGTTATCTCCGGTGTTAGTACGCTTTCCCGCTGGATCAGAGACGATAGAAGCACGCAGTTTGTTATCCGGATCAAGATATGCACGGCGCACTCCCTCATTGACCATACCCGCGACATCGAGAGTTGCCTCCCAACGTACCGACATCCCCACCTTGACGAAAGCCACGACAATACCTGTATCTTGGCAAATGGGACGATGCCCTTCCGCACACATCCGCGAATTGGTCAGAATCTGCGCCATAGCATCCTTGGCCGCAGGCGATGCCTCTCGATGATAGGCATCTGCCATTGCCGAGACAAAATCGCTCGGATGGTAGTAAGAGATGAACTGCAATGCGTCTGCGACGCTGTCAATAAAATCCTGCTGGCGAATAACAGTCATGATGAATGCGCTATGAAATTAAAAAATTATCAGCATATAACCATCAACCCATCATCATGGATCGATACTCAAGTGACGGGCTACTTCATCTGGAGCTGGGGAAATTGACTCAACCAGACCACCATTGACATATCCCTGAATACCTTCAACACCTAATTCCTGCAACAAAGGAAGCATTTCCAACTCTTCGACACCCAAAGCAAATACCTGGATATCCAGCGACCGAGTGATATTCACCACCGAGGAAATAAAGAACTGATTTTCATGATTAATATGCAAACCACGAATATAGGCTGGACTCAACTTCACATACACGGGCTTGAGTCGCTGCAGGTATTCAAATGCCGAATGATGTAAGCCAAAATTGTCAACTGCAAATTCCGCCCCATACCTGCGTATCTGAGTGACAAATTTCTCAATGCCAATACGATCCTGTACGATGCCGAATTCCGTAAATTCGAATACCAGCCGATTTGCTATGCTCGGATATTTCTTCAGGACAGGAGTCAACCAGTTCAATAATTCTTCACTGCAAATGGAGTGAATCGAGAGATTGATTGCAACCTGGTCGTCCCCACCTTGGCTAGCCATTCGACCCAACAATCTTTTCAGCACCGACAAGTCAAATATGGGGGTAAGCTGAAAACGATCCGCCATTGGGATGAACTGACCCGCTGGAACTAACTCCCCTTGCGCATTTTTCAGGCGACCTACCACCTCAGAAAGTGGGCGCTTGTCAGTAGCAAAATATTTCACGGACTGAGCGAACAGCACGATACGCTCTTCGCTAATTGCCTCCTGAATCAACTGCCGCCAATACTGTGACCCTTTGCCATGTTCATCCCCAAGTAGATCCTCTAGCAAGCTTGCACCCGTACCAGTGGATGCCGATTGCAACACCACCCGATCCGACTGCGCAAGCAAAGCCTTCAAAGTCGCTTTATTACCAGAGAAAAATACCCCGCCACAACCCAAGGTCAGCACGGGCAGCGCACTGCGAGATTCAATGACACCCAATACTCCAGTACTCAGCGACTTACCCAACTGATCCGCCTCCTCGCGACCAATATTGAACGCAATCACGGCAAACGTAGCCCCATTGATACGACATCTCAGCAGTTCGCGCTCAGCACCGATGCCGCGCAAACAAGTAGCGATGTCCTTCAAAAGCACATCCCCCTCCTGATACCCATTATTCATATTGAATAATTTGAAATCAGAAACCTGCAGCATGAACATCACGCCCGAAGTCAAATCCGCACCATGCTCAAGCAAGGCGTGGACGTGCTCTTCAAACCCACGCCGGTTATCCAACCCGGTCAATACATCCTTCCGGGACTCGGCCCGAAAACGCGTTGCCTGACGCACCTCATGGGCAATAATGTCAAAAAGCTTCGCCGACATGGAGTTGATTGCAAGCACGACACTCCTTAGCTCGCGCGCACTCGGCAATGTCTTGATTTGCTGAAAATCTCGCTCACTGATTGCCTTGGCAGCTTGTTCAATATCGCTAAGTGGACGCAGCACCCTCGTCAAAAATGCATGGATCGCGAACAAAGACAGAATATATAGCAAGAATAATCCCGCAGTAGCCTCCACCGAAGTACGCCACAATTGCTTATAAGCAAAATTCGGATGACTGGTGACTATGATCCTGCCCAATTGCTGCCAACCCTTGGTAATCAGCGATTCTGCAGACGGCGTTTGTATCGGAAAAACTTGCGTGAACCATACTGGAACTTCCGGAGGCGCGGCGGCAAGATTCTTCTCGATCAACTTTTCACCCCGCGAGCTGACCACTACAATGGATTGATAATAACCGCGATCGAAGACAGCACTCACCGTGACATCAGCGCGCACCAGATCCTTGTCTGCCAATGAAGGGGGAAGCACCATACCCAAGGACGTTGCCACATCTTGAGCGTGGGATGCCAACTGCTCCTGCAAGTAAAAGCGCGCATTGGTAATATATACCCCCTCAACAAGCGCCATTAACACCAGAAAAACAATTGAAGTACCAATAAACAATTGCCTGAACAACGTCATGCCTATCTCCCTAGCTTATCTATTCCCCATGAATTACATGGCCCGCTCTCTTGCCATCTTATCCTGCAACTCCCTCCACAAACGTATCTGACTGGATTTACCGCTTGTTTGTGCAGCACCCGCCATCCATACGTCTTCATCATTGAAACTGTATACAGGGACCAGATCAGGGCGATCCGAAGCGCGCTCAACACTTCTGGATAAGTTATCAAGTATATAAGGGTCAGCATCCACAGTTGGATAGTAAGCCAACACCATATGCGCCTGATTCCAGCGTAACGCACGCACATAGGTGATGCGCAGATTTTGCACCGGCACACCCAAAGCTTTCAGGCTGTAGTATTTCCCGATAGCATAATCTTCACAATCTGCCCCCTCAGAGGCCAGCGACTCCACCGGCGTAGCCCAATAATCATTGACACGCCAATGCCTAATATCCGGATAGTAGTGGATGTTGTTCCAGTACCAGTTAAAGTCATCCAGATCATCGATGGTTTGGGATGCGGAAGGCGCATCCCCTCGTTGCGACTTGATATGTTGAGCAATTTCAGTACGCCAGTCAGACAACCGTTCGGGCGCATCGCTGCCCCAACGCATCGCGACGTACCGCAACAATCCAGGCGAAAATTGTACAAGCTCCGCCGCCGGCAACACAGAACACAATGCCAGCAGAATCAACGTCATTAGAGAAAACCGGCGCATGTCAGAAAATCACCATTAGCCATATCGCAACAAAGCAAAATATACGCGATTCAAAAACAAAAAGGGGAGCATCAAGCTCCCCTTTTGCAATTACAAGAAAAACAATTAACCCGGTGTAACAGCACCATTGGGACCGCTTCCAGTAGCAGGCATACTTCCACCAGTACCACCACCAGCACCACCACCCGCCCCAGTAGCGGCTAGTTGCCCTAGAGTATTTTCAACAATCGGATTGGCAGTAAGCTTGTAAGAGACATCCGCCAAGTGATCCGGCCCACACAGCGGTGAGCATGATTGCTGTACACCACTAACATCGGTGCCGATATTAATATTGTTTGACATCGCGGCCCTAATAACATCAGGCAGAACGCCCAAGTTAAACAATCTAGTCACAATATCATTCTCAGCAATATCAGCATTAGCGGCTGCTTGAACCGCCGCATTTGCCAAGGACTGATTGGCAGGATCAAGCGCAACTGCAGCCAATGCATTTTCCAAGGCAGTTAATTGTGCTGGAGTTGCAGCCGCAAATACAAACTGCGAGAAGCAAAGCAGCACGATACTCATCATAAGTTTCAGGTTTTTCATTAGGACACCTCAATTTGAATTAATTACGCGTGATAGTACTTGAAATCATTCTTCATTGCAAAATACTTTTTTATCCTCAAAATAAAATTATTTTTAAATTTTTAAATTAAGCTTGCCGGCCTGTTCCACAGCACCATCAATGACATCGCGATCTTCAACCGAGAGTTCAGAGTAATGCAGTCGACCAACAACAGCAATCTGCTGCAGCACCATGGGTTCGGAAGGAGCCAGAACATAAGCTTGATGCAGTGCTATGCTGATAGCAGCCAATTCTCGTTTAACGAGAGCCTCATCAACCACACCTCGTGCATTCGAAGCGATCAACCAACTGGCTGCGGTCATTCTCGCTGCCCACAAATGGGGTAAATTGGGGCGCAATTCTATCGCTCGTTGCAATTCATCAATGGCTTCATTTAGAAACATCTCTTGCAACTTGGGACTAAAACTGACCAAACGATAGCGAATCAGGGCAATCTGAGCCAAAAACTCAGGGACGATCGGATTGCTTGCATCCCATTGACGGGCCGATAATAATTGTTCACGCGCGGCAAAAAGTTCAGTCGGATAGATACGGGCACCGTGCTGAATTGATTCAATATAAGAGCAAGGAGCCAATCTCAGGAAGTCCGCAACACCCGCCTTTACAAGAAATACGAAGCCCGGCAGGACAAGCAAAGTAACAAGGATTTTCCTGAACAACCCCACCTCCAAAAGCCTCAATCAAATGTCCCCGACCTTCAAACCCAAAATCTTTGCGGGTAGCCTCATGGTCATCCGGTCTGCCAACTCACTGAAACCACGTGCACGCAGCAAGCTCCTTGCTTGCGTCATAATAGGTGCCCGATGCAGTAAATTGTGCGCGTCGGATGCAACTACTGATACCCAACCGCGTTCCAGCAATAAATCAGCAACATGTTGAACTGGCTTGCCAAACGCCCCAGTTATAGATCCGGCAGTAACTTGAAGTAAACAACCCATCCCGACAAACGGCGATATCCTTTCGATATTAGCCAGCACGACCTTATTACGCTCTGGATGTGCAATCAATGGCCGGATACGAAAATCAATCAAGCGGCGCAACAACTTTTCTGTTCCAACTGGAATTTGGCTGTAGGGAAACTCCAGCAACAGTACCTTATAGCCATCCAAATCACCCAGAAAAGGAATCTCATCCTGCTCAAGCAAATCGAGAATATCCGAGCTTAATCGCACCTCTCCACCGGGGTAGACTTGCAAGGGAATATGAGCCTCCATCAGTGCCGACTGGAACTCTGCGGTAGCGGCAACAACCGTAGAACGAAGGTTCTCGTAGCGCCCCAAGTGAATATGCGGGGTCATCACCGCATGGGTAATTCCATCTGCGACAGAAGCCCTTGCAAGATCAAGAGATTCCGCCATTGATTGTGAACCGTCATCAATGGCGGGCAGATAGTGGCAGTGAAGATCTATCATTCAAACTCTGGCATCAACCAACCTTGCCAGACTTCTTATCGGCATCTTCGCCATAGTAGGCATGGTAATTATATTTGCCATAACCACCGTAATATTCCTCGTTTCTGAAATTAGCCTTATTCAGCACCACACCGAACATATTAGCGCCACTTCTTTGCAAAGAATAAATCGCTCTACGAGCTAGCTGGAATGGTGTTGAGTCTGCTTTCAACACAAAAACAACCCCTGTAGCCATACTGGCCAACACTACGGCATCACTCACCAACTGCACTGGCGGCGAATCAATCATAATGATGTCATATTGCTTAGATAGCTCAGCAAGCAAACCTTTGAATTTTTCGGACAGAATTAACTCCAATGGATTCGGAGGAATACTGCCCGCCGTTAGCACGTCAAGCGTAGACCCCTCTATCTTGTATACGCAATTCTCAAGCTTCACCATTCCCAACACCAGCATAGACAATCCTGGATGGGTATTATCCAAGCCAAGAACCTTGGCAATAGAAGGCCTACGCATATCAGCATCAATCAGCAACACTCGTTTGGTCTGAGCATGCGCCAACGCCAAATCAATTGCCACGGTTGACTTCCCTTCTCCAGGCACAGAAGAGGTAACCAGCAAAGTCTTCTTAGGATGATCAATACCCGATAGCAAAATCCCGGTACGAATCGTTTTAATTGCTTCAGCAAACAACGATTGCGGCGCATCTCGATAATAAAGTCCGGCGCTTTTCCCTGAGGGCAATTCAATGTCCGGAACAGCAGCCAAAAGCGGCAAGCCCAATTTTCGCTCTGCATCTTGAGCCGACCTAACAGAGTTATCCAGATACTCGAGAAGAAATGCCACAGCCACGCCCAGCATCAAGCTAACTAAAAGTGTAAAGCCGGCAATCAATAACTTTCTAGGCTTGATAGGAGCATCACTAACAATTGCCGGGTCAACTACGCGCGCGACCACAGTCTGCATATCGCCTACCGCCGCAGTTCCCTTTAACTGCCCCATAAACATATCGTAAAGTTCGCGATTGGTTTTAACCTCCCGCTCCAAGGCCGTCAACTCATACTCTTTGCGGTTTGAACCCTGAATGGCGTTCTTTGCCTCAGCCACTGCGCCTGCAATGGCACCCTCATTCGCTCTGGCCATCTCATATTCACGCTCAAAGCCACTTACAACATCGGCGACTTGAGCATGAAGGTTGGCCTTTGCCTGTTTTAACTCGGCCTGCGCCTGAATTAACTTCGGATGCTGAGGTCCATAGCGATTAGATAATTCAGAAACTTTCCGTTCGTGATCGGCCACTGCACTGATCAAGCCTGCCACCAAGGGATTACGCTGAACGATAGGAAGAGATACCTCATTACCTTTTGCGCGCCGGACTTGTTCAAGATTAGTCTGTGCTTGCGCACGCGCCAGCCTAACCTCCGCCAGATTACTCAAGGCCGAGCCTAATTGACTAGTCGCCCCGCCGAGTTCCAATCCTTTGGTATCAATAATATTGTGCTGCTCTCGGTAAGTCTGTAACTCACGCTCTGACTTATCCAGATTATCTTTTAAAGCAACAAGACGTACATTCATCCAACTTGTCGCCTTCTGGGTCATCTTGTAGCGCGCCTCGAGATCCAGATCAATATAGGTTTCGGCAACAGCGTTAGCCACGGTAGCTGCTAAATCCTTATCTACTGACTCGACAACGATCCGGACTAACTGACTATTCTTGGACGGCTCAATTTTAATCATCCCGGAAAGTGCTGCCACAACCCCCTCTCGTACTCTCCGCTCATCGCGAACCACATCCTTGGCAGCGCCCATGCCTAGTGCAGTCTTGAGCGAGCCAACTAGGGATGGCTTAACAGGTGCGTTGAACAATGAACTCTTCGTCAATTTCAAACGATCAACAACAGCCTCCCTGAGCGCACGAGATTGAAGCATCTCGACCTGAGTCTGATAATAATTTTTATCTGAACTTTGACCAGAATAAATATCGTCCATAGAAGCAAGCTTGGACTTATTCTGCTCAATCAGCATTGATACTGAAGAGCTATAAATCGGCGTCATCATATAAACAATGACAACAACCAACAGCGTGATAAAGAAAGATAAACCTAATATCCCCCACTTACGACGCTGTATTACTCGCCAGTAAGCCAGCAAATCCATAGCACCATCTTCTGTCTGACTGGATTTTTCAGTAATGATATTTTCAATATGTTGCATTAAAAGAAACTTTCTTCAACAGTGACGGCATCCCCTGGGAACACTTCCCCATCCAGACTTATCTTGACTTGCTGATGAGTAGGATCTGATTCACGAACGACATAAATCTTACTTTCAGAAGCTCTCTCTTTAAAACCACCCGCTATTGAAACGGCCATTCTCACCGTAAGTCCACTCTTGTAAGGATAAGCACCTGGTTGAGCCACTTGGCCATTAATGAAAAAAGGACGATACTCCTCAATACTTACCGACACTCGGGGATTCACCAAATATCCACCGCGCAAGCCATCGGCAATTCGACTCTCAAGCTCAGAAATCGTCAAGCCCGATGCTGCAACTTCGCCAAATGGGAACATTATTAAACCAGAATCCGGCAAACGGTAATGCTGACGCGACAAATCTTCCTCGCCGTACACCGTAATGCTGATGACATCTCCAGGTCCAAGGTGGAAATTAGGGGCACCCCCTATACGTTGCGCCTCTTGACCGACCAACTCGACCGCGCCACATGACACTCCCTGCAGGCCGGCGATAACCATCAATATCAATGCAGCCGAAAGAATACGACCACAACCTCGAAACACCGCCCAGAGTTTGCGTATGCAAGCATTCAAATCGTACAACAGCCACCCCCTACCCGAAAACAGGATTTCCATAAACAACTTGAGCATGAATTAAATTACAAAGAACCTTCCAAGGTCAGCATCGTAACAGCCTTAGTGTAAGCCACTGCTGGAACAGTTGAAGTTCTCCGACTGTGTTGATATTCAACGCCCACTCTCAACCAACTCCTGAAACCATACGTCAGACGCGCCCCATAGGTCTGACGCTTGTCGGTACGAGTTGATGCCTGAAATTTATCGGAGCCATCACCAACCGACAACGTGGACGTAACATAGCTAGTCCAGTCATGAGCCCACGCGAGGCTGCTATCATTACTGATAATAAAACTACCAACACCACCGTATTCGTTTGCTCTTTGTTGCAGCTTGAAATCTACTTTTGAATAAGTTTTGGGCAGCCACTGAATACCCACATCCCAAACAGCAGTACTACCAGAAGGCAACTGGCCCAAATTGAAAGACTTCTTCATTGAACCCAGCTTGATATTACCCGTAGTTTTGGCTGTAGCGTCCCATTTTACGCCAAGCATATAGCCCTGCTCAGTGCTATCAAGATTCTTTCCCGGCAAAGCCACAACATAACTAAACTTAGAATTCCTTGCCTCGACAAACATCTGTGTTGCCGGAGCCACTCTATAAAAGAATGTTCCTATCAAATCAGTCCGATTGTTGTCATAAAGCTGGGTAGCCCCACTATTGTTTGTATCGTAACGCTTGGAAACTTGGCCTGCTGACAACTCAAACTGTCCCTGCGCACCTTCCGCGCCGTAATGCCCCATAACATTGAAGCCTGTTGCGTGAAAAAGCTCTTTGTTTTTAAAAAGTAAAGCATTTCTCCCATCATGCCCTTTGAGATAGTTAACATCCACAAGCGTTTTAAACCTAGATGACCAGACATTATCTGCAAAAACATTAAAGCTGTGATCGTTGTAATTATCTGTTGTGCCGCCCGAATACCGAACCAATCTCCCGAGGTATTTCGCCCCATACAACTGACCATGGGTCGGCAACGCAACTTCAACACTTGGCTCCAGCATTGTAAAATTAGTGGCAGTTTGCGCAGCGTTAGTCAACCCGACATTACTATCGCGACCGATAGATAAACGTGCGGAAGGAGTTATTTCAAAACCACCCGCATTCGTCTGAGCCGGCTCAAATTCGACAGCTGATGACGATAATGAAAAAAGTACTCCGATCACAGCAACCGAAATAGCAGAATATTTATGTAACATGACTTTCCCCCGAAATAAATTCAAAACAACTGTGCGCCGGATTGTACCTGAAATACTCAGCGTTTCAATAATATACTCAAGTACGGCAGACTCACTACAACCATAAACAATATGGAGGTGGCTAGAATTTGAAAATTAAAATCTACGGCACCATGTATTAATAGCGAAATCACTCCCATTAGACTGGCAAAAGCCATACCTCTTGCATATTGATCATGACTCCTAATCAACTGCAACACTGAACATTTTATACTGTGCAACAAAATTGCCAGTAATAACAGCCCACCCACAACCCCCGTTTCGCTAAGAAATTCAATAAAGTCGTTATGTGGATGATCGAAATAACCTTTCATTTCCAATGGCTGATAATGCATAAAGGCAAGATGAAATGTTCCGCCACCGGTCCCCATCCAGGGAAAATCCCTTATGAGTCGAAGCGAAACTTCTGCGACTTCCCCACGCTCTTCCAGTGACTGCTCCTGCAGATGAATCCTCCCTGAAGCGTTTCCAGCCTGCTGATTGTTAAGAAGTGCAATATTAGTATTTTCAATTCGCTGAACCACCTTTTCAACGCCGACAACTCCGCCAATAATAAAAACATCTAGCACGACCAAGCTGGCGATGAAAACCATCATGACCTGCAAAGTATTCTTCTCACGACCGCCCTGCACATTTTTCGCCGCTTGCCTGATCAGAAAAATCGCCAACGTTCCGACTATTAACAGACTTGCAAAGAATGCGGCATTCCCCATGCGCGAACGACTTGCGACCAAGCCTACCACCATGATGATTAAGGATAGTCGCAACAAGGCCTTCTCACTAATAAGAACCGTGAGCCAGCCATGCAAACGTTCTCTCCAATTTGAAACAGCATGACCATCCAGTTTGGCAATCATATAGCCGATACCGACTGCCAGTGTAAGTTCCAGATAGCCTGCGAAATTGTTGGGCGATACAAATGTCCCATGCCCGCGCGGATTGGACATCTCCACAAAGAACATTGAAAAGGTCGTTCCAGTGGCCATCAAAAAGATACCAACCACAGCCTGCAACAAGCCAGAAAAAACAATAATCCGCGCCAGCCACTTCAGTCTCCGACGAGAATTAACCAGCACAATCACCAACCAGAACACAGCACTAAGAATGCATGCCTTCGCGAGATATAGACGTGTGGAATAAACATCTATAGAAATGGGTATGAATTCACCACCATGCCTTATCGGCCCGTAAAACTCTCTTCGACCCAGCACCTCAACCCACGCAATAGGCAAAGGAACAAGCTGTATTGCCAGCAACAAAATCCACAGCAGCGACGCAATCAGCGGGACTCGCAGCAAACGCTCCCGCAAGATATTCTGGCACCCCCCCCCCAGCCAAATATTCAACAACAGCAAACTGCCCGTGAATAAACCCAGCAACGCCAACGCCCACGGCCTGTTCCCGCCCAGAGGTAACGGAGCAAAAACAATTAAAGCAAAAAAAGCCCACAGTTGAGCCTTCTCTCGCCACAACGCTCTGGCATTGCTCATTTATTCACTTACCATTTAATGAAGAGACATACTACAGCTTCCATATTACAGCCCGGTGAAAATACACTTAGCTGCTAACGGCCATAATTATCCTCATAACGCCGGATATCATCTTCACCCAAATATTCGCCAACCTGAACTTCTACGATATGCAGGGGCTCAGCACCGCGATTCTCAAGGCGATGCTTGGTTCCGATAGGAATATAAGTACTCTGATTCTTATGTATGGTGAAAACCTCTTCTCCATTGGTCACGGTAGCCGTGCCGGACACCACGACCCAATGTTCCGAACGCTGACCGTGGCTTTGCAAGCTGAGCCTTGCCCCTGGGGCCACTTCAATACGCTTGATTTTGAAAGCACTCTGCTCTTCTTCAAGCACGGCGTAGCTACCCCAAGGACGATTTACTTTCACATGCGTGATATGCTCCGAAGCACCGCGCCGCTCTAACGCATCAACAACTTCCCGGACACGCTGCGTCTGATCGCTTTTAGCAATAAGAATGGCATCAGCAGTTTCAACCACACAGACATCTTCAAGCCCAATCGCTGCGACCAGACGCTTCTCCGATCTGATTAGGCTATTTTTGCAATCAATAGCAATGACATTTCCCAACACTGCATTGCCATGCTGGTCCTTGTTGGTAATCTCATGTACCGCGTGCCAACTACCAACGTCATTCCAACCAATATCACAAGGCACCAAGGAGACATTGGCTGACTTTTCCAACACCCCGTAATCAATAGAGACGGATGGCATGGAAGCAAAGTATTTCTCTACGGCACTTTGAAAATCTCCGGACTGGCCACTTTCTGCGACAATATCCTGCACCACCTGATAAACCGCGGGGAGATGCTCCCTGATCTCACTCAGAATCACCGAAGCTCGCCAAACAAACATGCCGGAATTCCAGAAATAATTACCTTCCGCAAGAAACTGTTCAGCAATTTGCAGTGTGGGTTTCTCAGTAAAACGCTCAACCTGCAAGACTTCTGATGCCCCGGATGAATGCGCCTTGATGTAACCGAACCCCGTATCAGGCCTAGTGGGTTGAATACCGAATGTAACCAGTTTCCCTTGGTTAGCAGCCTCGATTGCCAACTTCAGACGCAATTGAAAATTCGCTGCGTCCTTAATGACATGATCTGCCGGCAACACAACAATAATCGGGTCATCACCATTCAACATCAGATTTGCCGCAGCCAGAGCAATAGCCGGTGCGGTATTGCGCCCGACCGGTTCAAATAGCGAAGCATAGGGACGCAACGCATGATATGCCTCACCTTTTGCATGCGACTCTTGGGTAACAATCAAAACATTCTCGGGAGCAATACACCCCGCCAAGCGATCTATGGTCGTTTGAAGCAACGATACGTCACCATCCAGTGTCAAAAACTGCTTAGGCCAGTTCTGCCTCGACAAAGGCCATAACCTACTGCCGGTTCCTCCCGCCAGAATCACTGCAAAAATCGCACTTTCATTCAGAGACATTCACTATCCATTTCAATAACTCACCTGCATGTGATTCACAACATGAAAACAATTCAACCACGCTGTACTAAGTCGCAAGGATACCCCCCCCCACTTATTCATTTGTGTTACGTCTTTTGTCAGTCATGCGCCTGTCATATACAACCATTTCTCCCTCACTCAAGCGGCGACGATTTCGTCTCACCCAACGAGGCAATCTAAACTGTATAAAGCCAAATCTGTAGGGTGCCCGCCTGTCGCGCGTCGCGCCAGGTTCCCGCACACGCGAACCTCTTCTATCCCTCCTGACTAGCCAGCGTGGCGTTCTGAATTTCACGATGCGCCAGTATAGCCACACATAAAGCATGACAAACATCATTGTTGAAAGAATTAGCGCAAAAGAATTATTCCAAAACAACACCGCCAGCAGTGCCGTAGCAGCCTTCAGCACCCAGAAGTATGGGGCTGTCATGGAATTACAATGAACCTTGTGACGCGCATCGCTTGATGCCCACTGGATGTGATTTAAGCGCCTGAATATCAGAGTATGTAGATGCAAACCATCCGGATGCCAAGGAGACTTCCCGTAAAGCAACTTCCGGCGATAGACAGAAAACAGGGTTTCACAGACCGGATGTATCAATAGCAATGCAGCAAACCAAGGCGACACGGTAGGATGCCTCGCAACGATAAGCACCGCCATTTCAGCCAACCAGAATCCGACCAGATACGAACCACCATCACCTAGAAATATTTTTCCGTAAGGATAATTCCAGTATAAAAATCCCAGCATCGCGCCTAGCATGGCCAGCGAGGCTTTCAATAGAAAAATATCATCCAACTGCAGCGATACGATTGCAATCGCAAGCAACATGAATCCAGCGAAACCGCTGACGATGCCGTTAAAACCATCAATAATATTTACGGCATTGACCACCCCACCCACTGCAAATACCGTAAAAACGATGGCAAAGAACGACCACTGGAACATCCAATCCAGTAGGAAAAATCCAAGGTGTGTGACTACGGCATCAAGCAGCCAGACACCAACACATGCCGAAACCATCGACAATATCAGTCGTTTTAGGACACTGACGCGCTTGGTCAAATCTTCAACCAAACCGCCGGCAAACGCGGGAAGTGAAGCCAGTACGAGGAAACCAAATTCTGCAACCCATTCTGCATTCGGGAAACTCAACCAGACATAAGCATAGGCTGCGATGACCCCAAGGAAAATACCTACCCCACCGATACGCGGCGTAGGTTGAGCATGAAACTTTTGCGGCCCGGCTTCGGTATGATCATGCGAGAACCGAGCATGAAACCCCTGGTACCGAACCAAAAAATAGCACACAAAAAAAGACACCAAGACACTAGACAACGTAATCAGCATTTTTTTGCCCCATAAAAAACAGGCACACCCTTAATATCTTCAATTAACAAATGACAAACCATTTATTCTTGTAATATATTGATTAATAACAACTGCCTCATCAAACTCCTCTTCCATTTTTGCTCTGCCCGCCAACCCCATCTGGTTTCGTTCGCAATAAGGCAAATGCAACATCTCCAACATTTTCCCAGCCAAATCCTTAGCATCTGCCACCTTGCAAAGCAAACCATTGACCCTATCGGTAACAACATCCCTACAACCAACCACATCTGTTGCCACGATGGGCTTTGCCATTGCCGCAGCCTCTAACAATGAACGGGGAACACCCTCTCGATATGAGGGCAGCACAACGCAGTCGGCAGCAGCCAGAAAAGGCCGTACATCATCGGATACTCCAAGATATTCAACAACCCCTTCCTCTACCCAGGCCGACATTTCTGCTTTTGTCACCGCTGTTGGATTTTGTGCATCGAGAAACCCTAAAATCTGAAACTTCACTGCGGGGTTGTCTCTCCTGACAATACGTGCGGCTTCAACGTATTCGCCCACACCCTTATCTCTTAACAAGCGAGCAACCAACAAAAAACTGAATGACTGGCTTTGCGCTTGCTTACTGACCTGATTGCGAAAAGCCGCCAAATCTATCCCGGAGCCAGGTATACGACTCACCTTGTCCGGTGCAACCAAACCCCGCCCTACAAACAAAGCCAGATCATCGTTATTCTGAAAAAATACATGGCGAGAGCCTGACAGAGCAACTTTATAAAGCAGCCTGACCAAACGCGTAAGCCAGCCATCCCGAATAAAGGCCGTTCCCAGCCCCGCGATATTGTTAATTACCGCCACTCCCGTCAGATGAGCCGCCAGCGACCCATAAATATTCGGTTTGATGGTATAGCCGAGAAATACCTCAGGACGTTCCTGCCAAAACAACCTCAAAAATCTAAAGAACAATATGGTGTCCATGAGCGGGTTTGTGCCCTTATTATCCATCGGCAAAGCAATATATCGACAACCTAGTTCCGCCAAACGCGGGGCATAACTATCATTTGGGGCAACCGCAACAACTTCATAACCTGCGGCAACCAATGCACGAATCAAACCCGCCCGGAAATTAAACAAATTCCACGCGGTATTCAAGGCAATCACAATCTTCTTCTTTTTCAACATGGTTGCGGCTCTATACAGTCATGCAACAACTGCTCCCACAAATCAAGAATGTAATTGATGTCATATTGTTGGACCAACCAATCCGCTGGCGCGGATCCGAGTCGACTACGTTCATTCGTATCCAGCATTAGCGACTCCAACGCCTTCGCTAGCGCATGGACACGATCTTCTCCGTCCACCAACAAGCCATTCTCGTTATGTCGAACCAATAGATTTATACCCGGGCAATCCGCGAACCCGACCACTGGCAACCCATGAATCAATGCCTCAGCAACAACCAGCCCGAAGCTTTCGTAAGTGGATGAAGAAACAAATAACTGGGCATTGAGATATTCGTTCCAAATTTCTTTGGTTGCACCACTCAACTGCACCCTACCTTCAAAATGCAACGCCCTTATTAGCGCATCCAATTCCGCCCTCAATTCCCCTTCACCGACAATGCGCAGATTCCAATCCGGCACAGCATCGGCTATCTGATGAAATGCAGCAATCAATCCCCTGTGATTCTTACCCTCATTCAGACTTCCGATTGCAAGCAGAATCTTGGGTGAGTCAGTGGCACCGCACAAGTCCGCACGACTACCAAGCTCGAAACAAACCGGATTGGGTATCACACTCACCACTCCATGAACCTTGATAGGAAATTTTATTTTAACCTGCTCAGTAACCACAACGATCTTTTCTGCTACAAGAGGCATAAAATGACTCAGGAATCTTTGCAAGGGGCGAGTTTCGTAATATTCAGGCCCCACATGCTCACTTGCAATCAAAGGGATCTGCAACCCTTTCAAGGCAAAAAATAACAGCATGTAGGAACTATTCATGAAGCCGACAACCACATCGGGTTTGATATTCGCAATGACCCGGCGCATTGCGAACACACGCTTCAAGGCTTCGATAGCATTTGTCTTGTGAGCAACCTGTCCGATGCCAAGGTTTATCTGGCGAACCCAAGGATCCAGCGGATAGAATGAAACCGCCCCGATTGCATCACTGGTCACCACAGTCACGGAATGACCGCGCCGCGCCAGACCGGAAGCCACCTCGACCAGCACGCGCTCCGCCCCGCCCCCTTCAGAACTTAATGCTTTAATGACAAATACAATCTTCAAAGTGGATTTCCGATTTCTACTGAAGGATTACGGCAACCATCATTCGCCGCAGACTTAAACAAGCCAAAGCACGGTATAACGGCATTGGGTGATATTAGACAAGGGGCGGGAGAAAATAGAGTGCGTAGCCGTAGAAAATGAACGCAAACCGAGTTTTTTCAAGGGATAACCTTCGGAAGAATCAATTAAAGTCAAAGTAGAAATGGCATTTTGAGCGGCCCCGATGGCTTTTAGCTTGGGCTCATCCACCCTCCCTCGCCGATGCCGAAACGCAATTGCGCTAGAATGCTACTTCAAAGGGAACTTTACAGTCCAGAGAATATTTTTTGATTCCATAAGTCAACATTCAACAAGGGGAACAAAGTGGCGCATGGGTATTGGGGCGGGAAGGCACCCATCATCAATTTATTAGCCAGCAAACTGGTATTCCTTGTATTACGCTGGCGCCTGTTTTCGTTAAAACTCAGGAATATTCTCCGAACAGCGACACAACCGGACCGCGTTTTTCAGCCTCCCGCCCTTAATGTCACATCAAAGTTTCAGGAATTCATCCGCGCCGGCTACTGCAAATTGAATATAGGCGGGGGCAATAAAAACCTCGACGGGTTCATCAATATAGACTTCATCCCTCATCCCAGTGTCGAGCGCGAAATAGTCACCAACATTCTCGACTTGGATTTCATCCCCGCCGACTACGCCACTCACATCCATTCAAACCACGTCATTGAACACTTGACCGAGCATCAGTTGCTTGACCAACTCCAGCAATTCCGCAGAATTCTGAAGCGCGATGGCTTGCTCACAATCAGATGCCCGAATGCACTGGGCGTGGCTTATGGATTTTGGTTCGCACCGATCTTGGAGCAAGAAAAGGATGAATTCGTCAGATGTGGATTTCCAGAAGATGAGGATTTCCACAATCCTGCCGATGTCTGGGGCCACAAGGACATCTATGCATTTACCCACTGGATATATGGTGATGTCGGCAATATAGCCAATCAGCACCTAAACATAATCACACCGACAAAGCTCAGGCATTACTTAAGTAACTGCGGATTCAACATCATCAAGATGAGCGAACCAGAGGCGTTGAACCTCGTCGCAATCGCAACCAAGTCGTGAAATTTCATCTCATCAGAAAAGCTGCCGGCTCAGTCATCCGATTGAATAGCGGTTTATCCCACCGCAGAAAACTGGCTCATAGCGCCATTTTCAACCTACTCGGCCAAGGCATCCCGCTGCTGGCTGCGTTGTATGCCATACCGGTGATGATTTTCGCCCTCGGTGCCGACCGCTTTGGGATTTTCACACTCATATGGGTTGTCGCCGGCTATTTCGGATTATTCGACTTGGGAATAGGTCGTGCGATAACGAAACTGGTTGCCGAAAAGGTCAGTTCGCAGCACAGCGCTGAGGTACCGGCCATCTTCTGGACCGCACTCACAGTCATATTTATGTCCAGCCTGGTCGGCACCTTATTATTATTCACTAGTTCACCTTGGCTAATCGAACACCTCCTTAAGACTTCCGATGGATTAAAAAGCGAGGCATTGCCGGCTTTACAGCTACTGGCCATCTGCCTGCCCGTGGTTATCTGCACTGCCGCATTGAGCGGCTTTCTTGAGGCACTGCACCGTTTCGGCTCCATCAATCTAATCAAAATCCCGATGGGAATTTTCAGCTTTATCGGGCCATTACTGGTATTACCCTTTTCTCACGACTTACTTTCACTGACATCCATCTTACTAGCCGGACGTATCATCGAATTCGCCGGATTACTGACGATTTGCTTTGCAGCATTTCCTGCATTGCGTGACAAAGTTAAATTCACCCAGAAAAACATCCGGTCTCTGCTTTCGTTTGGAGGTTGGATTACCGTTTCCAACATCATCGGGCCCATCCTCTCCTATCTTGACCGCTTCTTTATCAGCGCCCTGATCTCGGTCTCAGCCATCACCTATTACGCCGCGCCCTTCTCGCTCATCATCAAACTGGCAATCATTCCCGCCGCACTGGTTGGCGTACTGTTCCCGACTTTTGTCAGACATCTGCTGGAAGACAGATTGCGGGCAGCGCAACTATTCCAGCGAAGCACCAGATATGTAATTTATTCGACCTTCCCGATCGTGTTGATACTCTTCACCTTCGCGCACGAGGTGTTGACGATGTGGATCGATGAAACCTTCGCCCGCCACAGCACGCCGGTGGTGCAATGGCTGTTGGTCGGAATCTTCATGAATGGCCTGGCACAAGTGCCGGTTGCACTGATACACGGCAACGGCAGGCCGGAACTGGTCGCCAAACTGCACCTAGCTGAACTGCCGCTATATCTACTTGCCTTGCTGGTACTGCTAAAAACATACGGAATCACTGGTGTCGCCATCGCGAGCATGGCACGCATGGCGGTGGATGCCATCGTGCTGCTACTGATTTCCAGACGTTTGCTGCCGGAAGCGACCCCGGCCATCAGACAGTGCCTCCAGTTCCTCTTGGTCATGACTGTCACACTACTGATTGCTGCCGCCATAGACCCCCTAAGCCTCAAAGCCTTGTTTTGCATGGCAGCACTTTTGCTATTTGGCGGATGGGCATGGACCACCCTGAAAGTGGATGAACGAAAGATCGCTCGCCGTCTCGTCGCAACCGTCCTCAGACTGAAAGCATAACGCCCGCGCTTCCTTGATGTTTCTGATAGGCGGTATGCGCACCTATCCAGTGAGCGCTTTGCGGGATAGGTTAAGAAGTTTTCCGGGTTGCATGCTGTGGGTAGCCAAGATTGGCTACAGCAACAAAAAAGCAGTTAAGGAATTCTCCCTAACTGCTTGATTATTTGGGGTGGCTGATGGGGCTCGAACCCACGACAACAGGAATCACAATCCTGGACTCTACCAACTGAGCTACAGCCACCATTGAACTTTAGGAGATTTCCCCCTGCTACCTGACAGACACTGGCGTGCCCGACAGGAATCGAACCTGTAACCCCCAGCTTAGAAGGCTGGTGCTCTATCCGGTTGAGCTACGGGCACAAATCCCATTCTTATGCGAATTGAATTCGCGATTAGCACATTTACTACTAGAACCTGGTCGGGGTGGAGAGATTCGAACTCCCGACATCCTGCTCCCAAAGCAGGCGCGCTACCAGGCTACGCTACACCCCGAAGGCTGCGCATTATACAGACGCAGACTGATAAATCAACCCTGATTTCAAATTTTATTGAGCTGCTGTTTTGCCAGCATCAGGTAGTAGCCCATGGACCACAAAGTGAGCAGTGCCGCCATATACAACAGCAGAGAGCCAACCGTCTGACAATCCATGCCGAATAGATTTTCGTGATACAGCAGCAGCGTGATGGCGAGCATCTGGAAGGTGGTCTTGATCTTGCCCAGCATGGAAACAGCAACACTCTTGCTCTCGCCCATCTTGGCCATCCATTCACGCAAGGCGGAGATGGTGATTTCGCGACCGATGATAATAAAGGCGATGACTGCATCGGCACGGCCCAGTTTGACCAGCAGAATCAGCGCGGCGGCAACCATCAGTTTGTCCGCTACGGGATCGAGAAATGCACCAAACGCAGATGTCTGATTCAGCTTGCGTGCCAGATAGCCGTCCAGCCAATCGGTCAGTGAGGCCAGCAGGAAGACGGACATCGCAAACAGGTTTTTCAGAGGCGGGGGAATCGTACTGTCGGACAGGTAGAAGACCGTTACGAACACGGGTATCAGCAGGATGCGCAGCCAAGTGAGCAGATTGGGTATATTTATGGACATGTGTTCAGTGTAGCTGTTGATAAATGTGTTCAGCAAGTGATTTGCTAATGCCTTTTACCTGACAGAGCTGTTCTATGCTGGCCTGAGCGACTTCGCGCGCACTACCAAAGTGACTCAGCAGACTCCGCCGGCGCTGCTCTCCCACTCCGCTGATTGCGTCCAGACTTGAGACTGTCCTTGCCTTGCCGCGCTTGGCACGATGCCCGGTGATGGCGAAACGATGCGCCTCGTCACGTACTTGTTGAATAAGATGCAGCGCAGGGTCGTCACTGGACAATTGACGAGCGCTGCCATCGGGAAAGATCAATTGCTCCATGCCCGCCTTGCGCTCCACGCCCTTGGCCACGCCCACCAACGCCAAATCCAGCCCCAACGCCCGCATGACTTCCATCGCGATATGCAACTGCCCCAAGCCCCCATCTATCAACACCAGATCGGGACGCGCACCCTCACCTGCGGCGCATCTCTGGTAGCGCCGCGTCAGCGCCTGGCGCATCGCCGCATAGTCGTCGCCGGGCGTGATGCCGGCAATGTTGTAACGGCGATACTGCGCCGAACGCATGTCCAGTTCGTCGTAGACCACACAGGAGGCCACGGTCGCCTCACCCATGGTGTGGCTGATATCAAAGCATTCGATACGCTGCAATGCCGGCATATCCAGCCATGCGCGAAGCTTGTCCAGCCGCAACCGCTGGCCGCCTTGCCGAATCACGCGCTGCTGTAAGGCCAGCACCGCATTGCGCTGCGCCATCTCCAGCCACTTTCGGCGTTCTCCGCCAGCCGCAGTGCTGATGTGAACCGTGTGTCCCGCCTGCTCACTCAGCAGCTGCGCCAGCGTCCCGTCGTTGCATTCCGCAGCCAGCACCAGCAACGGCGGCACGCTGCGATTCAGGTAATGCTGCGCGACAAACGCCTGAACGATCTCTTCGGTAGACAGTTCCTCGGCATGTTCCGGGAAGAAGCTTTTGTCGCCCAGATGCCGGCCACCGCGCATCATGGCGAGATTCACGCAGACCATGCCGTCCTGCGGGTGCCCGGCCAAATGTTTCCCGGACTGCGCCACCGCGATGATGTCGGCATCGGTGGTGCCGCCGGTGGATTCGACGAACTGCTTCTGCTGCACGGTGTGCAGCGCGCTCAACTGGTCGCGCAACACGGCAGCCTGTTCGTAATGCATCACCTCTGCCGCCTGTTCCATCGCCATACGCAAGGTCTGCTCAACCTCCCGGTGCCGCCCCTGCAGCAGTTGCACGGCATGATGGATGTCATCGCGGTACTGTTCCACCCCGATCAGGCCGACGCAGGGCGCGGTGCAGCGATTGATCTGATGCTGCAAACAAGGCCGCGTACGATTGTTGAACACGCTGTCCTCGCAGGTGCGGATCCGGAATATCTTTTGCAGCAGCTGGATACTCTCCTTGGCCGCATACGAATTCGGATACGGCCCAAAGTACTGCTTCTTGCGGTCAGGTGTACCCCGGTAATAGGTCAGACGCGGAAATTCGTCGCCAGTGATTACGATATAGGGATAGGATTTATCATCGCGAAACAATATGTTATAGCGAGGTCGCAGCGACTTGATCAGATTATTCTCAAGCAGCAGGGCTTCGGCTTCGCTGCGCGTCACAGTCGTTTCGATGCGCGCAATGTGTGACACCATCAACCTGATGCGTGGCGAAATAGTGGTCTTCTGAAAATAGGAAGAGACGCGCTTTTTAAGTTGTTTGGCCTTGCCGACATACAGCACCGCGCCCTTGTTGTCGTAGTAACGGTACACGCCCGGTAACAGCGGCAACCCAGCCAGGATTGGCTTGGGATCGAACAACTCAGCATCCGCAACGAGGGGCTTTTGACTCACATTAACTTATTTATTCCATTTGAGAATTCAGTTGCACCGCCGTTGGCAGGATGACGCACCGCAGCTGCGACTGGAATGCCCATGTCATGCAACAACCCTTCTGCTTTCTTGCCCACAGCGATAATGCGGGCTGCCGGGAAAGCTGCAACCAGCATCCGCAAAGCCGGTTCGCCAAGACTAATCTCGGCGGGTGTCGGTGTCCTGTTCGACCACAACGTATCCTCTCGATGAGGGTGCAGTTGCAAGGCATTCCAAAGCAGGGTTCGTTCGGCTATGCCCAGTCGGTAAAGCGTCTTCCAAACGATCGTAGCGGAGGGCTCGGAAAACGGCAATCTTCGGTCTGACAGCCGGCTTTTCGAAGCGGGGATACGCGGAATCGCCCCCTCACCCAGCAACCGTTCGCTGGTAAAGGCAATGCCGCTGTAGCGGCAACCCTGATAACCCGGCGCTTCACCGGTCAAAATAAATTCCGGGTCACAGTCCAGATGAAGGGCCAACCGGGACAGCTTTTCGGCAGGACCGTTGCCCGCTGCATCATGCGGACAACCCGCTTTCCAAGGATTGAATAGTCCGGGCAAACCGGAGGGCAGTGTCTCGATCAGGCTGCTAGCCAAGGATAAAGCGGACATCAGCTAGCGAGACCCGAAAATCCCGAAATACCACAGGGCGACCAGTGCCGCGATTGTCAGCAGGCCCAGCGCATAGTAGGGCCAGACGGACTTTTTGTCGGCATAGGGATCGAATAGGGAGCGGTTCGCCCCCTCCGGCAAATTTGCCAGACTGGTTAGCGAAGTACCAAACGGGATATTGATGCGCGCCCGCGCGTTGATCGCCCAGCCGTTGGCGTCCAGTATCGGCGCCAGGCTGCGCTTCTTCAGCTTGAACCAGGCCAGCGCCACCGATGGCCCGGAAATCAACAACATCAAGCCAGCCAGCGCCAAAGGCATCTGCCATAACGCCAAGCTGACCAAGCCGCTGACGATGGAGGCCAGTATTCCGCCAATGGCACCAATCGCCAAACCAATAGCCGCAAAAATACCGGCAAACTTACCCACATCGAAAGGCTTGGGCGGCTCGCTTGGCCCGGCACTGACAGATTTTCCGCCCGCATCCACTGCCTTGAGCATATTGCCCTCCGCCGCACTGGCCTTGGAAGCGGCGAATTTCTGCAAATTTTCGCTAATCATCTTGGCCAGCTTTTTGTACGGCATCCAAAATGCCTGACGCAGGCTGATCGGGTGATCAATGATGCGCACGATGCCAGCATCCCAGTCCACTCCGCTACGGTCGTAGAACACGCCGTTGCGCCCGACCATCAGGTAATCAGAGTCGCCTGCTGTGAAAGCAGCGGCGATGCTCATCTTCTCCTTGCCACCATTGCGCACGCAGTCGCAATACACCAGACACACACCGCTTGAGGCGGCGAAGGCCGCATGTTTTGCCACATCGTCCACCTTGACGCACAACTCGCAGCTGCGGCCGTCCAGATACAGCGTGCCAATCTGAAAGATGGCTTTGTCCTTACCAGTATAAAAATTGCGGAATGAAACGAAATTATTAACCAGCGCAAACAGGTCGCGCTTGTAGCGCAGCAGTTTTTCGAGTTCATTGATCGCTTTGATTTCTTCCTCGACCGCCTTGTCCTGCGCAATCAGTCCATCCACTGCGGCTTTCCAGCCACCATCCAGCAAGTCGAGCAGGCGTGCCACACCCAGTTGCTCGACGGGTGTGGCAGGCTTGGCCGCCAGCCAGGCGTCGAACGGCGCGAAGCGGGCGCACAGTTCGGCCCACTCGCCAGCCGCAAGGCTGTCCTTGGCGCCGGACAGCGGCACGATGACCTGAGTGCGCAAGGCGTCCATTTTTGTCTGCCAGGCGGGATTGATGCCTGCCGCCAGCGACAGCGGCTTGTCAGCCGCCACCGTTGCCAGCGGGAAATTGGCCAATTCTGCACTTTGTGCCGAAAGACTTTGCGAAGCGATCTGCTGATAGTCTTCTACGGCTCGACTCAAAGGCAACGCCGCGCGGGTGTCATAGGCGGCCAACTGGCAACGGGTGAAATAATCGTTCACCTTGTCGAAAACGGCGTGCAAAGCCTCCGCCGCTGTATGGGTCTGTTCTCCCAAGAACAGAATGGCGGCATCGTTGGTACTTTTCGCATGCCACTGAACATAGGCATCGGCCTCAGCAAAAAATTTATCAGATATCTCCTGACTAATACCGTCGTCACCCCCCTTGCCAGTCAACGTCCCACCGCATTTAGCGATATCTGCGATGACGGCGCGCAACTCGGCATCCTCGGTTTGTTCAGCCCCGACCACGCCGTCGCCGTTGAAGATCTGTGCCGCCAGCAATTTCTCGCTGTCACTCATGTCTGCCAGCGAGATCTCACCCACATCGGCCTTACCCAGCGATTTAAGTATGTGTTGCGCAGCAACGCGCACCTGCTTGCCCTCCGCACTGTCGTCATTGATGTCGGAAAGCGCCAGCCTGTCCGAGCCCTCAATCAATAAATCGGCAGACTTCAGCAGCGCACCGGCCCAGGCGATTGCCGCAAGTACCTCATTTACGCGCACATGAGCATCATTGTCGCCGTCTATCAGATCCAACGTACGGGAGTCGAACTCAACACCGCGTGTCGGACAACTCAACGCCACCCACAGTTTCTGATTCAGTTCCTTCAGCGCCAGCATATCCGCGCCGCTGTTTATCTGCACCTGATCGAACCCGCCTGCACGGAAGAAATTCCATATATGTTTATCTGCCATCTTTCCCTCTATTCCGTCAATATCCGATTCATAACTAGGCCGCCTGCTGTTCCAGCGTAAATCCGGCCCCTGCATCCTGTCCGAGCAGGCGCACCAGGTAGGGCATCACCTCCTGCAACTCCCCGTGCAACGTCCAGGGCGGATTGAGTACGAACATACCGCTGCCGTGCATCCCGAAACCGTCCTCACTCTCGTGCTGCACCGTCAGCGCAACATGCAGCCAACTCTTTACCGGCAGCTGCTTTAGCCGCTCCGGCAACTGACGCGATTCGGCCCGCTGCAATTGCGGATACCACACTGCGTAGATGCCGTTGGCAAAGCGCTTGAGGCCTTCGCCCAGCGCGGTCACCACGCGCTGGTAATCCTGTTTCTCTTCATAGGGCGGATCCATCAGCACCAGCGCGCGACGTGGCGGCGGTGGCAACAAGGCTTTCAGCGCGCCAAAGCCATCGGCCCGCTGTGTGAGCACCTGTGCGCCATATCCGCTGAAATTTTGCTCAAGGAGTTCGCTGTCGGTAGGATGCAGCTCGAACAACCGCATCCTGTCCTGCTCGCGCAGCAGTTCAGCCGCCACCAGCGGTGAACCGGGATACAGTTTCATCTGTCCATCTGGGTTGAGATTTTTCACCAGCGCCAGATATCCCGCCAGCGCGGCAGGCAGGTCATCCTGTTGCCACAGACGTGCGATGCCGCTTTCGTACTCGGCATTCTGTGCGGCATAACCGCTATCCAGCGCATAACACCCCGCCCCGGCATGGGTGTCTATGTACCAGAACGGCTTGTCCTTTAGCGTCAGATAGCGCAACAACTGAACTTCGACGAAATGTTTCAGCACATCGGCATGATTGCCGGCATGGAAGGCGTGGCGATAACTCAGCATGGATTTTCGGGAGAATATTTACAGGCGGCGATTGTGCCATGCGGCAACAGATAGGCCAAACACGCAACAGCCATTGGTGTTACCTGCGAACCACATCCAGACCGGCCTGCTCCCAGGCGCTGGTGCCGCCGGCAACATTGCTGACTCGGGTAAAACCGGCCTCCTGCAGCAATCCAACGGCCTTTGCAGAGCGACGTCCAGAATGACAGATCACCACGATGGGCTTATCTTTATAGGCTGCAATGTCGGAAAGATGCGAGCTCAATTGACCGAGCGGGATCAGCTTGGCGTTTACCGCGTGTACGGCAGCATATTCGTCGGGTTCACGAACATCCAACAGCAACGCACCCTGGCTGACCATCGCCTGCGCCTGCTTCACATCAACGCCCTGAGATGCCTGCAGGCGCTGAGACACCAGCACCACGCCCAACAGGATGGCTATTATCCAGAAAATCTTGTTCGAATTCATAATCGCCTCAAGCACTAAACAGGCCGGGAATCTATCACGACTCAGCCTGTCACGTCACGCTTGAAACGGAATAATACAGACACATCGCCAAGGAGACGATGCACGAAGAAATAGGGTTACCGCCAAAGAACTTACCGAAAAATCCGTTTATTACCCCATATGAACGAAGTTGCCCTGCCACCCGCAAACCTCGCACCGGCAACGTTTCACCGGAACGAACTGACTAATCACACGATCAACCAGCCGTCTTCTGGTGCGGCCCAGGTGGGATGTTTTGCAAACTGGACAACTGTACGTTTCCGACTTATGCGGAATCAACGAATTACCAAGCGTATTAACAATATCAAGCATGGATGTCCCCCGACACAAAATAAAATCCTGCCATCACATAAAAATCTTGTTGATTGAATCTGGCGAGGCGGGATTCTACCGCCTGCGAGGCATTTCTCCTATATATCCAATGGCCTATTCTCACGGTTTCACCAAGTCAGCCAACTCCGCCTCTGAGAAACCCGCCGCCTGCCGCGCAGAAAGATTGAAAGGCCCGCGTGGCAAGGGTGCGGAATATGTCTCCGCCAAACACCGATAGGTGGCGACGGGCTCCATGCCCCGCTGCCGACAAAGATGCCCATACCAGCGGTTGCCGATGCCGACATGGCCGATCTCGTCACGCAGGATGATGTCCAGTATCGCGCCCGCCGCCTCGTCGCCAGCCTGCAATAATTTGGCGCGCAGCACCGGCACGGCATCCAGCCCGCGTGCCTCCAGCGTGCGCGGCACCAGCGCCATCCGTGCCAGCACATCGCCACTGGTTCGGGCAGCCACCTCCCACAGGCCGTTATGGGCCGGAAAGTCGCCATAGCCGTAGCCCATAGACTGTAGATGCCCGGCCAGCAGGGAGAAATGCAAGGCCTCCTCGTCGGCGACTTTCAACCAGTCTGCGTAATACGCTTCCGGTAGCCCGGCAAAGCGCCACACCGCATCCAGCGCCAGATTGATCGCGTTGAATTCGATATGCACCAAGGCGTGGATCATCGCGGCGCGGCCTTCCGGGGTACTCATTTTCCGACGCTTGACCGACATCGGCGCGATCAGCGATGGTCTGTCGGGCTGTCCGGGGATATCCGACGGCTCAGCCAATTCGCCATACGCGTCCAGCGCCATGTTTCCTGCACGCCAGTTTTCCGCCATCCGGTGTACGCCCGCCGCTTTCTGCGCCACATCGCGCTCGCGCAGCAACAACAGCGCGGCCTGCCGCAATTCCGCTGGTGTCTCCATACTCACGACCCCGCCTTGTTCAGCATCGCCTTGAGTTTGGCCAGCTTGTCCAGCCCCTCCTCCTTGGTCACGGTCTGCGCCGCCTCGGCATGGATGCCGGCATAGACCAGTTCGTCCTCGGGCATCTCGTCCAGAAAGCGGCTGGACTCGCACAGCGCCCAGTCCTTGCCGCGCCGGCGGCGCTTGCAGTAGCTGATTTGCAGGCTGCGTTCGGCGCGGGTGATGCCGACATACATCAAGCGGCGCTCTTCCTCTATGCCCTTCTCGTCGCTGTCGCGGAACGGCAGGATGTCCTCTTCCGCACCGATGATGAACACATGCGGGAACTCCAGCCCCTTGGCCGCGTGCAGCGTGGACAGCGTCACCGCGTCAGACTCCTGATCCTTGCCGTCCAGCATGTTGATCAGCGCGATGGTCTGCACCATCTCCAGCAGCGACTTGTCGTCGGCCTCGGCCTTGCGCTTCAACCAGCCGGTGAAATCTTCCACGTTCTTCCACTTGCCCTCGGCCTGACGCGACTCGAAGGAGTCGTACAGCCAAGCTTCGTAGTGGATGGCGCGCAGCAACTCGTCCAGCAACTCGCCGCACGGGTCGGCCTCTGCCCGGTCAGCGATGCGGCTGATGAAGAGGCAGAACAGCATCAGGTCTTCGTATTGTCGCGGCGGCAGCAGATCTTCCAGCTGCGCGTCGAAAGCCGCCTCGAACAGGCTGACATGACGGCTGCCGGCCAGATTGCCCAGCTTCTCCAGCGTGGCGTTGCCGATGCCGCGCTTGGGTGTGGTGATGGCGCGGATGAAGGCCGGGTCGTCGTCCGGATTGGCGATCAGCCGCAGATAGGAAGTGATGTCCTTGATCTCGGCCTTGTCGAAGAACGACGTGCCACCGCTGACCGTGTAGGGCACGCGCTGGGCGCGCAGATGCTCCTCGAAGATGCGCGCCAGGTAGTTGCTGCGATACAGGATGGCGTAGTCCGAAAACTTGCATTTGCACTCGAACTTGTGCGACAGCAGCTTCATCACCACGCTCTCGGCCTCGTGCTCCTCGTCGCGCGCCGCATACACGCGGATCGGGTCGCCGATGCCGTGCTCGCTCCATAACCGCTTCTCGAACACCTTGGTATTGTGGTTGATCAGATGGTTCGCCACCTTGAGGATGCGCTGCGAAGAGCGGTAATTCTGCTCCAGCTTGATGACCCGCAGATTGGGATAATCGGTGCGCAGGTTGTGCAGGTTCTCGATGCTGGCCCCCCGCCAGGCGTAGATCGCCTGATCGTCGTCGCCCACGGCGGTGAACGCCGCGCGCGGCCCGGCCAGCAGCCGCGTCAGCTGATACTGGCAATCGTTGGTGTCCTGATACTCGTCTATTAGCAAGTAGCGCAGCCTGTGCTGCCAGCGCTCCAGCGCCTCCGGGTGATCCTTGAACAGCACCACCGGCAGGTGGATCAGATCGTCGAAATCCACCGCCTGATAGGCGCGCAAGGTCTCCTGATAGCGCAGGTAGAGCCGCGCATGCGCCTCGCCCTCGCGGCTGCCGGGCTGGGCGATGGCCTGCTCCGGCGAGATGAAAGCCGATTTCCAGTTGGACAGTTGCGTCTGGATGTCGCGCAACTCCTGCTTGTCGGTCGAATTGGAAAGTTCGCTGATGATTTTCCAGGTGTCGCTGCCATCCAGGATGGAGAACTGCGGCTTGTAGCCCAGCAGTTTCGCCTCCTGGCGCAGGATGTTCATGCCCAGCGAATGGAAGGTGCTGACCACCAGGCCCTTGGCATTCTTGCCCTGCAACAGATGGCCGACGCGTTCGCGCATCTCGTTGGCGGCCTTGTTGGTAAAGGTGATCGCCGCGATGTTGCGCGCCTCGTAGCCGCATTCCTCGACCAGATAGGCGATCTTGTGGGTGATGACCCGCGTCTTGCCGCTACCCGCCCCGGCCAGCACCAGCAACGGCCCGCCGAGATACTTAGCTGCCTCGCGCTGCACGGAATTGAGTTTGCTTAACATGGGCGGGTATGCGTCGGATTGGTACGGGGACGCCATGATAGCAAACAGTTCGTTCCTGATCGGCACGAAGCGCCGGGCGGGCCGGGTGACAGCTACGCAGAGGGCGGCGGCGGCAATGGCTCACGGCCACCCTCGACTTGCACCGTTACGTCCGGGCAGACTCGTTAACCCCCTGTACCGAAAAAACAATCTTGGCAAGCGCGATGCCGACGGTGATAATGCCGCCACTTCCACCCTCTCGTCGGTTTTGATGAAATCTGCAAATTCCATCGTGGCACATTCGATGCCGCTCGCCGAAACTTCACTGCCCCTGCGGGTTGGGGAAGTTTCTTTCATTCGTTAGAGGCTATACATCTCGTGCCGCATATCCCTCTCCCTTTTCTGAGCTTAGCTTCTGACATCTTGGCTGATACCAACCGAGGTTTAAGTGGAAACGAAGTTGTGAAAGCCTTTAACGCCTACGCTGTCGAGTACAACATCAATATCCCTCACGCAGCTTATCCGTTTGAAGCCCCAAACAAACGAACTGCGCTGCTAGAAAATCTGAAGTGCTTCCCTCCCCCTCTTCAATTCAAAATTATTCGAGAGTTGTGTAGTCACCGAACCTTTTCCAACAAGCAATACGACGAGCTGAAATCGCTAAAGGTAAAGCTCGTCTCCCAATTCGCGCACCTAGCCCCCAAAGACGAGTTTTCTAAGCTTAACGAGACACTCACCGAAGAAACGCGCCACTGGCTCGACAGTTTCCCTAATGCACTAGAGTTGTATTTGCAGGCAATTCACAAATACAAACACGGAATCTTCAGCAGAAACTTACTTGATGATCTCCGCCTCAGCTTGGAGCTATTACTAAAAAGTGTTTTCAAGAACGATAAGTCTCTCGAAAACCAGCTCGGCAATGTCGGCAGTTTCGTCAGCGAGGCTGGTGGATCGAAAGAGTTCTCGAACATGTTCTCGAAGCTGATCGACTACTACGCGAAATACCAAAACACATACATCAAACACGACGACGCAGTAGTGGAGGAAGAAATCGAGTTCGTGTTTGAAATTTCGTCATCTTTTATGCGCCACATAATTCGGCTTCATGCAGGAGTCCAGGAGTCTAGGGGCATCTAGGAGTCTAGGGTCAGGTCTAGCTTCGTAGCATGGTCGCCATACCTGCCCTGAGCAGGGTCGAGGAAAAGAATAATAGGTGACAGACCACGGTTTTCTGTTGTCCCGCCATCCCCATAAACAGCAAGGTTCGGCGCAATTTCCAGCGGGCATGGTGCCGGATAGCTTGACCAAAACCGCCGGTGGTTGACCGGCAGCAAGTTGCTTTTCTTGTCTTGCCAAGAAAAGGAACCAAAAGAAATCGCCCCCGGTTCGCCGCCGCCTGCGGCGGTTCCCTCGTTCCGACGCAAACGGGCGGGGCTGCGCAACTCGCACGATCCGCTACGCGGCCACGTGCTCAGACAGTGCTCGCCCAAATGCACCGCCCGTTTGCGCCAGAACGAGGCGGCTCTCAGGGGAAATAAATCAAAACCGGAACCCCCACCCCGCGAGGAGGGCGCGCCCTCCTCGCGCTCCACCAAAGGCGTGCGCGCAGCGCACACAAAACCGGCTTTTCAAGCTCCCCTGTGCGCCGCCGAGTAGCGCAGGCGGGTCAGGGGTCGTCGGCGAGGACTGTCTGAGCGCGCAGCGCGAGTTCCGCAGCCGCCTGACCAGCCGAGCAACGCAGGGAACCGCCATAGGCGGCGGTAAACTGGGGTCGCCTTCTTCTTGGTTACTTCTTCTTGGCGACGCAAGAAGAAGTAACTTGCCGCCGGTCAACCACCGGCGGTTTTGACTTTAACCATCCGGCGCAATGCCCGTTGGATATTGCGCCCTACCAGGCTACTCGGCGGGTCGCAGGGGACAGAAAGTCAAAATCTCAACCCCCTCCAACTCCCCCTTATCAGAGGGAGAGCCAAGTCCGCTCCGCGCCTGATAAGGGGAAAGCGTAGCGAGGGGACATGGGAGGGGTTAAGTTGAGCTTCCAGGTTCAAACATAACTTGGCCGGATCAATAAATGGACTTAGTACAAGGAACGACGCAGGCAGAACAACACGACCAGGTCACCGGGGAACACTACCCCGTTATCAGCGTAGCAGCCCGTCACTGTTGCGGCTTGCATTGCAAAGACACCAGCGCCTGCAGGGGAATGCGCGCTTCATCGGCAGTCAGGTAACGGCTCCAGGACACCATGCCGACATGCTCTTCGTCATAGTCGTTGACCCGCGACCACAATAATTTATCCTTGGTGAAACGCAGATGCCTGCCGTAATTGGTCTCCTCGATATACAGGCCGCCATCCGGCAGCACCCGCGCACGCCCTTCCGTGACCGAGCGCAGCCTGACGCTGGCGAGCAGTTTCTGGAATGGCCGCGACACCTTGTCGGTATCGAAGTCGTAGACCTGCACCTGACTGGTTTCCTGTGGATTCAGGAACAGCTTCTGTCCTTCTTCTTCCGGGCCGGAAACGACGTTGTTGTTGAATACCGATATGCGGTGATCATCAATAAAGTTGGCTGAATGCTGGTTCAGCCACGGCCCTATCCTGTACCAGATGATCTTGTTGGTAGAGGGACGATACAGGAACACTGTGCTGATGTTGCGCGCCGAAACTAGCAGGTCGCCGCGCTTCCAGTAACGGGAATCGATGCGCGCCACGCGTATCTGATTAACATGGATGGGGTCGGTGGGCGTCTGCAATCCCGAGGTTCCCAATGCGATAGCTTCAAGACCGTTGTCCTTCAATATCTTCAGTATCGAACGCTTCTCCAGCAATTTTCCATCCAGCGAAACCAGCGCCAGTGCATCGTCGCGAATCTTGTCTCGCAACCAGGAGTTCTCGGGGAAACTGTCCCTGGCCACCGCCCCCACCCAGAACGCCTTGCCGGAAACATCCATCTCGTTCGAGTGGTGCATGGTCTCGTCCAACACCCAGACCGGTCGGGTATCGCAAGGTTTTTGGCGCACCAGCAGGAAACTGGTGTTGTAAATGATGTCGCCGTCGTCCAGCAGCAGCGGATGCTGGGCGCGCAGATGCCTCCAGTTGACCTTGGGAGCATTGTTGCCGGTGATGTGGTCGTTGATCCGGTCGGCATCCGGAAACCATCTGCCCATAATCGTCCCGTCGGCAACCCTGATCAGCTTAATGACCGTCTTTCCGGCAATCGGGTCTATCCCTGAGAACAACAGGTAGCCGCTATCTTCTGGAGCTGGAAAATGGCGCTGCCATTCGGGCCGCTCGACGACCTTCCTTTCCATCAACTGGGGAGCAGCCTCACCCTTGCGCTGGGACCAGAGTTCTTCGATGGCATTACGGGCATACCAAGGGAAATCGGCGATATACAGGATGATCTCGACCTGCTGTTCGCTGAAACGCGAATTTCCATCGCCAATGGTTGCGTGACGAACCGCCCATGCACCGAGGAAAAATGAAAAGAAAATCAGCAACAACGAGGCGCAGGTAAGCCAGAGCCAGAATCCTATGCCATGAGCGCGGAGTTGCGAAGGGCTAGCCATCAGGTATTAGTCAGATGGATGGCACAGAGCAAAATGCACAGAACAGAGCATCATTCCTCGCGCTTGTCTTCACTTGTGCCCTTGAGACGACGGATCAATTTTTTTAGCGGATACCAGACCACACCGACCACCAGCATCAACAGGCCTGAAACGATACCCAGCACCACCGTGACAGCACCGGCACCTAGGCCCGGGCCGATATAAGCCGAAGCAACGGGCGGGTACACCATAAAAAGCAGGGAAAACAGGCACAACAACAGATTATGTGTTTTGTTTCTCATGACACGAACAACCTCAGGGAAATCAAGCGGGTAAGCGAATGCTTACGATTTGCTTACATTATATATGGATTTTCTGATATTCCGCCAGACAGGTTGTTGACAGCAGCCTGTCAGTTTAAGGAATGCGGTTGGCGGCTCATTCCATCAAACGATGACGCAGCCAGAAGCTGATGGCATCCACCAGCGCCACCATCACCAGCATGGCGAGAATCACGGTGGCGGCCTGTTGCATCTGGAACAGCGACAGGTGGTACTTGAGCATCTGCCCCAGCCCCCCCGCCCCGACCACGCCGAGGATGGCCGCCGCGCGGATGTTGTTTTCCCAGCGATACAGCGCGTAGGAGACAAATTGCGGCCAGGCCAGCGGCAAGGCGGCATACAAAAAGGCCGCCAGCGGGCTTGCGCCATTGATGCGCAAGGTTTCCTCCGGGGCGCGCGGCAGATTCTCCAGCGTATCGGCGAACAGTCTGCCCAGCACACCGCCGGTGTGCGCCGCCAGCGCCAGTGTGCCGGCGAACGGCCCCAGACCGGCCGCGATCAACAGGATGGAGGCCCATACCAGTTCCGGGATGGAGCGCAACACATTGAGCAGCAAGCGGGTCGCGGCACGCAGCGACGAGCCCATCCGCCCGCTGGCGGGGATGGCCAGCAGCAGGCCGGCGCAGAACGCGATCAGGGTGCTCAGCGCAGACATGGACAGCGTCTCCAGCAGCGCGCCGCCGACCCGGGACAGGAATGCGGAGGCCAGTTCGGGCGGAACGAAGCCCGCGACAAATTCGGCGCTGGAGCGCAGCGCATCAGCGCTGAAAAGATCGCCCCACTTGATGGATAGCGAATGAAAACTGGCCGCGACCAGCGCCAGCAACCCCAGCAACAGGGCGGCGGTGGAGCGTGACATCAGTGGCGGGACTGGCGGTCTTTGCATGACTTAGCCCAGCCTTTTGCGCAGCGCCGAACTGATGCCGTCGGCACAGGCGACCAGCAGCACGAAGATCAGCAACATGCTGGCGACTTCGCCGCCCGCCAACATTTTCAGCGATTCGTCCATGCGCTGCCCCAGTCCGCCCGCGCCCACGAAGCCCATCACCACCGAGCCGCGAATCGCGCATTCCCAGCGGTAGGTGGTGTAGGAAAGCAATTCCGCTGCCGCTTCCGGCAATGCGCCGTAACACAGCGCGGCAAGTCGCCCCGCGCCATTCTCAAGCAGTGTCGCGGTCGCGTGGCCGTCGGACGATTCGAGGATCTCGGCATAGACTTTGCCCAGCATGCCGCAGTAGGTCAGCGCGATGGCCAACACGCCGGCGGTCGGCCCCAACCCCACGATGCGCACGAACAGCAAGGCCCACACCAGTTCCGGCACACTGCGCAGCAACACCAGCAGCCAGCGCACCGCCTGCCGCAGCAAGCGGCCAGCCAGCCGCATCCGCCCGCTTTCCAGTTGCGAAACCGACACTATGGAAGTCGCCATCAGGGTCAGCGGCACTGCACCCAGCAAGGCCAACGTCAGGCCGGCGGTCGCGATGGCGACCGTTTCCCAGGTCGCCTGCAACGCCATCATCAGGAATTCTGCCGAATGCGCCGGCGGAAAAAAGTCTGACAGGAAACGCCAGGTCGCCTCAAGGCTCTGCGCTTCCAGCAGGGTGAGTGGGTTGAACTCGGTGTAGACCAGCATCGGCCAGCACAGCACGGCCAGCAGCAACGCACCGATCACGCGTCCACGCCAAGCCGGGTCGGGATGGCGATGTACTGCCGTACTCAGCAACGGGCGCCCCGTACCGGCTGAGCGGAGAGGTCGCCGGCAGCCGTTTCCGGCGCAGGCGTGACGGCGGCGTGATGATAGAGCGCATCTATCATCTGGTCGGTCACTGCTTCGCGGGCGGCGTCAAACACCACCTGACCATCGCGCAAGCCGATGATGCGCGGGAACAGGCTACGTGCCAGTTCCACCTGATGCAGGCTGCACACCAGCACGGCCCGGCGGGTAGCGGCCTCCTGCTGCAACACCGCCAGCGTCTGCCGCGACAGCGTCGGATCAAGCGCCGAGAGCGGCTCGTCAACCAGCAGTGCGGATGCGTCAGACACCAGCAGGCGTGCCATACCGCAACGCTGGCGCTCGCCGCCGGATAGTCTGTCCACGCGCTCATAGAGCTTGTCCTGCAAGTTGAAACGCGCCAGCGCGTCAAAGGCGGCATCGGGTGCTGCCGGCCTGATCAGCGAAGCCAGCGACTTCCAGAATCCCCAGCGCGGCAGGCAGCCAGCCAGCACCGCCGTCACCACGCGTTGGCGCGGCGGCATGGGCGGGGTTTGCGGCGCGAGGAAGATGCGTGAGCGCAAGGCGTGACGCGCGCCATGCGGCAACTGCCAGGGCAACTCACCAAACGCAGACAACTCTCCGTCCGAGGGCTGGATTGCGCCCGCCAGCACATGCAGCAAAGTGGTCTTGCCGGCACCGGATGGCCCGATCAATGCAACCTGTTCACCAGCCTCGATGCCCAGCGTCACCTCGCTCAGTGCGGGTCGCACTGCGCCCGCGCGCCGCACGCCGACTCCACGCAAGGCGAAGGTCATGGTTACTTCAACAACCCGGCGCTGTGTGCAGCCTCTTCGATGCTGCGATAGTTCTCGGCCTTGGTGGGAATGAAACGGCTGGCACGTTGCAGGTCGAGGATTTCCTTGTCCTGCGGGTTGTTGATGTCCAGCGCCAGGAAAGCATCGGCCAACTTCTTGCGCAGCGCGGCGTTCATGTCGGCACGTACCGTCCAGTTGTAGTCGAAGTAGCCGGGGGTTGTGTAGAACACGCGCACCAGTTTGGTATCAACCTTGCCTTGCGCCAGCATCTTTTCCCACACAGAGATATTCAACGCCCCAGCATCCACCTTGCCGCCGGCGACTGCTGCAATGGTGGCATCATGCGCGCCGGAAAAGGAGATACGCTTCATGTCCAGATCGGGATTGATTTTTGCACCCAACAGGTAGTAACGCGGCATCAGGTGACCGGAAGTGGATGACTCCGAACCGAAACTGAAGGTCTTGCCCTTCAGGTCGGCCAATGAGTTGATGTCGGACTTGGTGGTAATGAACACGGACCTGAATTTTTCGTCTTCCGCGCGCTGCACCAGCGGGATCACCTGATCGTGGCTGCGCACCTTGGCCTGCACGAAGGTGAAGCCGCCGAACCACACCATGTCCAGCTTGTTGTTGACCAGCCCCTCGACCGAGGCCGCATAGTCTGTCACCGGCGTAAATTCGACTTTCATACCGAGTTTCTTTTCCAGATATTCGCCCAGAGGCTTGAACTTGCGCTGCAACTCGGTCGGCGATTCGTCGGGGATGGCAGAGACCCGCAGCACGGCTTCTGCGTTGGAAACGGCGGGTGCCAACAACATCGCGGCGGTAATGGCGGCCAATGCGGCCTTGATGATTCGAGTGAAATGCAACATAACTCCTCCTTGTAAAACGAATGAAAAACTGCCCCTGAATACAAAACGGCATCCACACGCATGGATGCCATCACTACTCTTCCTGCCGCGTTATTTCACGGTATCAATGACGATATTCAGCCCTTTGCTGCCCGGCTTGACCGTGCCTGCCGTGCCTTCCAGATCGCCCGGCTGCGACATCGGCGTACCGGTCTTGGAGACGCGCGCGACTACCACCACCTGATCGAAACCGGAAAGCTTCATCTGCGGCTGCATCGCCATGCTGTCGTCCAGCGTGAACTCCAGCGGCAAGTCCTTGACCTGTTTTCTGATCACCGCCAGCGGCATTTTCGGACCTTCTGCCGCGCGCGCCAGGATGAACACGAAATCGTCGGGCGATGCCTTGGCTTTCAGCGCTGCGCTCAACGTCACCTTGCCGGTGATCGCCTTGGCCGCATCGGCAGCCGGTTTCGCGGGTTCTGCAAGTTCAGGGAGCTTGGCCAACTGCTCCTTGCCGCCCGGCTGCATGGCCAGGAACTGGCGCGCCTGCTTGATGCCGTCGCGCACCATGTTGATTTCAGGATAATCCGCCGGCAACAGGGTAAGCAGTTTCTGCCAGTAGGTAACCGCAGCGACATAATCGCCGCGCTCCATGCCCGCCGAACCAGCCAGCGCCAGCGCGGTGGTGTTCTCAGGCTCAAGTTCCAGCGCCTTGGCAAGGAACTTGGTCGGCTCGCCCAGCAGCGACTGGCCGTTCTTCATCGCCATCGCGTCGGCATAATTGGTCCAGATCTGCGCCTCGTTGGGCACCAGCTTGACCAATTCGCCGTAGGCACGCACCGCGTCGTCGTAACGCTGCAACTCGCTATAGGAACGCGCCAGCACCGCCCAACCGTTGGGGTCGTCGTGGAACTTTTGCATCTTCGCTTCCAGCTCCTGCAACGCTGCTTCCGAACGTAGCACGCCGAAGCCCTCGGCGGACACGCCCTGCTGTGAGACTGGCAGTAAAGCCTTGCTGTTACCCAATTTCAGATACAGCCCCCCACTGACCAGCGGAATCAATGCCATCAATACTACTGCCAGCACCTTGGCTGGGTTGCGCGCCTCAAGCTGTGGCTTATCAGTGGATTTAACCTCGTCCAGCAAACGTACCTGCAATTCGCGCTTGCCCTGATCATAGGCATCCTGGGTCAACAAACTGTTGTTCAGGTCTTTATCGAGTTCGGCTGCCTGGTCGCGCAGGATTTCCAGGTTGGCCGCATCGCGCAGCACATCGTTGTTCTTAGCCGTCTTGCACAACAGCGGCCATGCCACGAATGGCAGCGCTGCCAGCACCAGCAGCGCGCTCAGCATCCAGAATGAAGTCATGCGTTGGTATCTTTCTCTTGATTTGATGCGGATTCGTCCAGCAGCAGCGCCGCACGTGCGGCATCCTGTGCGGAGAGCTCGGCCTCGGCCACCAGACCGCGACGCTTCCTTAGTTGGTAAACCAGCAGCGCACCGCCTATCAGCAACAATGCAAACGGCGCGGCCCACAGCGGCATAGTCTCCTTGTCCACCGGTGGATCGAACAGCACTGATTTGCCGAAACGCTCGACCAGCATGTCCATGATCTCCTGGTCGGTCGCACCGGCCTTCATCTTGTCGCGCATGATGGCACGCACGTCGTTGGACCAGTCGGAATGGGAAGTGGACACCGGCTCACTCTGGCACACCAGACAGCGCACCTTCTCGGCCAGTTTGATCATGCGTGCTTCCAGCACCGGATCGTCGGCGATGTCCTTGGCCTGACCGGCGTGGGCAAATGCCGGCAACAGACACATTAACAGGATGTAGAAATATCTCATTTAGCCTGCAACTCCTTGATCAGTGGCAATAACTTCTCGCTCCAGTTCTGCGCATTGATGGCACCGGTCAGCTTGTAACGGATGATGCCCTGCTTGTCTATCAGATAGCTCTCAGGCACGCCATACACGCCATAATTGAAGAACGCCTTGCCGTCAGCATCGGCGATCACCAGCGTGTAGGGGTCGCCCACTTTGCTCAGCACCGCTTCACCATCTTCACGCTTGTCCTTGTAGTCCACGCCGACGATAGGCAGGAGATTCTGCTTGGACAACTCCATCAGCACCGGATGCTCGTCCTTGCAGGCACCGCACCAGGAAGCCCAGACGTTGAGCAGCCAGACCTGGCCCTTCAGCTCGCCGGGGGCGAACTTTTTGTCCGGGGTGTGCAACAACGGCAGCGAAAAGTCCGGGGCAGCCTTGTCCACCAGCGGCGAAGCGATCTCGCGCGGGTCTTTACCCTGCTCCAGATTGTTGTTGACGTTGGACAACCCCTTGAACAAAAAGCCTGCCAGAATCGCAAACAACAGGAATGGAAGGATGAAACGCATCATGATGCTTGCTCCTGGGGAGTGTTGTAGACCACGGAGGATGAATCCGACGAACCGGCAACTGACTTTTGCTCAGCAGCCTTGCGGTGGATACGGTAACGGCGGTCGCTGATCGCGAGGATGCCGCCCAGTCCCATCAGCAAACAGCCCGCCCAAATCCAGTCCACAAAAGGCTTGATGTAGACGCGCACCGCCCAGGCACCTTCCGATTCCGGGATAGGCTCGCCCAGCGACACATACAAGTCGCGGAACAGTCCGGGCTGGATGGCAGCCTCAGTCAACGGCATGCCGGACACGTTGTACTGGCGCTTTTCGGGGTTCAGCTCACTGACCACCTTGCCGTCCTGACTGATGGTCACATGACCTACGCCCGCCACATAGTTCGGGCCTTCGCTCTCGGTCACACCATCGAAACGGAACTCATAACCGCCAGCCATCACCGTGTCGCCGACGTTCATGCGCACGTCCCGCTCGGTCTCATACCCTTTCACCATCGTCACACCGATGATAAAGACTGCCACGCCCAGATGTGCCAGTTGCATGCCGTAATAACTCAGACTCTGTTTACTGACGCGCAGCATGAAACTGCCCTCGCCGGACAGGCGCTGGCGCAGGCTGATAAACAGCGAGGCAATCACCCAGAATGCCATCAACAGACCGAGCGCAATCATCGGCGACCATTTGTTCGATTCCAGCACCAGCATCTTACCCATCACCAGTGGCAGCACCAGCGCCAACACCAGCGCCGCTGCAAAGCCCCATTTCACCCGTTGCACCAAGTCTGGCACGGCCATCTTCTTCCAGCGCGCCAGCGGCCCCAGACCCATCATGAACACCATGGGAATCATCAGCGGCACGAACACCGCCTGAAAATACGGCGCACCGACCGACAACTTGCCGTAACCCAGCGCATCCATGAACAGCGGATAGAGCGTGCCGATGAACACCGAAGCGGAAGCTACCGACAACAATACGTTGTTGGACAGTAGCAGCGATTCACGAGAGATTGCGTCGAACTTACCGCCCAGCCCCACCTTGGGCGCGCGCCAGGCAAACAACAACAGCGAGGCGCCGACCACCAGCACCAGGAAACTCAGGATGAAGATACCGCGCTTGGGATCTGCGGCGAACGAGTGCACCGAAGTCAGCACGCCGGAACGCACCAGGAAGGTGCCCAGCAGCGAGAGCGAGAACGCGGCGATCGCCAGCAGCACCGTCCAGCTCTTGAACGCGCCACGTTTCTCGGTCACTGCCAGCGAATGGATCAGCGCGGTACCGAGCAACCACGGCATGAACGAAGCGTTCTCGACCGGATCCCAGAACCACCAGCCGCCCCAACCCAGTTCGTAATACGCCCAGCCGCTGCCCAGCGCGATACCGCAGGTCATGAATACCCACGCGACCGTCGTCCAGGGACGCGACCAGCGCGCCCAGGTCGCATCCAGCTTACCGCCCAGCAGCGCTGAAATGGCGAATGCGAAAGCCACCGAGAAGCCGACATAGCCCATATACAACATCGGCGGATGGATCACCAAGCCCGGATCCTGTAGCAGCGGATTCAAGTCCCGGCCATCGGCGGCAGCCGGCAGCAGGCGGTCGAACGGGCAGGAAGTCAGCAGCATGAACAGGATGAAGCCGACCGAGATCAGTCCCATCACACCCAGTACACGCGCCACCATTTCGTCTGGCAAATGCTTGCTGAAAGTCGCCACGGCAGCCGTCCAGACTGCCAGCAACAGCGTCCACAACAGCAAGGAACCCTCGTGACCACCCCAGATTGCAGAGAAACGGTAGATGGAGGGCAGCTGAGAATTGGAATGCTCCGCGACATACAACACCGAGAAGTCGTTGTGCAGGAAGGCGTAGGCCAATGCGGCGAAGGCCAGCGCTATCATCAACAATTGCCCGTAAGCGAGCGGGCGGGCAACCCCCATGAATACCGCATTGTTGCGGGCTGCGCCCAATATCGGCAACACGCCCAGGATAATCGCCAGACACAGCGCGATGATGAGTGAAAATAGACCTAGCTCTGGAATCATGTATAGACTTTCGTTGTATTGGCTTGCGGCTTAATACTGCTCAATCATTGTGCTACAGGCACGGCGGAGGCTGCACCGACGGAAGATGCCGCACCCGTTGCGGCGGCATTGGCAGCGGCAGCCTTGTCCAGCGCATCCTTGGCTTCGGGCGGCATGTAGTTTTCATCGTGCTTGGCCAGCACTTCGGAGGCATGCATCAAGCCATCTGCCTCGATCTTGCCCTGTGCGACCACGCCCTTACCTTCCTTGAAAAGGTCTGGCAGGATGCCCTTGTAAACCACCGGCAAACTCTTGTGCAGGTCAGTGATCGCGAAATGCACGGTCAGCCCGTCGGCCTCGCGTTTGACGCTACCCGCCTCGACCAGTCCGCCGATACGGAAGCTGCGACCTTCAGGCGCCTCTTTGTTGTATACCTGGGTCGGCGTGAAATACAGGCTGACGTTGTCTTTCAGGGCATTGAGCACCAGACCGACAGCCAAGCCAATCGCGGCAACCGCAACGATGATGTAAACAAATCTCTTCTGACGCGGCTTCATCCTTACTCCTGTTCTACTTGTTCGACGTCATGCATCAGGCGCACCTGCTGCAAAGTAATCTTGCGCTTATGCTTGACCATCACGATTTCCACCGCGAATACCAAAAACGCCACCGCGTAGGAACCTATCCACACATAGGTCAGCGGATTCTCTCTCATCCAGATATCGAGGCTCATTGCTTACCCTCCCCTTGTGCCACTTCCGGCAATTCGGATACCCATTTTGTTTGCTTCTCGCGCTCCAGAATGATGCTGCGCACCCTTGCAAGCGTGACCGCGATGGCATACAGCCAGCAGGCGGCCAGCATGGTGAACATGGCCTGCTGCATGGCAATGTGCATGGACGTGCCGCTGAACTTGATGGTCGAACCCTGATGCAGGGTGTTCCACCATTTCACCGAGAAGTAGATGATGGGCACATTGACCGAGCCGACGATGGCCAGCAAGGCAGCAGCACGATCAGCGCGGCGCGGATCGTCTATCGAGGAATGCAGCGCGATGAAGCCCAGATAGAGGAACAACAGAATCAGCTCGGAAGTCATGCGCGCATCCCACACCCACCACGCACCCCACATCGGCTTGCCCCACAACGCCCCAGTCCACAGCGAGATGAAGGCAAACAATGCGCCGGTCGGCGCCATGGCACTGGCCATCATCGCGGACAAGCGGGTATTGAAGATGAGACCGAGCGCCGCATAACCGGCCATGATCAGATAAAGGAACATGGACAGGATGGATGCCGGCACATGAATGAAGATGATGCGATAGAACTCGCCCTGCGTCGCATCCATGGGTGCGACGGCAAAACCGATGTACAACCCCACTGCGAACAGTGCGGCAGAGGCAACGGCGAACCAGGGAACCAATTTGCCAGCCAACCCGTAGAAGGTCGTCGGCGCAGAATACTTAAACCAGTTTATTGCCAAAGTTCTACTCCATTGAAATACGTAACGCCTGCGCAGTCACCCAGGGGGTGAAAGTCAAAGCCAACACAAACATCGCGCCCATCAACGACAAATGGGACGAATACGACAAACTCGCGGTCACTGCACCTACCGCACCCGTGCCGAAAATAAGCACCGGGATACATAGCGGCAACACCAGCAGGGACAGCAACACGCCGCCACCCCGCAAACCCAATGTCAGCGCCGCGCCAATCGCACCCAGCATACTGAGTATCGGCGTACCCAGCAGCAGACCCAGCATCAACACACCGATCGCTTCGACCGACATATCAAACTGCAAGCCCAGCACCGGTGCCAGCAACACCAGCGGCAAGCCGGACACCATCCAGTGCGACACCATCTTGCCCAGCACCAGCACCGCAAGTGACTGCGGCACAAGCAACATCTGTTCCAGCGTGCCATCCTGATGATCTGCGGCGAACAGTCTGCCCAGCGACAACATGGACGACAACAGCGCCGCCACCCACAACACGCCCGGCGCGATCTTGCGCAACATATCGGCCTCAGGGCCCACACCCAGCGGGAACAAGCTCACCACCATCACAAAGAATACCAGCGTCGTCAACACATCCGTGCGACAGCGCATCGCCAACACCAAGTCGCGGCGCACAACCAACACCAACAGGGAGAATAGCGATAATTTCTTCATATCAGCATCCACCTCACGACAGTGACAAACTGCGCATTTCCATGCCCGCCACTTCCAGCGGTTGATGGGTCGTGAAGATTACCATGCCTTGTCTGGCCAGATGTTCAGCAATCAGCTCCTGTATCAGCGCCACGGCTCCGACATCAAGTGCCGCCAAAGGTTCATCGAGTATCCACAATTTCGCCTCGCTGACCAGCATGCGCGCCAGCGCAACACGCCTCCGCTGCCCCTGTGACAGCACCTTGGCAGGCAGATTTTCGCGGCCTCGCAAGCCCAAGCGGCGCAACGCGGCGAGGGCATCCTTCTCACTCAAACTATCACCCGACAATCCCGCCGAAATGTGCAGGTTCTCCAGCGCACTCAATTCATCCTTGATGGCATTCAGATGACCGAGGTACATCATCTGCGCGAAATATTCCTCGCCCAGTTCGCGCACATCCGTGCCACCCCATGCGATCACCCCCTCATCCTGCAGGATGAAACCGCACAGGGTGCGCAACAGACTAGTCTTGCCACTACCGTTCTTGCCCTGAATCTGCATGATTTGACCCGGCTGCAGCGTAAAGCTTAAACCCGAAAACAAACGATGATCGCCACGGCTACAGGCAAGATTGCTGACTTCCAGCATGGAGGTGAACCTGAAATTGAACAGCGGACGATTATATACGATAGAGCCAAACCCATGCACAGCAATCAATTGCATTATAATCGCGCCGATTTTGACCAATAATTCACCGCAGCAAGAGGATAAACATGGGATTTCTGGCCAACAAACGCTTCCTGATTACCGGCATGATCAGCAACCGCTCCATCGCTTACGGCTGTGCACAGGCGATGCACCGCGAAGGTGCCGAACTAGCGTTCACCTACCAGGGTGAGCGCGTACGCGACCGCGTGACCGAGCTCGCCAAGCAGTTCGACAGCGAACTGGTATTCGAATGCGATGCTGCCTCCGATGACAGCATCAATCAGTTGTTTGTTGACTTAAACCAGCACTGGGACGGTTTCGACGGTTTTATACATGCCATCGCTTACGCACCGCGTGAAGCGCTGGACGGCGAATTCCTCGACGGTTTCAGCCGCGAAGCGTTCCGTATCGCCCACGACATCAGCGCCTACAGCTTTCCCGCCATGGCCAAGGCTGCGCTGCCGATGATGGAAGGCCGCAAAGCCGCCATCCTGACGTTGAGCTATCTGGGCGCGATACGCACCATGCCGCATTACAACGTAATGGGGCTGGCCAAGGCCAGTCTGGAAGCCAGCGTGCGCTATCTCGCGATGAATCTGGGTGCCAAAGGCATCCGCGCCAACGCCATCTCCGCCGGGCCGATCCGCACGCTGGCCGCCGCCGGCATCGCTGACTTTTCCAAACTGTTGACCTACAACGAAAAGAACGCGCCTCTGAAGCGCAATGTGACATCGGAGGAGGTCGGCAACGCTGCCGCCTTCCTGTGCAGCGATCTGGCCAGCGGCATCACCGGCGAAATCACCTATGTGGACGGCGGATTCAACACCACCTCACTGGGTTGCACCGAAGCCTGACGCCCGCAGTACGCGCGCTTAGTCATCAAAAAAGCCTCGTCCAAGACGAGGCTTTTTTGATGAGCGGCCGGTCAGACCTGACCGGCGATCTCGTCAAGCGCTTTGTGCATCGCCGCCAGGATCAGTTTGTCAGCCGCCGGCTGATTAATTTCGGGAATATCCCAACCGAAGATAGTGCGGTATTTTTCGAAAAGCTCGGACAAGTCGGCCACCAACTCGTCGCGATGGGCATCCAGTTCCAGTTGTTCCATATTTTTCATGACCCCCCCTATTCCCACATCACATTGCTGCTTTTTTTGACCGCGTCATCGAAAAGTTCAATCAATGGCCGCGCGCGATTGATGAAACTTACCGCATGGGTGTCCTTCTCCTGGACGGCAGTAACAGCTTTTTGCGCCTCGACCGCTGCCACCAAGCGGTCACGCGCAGCCGGCACATCCTCCGCCAATATCGCACTGGGGATCGTGCCGCTGTGTCCGATGACTTTCAGCATGGCGCGCGCGTCGTCGCCGAACATCAGGATGTTGGCATGAAAATCTGTCTTGAATGTCACCAGCATGCTACCCCCCGCTCAAATATCAACTTGCGTTGCACAAAGTCATCGAAAACAACGTCCCGCCACCTTGTACGTTTTCCAGCGAAACTGCCCCGGAACCATGCGCATCGGCCACGGCCTTGCACAGTGCCAGCCCCAAACCGGTAGAGGCGGATGTGTCAGCGGTCTTGCGCTGCATCCTTTCATCCACCAAGCCCACGCCTACCCCGTCGTCCGCCACCCTGAATACGACCTTATCACCGCTTTGCTCGAACCAGACCTCGACAGTGTGGTGCGCGTAGCGTACCGCATTATTGATCGCTGACTCCAGAGCCAGTTCGAGTAAATTTTCATCAAACTGGGCGAACCCGCCTTCCGGACTCATCCGCTCGGTGGCTGCGCGCACCGTAATCGGGTGACCATGATGACTTTCCGACATCATCGCAGAGCTACTGTTGCCCACCAGATCTTCGACGAACTCCGCCAGACTCACTTCGACCGCGACCGGTTGCAGTCCCGACTGCTCATGTTTGTAGAGCGTCAGGAAGCTTACCAGGCGATTCTTCAATTCGATGCAACGGTGATAGGCGTGCCGCCCCTCGGGGGGAATGTCGGCGTGATGATTCAGTTGTTCGAGGTCTATTTCAAGCAACGCCAACGCGTTCTTGATGTCGTGTATTACCAGTGCCGACAATACCCGCTCCATTTACGCCCCCACTATCTCGTTGAAATAACGATAAAAGTTCATAACCTTCTGATTGCTAGGCAACAATCTATCCAGCGTGGATAGATACAACTTGGTGCGCGCCAGAACTTCGGCATCCAGCCCGCCCTGTTTCAGCCACAACAAGTGCAGTTGCGCGGCAGACAGCAAGGCTTCAAGATTCTCGGAATGGATGTCCAGTGCGCTCAATAATTTTTCATGCGCTTCGGAAAAATGCGCGCTGCGCATCAGCCGCGTTGCCTCTTCGACCAGCAGCAGAATGCGTTTCCTGCCGCCATCTATCACATCTTCGACCTTGTCCTGATGACCGGTATCCAGCATGGATTTCCTGACATGTCGCGCAATGCGCTTCTCGGATTTGCCGCTAAACTGCACCGATTGCGTCAACAGTTTCAAACCCAGCGCCACATCGCCAACCTTCAGTGCGGCCTTGCCCATCACCGTCATCACAAAACTGTTTTTTCGGGCACCCATCAGCGACACCGCGCGCGCCATCAGTTTGCTGCCGCGCTCCTTATCCCCCGAAGCGACATAGGCTTGCGCAAGGATGGCGCACTTCGCCACTCCATAGATGCCTTCTTCACCATATTTTCTGGCATTCTTTTCCAGCGTCTGGATGGCTGCCGCATGATCACCCATGTCCACCTGGGCTTGCGACAAGGACAAGTAGTCGCCCGATCGCTCGACCATGGAGCCGTTCGACAAACGGATGGCGGCTTCCGCATTCGACTTGGCCTCTTCCAGCTTGCCCAACAAATAGGCCGACTGCGCTACCGAGCGGAAACGTTTAGCGCTGGGCAGAATGTCTGATGAGCGTTGCAGCAACTCGTAGGCCGCCTCTTCCTCATCCATCTCTAGCCGTGCATTTGCAAGCAATTCATATGCGGCGACATAATTCGGATGTTTTTCGATGAGGATGGCCGCCCGATCCGCCACCTCTGCATATTTCTTCAGCTCGAAATGTGCGCGCGCCGCCCCCAAGGCAACCCATGGCACATCGCTTCGGGTAGCAGCGGCCTGTGCGTAAGTCTCAAGCACCTCGGCATATTGACCGAGTACGAACTGCGCTTCCGCCTTGCGCTTGAGGACATCCATCCTGCGCCGTTCATCCGGCGACAGGGTTAACAATTTGTCGCAGATGGCAATGACCTGTTCGAATTTCCGTTCGTTCAAAGCGAGCAGCGCCGGCATCAGAAAAGCACGCCGATCTATCAGCCGCACTAGCCGCGAGCGCAGTTTGTTTTCCGAGCAGGGCTTTAGCAGGTAGTCATCGGGCGCAAATTCCACCGCGTTAGCCACAAAGCTGTATTCCGCTTCGGCGGTGAGCATGACAAAAATGGAAGTCGCATCAAGCAACTTCTCGGTGCGCAGATATTCGAGGAAATGCTGGCCGGAACTGACCTTGTTCAAGTTGTAGTCGCACAGAATAAGGTCAAAATTGCTCGTCTTTATCTTCTCGAGCGCTTCGTCCGCATTGGTCGCGACACTTACCTGATTCATGCCTATGGACTGCAATTGCGCACGTATCGCATGGCGCATCGAACTGATGTCATCTATCACAAGCGCAGAAAGCTTGTGAAACTGGACATATTCCATTTCGGGGGGCTTGCCACCGAGCAGCACATTCAAGCCCTGCGCAGACACGTTTACCAAGATGATGAGGACTCCGAGTGGATAACTTTTCTCTACGTCGGAGTTTACGGCACACTGGCTCGAAAAATTAGCCCATCCAGCAAAAACCACCCCAATAAAGTGATTCAGAGATCAACAAATGGCGCTGACAAGCTTCAGGCTGGCCCCGTACGTGTCAGCAGTTCGCGCACCGGCCTGAAACTCCTGCGATGCACCGGGCTTGCGCCATGCGCTCGCAACGCGGCCAGATGGGCGGCAGTAGGATACCCCTTGTGAACGTCGAAAGCGTAGACGGGGTACTGCTGATGCAATTGCAGCATCAGTTCATCACGTGCGGTTTTAGCCAGTATCGAAGCGGCAGAAATGGCGGCGACCTTGCTGTCGCCCTTGACGATGGCCTGACTGGGGATGCCAGTCTGCGGGCAATACAGCCCGTCCACCAGCACCTGCTGTGGGCTGACCGGCAACGCCTGCACGGCGCGCCGCATCGCCAGCAGCGTGGCTTGCAGGATGTTGAGCGCGTCTATCTCCTCGACACTTGCCCAGGCCACCGCCCAAGCCAGCGCGCGCTCGCGGATCAGCGGTGCCAGCAATTCACGCTGCCGTTCGCTCAATTTCTTGGAATCGTTCAAACCCGGAATCGGGTGGGCTTCATCGAGGATCACTGCGGCGGCACTCACCGGGCCCGCCAATGGACCGCGTCCCGCCTCATCCACGCCGCAGATCAGGATGCCGCCCTGCCCGGACACTGCCAATGCGCCGTCACCGAACAACGGCATCAGGCCGCCGGCAGGTATTGCAGCACGGCGCTGGCGGCCTTTTGTGCCGTGCCCTGGCGCAGGGTGTGGTGCAGCTCGGTGAAGGTCTGCTCCAGCGCTTCGACGTAATCCTTGTCGTGATACTGGTTGAGCAACGCCTGCGCCAGATTTTCTGGCAGCGCATCGTCCTGTATCAACTCCGGCACGACGAAGCGCCCACACAAAATGTTCGGCAGACCGAAGTAAGGCAGATAGCTCTTGCGCTTCATCATCCACCAGGTGAGTTTGGGCAGGCGATAGGTGATGACCATCGGGCGTTTCAGCAAGGCGCATTCCAGCGTCGCCGTGCCGGACGCCACCAGCACTGCATCGGCGGCGGTGATTGCGTCGTGTGCGTGGCCAAACAGCAGCGACATCGGCAATTCATGGGCATCGGCATCGAAGATCGCCTGCTCAAAGATGGCCCGTGTCTCGCGGCTGGCCAACGGCACCAGAAAGCGTGCATCGGGCAATTGCTGCAGAATCAGCTTGATCGTTTCAATGTAAGTCCGCGCCAACATGGCGACCTCGTTGCGGCGGCTGCCGGGCAGCATGGCGAACAGCGGGACTTGCAACGGAATGCGCATGCGCTCGCGGACTTCCGCACGCTTGGGCTGCTCAGGCAGGATGTCGGCCAGCGGATGACCGACATAACTGACCGGCACGCCCGCCTCTTCGTAGAGCTTCGGCTCATGCGGGAACAACGCCAGCATGTGCGTCACCGCCCGCTTGATCTTGTTGATGCGTTCGCCGCGCCACGCCCAGATGGATGGGCTGACGTAATGGATGGTGGGGATGCCCTGCTGCTTGAGCGCCAGTTCCAGATCAAGATTGAAATCCGGCGCGTCTATGCCAATGAACATCACCGGTCGCACGTCCAACAGGTACGACCGCAGTTTGCTGCGGATACCAACTATCTCGCGGTAATGGCGCAACACTTCGACGTAGCCCATCACTGCCAGTTTCTCCATCGGAAACAGCACTTGCATACCAGCCGACTGCATCTTCGGCCCGCCGATTCCGACAAACTCGATATCCGGACGCGACTGTTTCAAAGCCTCAATCAGGTGGCTGCCGAGCAGGTCGCCCGATGCTTCGCCCGCGACGATGCCGATAATGATTTTTTGCTGCGACATGAAATTACCCGATTAACGAACGACGCCGCGTTCAGCACCGGCAAGAAACTCAACCAGGGGTTGCAATTCGGCGTGTTCAGCCACTTGCAACTGGATGGCCTGCCGCGCCTCGTCCAGACTGAGGCCGGAGCGGTACAACGTTTTGTAGGCGCGCTTGATCGCCATGATGGATGCAGAGGAAAAACCGCGACGCTTCAATCCCTCGCTGTTGATGCCGTGCGGCGCACAAGGATTACCGGATGCCAGCACATAAGGTGGCACATCCTGAAACAAAATGGTCCCCATGCCGGTGATGATGTGCGCGCCGATGCGGACGAACTGGTGCACCACGGTGAAGCCGCCCAATATCGCGTAGTCGCCCACCGTGACATGTCCGGCCAATTGCGAGTTGTTGGCGAAAATGGTGTTGTTGCCGATCTGACAATCGTGTGCCAAATGGACATAAGCCATGATCCAGTTGTGGTTGCCGAGCCGGGTCACGCCGACATCCTGCGCCGTGCCCAGATTGAAGGTGCAGAATTCGCGGATGGTGTTGTGGTCGCCGATCTCAAGCCGGGTCGGTTCGCCGGCGTATTTCTTGTCCTGCGGGATCTCGCCCAGCGAACAGAACTGGAAAATGCGGTTGTGCTGACCGATACGCGTGTGCCCGTTGATGACCACATGCGGCCCGATCACCGTGCCGGCGCCGATCTCGACATGTTCGCCGATGATGGAATACGCGCCCACCTCGACATCGGAGGCGAGCGTCGCGTTCGGGTGGACGATGGCGGTCGGATGTATCATCAGGCCACCGTTTTCACGGTGCACATCAATTCGGCCTCGGCGGTCAATTGTCCGTCCACTTCGGCGATGGCCTTGAACTTATAAAGCCCGCGCATGCTGCGCACCAGTTCCACCTTGAAGATCAACTGATCGCCGGGCGATACCGGGCGCTTGAAACGCGCGCCGTCTATGCCGGCGAAGTAATACACGGTCTTCTCGTCGGGCTTCTGTTCCATGCTCTGGAACGACAGCAACGCCGCCACCTGGGCCATCGCCTCGATGATCAGCACGCCCGGCATCACCGGATGATGCGGGTAATGGCCGGGGAAGAACGGTTCATTGATGGTGACGTTCTTCAGCGCAACGATGCTCTTGCCCGGTTCCAGTTCCAGCACGCGATCCACCAGCAGAAACGGGTAACGATGCGGCAGACTTTCCAGGATTGCGTGGATATCCATTTGAATACTCATGTGTTCTCACCTTTTGACGGTTCTTGTTTCAACGATTGCAATTCTTTTTCCAGATGTTTCAGACGGCGCGCCATCTCGTCCAGATGGCGCAGATGCACGGCGTTCCTGCGCCAGTCGTCCATCGCCGAGAACGGATAGATAGCCGTGTAGTTGCCCGGCTCACGGATGGACTTGTTGATCAGTGTGAACGACGAGATCACCGTATGATCGGCGATCTGCAAATGGCCCAGGATGCCGGCGCTGCCGCCGATCTGGCAATACTTGCCGATGGTGGCGCTGCCGGCGATGCCGACGCAGCCGGCGATTGCGGTATGCGCGCCGATGCGCACGTTGTGGGCGATCTGGATCTGGTTGTCCAGCTTCACGCCGTCCTCGATCACCGTGTCGTCCAGCGCGCCCCGGTCTATCGTGGTGTTCGCGCCGATCTCGACATCGTTGCCGATCACCACGCGGCCGATCTGCTGGATCTTGATCCAGCGGCCTTCGTCCATCGCGATGCCGAAGCCGTCCGAACCGATCACCACGCCGGAATGCGCAATCAGATTGTCGCCAATCACGCAGTCGTGATACACCACCACGCGCGGATAGAGGCGCGCATTGCGGCCTATCACCACGTTCTCGCCGATCGAACAGCCCTCGCCGATCACCGAATGTGCGCCGATCACAGCACCCGCGCCCACCACCGCCGTGGCAGCGATGCTGGCAGTCGCATCAACCCGCGCGCTGTCAGCCACCACCGCTGCGGGGTGGATGCCGGGGGCGGCTTCAGGCAAGGGATTCAACAGTGCAGACACCCTGGCGAAACAGGCATAGGGATTCCTGACGATGAGGCGCGGCAGGCTGGTCGCCTCGGCATCCGGCTCGCCCAGTATCAACGCCCCAGCTTGCGTGCCGGCCAGTTGCGAACGGTACTTGCTGTTGGTCAGAAAACTGATCTGGTCGGGCCGTGCATGTTCCAGCGTGCCGATGCCGCAAATGCGGACCGTGCCGTCTCCGCGCACCTCGCCGCCCAGCCGGGCCGCGATCTCAGCCAATGTAAAAGACAGGGCCATATGTATGAAAATGCTTCCCGTTTTCGGCTTACTTGTCGGATGCCAGGCTCTTGATCACCTTATCGGTGATGTCTATGCGCGGATTGCGATAGACTGCTTCCTGCAGGATCAGGTCATATTTCTCGGCTTCAGCAATAGCCTGAATCGCCTTGTTGGCCTTTTCCAGTACTACGGCGAGCTCCTCGTTCTTGCGCAGATTCAGGTCTTCACGGAATTCTCGCTGCAAGCGCTGCAGATTGACGTTGAGCGCGTTCAATTCGCGTTCCTTGTTGCGACGATCCGTCTCGCTGGAACCCACAGTCATCTTATCAAGATAATCCTGCAACTCCTTGACTTGTTTCATTGTTTTCTTGATTTCTTGGTCGCGCGCGGAAAAATCCTTCTCAATCTTCTGCGCAGCCTTCATCGCTGGAGCGGATTCATGCAGGATGCGCTCGGTATCAACCACGCCCACCTTGAAATCACCGGCAAGCGTATTTCCTGCCCCCAGTATTGCGCCAAAAAACAGCGATACCATCAACTTCGTATTCATCAAACTTCCCCCACGCAGCAAATCAATCGCAAGCCGAACGACTCGCGGCAACTGCCGGTACTATTAAAACATCGAACCCATGGTGAACTGGAATGCCTGTAGCTTATCCTGAGGTTGTTTGTTCAAAGGCATGCCATAACTAAACTTCAACGGCCCCATCGGAGACAGCCAAGTCGCCGCTACACCTGCGGAATAACGCATCCCGGCGGTGCCAGCCAGATCACCAGGTCCATACACCGCACCGCCGTCAATAAAGCCGCTTATACGTACTGATTTATCCTTGATGCCGGGCATAGGTGTCATGACTTCGATGCTTCCTGCAAAACGGCGCAAACCACCCAGCGACAGATTGTTCAAGTCACGCGGCCCCAAGGAATTAAGTTCGTAACCGCGCACCGAACCAACACCGCCACCATAGAAATTCTTGAAGAAAGGCACTTGCTTGTTGGAATAGCCGGCCGCAGCACCCGCCAAACCATTCACCATCAGAGTAAAGTCAGAAGAGATTGGGTAGAACCATTGGTGCTCATAGTTCAACTTGTAATAGCGCATATCCATCACTGGCAACGCAATCTCCACGTAGGCGCGCTGCACCGTACCCTCGGTGGTATAGAGCGCGCTGTCTCGACTATCACGGGTCCAACCGGCTGTACCCAACACCGTGGTATTCACGTTGCCAAAGTTTTTCACATGGTTGACATAACTCAAAGGACTCAATGCCGTCAGGCCGATATTGGACTTTTCGATAGACAGGCCATAAGTGATGTATTCCTCTTCATTGATAGGCACGCCGAAACGCATGCCCAACCCTTTGGTAGAGGAATTGTATTGACTCAGCACCGAATTGAGCGCATTGGTATTGCGCTTGTAGAAATCGAAACCGCGACTCATCCCCTCATCCGTGAAATAGGGATTGGTGTAGGACAGGGAAATGTTCTGGTTAATCTTGCTGGTATTAAGCTGGGTAGACAGGTAATTACCACTGCCGAATACGTTAGACTGGCTAACGCCCCCCATCAGAACGATGCCTTCGCCACTGCTCACGCCCGCGCCAACCGAGAAACTGCCGGTTGATTTCTCGGTAACAGCGACATTGATATCCATCTGGTCGGCAGCACCCTGCACCGCTGGCGTTTCGATATTGACCTCGGAAAAGAACCCCAGCCTATCAATACGACGTTTGGATTGCTTGATCTTCTTGACATCGAACCAAGAACCCTCGACCTGACGGAACTCGCGGCGGACAACCTCGTCGCGGGTCTTGGTGTTGCCGGAAATATTGATGTGCCTCACATAGACCCGCTGTCCTGGATCAACCATGAAGTTGAAGGACACTTCATGTTTTTCCTTGTTCACATCGGGAACAGCATTGACGTTGGCAAACGCATAGCCCTCGGAAGCCAAGCGCTCACCGACCAGCTTGCTGGTTTCTGACAGCGCCTGCCGAGAAAAGTCATCGCCCGCCTTGACCTGCACCAACGCATCCAATTCTTCCATGGGAACAGGCGTATTGCCGGTCAGTGTCACCTTGGAAATCGTATATTTCTCACCCTCGGTAATGTTGACGGTGATGTAGATGTCATTCTTGTCGGGGGAAATGGAAATCTGTGTGGAATCAATATTGAATTCCAGATAGCCCTTATCCATGTAGAAGGAGCGCAGCGTCTCCAGATCGGCCGACAGCTTCTGCTTGGAATACTGGTCGTTCTTGCTGATCCAGCTCAGCCAGTCTGGCGTGCTGAGCTTCATCATGCCCTGCAACTCATCCTCGGGATAGGCCTTGTTACCGACGATATTGATCTGTTTGATCTTGGAAACTTCGCCCTCGACCACATCAAACATGATAGTGACGCGATTGCGATCCATTTCGATCACGTTGGTCTTGACCTTCACGCCATACTTGCCGCGCGCCACATATTGCTGTTTCAGGTTATGGACCGCTTTTTCCAGCGCCCCCTTGTCGAATATGCGCGCCTCCGCCAGACCGGCATATTTCATGTTGTCCTTCAGCTGATCCTTGGAGAAATCCTTGACCCCATTGACCTGAATGCTGGCGATAGAGGGACGCTCGCGCACCAGCACGATCAACACGCCCTGCTCGACCTCAAGTCGCACGTCCTTGAAGAAGCCTGTGCTGTACAACGCACGAATCGCTTCGGTCGCATGTTCGTCATTCATGGTGTCACCGACCTTGACCGGCAGGTAACTGAACACCGTGCCGGCCTCTGTACGCTGAATACCCTCGACACGGATATCTTTGACGGTGAAAGGCTCGATCGCCCAGGCGGGCGACATGAATAACAATGAGATGATTGCTGCCAGCTTTTTCTTGTTCATTTATTACTAACCTGAAATAAGGCGATTGATATCGTTATAGATGGCAAAAACCATCAAGGTACCCAGCATTGCAATGCCGATTCTCTGACCGATCTCCCACGCCTGCTCCGAGACCGGACTCCCCTTCAGCAATTCCGCGACATAATACAGCAAGTGCCCACCATCCAATAAGGGAACCGGCAGCAAATTCAGCACCCCCAGACTCACGCTGATTAACGCGAGAAATCCGAGATAGGCTACCCAGCCTATTTGCGCAGATTGGCCTGCGTAATCGGCGATAGTGATCGGGCCGCTCAAATTTTTCACGGAGATTTGACCAAGCAGCATTTTACCCAGCATTTTCAGGCTGAGAGTAGACGTATCCCAAGTCTTGTAGACAGCCTTACCTAACGCTTCAAAGGGCGGATAACTCACCTCTACCAGCAACATCTGCCATGCCACCCTGTCCACTTTGGGGCCGGCACCAATCTTGCCTATCCTGCTCCCTGTCTCGTCAACTGCCTGCGGCACAACAACCAGACTCAGGGTCTGTTCCCCACGGCGGATTTCGAGGGTCACAGCTTGGGCCGGATGGCTGCGTACTACGCTGACCAGATCTTCCCACGATTCCATTTTCTTGCCATCAGCGCGCAGTATCCTGTCATCCTCATGCAACCCGGCAGTCTGCGCCACACCTCCCTCAACCAGCTTGCCTATCACCGGCATGATGGTGGGCTGGTAAGGCAACAACCCCAGCTTATTGAGGAATTCGCCGTCGAGATCTTGTGGCTGCAGGCTACCCAAATCCAGCGTATGGCTGATGCGCTGGCCGGCTGCGGTCTCAGCATCTACTGTCACCTTGCGCGACGGGCTATCGGCATCCTGCCCCAGTGCCTGCTTCATCAGCTCCCAGCGGAAATCCTGCCAGCTCGGGGTAGCCTCGCCATTGATGCCGAGTATCGTCTCACCCAGTTGCATCTGCGCCTGCGCTGCCGGCGACCCCAGCGGCACGTCGCCCACCACGGGCTTCAAGCCAGGCTGACCATGCATAAACAATACCCAGTACAGCACCATAGCCAGCAGCAGATTGGCTATCGGTCCGGCCACCACGATGGCCATGCGCTGCCACACCGGCTTGCGGTTGAACGCCATATCCAGCTCTTCGGGGGCAACCTCCGCTTCGCGCTCGTCCAGCATCTTCACATAGCCACCCAGAGGGATGGCCGAGATCACCCATTCGGTGTCGCTGTTGGCAAATCGCCTGGAATAGATAACCTTGCCGAAACCAACAGAGAAGCGCAGCACTTTCACGCCGCAGCGACGAGCGACCCAGTAATGTCCGTATTCGTGAAATACCACCAGTAGCGCAATCGCACCGGCAAAAGCCAATAGCGTGGTCATTTCCTGAGGTTCTGAATTAACTGCAGAGCAACCCTGCGCGCTTCGCTATCGGCCAGCAATACGTCATCCAGCCCATTGACAACATTCACGGGAAGCCGGTTCAGCACGGATTCAATGACTTGCGGAATAGCCAGGAAAGCGATTTCGTTGTTCAGGAAGGCTGCGACCGCAACCTCGTTGGCGGCATTCAGCACCGAAGGGGCTGTACCCGCAGCCCGCAAGGCCTGATACGACAAAGCCAGACAACGGAAGCGCTCAAAATCGGGAGCGACGAAATCCAGCCGGGCAATTTTGAACAGATCTAGCGAACCAACGCCGGACTCAATGCGCTCGGGATAGGCCAGCCCGTAGGCAATCGGCGTGCGCATATCCGGGTTGCCGAGTTGCGCCAACACCGAGCCATCCACATACTCGACCATTGAGTGGATCACGCTTTGCGGGTGCACCACGACCTGGATGTCATCGGCAGCAGCATTGAACAGCCAGTGCGCCTCGATGACTTCCAACCCCTTGTTCATCATGCTGGCCGAGTCCACCGAGATCTTGCGACCCATCACCCAGTTGGGGTGAGCGCACGCCTCGTCCGGTGTGACATTTTCAAGTTCGCCAAGCGACTTGTTACGGAACGGCCCGCCCGATGCGGTAAGCAGAATGCGCCGCACGCCGGAGCGATGCAGTTCACCGTTATAGCCGTGCGGCAGCGCCTGAAAGATTGCGTTGTGTTCGCTGTCTATCGGCAGCAGCGCCGAACCACTGGCGCGCACCGCCTCCATGAACACATTGCCCGCCATCACCAGCGTTTCCTTGTTTGCCAGCAAAATTTTCTTGCCGGCCTTGGCTGCCGCCAGCGTCGGACGCAAGCCTGCAGCACCGACGATAGCCGCCATCACCGCATCTACCTCGGGGGCGATACTCACCTGTTCCAGTGCGTCCACACCGCTCAGCACCTCGGTGGCAGAACCGGCCTCGCGTAACCGGTCGCGCAGTTGCACCACCGCCGATTCGTCCAGCAACACGGCATAGCGAGGCTGGAATTGCAGGCATTGCCTGAACATCAACTCGACCTGGCGGTAGGCTGTCAGCGCAAACACACGATATTTGTCAGGATGGCGCGCCACCACGTCCAGCGTGCTGGTGCCAATACTGCCGGTAGAACCCAATACGGTAAGAAATTGCATATTCAATCAGGATAATTACTGAAGCAGAATGACCATGGCTGCCAATGGCAATGTCGAAGTAAGCGCGTCTATGCGGTCCAGCACGCCTCCGTGTCCCGGCAACAGGGTGCCGCTATCCTTGACACCCGCCTGCCGTTTGATAGCAGATTCAAACAGATCGCCTATCACCGCCAGCGCCACCCACCACCAGGAAGCGAACAGCAGGATAGCCAGCAGGCCGCGCGCGCCGTTGTTGAGTGCGAAAACCCATACCAAACAGATATAGATAGTGACGAAAAACATCGCTCCGGCAACCCCCTCGATGGTTTTGCCCGGACTGATACGCGGCGCGAGCTTGCGTTTGCCAAACTTGCGCCCGGTGAAATATGCACCTATGTCGGCCACCCACACCAGCCCCATGATCAGCAGCAATATCCACGGACTGGGCGACATCGCGTGCAGATCCATCATCGCCAGCGCGGTGGGGATCAGCACCATCCAGCCTACCAAACCCATCGCCTTGGGATTTTCAAGCTTCCAGCCAGCTATCAGCCAGGTAGGTACGACCAGGAACCAGAGCAGCGCGGAAAACCCATACACCACCAGGTGCGGCACGGTTTGCGATGCCTTGTCGTGGCTCGCGTCGAACCACACCAGCGCCAGCAGCATGGCCAATGTCAGGCCGGCGTACAGGTAACTTCCCTTGCCGGAGAGCCTTGACAATTTCGCCCACTCCAACGCACCCTGCATGGTCATCACCACCACGAAGCCAACCCACCAGGCGGTCGGCAACACGAACAGCACCAGCAGCAATATGACCAGCAGAATGATGGCGGTAATGACCCGCGATTTAAGCATTGCCACTCCCCTTGCTTGCCTGCTCCGGACTCTGCCCCGCCACCAGTTGCTCGCTGGTGCGACCGAAACGCCGCTCACGACCTTGATAAGACTCGATGGCCTGCTCCAACTCCTTGCGTCCGAAAGCGGGCCATAGCGCATCGGTAAAATACAGTTCTGCATAGGCCAATTGCCACAGCATGAAATTGCTGATGCGCTTTTCACCGCCGGTACGGATGAACAAGTCTGGCTCGGGCGCCTCACTCAAACACAGATAGGGTTGCAAATCCGCTTCGGTGAACGTGGTCGCCAATTCGGGACGTTCGCTGAGCAACTGATGCACCGCATTCATCATGTCCCATCGCCCACCGTAGTTGGCTGCAATGGTCAGCGTCATGCCGGTATTATTCTCGGTCAACCTTTGCCCCTCCAGCATGGTGCGCTGCAAGGCATCATCGAAACGGCTGCGGTCACCGATGATCTTGAGACGGATGTTGTTCTTGTGAAGATTGGCGACTTCGCGTTCCAGCATCTTCAGGAACAGCGACATCAAAAAGGAGACTTCATCTACCGGCCTGCGCCAGTTTTCGCTGCTGAAGGCGAATACGGTCAGATACTCGACACCCAGATCGCGGCAAGCCCGCACCGTTTCACGCAGTGATTCGACGCCGCGTTGATGACCCATGATGCGGGGCAGAAAACGCTTTTTCGCCCAGCGCCCATTACCATCCATGATGATGGCGACATGGCGCGGCACTCGCGCAATATCAGGGATAGTACGCGTAGAGCTGGGAAGTTGAGCCATCAGACGGCCATCAGGTCGGTTTCTTTGACGCTCAACGTCTGATCAATTTCAGCCACAAAACGATCAGTCAGCTTCTGAATATCATCTTGTACGCGACGCTCGTCATCCTCGGAAATCTCTTTTTTCTTGAGCAGATCCTTGAGTGTACTGTTCGCATCACGACGAATATTACGTACCGCAACTTTGGCATTTTCGCCTTCGGACTTGACCAGCTTGATCAGATCACGGCGACGTTCCTCGGTCAGCATGGGCATAGGCACACGGATAATGTCGCCGTTGGTTGCCGGATTCAGCCCCAAATCGGAATCGCGAATAGCGCGCTCAACTTTGCCGACCATGTTCTTTTCCCACGGCTGGACACCGATGGTGCGCGCATCGATCAGCGTGATATTGGCCACCTGATTCACCAGTGTCGGCGAACCATAGTAATCCACCGTCACATGATCCAGCAGACCGGTATGGGCGCGGCCTGTGCGGATCTTGGTCAGATCCACCTTCAGCGCCTCCAGCGACTTGGCCATCCTTTGCTCGGTAGACTTTCTGATCTCAGTAATCATGCATCTCTCCTAATCTGTAACAGCCCGAAAATTATCAGAAAACGACGACTATCAGGGCATTTTTTTTGCAACAGCGCCTGATTACTCAACGCGCACCAACGTACCCTCACCCTGATCGAGCAAGACACGTTTCAACGCGCCCGGCTTGAAGATGCTGAATACGATGATAGGCAGCTTCTGGTCGCGGCACAGCGTCAGCGCTGTCGCATCCATCACCTGCAGATTCTTGCTGATCGCCTCATCAAAGCTCAGGCTTTGATAGCGAACCGCGTGCGGATCCTTTTTGGGATCTGCGGTATAAATTCCATCCACCTTGGTAGCCTTGATGACCACCTCGGCGCACATCTCCACCCCGCGCAATGCGGCGGCGGTGTCGGTAGTGAAAAACGGGCTGCCGATGCCTGCCGCGAAAATCACTACCTTACCTTCTTCCAAATAACGCAATGCCTTGCCGCGAATGAACGGCTCGGCGACCTGCTCCAGATTCAGGGCAGACTGGACACGACACTCGGTACCGGCGCGCGTCATTGCGTCCTGCAACGCCATTGAGTTCATCACCGTGGCCAGCATTCCCATGTAATCGGCAGTTGCCCTATCCATCCCCGCTGCAGCCGGAGCCACGCCACGGAAGATATTGCCGCCGCCAATCACAATCGCCACTTGCACGCCCATTGCCACGACTTCTGCAATCTCGGCGACGATGCGCTCGATGACCGTACGATTGATGCCATAGCTATCATCGCCCATCAGCGCCTCGCCGGAGAGCTTGAGCAGGATACGTTTATAAACAGGCGCGCTCATGATAATTAACCCTGAGCTGCAGCGATGGTTGCCGCAACTTCGGCTGCGTAGTCTTCGACCTTCTTCTCGATACCTTCGCCAACCACAAACATCTGGAATGCGCTAACTGCAGCGCCACGGCTCTTCAGCAATTGCTCGATAGTCTGCTTGCCATCTTCAGCCTTGACGAATACCTGACCCATCAGCGTCACTTCCTTCAGGAACTTCTGTACCGTTCCTTCGGCGATCTTCTCCAGCATCGTTTCCGGCTTGCCGGATTCACGCGCTTTTTCAATGGCGATGCGACGTTCAGTCGCAATATCTTCAGGATTCACGCCGGAAGCATCGATGGATTTTGGTTTGGAGGCCGCAATGTGCATGGACAGGTCACGACCCAGCGCTTCGTCGCCGCCGGTGTACTCGATCAACACACCGATCTTGCTGCCGTGCAGGTAGCTGGACAGCTTGCCGGTAGAAGTCTCGTAACGCTCGAAACGGCGGATGGAGATGTTCTCACCCAGCTTCATCACCAACGCCTTGCGTACATCTTCAACGCTTTCAGAACCGCCGACCATCGCACTCGCGAGCAACGCATCTATATCCGCTGGATTGCCGTTAGTTACTGTTTCAGCAGCATTTTTTGCAAACGCCACAAAGTCATCGTTCTTCGCAACAAAGTCAGTTTCGCAGTTCACTTCAACCACTGCGCCAGTCTTGCCATCTGCAGCGATGAATGCGCTAACCACGCCTTCGGCTGTCACGCGGGAAGCTGCCTTGCTGGCTTTCGCGCCGCTCTTGATACGCATCTGCTCTTCAGCAACCTTGAAATCGCCGTTCGCTTCGACCAGCGCCTTCTTGCACTCCATCATGCCCAGACCTGTCGCTTCGCGCAGTTCCTTGACCATACTTGCGGTAATTTCTGCCATGTCCAACTCCTCAAATTCAAAAAAAAACTTACAAAAAAAGGGGCTTGCGCCCCTTTATGCGCCCTAAAGCTACTTAAGCAACTTGCTCAGGTGCTTGCTCAGCGATCTGCTCAACCAACTCAGTCATAGCCTGTGCACGACCTTCCAGAATCGCATCAGCAATGCCGCGAGCATACAGACGAATCGCCTGTGTAGAGTCATCATTACCAGGGATAACGATATCCACGCCAAGTGGCGAGTTATTGGTATCCACCACACCGATCACTGGGATACCCAGCTTCTGCGCTTCAACGACTGCACCTTTCTGGTAGCCGACGTCAATGATGAAGATCGCGTCCGGCAAGCCCTGCATGTCCTTGATGCCGCCCAAGCTGCGATTCAGCTTTTCCAGTTCGCGGCGCAACTCCAGCGCTTCTTTCTTCGACAGGGATTCGACAGCGCCATCGGCGGTCATCGCTTCCAGATCGCGCAGGCGCTTGATGGATTGCTGCACTGTCTTGTAATTGGTCAGCATACCGCCCAACCAACGATAATTTACGAATGGAGAACCAGCGCGATCCGCTTCTTCCTGAACGATCTCGCGTGCCTGACGCTTGGTTGCCACGAACAGTACGGAGCCCTTCTTGGCAGACAGCTTGCGCACGAAGTTTTCCGCTTCGGCGAACAGCGCGACGGTTTTTTCCAGGTTGATGATGTGAATCTTGTTGCGATGACCGAAGATATAAGGAGCCATCTTCGGGTTCCAGAAACGGGTTTGGTGACCGAAGTGGACACCAGCATCCAGCATTTGACGCATTGTTACTGCCATGATTTTTCCTATCGTTAAGGGTTATGACTACCACCCGCCAGCCTGACTCTTACGAGCACCCCAACTTGCGCGAGTGGGAAATTCGCTCCGGCCTATTCCGAAGCGGCGCGCATTCTAGCATCAACACCCCACCCGCCTCAACCCTGACACACGACTTATCGCCCTGTCCTTGCGAATAAATCTGCGGCTCCCTAGAATGGCGACCACCATCCTTTCAGGGTCATAAATTAAGGTCAAGCCTATGCCGCCGCTGCTATATGCCATTATTGGCCTGATTCTGGGCGGCAATTTGGGAGTGCCAGCCGCCATTTTTGGTGCCGCAGCAGGCTATGCCCTCGGGGTGCGGCTGAATAACCGTAGCGACCGTATTTCCAAACTGGAAGAGAATCTGACCCGGTTGCGCAGGGAAGTAGATAACCTGACGGAAAGCTTGGACAGGCTACGGGGAGTGAATCCACAGGCCACTGCTGCCTTTCCTGCTTCTGAGGCAGATCAAATTCCGCTCCAGCCGAAATCCACACCGGCGGTCGCCCAGCCCGAGCCGAAACCAATCGAGACCGCAAGCCCGCAAACCGAACCCCCATTCGTTCTGCCTCCGCGCCGTAGCGTCGAGGTCATAGAAATAGTGCCGCCGACCCTCTCCTTCCAGCCCATTCTCGCCTTCAAGGACTGGCTCCTGGGGGGCAATACCCTGGTGCGAGCCGGTTCGGTGGTATTGTTCTTCGGCCTAGCCTTTCTGGTGAAGTTTGCGGCGGAACACACTCAGGTTCCCATCGAGTTCCGCTATCTGGGCATCTGCGCGCTGGCCCTCGGACTGCTCAGCTTGGGCTGGCGCCTTCGGGAAAAACGAACTGGCTATGCCATGGCCTTGCAAGGTCTGGCTGTGGCCATCCTCTACCTGGCGATCTTTGCCGCCTATCGCCTGCACGGCCTGATTCCAGGCGGTCTCACCTTTGTCTTGCTGGTGGCGGTGTGCGCGCTATCCGCCATGCTGGCCATATTGCAGAATGCACCCGCCATGGCAGTGATAGGCATTTCCGGTGGTTTCCTGGCACCCGTGCTGGCCTCAACCGGTAGCGGCAGTCATATTGCGCTCTTTTCCTATTACGCCCTGCTCAATGCCGGCATCCTGGCCATCGCCTGGTTCAAGGCATGGCGACCGCTCAATGTACTAGGCTTTCTGTTCACCTTCGGCATCGGCAGTTTCTGGGGCTGGCACGAGTATCGGGACGAGTTGTTCGCCTCCTGCGAGGCTTTCCTGGTGCTGTTTTTCTTTCTCTACCTGGCCATCTCCCTGCTCTATGCCAGGAAGCGCAAGGAACTACTTTCCGAATTTGCCGCGATGACGGTTGCCGGCGAGAGGGTGGATTATGTGGATGCGACTCTGGTGTTCGGCACGCCTCTGGCGGCGTTCGGCCTGCAATACCTGATGGTGCAGGACATGGCTTACGGGGCTGCGTTTTCCGCCTTGGGGATGGGTGCCATCTATCTACCTTTGGCGGCTTATCTTTACCGCCAGGGCAAGGAGGAAGCCCGCTTGCTGGTGGAATCCTTTTTGGCTCTGGGAATGGTGTTTGGCTCCCTGGCGATCCCCCTGGGACTGGATGCCCGCTGGACATCCGCCGCCTGGGCTGCGGAAGGGGCGGGCATATTCTGGGTGGGACTACACCAGAAGCGGCCCGTGGCCTGCTGGTTCGGGTTGCTGCTGCAACTGGGCGCCGGCCTGACCCTCGGCTCCAGCTTGACTCTCCACCGCTCCGCCAGCTTCGATGAATACTGGCTCGCCAGTTTGTTCATCAGCGTCGGCGGTTTCGTGAGTGGCCACTTTTTGCATAAAGCCGTCAAGCCTACCTTGCCGGCCATGTTGGCCAATGCGCTTCTGGCTTGGTGCCTGATCTGGTGGTGGTATGGCGGCAGCGAGGAAATCCAGCAGCACGTTCCCTTCTATACCCTTTCGGCCAGCATCCTGTTCACCACGGCCAGCGCCGTCTTGCTGCTGGCGGCCCGTCGCTACCTAGACTGGCCGGCGGCAGGCATTGCTTCCGCCATGATCCTGCCTCTACTTTTCATCTTCGCCGCCGAGGCCGTGATTTCCCTTGACCATCCGGCTGAGCGTTACGGCTGGGCCGCCTGGCCCTTGGCGCTGGCTATCTTGTGGCAGGTATTGCGAAAACAGGAAGGGGGCTGGCTTGCGGCCAAGCTGGAAGCGGGTCATATGCTTGCTCTTTGGTTATTGGCGTCATTGACCACTTGGCAGTCCTGGTGGGCTTTCAAGGAACTGGGTCAACCAGGGAGCAGTTGGCCCATCTTGGGCTGGGCGCTCTCGCCCATGGTTTTCTTGTTGGCACTTAGCCGACCGGAACTGAAGCGATTCTGGCCATTTTCCTCCCACTCCCGCGCCTACTCGGTGGGGGCAATCCCGATCGCTCTGGGTCTTCTGGGCTGGGTGTTCTTGGCGAACGCCATCAGCAACGGAAACATGTCACCCCTGCCTTATGTGCCCTTGGTCAACCCCCTGGATCTAGCCTCGGCCGGCGCGCTGATCGTGCTCTTGGCCTGGCAGCGTGGCATGGCCCCGGATGCCGATCTGGCACCCCAACAACTGAAGCTCCTGACGGCCGTCAGCTTGGGGAGCGCTGGTTTCGTCTGGCTGAACGGGGTGTTGTTGCGTAGCCTGCACCACTGGGCGGACGTGCCTTTCGATTTCGGCATCATGATGCAATCCACTCTGGTGCAGGCAGCATTGTCGCTATTCTGGGCGCTCCTGGCCATGGGATTCATGCTCCTGGCCACCCGCCGGGGCTGGCGGCCCCTATGGCTCACAGGCGGTGCCCTCATGGCGCTGGTGGTGGCCAAACTATTCTTGGTGGATTTGTCGCGGGTAGGCACGGTGGAGCGCATCGTATCCTTCCTGGGGGTGGGTATCTTGCTTCTGATGCTGGGCTATTTCTCCCCCGTACCGCCGAGGAAGGAAGAATGAGATTCCCGTTCGTTTTGCTCTTGGCTCTGGTGCTTTCGCCCATGACGGTGAGGGCCGAGAACCCGCCCAACCTCAAAGATTTTCAATGGCATCAGGCCATCCGAGTTAAGGCCGGCGAGGCACTGTTCCGCTTCGATTTGCCGGAATCCACCTATACCGGCAGTCTGCGCCCCGACCTGGGGGACATACGCCTGTTCAACGGTGTAGGGGAGCCGCTACCCTTCGCGCTGATACCTCTTCAGCCACCGACCAAGGCCGATCCTCGCACCCTAGCGCTGCCCCATTTCCCGCTGTATTTGCCCTCCAGGGACGATAGTCGCCTAGCCCTGGATGTCAGGAAGCGAGATGACGGCAGCCTCATTGCCCTTTCAATTGAGTCTGGTTCAAGGCAGCCGCCCCGTCTGGCTGGCTACGTGCTGGATGCCAGCGCGGTGAAGAAGCCCATGTCCGCCGTACTATTGGATTGGCAGCGTTCGGGAGCAGGCACGGTGGCTACGGTCTCGGTAGAAGCGAGCGATGACCTGGAAACCTGGCGCTCCGTGGCACCCCATGCCCAGTTGCTGGATTTGCATCTGGGGGAGGCTCAATTGCAGAAGAAACGCATCGAGCTTTTCGGACAGCCGGCAAAATACTTGCGCGTTCTCTGGCTCGGTGACCAAGAGGCCGTGAACCTCAACCATGCAGCCGTCGAAATCATGGAGAACAACCCGGCACCAGTGGTTCTGCGTTGGTCGCGACCAGAGATCAAGGCAGGTAAAGCGCCAGGCGAATATTTTTTCGATTCGGGCGGCCTGCCGGTACAGGGCCTGCGTCTAGCCTTGCCCCAGCCCAACACCTTGGCACCGCTACGCTTGTTCCGGCGGAAGAACGCAAAAGAGACTTGGCGCGAGGTAGCCCATACTGTTGCATTCCGATTGATTCGCGGCGGACAGGAAACCTTGTCGCCGGACCTCGCGTTCGAACGCGGGCGTGAGCGCCAGTGGCGGCTCCTAGTCAATCAAAAGGGAGGCGGCATCGGTTCCAGCCTACCGGGACTGGAACTGGGCTGGGTGCCGCAGACGGTAGTGTTCGTGGCCCGAGGCACCGGACCTTATACCCTGGCCTACGGCAACACCAGAGTGGCGGCGGCGGATTTCCAGCCAGCCACACTGATTCCCGACTACCGGCCGGAAAAATTCCCGGACTTGCCCGTGGCGGAACCGGAGTCAGCGGTTAGAAATGCCGTCGCGCCCTCAAATGATTTTCCACCCATCAACTGGCGCACCCAAGCCCTCTGGGCCATCTTGGTCCTGGGCATCGCCATGTTGGCCTTCATGGCCTGGAGATTAGTGAAGCAGATTGGCGATGGCTCGGGGCCGTAAGAAATGAAGGACTGAAAGAACTCAACACATTCCACCTTGCAGCGCTTCAACCGGTACATATTCTGCTATAACCTGTACACCTTCCAAGCTGGGAGCCTGATCATGCCAACAAGCCTTACCGCCACCCGTCTGCGTGCCGAACTTTTCAGCACGCTGGATCATGTTCTCGCCACCGGTGAAGCGGTGGAAGTCAACGCCCCAACGGTTCGGTGCGCATCGTCCGCGACCAATCAAGCCAACGCCTCGCCGCACTCCAACCTCATCCCGGCACCATCCACGGCGATGCCGCTGACCTTGCCAGCCTGTCGTGGGAACAGGAATGGAAACCCTCGTTGTGAAACGGCTCTATCTCGACACCCACATTCTGGCCTGGCTTTATCAAGATGGCGCGGCACGCCTGACACCACAAGGAATCCTTGCGCTCGAATCTGCCGAACAACTGCTCATTTCACCCATGGTAGAACTGGAGTTGGCCTACTTGCATGAGCTCGCCCGCATCAACTGCCCGGCCAGCGTCATCCTCGACTCCCTGCGCCGCGACATCGGACTGGAAACCTGCCCACACCCGTTCGCTGCCGTCATCGGCACCGCACTTGCACTCGACTGGACGCGCGACCCGTTCGACCGAATCATCGTGGCTCAAGCTGCCCATCGCGCATCGCCCTTGCTGACCGCAGACCAGAACATAGCATGGCATTATGCCGAGGCGATCTGGTAACTCAATCTGCCGAGTTTTACAGGGTAAACAAAAGCACAGCGTTACCCGCGCGGTTTAGCATGCATACCGGACATCACCGCGTGTGCAAACGCAAACCCGTTTGCACACCCTTCCGGACTGATTTCCAGCATTCGCGGGCACGACAATTCAGATTAATTCAGGGTTTTCTTAATGCATCAGTGAAAAGTGATCAGCGAGGCTTTGATTGCAGCACCGGGGCATTCCAATCGCGCCTGCCATCAGGGCGATACTGCACGACTTCGCCCTTTTCCACCCTGAAGGTATTGGACTGCCAATCCCTTGCACCTTCAGGACGATGCGGCACCCATGTATCGCCCTTCCGCTCGTAGTAATTGGCAGACCATTCCCGATCCCCATTCGGACGATACTGATACACGCGCTCACCTTCCGCATGAGCGACCGAAACGGCGAGCAGCAGCGTGATGCAAACAAGAGACGCTCTCATCATCATGGCTCCTATAGTTCCGTGGAGGAATCGTCACCGCCACCCCAGAAAGAATCAACGGAAGATGCGTCACTGCCCGAACTACCATGCTCAAAGGCAGCGACTTCCTTTTGCATGTCTTCCAGGGCGCTTGAGATGGCGGAGGCCGTTATCGCGTCAGCGATCAGATTGCCGGCCACCACACCCGTCATCACCCCCAAGGCCGTCTTGAGGGTATCGTTCCCCCGGTTCATGCCGCCCGCCATCACCTGGCTGTAATTCGCGGGATTCGCTCTGGCCAGCATCAGCGTCTTGATGGCTTCGGTATCCCCGCTATTCATGATGTAGTCCTCGGCCTCTTGGCGCCGCCGCAAGGCCTCCTGCTGGATTTCCTGTTGTTTCTTTTTTTCGGCACTGTTCCCGATCACCGCCAGTACGAACAGAATAATGAGCGTCCACGCCACCCATCCCATGACTATTTCCCCCTGGAAATGATTTGCTTCGGCTGAAACACCTTACAGGTATTCAGCTTCAGCCCGAACAGCTTGCGCCACATGAATGCGATGGCGAACCCAGCGATGACCAGCAATGCCAACTTCAAGGCAACCGCCAGCAACTTGACCATGATGATGAGCATCCCGAGTTTGACAAACACGAACGCCAACAACAAACCGACTATCCAGATCATTTGATGCCCCTCCTATGTTGCTTGGCCGGAATGACCAAGTGAGGACATCATAGAGAGGGGGAGTGACAGGTTATGTCGTATTTTTGAAATCGAAAAGAATGACAATCGCCGAAATCAGCAGAGCCAAGCGGCAACCAGGCTGCGTCGCATTCTGCGAGCCTAACGAATAGGCGCATCTCTCGTATCGGCTAGGCAAAGAGCAGCCTTCTCATTTTGGGCATCTACTTCCCCGAAACAATCCCAACCGGACCTCATCAGATGACGCGATGCCAATTCCGAATCCTTTGAAGCGAGATAAACCCCTACCGCACCACTTATAACTCGTCCCACCACCCACCCAAACATCAATGAAATGCCTAGATTCGCCGCGCTCCCCGTAGCAAATAAAAATAACCAATTAAAAATTACGGATGAAATAGCTGCGGGGATTCCGATCAGTAATACTGTAATCCACTTTCCGTAACGCCATACCAAAAGTGGAATTATCCAGAAAAAAAGAGCTGCATATAGAAAACCAATCTTCCAATTGAAGCAAGGGTACTTTCGAATGGCTTTTTTATACCGCCCCTTCGAATAAAGAAGATACGTCTCGGGAAGTTTCGAATCGTTCTTCCATCTATTCCGCGTTGTCCACCAAATCCCGCCGAATACCAAGGCACCATACACAATCTGTATTGAATTCGATATCACGAAAGATGTCATTTTTTGGACTGAAATAAAGTGGGGGGCTGAAAGCAGAACATAAGCATTATTTAATCAGAATTGCAACGCACAATGCCGCAGACAGAATAGACATACCAACTGCAATCATTGATAACAACTTTATTTTTGCAGCCCCTTCATTGATTTTCTGAATTTCAGCTGCATGCCGTCCGATTACGGTATCGTGCATGGCAATATTAGAGGCATCTGATGCGACCTTGTCGGTTAGCAAACCAAGTTGATCATCTGTCTTTTGCAATTGCAGTTTCAAGGTGGAAACCAAATTTTCAGCCTGCTGCAGTGCCCGATCATGCGCCAACAACACCTCGTTCTGATTTGCAATAGCAAGCTTTTGCGCTTCAATTTCAGCGATTAATTTATTAATAATGTCGACATTCCGCTGCAATTGTTGGTCAACCGAATTATATGGCTTTTGGATTTCCTGTTTTACTTCCTCAAGCTTTGATTCCTGACCTTCTTCCAACAAGTCTTTAACAATTTGTATGCCCTGAGAAAGTGGAATACGCCCATTTTCAACCATCTCCATGAGTTGTGATGCCTTTTCCGGTGCGATGACATCCTTTTCAATGAGTTCCCGCAATGAAATGTGAAAACTGTTTTTATCCTCATCGGAAACATCACCGGCTCGTTCTTTGGCCTCGATATCTTTCAGGACTTCAGTATATTTTTGTAATAATTCTTTTTTTCTGCCCTCTGAAATACCACCACTGTGAACCAATTTGGAAATTCCATAAGCAGCTGCGCCACCAATCGCTCCAAGTCCAAGAACCCAACCAATCGGTGTGCCTGAGACCAACGTTACACCCACTACTTTGGCCGCAGCTGTTAATCCAAAAATTGATGTTGCACCCATTGCGCTTGCGGCTGTCCCCGCAGCAGCCGCACCTAAGCCAGCCCCCAATACAGTGATTCCCCCCTGGCCTAAGATGCCAACTCTGTCATGTGGATTCTTCTTAAGACGGTCAATTGTCTTGAGAAGCTGCTCTTTTGTTATTTTTTGTGGCTCAGACATGTACATTCCCCGATCTTTTCACTAATGAAGGGTAAATTGGGTCCCCGGCTATGCTGGGGATGGTTAAGTTACTTGCTTGTTAGCGTATTAAAAATATCGGAAAGAAGCTTGAAAAAAGCCATGGCAATTTCAATCATGTCCTGTGGCACAGACAATAATAGATTACCTCCGCCGCTTGCTTTACCTTGCTCGGCTTTATCAATTTGATGACCAGCAATTGCACCAATGAATGCGCCAAGTGGAATGGTTATTGTCGCCAGGAAATTCCCCAAAAATGGAACCAAGTGCGCTAGGGAGCCTATCGCAGCCCCCAACACGATACCAATTGAGAGATTGGGATGCGCTTTTACAAACTCGATTATCTTGCAGAGAACTATTTTCCCGACGTTGATCACTCTGCCGCCAATTTCTTTAGTCTTCTCAAGCAACTCCATCAATCTAAGCGCAATTTCATCGGGCAAGCCACGCTCTGTAAGATAGATGTAAAAATCACTGCTGGATGTTGAGTCTGCTTCCGCACTCAATATTGCCAATTCCATATTTGCTGTAGCTGGTTTCATGACGCTTGTGCTCATAATTTCCTCCTGGTTAAAAAAATCATCGCCTTCTAGTTTAGATAGGCATTTAGTTCAACTTCCAACTCACCCTGCAACCCTTCCGGGCTGATTATTCGTATATGTGGAATCCAGTATCGGACTATCGGCAATACCTGGTTCACATGCCCTACCTTCGCGGAAATAATCAGCCCGCCGTCTTCCAGCTCTTTTTCGATGACCTGATTCGCGATCAGCTTGCGCCGTTTGAAATACCCGGCCACTTCGCTTGCGATCTTGAGCACGATTTCCTTTTTTTCCTCGCCCAGCCAGATGCCATCTTCCTCGGACAGCATCCTGTCCACGCCCGGCTCGGGCTTGAAGGTGGTGGCCATCACCGACAGGGAGGCGATCTTGGCGAACGAGTAGGTCTTCAGTTTTTCCCCATCGCGGGCGGCCAGATACCAGATGCCCTTGTGATTCATCAGCTTGAACGGGGCGACAGATTCGTAGCGTTTTGCTCCCTCCGGCTTGTGGTAGTCGAACGACACATGGCAGCGGGCAATGATCGCCTGCTCCAGTTGCCTGAAGGCTGGCTCTTTGCCGGCAATATTTTCGTAATGGTGGCCTTTTACCAACAGTGCGGACTGGATGCGGGAATCGAAAATGTCCCGCATGAAGTCGTCGGACAAGGAGGGAAACAGCCCGCGCACACCGGCCAGCCCGGCAAATCGTTCAATGTCGCGGGTCGTCAGCTTCCCCAGATAGGCGGGGTCGAGATGATATTTCGTGCCGGTTTTCTGCAGGGGCAGATAGGCGAAGCGTTCGTTGATGTCGCGCTGTATGGTGCGGATGTTAACCCCAAACTCTTCGGCCAGACTTTGTGGATCAAGTTTCTCACCCTGATTCAGCTTTACCAGCATCATTGATAGCCGGTAAACCAGTGTGTCGTGATACCCTGAACTCATTTGCATGCCCCCATTCGTTGAACCAGGAAAGACCGAATCTTGATGCAAGACCATGACAGGGCGTGTCGTTTTTAATCTTCTGTATGCAACCACTCCCGGTTTCATACAGCGAAGGAATACACGATTTGCTCGCCGCACGGTTGGGCCAACCCGTGCGGCGGCGGGCTTACTCCATGTACATCCCGCCGTTGACGTGCAGGGTGACGCCGGTGATGTAGGCGGCGGCGGGGCTGGCCAGGAAGGCGACGGCGTGGGCGATGTCGGCGGGTGTGCCCAGGCGTTTCAGCGGCACATGCTCAACCAGTTTGGCGCGTTGCTCTTCGCCCAGCGCGTGGGTCATGTCGGTGTCTATGAAGCCGGGGGCGACGCAGTTGACGGTGATGTTACGGCTGCCGATCTCTTGCGCCAGCGACTTGGTGAAGCCCGCCATGCCGGCCTTGGAGGCGGCGTAGTTGGCCTGGCCGGGGTTGCCCATGCTGCCAACCACCGAGGAGATGCTGATGATGCGCCCGGTCCGCGCCTTCATCATCGCGCGCAGCACGGCGCGGGACAGGCGGAACACGGATTTGAGGTTGGTGGTCAGTACGTCGTCCCACTCTTCGTCGGTCATCCGTGCCAGCAGGTTGTCGCGGGTGATGCCGGCGTTGTTGACCAGGATGGAGATTTCGCCAAACTGCTTGCGCAATTCGCCCAGCACCGCTTCGGTCTGCGCCACGTCGTTGACGTTCAGCGCGTAGCCCTGCCCCTTGATGCCGGCGGCGGCCAGATAGTCGGTGATGGCGGCAGCGCCCTTGTCACTGGTCGCCGTGCCGATCACGGTCGCACCCTGACGACCCAGTTCCAGTGCGATGGCCTGTCCGATGCCGCGTGATGCGCCAGTCACCAGCGCGATTTGTCCTTGCAATGTCATCTGAGAATCTCCTTAAGCGAATGTAGCCAGAACTTGCGTCAGCGCCGCGCCATCGTTGATGGCCAGCGCCTGCTGATTGGTGTCTATGCGTTTGTTCAGTCCTGCCAGCACCTTGCCCGGCGCGCATTCGACGTTGTGCGTGATGCCCTGCTTGCCGAACGCCTGCACGGTCTCGACCCAGCGCACCGGCGAATACAACTGGCGCACCAGCGCATCGCGGATCTGTGCCGCATCGCTGTAGGCCGCCACGTCCGCGTTGTGCAGCACCGGGATGATTGGTGCGCTCACCGCGACATTCTCCAGATAGGCGCGCAGTTGCTCGGCAGCGCCCTTCAGCAGGCTGCAATGCGAGGGCACGCTCATCGGCAGCATCAGCGCGCGCTTGGCACCTTTCTCTTTAGCCAACGCCATGCCGCGCTCGACCGCCGCACGGTTGCCGGCGATCACCACTTGGCCCGGCGAATTGAAATTGACCGCTTCCAGCACTTCGCCGGCAGCGCCTTCGCTGCATACGGCGCGCACCGTGTCGTCATCCAGCCCCAGAATCGCGGCGATACCGCCCACACCTTCCGGCACGGCCTGCTGCATGCACTGGGCGCGGTAGCGCACCAGCGGCAGCGCATCGGCAAACTTGAGTGCGCCTGCCGCGACCAGCGCGGTGTATTCGCCCAGACTGTGGCCGGCCATCATGGTCGGTGCCGGGCCGTTCTGCGATTGCCAGGCGCGCCATACCGCCACACCGGCGGTCAGCATCAAAGGTTGGGTGTTGACGGTCGCGTTCAACTCGGCATCTTCGCCTTCGGCCACCAGTTGCCACAAGTCCTGCTGCAACACCTCGGAGGCTTCGGCAAAGGTGTCACGCACCACGGAAAAATCGGCATAGCCGTTCATCATGCCGCGCGATTGCGAACCCTGACCGGGAAAAACAAATGCGAAATTAGTCATAACAGTCACTCTAAAAGTTAAGCAAATAATTCGGAGGTTAGTAGCGCAGCAGCACCGCGCCCCAAGTGAAGCCGCCGCCGATGGCTTCCAGCAGCAAAGTCTGGCCGGGCTTGATGCGCCCGTCGCGCACGGCAGTGTCCAGCGCCAGCGGGATGGAAGCGGACGAGGTATTGCCGTGCTGGGCGACGGTCGCCACCACGTTATCCATGCCCAGGCCCAGCTTTTTGGCGGTCGCCTCGATGATGCGGATATTGGCCTGATGCGGCACCAGCCAGTCTATGTCGGAACCCTTCATGCCGGTGCCTGCCAGCACCTCTTCCACCACCGAACTCAGCACGGTGACGGCGAACTTGAACACCGCCTGACCTTCCATCTTGATGAACGGTTCGCCCGCCACTGCGCCGTGGCGGATATTGCCGTCGGCGCGCAACAGCGCGTGGTGACGGCCATCGGAATGCAGCTTACCGGCGAGGATGCCGGGCGTTTCGCTGGCTTGCAGCACCACCGCACCCGCACCGTCGCCGAACAACACACAGGTGGTGCGATCATTCCAGTCCAGCATGCGCGACAGCACCTCGGCCCCCACCACCAGCACCGTCCTGGCCTGCCCGCATTTGATGTACATGTCGGCGGTATTGAGTGCATAGACGAAGCCGCCACACACTGCCTGCATGTCAAAAGCCGCGCCGCCGCTGGTGATGCCCAGTTTGTCCTGCAAAATGCAGGCGGTGCTGGGGAAGGTCTTGTCGGGCGAGGTGGTCGCCACGATGATGAGATCAATGTCGTTCGGCGCGATGCCTGCCGCTTCGATGGCGCGACGGCTGGCGTGCATGGCCAGGTCGCTGGTCGTTTCATCGTCCGCCGCGATGTGCCGCTCGTGGATGCCGCTGCGCGACACGATCCATTCGTCTGAGGTGTCCACGATCTTTTCCAGATCGAAGTTGGTCAGTGTCTTGGCGGGCAAATAGCTGCCGGTACCGATGATCCTTGAATACATCAAACGACTCCTTGCTCAGTTTGTTGCCGCTCGTTATGCCACTTTTCTATATGTTCGCTGATGTGCGCCAGCATGCCGCCGCGTGCTTCTTCGGCGGCGCGTTCGAGGGCGCAGAAGAAGGCCAGTTGGTCAGCCGAACCGTGGCTCTTCACCACGATGCCCTTCAGGCCGAGAAAACTCGCGCCATTATAGCGGCGATGGTCCACCCTGCGCTTGAAAGCCTTCAACACCGGCAGTGCGATCAGTGCGGCGAACTTGGTAAACAGGTTGCGGCCAAATTCTTCACGCAGGAAGCCGCCCAGCATCTGCGCCAGACCCTCGGTGGTCTTCAGCGCGACATTGCCGACGAAACCGTCACATACCACCAGATCGGTCGTGCCCTTGAAAATATCGTTACCTTCGACGTTGCCGTAGAAATTCAGGTCGCTCTCACGCAGCAGCACGGCGGTCTGTTTGACCACCTCATTACCCTTGATGTCTTCCGAACCGATGTTCAGCAGGCCCACGCTGGGGTTGGGTTTGTGCTCCAGCGCCGTGACCAGCGTGGAGCCCATGATGGCGAATTGCAGCAGGTGTTCGGGCGTGCAGTCGGTATTCGCGCCGAGATCGAGCATGCAGACCTGGCCGCTTTTAGTCGGCAGGTAGGAGGCGATCGCCGGACGATCTATGCCGGGCAGGGTCTTCAGCACATAGCGGGCAGTCGCCATCAGCGCGCCGGTATTGCCGGAGCTGACACAGGCAGACGCCTCGCCGCTCTTGACCAGATTGATGGCCACGCGCATCGAGGAATCCTTCTTGCCGCGTAGCGCGGACTGCGGCTGCTCGTCCATGCCGACCAACTCACTGGCCGCATGGATGCGGAGGCGGGAACCAAACTGTCCACCGGTAACCTTGACACCCAATGCCAGCAAACCTGACTCAATCACGTCAGGCAGCCCCACGAGAATAATGTTGTCACCAGGGTATTGTTTGAGGAACTGGATTGCTGCTGGGAGAGTCGCCGCAGTACCGTGGTCGCCCCCCATCGCATCTATAGCTAATGTGACATCCACAATGTAATCCTTGGCTAGGGAAATCCCGCAATCCAGTAGCCGCTAATATCGCGACTGCAATGGCGCAATTGCGCCACCTTGCCACGCGACGAATCGGTTACGCCGGACACGAGAATTCGAGTAACGAGTATGACAGAAACAAAAACGCAGCCGATCATTACAATCGGCTGCGCTATCAGGCTAATTACTCGCCTTTGGTCTTTACAACTTTTTTGCCACGGTAAAAACCGTTCGGGCTGATGTGATGACGCAGATGATTTTCACCTGTTGTCGGCTCGATGGCTGTGGCCGGAGCAGTCAGGAAATCATGGGCGCGGTGCATGCCACGCTTGGATGGGGATTTTTTATTCTGTTGAACTGCCATGCTATTGCTCCTTGGATAAATCTAAAATTAGTTTTGTTTCAATTTTTCTAACACCGCAAAAGGATGTTTTTCCTCCTGCCGTACACTTTCACTCGCTGCCGCCTGACAGGCACCCAATTCATGCCTGGGTGCGATTGGCAGGCTCAACAAAATCTCTTCTTCCAGCAATTCCAGCACATCCAGATTTGGATCAGCCAGGATGCTATCAAATTCTTCGTCATCGTCCTGCAATTCATCCAGCTCGGCTTCGTTACGCAATATCAGCCGTGTTTCATACTGAATCGCGTAATCCATGCCCTGAAGGCAGCGCTGGCAACGCAAGTGGCAGAGCCCAGACATACTGACATCCAACACTGGACTGCCCTGCACGTCCATCGCCCCCTTGAGACTGTACCGCAACACACCTTGCGTATCTTCCAGCACATCCCGCAAACGCGACAACTCCGCAAACGGCACTTCCGCGTCCATTTGCATGCCATTTCTGGCAAAATCCAGACTATCTATGAAAGGCCGTGCGTACATAAGCCGCGCATGATATATTTTTCGCCGCAATCTGTCAAAGAACCTTCCAAAATCATTCCGACAACAGATACAGATAGTTAACCCAATCGTTTTGCCCTGCGCAATCGATTTGCCGTGCAAATCACACACAGCCTCACTGAAGGAACCCCCTTGAACGCCAAGCTGCTAGTCCTCGCCTCCACCTCCCCTTACCGCAGCGAATTGCTAAAGCGCCTGCAACTCCCTTTTGTCACCGCCTCTCCCGACGTGGATGAAACCCCGCTACCGGGCGAGCACGCGCGCGCCACCTCGATGCGCTTGTCGCAGGAAAAAGCTCGCGCCGTGGCAGCCGACTACCCCAGCGCGCTGATCATCGGCTCGGATCAGGTGGCACTGCTGGATGACCGTCAAATCGGCAAACCACTCACCCACCAGAACGCGGTCCGGCAACTGCGTAGCCAGTGCGGCAGAACCACCCATTTCTATACCGCGCTGACACTGCTCGACAGCCATTCCGGCAGGATGCAGACCGAAGTTGCGGAAAACGGTGTCACACTCAGGGAATTGAGCGACGCGGAAATTGAATCTTACCTGCTCAAAGAGCAGCCCTATCACTGCGCCGGCAGCGTGAAATCCGAGGGGTTGGGCATCGCGCTGATGCGCAGCATGACTGGCGACGACCCCAATGCCCTGATCGGCCTGCCGCTGATTTTGCTGACCGAGATGTTGCGCCGCGAAGGCGTGCAATTATTCTGACCTGACACGACCATGACCACCAAAACCGCCCCCGGCACTCTCTATCTGATCCCCTGTACACTGGGCGACACGCCCGCCGAGCAGGTCCTGCCGGCGCACGTCATCCAGCTTGCGCGCAGCCTCAACCACTACATCGTCGAAGAAACCAAGACGGCCAGGCGCTTCCTTTCGGCATTGAAGCACGAACGACCGATAGCGGAGCTGCACTTCGCCACCCTCAACGAACACACGCCGAGCAGCGAACTGCCGGCGCTGCTCACACCGTTGCTGGCCGGACAGGATGCCGGCATCATTTCCGAAGCGGGCTGCCCCGGCATCGCCGACCCCGGCGCGGAACTGGTCAACCTGGCGCACCGCAAAGGGATACGCGTCATCCCGCTGGTCGGCCCCTCCTCCATCCTGCTGGCGCTGATGGCCTCTGGCATGAACGGGCAGTGTTTCGCCTTCCACGGCTACCTGCCCATCGCCGAAGCCGACCGCAACAAAATGATCGCCAGCCTGGAAGCCGAATCGACACGCCGCCGGCAAACCCAGCTATTCATCGAAACACCTTACCGCAACGACAAGCTATTTGATGCCCTGCTCCGTCAGTGCCGCCCGGACACCCGGCTGTGCATCGCCGCCGACATTACACTAGAAAGCGAGCTGATACAGACGCGCAGCATCGCTCAATGGAAGTCGCAAACCGCGCCGGAATTGAACAAGCGCCCCTGCCTGTTTTTACTGCTCGCCAACCCGTAAAGCTGACGCGCGAGCCCAAAAAAATTGGGCATTCCTCAAGCCAATACCGGTTTTTAACTGCCGCAGTATTAGGCCATTTGGCATATTGTTTTATACTATTCACATAGTAGGATTTCGGCCTGCATGACTGGAATCCACTTGCCTGAAGCGGGCAAATTTATGAACGTTGTTTTCCGAATGCACCCAAGCCGTTGCTGACATCCTGACCACAAGGAGATGGAAATGCGCTATCAATGCCGGTTTATTACATTTGTCATCGGGCTGCTGTTTTGGGCCCTTTCAACTGGTGTTCTTGCGGCACCAATTCCCCCTGAAGGAACCTGCATTTGTGACAGTTTTGGCTGCTCAAAAGTTGTGGCTGGCGCGTGGGTTCATGCCACCTCCTGCCCCAACTCGGGCAGCAATGCTTTTTATCAAAGTATGGGGGTGCACTATGCCAACCAGTCAACCAGCATCGATGTCACCGTTGGAGGGCGGAAATATACTCTGCATGAAAATACAGCCCCCCACAGCTCGGGCGTTTCATTTTACCAACCTCCAGCCCAGGCAAATGAGCCGGAGCGTGGTTGGAGTATTGCGGCGGGTTATGCCAATACGGATTTTTCCGCAAACAGCACCCTTGCCGGTCAGACGCGCAGAGCCAGGCAGTTCTCCCTCAATGCCCAGTATGTGCGGGATTACGACGAATGGGGATACCTCGTTTCCATACCGATCAAACGCATGGATAACAATGGCGTATTTGGTGCCCTGAACGATAGCAGTATCGGCATAGCTTTCATGCCCAGTTATCACCTTTTGCATCAGCAAGTACATGGCGTGAAGATGGATATCGGCGCAGTCGTCGGCTATGACCGTCACTGGCTGGACAACAAGGCTGCACTGCTCAATCCGGCCGGAGCCTTTGCGCTGACCGCTTTCGACGACCCCAGCTCCTGGCAGGCGGGAGCCTTTGTCCGCATGGACACCCAACTCGGCGCCACAGGCTTGGGAGGCGGAATTAGCCAGATCGGAGTTCATAACCTGACCAACCAGTCACTGCTCGGACGCAACGTGGATTTCACCATCGTGGATATGGGAGCAAAGCGCATAGTGGGAGAAAAATTCATGCTGGGATTCGACCTTAGGTACACCCACTTATCGCAGGTTGCCAATACAGTGGACAGGAATTTTGGCAGCGCGGCACTTTCACTTGGTTGCACAGATAGACGCAAATTCTGGCAGGTGCGCGGTGCGCAGACCTTCTCCAACGCAGACTACCAGACCCGCAGTCTGCAATTGACATTCGGCTGGGTGCTGGATTGAACTTCGGCAACTGCTTCAGGGCGACGACCATCGCCCTGTTCCTTCTGATTCACCCAACAAATACTTGGTGCACTACCGAGCAAGCAGATGTCCGTTTTCCTGGCAGCGACATCGTGCTACAGGATGGCGACCTGCTGCTCTACTACAATCCCACACCGCTGGAGGGCTTAAATAGCCTATTCGGCCTGCCCAAGGGACGCTATTCTCATGCATCAGTGTATGTCATGCTGCCCAAAATCGGCGGACGAATTGTAGACTTCTCGGCTCGCGGATTGTCCGAACAGGCGCCAGCCGCCAGCCTGGAACAGGACTACCGGATCGCATTAGTGCGCCCAAACGACCCGCCGCCAGTAGAACATCTGGCAACAGCCCTGTCAGACATACGCAAACGGGTCGCAGACGGGCACATCAAGTTCGACTATCTGCTGCGCTGGACCGCAGAAGATGACGGTCGCTATTACTGCACCGAATTCATTTCCCGTCTGTTCAGAAATGCCCAATTGCCCGATCCATTTCCTCTACAGTCAGATTCCGAAAATAACTTCTGGAGGGGGTGGGTGGCGGAAAACATGGATATCGATTATTCGCGCATCGTATCGCCCAACGCACCGCTACACTCCCCCGCGTTCAAACTGATGGCGGAGTACCAACGCAACGACCCAGCGGCACAGCGCCAGGAACTCGAGTTGGACACCTTGCTAAAACAGATGGAGTTCTATATCAAGGAACAAGGACGAGTTCCCGCCACACCCCCGCTTGGCTCGCGCTTGTTGGTCGGAATGGCTAATGCGGGATTTTTTACGGATCAACTGATCGGCGGCTTGCCACCGAAAAGCCGCCCCATCCTGCTGGTAGCCCACGAATTCATTGTGCGTGTTCAGGAACGGGTGGAACGCTCCGTCTGGCTATATGAAGGCGAAGACTGGCCACCAGCAACCATCGTCAACCTGACGCAACGCACAGCGGACGCACTGCGCGACAAATACTTTGCATTACCACCAGTACCACGATGAAAATCCTGCCGATCATGCTGCTACTTGCAATCGTGGTGACATCACGATCGGTGTCGGCAGCCCCGCTTCCCTGTACAGAAGCGGCGGGAATGGCGCTTGGCAATGCAGTCAACGCCCGTCTGCAAAGCCTGTTTCAAAGCGTAGCCGAATCGCCGCGCCTGCGCATATATAGCGATGCCAGTGACCTGCGTCAAAACATTCAAGTGGCGCAAGTTACCCGTGTGGCTGGCTTCTATCAGCCGGATGACATGACAATTCATGTCGCCTGCCAGGATGGGGAAACACGGGTATTCGAGACCGTCATCCGCCATGAAACCACCCACCATTACCTCCACCAGGTTTTCGGCACGCTGCCCCGCTGGCTTGATGAAGGTATCGCAGCCTATATGGAAGCAGGTCCGCTGGAGGAAGGAACGCTGACAGAACATATCCATGAGGCGAGATTGCGTGAATTCTGTAGACTTCTGCGTCACGCCAGCGCGCCCTCACTCCAGGATATGTTTACACGGGACCGAAGCAGCCCGCTTTCGTCAGCGGACTATGCGGCGGACTGGGCTCTGATCTTCGCACTGCTACACCATCCCGACCCCGACACTCAAACTCGACGTAGGCACGCATTGAATGCGTTGCTAAGGACCGTCAACTCAGGAAACGATGCAGCGTATCACGCATTCCTTACGACCCTTATCGGCGAAGAAAATGAAATCAAAGTCTGGGAGGCAAACTGGCGACTGCAAATCTGGCAATCAGCCCGTTGAATTACAGCACTGCAAGCCTAATGTCATATGCGACTACCCGGAGACACACAGTAAGATTTATTTGCCCTAGACCTCGCTTTCTGGTATTAAAGCGGACTAATTTTCACACGTCGGAGAAACACAATGTCGGAACAGCCATTCAAGTCTATCGCTCCCTATCAATCCAAGCCGGGCGAGGAATACATGAATCAGGATCAGCGCAATCATTTCCGCGATGTGCTGAACCATATCAAGGCCGGCCTGGGCGAAGATATTGATCGCACCGTACACACCATGCAGGAAGAAGCCACCGTCTTTGCCGACCCCAACGACCGCGCGACACAGGAATCCGACATCAGCCTGGAACTGCGCAACCGCGACCGAGAACGGAAGTTGATAAAGAAAATCAACGAGATGCTGCAAAAGATTGAAGACAATGAATACGGCTATTGCGACAACTGCGGCATAGAGATCGGACTGGGACGCCTTGAAGCTCGCCCGACCGCCACGCAATGCATAGACTGCAAATCCCTGGACGAAATCCGCGAAAAGCAGATGGCCAAGTAATACCAGGCCATAGCATTTCCCAACACAAGGCGCAGCCAACACTGCGCCTTGTTTTTTTCAGGCGCTTGCTTGATGCAAAAAAAGCCCCGCCAGATTCGGCGGGGCTTTTTTACTTCACGCTACTTGAAGATTACTCTTCGGTCGCGACTGGCTTGCTTTCTGGAGCAGACAGCAAGGCCTTCATGCTCAACTTCATGCGGCCACGGTCATCCATCTCCAACAGTTTGACACGCACTACCTGACCTTCCTTGAGGTAGTCGCCAACGCTGTTGACGCGCTCGTGGGCGATCTGCGAGATATGCAGCAGTCCGTCTTTGCCCGGCAGGATATTGATCAGCGCACCGAAGTCCAGCAGCTTGACCACAGGGCCTTCATAGACTTTGCCTACCTCGACATCCATCACGATGTCTTCGATACGCTTCTTGGCCTGCTCAGCCGCCTCGCCATTCACGCTGGAGATGGTGATGTTGCCTTCATCGTCAATATCAATGGTCGAACCAGTCTCTTCGGTGAGCGCACGAATCACCGCGCCACCCTTGCCGATCACATCGCGGATTTTCTCAGGATTGATCTTCATCTTGATCATGCGCGGCGCATAGGCAGACAGTTCATCACGCGCGCCAGACTGGGCTTCCTTCATCAGTCCGAGGATGTGCATACGGCCTTCCTTCGCCTGAGTCAGAGCCGCGCGCATGATTTCGCCGGTGATGCCGTTAATCTTGATATCCATCTGCAAGGCGGTAATACCTGTTTCGGAACCTGCCACCTTGAAGTCCATATCACCCAGATGATCTTCATCACCCAGAATGTCTGTCAGCACGGCAAAACGGTTGCCTTCCTTGATCAGACCCATCGCAATACCGGCGACATGCGCTTTGAGCGGCACGCCCGCATCCAGCATGGACAAGCAGCCACCGCAGACCGAAGCCATGGAGCTGGAACCGTTTGATTCGGTAATCTCGGAAACGATACGCACGGCATAGCCAAATTCGGAAGCATCCGGTAACACTGCTACCAAGGCACGCTTGGCCAGACGACCGTGGCCGATTTCGCGGCGCTTGGGCGTACCAACGCGACCTGTCTCGCCGGTTGCGAACGGAGGGAAGTTGTAATGCAGCATAAAGCGGTCGGAATACTCACCTTGCAGTGCATCAATTTTCTGCGCATCGCGCATCGAACCCAGCGTGGCAACCACGATGGCTTGTGTCTCGCCACGGGTAAACAGGCTGGAACCGTGGGTACGCGGCAAAACGCCATTGCGAATGGTGATCTGGCGGACGGTACGAGTGTCGCGTCCGTCAATGCGAGGCTCACCAGCCAGAATCTGACCGCGAACGATCTTGGCTTCCAGCGCGCCAAACAACTCGCTGAGCTCATTCTTGCTGGCTTCTTCACCCAGAGCTTCCATCAGCTTGGCACGGATCGCGTTGACTGCGTCAGTACGTTCCTGCTTGGAGCGGATCTTGTATGCCTGTTGCAACTCAGCATCAGCCAATTCGGCAACGCGTGCAATCAGCGCCTCATTCTTTGCTGGCGCAACCCAGTCCCAGACCGGTTTGCCGACTTCGTCAGCCATCTCGTTGATCGCCTGAATCACCGCCTGCATCTGCTCGTGACCGAACATCACCGCGCCCAACATCACTTCTTCGGACAACTGTTGCGCCTCAGACTCAACCATCAATACCGCACGGTCGGTACCGGCAACGACCAAATCCATCTGCGAAGTCTGTAATTCGGTAGCAGTTGGGTTGAGCAGATATTTGCCATCAACATAACCCACACGCGCAGCGCCAATCGGGCCATCGAACGGGATGCCGGAGATGGCCAGTGCAGCAGATGCGCCGATCATCGCAGGGATGTCAGAGTCTATCTCGCTATCCGAGGACATCACGGTAGCAACGATCTGAACTTCGTTGTAGAAGCTCTCCGGAAACAGCGGACGCAGCGGACGATCAATCAGACGGGAAGTCAGAATTTCCTTCTCGGCTGGACGGCCTTCACGCTTGAAGAAGCTGCCAGGAATCTTGCCGGCGGCATAAGTCTTCTCCTGATAATCAACGGTCAGCGGAAAGAAATCCTGATCAGGCTTGACATCCTTGCTGCCGACCACGGTCACCAGCACCACGGTGTCACCCAGACTAACCATAACGGCACCCGTTGCCTGACGTGCGATTTCTCCAGTTTCCAGCGTCAGTTGCTGATTACCATACGCCAATGTTTTGATATAACGGCTCAAGATAGACCTCTCTTAGACAGACATGACGCGCCATCGCATCATGCAAAATTAGACTCTACAAACGACAAGGGTCGCTCTCGCGACCCAGTTGCTCAAATCTTTGCAATTACTTGCGGATTGATAGACGCTGAATCAGTGCCTGATAGCCTGCCTCGTTTTCGCGCTTGAGATAGTCAAGCAATTTGCGGCGGCGGCTTACCAGACGCAACAGACCACGACGGGAATGGTGATCCTTGGCATTGTCCTTGAAGTGTTCGGTAAGGTAGGTGATGCGTGCTGTGATCAAAGCAACTTGCACTTCCGGGGAACCCGTATCAGAGGGTGCACGTTGATAATCTGTAACGATTTGCGCTTTCTGCGCGGCGGTAATTGCCATTGGTATTTCTCTCCTAAAAAAAGTCCCGCATTGTAACCTTGAACAAGGTTATTGCTCAACAATATTTTCCAACAAATTCATACTCGCAGCCTGCTTGGCCACTTGCGCAAGCAAGCGTTCGGGTGCAACCCGCCGCCCTTGTTGCAGCACAACGCCCGCGAAACCTTGCGGACCGTACAGCGCGATTTTGCCATCAGGCAAACCGGTATCCAACCCCAGGCGCTGCCCCTTGGCCAACCTATCTATCTGCCCGGCGTCCAGCGTCAGCCTTGGCATATCAGGCATCAGGCTATCTACCGGCAACAGACAGGCCAGTCGCTGGATGTCGCTCATGTCCGTTAGTTGCTGAAAATCATAACTGCCCGCCAGTGAGAAATGCGCAATGGCGGTACGGCGCAAACCCGTCAGGTGCGCACCGCAGCCCAAGGCTTCGCCGATATCTTCGGCCAGTGTACGGACATAAGTCCCCTTGCTACAGCGCACCGAGATCACCATCTCGTTGCCTTGCCAGCGCTGCAACAGCAACTCGTATATCACCACTACGCGCGCTTCACGCTCCAGCGTGATGCCGTTGCGTATATATTCGTATAGGGGTTTACCCTGATGCTTTAATGCACTGTGCATCGGCGGCACCTGACTGATCTCACCGCAGAAACGTGCCAGCACTGCATCCAACTCGACTTGCGAGAAAGTCACCGGACGCTCAAGAATAATCTCGCCTTCAGCATCCCCGGTCGTAGAAGTCTGCCCGAGCCGCAAAGTCGCCGTGTAAGACTTGTCGGCATCCAGCAAGGCAGTTGAAAACTTGGTAGCCTCGCCGAAACAGACTGGCAGCAGCCCGGTCGCCAGCGGGTCCAGTGTGCCGGTATGCCCGGCCTTTTCCGCCTGGAACAGGCGACGGACTTTCTGCAGCGCCGTGTTGGAGCTTAACTCCAGCGGCTTGTCGAACAGCAACACCCCATCCAGTTGGCGCCAGCTTCTCGCCGCCGAATGATTATTTTTCTTCATCAAAATGATGGTCGCTGGCGACTGCCTGATCTATCAGCTGCGACAAATGGCTGCCCCGCTCAACCGAAGCGTCGTAGACAAAATGCAGTTGCGGCATGATGCGTAACTTGAGACTGCGCGCCAGCTGGCTGCGCAGGAAACCGGCTGCACGATCCAGCCCCTGCTGCGCTTCGTCATGCTTGCCGTCCAGCCGCGTGAAGAAAATCTTGGCATGCGAGTAATCGCCCGCCACTTCCACGCCGGTGATGGTCACCAAGCGCACACGGGGATCGTTGATCTGCAGACGCACCAACTCGGCTATCTCGCGCTGGATCTGCTGCCCGACGCGGTCTGTCCTTGCAAAGTTCGCCATTACAGTGTCCGCGCCACCTCAACGATCTCGTAGGCTTCCAGCTTGTCGCCCTCTTGCAGATCGTTGAAATTCTTCACGGACAAGCCGCACTCGAAGCCATTTCTGACTTCCTTGACGTCATCCTTGAAGCGTTTCAGAGAGTCCAGCTCGCCTTCATGGATCATCTCTTTGCCACGCATCACACGCACATTGCAACCGCGCTTGACGATACCTTCCTGCACCATACAACCTGCAATCGTGCCGACTTTCGAGACCACGAACACCTGCCGTACCTCGACCACGCCGAGTGCGACTTCTTTCTTCTCGGGAGCCAGCATGCCGGACAGCGCAGCCTTGATCTCGTCCACCATTGCGTAAATGATGGTGTAGTTGTGTATCTTGACACCGCTGGTCTCGGCCAGTTTGCGGGCTGGCGCATCGGTACGGGTATTGAAACCAATCAGAATCGCCTTGGAAGCCAGCGCCAGATTGATGTCGTTTTCGTTCACCGAGCCTACCGCACAATGAATCAGATTGACCTTGACCTCGGCAGTAGACAGCTTCAGCAAAGCCTGAGAAATCGCTTCCGCAGAACCCTGCACGTCCGCCTTGACGATCAACGGCAAGGTACGCACTTCGCCCTCCGACATATTGTCGAACATGTTTTCCAGTTTGGCGGCCTGCTGTTGTGCCAGCTTTGCGCCGCGATACTTGCCCTGACGGAACAACGCGATTTCACGCGCACGTTTCTCGTCGGACAGCACCATCAGCATTTCACCCGCTTCCGGCACTTCAGACAAACCTTGTATCTCAACCGGAATGGATGGACCCGCCTCGCGGACAGGCTTGCCGTTCTCATCCAGCATGGCGCGTACTCGACCGAACACCGAACCGACCAGCACGGAATCACCACGATTCAAGGTGCCGGACTGAATCAGCACAGTAGCAACCGGCCCTTTACCCTTGTCCAGACGCGCCTCGATCACCAACCCCTTGGCATTGCAGTCGCGCGGCGCTTTCAATTCCAGCAATTCCGCCTGCAACAGGATAGCTTCCAGCAATTGATCAATGCCCGCACCCGACTTGGAAGAGACTTCCACAAACATGACATCGCCACCCCAAGCTTCGGGAACCACACCTTCGGCGACCAGCTCCTGCTTGACACGTTCCGGATTTGCATCCGGCTTGTCGGCTTTGGTGATTGCCACTACCAGCGGCACCTTGCCTTCGCGGGCATGAGAAATCGCCTCCTTGGTCTGAGGCATCACGCCGTCATCGGCAGCCACCACCAACACCACGATATCGGTCGCCTTGGCACCGCGTGCGCGCATCGCCGTGAACGCTTCGTGACCCGGCGTATCCAGGAAAGTGACCATACCACGCGGCGTATCCACGTGATACGCACCGATATGCTGGGTAATGCCGCCAGCCTCTCCGGACACCACACGGGTGCGACGGATATAGTCCAGCAGCGAGGTCTTGCCGTGATCCACGTGACCCATCACCGTCACCACCGGCGCACGACTCAACGCCTCAGCGTCGTGATGCTCGTCTTCTTCCAGATAGGCATCGGGATCATCCAGCTTGGCCGGTTTGGCGACGTGACCCATTTCTTCGACCAAAATCATCGCGGTTTCCTGATCCAGCACCTGATTGATGGTCACCATCATGCCCATCTTCATCAGCGCCTTGATGACTTCCACCGCCTTGACGCTCAGCTTCTGCGCCAACTCACCAACATTGATGGTCTCGGGTATGGCGACTTCTCGCACTACGTTTTCGGTAGGCAGATTGAAGGCATGTGACGGCTCAGGAGCGACATGCTTGTGTGCATGTTTGCCGCCCTTGGGTGAACGCACAGGTGCAGTCCAGGCCGCCTCTTTTACTGCAGTCTTGGCAACGGCACGCTTCTTGCCACCCGCTTCCTCACGGACAACAGGTGCAGACTTGACCTCAGACTTGGCTTTCCAACTTGGCTTGGATACCTTATCGCCCGGACGCAAAGCAGGCTTATGCAGGGTACCCTGCGAAACATCCTTGGCTGTTTTCTGAGCCGATACATCTGCTGCCACATCTGCAGCAGGAGGTTGCTCAGCCTGAACAACCTGTTCCGCTACAACCGCAACCGCCTCACTCTTAACTTCATCGCTGATTTGCTCGCGTGCAACGGCAACTTCAACTGTGGTCACTATCTCTGCTGGCGCAGATACTTCCGGTGCCGGTTTTTCATTTTTGCGCTTCATGCGCTCCTGCTTGGCCAACAACTCTGCCGCCTGACGGGCTGCCAGTTCGGCCTGCAACCTGGCTTCTCTCTCACGCGCATCCAACTCCTCAGCGCCCACCACCTTGACAGGGTTTACGACGGGCTGCTGAATCGACGCAACAGGCTGTTCGACCATCGCCGGGCGCGGTGCCAACACACGGCGCTTGCGTACCTCAACCTGAATGGTTCTGGCACGTCCGGATCTGTCCGAACTTTGAATTTCGCTCGTCTCGCGCTTGGTCAGCGTAATTTTCTTTGGTGAATGGTCAACACCATGCGCTTGACGCAGGTGCTCCAGCAACATCGCTTTATCCGACTCGGAGACCTCGGCAGAGGCATCTGTTTGCTTGCCGCCTGCCGCCTGCAATTGCTCCAGTAACTTCTCTACTGACAGATTCAGCTCATCTGCGCATTGTGCTACGTTTAATTTTCCCATTACCGTCCTTTTCACCACCTTAATCAGCTCAACGAGTCATTGAAGACCTCATAAAACAAAGCGTCTCCACCTCATCGAGCCGAGCTGCCGCCATCCAATAGTCGGGCGACATGCTTGCATACTTGCGCCCACCATATGGAGGACATAGCCGATTTATTGCATTCACATCACTCGAACCAGGGTGCACGCGCTGCCATAATCAACGCATTAGCGCGTTCCGCGTCCAACCCTGACAACTCAACCAACTCTTCCACATCCAGATCGGCCAGTTGATCTTGCGTAATCACGCCCTTGGCTGCCAAAACGCGCGCCAAATCATCATCCATGCCATCCAGCTTCAAAAGATCGCCAATGCCATCTTCAACCTTCTCTTCCTTGACCAGTGCCGCATTCAACAAGGCATTGCGTGCACGACTGCGCAATTCATTGATGGTTTCTTCGTCGAAGGCTTCAATTTCCAGCATTTCCTCAAGCGGCACATAGGCGACTTCTTCCAGCGTTGTAAAACCTTCTTGCACCAGAATGTCTGCAACCTCTTCATCCACGTCCAGTTTGGCCATCAGCAAGGTGCGCGTCTTGGAAAATTCTTCTTCATGCTTTTCGTTGGCCTGCTCAACCGTCATGATGTTAAGCTCCCAGCCAGTCATCTCGCTCGCCAGGCGCACATTCTGACCGCCTCGACCAATCGCCTGAGCCAGATTTTCTTCCTCGACCACAACATCCATGCTGTGACCCACTTCATCCACGATGATGCTGCTGACTTCTGCCGGTGCCAGCGCATTGATCACATAGGTTGCCGGATCAGCCGACCACAGCACAATATCAACACGTTCGCCAGCCAACTCATTGGTCACGCCCTGTACGCGAGAACCACGCATACCGACGCAAGTACCAATAGGATCAATACGTTGATCGTGGGACTCAACGGAAATCTTGGCACGCGAACCAGGGTCACGCGCAGCGCCATGAATTTCCAGCATCCCCTCTTCAATCTCCGGCACTTCCAACTCGAACAATTTGACCAGCAAATCTTTGGAGGTGCGTGACAAAACCACCTGCGGACCACGCGCAGTACGGTCAACACGCAACAGATACGCCCTGACGCGATCGCCTACACGCATGTTTTCTTTGGGAATCATCTGATCACGCGGCAACAAAGCCTCAATCTTGCCGAACTCAACGATTGCATTACCACGCTCCAGACGCTTGACCGTACCAGAGACCAGATGCTCCTTGCGATCCATGAAATCAGCCAGAATCTGCTCGCGCTCTGCATCGCGTATTTTCTGAAAAATCACCTGCTTGGCGGCCTGCGCGCCGATACGCCCGAAATCAATGGATTCCAGTGGCGCTTCAACAAATTCGCCCATCTGTATTTCCGGATTGCTTTTTCTCGCCTCTTCCAGCTTGATATGCAAATCGGGGGTTTCGAAAGTTTCATCATCCATCACTTCCCAGCGGCGGAACGACTCGAACTCACCCGTATTGCGATCTATGCGAACGCACACATCCGACTCGTCTTCAAACTGCTTTTTGGTTGCGGAAGCCAGCGCGGACTCCAGTGCGAGGAACACAACCTCTTTGTCCACATTCTTTTCACGCGACAGCGCATCCACCAACAACAAAACATCACGACTCATACAATTCTCCAGATAACCACTTGCTTCTCAGCGATGAGCAAAAATTCTAAAAAGTCGGCACCAAGCGCGCCTTATCTACATTTGCCAGCTCTATTTCAAACTGAACACCCTCTACATTGAGGCTCAGTACACCCTCGTTTGCCGCGACAATCTCACCGACAAAATTCTTTCTGCCATTCATGGGGATACGCAACCTGAGCTGCGCCTTCTCACCTGCGAAACGGGAAAAATCGGCCTCTTTCCTGAGCGGACGCTCAAGACCCGGCGAGGAAACTTCGAGACGCTCATAATCCACATTCTCGACCATGAACAAGCGTGTCAGCTGATTGCTGACCACCTGACAATCCTCAACGGTAATGCCTTCAGGCTTATCAATGAACACCCGCAACAAGCCGCGCCCGGCACGCTCCAGATCAACCAGTTCGTAGCCCAGGCCACTCACCGTTTTCTCCACCAGCATCATCACATCCATATTCGCGCCCCACAAATAAAAAACGGGCGCAAAGCCCATCCTCAAAAACTCGCAGATTATAGCAAATCCTGAAATTAAAAGGAATTACTTAAATTGAGTTTTATAGAATCGAGTGGGTGCGCTCTTCACCACCCCGCTTCACCCCATGCCGCAACTGATGAGCGCACTCGATCACAAAATCAATACGTATCCTGATACCGCACTGTTATCGGATAACGCCAATCCTTGCCATAACTGCGCTCGGTGATACGCACACCGACTGCCGACTGCCTGCGTTTGTATTCACTCAACCGTATCAGTCGCACGACACGACGAACATCAGCCTCAGAATATCCACGCGCCATGATTTCAAGGACAGATAGATTCTGTTCGACATAGCATTCAACAATCCCATCCAGTACCTCATACGGCGGCAGGCTGTCCTGATCGGTCTGGTCCGGACGCAATTCAGCACTCGGCGGACGAGTGATAATGCGATCGGGTATGACATAACCGATTGAGTTACGGTATCGCGCCAGACGATACACCAACATCTTGCCGACATCCTTCAGTACCGAGAAGCCCCCCGCCATATCTCCATACAAGGTAGCGTAACCAACGCTCATCTCAGACTTGTTACCGGTCGTCAAAACCAACGAGCCAAACTTATTGGATAACGCCATCAGCAAAGTACCCCGGATACGTGCCTGCAGATTCTCTTCGGTAAGGTCCACCGCCCGACCGGTAAAACTGGGGGCGAGCATCGCAAGATAATCCTGAAATATCGACTCGATTGAAAACTCATCGTATCGGGCACCTAAGATCGCTATCATTTCACGCGAATCATCCAGACTGATCTGCGCCGTATAGGGTGAGGGCATCATCACCGCATGCACCTTGTCCGCGCCCAGCGCATCAACCGCCACCGCCAGTGTCAACGCGGAATCTATACCGCCAGACAAGCCCAGCAGCACGCCGGGAAAACCGTTCTTGCCGATATAATCTTTCAAGCCCAAACACAAAACCCGATACACGCCCTCTTCCACGCTCGGCAATCGCACCATCTCACCGACAGGACGAAGATCCCCCGCAATCTCCAAGACACTCAGCGCCTCTGTGCAAAATGCCACTTGCGTCGTCAACTCCCCGGCAGCATCCATCGCAAAAGAACCGCCATCAAACACCAACTCATCCTGCCCACCTACCATATTGGCATAGATAGCCGGCAACCCCGTCTCGGCAACACGCCGACGCAGCACGGCATAACGTGACGCATACTTGCCAACCGCAAAAGGCGAGGCATTCAACACCAACAGCACTTGCGCACCCGCATCGCGCGCCAAAGCCGCCGCCTCGGGCTCCCATACATCCGCACAGATATTCAATCCAAAGTGGATACCACCAGACTCAAATACGCACGACTCGGTACCACGTACGAAATACCGCTCCTCGTCGAATACCGCATAATTCGGCAGATTGTGCTTCAGGTAAGTCGCAACGATCTGACCGTCCCGCAACAATGAGGCCGCGTTATAACACTTACCATCAACCTTATGCGGATGCCCAACCACCACATCCACGCCGCGCATTTGTGCCGCCAACTCACTCAAGGCTTGCGCACAGGCCAGATAAAATCCATCGCGTAGCAAGAGATCCTCAGGCGGATAGCCGCACAAGCTCAATTCCGGTGTCAACATCAGCTGCGCACCAGCCTGTTTTGCCTGTTCAGCAAAACGCAATATCTGCTCAGAATTCGCCCGGAGGTCACCCAGAACGCAGTTGATTTGTGCAATGGCCAGTTTCATATTTGAAAACCAAATTTATTTCGGTCGGGCATCTTAAGACATTTCAGGCTAAAGGCGAAATGAACACGTGCTGCAACCACGCACTGCGACGTTCGCCTGACACTTGGGCGAAAAAAAACGGGCTGTTACCAGCCCGTTTTCTCAAAGCGCGGGAAGATTACGGATTCACGCGTACTTTTGTTTCTTCCTTGATGACCGAACGGATCTCTACACGACGATTTTCGGCACGGCCTTCCTTGGTTTTGTTGTCAGCAACAGGTTTAGTCTCACCGTAACCTTCGGTTACGATACGATCAGCTGCAACACCTTTCTTAACCAGATATGCCTTTACGGAGTTAGCACGACGCTCAGACAATTTTTGATTGTATGTATCGGAACCGACACTATCAGTGTGGCCAGAAACATCCAGCTTGGCATCCTTGTAAGTCGCTGCGAATTCAGCCACTTCAGTCAACTTGGCATCTGCAGCCGGGCGCAACTTGGCTGAATCGAAATCGAAATTGGTGCCTTTCAGTGTGACTGGCTTTTCTTCCAACAGAGTTTTCCATGTATCGGAAACAGCGGGGGCTGCTTCAGGAGCAGGAGTTGGTGCTGGAGCAACAACAGCAGCGGCTGCAACAGCAGCAACGGCAGCAGGAGCAACGCTAGGCTCATTGAAGTAGTAATTGAGGCCGATGGTCAGGTTGTTGTTGTTAACCTTGATGCCATTGTTTTTAGCAGAGATATTGGTGAACTCACCAGCAACGCTCCAGTGGGAAGCGAATTTATACTCCACGCCCAGACCCAAATGTGCGCCGCTACCCGAACCAGCCAAGCTCAGACCTGTGCCACGAGCAGAGCCGTAACCCAACTTGGCGTATGGCAACCAGTTACCTGAAGGCAGACCCAACTTGGCATCCAGGCCATACACATCAGTGCCGTAATTGGCAAATGTAGCTGGCACCGAAGTGGCGTGCGTAGCCTTCTGGTTAAAGTCTGCAAATGCACTCACACCCAGCAGGAAGCTATTGATATCCCAGTTGTAACCGCCTTCCAAGCCAAATGTGGTGGCATTTTTGCCTGCAAAACTGGGCACTGCCGAAACGTCCGAACGGTTTTGACCAGCCTTAAGACCCAAGTAACCACCCGCAAACTCGCTTGCCTGAGCGGCAGACATTGTCAACAACGCAGCAGCCAATGCAACAACCAAAGTATTCTTTTTCATCATCAATCCCATTCTTAAAATAATTATCCCAAAAAAGACCTGCAAAAATTCATCGGGGCATTCTACCCTTGCCACGCATCCACACAACACCCCGTTGCAAAAAAACAACACAACTAACTGGCCGCCACACGCTGACGTCTCGCCTCAAACAGGCAAATACCGGCACTCACCGACACGTTCAGACTCTCGACGCTGCCCAGCATCGGGATACGCACCAGTTCATCGCAAGTCTCCCGTGTCAAGCGGCGCAAACCTTCGCCCTCAGCGCCCAACACTAAAGCCAATCCGCCGGCATGCCTGAATCCGTGCAGATCCTGCTCGGCCTCGCCTGCCGCCCCCACCACCCAGATGTCACGCTCCTTCAATTCCCGCAAGGTGCGCGCCAGATTGGTCACGGTAATGTAGGGGACCGTTTCCGCCGCACCGCAAGCGACCTTCTCGACGGTCGCGGTGATACCGACCGCACGATCCTTGGGAGCGATCACTGCATGTACGCCGAATGCATCCGCGCTGCGCAGACAAGCACCGAGATTATGCGGATCCTGCACCCCGTCCAGCACCAGCAACAAGGGAGGCTCTGTCAACGTATCCAACACATCAGATAAATGCTGGACACGCCTTGCCGCATCCACCCGCGCCGCAACCCCCTGATGACGCGCACCGCCCGCCATGCCATCGAGACGGGCGACATCCACCGGAATCACCCTGACGCCACTCATCTCCGCCAATTTAATCAGATCACGCATGCGCGGATCCTGGCGTTGCGACTGCATATACACTTCCAGTACGCCATCAGGATTCTGGCGTATACGCGAAGTAACGGCATGAAAGCCATAGATTAGTCTCAGCTCAGCCATTTTTCTTTTTTCCTTTGACAGCTTTTTTCTTGGGTTTGGCCACAATATCCGCTTCCGAATCTTCCTCGTCCTCATCCAGCACGAAATCAATTTTCGTGCTTTCCATATCCACTTTCACCACCCGCACCTGCACGCGATCTCCCAAACGATAGTTCTGACCGGTACGTTCCCCGCTGAGTTGATGCTTGGCCGCATCAAAATGGTAATAATCCTTACCCAACTCAGAGATATGCACCAACCCCTCAACATAGAGGTCGTCCAGCGATACGAACATGCCAAAACTGGTGACCGAAGAAACCGTGCCTGCGTAAACACTGCCAAGATGATCGCGCATATAGAAGCACTTCAGCCAGGCTTCCACATCGCGCGTCGCATCATCGGCGCGACGCTCGGTCATCGAACAATGCACACCCAATTCCGCCCATTTCAGCGCGGGCTGGTATTGTTTACCCAGCAACACCGCCTTGATTGCGCGATGCACCAGCAGGTCGGGATAACGGCGTATCGGCGAGGTGAAGTGAGCATAGGCGTCGTAACCCAGGCCAAAGTGACCGATGTTTTCCGGCTCATACTTAGCCTGTCGCAACGAGCGCAACATCACGGTTTGCAATAACCCGGCATCAGGACGCCCCTTGATGCGTTTGAGCAGTTTGGAATAATCGCCCGCTTGCGGCTCGTCGCCGCCAGTCAAATCAAGCCCGAACTCCTTCATGAAATCACGCAAGGCTTCCAGTTTCTCCGGCGTAGGCCCCTGATGAATACGGTACAGCACCGTATGCTGATGTTTTTGCAAAAATTCTGCCGCACAAACGTTGGCCGCCAACATGCACTCTTCAATCAACTTATGCGCGTCGTTCCTGACCACCGGCACGATGCGCTCGATCTTGCCCTGATCGGTAAAGATCATCTGCGTCTCGACGGTTTCGAAATCGATCGCGCCGCGCTTCTCGCGTGCACCCAGCAACTTCCTGAACAATTCATACAGATGTTGCAGGTGCGGCAGGATCGCCGCGTTACTGCGCGCCAACTCGCCATCCGGCTCCGCCAACATCTCTGCCACCTGCGTGTAGGTCAGGCGCGCATGCGAATACATCACCGAAGGATAGAAACGGTATTTACCAATCTCCCCCTTACTGCTGATGTACATGTCACACACCATGCACAACCTGTCCACCTGAGGATTCAAGGAGCACAGGCCATTCGACAATTCTTCTGGCAACATTGGAATCACGCGACGCGGGAAATACACCGAATTGCCGCGCGAGATCGCTTCCTTGTCCAGCGCGTCGCCGGGCTTGACGTAATGACTGACATCGGCAATTGCCACAACCAGGCGGAAGCCACCCTTTTCCGGCGCACAGTAGACCGCATCGTCAAAGTCGCGCGCAGTTTCACCATCAATCGTAACCAGCGGCAGATTGCGAATGTCCTCGCGCCCGGCGCTATCCTCAGCATGCACCGTTGGAGAAAATTTTCGGGCTTGCTTCTCGACATCCTTGGGGAACTCGTAAGGCAAATCATGTTTGCGCAGGGCAATCTCGATCTCCATACCGGGATCGCCATAATTACCCAGAATACCGACCACACGACCAATCGGCTGCGCATGTTTACTCGGTTGCTGCATCACTTCCAGCATAACCACCTGCCCAACCTTTGCCCCGCCTGATGCACCCGGTGCCACCAGTATGTCCTGCGAGATACGCCTATTCTCTGCCACTACGAAATGTATGCCGTGCTCTTCATACAAACGACCCACCAGCCGGTTCGTGCCACGCTCCAGAATCTCAACGATCTTCGCCTCCGGGCGACCGCGCCGGTCCACGCCGCACTGACGCGCCATCACCACATCGCCGTGGAACACTTTGTGCATCTCTTTTTCACTAAGGAACATATCGGCACTGCCGTCCTCAGGAACCAGAAATCCAAATCCGTCAGCATGGCCCTGCACCTTACCCTTGACCAGATCAAGCTTATCCACCACGCAGATAGCCCGTTTACGGTTGCGCATAATTTGCCCATCGCGTTCCATCGCACGCAGACGACGCGAGAACAGATCCGCCTCGTAGTCTTCGATATGCAGCAGATTCAACAACTCATCATCTGCCATGGGCGCGTTCTGCTCGGTGAGAATCTGCAATATAAACTCCCTGCTTGGGAGCGGATGCTCGTACTGTTCGCGCTCTCTTTCCAGGAAAGGATCCTGCAAACGTAATTTTTTATTCTTTTTCATTGACAATTGTTCCTTTAGCTATTAAATTGCGCGCCTTCAGCAAATGCATTGCCCAGATGGCGGAATTGGTAGACGCGCACGGTTCAGGTCCGTGTGCCGCAAGGTGTGGAGGTTCGAGTCCTCTTCTGGGCACCAAACAAAGCGGTAAACGCTTGATAAATTAGCCACTTGGATATTTCCGGTGGCTTTTTTATTTGCTCGCTTGCCGCACGACTTTACACACTCCCCCGCAATACCCCACAATGCCGTGCACAAAAAACGCATGCGCGAAGAGACTTGGCGAGCCAAGCTCTGCAAAACGGTAAATGAGGAATTGTTATTCAAACGGATATCGCCAGACCAGCGTGCTCGATGTTAAGTCCAAAGCCGCTGACTGGGCAACGGCCACTGAGGGCGGGATTCTATCAGGAAAAGCAAACAGATACCGGATAAGTCTCGCTGCCGTATTTTCATCAGCCGCACAACCAACTGAACGCTCGATTTGCAATGCCCACAAAGTCCATCCAGCACAAACTATTGATTCGGCGCGGATTAAGCCAAACCACCGTTCGTGCTGAGCCTGTCGAAGCACATGAATCCGCACACATTTCGACAAGCTCAATGCGAACGGATTCACGGATAAAACTGGCCGAATCAATAGGCCACCTACCAATCCACAGCGGGGTGGCCTATAGGACACCTAAAATTATTCGAATTTTGTCATTGCCGCGAAAGCGGGAATCCAGTGGCACGCAAAGGTCGCCGTTATCAGGTTTGAACTGGATTCCGGGGTCAGCCCGGAATGACGAGGTTGATACTATTACTGGCCAAACGGGCATGGCACAATGCCGCCCTTAGTTATGAAACTCGCCATGCCCGCCTCCCCCACCCCTCCCCTCTCCCAGAGGGCGAAGGGGCAAACGCATCGCTGCGCGGGTTTCACGGTTAACCATACTCATGGATAAACGCCTTGCCATTGTGATGACTGCCACTATCATCCCGAATGCCATACGCACCGCTCATGTGGACGCTTCGCAACGCAGGGCAGAATATCTGGCCGCTATTGAACTTTATAGCCAATATGCCGAGGTGTACTTTTTGGAGAACTCCACCTATGACCTCGCATCAGACCCGGCTTTCCACCAGCACGCAAATGTCCATATCAGAAAATTTCCTCCTTCCGTTGCGCACGACAAAGGCAAGGGCTATCAGGAATTTGAAATGCTGGACAACTGGCTCAATGCCGAGCAATGCCCACCGTCGCGTTGGATCAAGGTCACCGGAAGACATCTGGCGAGAAATTTCGATAAGATATTTGCCGAATGTCTGACAGAAAACCAGCACGAACTCATCATTGAACAGACGCGCGCACCGTGCAGGGTAGCCCTGACAGAGCTCTTCTACATCACCACCGAGTATTACCAGCGCCGCTTCCAGGGTATCTACCGTGAATGCGATGATGACGCGCATATTTTCATCGAACACATCGTTCGCAATCACATCCGTGCGTCTGATAAATTCAGACTTTTCCATGCAATGCCGTTAATGACTGGTGTCAGAGGCACCTCAGGCGAGGTGTTTGGCATCACACTTCAAAGACGCTTGCGACGACTGATCGGAAAATGTTTGTATCCGTTGAACGAGAAGTATCGTTTCCTTTAAGTGTGCCTGCACATCAGAAAAATGCCCGCCAACCAAGGTGACGATTTTGAATACAAATAATCCATTAGACCCAAACCCATCCCATAGCCCCTCGCTACGCTCTCCCTTTGACAGGGGAGGAGCGAGTTCGGCTTCCTCCCTGACGAGGGGAAGCTGGAGGGACTCTATACGCCACCCCTTCCACATCCCGCGCTCGGCCCTCCCCCTGATAAGGGGGAGTTGGAGGGGGTTTAGAGGCACATTCTCCCCAACGGGTATGTCGCAGGCCACCTAGAATGATGAGTCGACTGCGCCATACCCCCTTCCACTCCCCGATCCCTCCAGAAGGAGGGCGAAACAGCACTGCGCTTCGCGAGATTCATACCAACGCACAATCCTGTTTGAACACTGCGACTCTCAACAGATTTTGGATGATAGTTCCCTTCGTTACTGCCGATGCAGAGAGGTTAGCGCCCTTCCTCAGCAGACACCAATGGTTCTGCGAAATCGGCGGTCATATCCTTTTCAAAGCTACCGATGATGGCGACAACCCCTTGCACCGAATCATCCAGTGCGCCGGATGCGAACTCGTTCAAACCAGTGATTCAGGGATTTATGAGGCCTGGAATCAGGCGATGGATACGCTGGCTGGCAAGGCGTTACCCGAAGGCAGTTATGTAACGTTTCTGGGGTTGGACGACACATTGTGCGATCAGTATTGTCTGGCTGTCGCAAGACTTTCGCTGACAGGCGACAGTCCAGACTTCTACTTCGGCAATGCCGAACACAGGTTGCGTGGACATATCCGACACCAGACCACGCCGATACATCCGAAACTTTTCGGCCAGAATCATTTCCTTTTCGACATCGCCCATCCCGGCCTGATGAACAAATGGGAAACGATCAGAAATGTTCGTTTCGACACGCGCTACCGACTAGCTGCCGATTTTGATTTTTATATCGGCATCACCCGCAACAGGAAAGTGAGCTATCAGAAGATTCCAGAAATACAAGCCAGCATCGGTGCTGAAGGCATGAGCAATAGCCTGGCGGCGCTGGAAATCTACCCGCGCGAATGGTCGCAGATAAGTTCAAGGAGGAAAGTAGAGCTGGACGTGCCGCGATTGAAGATTGCCCTGCTCAGAATCATCGCCCACTTCCCGCTGGCATTTAATTCCCTGCGACGCGCTGCATGGTTAATCAGGGGCATGCAAGCCATCCACAAGTCAAGATGACCACAATCACCGGACAGATGACGCGATTTTCCTGCCGAAACAAATCAGAGGATATTCAAAATAACGCCATGAAAACTCGGCCATAATCATCGTCGCCAACACGATGCAAGCCACCAAGCCCCAATAACCGATTGCAGCAACAACGCCCGAAAAAACCGACAAGCCTGCAGCGCCAATGACAAAGACGTGCATCAGGTAAACGAAATAGGATCTTTGCCCGATGTGCGTGAGGATGCGCACAAGCGGATTGCTACCGTTCGGAATCTTGATGGCATAAGCAACCACCAGGGCCGCAGTGAATGCAAGTGCCGTATAGCCGAATATGGCCACATTGCTGTCATATTGCCCCATCTGGTACAGCCAGTAATATAAAAGCACAACCAGCAGACCTATCATCACGACAGGACGCCAACCCCGCGCGCCCTTGATGATGTTAAGTGCCACCAACCCGCCGAAAGCGATCGAGTCTATACGTGTCGGCGGGAAATAATAGACATTCTGTAATTCAAACCAACCGCCCGTCACAATCAGCCATCTCAGCAGCAGCGCCAACACGATCAATCCAAACAATATCCGAGTGAACCATTGTCGCCCCAATGTGGCGATGAAACCAAAGCAAAGGTAAGCAGATTCTTCAACCGAAAGTGACCAGGTGATCACATAGGCCATCGCTTCTCGCCCCAGAAAGGGCAGCGCCCAGCCCGTCAGAAACAAGGTACTCATCCACAATCTGGAAATATTCGCATCATGCAGTATCGTGCCAAATATGTAGTAAATGAGTATCGCGGTGAAGTACAAAGGCACAATCCTGAAAAAACGCTTGATGAAGAAGCGCTTTATATCCCGCCTCGTATTGGCTTCCAGCAAAATCTTGGTAATCAAAAAACCGCTGATTGCAAAAAAGATATCCACCCCAGACCAGCCGATTCGGACCAAAATTTCAGCTAACGCATCAGTCTGCAATCCGGGAAAATGCAAACTGACGTGATGGAGGATAACCAGAACGATGGCGATGCCCCGCAAGGAATCAAGATACTGGTAATAGCTACCATGCTTGAGTAAGGCCTTTTCCATCAGAGAGTCGCCTGACTGTTAGAATATCTGGAACAGGAAATTGTTGTACGGCAACCACTTGTATGCGGTATTGGCAAAATTCAACCACAACCCCAATGTCAGGAATCCATAAGTCAAGACCAGCAATTTCGCAGCATTTTTTGCAACCAGGACTTCCGGTAGTGCAGCCAGTACAGCAATCGAGACTGGGAACATATAGAACGAAATCCTGGAAGCTGCCACGCTATAGCCAAATGACATAGGAATTAGTGCCAAGGACAGGATAGACATAACAAACAAAATATCCCAATGCGGGACTTTTAGCCTGAAATTGCGATTCCGCGCACTCATTACCAGAAAGATGACCGCAGGAATCGCAATCAGCAAAATCTGCTGCATCGCTCCCGAAGCCACGTTTTCCGACTTACCCTCAATGTAGGAACTTTCGTAACGATCCGTAATCTTGTTACCCGAAATTAACATAGTGGCAGCCCAGAAGAACGCACTGGACAGTACGACCTTCTTCCACACCGCCAGCTTGCTATTAAGGACAACAAACACACCAAAGATCATCGCACTGACATGAAACGCTGCGGCAATAAATATCAGCAACATTTTTTTGAACGCACTGGTGTTATCCCAGAGCGCCAACACCAGCAGCGTCACACCGATTGCTGCCGCTTGGCGATTTGCGCTCATCGCCACCACGATAACCAGAAAGGGTAAGGCTGAGAACAAGGCCACCCACGGATTGGGCTGAATCTTGCAGTACCTGAACAACCCATACAAGAAAACGCCAGTGGTAGCGAGATTGGCACCATAAATGTCTAATCCCATCTGGGCAGACGACCACAAGATAGAATTGTATGCCAGCTCACCGTGCTCTAATAACTCATCGAAACTCTGGCCATGCAGAGAATCCATGATGAAGTTGTAACCCTCCCAATCTGCTCCGACCTCATAACGCAAGCCAATGAAAAGCAGTAGCACAAAACCGTAAGCCACCCAACCCAACGACGGCCTTTTATTGCGATCAGTCAATGCCGGGATTGCTGCCATCAACAAGACCATATAATAAGCTGCCGTATCAAACATCCGTATCAATCCCCTTCTAGCCAAGCCTGGAACATCAGAATATTCCAGAGTAATGTTTGATTATTACGACCTTTAACATGCGCCTGCCATAATTCGCGCACGAATTTTACATCGAAATAGCCTTCCCGCTGCAGCCTCTGCTCATCCAGCAAGGTTTCCGCCCATTCTCTTAGCGGTCCACGCAACCACACCCCCAATGGGATACCAAATCCAGCCTTGGGTCGTTCGATCAATTCTCGGGGAACGTAGCGGTAGAGTACTTCGCGCAATATCCACTTGGTCTTGCCATCCTTGCACTTCATGGACATCGGGATTGTACTCGCCAACTCAATCACGCGGTGATCCAAAAACGGCACACGAGTTTCCAGACTGTTCGCCATCGCCGCGCGATCCACCTTGACCAGAATATCGTCGGGCAAATAGGTCATCGCATCCATCAGCATCATATGCGACTTATGGTCTGCATAGCCCAACCTGAGCCCCACATCAGTCAACCAGCATGCCGGTTCATGTGCTCCCAGCACAATCTGTTCAGGTTGATCAGTTTCCGACACCAAGCTGTAGTACAGATCATCTACTGCATCCACATTTTCCAGACGCGAAGCAAATTTGCTCAGCTTATCCCCCATATTCATAGGCAATGATCGCAGCTTCCCCGCCTGACTGAATATCGAATTCCACGCTGTGGCAGGAACAAGATTGACAGCTTTCCCGGTCATTTTTCTAACGGGGAAAGGCACACCTGCCAGCTTTTCCCACTTATCGGCCAACAAGTAGCGGTTATATCCGCAAAACAATTCGTCTCCCGCATCACCAGACAACGATACGGTTACTTCAGACTTGGCCATCTGTGCAACCAGAAAGGTCGGTATCTGTGACGAATCGGCGAACGGCTCGTCATATATCTGCCCCAGATGCGGAATCACATCCCGCGCTTGCGAAGACGGCACATAGAGCTCGGTATGTTCCGTCCCCAGATGCTGAGCAACTGCCTTGGCATATTCAGCCTCGTTGAATCCCTGCTCGTCAAAACCGATGGTGAAGGTTTTTACCGGGCGATCTGACTGAGCCTGCATCAAGGCGACCACTGCGGAGGAATCTATCCCTCCAGACAGAAATGCGCCTAACGGCACGTCGGCCATCATCTGCAAACCGATGGATGTCTTAAGTTGTGCCTCCAGAGCCGAAACCGCTTCTTCTTCACTCCCCGCGAACGGGTTGGCCATGCCGTCTTCCGTGATCTGCTGCAAATCCCAGTAACTTCTGGGCAACAAGGTGCGCAAGGCATCTATGCCGCCACCGCCCAATGGCAACTGCAGGAAGGTACCCGGTAACAATTTCCGAATACCCTTGTAAATCGAATAAGGGGCCGGGATATAGCAATGCCGCAGATACAGACAAATCACATCCCGGTCTATCTCACCGACAAAATCGGGATGCGCCTTGAACGCCTTCAGTTCTGAACCAAAAACAAAGGTATCTTTCTGAAAACCGTAATAGAGCGGTTTTTCCCCGATGCGATCACGCGCCAGCGTCAAAACTTTTTCGTTACGATCCCACAGCGCGATCGCAAACATGCCCACGGCCTTCTTGAGGGTCGCCTCTATGCCCCAGGTCTCAAAGCCGGCCAACAAAGTCTCGGTGTCCGAATGCCCGCGCCAGTTACACGCCGCGACCGCTTCCAACTCCTGACGCAATTTCTGATGGTTGTAGATCTCGCCATTGAATGCCATCACATAGCGCCCGCCACCCGACAGCATGGGCTGATGTCCTGCCGGAGAAAGATCTACGATAGACAATCTGCGGTGCGCCAACGCCAGCCCGACCGGCTCGTCCAGCCAGACGCCGTAATCATCCGGACCGCGATAGGCGATACGCTCGGCCATCGTGGTTGCAACAGCCCGCGCACGGTCAGCCGAAAAATCATTGAACTGCCAAAAACCGGTAATTCCACACATACGATATGCTCAGCCTAGCAATTGAAGAATTGCCAGCTTAACCGAACGGCCTTGCAGAAATCTGACAGTTGGCATTGACAGAAGAACCGCACCGACTCATTTCCCGGACTCAAAATACAATCCCGCTTTCTTCATCTCATCCAGAGAGGCAGTGTAGGACTGGCTGATCTCGTTGCCGGATGTGGCGGATTTCAAAAATTCCTTCACCCCGTCGGCGAAGCGCCATTGGGGTTCAAAGCCGAGTTCGCGACGGATCTTGGTCAGGTCGGCGAAATTATGTCGAATGTCGCCCACCCTGAAGTCGCCGCTGATCTCGACAGCAGACTTGCCACCGAAGAACTCGTTGATCTCCTGAGTCAGTTCCAGCACCGAGGTCGGCACACCGCTTCCGACATTGAAGAAATCCACTCCCTGACTGGAGGGCGCAATACAGCGCATGGTTGCCTCGACCACATCCTCGACATAGACGAAATCTCGGCTCTCGAGGCCATCTTCAAACACGTTGATCTTTTTGCCGTGGCGCGCCAGATTTGAAAATATCGCCAGTATCCCGGTATAGGGATTATTCAGCGACTGCCCCGGACCATAAACATTCTGGTATCTCAGCGCATAGGCTGGCATACCCAGACTTTGCCCATACATCAACACCATTTGCTCTTGGACCTGCTTGGTGATGCCGTACAGCGAAGACGGATGTATCGCCGAAGTCTCATCCGTTGCCATTACCGAGCATGCACTCCCGCAAACCGGGCATTTCGGCTCGAACTCCCCTCGCTTCAATTCCTCCACTCCCCTTGCATCCGGATAAACATCGCCGTGGGCATCACAACGGTATTTACCCTCGCCGTAGATGGAACGCGACGAGGCAACCACCATTTTGGAAATGGCCGATTTTGGATTATTGGTGATGAAGTCGAGCAACAGCGCCGTCCCGCCGATATTCACCTGCTCGTAACGCACCGGCTCATACATGGATTGCCCGGTTCCCGTTTCAGCCGCTAGATGCACTACGATATCCTTGTCCAGCAATGCTTCGTGGAACACCGCCTTGTCACGCACATCGCCGATCCGCAACTCGACCTTGCCACGCAAATCTACTGCCAGCTCGCGACAATCGCCGTGCACCTGCGGCAGGAAGTTGTCCAGCACCGTTACCTGATACCCTTCACGCAGCAATCTTCTGCTCAGGTGAGTGCCAATGAAACCGGCACCTCCCGTTACCAATACTCTTTTCACGTTCATTTACTCCTCAAGGCAACTTCCATTTTCCGCTGACATTCCTCAAACCATCCCATATACCCGCCAGACAGTATGAAGTCGCGCGCCACTTGTCGTTTTTGAATTTGAATGGCACCAGCGTCATCGCCAGCAACACCCTGAACAACACAAATACCGTCAAAACGGGTGACTTGAGCCTGTGCATCGCGATCAAAATCATGTTCCGTGCATCGTAATAGCCGTACCACATCGGCTTGTCGGCAATCGTCTTACCCGCCGGGGAGAATCCGACAGCCTTGTATTCGTAGCTATCCACGGTCTCGGCATCTGTCACAACCCACTGGCTATAGCCACGATCCTTCAATTGCAATCCATAAAGGTAGTCTTCCCAACCCATCCACAAGGAAGCATCCGGGCAAATGGCCTGCTCACCGCGCAACGGTTCCATGGCATAAAGCGCCCCATTGGAACTGCTCCAGGCCATCTCGACAAACTCGTCCGACGGCTTTTCTACCGTCCCTGCAGCAGTCAGGGTAAACACTTTTTGCCCGGTAAAATCGTAAACACCTTTCCCCGCCAGATGGCGGAGAGGATACAAAGCGCCCGTGCGGGGATGGGCATCCACCCGGTCAAGCATGGTCTTGTAAATCTGCAGCGTAATTTCGGCATCATGATTGAGAGCAAGGACATGATCCATGCCCAATTCACAACCCCAAAGCAGGCGCTTGCTCAAGTTTCCCGCCGACCCCAGATTGACCGAACTGTTGAAATACAACACCCGCCCAGTCAACCCATTGCTCGCGATGAACGCCTCGAACTCGCCGGTTCCGAGGGAATCCACCACCAGAATGTATTCGCACGGCCATTTCTCGGCCGTGATCTTCCGCACCAGCGCCATCGCCGAGCTATTGGTCCTGAAACTCGAAATGGCTATTGCGACTTTGTGTTCGCTACCCGACATGCTCAACCACACCCCCTACCTGCAACATTTTGATTGCTCTATCGTTTCATAGACCTGACGGCAGGAGTTTTCCGCAACCTCAAGCCCGAATGTCTTGCGAGCCCGCTCCCGTAAAGCGGCTCCACCCATGCCCTTGATCTCTTCCAACTTACCAGCCAGCCGCTCGAATGCCCCGGCATCATCCAGATCGAAGGTGGCGCCGGCAGCAAGTTCATCGGTAATCTGTTCGACATCGCCTACATTCACGTTGCTGATGACCGGTATGCCAAGCGCAAATGCTTCAGCCAACTTGGTCGGACAACTGCCCATTTTGGAATAGGCGGGCTTGATGAAACTCAGCATGATGTCAGATGCCGCCATCAGGCTAGGCACCTCCTCGCGGCTCGCGGAGCGGACATGGATGCGGGCTCGCAGATGACCGATACCCATGGTCTTTAGCAAATCCTCTTGCTCATCCTGCCAGTCCCGCGTGATGAACAACAGATACACGTCATCGCGCTGGCCGGCCGCCGCCGCAAACAGGCGCAACATATCTTCCAGCATGTACCAGGTCCCCAATGAACCCAGATAGGAAAGCACCATCGCATCCGGCGGGATGCCTAGTTCTGCACGAACCGCCTGCCGCGTCTCGCCTGACGGCATAACGAAATGATCAAAATCGGCACAGCAGGGAATGATGGTTACCGGAGCCGACATCGCAGGCGAAAGTCGTTTCAGCTCAGGCACTACGCATCTAGTGAGGACAACCACATGACTGGCCGATGCCAGCAGATTCCGCTCGATACGCTTGTAAGTGCGATAAATGACGCGATTCAACCAGCGATCCTGCTTCCACAGGCCGCCATCCACTCGCTCGTCCACCCACAACCCGCGCATGTCGAAAATCGCCTTGACGCCAGTCAGCCTGTGCAAAAACGCGCCCACCTGCATGGACATATAGCTGCGGCAATGCACAATGCCAAACCGGTGCTTCAACTGTAATCGCAGGCAGGTCGCATACATGCGCCCCAAATCCCACAACTTGCCCAGCTTGCCAAAACGCGAGGTGAACGGCACCGGTGTCCAACCTATGCCATCCCTAGCCAAATCAGCGCGCATCTTCTCCGCGCCCACAGCAAAACGGGCGGGCTTTTCAAAACTGACGATATGCACATAACGGGGGTGGGCGGCGATACCGCGCAAATACGGCAAAATCTGACTGCCGCCCAACTGGTCGAGCAGACCGTCATAGGCGATAAACAAAACAGAATCATTCATACGGAGAACCAAACTGAAGCAACGAAGCCCATCAATAAATCAACATCGCACAAAATTGCGACCCAAGCCATCATTTCTTGATTCCAACAGCACACCAGTAGGGAGTGTGATCCGAGAAACGAACTTCGCCCAACCCTGCCGCCTCCATCATCTCCCTGATCTGCTGGCGGGTGAAACGTTGCTCCAGCGGGGTGCCAAAGCGATCCCTTGAGTCTGTCCGCATGGTATAGAAGGTGTGATTTCTATAGTAGGCAAGCGGAATCGAACCAGCATCAAGGCCGCATTTTTCTACCAGCAAGGCGAAACGCGCCAGCGGGAAATATACCAACGCCGCAAGCATGTCGGTGACTAAATGCTTCAACCCGCCAGGCAGCATGCAGATGCCGCGACGAAGGACATCGGAACAGCGCCAGATAAACTTGAACAACGCTGAACGGTTGTCGAACGCATAATACAAATAGACCAAAAACGGCGCTCCCGGCTTGATCATCTCCACGCAAGCCTTGATTGCCGCCGCCGTATCGGGCACATGATGCAATACGCCAAGTGAATAGCCAAAATCCTGACTGTTTGCGGGCAGCGGGTGATCATCAACCGATGCCTGAACAAAGGAGGCATTGTTCGCAGATGCCAGTGCCGACTTTGCCACCTCAAGCGCCGAGGATGGATCAATGCAGTACAAATGCCCGACGCGCGGTGCCATCAACCTGGCCCACCGGCCAGATCCGCACCCCATATCGAAACCGGTCGCGCCGGTTGGCAATCGCTCCCAAGGGAAAACAGCAAAATACTCGTCGAATATTTTGTTCGCTTCCGCTTCGGACAGGGCCGATTGGTCAAATCGCTCCCACTCGTCACCAAAGCTGTTAACGGTATTTGCATCAAGATTTTGTTTGCTGCTCGCCATACTTACCTCTGCATCCACGCCTGAAGGTTGCCAAGCCGTATCACGTTGTCACCCATTCCGGACTTGCGATATTCGAACCCGACAGCACCCGATTTTATTTCATATACGCCCGGCAAGGCAGGAATTGAACTCTCGTGAACACTTCAAGATTCACGCCCTGCATCATGCAATTCACCACCCTGTTCGCTTGGCGACAGCACCCTGATCACTCTGGCCGGATTACCGGCAACCACGACGTTTTCTGGGACATCCCTAGTCACCACCGAGCCAGCGCCGATGATACTGTTTTGGTGTATGGTCACGCCCGGCAGGATGATCGCGCCAGCGCCCACCCATACGTTGTCCTCAATCCGAATGAAGGATTTGATATGCACCTTGTTGGGTGTTTTGCTGGCCAGATAATGACTGAGGTCCAACCCTGTATCCATCAGCATGCAATTAGCCGACAAGGTGACATGATTACCCAGCGTGATCTCGTCGCGCCCCAGCAGGAACACGCCGTGATTGATGGAACAGCCACGCCCGAGATGCACGTTCCGGGGATTCACCACGGTAAACATCCCCCAAATGGTCACGCGCTTCCCGAATTTCAGGAAACCATATATCTGTAGCAGTACATGTTTGATCCTACTAAACATCAGCTTCCCTCGTCCCGGTTTCACCGGAAACTCACCATTCCCGCTGAAACAGCATACTGCCCCATTCACCAGCGCCATTCTACCAGCCCCGGCAAATTACAAATAATTCAAATAACTAGCCCGGCTGTTTTTCCAATAGCCCAATGCCGAAGGCAACGTCCTTAAAAAAAGAGAGCGCCCCCAAAGAACAGAATCGGCTACCCCAATATCCACCTCTTGCCGCCAATCTAAAGACCGTTCCCAGCCTGGAGAACATGGCTTCCTGAGCATATAGCACGGAGCGCATTTCACAAATCCCGGCGAGTCTATCGTACAGCCCCGCCGCTACCAGCAGCTTCTGGCGCTTCTGCATATCGCTCATCGCCGAGGCGATATTTCGGAAGGAGGCAGCACAATCTTTAGCCGAATATGCCTGAAACTGGTAAAACTCCGTCCCGACCTTTGCCGCCTTGTAGACCCGCCCCATTGCAGACGGATTTTTGTGTGTATCGGTTACGGCTGAGGTGTGCCTGCGATACTGGGCTAGTGACTCGGAGATATAAGCCACCTCTCCCAGCGCATTGGCAAGCATGGCGATCCACTTGTCGTGTGACTGCCATCTCTGGCCCGGCGCGTAATAATCGCCTGGCCTGAGACTTGAGTCCACTTCAGCCAGCAGGTCCGCCCGGAAAGTGATGGTAAATCCGGCAATGCACAGGAAACCGGAATGTGCCGCGATGCCTTTTGTTTCGTCCCTGGTGAAATTGGGCGTTCTCTGCCCCATTGACTGCAGATTCTCATCAACAAGGTCTGCTGAATGGCATACCAGAACCAAGTTAGCCGATTTTGATTGCCCGATTCGCTTGACGACCTTTTCAAACTTTTCAGGGAACCAGACATCGTCCTGATCCGAAAAGGCTATCCAGTCTCCCTTGCACAGGCTCGCGCATTTCATGAAGTTGTTGGAAAAACCCAGATTCTGCTCGTTGCAATGGATATGCACCGGGAAATCGACCGTCTTGGCGAATTCGGCAACGATTGCCAGCGTGTCATCGGTCGAGCCGTCATCGCACACCACCAGTTCGAACGGCTGCCAGGTCTGCCGGGCAAAACTGTCCAGTTGCTCGCGGATGAATCTGGCGCCGTTATAGGTCCCCATGGCGATGGAAATACGTGGCGACATTATTTTTTTACCGCAATCACTGTAATGAACTCGGCGTGCCTCTTGAAGACCTTCGACTTCAACGCCGCCATTCTGGCCTCCGGCGCAGGCTTGGGAGGAGCCTCGCTGAACGGATCCGTTCCGGTCCTGGAATGGCGCAATACCTGCTCGCTGAGCGGGAATACTGTCAGCGCCGAATGGGCGCGATCAACATGACGCCACTCGTTGAAGCCTGCCTGTTTCAAGGCGTAGCTCATGGTATCCCAACCGAAGATGAGCAAATGCCGGGGGGCATCCACTCCCAGCCAGTTCGCTCCGTAATGCGCATAACCATAGCTGTCTATGTTCGGCGTATCCACCCACAATTGCCCACCCGGCTTCAGCAAACGATATGCAATCTTCAGGGTCTCGACCGGATCGTAGACATGCTCAATCACATGACTGATGGTGATGTAATCAAATGACTCGGGCTGGTCGGCAAAGGCTTCGATGGAGCCTTGCCGGGCATCAATACCGCGCGCCTTACCGTTCCTGATGACAACCTCATCTATATCAACACCTGCCACGTCCCACCCCATCGAGGCGGCATAATCCAAGAACACGCCGCCACCAAATCCGACATCCAGCACGCGCTTGCGGGTGGCTGTGGCAGGCAAACAACGAAACTGGACGTCTATCGTCCTTTTCAACTTGGGCAACAGATAAGTGACCGGCACACCGAAGATGGTCGAAGGACTTAGTTTGGTGCCGTAACGCCAGTTGCGGTATCCATTTCCTATGGAACGCGAAATTGTCTGCGCCAAACTCATGCTTACCGGAGCATTACTACTGGATGCGTCATGCGTGTAATAGTGACGATAAGCAAGATACATCGAATCTGCTGTTGGGCGGGGATCCACGTATGCTGCCAAGCATTTCCGGCACTTATGCAAAGACCATTTCCCCGGAGAGCAAAAGAAAAGATTATCTATCAACCCGTCATGGAGCAATGTGCGATCGACGCTGCCACACATCGGACAATGTCCAAGGTATTCCAGCTTTCCCTCTGGCCAAGCGGTCAGATCGTATTTTTTTTCATTCATAGTTAAGGCCGCCCTGCCGACTTGCCAATAATCATTCACACTTCCAGAAAGCCGAATCCGCATCAATCGGCTTGATATCAGCCTTGATGTTGTTCGCTTGCAGATAATCCGTCACCGCTTGTTTGCAGGCCGGCCAAGAAAAGTAGTCGTCAACGATGACATAGCCACCCTTGCTGACCTTGGGGTACAGATTCACCAGCGCATCCATAGTTGAACTGTACATATCGCCATCCAGACGCAGAATCGCCAGTTTCTCGACCGGGGCCGTCGGCAAGGTGTCGCAGAACCAGCCTTTCAGAAATTTGACCTGATCGTCCAATAGGTCAAACTTGCGGAAATTGTCCTGCACCTTCTCAAGCGACACCTTGAGTATCTCGGTCGCACTCAGATCCCATCCATCGTTTTCCGATGTCGGGGCTGGCAGCCCTTCGAATGAATCTGCCACCCACACAGTACGATCCGTAACGCCATGCAACTTGAGTAACGCACGCATGAATATCGTCACGCCACCGCGCCAGGCACCGGTCTCGATAAAGTCACCCGGCACATTGTTCTTCAACACATCTTCAATACATGCCTGAACATTGTTCAACCTATGCTTGCCGACCATGGTATAGCCGATCATGTTGGGCCAGTCTTTACCCATTTCACGAGTTTTTGCATCAAAGGGAATACGCTTGACCAGAAGATAGGAGCGCCTGCCCAGCCAGTCTATGGTTCTGAACTTGATGTGATTCTTCAGTAACTGGAGAAAATTCTTCTCTTCACGCCAATCCTGCTTGTGCATATTGACAACAGACCATGCACTTTCTTCATAGATGGAAGCAGACAAAACTTTCTTTAACAGATCGGAATACAACTCCGTGCAATTCTCATTTGGGTTCGGATTCATAAGATTCTTTCTAAATTAATAATATTCCGTTAATAAACGCTCATTTTACTGCCGGATCAGAGATGCCCGTCCACCTAATCCATCATCCAGCGGAAAATCGGGCAGTCAGCGACTTGTATGCGCCAACGCACAGTTGCCAATTTATAGCGACAGATAATGCAATGAGTGCGGTGATAGCGAACCAGCGCCACACCACCAGCACATCGAATGACAATACTACAATAGTTGCCATGGCAACCAGAAATATGGAACTGAGTGAGAACCACACCACTTCACGCAAGGCCTTGGCAAGAATCAGAAACAATATCGCATCTATCAACACGCGCAGCGACCAAGCTGCCGCAGCACCTAAAATCCCGAAATACCGCACCCCCAGCCACAACATGAGTGCATACAATGGAATTTCTGTCATTGTTACTATCAGTATCTTTTTTTTCAGCAATCCTTCCGCATAAAGTTTGTACGAATGCGGCACAATGACCGCACTGACCCATACCCCTAACAGGATCAACTCCCCGATTCCGGCGCATCTCGCTGCCAAATCAGACCCCAGCCACAATATCAGGAAGGGGTGCAACACTCCCATGCCAAAGATTACCAACGGCGTCATCAAGGCAACGATATTTCGTACAGCTTGTTCTGCCAAGACCTTTGAGTCCTGCTCTGGCAAAGAAGCCAATTTAGGGAACAAGACACCGCCATAACTATTGGGCAATATGGAAAGTTTGGAGACCAGATTGAATGGCACCGTAAAAAATGTGACGCCTTTGGCACCGGCAATTGAGGCGATCACCGTACGCTCGATTACCGTCATCAACGGCCCACTCATCGTAACCATACTGGCCCACCCTCCGTATGTCAGCAAAGGTTTCACATGCGTCATTTTGATCCTGAGACTCTTGGACAGTGGAACATGTCTGTAGCACTGCACAAACAGCAATACGGCAGTCAATAACCGCGCAGCCAATACCGCAGGCAATAACAAATCAATGGTCACATAGCCAAACCATGCCGCGATAAGCGGTAACAGTTGCGCCATTGAATCACCCAGTACTGAAGCCGAGTTGATTTCCACAAAACGTTCACGTGCCTGCAATGACCCCTTCATCGCGGAATTGAGCAGTAGCAGGATTAGCCCAACAGGCAACCACGATGTACTATCTAGCGCTTCACGCCTGCTGTCACCCTCCAGTGAAAACAGATGCGTCAACATCCAGTCGGACGAAAACAATAACACCAGACCACCCAACACGCCCAGAACGATGGTCAACGCCAATACCGTCCACAGCAACTCACTACGCTCGGACTCACTCTCAATGCTGGCCATCCGTTGGGTCGTAGCCTTCCCCAACCCCAAATCGAATACGCCGAAATATCCCAGTAGCACCCAGATGACTGCCAATATGCCATAACGCTCCTCACCGATGAGCTTGAGATAAAGCGGTACGGTCAGGATTGAAAAGATCAGCGGAATGATCGCGCCGGCTATATTGGCAATGGTATTCTTCAGGGTGCTCATTGCCCCACCCCGCGCAGCTTGACTGCTTCAGCCGCTCTCAAGCCGCTCATGAAAGCCTGATTACTCCAGAGATAATCCCACTCCCCGAAGCGCCCTGCGGTCAAAATTCCAACTGTTTCCAGCCAGTCGCGCACTATCGCACGACGCTCTTCCATGCCCAGATCAAAGACGACATTCCCCCATTCCAGCTTCTTGTGATGCATGAAGAGCACGTCATCTTCATCCTTCACCATCCCCATTTTCTGAAGGCCCATCATGGTGTTGCGTTTCATTTCTTCAGGCGTATGCGTCTGCGGCTTGCGCTGGGACGAGTAGATTTCAAATTGTAGCGAACTACACCCCGCCGGAACATTTTCAGGCGATTTGATGCTCGGGGAATAGGCTCGCGCCGCCAGAATATCGTTGTCGTAAATATAAAACCACAAGTTGGGCTGCACATCAGCCTTGCGAAAACCCACCGAAATCAGGTCAACCGAAGTGGCAAAAAGCGTTCCCGCAGCAGTGCGCACCTGCTCCGGCACCTCATCTATCAGCGCAATCAGTTCGGGTAGCGGAAGGGTATTGATCAGGACATCGAAACCCGTTGAACGGTCATTATCGAAATACACATGCCTGCGTGACAGGCTGATGCCAGTTACTCGATGCTGACAATGAATATCAACCTCCGCGATCATCGGTTCAATAAAAGCACGGTACCCACCCGCGCAGGGGTATCGCATTTCTGAAACATAATAATAACTGGGCGTTTCGGAGGTGAACGCGCCATATAACACTTCCTGAAGATCAGCCCGTCTGACACGATCACCTATCCAGCCAATTCCAAGTTGCTCCGCAGGAACTGTCCAATACTTCTCCGTATAGGGCAATGACCAACGGGATGCGATTGCCTCACCATACTGGTAGTTTAGCCAGTCACGGTAGTTCTTTACCTCAATATTGGGACGCGCAACAAAGCCGGAAATCAACTCCACCCGCTGGGCAACTTCGATAGGGAACATATTGTTCTGTACTGGATGCTTAAGCCAAAGCCCGTCATCCCAACACCACGAAACTGCCGGATGTGTCAGATACGGTGTACGGTCGAAAACCGCCCTCACCTCAGGCTCTGTCGCAAATGAGAGGTGTACCGCATTGTCAAAACGGAATCCTTCGATGCAAAAATTATCCAGCAATCCACCAGCAGTTGCATTCGCCTCATATACAGCCGCACTGATGCCAGCTTTTCGAAGATGATAAGCCGCAGAGATACCGGCAATGCCAGCTCCCAAAATGACTACGCTATTTTCTATGGCGGATCTCATCAATACACGGCGAAATAATTTGCGGCAGATTCCGCATCACATCAAATAAATTTGTCTACAGGACATACATGCTTAACAGGGAATGGGCATCATTCCCATTTTCTTCCAATCGCCACGCTCAGATACCCCTGTTCATTCCATCCTTTTCGTCCACGACTTTTTCCAGCTTGCTGGCATCCTCGGCTGCCGGATTTCTCAACTTCCTGGCAAAGGCTATCAACCCTATCGGGAACAATAGCAAAATAAAAATAAAGACTTTGATAATTAGTCTAGCCATTGAATGAATATTCGTTGCATCCAGATAGCTGTTGATTTCCTGTCGCAACTGGCGTTTTTCTCCGGTCACCATCGCGGAAAACAGAGTTTGCCGAGAGAAGTCCCAACTCATATACTCGCGCATCGCCAGCGCTGTCGAAAACAGATTCTGGCCGTGTTCCGAGCGGCAGGACAGTTTGATCTTTTCCATCACGACCCGTAGCCAATCCTTTGCCCGCCAAGTTTGGGAAAGGCTCCCATCACCCATGCGAACGACGACACACTCCTTTTCCACATAAAGCTGTACATCCTTAAGCACATGGAAGAGCAAGGCCAAATTAGGCCATCCGGGTATGGGTTCCGACTTGAATGCCGAGAATCTCTGAACGGCCTCGCGCGGCATGATATGGATACTGATGAAGCCAACGGAATAGAAAAGCGAATCAAAGAGAATTTTTCGCTTGAACTCAGCTATAGAACAAAAACCCGGGGACATGATGTCCAGCAATGTGGAGCCATTGGGCTCGCGCACATTACCCAACACCCAAGTATTAGAAGGAAGTGTATCAAGCACCGAAAGTACATTCTCAAAGCCTTGCTCTACCAGCAAGTCATCGTCCCCCATCCCGAAAATCCAGGGGGTCGTCGCCAACCCCACGACAGCTTGGAAATTCCGTGACAAACCTATGTTTGTCTCTTGACGTACGACGATCAGACTCAGCTTATCGCGCCACTCATTGATAACCTCTGGCGTAATGTCTGATGAACAATTATCGGAAACGCAAATCTGGATTCTGGACTTGATGGAGTCACTTAGGCCATAAATATGGCGCAACAGCTTGCCCAGTCTCTCGCCTCGGTTGTAGGTGGGAATGCAAAGGCTCAGGATTTTTTCGTTGTGCTCATTAGTCATAAATCATTCAATCAAAAAGTCGTTCAATTAATGATTCTTGAGGGACTTCATCCCCTCGGACAGCGAAATTTGCGGCTTCCAGCCAGGTAAGGATGCCCCTCGATTCCAGGGGGCCATCACTTCTCTGTAGCGGTAAGGGCGCGCGCCCCAGTTCACGCGGATAGTCTGACCGGAAACTTCGGCATAAAGTGCCACCAAGTCCTTCAGCGGCAACGGCTGCCCCGAGGAAACTGCATAGCTTTCCGATACCGGGACTTTGCCATCGAGCAGCCGCTGCGCCGCTATCAGGAAGGCTTCCATCACGTCATCAATATGCACCAGATCAATAAATTGCTCTCCCGCCGACATATCAAGCGCCTCGCCGGATGCCGCAGCCTTGTTCAACAGATGGAACAGTTTGGGACGCAAATCACCCGGCCCATAGGTGTCAAACAGCTTCAGCGTGATGGCTTTGAAACTACAGGCTTGGACGTAATATTCCAGAATAGCTTCAAAAGCCTGTTTGGTCGCGGCATACAAACACACCGGGTTGTAGTCTTCATTGTTGTAGTGTTGCCAGGATGTGCCGGTATTGACTAGGCGGGTGCATAGGTTGGCATTCATAGCTTCCAGCAGCTGCGTAGCGAACTGCACGTTACTGCGTATCAGCGCGTCTATATCCTTGCTGGCATGCTGTGAAAGAAATAATGATGCCAGATGGAACACAATATCCGGCTTGGCATTTGCCAGGCAAGCAATCATGCTTTCTGTGCTGCCGTCATGCACATGACAGGCCATACGTCCAAACTCGGGCTGCTCCGGAAGCACCGAGCCGTTACGAATCAGGATGTGTACATCCCATCCGTCTTTCAACAACCGAGTGGCAAGATGGCCTCCCACAAAACCTGTGGCGCCGGTTACCAGCGCCACAGGTTTTTTTGCTTGCAGCTTATTGATTTCACTCATATATAAACGGGCTTACGAATTGATCAAAAGTTGGAAATCCCTGATCGCGCGCAGATACGATAGCCTGACTCAACGGCCACGGAATCCCTGCAGAATCCCACAATATCCCGGCATCATGCGCCGGGGAATAGATTGTGCTGACCTTGTACACCATGATCGCCTGCTCACTGAGCACGCAAAAACCGTGCGCCATACCCTTGGGGATATAGACGCTATTGGCCTTGCCTGCACTCAATGCAAACAAGGCATGTTGACCGTAAGTCGGAGATCCCACCCTTAGGTCTACGACCACATCCAGCACCTCTCCCGACACGCAATACACCATCTTGACGTGATCCATCGGCGGCAACTGGAAGTGTAAGCCCCTGACCACGTTCTTGTGGGACAGCGAGTAATATTCCTCGGCGAAACCGGTTTCCAAGCCCTGCTCAGCAAATGCCTGTTCGTGAAAGACTTTTACAAATCTTCCACGATTATCGTCAAACGCCTTGGGCTGCAACTCAAAGCATCCTGCAAGACAACTCGGTTTCAGGTCGAACATTTAGAAATTCACGCCGAAGAATGTTTCGAACTTCTCAACCACGAAGCCCAGCATTTCTTCGGTCAACCCCGGAAATACGCCTATCCATAAGGTGTTGTTCATGATGGTGTCAGTGTTGCTCAACTCGCCGCTGACACGGTAAGTGCGCCCTTCAAAATACGGTTGGCGAGTGAGATTTCCTGCGAACAGCAAGCGCGTGCCGATTTTGTATTGATCGAGATATTTCAACAATTCCACCCGCTCGATGTTGGCAGATTCGCGCAGCGTGATCGGGAAGCCGAACCATGATGGTTCGCTATTGGCAGTCGCTTCCGGAAGGATGAGAAACTCTTCGCAGGATTTCAGTCGCTCTTTGAGGAAGGCGAAATTGTGTTTGCGTGCCTCGATCAATCCCGGCAGGCGGTCCATCTGTGCCAGCGCACAGGCCGCCTGCATGTCAGTAATTTTGAGGTTATAGCCCAAATGCGAATAGGTGTATTTGTGGTCATAGCCGGTAGGCAAGGAACCTAGCTGCTGACCGAAGCGCTTGCCGCAGGTATTGTCGCAACCTGGCGCGCAGTAGCAGTCACGCCCCCAATCACGGAATGATTCGATGATGGTGCGCAAGTCACGATCCTTGGTAAACACCATACCACCCTCACCCATAGTGATGTGATGTGCGGGGTAGAAGCTGCAGGTAGCGATATGCCCGAAACTGCCGACGTGTTGCCCGTTGTAACGCGAACCCAGCGCGTCGCAGCAATCCTCGATGACCCACAGATTATGTTTCTCAGCCACGGCCATGACGGCAGCCAGATCAAACGGATTGCCCAGCGTGTGCGCCACCATGATGGCGCGGGTGCGCTCGCTCAACGCCGCTTCGATTTTGGCCGGGTCAATGTTGTAGGTGGGGATGTCCACATCCACAAATACCGGAACCATGCCGTTTTGCAGCATCGGGTTGACGGTGGTGGGGAAACCTGCGGCAACCGTAATGACTTCATCACCCGGTTTCAGTGCGCGCGCACCCAACTTGTGCGAGGTCAATGCGGTGAATGCCAGCAGGTTGGCCGATGAACCGGACGTGGTGGTCAAGGCATAAGGTACGCCAACGAATTCCGCAAAACGTTTCTCGAACGCCTCGTTAAACCGCCCCGTGGTGAGCCAGCCGTCCAGCGAGGCTTCGACCATGTTCTTTAGCTCAGGCGCACCGATTACTTTGCCTGAGGGTGGAACGACCGTCGAACCAGCTGCAAAAGGCTGCGCCGCATACTGCAACGCACTGTATTGCTCGACCAGATTCAAGATTTGTTGCTTGATGACTTCTTTATCCACGCTGACCTCTACGATTTCAATTCAATTTTCGGCAAATCACGCCATGTAGGCACTAATCTGTTTCAGGGTGACTTCACGCATGTCTTGCCCATTCTGTAATGCCCGATGCCATTCGACAATCTTTTCGAGTGTTGCTTCCAAACGCCATCTCGGCTGCCACGCCAAACGCATCCGCGCCTTGGAACAGTCCAATTTCAGGTAATGCGCTTCGTGCGGGTGTTCACCACCATCCAGTACCCAGCTCGCCCCATCCCCCCAAGTCTCGGTCAATCGTTCAACAATCCACTGCACCGGCTTGGCATCTTCATCATTAGGGCCGAAATTCCAGCCCTCGGCGTGAGCCACGCCCTCCGTGAACAACCTCTCGGCCAGCAACAGGTATCCGGACAGCGGCTCCAGCACATGCTGCCAAGGACGAATCGCATGCGGGCTGCGGATATGTACCGGCCGGCCTGCGGTTATCGCACGCAAGATATCCGGTATCAGACGATCTTCCGCCCAGTCGCCGCCGCCAATGACGTTGCCAGCGCGGGCAGACGCCAGCGCCACGCCATGTTGCTGAAATTTCTCGGGATTGAAGAATGAGCTGCGGTACGCCGAAGCTACCAGTTCGGCACAACCCTTGCTGTTGCTGTAGGGATCGAAACCGCCCATCGCCTCATTCTCGCGGTAACCCCACACCCATTCCCGATTCTCATAGCACTTGTCGCTGGTGACATTCACCACCGCCTTGACGCAACCGGCGTTGCGCACAGCTTCCAGCACGTTGACCGTGCCCATCACATTAGTGGAATAGGTTTCGACCGGCTCGGCGTAGGAATGGCGCACCAGGGCTTGTGCCGCCATATGAATCACGATCTCGGGCTGATGCTCGGCAAATACCGCGCGCAAATGCGCCAAATCACGAATATCACCCTCGATATGTGTCATGCCAGCCGTGACATTGGCAATTTCGAACAGGCTGGGAGTGGTCGGCGGGGCCAGCGCATATCCCACCACTTCCGCCCCCATGGACTGCAACCAAAGCGACAACCAACTCCCCTTGAAACCGGTATGCCCGGTCAGCAGCACGCGCTTACCGCGCCAGAACTGAACATTCATTCCCAAGTCTTCCATGGTGCGCCGCCAGATTGCCATAATTCTTCAAGATGCATTTTGTCACGCAAAGTATCCATCGGCTGCCAGAAACCATCATGGTGATAGGCGGCCAATTCGCCGTCTTCCGCCAATTTTTCCATGGGTTCACGCTCCCAAGTCGTTGCATCTCCACCGATGTAGTCTATGACCTGTGGTGACAACACAAAGAATCCACCATTGATCAGCGCGCCATCTCCCTGAGGCTTTTCCCTGAAGCTATTGACTTTGTTGCCCTGCATGTCGAGTGCGCCGAAACGGCCTGGCGGCAGCACTGCAGTCAATGTCGCCTTGACCTGCTGTGCCTTGTGAAAGGCAAGCAACTCCGTGATATTGACGTTGCTGACCCCGTCACCATATGTCAGGCAAAAAGCCTCTTCATCACGCACATAGTCTGCCACCCGTTTCAGCCGCCCGCCCGTCATTGTGTTGTCACCGGTATCCACCAGCGTCACTTTCCAAGGATCGGCATGGCGCTGGTGAACTTCCATCTTGTTGTGCTGCATGTCAAAAGTGACATCGGACATGTGCAGGAAATAATTGGCAAAATATTCCTTGATGACATAGCCCTTGTAGCCGCAACACACCACAAACTCATTGATGCCGTGTACGGAATAGCCTTTCATGATGTGCCACAAGATCGGCTTGCCACCAATCTCCACCATGGGCTTCGGTCGCGTAGAGGTTTCTTCGCTGATCCGCGTCCCCAATCCACCAGCAAGTATCACTGCCTTCATAAAATGACCTGATAATTAAGTAATTGTTAAACACTCACGACTCGACACCCCCTACCGCCCCTCAGGGCAACCGGCACATCCAAACCCAGCGACGAGCTGATGGCGGGGGGGCCAAACTGGAGGGAAGGTCAATACGGCTAACCTACGTGACGCACATACCACTGCATCGCCACTTTCAATCCTTCACCAATATCGTGCGTGGGTTGATAACCGAGCAATGTAGCTGCCTTGCTGATGTCGGCAAGTGAATGGCGCACGTCGCCAGCGCGGAAATCGCGGTAGACAGGCTTGGCATCCTTGAGGTGTGGATAGGCTGCCAGCAGATTGCGTTGCAACTGGCCGTACAACTCATTCAGCGTGGTGCGATCCCCCACGGCCACGTTATAAACCTGATTCACAGACTCGGGTTTATCGCTGGTCGCAGCGAGCAGATTGACCTGGCAGACATTCTCGATAAAGCAGAAGTCACGACTCGTTTCGCCATCTCCATTGATGTAGACCGATTCACCTTTGATCATGCTGGAGATCCATTTGGGGATCACCGCAGCATAAGCCCCGTCCGGGTCCTGACGCGGGCCGAAAACATTGAAGTAGCGCAGACCGATGGTATTGAAGCCATAGGCCCGGGCAAATACGTCGGCATAGAGTTCGTTGACATATTTGGTCACAGCATACGGAGAAAGCGGCTTGCCGATCTTGTCTTCCACCTTGGGTAGCCCTGGATGGTCACCATAAGTCGAGCTGGACGCCGCATAGACGAAGCCCTTCGCCTTGGCATCGCGTGCGGCAACCAGCATGTTGAGAAAGCCGCTGATGTTGGTTTCGTTGGTATTGATGGGATTCTCGACCGAGCGCGGCACACTCCCCAAAGCTGCCTGATGCAGGACATATTCGACCGGATAGGACACACCATCCAGCACACAGGACATGGCCTGCCGGCAATCCTCAAGACTGCGGATGTCGCCACGGATGAAGCTAAAGCGTGACCATTGCTCAACGCTCACCAGCGACCTGACCTCATCCAAATTGCGCTGGTGGCCGGTAGCAAAGTTATCCAGCCCGACAACACGCTGATCGAGCTTCAGTAGTGTCTCCAGCAGATTGCTGCCGATAAATCCGGCCACCCCAGTGATCAGCCAAGTATGCTGCTCGACTGACAGCCGCGACTGCAACTGACGAAAAGACTCAGCCATCGTTACAGCCTCCACAGCTTGTAACCAGCAGCCAGAATTTCAGCCTGAGGATAGGCTGACTTGATATCCACAAACACGCCGCCTGCCCTTAATTTGGATAGCAATTGTGAAATCGGTTGATTGACATACTCCGCGTGGGAAACTGCCGCCACAATAGCATCGGCATCATTTGGCAAAGCCTCCCACTCCTGCAAGGAAATGCCGTATTCGTGCATGGCCTCACCCGCTTCTGCCAACGGATCGTGAACTTGCACATCGCAACCAAATTCCTGCAATTCCTTGACCAGATCAGACACTTTGCTATTGCGCAGATCGCCGCAGTTTTCCTTGAAGGTCAGCCCCAGTACGATGACTTTCGACCCCTTGACCACGCCACCCGCCTGAATAATCTGCTTGACAGCTTGTTGTGCCACATAGGCCGCCATGCCATCGTTGATGCGACGACCGGCCAGAATGACCTGAGGATGGTAGCCCAGCATGTCTGCCTTGTGCGTCAGGTAGTAAGGATCCACACCGATGCAGTGCCCACCCACCAGACCAGGACGGAATGGCAGGAAGTTCCACTTGGTACCTGCAGCCTGCAACACTTCCAGCGTGTCAATGCCGATCTTGTTGAAGATGATGGACAACTCGTTCATCAGCGCAATATTCAAGTCGCGCTGGGTATTCTCGATCACCTTGGATGCTTCGGCGACCTTGATGCTGCTGGCCGGACATACACCAGCCGTAATCACGGAGGCGTAAACATCGGTAACGGTCTTCAATGTCTCAGGCGTATCACCGGACACCACCTTGACGATCTTGGTGACTGTGCGCTCCTTGTCGCCGGGATTGATACGCTCCGGGCTGTAACCGACAAAAAAGTCCTGCTTCCACTTGAGTCCGGAATGCTTTTCCAACAACGGGATACAAACCTCTTCGGTAGCGCCGGGATAGACGGTAGACTCGTAAACCACGATTGCGCCGCGCTTCAAGTACTTGCCGACGGTTTCCGAACTTTTCACCAACGGAGTGAAGTCAGGTTGATGCGCTTCGTCAACCGGTGTCGGAACGGCCACAACCACGAAATCCGCATCACGCAAAAGTTCAGGGTCGGTATGGCAAGTCAACTGGGTTGCTGCACGTAAATCCTCGGAACTCACTTCACCTGTCGGATCAAAATGGTTGCGGTAAGCTGCAACCTTCTCTGCAGACAGGTCAAAACCGATAGTGGGAAATTTCTTGCCAAACTCTACTGCCAGGGGCAAGCCTACATAACCAAGACCAACAATCGCTATTTTCATAATAAGTATTAATTAAATTTCCCAAAAAATCACAATCCCGATACCCATCCAAGCATGGACTTTATTCAACCACCATCGCTTACAGAGCCTCAGAACAACAGTTCACCCTAACAGCATAAAACAACAATGCTGCGATTATATTTCCAGAGCACCTAAGGAATCCTAACGGCCACGTGAATAAATCTTAACACGAACACCAAGCAACCCTATGAAATGAAGCACTTTAACTGCGTGGGATTATAGCGCCTAAACCCATACATACAAAAAATATTCAGCAGAAGCTAATGCACGTTAAGCTTAATGACTGACGGTCGGCTGACATTTTCGACTTGCAATGGCTTGCAAAGGAATCCTAGCCTCCTCCGCCGTCAAATAACGACTCCAGGATAATATGCCGATATGCTTGTCATCATAGTCATTGACCCGCGACCATATCAGGCGATCCTTGGAAAATCTCAACTGCCGACCATAAATTGTTTCTTCTAAAAACAGTCCTCCATCGGGAAGCAAGCGCGCAAGCCCCTCACTAAAAGCCAATGGACGGGCGACTGCAAGCAAGGCCGCAAAAGGCTGAGTGACCTGTCCGGTCGCAAAATCATAAACCATGACCTGATTCGTCTCGCCTGGCACAAGAAAAGCATGTTCGGCTGGCACATCCGCGACGACATTGTTGTTGAATACCGAAATTCTATGTTCATCAACAAAATCCACAGCATGCTGATTCATCCACGGTCCTGTCTTGTACCAGAGAATCTTGCCAGTGGAAGGACGATAAAGGAAAAGGGTGCTGAGGTGCCGCGAGGAAATGAGCAAGTCTCCCCGATGCCAATAATGCGAGTCCGACTTTGCCACCTTGATCTCATTAAGATGTGTCGGATCTTGCTTGAGTCGCCCCCCGGAGGTTCCCATCAATAACGACTGAAGACCGTTTTCTCGCAATATGCGAGAAAACGAAAGCTGCTCCAGCACTTTTCCATCCAGAGAAACATGCGCCAAGGCATCATCGCGCACACGCTTTTGCATGAATGGATTATCAGCAAAACCCTCTTGAGAAATAGAAGGCCCCCAGATGCCCAGACCCGTTTCATCCATCTCAAGTGAATGGTGCATGATTTCATTTAACAGCCAAACCGGCTTTGCACCGCACAACCCAACCCGTGTAATCCAGCCAGTATCCTGAAAAATAATATCGCCATCATTTAACAACAAGGGATGTATGGCTTTGGCAGCATAAGGACTACGCACGGTTTCAATCAAATGAGTGGCATTTTTTGGCGCAGCCAATGCCAGCAATGCAGGCCAGTCTGGCACCCAGCGTGCGATTACACTGCCATCCGAAATCCGTATCAATTTCACGACTGACTGCTTTTCTGACTGATCAACGCCAGAAAACAACAGGTAACCATCGTCCTCGGCTGCAGGAAATTTCCTCACCCAATACGGATGCTCTGTCGTCTTTCGGTCAATCAGTAAGGGCAACGGATCGCCGGTAAGCATCGCGCCAACTTCCTGAAAAGCCGTACGCGCCAGCGATGGGAAATTGGCAACATAGTTAACCATACGCAACTGTGAGCCGGAGAAACGAGTTCCGCCCATCTGCGCATGCCAAACAGCCCAAGCACTGAATAGCACCGAAACGATTAGCACCAGCATGCAAGCTGATAGCAACCATATCCAGAATCTCACACCAAGTGGATTTTTTACCCGAGACCTAATTTTTGATGAAGCATCTTGATTCATCATCATTCACATGCTTCCATGTATCCCGAACCCTGCCTCTTCATCCAGCTCACTTGATCCACTGGCAATGCCGTGCAGTAATTGCGCGCAAAGGGACAGCGGCTTCCTCGGCTGTCAAGTAACGCCCCCATGACACCACGCCGATTCGCTTCTCATCAAAATCGTTGATACGCGACCATAGCAAACTTTCCTTTGAAAACCGCATATCCCTGCCGTTATTGGTATCTTCAAGAAACAATCCCCCATCGGGAAGTATGCGCGCCCGCCCAGCTGTGATTGTCAAAGGGCGTGCATCAGCAAGCAGTGCCTCAAATGGCTGCGTCAACTTGCCATCATCGAAGTCATATACATACACCCGATTGATGTCGTGTGGATTCATCAGCACCTGGGACTTATCCATAAATCCCCCACCGGTCACATGATTATCGAACACGGAAATACGATGTTCATCTACAAAATCCGCCGAATGCTGACTCATCCAAGGCCCGGTTTTGTACCAAAGGATTTTGTTAGTAGATGGCCGATACAGAAATAGCGTGCTCAAATGGCGTGATGAAATTAGCAGATCTCCGCGCTGCCAATAGCGTGAATCGCTTCGAGCCACTTTGATTTCATTCAAATGAATGGGATCTCTGCTCAACCGCTCACCAGACATTCCCAACAGCAAAGCCTGCAGACCGTTTTGTCGCAGAATGCGAGCAAATGAAAATCTTTCAAGCAAGCGACCATCAAGCGAAACATGTGCGATGGCATCATCCCGCACACGTCCCTGTAGCCAAGGATTATCGGAAAATCCATCCAGCGAAACAGAAGGTGCCCAAATGCCAGCCCCATTCAAATCAAGCTCAATGGAGTGATGAATGACTTCATCAAGCACCCAAACCGGCTCAGAACTGCAAGGGCTCATCCTAACCAACGAGCCGCCATTGTGACCGAATACGATATCGCCATCAGCAAGCAATAGGGGGTGCACTGGCTTGGCTGCATACTGACTACCCAGTGGCGCATATTTCTTGGCGCTAGTCTTCTTGAAAATTGCTGGCCAGTCCGGCACCCATTTCGCCAGCACCACCCCGTCAGAAATCCTGATCAATTCGACAACAGCACGCTTTGACGACGCATCAACACCCGAAAACAATAAGTATCCAGTGTCTGTTGTTGAGGGAAACTTGCGCACCCAGTAGGGTTGCTCTACTACCTCTCGACTCAACAATAATGGAAGTGGCTCATTCGTAAAATATGACTTTAGCTCAATCAATGCGGTTTTAACCAGAAAGGGAAATTCGGCAATCGACATAATTACGCGGGATTGCGTAACAGAAAAGCGTGTACCATCTTCTGAGATATGCCGAACAGCCGATGCGATGAACAATACTGAAGCAAGCAATACAACCAAGAATACAGCCGACAACCAGAACCAAAACGACCATCCATATACTGGCGTTTGACAGGGCTGGTCAGATGATATTTTAAGTTTCCTGTGGCGACGCAGTAGTAACAAAAATTTCTCGATAAGCCTGAAATAATGTTTGATTCTAACGTATGCAGGATGCTGCGTTATATAGTTTTCCAAATTCAAATTGGAACAATGACAGTCTATCCGTTCTCAGCCTGTTAATTGACAAGAAAAATATTCTTGGAACTTTCAAGCAACTCTAGATATGTTGCTGCGGCTTGATTAATGAGTTCAGGTGAAAACCCATCCCTAGTCTCCGCATCAGGGGCAGCAATCTGTTGTGCAAGCACTTCAACATCCGCGCTGACATCGAGCACTTCAAAAAGTTTGGTCAAGGCCGCGGAGGGATTGACTCGAAGCGCATCGTGACTTACCAGGCAATATCCCAAATCACCCAGTGAAAGCACATAACGGTAGACAGCATTCCAATAGTCCAACCAGTAATTCAAATCAGTAGGCGAGTACTTGCCTGACATCTCAGACAAAGCAAAGCAAAACGGCAGGTGATCAAGACCAAATTCGTAATGGGACAACCAACCCATATAAGCCCGCGTAAATGGATCACTGGATTGAGAAATACAAAAACGCTGATGTTGGCGATGTAAGGAACGCGCCGTAGCAAATGGATTACGATATACCAACAATACCGTCGCAGTTGGATCGGCACAAAGACTACGTAAACGGAGCAGGTTGTTATTATTCTTTGATAAATATCGCTTCAGCACACTATTCTCGGAAGTATTTTCCGTTCGCGGATTTGCGACGATCGCTCGATAATCAGCAAAGGTTGCTAACACATCCTTAGTAGGTTCATCAAAACCAAAACAATCAGGATTACACATCTGCGTTCCGAACGTACGCCAGAAAACTTCCTCCAAACCCTCTGGACTATCCACACTTACCAGAATGCCGTCGCCGTGCGCACGCTCCTTGACCAGCGCCTGCTGTTTGGTATGGCGTGTTACTTTCCGCCATATATTTGGGGCAAGAACAAACGGCATGTCACGATAAGTCAGCGACCTAAAATCCTTGATTTCGTCGAGAATACGCAACAACATAGTTGTGCCAGAACGTGCCAACCCACAGACATATACCGAACCAGCTGCGGCATCTTTTCCCACCCCCAAGTTGGCATCAGTGCCAGAAATTGGCAGAGCAAACTGACGTTCCAAATCAAACGCAAGATGGCGTACCGTTGCGGGATGAAGCGCAAGCCAGTGCAGCCACTTATCCATTACACCATAACTATGGTCATATTTTTGGGGCATAGGGGACAGATCAGCTGTGCCACTCCTAGGACGTCTGATTAACCACCATACAGTGGCAACCACGGACACAGCCACAACATAGCTCATCTGCTGCACCTCATCACAATCGAGCATCCAGGGCGGGAGAAAAGCAATACCGCCTAGAACCAATATCACCCCAAGTACCGTAAAACTAAACTGCAATGTCATTTTCCCTGTTCGCAAGAGTAACTCCTGACGTACATCATCCCCAGTTGCACGCTGGAACTCATGCAGTTTCCCCCCCACCTCAGCCAGCATGGCTCTGAACCATTGACCACCAAAGAAGGTAATAGAAATTTCAGAGAGGAGAATGCCCACCGGGACTGAAAAGAAATAAATAATCATTTCATTATGCAAAAGCGATTTGGCTAACTCGAAGTAAATTACGCGAAATTAGACTTTGCTTGCTCACTGGATTAGTTGGTTCGTTCGTAACGTTCATGCCGATTTAATCACGTCGTGATGAATGAGTAGATTTATCACCTCGTTCACACAAGCATCCAAATCAGCCCCCCCCGTTTCAACGATTAAGTCCGGTGCTTCTGGCTTCTCGTAGGGAGAAGAAATACCGGTAAATTCTGCAATTTTCCCTGCTCTGGCCATTTTATATAGGCCTTTTACATCACGACTTTCGCATACCGCAAGTGTGGCATCGCAAAATACTTCGATAAAATCACCGTTTCCGACTAGGTTTCTGACCCGTGCGCGATCTTCACGAAAGGGAGAAATAAAGGCAGTAAGGACAATCACACCTGCTTGCATAAAAAGCTTCGCAACCTCTCCGACACGTCGAATATTCTCGACTCTATCCTGCTCAGAAAATCCGAGGTCGCCGCAAAGTCCATGACGTACATTATCCCCATCAAGCACAAAAGTTTTGCAGCCAAGGTTAAACAAGCGCTCTTCTACACTATGCGCTAGTGTTGACTTTCCCGATCCAGACAGCCCCGTGAACCATACAATTACACCACGATGCCCGCCTTGCGCTTCGCGAAGATTACGTGTGACGATGGAATGCTGCCATAAGACATTACTTGATATCGACGAGGAAGAAGTTTTATTCAATTAGATTCCAATCACTCATTCAACTACGCACTAAATCTAACAACTTTTCGTCACCTCTAGGCAAAACGAAAAATTCCGGGTTATGCAAATTCGATTTATTGTAGTTCAATTCTACGCCATCGGAATCACATACACGCCCCCCAGCACAACTTACAATTGCATGCGCTGCAGCTGTATCCCACTCCATCGTCGGTCCCAATCGGGGATAAAAGTCAGCCAAACCCTCAGCAACCAAGCACAACTTAAGGGAGCTCCCCATACTCACACAAAAGCATTCACCCAACTTTTCCAACAGTGCCTCGGTACGTGCATCACTATGTGACCGGCTTGAAACCACTTTCAATAACTCCCCTTCCACTTGAGTATTAGTTTTGATTTTCTTTACTTCACCATTTCGACGTACGAATGCACCAACCCCTACAGCGGCAAAGTAACACACATCCATAGCAGGTGCGTAAACCACTCCAAGTATCGGGATGCCCTTTTCAATAAGCGCAATATTCACGGTAAATTCACCATTGCGCCGGATAAACTCTTTAGTGCCGTCAAGCGGATCAATTAGCCAGTAACGTCCCCATTGCTTGCGGATATTGAAAGAAATTTTAGATGACTCTTCTGATAGCATAGGCCAGTCATATCCGAGACTTGTAATTCCCGAATTTATAGCAGCATCCGCTGCCAAATCAGCCGCCGTTAAAGGTGAATTATCACTTTTGCTGCTCACTTGATTGTCGGGATCTAGATATTTTTCCATGATAGCGCTGCCTGCCATCCGCGAAATCATAACCACTTCATTTAATAGATTATTCATCAAGCTATTGATAATACATATATGTCAAATCATTTAACGAAAATAGGAAGGCCGCAACCTAGGTTGCGGCCTTCTACTAACTCAGGCACTGATATTCAGAATATCCCGATTACCAGGGTTCACCGTGATAGTTATTACACTCCTATTACACTCTTGCAGAACGGCGTGTTACAAAAACCAGCATCAGCAAGCCGAGTGCAAGCAGACCTGCCACACCCGAAACAGGAACAGCAACTTGCGTTGTTGTGACTGTACCGAAGAACATCAAGCCAGATGGCCCGGTCAATGTATTCACAACATCGAAGTAAAGCGTATTCACACCCGCAACCAGCAAAGCGGCGATATTCACATTCGCTAATGTAACCTGGGTACCGGCGGCGCTATTAGTGGTACCCGTCCCGTTACTACCTGCAAGAGCAACACCATTCAGATACATACCCGCATTAGTCACACTACCCAACAGATTATCAGCATATACAGTCATATTCAGAACCGCGCTTGATAACAATGCCGGGTTGGCCACGTTGAAGCTGATTGCATACAAGCCAGAAAATGAACCCGCTGGATTGCCAGCAAGATTGGTACCGCCGTTAGAGGTAACAGAAACCCACTGAGCTGTAGGCATAAGGGCTGCGGCAGGGGTGATCCATTGAGGATGAGGAGTCACCACAAAAGCTGCGGGGCCTGCTTGGGCAGCGGCAAAATTCCCAGCTGTCAGTGTAGCAAAATCACCAACCGCAGCACCTTGCAGAACTTTAACTGCCGGATCAGGAGTTGTAGCCGCTAGTGGTGTACCACCACCACTTTGCAGGGTAATAACCGCTGCCTGCGCGGAGCCGACTGCTAGCACCAAGCCTGCCACACACCCCAGCAACATTTTAAAAATAAGATTGCTCTTCATGATTGCCACCCTCCACGCCAAATTAATAATTAAACTTCAAAAATGATGGCCGATTATACACCGAAACCCAAGAAAGAAAACCCTGATGTACTAGCTTTTATAAATTATTGAATCAAAAAGATCCATGTGCCGAAATTCCTATTCCCACTCAATTGTAAACAACACATCCATCGCCTTGATTATATTATATATTTTATGAATAAAAATTAACAATACCATCACTGATACCATAATTAGAAAATATTGTTCTACATTGTCATAAGATACAGAAACAAAATAGTTGAATCAACCGAATAGCTCGCTATGTGAGCCAAAATGCGCCAACCGCAAAGTGTCTAAATCTGGTTTGAGGTAGATTAACAGAATATCTGGCTTGACATGACACTCTCTATATCCGGTCCAATCACCGCTCAACGCGTGATCACGATTATTATCTGGCAAAGGTTGATCGACAAGCAGAAATTCAATATCTCCGGCAACAACGACCCCACGTCTTTATTATGTTGTGGAGTTGCCATCACACGTTTGTAATCACGTTTGAAGGCAGTTGAACGATCAAACGTCCGCATTCAAATCAGCCATCAGTACATCAACGCTGTCGAAACGTTTTCCCTTGCCTGATTCAAGCTCGACAATAGCCTTACGGGTAGTCGCGTTCGGCACTTTTACATCAAATGGCAAACGACGCTCATCGGCGACACGCAGCATCAGCAAGCGAATAGCATCCGATATTGACAGACCCATTGCTGCCAGTGCGTCAGTGGCCCGTTCTTTAGTAACCTTATCGATGCGAGCACGAACATAGGTATCGGCAATACTCATGGCGGCGCTCCTGCAATCTGGATTTATAGGCGGCGTTTAATTCTAGTCGCAACGGAACTGCACATCAAGCTCGTTTGACCTCCTACTTCCCGCCACCATTCCGCGCCATGATCGCATCAAATTCACACCGCACTAGCCGCAACCTCGTAGCTCCTGCCCGCGAGTATCCAACGCAAAGACCGCAATCCAACTCCGATTGCCAAATAGAGCACCCTCTCAATTAAGTAATTTTCTTGGTGCAGGCAATTACGACCACATGATTTCTAACCTCGCCAATCAAGTTCTATAAATCTTCACCTTTGCTTCAGTTTCGCCGCGACCTCCTTGATCACGACGTGGATAATCGTCCGTAAACAACGAGATTCTCCCGCGAGAATGGGTGCAAGGTCAGCGCGCTGCTTGAGGGATGCGTTCTCTGCCTCGAATTCCTTATAGATTTCTTCCGCCTTGCCCATGATGTGATTGCACAGGTTATCCAACAGACGCTCTGCAGTTGCCTTCCTGATGTTGAGGGCATCAGCAGCTTCGATGAGCAGCGCCCGGTCGACGTCTGCGATGAACTGTTTGCCCAATATGGGCCACGCCATCTCTGTCAGGTTTGGCCAGCTTTTCTTGTCGTAGGCCAGTGTCTCATAGCAGGCCGTGCTCAGGATGTCGTAGTGTGGAGCCAGTTCGACACCCTCTTCACTTACCAGAAAGCTCAGGTTCTTCAGGTGCGCGTCGGTATTGCCGACCAGCACGTTGAACACCAGCCAGCTGAAAAGCCGGGTGCGCGCAGCAATATTGCCTCGACATTGGTCTGCCAAGGCCGCCAGGCTGGCCATACTACCCTGGCTGTATTTGAAGCTGCGATCAAGCCCCAGCAACTGGCAGGCATCGATGACATGCCGGCGTTGCCAGCCACGCGCATCTCGAACGCGGTCGAAGCGGTCGATGATATACACGGGCGCAGGAACATAGCGGCGATGAACATCAGGAACGTTCAACCCGGCCCGCTTGGCCAACCGCATCACGAACCACTCATTGATAGCAGAATGCGGATAGTCAGCATCCGGGTGATCAGGCTTGAGGATATGCGTCGAGGGTGTCGCACCTACAGGCTCGAACAGCGCCCCATCCTGCAATACGACTGCTAACTTGTGTTGCGCACCCGCCAGCGACATGCGCTTTTTTGCACCATGCGTGAGTGGCACTCGGGGTAAGGCAAGTATCCGTTCGTTAAGCTCGGCATCTGGCAAGGGGAGTAGTGCTTCCTCTATTTGATTCTGAGCATCAGGCGGAAGCAGGGTGAGCGAACCGGCAGACTCGGCACCGTAGTAGCCCAGCAACCCGAATGCATCCGCAGCATCGATGCGGGCATCGCCGGCCAGCAATCTTCTTTGATGCTCTTCGGGCAGGAGGTTGTCGAAATACCACTGCACGGGACGCTTCGATGACAGATCCAGCAGCGGCGCTTGTTGCAACGGCAGGGATGGACTCAGGCCGAAGTGTTGTTGGTTGTTGAGCCAGGCGCTGTCGTACTTGAAAGACCAGATCCCGTTCTCGTCCCGCAACGTGCCGATCGGACCGTTATTGAGGGAAACCAGCAATGTGCGCTCGCTCATGGCTTATTCTTTTGCTTCTGCTCATTGATTTGCAGAGCGATGCCGTCCGGCACATCAAGATAGACGCGAATGCCCAAACCTTTCATGGCTTGGAAAAGCTTACCCCATTGCACAGACTCGTTCCCTTTCTCGACCTTGCCGAGAAAATTTTCACTAAGACCGATACTGCCTGCCGTGTCGTCCTGACGAAGCCCTTGAGCCTTTCGGGTAGCCCAGACAATCTTGCCGACATCAGATGCACTATTGAGTTGTATCTTCATTGCAATCCCCTTGTTCATGAGGATTATTGCATATCTTGGAGGTTTTGCGTGAAAATCCGCAAGGTCGCGCAGATTTATTCGTTCGCGCAGGAATAAAATGTAAAATCCTTACGGATGAAAGGATTTTTATCCCCCCAGGAAAATCATCAATAAAGCTTGGGCCGCAGGTGCTGCAGCATGTAATTTATTCTTTTTTGTGGCACGCATAACGTTATTGCATCATTTTATTTGGCGCGCAACAGCCAAATTACGCCACACAACGGCTTGGCGCGATATATAGAAATCGCGCCATATAGTTACACTTTATCCAAAGTTTAGTTCAAAATCTGGTGCGAATACGTGTTGATCATGTCATATACCGCTCGATTATCCCATCTGAACGGGTTACTCAACACTCCGCTCACACCAACCTCGCCAGCGCCCCGCGTACAAAACTGTCTTGCGGGTAAGCATCCAGCAACTTCCGAACGCGCAACAAAGTTTGATCGGCACTTCCCGCCACCCTCGCCGCACGCATGCTCGTATCAAATGCAGCCATCACCTCACCTTGCGTAACCTCGTATCCCCTGCCCGCGAGTATCCAGCGTAACGACAGCAATCCAGCTTCAATTGCAAATAGCGGCTGGGTTTCAATAAAATCCAACGCCGCGCGGTTCAGGGTGCGGTGATCAACCGGCGACTGCCCGGCCAGCTTGATCGCCAAATCATACAACCCCGTATCCTTGGCAGCGGCGAACCACTTACCTTCCTGGCCGGGCGTACTGGTCACCAGATCGTTGAGAATATCGGCGGGTGATTTGTGCGGATATTTTTTGAAAATAGCGCGGAACGTGGACAGGTAGGTCGTTCCTTGATTGGCTGCTATCGCGTAGCGTTGATAGGCTTCATCCGCCATGCCTGATGAGAGTAATATTTCCTCGCAGGCTTGAGCGATGCTTTCCGGATTATTGTTCAAACCGTGCGACATTTCCGCATAGCGCAAGGCTTCGGTTTTCTTGCCCTGAGCAATCAGTGCCTTGACGCCCCATTGCCGGTCATACCACCAAACAAACGGTGCCTTCTCGAGCAAAGCCAGCAACTGATCGTAGCGCCCGGCCCGAAGCAGCGCGGAGAAACACATATACGTGCCATGGAAAAATCCGGAACTTTCCCGACCGCCAGACCAGACCTGTTCTACAACACCCATTAAGCGATCTGCCCATATGGCTGCCAGCTCAGGTGTGGCGCATAGCTCACCCCAGTAGTCGCCCAGTTTTTCGATGTAAGGAACCTGGTCTGAGGCATGGGCTTCATACAGACGCTCCAGCCATTTTTCACGCAGATTTTTTTCGACATTCGCGCGGGCGATAATGGGTGTCAGATCAGCGATGGCCCGATTGACGGCGCTACCGATGGCACCCGAGGAACTGTCGACATTTTGCAAGGCTGGTGAGACTTTTTCCAAGAACAGCACCGCGCCTTCGGCTGCCAGCGCGGGTTCTTTTCGGGCGACTTTTTTAATCTCGGCAACCGCTTCCTTGATGCGAGTAATGGCAGGTTGTGAACGCCAACCGAAAGCAGCACGACGAAATCGCGGCGCAAATTCCCAGAGATGCTTTTCGGCAGTAATTTTCATGATTTTTTCCATAAGCCTGCCTCTACTAGTCGTCGCACCAAGGCGCCGCGATTGAGGTGGCGCGCCATGAAGCACTGTATGGCATGATTCCACTCAACTCCTGAAGAACAGAGTTTGTAAGCCTCGGCCAGATCAACGACAGCCCGGCTGACCTCGTCATAGGCTGAGGCAATACCTCGTTCCGCTTTCTTATCCAGCAACTGCCAGTAGTGGTCGAAGTTCGCTGCCAGTGTGCGCAGATACGCATCGCGTTGGGCTTGCTGTTCTGCCTTGAGCTTGATGTGTTGCTCGGCTTCCCATTGCCGACGTACCTTTTTAGCGGATCCGGCGAGTTCCCGCAGATTCGCGACGGTGCGCAGGACAGGGGCTGTCACGCGCGTTGCGGAATTTTCCCTCTGCCACGTCAAAAAACGGAATTTCAATTGACGCTCGGCCCGGTTAGATTGGCCGGAAAGCAGCAGTTTGAGTGTCTGGCGACTGTCATCGGCAGACAGGTCTGCAATCCACACATCCATTTGTCTGTCGGTATCATCCGATTCCGCATCTATTTCAATATCACCATTGGCGGCTGCGGCAACTAGGTCAGGATCAATCTCCAAAAGTTCGACCAAAGCCTGCTGGGCTGCCGTCAGTCGTGACAACCCCGGAGGCGGAGGTGATTCGCTCTCGCCCTCTTCTACTTCGCCTGCCGTTACGCCGGCCAACCAGCCCAAATATAATGAACGCAAATCGCCACGCAACAATTCGTCACGCAATGCGACCAGCCGCCCCATCCAGCCCCGGCCATCGTCCTCACAGAAGCGGTCATAATTTTCACTTTCGTTGAGGTTCCACGAGATAATCCAGTGTGATTCACTGTGATTGATGTAGATCGAAGACTCGGTCGCAAAGGTATTAAGTGTTGCGCCATCAAAAATTTCACGCGGCACACGCACCATAAAACAGCAGACACACATATCGGTAACATAGATATGCGCATCGAAATAGCGCCGCATCCAGTCATCCGGATCACCCTTGAGGCCACCCCAGTGGTACTCATTGACAAAGCTGGTCGGTGTAATGGATGCCCGCGAGGAACAGGCACGCAATTCGGCCATTTGCCTCGGCGTTAACGGCTGATCAATGGCGACAAATTCGTAATATTGATATTCACTCATCCCGGCTCACTTTATCTCCAATGGTGTGACATCAAGCTCAAGCACATTCTGCTCAATCGTGTCTGTATCCATCACGCGATGCAGATAGGCGTAAGCCACTCGCCATTGCTGCTGCCCGCAGAGCAAGGTGACCGTCTTGTCGTTGAGACGAATGATACGGCCACTGCGTTGCTGCTGGTTTCGATCAACAAAACCCACCGCATCGCCGATGGCCACCTCGTTGCGACCCAGACCTTGTCGCGGTTGTTCACGAATTTGCACATCCGTGCCATCCAGATTGATCGCGGCATAAGCAATCAGCCAGCGTCGGCCATCATCCTGATCCAGAATAACGGCCTGTTTTCGGCGAAGTTCAAGAACTCTTCCTCGACGCAAGGTATTGGCTTGAGCATCGAAATATTCAATGGCCAGCCCAATCTGCAACCGTGCATGAATCGCCTGCACCCAACGCGGCTCATCCAGCACCCTGTCGATGGCAGCACGCATACGGTAAAGCTCGAAGGCAGAGGCCTGATTCAGCGCTTTAAGGACATCTGAAAAATTCATGGCAATACGATCATGTGATTAAAAAGTAGTCGTTCTGATCAATGAATACTTCCACGGCTAGCTGCCGCTTAAATACCCACAATCCAGCTTTATGCATCAATTTCCATCAATGTAAAATTGTCGGCATCTCGTCATCGTCCTTCCTGGGCAGCAGATGCGAAAGTCGGCCTTTAACATCCGTGTAATAGCGGAATTCGACCACGCCAATTGTCCGCTTCTTCTTGGAAATTCCCTTAGGCTTGATTTGCGGTTGCGCGACCCACACACCGCGCCTTGTTTCCAACGTAAGCATGCACACGTCTATCGCGTAAGGCGAGGCACCGATGCTTCCATATTTATTGAGAATCGCGTTCATCTGCCGTATTTTATCTGACCGCAGTGACCATGCTTCCGTGATGGTAAATACAAAATCAGCATCCAAGGCCAACGCCGCTGACTGTATCGCCAGCGCAGAGTGATCTTTGTCCTTGATGCTTCCCGACTGAATCATCACCGGGATGACTTGCTTGCTGGTCAGATTGCCAACAAAGGCGAGCGCTTGAAGTTTTTCGCCAGCTTCCAGAAAGCCGCGCGCTTTGTCTATCAGCGTACCGATAATATCCATGTACGCTTGCGGTGGGGTGCTGATGGGTGCCTCGATCATTTTTTCCTTAATATTTGTCATCGGTCGCGCAAACCGAATCTTCACTACACATCACGAAAGCTTGGACAACCGCGCCAGTACTGACGGATCAAATTCCCGATTGTTCAATAATTCATTGATCGAAGACGGTCGAGACTTGAGCGCATCAGCTACGAACCCTCTTCGCTCATCAATAACCGGAAGCACTTTTTCTCGCAAAAATACTCGTTCCTCATTGGTCAGTCGTTCATCGCCGATTACCTTGGCGATCGCTTCCGGCAAATCCGCACTCATTCGCAACAAGACACTACGAACAAGTCGAGGCGCGACACCCGCCTCATAGGCCATTGCATCCCAATGCGCCCCTTCCACCCATCCCGGCTTATTCTCTCCTGCGATAGACATCGCCATCGTCTGCCTTGGCAGATACGCCTCCACGCAAAGCATGTCGTAAAACGGCGCTACTGCCGCTTTTTGACCACGCATCAGGAAGGCAATATTTTTTGCGTGTGCATCCAGATTACCGATTAAATAATTAAAGGCAATCCAATGAACAACGGCATTGGCCGCTACGATTGGACGCTCGATGAAGGTGCCTCTGAGAACGTCGAACAGGTGATGCAGCCCCAAGCCACCTTCGCTCTCATATTTTTTCGACGGTGGCACACCCAATGTTTGGCACAGGTCTATCTGGTGAATCCGTCTGAATGCCCGGCCTATCCCTTTCTCGGCACATTTTTCCAGTGGCTCACGGTCAAACCGCTCAATAACATAAAGTGGTTCGGGAAGATGCAGCAACCCGACGGTGGGAACTGAAACTTTCAGCTCATGAGCCAGGCGCATGCAAAAAAATTCGTTGGCTGGGCAATACGGGAAGTCCGCACTGGCATTCTCCGGTTTGACGATATGGGTCGAGGGTGCCGAGCCTTCAGGCAGGAACAGCGCGCCATCGGCTTCAATACGCAGCCCCAGCTTTTCCTGAGCACCTGCCAAGGACATGCGGATTTCATCCCATGATGCCATCAGAGGGAGATTGCGCGCCCTGGAAGCCTCAATTTTTTCCTGAAGCGTCTCTTGTGAAAGTGGAATCAGAATTTCCTCTGCTGCTTCCGTGTATCCTTCTGGCGTCAGCGAAAGCGCGCCCGCAGTGTCCTGTCCATGTCGAATCAGAAGCGCCCACGTATCACGAGGATCGATTCTGTCCCGAGATGCGATCAAGTCTCGCAGCCGACCTTCAGGCAACAGGTTCTCGAAGAACCACTCGACCATCCTGGTATTCGCGGTGTCTTCGAACGCTCGGGGGATGATCGGAAAAGTGGGTGAAAGTGCATAATCTTTCCACTCAGTCGAGTAGCCAAATTTCCACTGCCCTTGCTCGATCTCAAGAGTGCCGACCTGTATTCCATTGGCCGAGACGATCAAAGCACTCATGTCGTTTCACCCGGCAGCCTCAGCCTGACATCAATGCCAAAACGACTACAGACGGACAAAACTTTCCCAATCTGGGCTGTCGATTTTCCTTGCTCCAGACCATTGAGAAATGGCAGACTGACATTACACAGTGCAGCAGCATCACGCTGAGTCAGGCCAGACTCCTTGCGAACAGCCCGAAGGATATCCCCTAGCTCGCTGACAGAAGTAATACCAACATCCCTGTGTACCATAGCCACCACCATAAAGATAAACGATCGTTGAATTTTACTTTGCACTAGCCCTCAATGCAATAAAAACTAAACGATCGTTTATTATAGATGAGTGCTACTGACTCTTGGCTGGCTTTACAGGAAACCATGTCTCGATCTCCCTCAAACTTTTGGTTCCGAAATTGCGGATACTAAAAAGCTCATTTCTTCGATAAGGCTCGCGATGATATCCTCGGCGTAGCGCTTGAGGCCAAGAATAGTATCCCGGTCAGTCTGCATATAGGTGTCGAGGGCAAGCCCCATATCCAGCATGACGATCTTGATCAGAGCCAGGCAGGTGGCGACAAAAGCCTCTGGTTCTTTCCCGAACTGCTGCCAGAGTTCAGGGAGCAATCCTGTCAGGTACTTGCTGTAAGCGCCGAGGTACCACTTGGGTTCGAGCCCGATGTGCTGATGAACAACGCCTACCCGCAAGCGGTGGAGAATGTATTCGGAGCCGTAGTCACCCGCAGTCAGGCTGTCAAAATATGACATCTGGGTTCGCTTCAGACGCTCAAGGGAGGGAGCATCCGGAATGAAACGACGGGTTTCCTCGAACTTGAGCATGTGGGCGTAAAAGTCGTCCACGAAGCGCCGCGACACATTTTGCAGACGCGCGTGCAGCCCCGTGAGCAAGCTGACATCGGTTTCGTCGAACTTCAGGAACTCCTTGCGCCGAGCGATTTCTTGCGCGTCTATCCTGACCGCCCGGGCCAGCGCGGCGACGGCCTCGTCCGAGAGATTCATAGTCCGACTCCCGCTATAGAGCCGCAGACGGTGAGAGGGACGTCAGGCTTGCTTGCTTGCTTGCTTGCTTGCGCAATATTTTTTCCACGATATGTCCCAACTTTTATTTATTCTTGTTCACGTTTTGCGCCAGACTCTGATATGACATCTTCTTCTCTGGCGGTTCTCTTTCTCACGGGCTCATGCGATTACACAGCGGCGGCGTACCGAAGGTTTCGCAAAATACCCGGTACAGATCCCGCTCCGCCCAGCGCCACCCTTCGCTGACCAGACGAAACCGCACCCGCGCGGCACCATCTGCAAGATGGTTATAAAGTAACACATTATCGCTACTGCCGCGCAGGTGATCCCCCAGTCGCTTGCGCAAATCTCCAGTCGAGCCGATATACACTACGCTGTGCGGCCCCGACGGCGCGCCTTTCTCAAACCATCCTGCTTTTACTTCACTAGCGGGCGAACCCAACGCCGCCCGGATTTCGTACACACCCGACTGGGCCGGAACCGCAGTTCGCAGCACTTGATAAGTCAACGGTAACAGTGCGGTAAACCCCTCGGTCGCCGCCAGATAATTCATGCGCTGGCTGCGACTCCGAAAATCGGGAATCGCCAAGTCGTGCCGGATGTTGGCCACCGTGCGCCGCAACAAACGAAGGCCATATTCACACTCAAGGATGGCGACGATGGCACCATCCGTCAGCGGCTCCCTCATATCCAGCCAGGCGACAAACCACCCCCTCGATTTTCTTACCCTCAATAAACCGAGTTACATGGCACGACATCACCTTCCCCTTAGCGGTAAGTTCCGCCAAATGGATCTGTGCTGTTGCCAGCGGAATTCCGATGGCGTCAGCGATTTCCGTGTCGAGTTTTTCACCATGTTTTTTCAAGTGAAGTAAAATTTGATTGGTTGGCATAGATAGTGACAGTCATAAAAATGACTGTCGTGTGTAGGTGTGATTATTTTTTCCCGCTATTAACTGCAGCCTTCAATGTTGCACCCGGCTTGAAGGCAGCCTGTTTGGATGCAGCGATTTTCAGTTCGGCACCCGTTGCTGGATTACGTCCAGTGCGAGCAGCACGTTCTCGCACTTCAAATGTACCGAAACCAACCAAGACAATGTTGTCTCCACGACTCAAGGTGTCGGTGACAATCTCGATCAGTGCAGACAAATTACGTTCCGCATCAATTTTAGTGCTGCCTGTATTTGCTGCCAGTGCTTCGATCAGTTCTTTGCGATTCATCCTGTATTCCCTGTTGTAGTTATGTAATTTCAAGCAAGGCTGGATTGTTGTAGATATTGGGCTCACTGGCAAGTGTCTAAAATAAAGTTTTCACACATTCCATCACCAAGGGGGGGGCTTGGTGAATTTTTCGTCTGAAATTTAGGCTATCTGAGCAATCTATGGTGGATCGGAAATTTTTTATGCTCTAACCGTGTGACCAACAATTGTCGCTCTGGTTGGAATCGGCGACTTGCCGCACGCCAACTGGTTGGGACGGATCATCATGCTGCAAAATAGAAATTTTGGCTGGCCCTCAGCGTAGCAGTTACCTATGTTGCTGACCGACTGCCTTCTGGCAACAATTTTACAATGTTGTATAACAGAAAACGAGACGGAGCAGTTATTGGCGATGGGCAGCTTCCGAGTACGCAATTCAGGGGATCGACGCTCTTCAAACGACCCAAATCCGTCAGTCGATGCCTGCCAAAAACATCAGGATATGTGTCCCGTGATTTGTGTATTGCGTCTCCAATCAGTTATATTTCTCGTGCTTCTAATAAACTTTCAAGCACTGCAAATAGCTCTCTTTCCTCAAAGCGCACATGCGCGTTCAGACATTTGCCAAAACTGCCCAATGCAGCAGCATCAGTTTGCTGCAAACCGGGAAGTAATGCGCGTAACCGCTCGTGGTCAGCCAACGTGCGCTGCACCAGATTTTGTGTTTTCGGACCTTTCAGCAACGGCAGCAAGGATTGCTCCTCAATCTGGAAGTGAGGCTCCAACTCTGCCGAAAAGGCCAGCATCGCGCGCTGACAAGCTTGTGCAACCTTTGCCGAGTCATCTGACAGCGCCGCCCGTTCGCACGATTTGGCCAAACTAAGCGATGTGTGATGTTCACGCGATAGCGGTTGCAAAATGGCACTTCTTTTCATGTCACTCTCGAACGCGAGTGACTACAAAGACTTCCGGATCGTCACCATGATCCAGCAGAATGCAGCGCACCCGCTCCTGCCAATGCTCCCGGAATTCAGCCACGTCCATCTGGTTTGCGGTATTGGACAGACATTTTTCCATCAACTCGGGCAGCCGCGGCGATGCCGGAACGCGTTGCAGATTGAATGCGATTTCAACTGCCTGATTAGTATCAAGCCGGGTGTAGCGGATTTCTCCTTGCATCGTCACGGCAAAAAATAACCGCTCGCGCCTGTCGAAACGCCCCCCAACCCCCTTAAATCCACTGTCGGACATTGCACCCGTCAGCATACTGACGATATTTGCGATTACACCCGTAACTCCGACCTCGTTGCTCCTTCTGAATTCCACGCGTATATCGCCACGCACAGGCGTCGCATTGGGATAGAGCGCGGACAAGGCCTTATAAGTTGCCCAATAGGCTGAGGCGACCGTCGGACAGGAGTGCCCAGCCAGTCGTACCGCATCAAAATAACTGTACTGAAGCACACCCTGCTCCGTTGCGCCAAGGAATTCAGCCAACGGGTCATACAAACCAATCCTGGGTACTGCATCAAAAAAATCGGGATAATTCATATTTTTGTTTTCCATATAAAGTTTTTATCCGCAGCGTTATGTAAGGACTTATGGGGGCAGGACGAAGGTAGCCCTCATTTTATGCATAACCGATTGTATTAATGCAACGCCAGATTTATCTTGACCAGCTCCGCCTCATCCAGCGCGCCCACAGCCGCCTTCAGACGTAGCTGACTCAACAGGTAGCTGTATTCGGCCTGATACAAATCGCGACGCGTCGAATAAAGCTGCTGCTGCGCATTCAACACGTCCAGATTAGTACGCACGCCGACTTCCTGCCCCAGTTTGCTGGCCTCCAACACACTTTCGCTGGAGACCAATGCCTGTTGTAAGGCCATGACCTGAGCGATACCACTCACCACACCCAGGTAGGCTTCGCGTGTTTGCTGCGCAACGCTGCGCCGGGCATTTTCCAATTCCTGTTTTGCCCGTTCACTATTGGCTTGCGCCTCGCGCCACCTGGAATGGGTAGCACCACCTTGAAAGAGCGGCAGGTTAAGTTGCACACCGACACTCTTGTTTGTGCTGTCGCTGCCGACGCCGAAGCTGCTGCCGTTAGCATAATTCTTTGAGTAGTTAGCGACCAGATCCACCGTGGGCAAGTGTCCGCCGAAATTACGCTTCACTTCTTTTTCGGCCAGATCAGCTCCTGCCTGCGCGATGGCCAGTTGCGGATTGTTCAGTTGTGCCTCATTCACCCACTTTTCCATATCCGCAGGCTGTGGAGTATCCAGCTTGAACTGTTTGCCTAGTGGTTTTAGCGCTTTCGGCTGTTCATTGATCAACTGCTGCAAGGCACTGCGCTTGATTTCGAGATTGTTCTGCGCGGTAATTTCCTGCGCACGGATCAGATCATGGCGCGCCTGTGCTTCAAGCGTATCAGTGATGGTCGCACTGCCGACTTCGAAATTTCGTTTAGCCTGAGCCAGTTGTTCCGAAATGGCACGCTTCTGCGACCCGGCAAGCTGCACACTATCCTGAGCAATCAGCACGTCAAAGTAGGCCTGTGCGGTGCGCAACACCAAATCCTGCTCGGCGATTCTGAACTGTGCTTCGGTTTGCGCCACCTGTAATTTGGCTTCTGAATACATCAGCCAGTTCTGCTGACGAAACAGGGGCTGAACCAGTGTCACGCCGTAACCGTTGCTGTTATAGCGATGATTGCCACTGGGAAAGAACGTCGCCCCGCGATACTGCGTCGTCTGATCGTTGAACGTGCTGTTCGCGTTAAGATTCACACTCGGCATTATCAAGGCGCGGCCTTGCGGCAGCTTCTCCTGTCCTGCCTGTTCCTCCGCGCGCGCGGCAGCAAAGACAGGATCATTGGTTAGTGCGCTGCGAAACACATCCAGCAAATCTGCCGCATGAGTCGTACCCGACAGAACCAATGCAAATAACAAAACGTGCGGCGTCATTTTCATGTAAAAACTTTCGGTATTGAGGATACGATTCACAGGATTGCCGCCTATGGTGCCGTTTCTACAAAACGATACGTCGCGTGACATGCGACGCAATTGTTCATAGCCACACTCAGTTTGCTGACGATGCGGTTACTGTCCTTGAATTCCGCTGCGTCAGCGGCGATGTCATCAAATTTCTTGCGGGTTCCAAAACCGAGCGCCTTCATTTCAACAGGAATCTTCCTGAACAACGAGCCGGGTGTATCCGCTTCCGCCGCCATGCCGGAGGCTTTGGCTGATTTAATGACGGTATCGAAATCCTTCTCGGATGCCGCTGCCAATATGGCTTGTGAATTTTGCAACCAGTTACGCATTTCAAGCAGCAATGCATTACGTTCATCTTTGCTCAACAGGATGGCCTGACGACCATCCTCGGAGGGTTGCACTTCGCCTACGGTAAATTTGTAGGCGAACAGGGCGACAACGACACTCAGGACAATCACCAGACTCCAGCTCAATTTGCAATTTTTCATGCTTCATACGCTCCGATTAAAATTTAGTTGGCAGACTTGCCATAGAAATGCGCCACGAAGGCGGGGCGGAATGCCTGATGGCAGGCAAGGCAGCCGATCTGTAATTTCTGGAATGTTGCGATCACCTTCTGCCCGTCTTTCTCCTGAGCTGCCTCGGCCATCTCATGTGCCGCCTCATGGGTTTGGCCGTCAAATGATTTGAATTTGCCCATATTGCTTCCCATAAAAGCCATGATGCGCACTTTTTCACTCAACGGCGCCTCCGGATGTTCACCGATCAGATGTGCACTATGTTCAACCAATGTCCAGTCTTCACGGGATATACCATCGGTCACGATTTGCATGTTTTTGCCCAGGTCTTTCATGACCTGTTGCAAGGCAAGCGGTTCTGCGGCATGTGCTGCGAACGTGGTAAAAATCAGGGTGACGGCGGCCAATAATTTGAGCTGTTTTTTCATTGTTCTGTCTTTCATGCGTTGTGGTAAAAGTTAAATATCATCGTTACGTTTCTTGATGCCGTGCAGAAAAATCGGAAAAGTTTTTTTGGCTTCATCCAGCAAAGTGCGTTTGCCACCAAAAATTGAAACTTGCATGAACAATCCCTGAATCATCCCGATGTAGAGTACAGCGGCATTTTTACTGTCAAGGTCATGAGCCACCAGTGATTGCGCCTTTGCGGCTTCAAGCAGACCCGCAATTTTTTCTTCATACCCAGAGATAATCCCCTGAATTAGTTCACGAAGTTTGCTGTTTCTTTTATGCAGCATCTCCGAGAACAGCAAGCGAGGAATAGAAGGATGCTTGCCGATGAAAGTGATATGTGCAAAAAACATCCGCTCAATGGCGTCGATCGGGCCTGTCGCCTCTGACGCGGCTTTTTCCACGACCGTCATCAGTCTGTTGCGAATCCAGTAGATGACGGCTAGCCAGATATCATCCTTGGTCGGAAAATGCTTAAATATGGCCCCTTGCGACACCTTCATCGCATCAGCCATGTCCTGAGTGGTCACACTGTCGATGCCTTTTTCTGCCGCCAGATGAATAGCGACGCGCACAATCTCACTTTGCCGCTCTTCGCTTGGCATACGGCGTTTGATGATTTCCTGATTCATAAAATTCCTCTGATAAAACGACTGTTACGCATCCCGGCCTTCTCCCGCTTCCTCATAGGTGCGTCCATCGCGAATATGATAAATACGCTTGAAAGTCGGGATAATTTTTTCATCATGCGTGACAACGACAATGGCAGTCTGATATTGCTGCGCCATCTGGTTCAGTATCCTCACCACCGTCAATGCACGTTCACTATCCAATGGCGCTGTTGGCTCATCGGCGAGGATAATGGGCGGATGATTAGCCAGTGCCCGCGCAATTGATACGCGCTGCTGCTCACCGCCGGAAAGTTCTGAGACTTGAGCCTGTGCCCTGTGCCCGACATCCAGTGCCTGCAGCAGTTCCTTCGCGCGAATTCGCGCCTGTGTATTTGGCACACCCGCCAGCATCGGCAGGAGCGCAATGTTATCGGTCACATCGAGAAACGGAATCAGATAAGGCGCCTGAAATACAAACCCGATACGATCGCGTCGCAATGTGCGCAAATCGTCAATTTTCCATTTTCCTTCAAAAATCGTCTGCCCGCCCAGTTGCATTTTTCCTGATGTCGGCTCAATGACCGCGCCCAAACATTTGAGCAACGTGCTTTTGCCCGACCCGCTAGGGCCGACCAAGCCGACGACCTCACCCGGCCAGATGGTCATGTCTACGCCCTTGAGCGCATCAACTGCGGTATCGCCATCCCCATAGCGTTTGGTCAAATTTTCAATATGAATCGCTGGCACGGTCATCGGCTTATCCTCCAATCGCCGTAGCGGGATCGATCCGCAATGCCGCACGGATCGCGAAAATACTGGCCAGTGAACACATCAGCATGACCAGAATAAAGCCCAGTATCGCATCTGCGGGTATCAGCAAAACATATTTCGGGAACAGGGGCGCCCAAATTGTTGCAGAGGTTTTGCCAACCACAAAACCGATAAATCCCAAGCCGAGCGCCTGCTGCAAGATCATGCCGCTTATGGTTCTATTTCCCGCACCCACCAGTTTGAGCACCGCTATCTCGCGGATTTTATTCATCGTCATGGTGTAAATAATAAAGGCCACAATCGCTGCGCTGACGACGGATAGAATCACCAGAAACATAAAAATCTGTTTAGATGAGGTGGCAATCAGCTTGGCGACCAAAATTTCCTCCATCTGCCCCTTGGTATAGACCTGCAAATGTTTCCAGCGCCGGATCTGTTCGGCGACGATCTGATCGTTGTATCCGGTTTTGATATGCACCAGTACCGCATTGACCATATGACTGCTGATCTGGCTTGCAAGAACCGCATCCAGCAATCCCGGCACGTTCGGACGATTGAAGGCAGGGTTCGCGGCCGTTCGCGTCCTGTCATTCAGTAATGCATCATTGTCTTTCAGGAATTGCACCTCCTGAGCATCTTTGAGTGGAACGAATATCATGGGGTCGCCACTGGATGACACCATGCGTCGTGTCAGACCGACTACCGTGTATTGCTGACGATGAATTTTGATGCGTTCGCCCAGTGCTAGTCCGGTTTTGATGTCGGCGAGCGCTTCGTAGTGTGTGCGGGTGATCGGGCGTCCGGCCACCAGATAAGCCGGTTCGCCAGGCTTTCCTTGTTCGACACCGGCCAGCATGATGCGGACATCCTTGCCCCCTCGCTGGATTTGCATGGTCAGGTAAGTCACATTGCCCGCTTCCATGACCCCATCCTGTCCAAGCAGGTCGCGTGCAACATCATCGTGAATGCTGGATGGTTCCGCATAAGGCCCCAGCGTGTCCTGCTGCACGACCCAAAGATCGGCACCAGCATTGTCTATCATGGCGCGGGCATCATCCACCATGCCACGATATACGCCTGCCATGGTGAGTGTGACGCCGATCAACAACCCCAGTCCCACGCCGGTAAAGACGAATTTCCCCCATCCATGCAGAATATCGCGGCTTGCGAGATTGATCACAATCAATTCCTCACAATTTCCGAGACGACTTTTAGTTTCAGGTCGCCTGTTATTTCCCGCTGACTATAAACAATCACTTGGTCAGCATCGCTTAGTCCGCCCAGTATTTGGGTACGGCCACTCAGTGTAGACATGCCGGTTTTGACAGGCTTGAATTTGGCCCGGCCGCTTTGCAACACCCAGACACCCTCTTGTTGATTAATCCGTTTGACCGCCGCAGTTGGGATGGATCGTGCATTTTTCTGGACAGGTAATTTAATGGTAACTTCAGCATATTCGCCGAGGCTGGCATTCAACGCTGGCGCAGAAAAAACGACATTCACAATGCGCTCCTCAGTGACGGCGTCACTAATCGAATCAATACGCGCCACCGTGCCAGGTACGTGTGTTTGGGGATGTGAACGCAGCACGATATCAGCGGTTTGCCCGACGCGAAGCAAGCCCGACTGCTTCTGGTCAATGCGAGTCCTGATCCATAAATCATTTTGGCTGATCAACTGAAAGACTGTTTGCCCGGGAACAACGATCGCGCCTTGCTCAAGTGATTTTGCAGTGACGATGCCATTTACCGGACTCGTCAGTCTGGTTTGATCCCGCAACTTTCTCATGCCCACGGCATCAGATTGTGTCTTGGCATAGTCATGCTTTGCCGCTGCCAGTGAGGCAGTCGCCGCATCCAACCCAGCCAGCGCAGCTTTTTTTTCGTTCAGCTTTGCATCCAGCAATTCCTGACTCACAAATCCTTTTGCATGCAATTCACTATATCTTTTATAGGTGGCAGAAAGTGTTTTGCCCTGACTTTGCGCTTGTGCCAACTGCGCTTCAGCCACCTTAATCGAATTGGCAGCACGTTCCGTCAAAAAACGACTGCTGGCCAGTTTTTCATCAAGATCAATCGGATCAAGTTCAGCCACAACCTGACCGGCTTTCACATAATCGCCCTGATCAACCAGGAGGCTTTTGATTCTGCCGGTCATTACGGAAGAAATAGTGTAACTATGCCTGGCTTCAACCAGCCCAACACCAAATACATCAACGGCAAGATTTCCTGACTGAATCTTCTCGCTGGTGACCTTGACGGGCGCAAGCGGCCCTTGGGTTAGCACTGCCCATGCAAAGATTGAAATAAAAAGGAGGCCTAACAGGGCAATTTTTAAGCTAAGTTTCGACATAATCCCGCTTGAAGAATAAATCAAGTAAGTAAGTAATTACTCGCTATCCTAATGGCGTTCATTTAACCTGTCAAGGAGGAGGCTGTTCGACAACGATATCCGTGATTGATGCGCTTGTCGAATATCCGCATTGTCTCCTTCTAGCTGATCGAGAACGGCAGCTTTCTTGCTGAATGTGCAACACTAAGTCGCTTGTTAAAGTTGTTTCCACTTTACAGGAGGGAACCACCAGTGTCACCTGGTGAATCTAGGAGCGAATTCCCTCAATTATAAAAGATACCGAAGGAGTGCGTAAGGAGGATACGTTGCATCATATTGTTGGTGACCGAAATTACAGGGAGTTACTGACATGGACAATCACGAGAAACACGCCTATCTGGCGGCAATACGCAAACGCTATCGCCGTGCCAAACGCGCTGACAAGGGCACTCAGATCGTCTTGCTTCAAGCCTCGTGCATCCATCAAGAAACGCCGAGCGTTCCGTGGTTCGGCGGGTTCGATGGCGTGGCACGAAGATATTTTAAATCGACACCTTACGACAACCGATAAGCGCTGGCAACAGTCACTCACAAAAGCAGTTTACTTTGGTGGTGAGCATCGCTCAAGAATGCGTTTCCAGCCATTTCTGGCGGCGACGGCCTCCCGAAGTATATCGACATACTCATCCCCTTGAACCCGTTTGTCGGGCGGCATCGATGCTTCGGCAAGTTCTGACAACAGCCTAATACGCGCTAAACGGGTTTCGCCCAACTCAAGAATTCGGCTGTAAGCTTCGCAGGCATATGCGAAGGTTTCACGTTTTGCATAATCGATTTCGAGCAACCACTCGCGACGACGGCTTTCAGACAGTCCGACCATTTCTCGTTTGCAGTTATGGAAGATGTGGGCCGCTTCGTGAATCACGTAATCGTCGAACGGATCATTGTTGCCAAAATACTTCATGGACACATAGCAGATCGTCTCTTCGCTCAAGCCAAGAAGTCCTGACGCGGTGTCACTGAGCAGTTTTGCATCCAAACTTGCAAGGTAAAGGTTCGCCAGCTCCCATGCTGTATGGAGCCATCTCGTCTTTTCAAGGGTGACAATTATCGTTATCGGCGTGAGAAATACGACCGAATGCTCAAGCATATCGAGAATGATCGTTTGCTCGACCTGTGGAAACAGCCCTCTCACCATAGGCGCAAATTTCGCACGCGCATTTATGTCCAAACCAGAATTATGACATTCAGGCAAAGAAACCCGGTCGGCCAGTGTAGAAACTTCCGAAATAAGCGCACCCCGGAGTGCGGCACTGCCGCTTTTCGCCCGAGCCACGAACGAGCCACCGGGCCATATCTCAAACGAGTTGTCGTACTCACCACAACTGAGGAAGCGATCAATTTCAGTTCGTTGCAGTATATTCATAATTTGGATGCCGGACTAAAAACCCTTGAATTCAAGCTATTCGATAAGTTATACACGTCTCAAATTATCCATTTGTCTTTGCACGGCTGTGCCGATGAAGTCGGCAAACGGCTTGATATTCCCATTCACACTGGCCTGCTCAAGCGCCGCCATGTAACCGTCTCGATCTTCGACATGGATGACCGTCCACGGGTATCCTCCAGACGCGAGCATTGCATTCATCAGGAACCGCGCCATGCGTCCGTTGCCATCCCCATAAGGATGTATATAGACGAAGATAAAATGACCGAGTACTGCGCGGACTGCCGCTTCCGGCTCCTTCGAGATCAAATCGAAAAAAACCGGCATGGCATCTCGCACTGACTCATAGGAGGGAGGAACATGCCGGGCATAGCGAATGAATACCGGCCAGGAACGATAGCCAGCAAGGTGTTTGGCTTCAAGGATACCGCTCATGACGGAAGGCTCGAAGAGTTTACGGTACCAGTCATGATGATCGCGCCGAATCACCTCGCCAGGCTCACTCCGTTCCAGGATACCCGACAAACTCTTGCGAACCTCAACAAATGCCTGATGATAGCCTTTGGCTGCCAGCGCGTTGCGGTCATTCTTGTCGTCACTATTTTCTTCAGGATTCCATTTGCCGGATGCAATCTTGGCGATCAGCACTTCAGTCACACGATAGCCCTCGATTGACAATGAATGATAGGCATCTTCGACATGACGGTCATCGACATCCGCGATGTAGGACCCGACATCATCCGGCACTCCCGGTGCTGGCGGAAATGCGCGAATCACCTCCCCCCGCATCGCCTCCCACATCAGCCTGATTCGGATTGCACACGCTGACTCCACTCGCGCTAGGGTCGGCAATGATGCAAGCGAAACCTGAAATGGATCGCTCTCAGTGACCGCATAACCCGCATCACGCATGGTTCGGACGATACGATCACTCTCATTGGCGCGACCCATTGCGCGCATCGCACCGGCGATTCGTCCGGCTACAACCGAATTGCCACCTTCGAGTAGCTTGACCAGGATTTCGGATGCATCCGAGATCTGCGATAAAGCGATCTGCGCATCAATCGGGTTCGTCGCGAAGAAGGTCGGTGACACGCGCACCAGCGATGCGGGTAACGAGAGCAGACGAATCCCGTCCTTGACGACAATATCCGCCCCGGAGGCAAAGTCCTTTGAACGGTAATCAAAAAGACCCGTCTCGAATTTAAGTGTGAGGTTGTTGTTTGATCCGGTCCTGGTGTGGATCATCAGTTGACGAGGGATCGTCGTGTTGCCGGCGTGCCTTTGTAGAGATGCTTCGGGCGACAGGTACCAGTCGTTGCCGAACCGGACGTTGCAGTACCCGGTAACGAATTCATGGAAAGACGCATACCACGCCGTCGACTCCCCTGCCTTCTCTGCCGGATTGGAAATGATATACCAACCCTTGATGACTTCCTTCATGAAGCCTGCCGCAACCAGTCGATCACGATGAACACGACTGAAGTCTTTACTCTGAAATACGTGCAGCCCCCGATCTTGCTCGATTTTCAAGAGTTTCAACGACTCTGCCAGCTTTTCATTTGGGGTGGACATAATATTCCTTGGCAAGTTTATTGCGCATTACTATAGCACGTCTATATTGCTTTTCAATAGCACGTTTAATCCGCTTCTCTATGGCAAGTTTATTGCGCTGCGCTGGGGATTGGGTTGACCGGTTCTGCCCCCCATACATTAGGCAACAGAAAATTCTTCGGCGACTGTTCGGAGTAAAGACACAAATTACATGTTTTCAAGCACTTTGACCTGGTTTTGCACCAAGCTTAAAGGCAAACTGCCGACTTAAACGCAAAAAGTATCATTCCTGATAATAGGAATTATCAGGAATGATACTTGGCTTGGCGTTATGTGGATAAAGCAACAGCACGTCACATAGCATCAAGCTCAACTTCCGAAGTACGCAAGAAAGCGGTCACGGACTGATTAAATTGTGGGCTTCTGTATCAGGTGTGCATCAACTGCGAACAGTGACCAACTTAGCACAATGCCTTTTCATTCCCGTGAAAATCGCCTCTGCGAGATCCATAGGAAAATTGTCGGGCAACAGTTTGCTCACGTTATCAATCACAGCCTCTGTTGACTCAATGATTTCTTCAATCAGTTGCTCCGCCGCCGCCGCACCAAGCCCGACTTGTTGCGCCTGGGCAATCCAGTGCCGTCGCTGGATTTTCTCGATCAGGTAGTAATTAGTGCTTCCCCGCACCGCCATGGCGAGCTTGGCTTTCTGCGGCGAAATTTGATTTCGTCCTTTTCCGATCACGGGATGGGCAGAAAGTACGTCGTAGATTGGCGTAGCACGGTAGCGCCCCCCGGCAAGATGAGCAATGCTGAAGTTTTTTGCGTGGCCATCAGTGGCGGCAAGCACCCAAAAAATGAGCTGAGTCTTGAAGAAGTGCCTCCGGTCCTGTTCAGAATGGTCCGACCCGAGAAGCAGTTCCATGATCTGAGCAATGCCAGGTCCGCCGTCTGACTGGTATTTGCGTAGGGGTGACGTACCCGTTGCCTGACACATATCTTCCTGTGGAAGACGGATAATCCAACTACCATCGCTGGATGGTGTTCGGTCGAATCGCTCGACAACAAGCGTTTTCTGGTCCTCGAAGTGTTCAATTTCGCACCGCGCTATGGAAATTTCGTAGGCATTCACAATTTTCGAGCACAGCCATTCGTTCTCAACCGAGGTGCGCATATCGGCCTGCATATGGCCGACTAGACCTAAGGGCAATTTGAAAATGTGCGTTGTCGGGGTACTTCCATGAGGCAGGCACCATTTACCTTCGTGGCGCAACAAGGCGGTTTTTTCCTGCGCGCCCGCGATGGAAAGCCTCAGGTCCTCATCGTGATCATGTTGCCCCAAGGCTTGAGCCGACGTGGTATTGCGTAGTCGTTGAGCAATCCGAGCTGTGTTCAACACCTCGCCCCGGATTTCATACACATCCGACGGTGTCTCCTCTTCGGGAAGAAGTTGTATTGCGCCAACGCAGTCACGGCCTAGCTTCGCCAGCAGTTGGAAGGGATCAATGCCACCTGTTTGATGACGCATAGCCAAGCGACGGCGAATGGCGTCGTTGTCGGGCAAGAGATTGTCGAAATAGTCGGTAACGATCTGCCCCTGGCAAGGCGCATTGCCCGGCAAGAAGGGGAGCGACAACGATAAAGGGCGTGCTTGTTCATCCGTTAGCCACTCATCGAAGTAGTGAAGTCGTTCGCCTTGTCGGGTGATCTCCCAGTACCCCAGCGGGATGCCGTTCATCCAGATGTTCAACCTCTTTGTCTTTGAGCTGCGCCCCATGATTACCAACTTTCCTTCTTCTGTGTGATGGAAATAATGCGCTCCGGTTTTATAGCCGCTGACGGTTTCTTTTCCTTAATCGTTTCTGTGCCAGCTATTTTGCCGATCTTCTGATTTGAAGGGTTGACCATCGTGGTGTTCTTGCCTATCGCATCAGAGGAGATGCGGCTCATACTTGTGACGGAAGCGGCCTGGTTCAGAGAGATTTCAACACACAATATGCGCAGCACCATGAAAAGCCTGTCAAGCGTGGCTGTCGCAGCATTGGCTTCAAAGTAGGCATAACTTTGCTGAGTGATTCCCAACTTTTCAGCCATGGCAGCCTGAGTGAGCCCTCTCGCCTTGCGAAACCCCTTGAGCATTAAGGGCAGCTGGCTGAGGGTCTTAATGGAATAGTTCACTTTTTCCTCCGTTATGAACTTTGCAAAAATACAAATCGGGGGCTGTAAAGATAATTTACAGCCCTGTATTTGTATATTACATTTACATAGTGACGCTTGTAAACAATATTTACAGTCTGTGCTTGGTATTTTTTGGAATTATTGGCCGGTTTCGATTTAAACAGCTGGAGTATTTGGGGGGCGGGTTTAATACGCGGTTGATCGACAAAGCCAGCGCAACAACAAATGCGCTGGCTTTGAATGGTTGGCTGTCAAACAGCATCCACTATACGGGGGATTGCAGACGAAGGTGTCTAGCGACTCGGGGGCGATTCAAATTCCATCTCTTCCGCAAAGGTCGCCAGACTTGTTGGACACTTCGGAATATTGTGAGGATTACTGCGTCCAGGCTGACTGACTCGAAAAAGCCTACCGGCGTTCGAAATTTCGTTGCAAAAGGGTCGATCAGGCGCTAGATCATCGAATTATCGTTATACTCAGTCTCGCTGCCAAATGCATCCCGAGTTATAGCTTCGATACAGTCAAGAACATCGTTAGGCAGGTGAAAGAACTGCTTGCGCCTGTTCTCCGAGAGTTTTCCCTGATTGGACTGAATCATGCGAATAAGGGCTGAGATATCCTTGTTCGGCAGGTCGAATTGGGCCCCAATCTGCTGAAAAGCAATGTCATAGCCGACGAGCCACGCCAGCTCACGCGGGATTTCCTCCTGCACTGCTTTCTGGATCATGGTATGGAGGAATGTCACCTCGCGATCGAAGTTGATGTAGCGGTAGCTCCGGCCATTCGCCGCTTCCGTGACGATTGGAGTGATGTCGCCGCGTGTATAGCTCCACAGACGCGTGACTGGTTTGGAGAAGCCAGACAGCACGGAGAGGTAGTCCGGAATGTTCTTGAGCATCACAGCAGACACCGGCACTACAACCCCGTTCTCTCTTGCGTGTGCTCGGGCCAGGGCATGGTGTATCAGGAAGCGGTGCAGCCTGCCGTTGCCATCCATGAATGGATGCAGGTACACGAAGCCAAAGCCACTCGCAGCCGCTTTTAGTAGCGGGTTCCGGCAACGGGTCCCGTTGATGAAAGCTTCCAATCCCTTCATGGCTATCCGCATGTCATCCGGTGCCGGCGGAAAAAACGTTACGCGCCCCGTGCTATCTTCGAGCCAGTTCTGCCGGGTTCGATATGAGGCTTCCTGACTATATACATCGCGAACCACAAGGTTTTGCAGTTCAACCAGCCAATCTTCAGTGACGAGTTCGGTATCGCTGGCGTGCTGCAGAAGCTGTACGAAGCGCTCCTGCTTATCGGCGTTAGGCGTTTCCCGCTCAATGGCGAAGTTGCTCCTGGTCTCAGACAGGTAAAGGTAGCTCAGCGCGCGTTCGTACAGTGCAGGGTCAGTGACCGATGCCAAGGCACGGTCAGCTTCGGCAAGCAGGTCTGCGAATGGTGGGGTAGTCGGTACGGATGCGAGTTGCACGGTCGGACAGAAGTCGCGCGTACCCAGGGCGTTGTCCCGCACCCTGAACTTGGGACTGTTCACAGGCTCATCGGCCACAACATAATGATCGGCAGGAAATAGGTCGACGTAGCCACCCGTCGATACTGCGTCGACTGGCAGGGATTGACCCGTCAGCCATTCCCACAGAAAACAGATGCGCCGGATGTGTGCACCGGTTGGCGTGGCCGCGAGCCGTTCTACCAGCTCGCTCGGAGCAAGATGCTCGAACACGGCATCAATTACTTCCAGGTTGACACCCTCGTGCCGTAGCGCGAACTCAAGATGACCGGTGATACTGTCATCAATGGCAACACCGCGAGGGAAGAGCACTCGCGTCGCTGAGTCAATTCGCTTGTTGACAGCACCGGTAATCGCGGCTGGGCGTTCGAGCTGGCGAACCTGTAGACCAAGCAGTTGGATTAGGTAGGCGTATCCGACGGGAATCATGCGACCTCGAAATTTCGTTACTCGTATCGAAATGTTATCACAAAGCAAGGCCTTTTCTCTGCATCATTCGAAAATTTGTTACTTCGTTGACGAGTAAATAGTATTCCCACTTTATGCTGTATGGCGAAGTAAAAGCTTGAATCACCCCTGATTGACTAGAAACCTTCGTCTGCTATCCGCCATATAGTGGACGCTGACGATAGAACCTGAATACTTCCGCTTAGGCCGATTAGACGGTCACAAAGCCTCCGGCGAATGGCCGTTCCGTCTCGCTTGATGGATGCCAATCACTGCACAATCTGACCTCTATCAGTTAACGGTCGTTCACATAATGACACTACTTGTAATACTTCAGGTAGCTGTTTTCAGTTGAAATCAGTGGCAGGCTTGTGTTCGTAACAGATGGTGTTTGGTTTCGTAGTGGATGGCGGAGTTCGTTGGAATCGGCATAAAAAGTGCAAAAAAAACCAGCGCAACAACAAATGCGCTGGTTTTGAATTATTGACACTGCGACCTACGATCAGGCTGCAAGACGCAGCGCTTGCGGCACCTTGTTTCGCACATCTGGCGTTACTTCTTTGCCAGTCAAAAAAACATGGTACACGTCACAGGCCAGACTAAAATTTTCTGGCCACTTTTTCAAAAAACACTTTCATTTCGACAGATAGCGACATGATGAATCTCCTTACAGACCCAGCATCCGAATGATCGGACGACTAAGAGTGTAACCGGTGATGCAGCAAGCCAAAAATACGACTAACATAATGATCTCCTTGGGTTAATTGATAAGGAAGCCAAAAAGAGGCTTCACCAAGTCTGCAAAAAACTTGGTGAAGCCCCCTCTTGGCTATTAACCAACAAGGGGATTCATCGTGACCCTATCCTCAAAAATCGAGGATGGGACTCGTTGCTACCTGTCCTGCGCCACCCTCACCTCTGCGACCTTACTGCACCGCTTTGGTTTGAGCTTTGCTTCAAACCCAAAACGCTTCCACGTTTCGGGATCAATGGCCAGCGGCGTTACACGCCCTGACCTGATATTGACGAATTGGCCGTGATGCGTGAGCTGCCCGTAACGGAACAGTTCCCACAACAAATTGCATGCCGCATTCGCCATCGTGTCGTTGATGAACAAGGATTGCTTTTCCAACGCCTCAGCCAAACTACAACTGGGCGTATCGTCCGTATCGTCTAGCGACCCGTCAATAATGTCTGGATAGAGGTCGGCAACGTGAGGCAAACGATTTTCCCGTTTGTAGCTCGCCCCGAAGACCTCGCCCAATACCACCTGTCCATCATGCTCACGATTGCCAATATCCAGGTAGTAGGCTGATGAATACACACTGCGTTTGAGCGCCTTGAGTATCGCTGCCCTGCCCTTCCTGTTATCGACGCAACCGATCACGATGTCCGGGTTGGAAAACTGCGTATCGTCAGTGACTTTCGCGGCTTCAGCTACCCATCCCGTTTGCATCAACATATTGCAGCGGTTGACCAGTATTTCAGCCTTCGACTGCCCGACATCGGATGGCCAGAAATTCTGCCGCCCCACGTTGGTTTTAGACACAGTGTCTGGATCGATAACAATGACATCCAAACCTGCCGGATGCCCTAGCTCGACCATAGCGAGGTGAATGTTGGCCAGCCGTCGCAAGACGTGCGAGCCAGTGCCACCCGCTCCGACCAACACCACCTTTACCGCCCGCGTGAGCAGGCGTGAATCTATGTTATGGATCATGTGTTTCCTTTCCGCCCTTACGGGCTTTCAAATGAAAGTGGCAGAAACACCCCGTTCGCACAGAGGCGAAAAGATGCTGTCACCTCTGGCTTATCTAAATTTCCAATGACTCCGGCGATTTTTGTCTCGCCTCGGTCATCCTGGTTGTCTTCCCTGGAAAAGAAAGCATCGTGCAGTCCATGTGAGTGCAGATCTATCACTCTATGTTCGTCCTCCTCCAGTGTGGGCAGGTTGACTTCGATATGATCGGTCCCGACTGAACGCTCTTCGAGCATCAGCAGCGTCCACGAGCCCGTCCGTTGATTCCAGACACCCCATGCAGCACACTCATTTGGACTACGAACTCTGGCTTGCTCGATAAACTGAGCGACCATTGCTCTTGGCAACTTACCAAAACCGAATCGCAACTCCTCGCGTACCAGCCCGTATGGAACCGGGATGATCGGAGGTAATGCGACCGGAACACGCACATACAGCCATGCGCGACAAACTTCCAGCCAGACACCGTTTGCGGCCATCAAGATTCGATTGCCCGGCGTGTCCAGTTCTTCCAGTTCAACGTAGCGTGGCACCATCACCGTGGGCATCACGTTTTGCAGCGCAACATCACGGCTATCCACGCTTCACCGTCCTTTCAAATGCCTGACCCAGCGTCTCGCCTGACGACACCAATGATTTAGTCGGAAATGCTCGACCTTTCATCAACGCACGCCAGAGAGCGAATATCCCGCCGCGATACTTGGTCAGCGCACCTTTTTCATGCTGGTTGGGATGGGTGAAGTAGCTTCTGAAAAAAGCTTCTTCCCACGCCTCCGTACTGAACTTCATCGCGCCTTTCGGCGTTTCGATATTCCCGGTACAGATATGCCCACCCTTCCATACATTGAGATAGGGAGAAACAAAAAGTGGCGTGCCTGATATTGGGCGCTCGTTGCCTTTTACGGCGAACACATACCAATGCCCCTTGCCAATAATGAAGACCAGCCCGGGATGATCGGTAGTTGCGCTTACATCTTGCCCAAGCTCATCGTTTTTGAACCACACCTGTCGCTTTTGAGGTTTGCAATACCACGCGAGGTGGTCGCTCCCTTTGGCGAGGATGTGATCCCCCAACAACTCTGCCGGCGCGTAATCCTCCGGCACGAGCGTTTGCATCATCTTCATGAGGCCCGTCTTGGAAACCGGCGTACCCGCCTCGATGGTTGCCGCGCCCTCTTTGCTTATTTTTACGTCATGCACTGAAGCAAATACTGTCTGTCCGTGGCGTTCCCTGTACAACAAGATCGCGCTGGACATCTCGTACACCTTCTGTGTGCTTGATATACATGCTGATGGAACTTGCATGATGTCTTCCTCCTATTGAACATCGCCGATGCAACGCATCAGGCGATCCAGTTGTGTGTAGAGCGCAAAGCCTTTCTCCATTTCGGTTTTCCATTTCAGAAATGACCGCTTGTCGAGTTTGACTTCTGCAATTCCGTACATGTCGGTGTATTCGCCATCGCCGGTGCTTTGATAAAAATCATCCAGCACACGTCCAAGCATGTCGTCCCCGGCTCCCATATAACAGGAGAAAAAGGCAGACTCACCGCAGTAGTTGTTGGAATAAGGCAATCTGACATCCTGGTCTATCAAGTCCATGATGGACAAGATGACCTTAGCCGTTTCACCCGCTTCGTCCGTGCCGGACGCGATGCGTTGAATCACATCGCGTTCCAATACTTCTCCATTTAAGAGGTAGTCTGGAAATGAAGCTAAAAACTGACTGGGCATCAAGCTGCCTTCATCAATCTCGTCCTCATCACCAAACGCGCCCCGCTCTTGCTCGAAATCTTCATCACTGTCCGTCCCATACCAATACAGGTATGAGGCGTGATGAAATGCCACTTGCGGCGTAAACGCCGTGAATGTCCGGTATCCGGCCAACTCTGCATAATTGATCGCAGTTCGGCCGAATCCCGGATGCACCGCCTCCAACCTCTCGACTTTCGCTTTGACGTTGATGTATGGCGTTGCTTGCTGTGACTGAATTCCGATTAACAGAAGATCCTTTTCAGGCTTCTGTTCGTAGTCCAGATCAAACGCATCATGATCCAGCGCAGCCAGAAGCTCGAAGCTGTCCAGCACCTGAATATCTGCGCAGTGCCTGGAAGCCCATACAGATAATGATTGGCTGATGATGTCGCGCGCTGTCGTTTTGCTGTTGATAACAAGTTCATCATCCCCAACCAGCTCGGCACACAACTTGGCAGCCTGCAACCATTTCCTGTCATTCTCTTCATGCACCGAGCGAAATGGTACGTTTTGAGAAATGAAGGGCAGAGTCAGAAAACAAGTGGCAAAGCCCCCGGAGGAGGCAGCAACAGGTCTTCCTTTCGTGCATTCTTTGACGAATGCACGAGTTGAACCAATGCTGTTACGCATGATTGCTCCTCTTCAGACGCAGGCGGGACTATCACTAGCCCTGCCCGCCTGGTTGGTGAGTCACCCTTTGATAAGGCTTTTAACCTAGCTCTCACTGATGACTCCATAATTTACCCCTTCGTCCCCACGCCCTTTTTGAACGTGTAGATCAAGTTGTCGCCCCTCTTTTCCGGCCCCTCAATGGAGGCAGAGACCAGTTCAGGGTAAGCGGCTGCATAAACATCGCGGACGTCGTCAAGTGACAAACTTTTCCCAGGATCAGGAAGCGTCATGCCGCCATACGAAAATGAGCGAGTCAGGGTTGTAGTTTGGATAGCCATTTCGTCATCCTCCCCTTAATCCCACAAGGCTTTGGCATCTGGTGCCGCCGCAGGTGTGCAAGCTTCTGTAGAAATCGGTGATGTGGGCGCGGTGCAGCTTGCGCCCCCTTCATCATCGTCCTCGTCACCCGAACCTGCTTCCTCATCAGTGATCGGTGCGGATGTTTTATTGGCCGGCTTGGCGATGGACTTCTTCGCTTTGTCAGCAGCTTCCTTTTGTGCTGCTTCCAGGATCGCTTCTGTCGCGGCCAGTTGGTCGGACAAGTTTTGACGCTTGTTCGCATAGCTGGTCAAGATGCCAGCGAATCCCTCATCCAACTCAGCGGCAGTGCCGGTGAGTGTCAGCGGGGTATCGAGGGTGTTACCTTCTTTGCCGCCTTTCGGAATGACAGTCACCGTAATGGTGCCATCCGTGTTTGCGGCCAGAGAGACAGTCAGACTAGCCAAGGTGGCCAGCAAAGTTTGAAGTGCAGTAAACATGGTAAATCTCCTTTTTAGAAAAACAAAAAAGGGACACCATGCCCTTACGGGGAAGTGTCCCCGGTTGGGTTGTTAAGCAGTGAACTGCAAAGCCTTTGGAATCTTGCCTTCGTAAACGAAGCCTTTGACCGCCAGGAGTGCTTTAATCATCTCGTCCTTTTTGCCGCCGATTGCTTTAGCGTATTTCTCGCCAAGCGCGGCCCTCAGTCCGAGTTCTTCCGCAATGACCTCTATCTCGCTTTTGGTGAGCAATTCAAGGAACTCTGCGTTCAGTTTCCAGTGTTTTACCAAATCCACCTGCATGAATTTGAGCATTTCCGGCAGATGCGATTTCTCGATGCTGTCCGTGATTGAAATTACGATCCCAGACAGCATTTGAGCGCGCACTGTGTCGTTCGCATTCGCAACCATCGCAGCCGCATCACCGACATTACTGACGGGTGGCTTTTGCGATGTTAGCGATTCAAAACCGGTTGCCAGTTTTGTAGATGACACATTCGTCCCTCCGCGCGTCATCATTACACCGATGAGCACGCACAAGTTCTTATGTGGATCTGCGAATAATTCTTTCTTCAACGCCTTACGCCAGATGCCGATCCGATACTCCACGACACGCTGAGTGTCCTGAACAGAGGTCATGGCAGATTTTGGTGTGGTTGTGGATTTCTCCGCCCCCTTCCCAGTCACAACCTTCAAATCAGCCGATTTAGCCGTTGTTGGAACAGTCGTCGGATTTTCAGCCGATTTCTTTTCCGCCAACAAATGTTCACCGACTTTCCTGGTGTGACATGAGGAATCGAAGCATTGCGATTCATATACGTTACCCACTTTGCCGGGTACCGCACTGATTGCCGCGCCGTATGACTTGCAACTACGGCAAGCTGCTGCTTGTTCTGCACCAACGCCTGTCGCACCTTCTGCGACCAACTTGATGACTGTGTTGTTCTCGCCCGGGCGGACGATGACAACGCAAGGGTAGTTTTCTGCCAGGGACTGCTTCTTGGCTTCCAACACGTCCTCAGTCTTCTTGTTGAAACACTCGCTGTTTGTGCAATGCCCCGCAGATACCGCCTCGGCAAACAATGCTTGTTGGTTCCCACTGTTGTGATGACAGCTTGCACAGTCTGTTTTATCGAAAATTGCTAAGGACATCGCCTGGGAAATTTCTTCCAAACCCGCTTTGAATATAGCAACAGTTGGAAGCGATGGCCGTGAAAGCAGATTGGCAATCACCTTCTCCTGTCTATCCTTCGGTGTGGCCGCCAGCAATTCGGCATGACCCAGTTGGATCTTGCGTTCATTCAGGGCAGTCATCACAGACAGACTACAGTTCATCAGCGCAAGGCGCTTATCCAGCGTTTTGCGTGTCCAACCCAGACGATTGGCTGCTTCGTCACGGTTACCTTCACAACGACCAAGAATTCTGGCTGCTGCTGCGGCTTCTTCGGTTGGACTCATGTTGGCGCGCTGAATGTTCTCAATCAGAGCCAGCTCATCGGCCTCTTCCGAGGTGATGTTTTTCACAAGGACGGGGATTTCGTAATTGTCACCATGCACATTCTTAGCTGCACGCCAACGACGCTCACCGGCAACAATTTCAAACCAGTCTTCAACCGGACGAATCAAGATTGGTTGAATCACTCCCTTTGCAGAGACTGACGCTTCCATTTCGGCCATTTCGACTGGATCAAAATAAGCACGGGGATTTCTCCCCTGGCGGATGTTGCTCACACGCATGTGTGAAATGTTTTGTTGCTGCATGTTGTGTCTCCTTAACAAAATTAAGGGGACACAAACCCTGACGGGGAAGTGTCCCCGTGTGGGTTAGTTAATTAGCTGCTACACCCAACATTGGGAGTAGTAACGATCAGAGCGAGCTTTGATTTCCTTCCATCGCTCTTGCTGCATTCGATGTGCTTCTTCTTTGTCGCTTTTGTACGTCCAAACGCCACCCGTTAAGCGGGCATCACCATGTCCATCGCACAAAACCTTCCATCCGGTCGGCGTTAAAAAACGAACACCTTCGGAGGACGTGTGCATGATTTCTGTTTTGACTTTATTGCTCATTGCACACTTCCCCTGCTCTCGCAGCTTCCGTGCCTGCTTTGAGTATCTTGTTAGCCGCAGAAAATACCCGTGCCGCGCTCTTCTTGCCGAACTCATCGGATCGCTCCTTTGAACCCAGCCAGCCCTGAATGTAGCCGCGACTTTCATCCAACCCCGGCAATCCAAGTGTTGCGCAACACAAATACGCCACCGATTCAGCTTCAGCCTCTTTGATGTCTCGTGGCAACACGTTGCCGTCTGCCATCTGTGTCTCCTTCGAGTGCATCAGACAGTGAGCCATTTCATGGAACAACGTCTTCCACGGCATGGCGGCAAGCGGGTTGATCGCCAGGCGCTTCTCGTTCGGGACTGCGTACCCTTGGGTATTGCCGTCCGTTAAATTGAAGTGCCCTTCCGTAATTTCCAGTACAGACAGGGCTTGCGCCTTGTCCCATTCAGGAATAACGACTTCGTGCGCATACTCCGCGCCTTCTGTCTGGCTTAACGCAAACCAGTTATTTTTCAGGATGAAAATGGTGCGTCCCGAACCCTTGGCTTGCGTGTTGGCATCTACTTCTGCGTTAGCTGCACCGCGTTCATCCTCGTCTTTCGACTTGGCTTTGACGGTAACTGGCATCACCAAAGCGATTGCCTTCTGGCCTTTTTGAACGCACCGCCCTAATTGCTTCCATTTATTGAAGGAGGCAATGGGCGATAGCTGCAAACCTCTGGCTGTTAATTGAAGCGCAGCAAGAATTGCATTGCCAAGGCTGTACTCATGGAATACCGAGTACGCCTCAGAAATCTTTCCTGGGCAGGAAAGAGCGTCCAAAAACAGCTTGCCCCAATCGGGGCGATTTGATATTTCTTGCATGGCATTCTCCTTTTGATGAAACAAAAAAGGGACACCATGCCCCAATGGGGAGGTGTCCCCAGTTGGGTTAGAGTCGGATCAACCGACTAATTACTTATTTCAAGATGCGTGGCAGCATTCAATCCGCTTCACAGTCTTTGGGATCATTACGACCTCTTCGACAACCTTACAGGTGCTAATAAGCCCAATGAAATTATCCCGAATTTCGTCACACGCTTGATCGAACCGGCGAACCAGTTCAACGCGATTACGAAGTTCAGGCAACGACCATTCAGAAAAATCTTCATTCTGGTCAACATTCTTTCCTGACACTGACAAGCGTTTTTGTGGTCGCGTGTAATTAACACGGCCATGTTCGCCTTCAGTGCCACATGCACCACACTTATTGCCGATGGTCGCGTCTTTGCAAGCAAGTTTCGCTGATTGAACCATGGAAAGTTTCTCCTCATCCGACAGTTCGATTGCTGCGATGGCGGGTTCTGCCAGGTAAATTGCATCTACCCAACACCCGCCATTGCGAAACACATACGCCTCAATAAAGGCATGATCCGCTGACTTCGCAGCATCATGCACCAGCTTGAAGTTTCGTTGCCCACAGGTGCGGCAATAAGATTTGTATCCAGTCAACTCATACTCGCTTTTATAGAGAACGAGGTAGCCGTTGGATCGTCCGTTAGTTCCAATCGTGTAGCTCCCACTCATTTCTGAGGTGAAATCTGCAATTGGTTCGTCAATTTCATTCCAAAAATCTGTTTGCAGCATGTCGTATGCCGCATTCGATTGTTCGGAAGTCAGGCCAAGTTTATTGACCTTTATGCAGTGCGCATAGCTTGTTGAGTGATTCCAGCCGTTCATGGTGTTGTATCTATAATGACCAGCCAAAAATCAATCATCGCTTTTTTGCTGCGCTTGTCTATCGTCGTTTCAAAAAACATGGTGATCTCCTCTTAATGAAAAAAATGGAGACCTCACGCCCCAAGGGGAACGAAGTCCCCAGTTGGGTGGTTAATGAAACGCTCTTGTCAGACTATCAACTGCCTCGTTTGTAACGTCCTCTATGACACATGCAATATGATTCACAGAGGAATCTTCGCAATGCATCTCAAACAGGGCGTAATTACACCCGTCTGATAACCCCGAATGTAGCGAGGCAAATTGCTTGGCCAGTCGAGACATTTTCTTCAAGCGTTTTAAATCGCCCTTGGTAACCGGACAACTCCCAACATAGGCGATACTGTTCATATCAGCCCCCTTTCGGCGAATGACAATGCGCTTTCGTCACCAATAATGAAGTGATCCAGCGCACGCACATCTACCAGTGCCAATGCCTGTTTCAGCGCATTGGTCAATAGTTGATCGGCCTGACTTGGTTCGGCCAGACCGGAAGGATGGTTGTGAGCCAATAGGACTGCCGCCGCGTTGTGCATCAGCGCACGTTTTACAACCTCGCGCGGATACACACTGGTTTGCGTCAGCGTGCCGTGAAATAACTCTTCGGCGGCGATCAATCGGTGTTGCGTGTCGAGAAACAACACCACAAACACCTCTTGCTGCCGCCCACCCAACAACAACTTCAGATATTTCTTAACTTCAACTGGATTATTGAGGTTGATTGGGTTTTGTGTGATGTCCTCGGATAGCGCACGCATAACCAGCTCTTTTGCTGCTGAGATGATCGATGCAGGCGCGTACTGAGGTTGCTTTTCGCAGACAACCGTAGTTTGGCGGTTGGCGCGCATTCCAAACAACACGGAAAGCGAAGTATGCGAAAGTGCTTGAGCCTTATCTTTCCCGACCAACATAGCCAGCAAGTCGGGGGTGCTGAGGCTTTGTGCTGCGATGGTTTGGTAGGTCATTTGCGTCTCCTTTTTAACGAAAAAAAGGGGACACAAACCCATACGGGGAAGTGTCCCCGTGTGGGTTGATTTGATATTGCTTCGGTGCTTCATTGACGATTGCTCGTCTTCTGTTTGTTTGGATTGGCCAGCCACCAATATCAACTCAAGGCATTACGCGATGAGCATGAATTCTCTTTTTATGACGCACTCGTGGAGTGCGTCATAAAAAGCCACCCCAATCAAGGGGTGGAAGAACTTTAGACGACTTCCGCCGTTTCTTCAACAGCGGTGTTTTCGCCCTTATTCAAGTCAAGCTCGGCTTCGATTTCTCGTTGCCGTTGTTTCAGCCACTCCAGCCGCGCAGCCTTATCAAACGGCTTTACGGCTTCGGTATGAATATCAGCCATGCGTTTTTCGGTTCTGGCCAGATACTCCAGCTCTCCCTGAAGCACCATTTCCATCCGGTTGAGCGTATTTTCGAGTACACGCACAAAACCTTGTGCTGATTCCGCGTGGTTGCAGCGATACTCAATACCACCCAGGATCACCAGCACCATTCCTTCAAGCACTGTCACTTTCGCAGCAATAGGGAATCCGGCAATCTGACCAATGTTCCGATCACGCTTAGCTTTGTTTCCGTACACGGCTTGGAGTATTGCCTTGCCCGCTTCGGCGCGGTCTGTATAGCGATTCCCTTCAACTTCCATCAGGAATTTGCCACCAGATACATCTTGTCGAGCAGCCATGTCGGATTCAATGCCGGTAATTCTGGCTTGGACACGTTCGATACGACCTGGCAACGTCGCCAGCTCCTGCTTGTTGCGCCATTGTTGCTGATCCCATTGAGAGCGGAGCAACGACAGCTTGGCAAGCTCGGTATCAACACCTGCTTTTTCCAACACCAGCGGATTGCCTGATGCCAAGGCTTTTACCTCGGCATACGACAGCGCGGCCAATTCAACATCCTCTGCACTACGCATCCCGGTATCCCCTTGCATGACCTGAGCAATGAATCTTGCCTTGGTTTCAAGCGTTTGCCAGATGTAGGCATCGAACGACCCTTCTGTTACATAGCGGTAGATGCGCACGCTTTCGTTCAGGTTGCCCTGACGAATAATGCGCCCTTCCCGCTGTTCTACATCCGAGGGTCTCCACGGCGCGTCCAGATGATGCAACGCCGCCAGTCGAGTCTGAATATTGGTTCCAACCCCCATCTTCTGCGTGCTGCCCAGAAGGATGCGGGTACGCCCATCACGCGCGGCTTTGAACAGTTCGTCCTTGGCGGAATCACTATCAAAATCGTGGATGAAAGCAATCTCTTCGATTGGAACACCTCGTTCAACTAAATTGCTTCTTAACGCCTGATATACACTGAACCGCCCATTTTCAAGCGGCGTGGACAAATCGCAAAACACGACTTGTGTCCCACGGAACAGCTTGGTTTCCCCCCAGATACCGAAAACTCTCTCGGCACAATGGTTCACCTTGCCATCCTCGACTTCAGCGAATGAATCAATCAAACGCATATCCAACGCAGCCTTGCGACCCTCGTTGGTGATCGCCAACATGTTATCCACGGAAGGACTAACGTTGCCGTTTCTGATCGCTTCTGCCCGCGCCACAAGGGTTTGGACAAACGCTTTCAAATCCGCTGTCGGCTTGATTGTGACCGTTTCCTTGTGCGTGGTCGGCACAGGCAATTTCAACATCTCCGCCGTGCGAATATCCGCCACCTCGCCGAACATAGACATCAGTTCAGGTAAATTGACGAATCGCGCAAAGCGGGTGTGCATCCGATAACCCCTACCATCTGGAGCAAGCTCCAGCGCCGTTACTGACTCCCCAAAGTTTCCCGCCCAAGTGTCAAACATCCCCACCTGGTAGGCTTCCATCGTCTTCGGTTGCAGGTATCGCTGCATCACCCACATCTCGGCCATGCTGTTGGATACCGGCGTGCCAGTTGCGAACACCACGCCAGCCCTGCCCTTGTGTTTTTCCATGACGTGACGAGTTTTGACGAACATGTCGAATGCCCGCTCCGAATTGCTGTTAGGCAATCCGGCGACCCGTGTCATCTTGCTGAATCTCCACAAGTTTTTGTGCATGTGCGCCTCATCTACAAACAGCCAATCAATACCAAGCTGTTCAAAGGACAAAATGTCATCCTTTTTATTTGCCCCTGACAGTTTCGCCAGCTTTGCTTCCCATGATTTTTTCGCACGGGCTAGTTCTTTGATGATGCGATTACCGCGATCCTGCTTTTCGGTACACATAGCATCTTCAATCTGGTCGATTTCGTTTTGGATATATTCCTCCATGAACTCATCGCTCATTTTGATACGCTCGAATGAAGCATGTGTAATCAGCACGCCATCCCAATCGCCGGTAGCGATACGAGATAGAAGCTGACGACGCTTGTCACCCTGAAGATCATCTTTCGACGCAATCAGAATATTCGCACCGGGATACGCGCGCAGGAACTCGGCTGCAAACTGGTGAAGCATGTGGTTTGGCACCACATACATCGGTTTACTGGCTCTGCCCAAGCGACGCAATTCCATACCCGCACAGATACAAGTCAGTGTCTTGCCAGCCCCTACAACATGGGCAAGCAGGGTGTTACGTTGACTTGCAACAATACGCCAGATCGCGTTTTTCTGATGGTCATGCAGCCGATATATCCGTGAAAATCCCGGCAATACCAAATGCTGTCCATCGTACTGACGTGACACAACACAATTGAACGTGTCGTTGTAAAGTCTTGCCAATCTTGTTGCCCGTTCCTGATCCTGCCACAACCACTCCTGAAATGTATCCTTGAGTAATTGCTGTTTCTCCCGTGCTGCGATGGTCTCCTTTTGGTTAACCACACGCTTGTCGGGATTAACTTTGTCAGGGTCATACACGGTCGGCACGGTTTGATTCAACGCCTGGTCAAACAGATCTGCTGCATTGACCCGTTCAGTGCCAAACTTTTGCGTGGCTGGTATCGAATATTTGGTGCTGTAGTGCGTTTCGATATTCCACGCGCCGGCTGCCTGATTGAACGTCACGGCGTTTCCGTTGCACTCCAAAGTTTCATCAAGGAAGGCTTCGTAATCACCGGTTGGTATCCACGTTGAACCGATGCGCGCACCGATCTCGCCGGGTGTTAAATCGTCTGGAATCACGGCCTCTAACGCTTGCGCATTTCGGCTGTAACGCTCACCCGACACCCTAGCAGCAGAGAGTTTTTTACGGACATCACCTGACAAATAACTGTCCTTGGTTTCCCAATGGTCGGTTTCTGGATCAAGGAACACTGCGCCCCTCTCTTCGAGTTCCTTCATGGCTGCGCAACTCGGTTTCCCAAGCAATTCAGCAATCCGATTCTCGACGATGCTGCCACACTCGGACAGACTAACCAGCAACGCATCTTCCGATGTTTCGCAATGATCAACCCGTTTGAACACCCCCACCGTGCGCTGAGTAAATATGTCTGCTTTCTCGGCGCTTTGAGTTTCCTCATCCCCGCGTTCCAGCGACATCAGCAACGGCAGATCGGGATCGCTTTTGAAAGCTCTCCGGTTTGCCTTCTCGGAAATATTTCCGTATTGGGCAACAAAGTTGTCGTACTCGATATTCAGTAGCAACCGATAAGTGGCAAGAATCGCCTCATTCTCCGTTTCTACTTGTGACCGAATAATCTTGCGTGCCGCATCACGAATACTGCACATTCCCATGATGCGTTCCAAGGTCTTCTGCGGCGCGATGAACTGCAACGCTTCCAACCCGTCTGTTGTTTCGTACACCTGTCCGTTAATCACCCGGAAACCTGGGCGTCCCTGGTCGTTGTACCCCAGGAGTGTAGGTTTTAGCTCTTTCGGCTGTTCGCTGTTTTGAATTGCCGTGTAAATATTCTCTGGAAACAGGAATACCTTATGAGCCAGTGCTTCTTCGAAGTTTCCATCGAACACACACCCTGTTGATTTGCTGTAGCCGTTTTCTGTCAGCGTTAGCTTGCCGATGACCCATTGAGGGTTCGCGGCAAAATACTGGTTGCAGGCGATGGACTGCCTTCTCCAGTATTCCTTGCATGGCTGGTAGATCGGGGACGTTTCAGGCAGGGTGATAGTTTCCATCCAGCCTTTTTTACTGCTGCGTCCCTCAAGCGGTTTTTGCAATACCAGTATGTCGGTGGTGACTTCGGTATTGGCGATTTTCTTGAAAGCAGTATTGGGTAAGCGAACTGCTGCCACCAAATTAGCCTTGCTGCCAAGATACTGCCTCACCTTATCGTCATGCTTATCCATCGTCCCGGAGGACGTAATGAACACCACCAACCCACCCGGCCTGACAACTTCCATCGCTTTCGCAAAGAAATAGTCATGAATCAGGAAATTGGCGTAAGGCACATTACGCAATTCCGGTACTTGGTAATTCCCGAATGGCACATTGCTGATCGCCAGATCGTAAAACCCCGCTGGCAGCTTTGTGGCCTCAAACCCGCCTTGTATGACGTTTACCCCAAAATCTCCGTATAGAGTTTTCAGGATGCGCGCCGACAGTTGGTCGAGTTCGATTGCTGTGACAGTACTTTTTTGGGCGGTTTCTTGTGGCATCGCGCCGAGGAAAAAGCCAGCACCCGCAGAGGGTTCAAGGATGCGACCACCCTTGAAACCCAGCCGTTCCACCATGCGCCACATCGCTTCGATAACTTCTGGTGCGGTGTAGTGCGCATTCGGTGTGCTGGCTTCAGCGGATTTGTGTTCGCTTTCATTTAATAGTTCCTTGAGGCGTGCAGCACGAGAAACCCATGCTTCGTCCTTTTGGTCGTCATTGAACGCTTGCGGAATACCGCCCCACCCTGTGTAACGGTTGAGAATGTCTCGTTCTTCCGTGGTGGGTTGCCTTTTCTCGTCTTCCAGCTTGCGCAGGAGTTCGATTGCGGCAATGTTCGCGTCGAATTTTGAAACGTTGCCCGATAGACTGGACAAGGTAACGGCATTAAGACACGGCCACACTGCCTTGATTTTTTCAACTACGGCAGCTACCGACTTGGGAAACCGGATGATTTCAGCTTCTCGATGCGGAACATCTGGCCCTTGCAATACAACAGGCATATTGTCTGCCGGCTCAAAACCCGGCAACCACATGATGGCTGCGCTAATTTTTTTCAATCTCATTGGTTTCACTTGCGTCTCCTTTTTAAACAAAAAAAGGGGACACAAGCCCCTGGCAGGGATGTGTCCCCGCTAGGGTTTAGAAAAAACCTCATCGAACGCTGTGCATGTAAAACCACTCATGCTCAGCGTTTATTTGTTACACGTTATAGCGACGTGCAACCTCAACCAACCACTCTCTGCGCTTTGTTCGACGAATCGAAGAAACGCCAATCAACAGATGTCCGCAACAATCATTCTCGCAACGACAATGCCGAGTGAATGCGCCTTGCAGAACGTTAATAACGTCCGCTTTGGATACATCCTTTGGAGCTGCTACGGTATAGATACGCCCTTCCGCTTCTCCGTTAGCCGTGTCAATTTCAGCGATGCGCCTGATTTTGAGAATTCGGAATTTCCCGACATACTCATGCACATCGTCGTCCTTCCAACTTTCGTTGAAGCTGAAGGTTGTGCGCTTGTAGCCATCAAAAGTTTTAAGGGTTGGCATTGCGGCCTCCCTTTGTGGCCTTTGAAATGGCTGCACGTATCTGAAGCAGTTTGTTGGAAATACCTTTTTGCGTTTCGTCATCCTCAAAACCGAGTATAAAAAGCTCGGCCATGATGAGTGCTTCCAGCAAATCAGGTGCGGCAACGATGAGTCTTGCATTCGCTGCTGATTCTGATTCCCCGTTAGCCCAGACAGTTGCGATGTGATCGCCATTCTGGTTTGCGAAACGCGCTCTGATTTCGGTGTTGGCGACGTTATGCCAAGGGCCTTGTGTGTGCCTCATTGGACGCCTCCATACGGAGGGAAGTCGTAGAGAGCTTCACCAGACACCGTGTTGTACACCGTTGTCCAGTAACCATCATTCGCCCACCTTCTTGCTTGAATCAAGGCAATGTCGCGCGACTCGTTGTAATACCCCATTGTCGGTACATCCTTCATGCCTTCGTTGGTACGCGGATCATGGACAATGGCGACCACATGGTATTGAGCAGAATCCAGAAGTTTCGCCGCCAGACACAATGTTCTGCCGTTTGCGACGAAAACACCCGTCATGGTTTGCGCCTGAAATTTTCCTTTAATGCCGAAGACCTCGCCGATACGCTCATTTTTTTCGTTGCGTACCAGCCAAAGACCCTCGGATACTTTTTCGATCTTGCACATGCCCGTATCTTGGCAACGATACGAGTTATATCCGCGAATTCTGGATTGACGATCAGTGTGATGCGATCTGATGTCTGCTTCGATGTCGGCCTCCTTGAGTGCAGCCAGGAAAATCGACAAGTCGCAATCCTCTTCAAGGTAGGCCGTATCGCCACGTTGGTAGCTGTATGGCGTGATTTGAGAAGCGATGCCAAAACAATGCAGATAATGCTTCTTGACGGCAAGCCAGCCGTGTCCGGGGTCTGCATAAAAATGAAAAACTTGTTTCACGGTGATCTCCTTTTTGAAATAAAAAGGGACACCATGCCCCAAGGGGGAGAGTGTCCCCGGTTGGGTTAAATTAAATGCTTCTTGTGCTGCTATTGGTAATTCCTTAGTGACGCTTGCGCGTCTTCTGTTTATTTCGACTGGCCAGCCACCAATATCAACTCAAGGCATTACGCGATGAGCATGAATTTTCTTTTTGTGACGCACTCGTGGAGTGCGCCATAAAAAGCCCCGCAAGCGGGGTAAAACGGCCATCGGTTTACTTGGCCAATGCGAGATTGGTTGCGCCTACCGTGTAGCGGTTTTTTCGGCGGGTGCTTGAGGCACATTGCCGTTGACCACATCAAGCCAATCAACCGATTTCATCCCTTGCGGAATCTCGTTGCCGGGTAGCTTGATACTTGCCTTGATGCCCTCTTTCCATAAGCGTTTGAGCAGCAACTTCGCCGCACTCAAACCGTGTCCATCAGGGTGCTGTCTGGATGGTCGGTCTTTGTCGGCATAGATCACCACGTCAACCCCTTGGGGTGGCACAAAGTTTTCCAGCAAGTAGGCGTTGCCGGCAGCCCATACCGGTACATTAAAAACTCCCATGACAGCCAGTGCGGTTTCGATACCTTCTGTAACTGCCAAAACCTTGCCGTTGCCCTGTACCGCTATCCTCATCGCGCCAAATAAATTGTCGGCGCAGTGCCGCATCATTTTCTTTGGAGACGGGATAGGTGCTTTTGTCCCGTTGTCAGTGATGTAGGTGCGATGAACCGTCGAAGGACGACCGTCTGAATCACATACCATCGTGACAATAGCGGGATACTTGTTGAGCAGCTTCCCCTCTTCGTAATACTCAAGCGAAGGGGAAAAACGGATCATGTTGCTATCAATTTTCCGATAGTCAATTTGCCTGATACCTCGGTTCGCCAAATACATTCTTGCTGGCCTGGCTTCAGAGGATGACAAGGGAATGCTGTGCTTCCATACATGATTCAGTGAATCGCGTATGGCTTGAACATCCACTTCCTTTTCCTTTTTGACGACTTGGGTCGGTGCTACTGGTGGTCGATATTGGTTCGCTCTGTCCCCCAGCAGCATGTCGTGTATCGCGCTATGAGTGGTCTTGAAATCCCATCCATTTGCCCACATAAGCAATGCGTATCCGTCGTGCTGGATGCCGCATGTGTTGCATACGCCGCCGCCTGTTTCGTCAAAATTCTTGAATAGGCGAAAACCATCTACGCCACCATGCACGGGACATGGAACGTGGTGCGGTAATCGCTTTACGGCTTGCCCTAGCTGCGGGGCGAGCGACGTAACAATGCTTTCCCAGCGTCCAGATGCCAATTGCTTCAACTCTTTCGCTTCCATGATGCCTCCTTGGTTAAATCCCGCATGGGACACACCAAAGCACCCGACGGGATGTTTTGGTGTGTCCCGTGTGGGCGGGTAGTTTTTAAGCCACCAGCAAGGAAGCATCCCCCAAGGGGAATGTTTCCCCCCGGGGTGAGTGCTTCAATTAAAAAGGTTCTGGCCCCGCCTGTTTTGCGGATTTTCCAGCACCATTATTGCCGTTGCGAGCGCTTGTTTTCGCTACGGGTTCAGCAACCTGATGGTCGTCTGACACCTTGTTGCTACCGAGCATTTTCATCTCGGAGACAACAATTTTAGTGATATAGCGATCCTCTCCGTCTTTTTGATACTTTTCGGTTGTGAGCTTGCCCTCAATGTAGATGAGCGCACCTTTTTTGAGGTGTTCACCCACCACTTCGGCAAGACGGCGGTAAAAAACCAGATTGTGCCACTCTGTTTTCTCTTGTTTCACGCCGGCTTTGTCTTTCCAGCTTTCGGTTGTTGCTATCGAAACATTGGCAACTGCTTCACCTTCGGTGGTGTAACGAACTTCCGGGTCTTTGCCCAGACGACCGATTAGTTGTACTTTGTTCAACATGGTGCTTCTCCTTTTTTGAAAAATAAAAAAACGTTCACACCATGCCCCGACCGGGATACTGGTGATCCCGCGTTGGGTTTTGATCGTGTTAGACTGGACGCATGAACGAATCACGAAAACCATCCTTCACGGTTATTACTGGAGGCAAAGAAGAACTGGAATGCAAAAAACGCATCCTGTTTTCCACGCCTGAAGTTCTCGATCAACAAGAATTTGAAAGCCTTAGCGATTCGCTAGGTCTTCGACTTGCAGATGTTGAACCGTTGATTGCCAGACGACTACGTTGCAATGCCAAAGATGCTTTGGAACGCAATTTAGTGTTGGCGATCATTGACGGTGACACCGACGAATACAACCGCCTGAGCGATGTAATTGGTCGACGTAACTCGCTTTCATTGAAGGTTATCTCATCGTCCTAGCCAGCATTTCTTGCTCGATTTCCTTGAGCAAATACCTGGCATCGGCAATTACACCGCCCTCGGTAAGTTTGTGGTTGATAGCGTATTGCAACTGATCCCTGCGTTGCAGAAGCTCATGTTCACCTGCGCTTTCAAGCCATGCAAAAAATGATTTCATATCAAACAATGCGCCCATTTTGTGTCTCCCAAATTAAAATAAAAAGGAGACACAACCCCTACGGGAAATGCCCCCGTAAGGTGGATGTTGCTTGTTAAATCAGGCTATCGCTAATCGCATCTTTGCATTTTCGATACTCGCGCAAGACAACTTCCAGCTCTGCGTCTTCCAACTCACCTTCAGCGCGGACATAAACCTCGTCCAGCGCCTCGATGGAACTGGCCGTTCTCAAAGCGGCTGCAATCTTTTCGAGTTTTTCGAGTTTGGTTACTGCTTTCGGAGCTGTTTGAATTTTGGTGGATTTGGAATCACCCTCGCCCTCCAATTCTTTGATCTCGCCTGTGTCTTCATCAACAACCGGCGTGTAGCTGCCGTTGATAACGTCGTCGAGGTTGAGATTTTGTCGCCCAGCTTGTTCGTCCATCGCCAATGCTGTTGCCAACTCGGGAGATTTCGGTAAGAACTTACAGATGCGGCGAATTGCCGTTTTCAGCCCCATTGCGACAAAGTCGGTATCCCAAGTGGATTCCTTCTTGTATTTCTTGGCTGCCTGGTAGCCACGACTGCCATCACGGATGCGCTCTACTTCTTTGCGCCCCATTGCGACAAATGTGCGACTACCATCTTTCAAAACGCCGACCGCATAGAAACCGACCACATCCCCACGCTCTTCATCGGACGCAGGAAAGCCGCCCGGTGCGGTTAGTGGTTCGTGTTCCAAATTTCTTTCCATACCAAGCTTGAGCGCGAACTTGTCGTTTATACGCACCGCTTCGGCGTAGATATCAATGACCAATCCGCTCTGCCGAGCCAGCTTCATCAATCCGGTATAGCCTGGAATTAACTGACACTGTCCGCCAAATGGAACAAGGTGAGCTTCGCCCATCAACCCTACTTCCAGTCCAAGCTGCGAGGATTGGATCACGGCAGCAAACACGCTGCGCGGGTCGCATTCTGCCAACTTTGGCGTCATGCGAAACGCGGTAAGCGCAATGCGCACCATGCGGTCAGGGTTAATGTGCTTGGGCAGCGCGCGGGTAATTTCACCTTTGAACTGTTCGAGCATCGCAGGAAAGCCTTGCTGTTGCTCGGATTTAGCTGCGTTGTTGTTGGTGTTGCGGATGTTTTTGAGTGCTTGTAACGACATGGTGATCTCCTTTGGAAAAAACAAAATAGGACACCATGCCCCAACCGGGAATAGTGTCCCGTTGGGGTGATACAGCGACTACAGTTACATCAGCGACAATTTGCCGGTTGGCGAGGTTGTCGAATTATTTTGAAGAACGGTTTGTACGATCTGCTCGTCATCCATGCCCGCTTGTAAATGGGTCACGATTTCTGAGAAGAGCGATTTGGCCTGGCGCGAACCCAGTGATGGGTCGGCAAGAAAAGCCGTCATCGCAATCCTGAGTGCTTTGGATTTAATCCGTTCGAGTTTGGTGATTTTCCTGTTCATGGTGTCCTCCATAAAAAACGGGGAGATTCACCTTCCCTTGCAGGAGGCAAATCGCCCTGCAAGGATTAAATTACGCAGCAGCAAAAACCGGCTTTGCTTTGCGTGTGCGACCGTGTTTCTTTACGGTGAGTATCGGATACTGAATGCCACGCCGAATGAAAGCAGGCTTATCAAAACCATCCCAGCCTGGCTCAATCGGTATTACCACTGATTGAGAAGTGCTTTGAGCGGATTTTGCTTTGATGCGTTTGATGCGCGGGGTGATGAATGCAACCATCCACTTGATGATTGTAAAAATGCCCATTGCTAATATTACGAGGATAAGAATGCCCATTTTGCGTCTCCTTTAAGTAAAAAAAGGGACACAAACCCCGACGGGGACGTGTCCCCAGTGGGTTGCTACTGTCTTAGGCTTCGAGTTCGAAGCTTGCTGCCCAGCGCGGAAGATCAATTGACTCAATCTCACCACTGGGTTGATAGCCGGGGAAACGACTGTTTTCCTGACACCATTTCAGCAACTCAAGCGCGCCGCGATACTTGGCACGCCCGACTTCGACCATTTCCTGACTGGCCATGTAGCAGGCCGTCGAGAACGGTGCGGATTTTTCAACGGCGATGAAGTAGAAATTGACCGTTTTCCCAGTCACTGCTTTCATGCCATCAATATAAAACGCCGCTTGAACGTCATAACCAAGGTTTGCAACTGCTTTCGAAAAGCCGTCCTTGCTGGCGGTGATGCAGCTTTTGAGGTCTGCAATACCGCGATCAAACATCCAGTCTGGGCGAATCCTGCATTGCAAGCCAGTGTATTCGTCCGTCCAAAACAAGGATGTTTCGGCCTCACCTGCGGACAATATTTTGGCTGTCCCAGCGTGATTAAAAACACTCACCCGCATTGCGGCAAGTGCGTCTATTTGCTCGGCAGTCAATGGGATTTTGCCTACATTCTCCTCTTCCCACTTTACAGCTGCTTCTTTGCCCTCTTTAGTGCGTTTGTCGAACTTCGTCGCAAGCACGTATTCCTTGGCAAATAGCTCTGGTTCGAGGATAAATGAGTGGCACGCGGAACCAAACTCCATTGCAGGTGTGGGCTCGACGATTCCTTCCTTGTAGTTTTTGTAGTGCTCCGGCGACTTGAGCAATTGCACGATACCACTGTGCGAAATCGCGTCACTGGCGTGGTAAATTTTTATTGGCAAATCTCTGACGATGCGCTTCATTTGTGTCTCCTTGAAATAAAAAAGGGACACAAGCCCTGTACGGGGAAGTGTCCCCGATAGGGTTGATTACAAACCAAACGCCCGTACTACTGGACGACTGATGGCGTAACCGGTGATGCAGCAAGCAATAATGATCAGGAACATGGCGATCTCCTTTTGTTAAAAACAAAAAAGGGACACCATGCCCCAGCGGAGAAGTGTCCCCGCGTGGGTGGTTGGATATTGCTTTGGGTGCTTCATTGACGATTGCTCGTCTTCTGTTTATTTGGATTGGTCAGCCGCCAATATCAATTCCGAGCAATAAGCATACGGACTAGATGCTTTAAAAATACCGCAATTGAAAATGGCTGTCAATTTTCCCCGCGCGGCAACTCACTACACTTTTCGAGGGACGGCAGCCCGTTAAAAACCCCAGCACGTCCCCAGCACAGCTGTAGAACAGGTGGGAATTTTAGGGCGATGAAAAGCCAGCAAATCCTTGAAATTCCTTGCAAATTTGCAAGGAATTTCAAGGATTATTATTTTCAGTTGCACCAAAATTGTTGGTATGAAAAATACGAAGCCCCTCGAAATTTGGCTGTGGTTCGTATCGCGTCTTGATGCAACATACGCTCACTTGTTGAGCCATTATTTGCTGTATATCGCATTGGTTCTGAGCTATGCGGTATTCGCATCGCGCTACGAGTTCTCGGTAAACGTCAGCGTCAGCTTACCTGGCACGCTCTACCTTGTGGAAAAAGGAACGCTGCCGACCCGCGATGAATACGCCTCGTTCTACTACCCGAGTGACTTTATTTATCCGAAAGGCACGCGATTCTTGAAAAGAGTGGCGGGTGTTCCGGGCGATGTCGTTCAATCGAAAAATCATCATTTTTTTGTGAACGGCAAGCCAGTTGGTGTGGCAATGTCCACTACGTCTACTGGCAAACACATCCAAGAAAATGACTTTGAGGGCGTAATTCCTGCCGGGCATTACTATGTAATGGGTGAGCATCCCTTAAGCCTCGACTCCAGATACAAGGTGGTAGGTTTACTGTCGAACCAGGCAATGGTTGGTCGTGGATTCAGGTTGTTCTAAATGACAACACTGGTTGATCGCTTGCTGAGAAAGTTCAACTTGCTACCCAAGGCTGTGGTGGCGGCTTCGTCTTCCTCCACGCTGGATCAGGTAAAACGAATCGAAGATTTGCGCAATATACCGCGCTACCCCCCATTCATGGAGGGTCTGCCTGTCCACGCGCCCTGGGTACTGCTTACGACGCAAAAAGAGCTTACCGGCGGGATTCAACAACTGATTGCCAATCAAGAACTGCTGGAGGCGCACTACAACCCCGCGATGTTGCGCCTTGCCACGCTCGTGCAACTGTTACCAGCCTCTCAAGCGCATCATCATCGCGGTGCCGGCGGGATGTTGCGTCACTCTCTCGAAGTTGGGTTGTGGTCATTGCAACAAACCGAGGGGAAACTGATACGTGGGGTGGTCACGCCACAACAAAGACGGGTTATTGAACCGCGTTGGCGACTCACTGTATTTCTGGCTGGCTTGTGTCACGATCTGGGCAAGGTGGTGACCGACTTAACGGTTACCGACCGAGAAAACTCGCAAAAGTGGCGACCTTACAACCAAAGCCTGTATGACTGGGCTATATCCCACGGCATTGAAAACTATTTTTTGCACTGGCAAGAAGGTAGAGGCAAAAAACACACCCATGTTTCCAGCACCTTGATTGATGCGGTAATCAGTAAGGAGACACTTGACTGGATCAGTGATGGCAGCACCGATGCGTTGATCTGGCTGACGGAATCGCTGAACAACAACCCCGGCTCAAGCAATCAAATACATAATTTTGTTGTAAGGGCGGATCAGTTAAGCGTTGAGCGTGACCTGAAATCCATGGGGGCAGCAATGGCAGGCTACGAGATCGGCGTGCCAATTGAGCGGTATTTGACCGACATCATGCGCCGTCTGGTTCAAGAAGGTATTTGGCGCATCAACGAGCCGTCTGCCCGCGTTTGGAATATCGAAGGCATAACCTACCTTGTTTGGCCGATGGCGGGTGAAGAAATCGCACGGCGAACCAGGGATGAAGATATACCGGGCTTACCCAAGACCCCTGACGGCATCCTGGACATGATGATCGAAAGGGAAATTGCTTTTTTGCGTGAAGCTGAAGGTGATCCTTTTTTCTACATCGCACCAGACGTGATTACCGAAAAAATACCCGACATGCGACTCAAAGCGATCAGGCTGCGCGACCAGGCTCTGATTAGCTCGATGCCCATCCCGCCAATTTCAGGCCAAATCCACTCAAGCAAAGCGTCATCCCAGAATGTCCCCAGCACGTCTGTGGAACATGTTGAGCGCGCAGAGGAAATGCCACCCCAACCCCAACACGTCTCCAGCACGTCTGTGGAACGCTTGTCGGAAAAATGCCTCAGCCTGGATTCTCTTGAGGGCGCTATGGGTGAGTTGCTTCGCGTTTTAATCGGAGAATTCAACTTAGGCAAGAAGTCATTTGCTGATCTGGGCGTTAAGGATCCCAATGGTTGCGTGTATTTGAAATGGCCGGATACGTTTGCGGGCTACGGTTTTACGCCAAAACAGATTTTGACTGAGTTGTCCAATATGGGCTGGATGATCCCGGCCAGCGAGGTTGCCAAGATTGGCGATGCAGTTTTTTCGAGTGGGGTTGCTAAGGCGATCAAGCTAACCGCTGATGTTGGTAGATTGTTTGTTGTTGACGACCAGCCTGTTAGCGAAGCGACAGAAAAAACCGCAATAGATACCGTCCAGCCTTCCTCTTCCCTATCCGCTGACTCTATTGCTGAGCCTGTTGCAGCAGAGGTATCCACAAGCGCAATTCGGAAACCAGCCCAAAAAGCCAGGACGAAGGCAAATCCAAGTGATGCCGTGGTGACAAAACCCAAACTCCCTGTAATCAGCTCCCATTCAGGCAACCCCAATGCGTCTGTGAGTACACCAATCAAAACAAGAAAAGGTAAACCAATTGAAAAAACAGATTGAGGTTTTTACTGGCCAATACCACAACGGAATGTGGCACGCCTCATCCTGTGAAGTTCCTTGGCTTGCGGCAGAAGGGGGTAGTTATGTCGAGGTAGTGAGGGTGATCGGACAGATTGCACCCGTTATTGCGGCGGATGCGGGTATTGGCTCATTCAAGTTGGTATGGCGCATCGCGACAAGGCAATCATGAGACGTTTTATTGTTACAACACTGCTTATCTTACTGGCGGCACCTCCCGCCATGTCTGATGATCTTGGTGTGATCGGTAAAACATACGACATCACCGAGCGCGACTTGATTGAAATCATCCAGAACAAGTTAAAGCGCATGGAAAAAACCGGCGAACTCGCAAAATTCCAGAACGACTACAAAAATCGCGTCATTGATGGCATTGAGCACCCCAAACCCATCCCAGGCATTCAAGCGACCGCGACGGCCAATACCCACTACTACGACCCCTCGATGGTAACCGACAAGGATATTGCCGACGCGACCGGCAAAATCCTTTATCCCCGCGGCACACGCGTCAATCCGCTGGATTACATCGGCTGGAACAAATACCTGTTGTTCGTGGATGGGCGTGATGCCAAACAGTTGGAATTCAGCAAAAAAATCACTGCGGCCTCTGATCGTCCCGTCAAATTGGTACTGATAGCGGGTGAACCGCTTGAACTCATGCGCAAATGGAAGATGACTATTTATTTCGATCAAGGCGGCAAACTGACCAAACGTTTTGCCATCACCCAAGTACCCGCCATCGTGAGGCAAGAAGGAAAGAGGTTAAGGATAGATGAGCTACGTTACTAAAACATGGGTTGCTTGGCTGTTGTTGGTCTGCACTGGTGCTGCTAATGCGTCGCTGGATTGCCAAGGGCGGTTCCCGAATCTAATTACCGATATTTGCTGGAGTTGTATTTTCCCGATCAAGTTCGGTGCGGGCGCGCTATCGCTACCTATTTCACTTGGACAAGAGGACACACCAAATCCGGGTGGACTGCCGATTTGCATGTGCGGCATCAACCCCGGTTTAAAAATCAGTTTTTGGGAACCGGTGCGACACGTTGATGTGGTGCGCAAGCCCTTCTGCATGACATCGTTGGGCGGTATTGACATGAACCCCGGCTTTAACGCACCGCACGGCACACAAGAGATTAAAGATAATTCCAGCATGAGTTCTTTTTACCAAGCCCATTGGTATATTGATCCGGTGTTGGTATTACTGGAACTGGTGATAGATAGCCCGTGTCTTGAGCAGAAGGTGTTTGACGTAGCTTACCTGACCGAACTCGATCCGCTGTGGAATGACGACGAAATGACCAGCATCATCAACCCGGATTCGTTTTTATTTGGCAACCTTGTCGCCAAGATTGCTTGTGGTGCGGACTGTGTGATGTCATCAATGGGATTTGGCAGTAACACACTGTTCTGGTGTGCGGGTTGTCAGGGGTCGATGTATCCATTGAATGGGCATGTGGCTGCGCACATTGGCGGGGTTCAGGCATCCAGCCTGATCGTATCGCGCCTGATCGCCAAGATGCACAGAGAGGGATTGATGTGGGCAGCATCGGGTAGTTCAGGGATGTGTGGTTACTACCCGCAACTGCTGATGGACAAGACCAACTACAAATACCAAATGCACTTCCCGGTCGCGCAGAACAAAATCAACGGTAGATGTTGTCAGCCGTTAGGCCGTACAACCGTTATTTGGGGGGCGAGTAAGGAGATACCAGCTGTTGGCGAGGACTTTGCCTACATGATTTTCCGCAAACGGAATTGTTGTCAGGGGGCTTTTTGATGAGAAACCTTGCTTCTCGCGCCCTGCTCTCTTCCGTGTTTTGCTTGTTGATACAACAAGCCTATGCAGAAACAGATATGGAACGCTCAAACAGAATACTCAAAGAGGTTACTGAGCGTGTCGTCAATCAATATCGCGCCCCTGCTCCCAGGCTCGACAACTTGCCGCAACCGGCAGCAAAAGCGAGTCCAGCGGACATGGCTAAACAATTCCGCCCGTCGCCAATCGAAACCCAGCCATCTGTCGCGCCAGAACTGATGATCTTTGTATCATTCTCGATGCCGCGCGAAAGCCTGCTGCGCATCGTGGAACAGTCGGAAAGGACGGGTGCGCGGCTGATTTTCCGTGGCTTCACTGGCGATAAGCTTACCGACATGTCGAAGCGCATTGCTGATCTATTGGGAAAGCATCGTGTTGAGGCAGTCGTTCATCCACCCGCATTTACCCAGTTCAAGGTTAATCAAGTACCCGCACTGGTCATATCTCAATCCGACGCTGGTAATCAACTGGATAACGGCTGCGCGCAGGCGGAACGTTATGTGAAGGTCACGGGCGATGTCAGCCAAGACTACGCGCTGGATTACATTGAGCGCACCTCACCGAAATGGTCAACGGTCGCGGCCACGTTCAATAGCAAGCTGCAAAGGAGCCGCAATTGAAAAATATATACGGTGGTTTTGCAGGGGCGTTGCTGTACTTTCAGTCTGCCGCGATCTTTGCGGTTACGCCCGCCCAGCAAGCCTTTATAGATGGGCAAGCGGCGGCACTAGCGGCGACGGCGGGAGCTTCCACCAACATTACCAATGGCACGGTCGCTACCACCGTGAATAGCTTCAACCCAACATACTACTCATACAGCCCCACCGCACCACAGGCCAGCTATTTCGTGGGAGGGAACGGCAATACATCCGCGCCTGCCGCAAGCAAAATAAACGCCTGTCAAACAGGCCCGACCAATCCAGATGCGTTCCGTCAGCAAGATTGTACTGCTGTGAACCTCATGGTACACAATCCGCAGAATCGCCCTCAGTTCACCCTTAGCCCGACAAATCCAAATATTGTTGCAAGCCGCCTCATCGAAGCCAACCCCAGTACGCTGGCCGCGCATTCCTTGGGTTATGCCAATCCATCTGCAATCGGGGCGTTCACTGGCTGCACCAATCGGACAGTGACAACACCCGCTACTTACGCCACAGAGATTTGCGATGAGTATGGGGCGGGACTAACCAACTGGTGTGCATTGGGTACATCCATCAACGTTAATCCGAACACGAATTATCAGTGCAATCAGACTAACAATGCGTTCCAAACCCAAACTTGCAGCAAAACCACCATCCCGGTCGTTACGCCAACGCCCTACTGTGATGTGGCGGGCACCGCAACAGGGATAGGCTCATATACAACAACTAAAACTGCCTATAACGCCAAATTAAAAAAATGGGTAACGACTACGACCGTCACGCCTTATGGTCTCTTCAATGTGGTGTTTGCCTGTGCCGGTGATGCGTTAGCCAAAGTCACGGTGACCATTGCCGTTGGTGCGCAGTGCCACTGGGGAGGCTGTAATTCTGGTTACTATCCGCTAACGCTCAATTTCATACCGGGTATAAATGCCACAATAACAGGGGATCAGTCGCTTAACTATACTGGATTGTGGTGGCACACAACATCGATAACTTATGACGGCACAACGAACACGGTGTCGCTTAGCGACACGAACAACAGCATACGAAAAACCGTCACCGCCACCACCACACCAACAGGTACAGTCGGTATTCGCAATGTAAAGAGTTGGACGCTTAACAACGGGTGTGCGGTACAGGAGGCGGCAGCATTATGATTCGCTTACTTTCCCTGACTGTTTCTTTGTTTTTTGCTGGCGCATCCATTGCAGCTTCTTGCGTTAAAACGGGTTCGGTTTGTGTTGATTCCACCCCATGCAAGACGGTATCGGGCGTACAGGTGTGTCTGACCGATCCTGCAATCAACAAGACTTGCTGGCAATACGACGACACCTACAAGTGCATGAAGCCTAATTCGGTAGATTATTGCAGGGGCATTAGCCAAGTGCGCGGCTGTTGGCAGACTGATTCTGTGTGCGCTGTGCCAGGGCCAACACCGACCGCGCCGTGCGACACCTGGCGCAATACCTATAGATGCGGCTCTTCAAGTTTACCTGTGCCGACCACAACCACGATTATCAATTCGTCACACACACTGGTCGCGGATACCGCAATACATCCCGTTTGCGCAACTTATGCGGACAATCCATCTTGCAGCATCGTCTCGCACAAGCTGATTTTCAATGGCTCACCGACTGGTGCGTGGCAGGATGAGTACACCTGCATGAGTGCGCCAGCAACCTCCTGTTCTGATCTGGTGATTCGTGGTTGCGCAATAGTGGGGCCAAGGAGATGTATCGCGACAAATCCAAACACAAGCGCTTGCACCCTCTTTGAAAAAACCTACAGTTGCATAAAAACACCCGCGAGCACCTCCACTGTTGCGGATTGCGCCGGCAACCAATATTGCATGGGGGGAAACTGTTTCAACACCGGACATGTGCCAGATGCCGATATGGCACAAACCGCCGCCATGATGGAGGCGATGCGGCAGGCAGGCAATTACATGGATGGCAGTATGAAAATCTTCAGCGGGCAAGGCAGTAGTTGCACCAACACGTTGTTTGGTTTGTTCAATTGCTGCAAGGGAAGCGGGGGTGGCGGGGGGATGAATAATTCAAGCATCATGAGTTCCGCGATGAGCGCAGGTGGTCAAGTGCTGAAAGCTGGCAGCAGCTATATGTACGACATGATGTTCGACAGCTCTTATGTCATACGTGGAATTGACTCAGCGCTTGCCTCAACTCCGGTTGGATCACTGACAAGTGGACCCTTCAGCCCCTCCTTTTCAATGTACGGTTTTACGGCATCATGGTCTGCTTCTGGCGGTTTTGTTCTTGCCTTCGATCCAACCACATTAGCGATCCAGGTGGCAATTATGATCATCGTGGAAATAGCATCCTGCGACCCACCAGAAAAAATGCTCGCCCTAAAAAAAGGGCAGAACTTGTGTCGTTTCACCGGCAGTTTTTGCTCAGTCGAGATTCCAATTATCGGTATTTGTTTGCAGAAAACGGAAACTTATTGCTGCTTCAATTCCCGTTTAGCCAGGATTATCAACACAGCAGGCGGCGCACAAATAGGCCGTCCAGCGACCGATTGTTCTGGCTTTACGCCTGACCAATTTGCGGCATTGGACTTTTCTCGAATTGATCTATCGGAATTTATCGCCGAGATCATGGCAAATGTTCATATGCCGAATACGTCAGCGATCAACACCGATAGCACCGCCGCCATGCAGCGCAAGCTCAACAACTACTACACACGAGGTCGTCAATGATCACACCGAAACACATCATCGCTACTGCGGTATTTGGCCTTTTTGCAACGACGGCAAGCGCAGCGGAAAGCTTCAGCGTCAAGGCATTGCTTATGCAGGCATTGAGTGCGCCAGATGGCAAAGCCCGTGGAATCGTGGAGAGTAAAGAAGCGGATGCCATTCACTCGGCAACAGGCGCATCCGATCCGGTCAAGGCTGAGGTATCAACGCTCAAGCGGTTCAAACAGGAGGGGTGTAGCCGCCTCGCAGTTAAGCTGATCCAGCCGAACACACCAACAAAATCGGGGACGAAAACTGACTTCGCGCTGAACTATGAGCTGAATCTATGCCAAAACGGAATGCCGCCGACCGAAGGGATGGACTTGGGTGAAGTTTCCAAGATTATGGGTGGACATAACTGAAATCCTGATGGCGGAGACGGATGTTGCTCTATTCAGTCTGTTAGCACTACAATGCTGCTACTTTTGTAGTAAAGGTTATTGGGAGAGCGATGATGGGAATGCCAGTCAGGATTGATGACACGTTGTACGAGCAGGCTCGCACCGAAGCGCAGATTGAACACCGCACCATTGCTGGACAGATTGAGTATTGGGCGATGGTCGGTCGTGCGTCACTCGACAATCCGGATCTGCCAGTTAGTTTTGTGGCGGAATCACTGGCTTCGATGCGCGAACCGCGCGAACAGGCCACACCCTTTGTGCCACGCAGTCGCCGTGCATGAGTTACGCAGTTGAGCAGACGAGGCGATTTGCCCGCCAGTACAAAAAACTGCACGACAACGTTGCAACTGATGTCGATGCAGCGGTCGAACTGATCGCTGGTCAACCTTCTGTCGGCGAACGTAAAAAAGGTGATCTGGCTGATTTGTTTGTCTACAAGTTTCGCAGCCAGGGGCAGCTCTATCTGCTGGGCTACACACTCGATAAGGACGTGCGGCTGGTTTATCTGGAAACTATCGGCCCACACGAAAACTTTTATCGCGACCTCAAACACTAATCAACGCAGTGCGGCACGTCGGTCAACAAATCCTGATTTTTGGTTGATTTTACTGCCTATGGAACGATGCTGACGAGATATTCTCCAGTACGAGCTTTTACCGTTTTGCCTGATTGATTCGTATTCCAATGGATTCCGCCACACATAACGAATCCAATGCCAGCGTCTATCTGAAAATTTATGAATAACCGCTTACGAGCGCACAGCAGCCATATAATCGATGCAATCTGTCGGGCAGGTATCGAGACTGAACCGTCGGTCGCGACGGGCAGCTTTCGGGCATACAATCCAAGGGATAAGAGTTCTACAATCGGCACACTGGGGAATTTATAAATATTTCTTCAAAATCCTTGTAAGATTTGCAATTTCTCCACGACTAATCCTTGCATCCACCATCTTGGTAATGTCAAAACTGCTTACAAATTTATCCTTGGAGAAAAAAATGAAATTCAATAAAATCGCAAAGACCCTGATCTCAACCGGCGCATTGGCCGCTGCAATGAGTGGCGCAGCAATTGCCGCCCCCTGTGGCGCAATGAATCCATGTGCAGGTCGTTCGCAAAAGGAATCCTCTGCCAACCCATGTGCAGGGAAAAACCCTTGTGCGGGTAAACATCCCTGTATGGCCAAACACAAACACCACAAAGCTAATCCCTGTGCAGCAAAAAATCCTTGTGCGGCGATGCATCCGTGTGCAGCAAAGAACCCTTGCTCTGCCAAAAACCCATGCGCAGCAAAAGCCCACTAGGCAACCAATCTGCATCGCACACAACCAGCCCCGCAACGGGGCTGGTTGCTGCGCCTGATTTATCCACGCTGCCACTGGTGCAGTTACTAGCCATGCAGAGCGCCGGATTGGAGATCATGGAATGTTATCGCGTATTGAAAAAATCCGAAATGAATATCGTCGGTGAAGTGTTGCGAGATACGCTGAACAAGGGCGAAACCTTTTACGAATATAACCATTACCCCGATGACGACGTGTATGACCGCGAGACTCATGCACAGTATTATTATCACGCCCATCGCGGAGAAGTTGGCGAACATGGGCACTTCCACTGTTTTCTTCGCCCCAAGGGCATGCCCGCTGGAGTGACGCCCATTGCCTGCTCTACCTCGGATCCGTGGCCACAAGGCGATGAAGCCTTGTCGCATTTGCTCGCCATTGCCATGGACAGTTACGGCTACCCGACAGGGCTATTCACAACCAATCGCTGGGTGACCGCCGAAGCCTGGTATCCCGCAGATCAGGTGATCCGGATGCTGGACCACTTTGTGATTGACCAAGCATATCCATCATGGCCTGTGAATCGTTGGATCAGCGCGATGTTCGTGCTGTACCGTCCGCATATCGAAGCCTTGCTCAAGCAGCGTGACGAAATCATCTGGTCATGGGCGACAACTCATCCAGACAAGGACGTATTTGAAGATCGCAAGCTAGACATAACCAGTCAGATCGAGATTTCGGTGGAGAACACACTGCACGAAGTTGAACAGGCCATCTCAACCAAACAAAATTGACCATGCCAACATTGGCCCTCATTTGGCTGTGAATCATCGCTGCATTGCCGGGAAATTGTGTGGGATTTCGCTTGCGCAAGGTCTTTCAATTCGAGTGAAACACTCTACAACATTGTCTTTCCACTAACCAGGCTATCAATAATCGGGCAGCCGCATCCGTTTTTTCCTTTGCTGCAGGCGGAAATAAGTTTTTCCAGAGCTGATTCGATAGCGTGCAAATCTGCAAGTTTCTGTTTGATCACGTCCAGTTTTTTCTCGGCCAGCTCCTGTGTTTCCGCGCAGTGTTCACCTTCAGCCAATTGAAGCAACAAAGTGATTTCAGTCAGCGAAAATCCAATTGCCTGCGCACGCTTAATGAACAACAGTCTTTTTAGTTCTTCATCACCGTATCGCCTGATAGAACCAAAAGTACGTTTCGGCGTGGGCAGTAATTTTTCGCGTTGGTAATAACGAATGGTTTCGACATTGACACAACCAGCATTTGCTAATTGCCCGATGGTCATGTCGGCTTCTAAATTCTGCATCTGTAATTTGGCAGCACTTACTTTGCTAGTTTGACCGCGTTGCTTCTCCAGCTCGAAACTCGCTTTGCTCATTTTCATAATGCTTGACTCCGTAGTTGACTACGGGTTTAAGGTTAGCACATCTTTTGAAAAAGGGAATCACATGTCTGGAACGAAAACCGGTCGCGGCACGCTGTTCATAGGCGGCATAGCGGCCATATTAGCATCGACTTGCTGCCTTGGGCCACTGGTGCTGATCACGCTGGGATTTAGCGGTGCGTGGATTAGCAACCTGACCGTGCTGGAACCCTACCGTCCGTTTTTCATCGGTGCAGCATTGGTGGCGCTGTTCTTCGCTTGGCGGCGTATCTATCGCCCAGAGGCTGAATGCATGCCGGGTGAAATTTGCGCCTTGCCGCAGACCCAACGTATTTACAGAATAACTTTCTGGATCGTCGCGTTGCTGATACTCGTCGCGCTTACCTTCCCCTATATCGCACCACTTTTTTACTAAAGGAGTCGTAACATGAACAGATGCACACAAACAGACCTAAGAACAGTGACTCGCAAACTCAACAAAACTTGCGCCATCATCCTCGTTACCATGATGACCGCGCTAACGGTCACTCCCGCCTTTGCGGTCAGCAGTACGACTACATTGGCAATATCCAACATGACTTGTTCGGCCTGTCCGATCACCGTAAGAAAGGCACTCTTCGGCGTGCATGGCGTAGAGAAAGTGGCTATCAATCTCGACAAAAAAGAAGCTGCCGTGACTTTCGACGATGCACAGACCACTGTTAAGGCACTCACCACTGCGACTGAAAATACGGGCTATCCATCCAAAGCTGTGGGGGTACACTAATGAAAACATCCACCTTGTTAAAAACTGGCACGATCGGGGTGATTGTCTCCGCCTTGTGCTGCTTTACGCCCGCACTGGTGCTTATTTTTGGCGCAGTCGGTTTGGCAACATGGGTAGGGTATCTTGATTACGTGCTGATGCCCGCCCTGCTGTCGGTTTGATCATTTATGCCGTCAGCCGCAAATCAAAGGCAGCCAGCGCCAGTGATACCGATTACTCCATTTCGAAAGGGCATGAATCATGAGCACAACCCAATTGCACATTGCTGTCATCGGCAGCGGCGGCGCGGCGATGGCGTGCGCATTGAAGGCGGTAGAGCGCGGCGCACGCGTGACACTGATTGAGCGCGGCATCATCGGCGGCACCTGCGTTAACATCGGCTGCATTCCTTCAAAGATCATGATTCGCGCTGCCCACATCGCGCACCTGCGCGCGAATAGCCCATTCGATAGTGGCATCTCAGCCGCTGTACCCAGCATCCAGCGCGGCCGTTTGCTCGCGCAACAGCAGGCTCGCGTGGACGAACTGCGCCACGCCAAATACGAAGGCATACTGGAAAGCACACCGGACATCAAGTTGTTACGCGGCGAGGCTCGCTTCAAGGACGGCCACACGTTAATTGTTCTTTTGAGTGACAGCAGCGAACGCGAAGTTTCATTTGACCGTTGTCTTGTTGCATCCGGCGCCAGCGCGGCAATTCCGTCAATTTTCGGGTTGAAAGACACGCCTTACTGGACTTCGACCGAAGCGCTGGTAAGCCCTGCCATTCCACCAAGGCTTGCCGTGATCGGCTCCTCGGTCGTCGCGTTGGAATTGGCGCAAGCTTTCGCACGACTGGGCAGCAAAGTCACGATATTGGCGCGACACACCTTATTCCTCCGCGAAGACCCGTCCATCGGCGCTGCGGTGACGGATGCATTCCACGCCGAGGGAATAGCGGTGCTGACCGATACACAGGCGAGTAAAATCAGCTACGCGCACGGCGAGTTTGTGCTTAAGATCCCGAATGGTGAACTGCGTGCCGACCGGCTGCTCGTTGCCACTGGACGATCACCCAACACCCTCAGCATGGAACTGGACAAAGCAGAGGTGACGCTCAATCAGCAAGGCAATATCATGGTTGACAACCGGATGCGCAGCAGCGCGCCAGACATCTACGCCGCCGGCGATTGCACCGACCAGCCGCAGTTCGTCTACGTCGCAGCAGCAGCCGGAACGCGAGCGGCGATTAACATGACCGGCGGCGATGCCGCCCTTGATCTTACTGCTATGCCCGCCGTGGTATTTACCGACCCCCAGGTGGCAACGGTGGGTATGTCCGAAGCGGAAGCGCACGAGAAAGATATCAAGACGATTAGCCGCACCCTGCCGCTCGACAACGTACCGCGCGCACTTGCCAATTTCGATACACGTGGCTTTATAAAACTGGTCGCGGAAGCTGGGAGCCTACGCATACTGGGTGTGCAGGCGGTAACAGCAGATGCGGGTGAGATTATTCAAACGGCGGCTATCGCGATCCGCTCGCACATGACCGTGCATGATTTAGCCGACCAACTCTTTCCTTATCTGACGATGGTCGAGGGACTAAAACTGTGTGCACAGACATTTACCAAGGACGTAAAGCAACTTTCGTGCTGTGCAGGTTAAGCAAAATGTGGTGCCACGACTCCCAAGTTTGGCGCTTTGTGTTCGCACGTTACCTCCCCGCGCTTGCCGTGCTGAGCGCGTTGTGGGAAGCGCCTCCGACATCCATCGCTTATGCCGTTTTCCATTGTACCGTTGGCGATGTGCTCATTGGCGTTGGCGCACTACTCGCCGCACTCATCGCAACGCGCGCCAGCGCGCTGCACAATTGGCACTGGATCCTGGTGAATACAGTCGCGGTCATATTTGGCTTCGTTTTCACGGCGTTTAGCGAATGGTTCAACACCACTGTGCTGGCAAGCTGGACGTATTCGGAATGGATGCCGCTTACCCCTTTTGTTCCGATCGGCGTATCACCACTTCTGCAATGGGTGGTCGTACCGCTTGCCGCGCTGGCGTTCTCTCGGCGCGTGGCATACTCGAGCAAGTCATGCTAATACCGCCACCGACTGAATAGCCATCATTTCTGATGAAATGAACCCCGAAACGTTAGTTTCCTTATCTCACTGTGCAAACATTTAGCACGGATGTAAAGCGGCCTTCATACTGCACCGGGGTGATTCTGCTCATAATACGATGGGCGCCATTTCTTCCACCATTCTGCCGATAAGATCCAAATCGCTATCTGGCGCAAGTACACTGGCATCACCCATCTGCCCCGTCATATCCAACCGGAACGTGTCGCCAATTTTGTTCAGGTGTGATTCGCCGCCGCAGGCGCGGCAGTAGACGTAATCTCCCTCGTGCTGACTGCGCTTTCTGACAACAGGCGCATGGCATGAAGGACAACTTTGCAAAGGTATGCCTGCTTCGCTGTGCCCGACAATATGGGCAATATCGGCTGCCATATTCAATTCCAGAAAATGACGACCTAGTGTTTTATCAAATTGAATATCCAATTCGTTGCCGATAATAACCAATGCTTTTTCAATCGGCATCCCTTTGCGATAAGGGCGTGTGCTGGTCATCGCATCGAAGGCATCGGCGATGCTGACGATGCGCGCCACTTCAGGGATGACATTACCAGCAATGCCATGCGGATAACCTTTTCCGTCCGGGCGTTCGTGATGACCGACCACTGCCTCCATCGCAAGGTTGGCAAGCGGATGGTTAGCCAGCAAGCGTCCGCCCACGCTGGGATGGGTACGGATCACGGAGAATTCAGCTTCGGTTAACCGATCCGGCTTATTGAGAATAGCATCGGGCACGCCGACTTTGCCAAGATCGTGTAAAAATCCGCCAATTTCGCACAACGCAACATTCCGACGCGACAATCCTGCCTGCAAGGCAATCAGTTTGGAGAACTGCGATACACGCCACAAGTGACCGCCGGTATAGGGATCGCGAGCTTCGACGATCATCGACAAACCGAGCAATGTATTCAGTAACGATGATTTTTCAGACATAACTTTCTTCTCCGATTCAACGCTCAAAAACGACTGGTCAACATAACTAGCCAATCGGGCATGACATTCACCGCATGACGCTCGAATGTCTTGTCAGCTCCTGACAAGACAAGGATACCAAGCAATAGCAGTGCTGCGCCAAAAACTTTCTTTGCCTTTTGTCCGGCCTCAAGCATGCGGTTGCGCCATTTACCCATCGCTTGGCGTGACAACATACCGATAGCCACCAGCGGCAATGCGGCACCTAAACTGAACATTAACATCACCGCACCTACCTGCAACAATGCCTGTCCCTGACTAGCTAGGGTGATCGCCACACCCAGTGTAGGACCGACGCACGGACTCCACACGATACCAAGCAACATGCCTAGCAAAAATTGACCATGCAATCCGTCCAGATTAAAACGCGCGAGCAGTCCTTGACCAACACCCAATCGACTAATTGCACCGCTGAATTTTTCTTGAAGCACGCTAGAGAACATAATGGTGCCAAACAGCATCAATAGCAGCCCGCCCACCACACGCAAGGTGTCTGCTTCCAAGCCAATCCTGGCTCCCATCGAACCGATCACGACGCCAATCACCGTGTATGAGGCCATTAACCCGCCAATCAGTGCATACGGCCCCATGCGATGCGAGCTTACCGATGAACCCAACAAAATAGGCGCCAGCGGTAACACGCAAGGTGATAGTGTGGAAAGAACGCCCGCCAGAAATGACAGGCCAAAACTGGTCAGGCCGAGTTCCATGATTGCCCCCTACAAAGCCGAATGCAGCAATTCAGCAATCCGATCACTGTCGGTCTCGCCCGTCATTCGACCAGCCATTTCGCCACCTTTAAATACAATCAATGTACTTTGATATTTGGCACCCAATTTGTGCACAACGGGTTTCTGTTGATCAAAATCGACACGCAAAACAGTCATTCCACGAAACTCTGGTTGTAACAATAGCTTTCCCAACACCCGCTCCTGAGCACGGCAGGTTCCACACCAATCGGCATGAATAGCCACCAATACAGGTTTTCCTGCCTTGTTCAAGGCATCCAATTTCTCTTGTGTGTATGGCTCGCCCAGCGCGTGAGCAAGTAGTGGGAAGATTAACGTAAGCAACAACATCAATGATCGTGCAATCTGTTTCATGAAGGTCTCCTGGAAATTAAAAATGAGCTTGATGCCGTGCATCAATAAATCTTTGTCGTTTGCAATACCGATTTCTTACAGACGAGTACAAATATTCGAGTGTAAGAATTACCCATCTCAATTCGACTAACGGCTGTCAACCGTGCTTACACGCTTTGATTTTACCCACACCATTTTTTCTATGGAGAACACAATGAAACGAACCAAACTGGTCAACACATTAATTACTTCCGGGGTGCTGACGCTCTCTCTAGGCGGTATCGCCATAGCCAGCCCATGCCGTGCAAATCCCTGTGCACCCCGCAGCAGCTCGTCACGCGAAAATCCTTGCGCAGCAAAAAATCCTTGTGCTGCCAATAACCCGTGTGCAGCTAGCAATCCGGATCGAATCAATCTGAAACTGGTAACGCGCCCGAACAATTACCGCCCCTATAAAGGTAATCATGCAAAATTAGTCAAATATGGTAAAAAATTATTTAGCGATACCAGGCTGAGTACGAATGGCTTGTCATGCAACTCGTGTCATGATGGTTATGGCGCGTTTCAAAACACGTTTGCGCAACCCTATCCACACTTCGTGCAGATGCCGCATGAACGTTCTGGAGTTAAAACAGTTCATCTCGATGAAATGGTTCAGTTCTGCATGGTCGTTCCATTGGCGAGCAAGCCATTGGCATGGAATTCAAAGGAATTAGCTGCACTGACTGCATATACAGCCGAATATCAAAAAGGCTTCAAGCCAAGTCAGGTTTTGGCGACGGATAATCCTTGCGCAGCAAAGAACCCTTGTGCTGCGAAAACGCATTAGACATTTGCTCGCTGACCAATCTCAGCGGCTTGGTCAGCCTTGCACCCGCAGCAGCCAGGCGGGTGCTTTGACTGACAAGCCTGAGTAACATTACTTCAATCGTTTTTCCAGCCAGGTATCAGCCGACCATGTGTTTCGGCTGAGTATCAACAATACACCAAGCAAAATACCCCAGGAGAGGTGCTGATTGAGCCCCGCCTGACTCAGATCGGCATAAGAAATAACCGCGACGATGTTGAGAATGAAAAGTCCGGCTGCCGCAAAGCGTCCGAACAGACCGAGAACCAGCAGTACAGGCAAGCCCAGTTCTGCGCTGGCAGCCATCGACGCGGCCACCTCGGGGGGCAGCAACGGTACATTGTAGACATCGCTAAACAGATACAACGTGCTATCCCAACTCTGAATCTTGGTCAGACCGGACTTAATAAATACGTCTGCCAGGTACAAACGCAATCCAAAATCCAGCACGGGGGCCAAAAATTCCGGAAGATGCGATGCCGAATAGTAATACTTGCCCAGTCTTGATATCAATTTCATGTAATTTCCTTCAAATTAAAATTCGTCAATGCGTTATTCGCCACCAACATCAGCAATAAGGATGGCAAATCAAAGTCCGGATAACGAACCTGAATTGCATCCGTTGAAACGCCCAGTGAAGCGCCCTTCTGAACAGCTTGTAGCCATGCTGCATCGGCCTGCAATAATTCAACAACGTTGACTAGATCATCACAGCGAATGACGAGAACATTGCTACCGCCACGATCCAAATCGATATGAAAATCACAGGCCGCATCAGGTTGATGGGCATGCCAGATGGCGGAAATAGGATAACGGGAAGACAGCAGATGACAGGACGGATGCAGATGCAGGATCATATCTGCATAACGCTCAGGCGGTATCTGAGCCAGATCAGCAAGATTTAAAGCCGTGGCATCTTCTGCAAAATACGCACAGTGACAAGCCCACTCCAGTCTCGCGAAATCCGGCAAATAGACCAGATCTTTAGATGGTTCAAATGTCGCCAAAAAATCTTCCATTTGGGCACCATAATGGTGCAGGTTGCCGCTTTGCGAGCCATGCTGTCGGATAAAGGAACGCGTCAAGCACCTGAAAAAATCCCACCCCACGAGCTGCTCGATGACCGGATAAGCACCGGCAAGCGCGTCATGCAGATTACCGAAATAATTGTTGCGGTAAACTCCAATGGCGACAGCCGAAGAATATTGCGCATAGTCCGCATTGATATGCGGCGAAGGTGCTTCACCTTGCACAATGGCGCGTGCAAAATCTGACAGATCATCACAGAGCATGACAATGCTCCAGACGTTTCTGGGCTTTTTCAGCCTCTGCCATCAGTACCTGCAACGGCGGAATGTCATTATCCCACTCGATCAGTGTGGGACGTGGCCCAAGATGGCGCAGCGCACATTCATACAACGCCCATACATCGGCGTGAACCGGGTGGTCATGGGTATCGACCAGACAACCATCATGCACGCTGAATCCTGCCAAGTGATATTCCTTAACCGCTGCCGCTGGTATATCGGTGATAAACTTTTCTGCATCCACGCCAAGATTACGCGCATTAACGTAAAGATTCTCCACATCAAATAGAATGCCGCAGCCGGTACGCTGGGATAATTCCGCCAGAAATTCTCCCTCCGTCATTTCGCTGTGCGAAAAAGACAAATAGCTGGAGAGATTTTCCACCAGCAACTGGCGGCCCAGTTTTTCCTGAACCTGATCCACGCGACTTGCTACATGGAGCAATGCTTCCTGCGTATAAGGGAACGGTAACAGATCGTTAATAACCATGCCTGACGCTGCATTCCAGCACAGATGTTCTGACACTGCGGCAGGCTGCACCTGGTCGCACAGACTGCGCAATGCGGTCAAATGTTGCGGGGATAACGGTTCAGTTGAAGCCAGTCCCATGCCAACACCATGTAAACTGACGGGGTAATGTTCACGCACCTTAAGTAAAGTACGCAAGGGCACACCATCGCCGAAAAAATTCTCACTATGAACTTCCACCCACCCCAGTTGGGGTAGGGTATTCAAAACCTCTCGATAATGAGGCGCCCGCAATCCAATGCCGGCGCTGCATGGCAAGGTAGCGGGCTTTCCCATTACATCGCTTTCAACATGCCGCCAGCAATTTTGTTGCAAGTCCCCTTGGGAACGGCGACAAAATCTTCCGCATCATTGTTTTTGGTAGCCTGTCCCGCACAGGAGTGCGCGCTCTTGCTGCTGGAGCAATCATTCATGCCCGCCTTGGCGATGCCAAAGCATTTCTCCATATCCTTTTTATCCGCCGCATTGGCGTTTCCGCTGACCAGACCAAGTACCAGTAAGCTACCGATTGCAGCGGAAAGAATGTGACTGTTTTTCATGGTAAAACTCCTTAGGATAGTTAAATTCTCATGGGGCGAATGCCTCCGATTGATTAGTCGGGACAATCATCGCTTTCTTACAGAGCAGCTTGATAATTATAAAATATACAATTAAAACAATAAGTAAAAATAATCAATTTAGGCAGCTTGCTTTAAAGGTGAGCAGCACCCTTCTTCACGCATGACACGACATAATACAACGCCCAAAAACGCACCTAATATGGGGGCAGCGAGATAAAGCCAGGTGCTGGCAAGTTGCCCTGAAACGAGTGCGGGAGCCAATGAACGGGCAGGATTCATAGATGCGCCACTAATGGGTCCTGCAAAAAGCGCCTCCAAGGTGATGACAGAACCGACCACAATTCCGGCTGTAATACCCCGCTCTCGTGCGCCGCTGGACACTTTCAGAATGACAAACATGAGAATGGCTGTCAGCACCAACTCTAGAATGAATGACTGTACATAAGAGTCTGCAGGCAGTGTGGTACCAAGAGAGATATGGGACGGAAATAGGAAGCGCAACAGAAAACTGGCTATAAGCGCACCAGCAATCTGACTGGCGATATAGGGTAGAACCAGTCGACCAGCGAATCGATTCGCCACGAAGAAACCGATAGTGACTGCCGGATTCAGATGCGCACCAGAAATATCACCCACGGCATAAATCATGGACAGCACAACGAGGCCAAAAGTGAGTGCAATACCCAGATGCGAAATCACTCCACCAGACACGTCATTGATGACAATAGCTCCCGTTCCTGCGAAGACAAGACAAAAGGTACCGAAAGCTTCAGCATAAAATTTGCGCATCTGATCCTTATCCATCACCGGACACCCGCTGTGCCGTACGACATCAACACACATAACTACGTACAAATTATTTTCGCCACTTTTCTTCACTAGTTTCGAATCTAGCAACACGCGGATGTGGCCTCACCCTGACTTTGTACAAAAGGAATATCACTGCCACACCCCGGAAAAATTCCATAGTGTCGGCTAAAGTCACCGATAAATTCAAAGTGTTGCTTGAACCGGCTGCCACACAACATGTGCCATGTATTGCCGCACACCGGAAAAACGCGTCCTGTTTCGATATCATGGTGGCTGTCGAGAATAAAGCGATTTGCATGATTTGGAATCGTGCCGCGATAAATCACCGCCTGCCCATAATCTTCACAAGCGGCCTCCAATCCTTCCAGCTTAAAAAGGCGATAGGTCGCAGAATAAAACTTGATATTACCTACCCGCGCAGCTAGTTTGACATCTGTAATATCAAGCGGCCTATCATCAATCAGGCGGGGATCAGCAAAGCCATGGCGCTTGGCAAGACTAATAAAATCATTCCAATACAGTGCGCCCCCCAGACACTCCCCATACAAAACAGGATCATTGCGCACCGAGTCAGGCACTCTGCGGTCAGCATAAATATCAGAGAAATAAAATTCACCGCCCGGTTTTAGCAAACGATGTATTTCGTGCAATACCGCATCTTTTTCAGGTGAGAGATTGATGACGCAGTTTGATACGATCACATCAAAACTGCCGTCTTCAAACCCTAATTCATCTAGCTTTTCGATATATCCCTGCTTGAAAACAACGTTATCAAAACCGAATGTCTCGGCGTGATATGCACGATAACTTTCCGCGACATCCAGTTGCTCCTCCGTCATATCCACACCAACTACCTGACCATCATGACCAACCATCTGTGCTAATGCATACACATCGCGCCCGGCACCACTGCCCAGATCCAAAATTCGGCACCCATCCAGCAACGGTGGACAAACCAAACCGCAACCGTAATAGCGCGCCATGACTTCTGGATGAATATTAGATAGGAGCGGCTTAAGCCAAGCAGGTACTTGCGAGGCATCACAACAAGCCGAAGTCTTTAGGTCATCAGAATTTTGCAGTTGTTTCCCATAGTAGTCTTTAACGATTTCTTGCATGGCGTTTCCTAAATAAATAATGGTGACAGCCGTTAGTCGCCCAATTTCATTTATTCTTACAAACGGCCAATAGTTTTAATATTCATCTAGGGAAAGCAGGCTGCATTCTTCTCGACGAATTGAAAATCGGCGAAACCAGCATGGGCTATTTCTTTGGTGTTATCAGTGTCCGATGCGATTGAAAGCTGAATCAGCAGAGCCTGGGCAGAACCAAATTCGGTGATCACATCCTGTCGTACATCATGGCGTGCAACGACCCACTTACCCGCATTGACAGCACCAGATTCGGAAACGATCATGCGCGTACGGTCGGTGTAGGCATTAGGTTTTCGTGTACCGACCGGATAGCGGTTGTCCCACACATAGTTGAGCGCAGCATCAGGCACCGCATCGCCGTAGATGCTGCGCGCCAGCTTGAGCTTGGTGCGTAATACAAAACCAATTTCCGAGGGAGGAAGTGAGAACGAGACATACACGCGGGCGGCGTAGTCATCGCCTGCCTTGGTTGCCATATCGGATTTAACCAAAGGCGCATCCACACGCCACCGCCAACACAACACTGGAGTACGGTTTAGATCGACTTCAACAGGTCGCGCCAACAGTGCCATGCTGTGTTCAGCCGTCGCTTCAATACTCAGCACACCATCCCAGCGCGTCACTTGGTATCGAGTTGGCGCTATCTTTTTATCCAGCTGCACAACTTGCCAGGGCGAGGGTACACTCAACGATTCATTGGAAAAATTATCCAGCCTGACAATCTCCCCAGCTTGTGCGCCACACGACATGACTACTAGACACGCGCCCCAAAAGCTACGCTGCAACATACGAACTCCAATCGCTAGGTAAATATTTCAAATCTTGTGGCTCATCCACATCGTGCAACATTTGTCCGACATGTACAGTCCAACCCAGTTGCACAATGCGCGATAGCGTAGCACTTGCCACCGCATCGGTACTCCAGGCCACATTGCTAAACAATAGCGCGCTGAATTGCTTCAGCCCCAGCAAGGCATAACCACCATCCGTGGTGCAATGAATGACCGAATCGTGGTCGTGCAGTTTTCTTGCCGCGTTTCGCAATAATTCGGCGGACATTTCGACACAGTCAGTCCCTACCAGCAACACGGACTCGCCCCGTTCCAATGTACGTTGCGCTGCGCGCGCAAGTCTCGCACCTAAATCACCCTCACCCTGTTCTGAAATAACGATACCTAAAGGTGCTGCAAATGATTGCCAAGCTGATTCGTCGAGAGAAGGCGTGATACACAATTCGACGCTGCCAATCCTTGCCTGAATCGCCTCATGCAGGGTATGCAGCAACATGCGTCTCGCCAGCGCTGCCGCACCTTCTGCGCCGAGCGCAGGAATCAATCGTGTTTTGGCGAATCCCGCTAACGGGGCTTTGGCAAAAATGATGATGTGCACAGGTTGGTTCGTAGTGACTGTCATCGGTACAACCTTGCCAATTCAGCGGCATCCGTACCGCGCCAGTACGCCCAGCGTAAACGCCACATCAGCAGAATGGTGCGCCACACGCCGTTCGCTTCCCAGCGACGACCAGAGGTAGTCACGCAATGCTTGATGCAGACAGGACGCGAGAACGACTTCAAGCGTTTGCAAAGCGCGACATCCTCCATCAGGGGTTCGTCAGAATACCGACCCATTTGTTCGAATATGGAGCGCCGCACGAAAATGGCCTGATCGCCGGTGGCGATGCCCGTCAAGCGCGAACGTAAATTAATCAGATGGCTCACCACGCGCAACATGAATGGCCGACCTGAGATGCACACATCAAAACGTCCCCAGCAGCGATCTTGCTCAACTAACCCTTGGGTAATTAGTCTAGATGCACCTTGAGGTAATCGCGTGTCAGCGTGCAGAAAAAGCAATACATCCCCACTGGCTTGAGCTGCACCCGCATTCATCTGACGTGCTCGGCCAGGGGCGGATTGCACCACCGTGAATCCAGCCACCTGCGCCAGCATGGATGAACCATCCATACTCACGCCATCGGCAAAGATGATTTCGCAACCGGCACGCTGAAAAGGCAGCAGATGCGCGAACAAGTCCGGCAACTGTCCAGCTTCATTTAGTACGGGCACGATGATGGAGAGTTTCATTCAGCCCCGTTTCCACGCATGGTATCGTTCCAGCCATCGCAGCACCTGTTGAGGTGCATGAGTACGCTTCCATTCGCCCGCCGCGTATTTGTTCGCTTCGGCTAACGTCGGGTAGGTATGAATTGTGCCGAGTATTTTTTTTAAGCCTAGACCGTATTTCATCGCCAACACGAACTCTGCCAGCAGGTCTCCCGAGTGTTCACCCACAATGGTGACACCAAGTATCTTGTCCTTGCCTGGCACAGTGAGCACTTTGACGAAGCCATACGCCGTCCCGTCCGCAATGGCGCGATCAAGATCGTCGATGCCGTACTTCGTGACCTCGTAGGCGATACCTTGTTCGTGTGCATCTTGTTCATTCAAACCAACGCGTGCAACCTCCGGTTCAATGAAGGTCGCCCAAGGGATGACAGAATAATCCACCTTGAACTTCTTGAAGTCGCCGAACAGCGCATTGACTGTTGCATACCAAGCCTGATGCGCTGCGGTGTGGGTGAATTGGTAGGGGCCCGCCACATCGCCTGCCGCAAAAATATTGGGATACAAGGTTTCCAGATAGTCGTTGGTGGTCACGGTGCGTTGAGTCGGAATGCCCAGTTCTTCCAGACCGAAGCCTTTGAGGCGCGCGCTGCGGCCAACTGCGCAGATCAACGCATCAAATTCAATGCGACGCGATTGGCCGTCATACTCCACCACGATATACTTATGCTCACCTTCCTTTTCGCAACGCACTGCCTTGTGATTGGTCAGCACTTCCACGCCATCGGCAACTAGCGATGCTCGTGCCAGTTCGGACACTTCGATGTCTTCACGGATCATGATGCGCGGTGCCATTTCGATCTGCGTCACGCCCGAACCGAGCCGCGCAAAGCTTTGTGCCAGTTCGCAACCGATGGGGCCTCCACCCAGTACCACTAGGCGCTTCGGTGCATTATCCAGTTCGGCGAAGGTGGACCACAACGTATCGCTGGTGACATAACCTACATCATCAAGACCCGGCAGCGGTGGCACAAATGGGCGAGCACCAGTGGCAATAATGATGTTGCGCGTGGTGAGCTTTTGCGTTGTGCCATTATTGAGCTTGATCTCAACCGTCCACGGATCGGTGATGCGCGCGTAGCCTTGCAACACCTCTACGCCTAGGCTGGTATAGCGTTCAACACTGTCATGCGGCGCAACTTTGGCAATCACTTCATGCACGCGCGCCATCACCTTGCGGAAACTGAATTCAGGCGACCCTGCGTTTAGCCCATAGTGCTCACCATGACGAATTTGACTTGCCAACTTCGCACTCTTGATCAGCGCCTTACTCGGTACACATCCATAATTCAGACAGTCGCCGCCCATCTTGTGTGTTTCGATCAGGGTTACTTTGGCTTTGACTGCTGCTGCGATATAGGACGATACCAAGCCTGCCGCCCCGCCGCCGATGACGATCAGATTGCGATCATATTTGGCTGGACGATGCCATTTGGCATAAACACGCCCGCGTTGCAGCCAGGCGATGAATTTTTTGGCGATCATCGGAAATACGCCTAATAAAACAAAGGAAAACAGCAACCCCGGCGACAGGATGCCGGACAGGCTTTGCAACTGCGCCAACTGAGTACCCGCGTTTACGAACACCAGTGTGCCCGCCAGCATACCGATCTGGCTCACCCAGTAAAAGGTGCGCGTCTTCATCGGGGTCAGTCCCATCAACAAATTGATGAGGAAGAACGGAAACAAAGGCACCAGTCGAAGCGTGAAAAGATGCAGCGCACCCTCCCTGTCAACCCCATCGTTGATCGATTTCAGCTTATCGCCGAAGCGTTTTTGTACTGTATCGCGCAACACAAAGCGCGAGACGAGGAAAGCCAGTGTTGCACCAATACTGGAAGCGAACGATGCCAACAGCGTGCCGACGGTCAGACCGAACAGCGCACCGGCCGCCAGCGTCAAAATGACCGCGCCGGGCAAAGACAATGCGGTGACGACCACATACAGCACAAAAAACAACCCAGTCACTAACCAAGGGGCTTGAGCATTGAGCGCGGCGAAATCCTGCTGACTTTGTTTAAGTGATTCCAGCGTGAGAAAACGCTCCAGATCAAACACAAAAAAACCAACGATCAGCCCGAATATCAGCAGAATGAGTAAAGTGCGTTTCATGCGGCACACCTTTGCAGTCTCTCATCCTTCAATGCACCACCACAACCGCTGCCCTGCCCAGCCGTACAGCCATAGCAGTGATCAGCAACACGAATTGATTGGTTCAGCATGTCTTGCTGCAACAAGTCTTTGAGATGCGGACGACCCTGACCGGGAATAGCCAGACCCAGTTGCTGATTAAAATCGCAGTCATAGAGAAACCCCTGCCAGTCCACGCTGACCAAATTGCGGCACATCACCGTTTCAAGATTGGCGGCGGCGTAGTTCTCATGCAGCAGACACATGTACTCGTTGAACTCCCCCTTAGAGATCAGCATTGAACCGAAACGCTGGATGGGCATATTGGCAATGGCCAATAACTGATTGAACACGATGCCGAAGTGAGCAAACAACTCACGCTGATAGTCGATCTGCAATACTGATTGATCGGGCGGAAGCGAAGCGCCTTGCGGGTTGTACACGAGGTTCAGTGTCAGTCCACTGCCTGGCTGTCCATAGCCCAAGGCATTAAGCTTTTGCAGTCCGAGAACACTCTTGTCAAATGCTCCCTTGCCGCGCTGCTTATCCACATTTTCCAGCGAGTAACACGGAAGTGAAGCAACGATTTCAACCTGCTGCTCCGCCAGGAATTCAGCTAAATCTTCCTGCCCTAGCTCAAACAGAATGGTCAGATTGCAACGGTCTATCACTTTGCAATCCTGCGCACGCGCTGCACGCACCAACCAGCGAAAGTCTTCATGCAACTCCGGTGCGCCGCCGGTCAAATCCAGTGTGTGTAGATTACGTGCAGCCAGCACATGGGGAATCAGCTCGATAAGAGAACGATCCATCATCTCGGTGCGACTAGGACCGGCGTTGACGTGGCAATGCACGCAACTCATATTGCATTTGTAACCCAGATTGACTTGCAAAATTTCCAGCGCTTTTCGACGTAGCGACGGAAAATTGGTGGCTTGTAACAATGGCAAAGTGGCATGCATGAACTTCCCTCTTGATTGATTTTTCGCATAAAGTGAATTAACACGGTAGCGCAATGCGTTCTTGATACCTTAGTCGCAACAGTTACTGATTCCTTACACAGTCAAGTTTCGTAAAAAATTGAATAAAATCTTGTAAGGAATAGAAAGCCGTATGCGACTACTACCGTACCGAGACATCGTGCCTTGGCAAAAACAGGAGAAAAACATGAATCCGGTCACTATGTATAGCAAGGAAACCTGCCCATATTGCGTTCACGCCGAGCAGTTGTTACATCGAAAAGGTGTTGCAAATCTCGTCAAAATTAGAATCGACGAGAATCCAGGCGAACTTAAAAACATGATCGAACGTACGGGTCGCCGCACAGTTCCGCAAATTTATGTCGGCGATACCCATGTAGGCGGCTTTGATGATTTAGCCGCACTTGATCGTGAAGGAAAACTCGATATTTTGTTGAGCCAGTAGCGGATTGCCATGGGAACTGCTTTTTCCAGGATGGGCGGAATGCTTGCAAAAGTCCTCACCCAACCCCGGCATACCCATAGTACAGGGCCATTCTATTCTGCAACGCGGCTATTGACTTGTTTACGCCCCGGAGATGTATTGCTGGTCGAAGGAAGCAGCCGAGTAAGTACAGCAGTCAAATACCTGACGCAGTCGACTTGGTCACACGCCGCGTTGTATGTTGGTCAGCATATTGAGGCGGATTCGAACCACGCCCATTGCTTTGTCGAAGCGGACATAGTGGAAGGCGTTCGCAGTGTTGGCATCGAAAAATTCGAAAATTTGCACACCCGGATCTGTCGTCCATTCGGAATGACTGATGCAGATTGCACGAAGGTGGCAGAATTTGCCATTCATCACATCGGCGATCATTACGACTTGCGCAATGTATTAGATCTTGCGCGCTATTTTTTTCCTACACCCCCTATACCCACCCGGTTTAGGCGCAGATTACTGGCATTTGGAAGTGGGGATCCGACCAGAGCGATTTGCTCGACTTTGATTGCGCTGGCATTTCAATCTGTACGCTATCCAATTCTTCCAATCGTTTCAAGCCTGAGTGTTGATAGCCCGGACTGCCCAGGCTGTATCGAAGAAATCTATCGCCTGCGGCATCACAGCTTGTTCACCCCGCGCGATTTCGATGTTTCACCGTATTTTCAGATCATCAAGCCAATACTGGAAAGTGGCTTCGATTTTAAGTCTCTGCATTGGGAAGAAAAGTAACAGTCCTCTGTGCTAGTTTTCAGCCTGCTCATTCTTGCCCTTGGCGTAAGCACGCGTAATCTTACGCAGTGTACCCATCTGCTGTTTGTAGTTATGGCAGCCTTTGCACATCATGGTGTGCATCCCTAAGGACATGCTTTCCGTAAGCGAAAGTTTGCGTTCCTGCGATTCCGACATCAGTTGTGTGGCTTCACGACAATTCATCATTTTTCTCTCCTTGCAGATACCATTTATTTTCGAGGCACTCACGCAAGCGCAGACGTGCGCGGTGCAGCAAAACATGCAGATTGCTGGTGGTTAAATCTACGGCGGCACATATCTCGTCGGCATCAAGTTCAATAAACTCGCGCATCATAAAGACCCGCGCCTGCTTGGGCGGCAAACCGTCAAGACAAGCTTCAAAAACGCGCCAAAAATGTGCCTCGCGCAATGAACCTTCAGGATTGCCCCAGACAACCGGACGTTCATCGGGCTGCCAAAATCCTTTGCGGTCGAACAACTCGGAAAAGTCTTCGTCTTCATCCTCCTCACGCAGCAAGCTGCTGGCATTCACTACACGCTGCTTGTGCCGCAATGTATCCGCGATCTTGTTCTTCAAAATTGCGAATATCCAAGTTCTCAGTGCGGCGCGTCCGCCAAAGGAGGTCGCGTTTTTCAATGCACCGATCAGCGCCTCTTGCACAGCATCTTCGGCTTGGTGGCTGTCCCCGAGTTGTAGCGTGGCGAACCTGATCATTTGCCTGCGTATTTCTTCCAGAAATTCCGCATCAGCCAACAGATTTTTGACCTGTTTAGTGTTTTCCTGGCGGTTTGAATTGGCACTCATTACTTTCCCTTAACTCGATCTCGTTCTTCGCCGCGCTGTAACTTGATACGCAGTACGGCACCAGATAATTCAATAATAAATGAAGCCACGAGATTGTACCGCCATGGAGCAAGTTTTCACCTTGGTTCACCAAATTCAGCACACTTCCCACCACAACGGAAACCTTAAGTGCATTGATAACAATATGTCGAGACCAGGCTATTTGAAAAAAACGGGTCATATGGTCATTCCTTGTCTCCGTGATTCAAAGCACCATATTTGCGCATGAAACAACGATCGATCCAGTTCTTCCAGCGCCACACCCAATGACCTTGTGCGCTGAATTCACCCCAGGATGCAATGGCGTATTGCGGACCGGTAGCCAGCAAGTACAACGACCTCTTGCGAGGTCGGTAACTTTGCGGCTTTTGTCCGCCAATACTGGCAATCAGGTTACGTGCCAATACTGGCCCTGCAAACACCGCGTGTACGCCGGAACGAGCAAGTTTGATGTCAGCACGAGAACACACATCTCCTGCGGCAAATACATTGGGATGTGACAAACTGCGATGTTGCCCATCCACCAGGATGTATCCATGCTCATCAAGCGCAAGATCAGTATTACGCAACCAGGCAGGAGGTCGCGCACCAGTCGCCGCAATAAGACAATCTGCACGCAGTGATTCACCGCTGGAAAGTGCAACCCCTTCAGTAATACCCACTGCCCTTCCCTGATATAGCGTGATGCCTCGTTGCCGCAACAACGCACGGGTGCGCGCTTTCACACCCGCCGCATGACCCGACAAGATACCACTCTCCGAGGCGACCAACCTGACTGATGCTTGTTTGCATCGCTGTGTGGCAAAAGCGTGCTGTGCAGCAAATGCCAGCTCAACTCCGGCTGCACCGCCGCCAACCACCACGAGCCGATAGTCATCCTGTTGCGAAGCTGCGGTGAGTATGGCTGGCCAGCGTTGCACAAAATCACCCAGCGGCTTGATCGGCAGCAGACGTTCTCCCACCGCTTCCAACCATGAGGTATCGCCCTCGCTGCCCACGTCAAGCGATAAACCATCGTAGTCGAGATAAGTGCCATTGGAAAGTTCAACCCGCCGCCGTTTGGCATCAATTCCGACAACTTTGGAAAAAATCAGGCGCACTCCGGCTGCTTCAGCCAGCGGACACAAATTGATCCGGCAATCCGACAGGTTGTAATGTCCGGCCATCCATCCCGGCAACATGCCAGAATAAATTTGATAAGGACTGGGCGTGATCAGCACCGCATCAATGTCCAATGATGTTTTTTGGGCAAGTGCTTTAAGTACGCTGAGTTGTGCGTGTCCGCCGCCAACCATGATTAAACGATACATGGTGAGTCCCTGCTCAATAAAATGAGCTCTTGATATCAGGCATTTTCAGGATGATGTGAGTCATGGTGTTTACCGAAAATTTGTTTATGGAGCTTTAGTCGTCCACTGAGCAGAATTTCTTACAACATTCACTGTAAGAAATTGGTTGGGAAACAGACTAAGCTACATATCTATAACGAGAGCATGAAACATGACCAGAGCAATGATTGGCGTAATTGGCGGCAGCGGACTGTATCAGATGGACTCGCTGACCGAGGCACAAGAACACATCGTCGAAACGCCGTTTGGGCGTCCTTCGGACGTTATAGTCACCGGCCAGGTAAATGGCACACAGGTCGCTTTTCTGGCGAGGCATGGCAGGGGGCACCGCTTGATTCCGACAGAGGTTCCCTACAGAGCAAATATCTACGCGCTTAAATCTTTGGGCGTGCGTTATCTGATCTCAGTCTCAGCTGTGGGTTCGCTTCGAGAAGAAATTCGTCCGCTTGACATGGTATTACCTGATCAATTTATCGATCTGACCAAACATCGCACCGCTACATTTTTTGGAGACGATGCCGTTGCACATGTTTCAATGGCGCAACCAGTTTGCCCCGAGCTATCCGACTTACTGGCGCGGGCAGTTGAAAGTCAAAATTTCACAGACTTGAAACTACATAAAAGCGGCACTTACATTTGCATAGAAGGCCCCTCTTTTTCTTCAGTTGCCGAATCGCATTGGTATCGTAGCATGGGTGCAAACATCATCGGGATGACCAATATGCCAGAAGCAAAACTGGCGCGTGAGGCACAAATTGCCTACGCAACGCTGGCACTTGCAACCGATTATGATTGCTGGCACCCGAAGGAAGCTCATGTCACCGCTGATATAGCGATTGCAAATCTGATGAAGAATGCAGAACATGCGCAACGCGTGCTGGTCAGTGCAATTAGTTTGATTGCTCAAAATCGACCCGCTTCAATTGCACACAATGCGCTGGGCAGTGGTTTAGTCACGCCGCTGGCAGCGATGTCCGAAAAGTTAAGAGCAAGACTAAATGTGCTGTTGCAATAATCTCCCCCAAAGCAAACTGAGACCACCATGCCAGACAGCAAACAACAGCTTAATTATTTTCTGCGCCATCTGCATCTAGGCTCAGAGGTTTATTACATCGGTCAATTGTGCGATGCATGGCATATGTCCACGCCCGGTGGCGATGCTACGACTTTCCATCTGGTCTGCCACGGCGGTGCATGGATACACATGCCGGATCACTCCCAACCAACGCAGATGCACACCGGGGATATCGCTTTTTTCCCGCATGACGCAGCGCATACGTTTAGCGCACTAGCAAAAATCCCGGAGAAACCATTCGATTACAGTAATCCTGCGCCTTTGGACAGAACAGCTCCGGGAACCGGTTTGCTATGCGGACATTTGAAACTTCCCGCACATATACGCCGACTATTGCTCGCTTCATTCCCAGAATTCATGCTGATACGCCCTGATCAAAGTCCAGTCGGTCGGCAGATGCGCGACTTGATCGAAATGATGACGGAAGAGGCTATCCAGGACGATCTTGGGGTGACGGCAATTCTGGATCGTTTGTCGGATACGCTGTTCCTGTATGTCATCCGGCATGCGCTTCATCTTGAGCCAAAGCTGTCTCCCTTACTGGCTGCGTTGTCGGACGAACACTTACGCCTGGCTGTCTCGGCCTTCATCGAACAACCGGCGGAAGCGTGGACAGTGGACCGCATGGCCAAGCTCTCCTGCCAGTCGCGCTCTGCGTTCTCGGAACGTTTCACCCAACTGGTCAAGATGCCACCCATGGAATTTGTCACGACATGGCGCATGCAACTGGCTGCGGGCATGCTCGCCGGGGAACACTCAAACATGCTTGATGTCGCACTCCGTTGTGGTTACGAATCTGAAGCTGCATTCCGTAAGGCTTTTAAGCGCATCATCGGCATCACCCCAGGTAAAGCACGCAACTGATATACCGACAGCATGTCTGGATGATTGAACATAAATTTCAATCCATCAAGCATGGAGACGAACCCGCCAATTCCTGACAATACGTTCCAGCAACATGCTGTTGCTTAAACCAACTTAGGAGATCGCCATGAACACATTCAAATTACATACCCTTGAATCAGCACCTGCAGGGGCGTTGCCCATACTCGAAGCTGCTAACAAAGGATTAGGTTTCATCCCCAATCTTTACGCGCATCTGGCTGAAGCACCCAATGCGCTGAGCGCCTACAAGCAACTGGGCGCATTACTCGAACAAAGCGCACTTACCCCGGAAGAACAACAGATCGTGCTGATCTCTGCCAGCATCGAAAACCGTTGCGAATACTGCGTGGCTGCACACTCATTCCTCGCTCGTAATCTGGTCAAGGTCGATAGCCAACGGGTCGATGCATTGCGCGCCGAAAGCTGTTTGCAAGACCAAAAGTTGAATACACTGGTGGCTTTTACACGGGCCGTAGTGCGCGAGCGTGGCTGGGTCGTGGGCGGGCAGGAGCTGAACGATTTCTATGCCGCTGGATACACGCAACAGAACGCGCTGGAAGTCGTGCTTGGCGTCACCATGAAGACACTGAGCAACTACACCAACAACCTGATCGACACGCCACTGGACGCCACATTTGCCAGCGAAGCCTGGCAGGCAGCGGACGACTATGCGTGCAGTGTGATGGCAGCGTAACTCCAGGCCCGCCGATGAGCGTGACGGATTTTATTCATGTATTTCAGCGCAAATTTCTTTACATATTAATGAAACATTAATCCAGAAGGTACATCGCGATGACAGTCAAAACCACAATGATCGTAACTGCAGTATTTAATCCTGACCAAATGCCGTCGGCGCAGGAATATATGCAACGAGCCATACCCATGCTGATCAACGGCGGAGGCGAAATTATTCGCCGTGTCAAAGTCACCCGCGCCGTGATCGGTAACAAGAAATACAGTGTCTTGCTTGTGATGGACTTCCCTTCAGAAAGTGCTGTTGACGCAATCTTTAGCAGCGATGCATATGCCGCAATTGTTCCGCTGCGAGATTTGGGATTCAAGTCTATAGATATTGTTTTTGCCAGCCCTCTGTAGTCGGCCCCATAAGCTAACAACTGAAAAATATCACTCGGCATTACGCCAACTCAATCTTGATGGAGAAATAAATGAACTACAAAGCGAACATTAGCTTGGAACCAATCGCCATGGAAAATGCAACCGGAAGCGTAAAAACAGCATTTGAGATTACTCAGTCCAAATTTGGATTTGTCCCGAATATGTACATGAATCTGGCCAATTCACCTAGCGCTTTTGCCACGTACCTATCCGGCTACAACATATTCAGAGAGCAGTCTGGATTTACATCCGCAGAGCAAGAAGTCGTATTCCTGACCATCAGTAAAGAAAATGACTGCAGGTATTGCATTGCCGCACACTCAATGCTTGCAGACAAGATGTCCGGCGTCCCATTGCAGGCAGTTCATGCGATTCGAAATGGTGAAGTTATCGAAGATGAAAAGCTTGCAGCGCTGTCTGTATTTGTCCGCGCGGTCCTGCTTTCACACGGGCGCCCCGTCGACTCCGAAGTAAATGCATTTCTTCAAGCCGGGTACAAACAGGAACAGATACTTGAAATAGTGCTGGCGATTGCAGTGAAAACCATCAGTAATTACACGAACCATCTATTTAACACAGACATAGATACGGCTTTTGCGAATCATGCCTAAAGGAAAGTGGGGAATGATAAATCCTTCAAGCAGATTCAAACACTATGGAAATTGGGCGCTCGTTACGGGCGCCAGTTCAGGCATCGGAATGGAATTCGCACGACAACTCGCATCACGAGATATGAATCTGGTGTTAGTAGCACGGCGTGGCGATGCATTAACAAAACTTGCCTTCGAAATTAAACGCGAATTCGCCGTAGAAGTGAAAACCGTCAGTTGCGATCTGACGGAAGAAAATTCTGTCGAAGAACTTTTCCAAGAGCTGGCTGGCAATGAGATAGATCTAGTGGTCATGAGTGCAGGCATGGAAGCATCTGGGCATTTCACCAAAATCAGCCTGGAACGTCATATTCAACTGGAACGCCTCAATATTGATGTTCCAATGCGTATGTCGAGGCTATTTGGAGAGGCGATGGTAAGTCGTCGACGCGGCGCGCTAATTTTTGTCTCCAGCGTATTTGGTTATCAGGGCGTTCCAATCGTTGCCAATTATGCCGCATCAAAAGCCTACATCCTGACTCTCGGTGAGGCACTGAATGTCGAAATGAAGCCGCACGGCGTCGATGTGCTGGTGCTTTCACCCGGCCTCACCGATACCCCAATGCCGGCGCAAATGCCGATTGATCTGAAAAAAATGCCCATCACAACCTCATCTCCCAAGCAAGTTGTGCAGGTAGCACTGCGTGCGCTTGGCAACAAAGCTACCGTGATACCCGGTTTCGTCAACAAGTTTTACGCGTGGGAAAACAGGCTCATTCCACGCAGTTGGCCTGTGAAATTATTTGGTTGGTTAATTGCAAATGCATTCAAGAAAAACCGCCGGGACGAATTGCTGTATGCAAAAGCCGCTCGGTAACACGGGTATTTCAAAACGACAGTTTATCAAGTGAAAGAGGCTCGACAATGAACATGCTTAAATCAATTTTTATCAGCACCTACATGATGGCGATCATGGGCATTGCAGGGTACGCAGGATGGTCGCTCTATCTAGGTGGTGACTTGATGGTATGGGGTGGTGTGATGCTGACCGTTGCACCTATCCTGACAGTTATCTCGCGCGCCATGATGCTGAGGAACCTGGCACGAACCAGTGCGCACTTCCCATTGATCAATCTGCTGGGACTGGCGGGCACCGCGCTGGCCGGATTCGGCTGGTCCACTACCGGTGCTGCGGGACTTGCGGCACTGCTGGCGGCCGTCGGCTGGGTCACATTCCTGCTGTATTCGTACTGGTTTTCTACTTACGGCGATCGCCAGCCCAGTATCAAGCTAGTGGTGGGCGCCAAGCTGCCCTACTTCAACGTGCGCGACGTCAACGACAACATCGTCAGTTCGTCTCAATTGACCGACAAGCCCGCGATTCTGATCTTCTATCGCGGCAATTGGTGCCCTTTTTGCAATGCGCAAATCAAGGAACTCATTACGCGCTACAAGGAGATCGACTCGCTCGGCGTGCGAGTCGCCATGATCGCTCCGCAACCACACCTCAACACGGTGGGCATATCAAAAACCTATGATGCGAAATTCGACTTCCTCACCGATGAAGACAATGCGGCTGCACGCGCGCTCGGCATCGTACATACGAACGGACTGCCGATGGGCATGCAGATGCTGGGCTATAACAACGACACCGTGATGCCGACGGTCATCATCACCGGCAGGGACGGCAAAATCATATGGACGCACGAGACTGACAACTACCGTGTCCGCCCGGAGCCTGATGTTTATCTCGATATATTACGCAAGCACGGCGTGGTGGCAGCAGTTTGATTTTGAATTGTTGTAAGGTTTGACGGGTATCCAGCGACGAATGGATGGAAGACAACTGTAGTAACAATTCGTACCAGTCATGCAAGGAGAGCATCATGCCTAAAGCCATATGGAACAATCAAGTCATCGCCGAAGCACCGTCTAGCGACATCCACCGAGTGGAAGGAAATATCTACTTCCCTCTCTCCGCAGTGAAGCAGGAATTTATAAGGCCGAGCGATACGCATACCAGTTGCTTTTGGAAAGGGGTTGCCAGCTATTACGACGTGATAGTTGATGGACATGTAAATGAAAATGCCGCATGGTATTACCCTGAGCCTTCAAAAATGGCGGAACGTATCAAAAATCACGTCGCCTTCTGGCACGGCGTCAAAGTTGAGGACTGATAAGACGATGAATGATGCTGAATTGATTAAACGTTACCAAACAGTGCGCGCGCGTTCGGAAGCATTGTGCGCGCCGCTGGAGACCGAGGATTACTGCATTCAGGCCATGGAGAATGTGAGTCCGTCCAAATGGCATCTGGCACACGTTACCTGGTTCTTCGAGATGTTCATCCTCGTGCCCTATGCGAAACAGTACCGAATGCTGTGCGAGAAATACGCGCACCTGTTCAACTCCTATTACGAGACGGCCGGCACCTTCTTCCCGCGCCCGCAACGAGGCATGCTGTCACGCCCGACGGTGGCAGAGGTGTACAGCTATCGCCGCCATGTCGATACCGCACTGCTGGAATTGCTGGCTCACCCGCCGGAACAACACGCCGCCGATATCCGCCAGCGGGTGCAACTGGGAATCGAGCACGAGATACAGCATCAAGAGTTGTTGCTGATGGATACGCGCTATAACTTCTCCATCAATCCGCTGCACCCCGTGTACCACAAGGTAGCGCTCCCTGCTTTGAACGACCCCACACCTAAAATGGCTTGGCAGGAATTCACTGGCGGCATCGTCGAGATTGGTCACGATGGCGACTCCTTCGCTTATGACAACGAACGTCCCCGCCATCGCACGCTATTGCAGGATTTCAAACTGGGCACGCGACTGGTATGCAATGCAGAGTATCTGGCCTTCATCGACGACGGCGGTTACGACCGCGTCGATCTGTGGTTGTCAGATGCCTGGCGCACGCTCAATGAGCAGCGCTGGCAAGCGCCGTTGTACTGGTTCAAACAGGGGCGCGACTGGATGCATTTCGACTTGACCGGCGCGCATACGCTGCACCCGGACGAGCCTGTATCACACCTGAGTCATTACGAAGCGGACGCTTATGCGCGCTGGGCGGGCAAACGTCTGCCGACCGAAGCGGAATGGGAGCATGCCGCTGGTAGGCAAGCCATCTCCGGCAACTTCCTCGATAGCGGCTTGTATGTGCCACAGCCTGCGCAACAAACAGGTTTGACCCAGATGTACGGCGACCTGTGGGAATGGACGCAGAGCGCCTACCTGCCTTACCCCGGCTTCAAACCGCTGCCCGGTACGCTGGGTGAATACAACGGCAAGTTCATGAGCGCGCAGATGGTGCTGCGCGGCGGAAGCTGCATTACCGCACAGGAACATATGCGCGCCAGTTACCGCAATTTTTTCCGGGCTGCAGACCGCTGGATGTTCTCCGGCCTGCGTCTGGCTGAGGACATACTATGAAAAACGAATCCCCTATCCCTGCACCTCTGCCCGAAGAAGAAGATGACTTCCTTGCCAGCGTGTGTGCGGGGCTGCGCCAGCAACCCAAGTCCATCCCGCCGAAATATTTTTACGACGCGCATGGCTCACACCTGTTCGACCTGATCTGCACCACGCCGGAGTATTACCCGACGCGCACCGAGACAGAAATCCTCGAACGTCACGGTGCGGAGATGGCCGAGATGATAGGCGCCTCCAGCACGCTGATTGAGCTGGGCAGCGGCAGCGCAACCAAGACGCCCCTGTTGCTGCGGCATCTGGCCGACGATGCCGTGTATCTACCTATCGATATCTGCGAACCGCATCTGCTACAAAGCACGCAGCGCCTGCAAACGCTGTTCCCGGCGTTGAAGATGCATCCGCTGTGCTCTGACTATCACCAACTTCCCGCACATGCAATCAAACATCATGCGGGGCGGCGACAAGTGGTGTTCTTCCCAGGTTCCACCATCGGCAACTGCACACCGGAAGAAGCTGTGCAGTTATTAAAAACCATCGCCGACTTGGTCGGCCCCAACGGTGGACTGCTAATCGGCGTGGATGCCAAAAAATCGACCGAAACACTGAACGCGGCTTACAACGATGCGGCCGGCCATACCGCCGCCTTCAACCTCAACCTGCTGAGGCGCATGCAGCGTGAACTGGGCGCGCAACTCGATGCGGAGCAGTTTGCTCACCATGCGTTTTACAACGAGACGCATGGGCGCATCGAAATGCATCTTGTCAGTCAATGCCGGCAAGAGATACGGCTGAACAAAGAAGCTTTCAGGTTCGACGCAGGCGAGACCATACACACCGAGAATTCGTATAAATACAGTGCCGAAGAATTCAAAAAGCTGGCGCGCATAGCGGGCTGGCACCTGAAATCGACATGGCATGACGAACAAGCATTGTTCAACGTGCATTACCTCAGCCTGTCTGCCATCGAACCCTTGAAGCTGGCGCGCTGAACTTTGTGAACCCCGTCCGCCTCGCCGCCTACACCACGCTGACCATGGTCTCCTTCGCCGGCAACTCGCTGTTTTGTCGCATCGCGCTCAAGGAAACCGACATCGACGCCGCCAGTTTCACCAGCGTGCGATTGCTTTCCGGCGCACTCATATTATGGCTGCTGATGCGCTGGCAACGACAAGCGCCGCTCGCACATGGCAATTGGCACAGCGCACTGGCTTTGTTCACCTACGCCGTCGCGCTGTCGTTCGCCTACCGCAGCATCGACACCGGCGCGGGTGCGCTGATGTTGTTCGGCGCGGTGCAGGCGACCATGCTCATCGCCGGCTTCATCGCGGGTGAACGTATGAATGCAGTGCAAACAGCGGGCTTCGTAGCAGCAATGATCGGCTTGGTGATACTGGTGTCGCCCGGCGTGGAAGCGCAGTCAGTGCTGGATTCATTTATGATGCTCGCAAGCGGCATCGCCTGGGGCGTGTATTCGATGTTCGGGCACGGCCAGCCGAATCCAGCGGCGGCCACCACCGGCAATTTTCTGCGTGCCGCACCGCTGACCATCGCGCTTTCCCTGCTTGCGCTACCCTGGCTGACGCTTGATGCACGAGGCGTGGAGTATGCCGTACTCTCCGGCGCAGTGACATCTGCTCTGGGTTATGTACTGTGGTATCGCGTGCTGCAACACATACGCGTCATGACGGCCTCGACGGTGCAACTCTCCGCGCCGGTGATCGCCGCCATCGGCGGCATTATTTTGCTGGACGAAGCGCTCACGCGCGATCTGCTGGTCGCTTCAGTGTTGATACTCGGGGGGATCGGGCTGGTGTTACGTTACGGCAAGCATTGATTGTATACCGCAGCGGCGTGCGCGATGTTCTCCAGTGCCTGTCTTATGACACTGCGCGGTGCACCGATGTTCATGCGCATGAAGCCGCAGCCCTGCACACCGAACATCGCCCCCGGACTCAGGCCCACACCCGCTTCCTGCACGAAGAAATTCTTGAGCTGCTTATCGCTCAGCCCCATCGCGCGACAATCCAGCCATAACAGATAGGTGCCTTCCGGCTCGATCATTTTGATTTGAGGCAGATACTGCCGCAAAAATCCGCGCACCAAATCGCGCGTACCGGCCAGATACTCAAGCAGCGCATCCAGCCAGGCTGCGCCTTCGCGATAGGCCGCCTCGAACGCTACGATACTGAACGGGTTGCTGGCACTGACATGCAGCGTGCCGAACGCCTTGTTGATGGCGGCGCGGTCAGCTTTATCCGGCACCACCAGTGCGGACATTCCAAGGCCAGGGATGTTGAATGTCTTGCTCGGCGCGATGGCGGTGACGATATTAACCTTGTCGCTCAGGGTGGCGAGCGGCACATGCTTGATGCCGGGATAAATCAGGTCGGCATGGATCTCGTCCGAGATCACCGTGATGGCGTATTTTTCACATACCGCCAGCAGCGCCTGCAATTCATCTTTCTGCCACACACGCCCGACCGGATTATGCGGAGAGCACAGGATCAGCAAACGCCCGTCTTCAGCCGCGCAACGTTCGAGATCGTCCAAATCGAACGTGTATCTTCCTTCTGTCAGTTTGAGCGGATTGAGCAACAACTTGCGCCCGCAGATTTCCGGCGCTGACAAGAACGGCGCATACACCGGCGGTTGCGCGATCACCGCTTCGTCGGGTTCCGTAAACGCCATGATGCAGGCATGCAGCGAAGGCACAACACCGGGGCAGAACATAACGGACTCGCGTCCGATGTGCCAGCCATGGCGCGTAGCCAGCCAGTGCAGCAGAGATTCGTACAGCGATTCTGGATGGATGGTGTAGCCGAACACTGGATGTGCGGCGCGTTCCGTGAGCGCGCGCTGAACTGCGTCAGGAACCGCGAAATCCATATCGGCCACCCACAGCGGGATGACATCTGCGCGGCCGAACACCTCACGGCGCGCGTCATATTTCAGACTAGCAGTACCGGTGCGAATATGGATACGGTCAAATAGACTGTTCATTGAGATAGTCATTCATAGGCAATATTACTGTAGAAGCAATATTGACATGTTTCCTGCGCCCAAAGCAGTATTTCCTGATTATCCAGCATTAACGCACTTCCACATAACATATTAACTTTTACGTATCGGAATGGGATGTGCCGCTGGATTCTTACTACCTTCCACGAACAACAGGTTTCGGGCAGCCAGTTCCAAGCTTTGAGTGACCGCTGATGGCTCTTTAGCCCCGAACGGCCATCTGGTATTCCTCTAGTCGCTGCGGATTATCAATCGAACCGTGATGATGGGTTTGCTTCCAACCCGCTTCCGGGCCCATCCACTGCACGATACGGCTGGTGCGTATCGACAGCGAGACGGCTTTATCGCCGCGAGTAAACTCACCTGTTTCGCGTCCCGCAAATACCACCATAGTGTCGCTTTCGAATTCCACAATATCATCCAGTTCTACCCATACACGGGCAGGTCCTGTGAGGATGCCGCGATACAGATTGGCGATCGTTTCATAGCCGCGCAAGATGCCGCCCAGCGGATTGTTGAGCTGTATCAGTTCGTGATTCGCCCACACCTGTGCGAACACCTCCATGTCGCGTTGATTGAAAGCGTAGTAAAAAGTTTCGACTAAGGCGCGCGCACCGCCAATACCATATTCACGGGCGTGCTGAATACGATTTTCGGCAGTGCGTCCATATTTCCTGGATGAGTGGGATAGCATAATTTAAGTTTCCTGAAGATTTTGTGATTAGATGAAGTTTGTGTGTTTAGAACAACCAGACTCGCCAGCCTGCATCTTTTAAACCTAGCACGTCAATTTGCCCATAACTGGCTACCGGGCCTTGTATCAGACCACAGGCTTGTTCAGCGGAATCCACATTATCAAAAGCCATCGCACAGGGTTGGCACGCTCCGGCTATCAGATTGGCTTGCTTCACCTCGGTAAATAAGGGATGCATAGGATATGCCGAATTGGTGAGTGCGCCCGGCCAATACGTGCCTTCCGCGCCGAAATATATTTGTGCGACATCGCCTCGTGCATGAGCTTGTTTGGCGTAAGTCAACGCATGGAATACGCGTCCCGTTTCGTTTGCACCAGAGAAGATGATAAATGCGTGTTGCTTGGACATAAGAGTTCCTTGTGTTGATTTAATTATTGAGACGGCGAGCCGTCACGGTTTCACCAGCAATACCCCAATTATCGGTATTGATCTCGTCGATCACGACCACAGTGGTTTGAGGATTTTTACCCAGAAAATCTACCAGCAACTTTGTAACACCATGAATTAAAGCGGATTTCTGTTCAGTCGCAACCCCGTCACGGGTGATTTTGATATTTACATAAGGCATGATTTTCCTTCGTTTGATTATTCGGAGGGGGCAGTCAATCGCGTCACGACTTTGCGTACCACAGGCGCGACCAGCAGAACCGACGGGAAAGCAATCGGCCATGCTGTCGCAAAAGCTCTTAACCATTGCAATGGAAAATCGCTATTTACCAGCACTACGGAGCCTGAGATGATGGTCAGCAAACCGCCAAACAGTAAATGCCTATACTTTTCAGGAATGCGCAAATCAATCGCCCAAGGCTTCGCCAATAATGTCGCGCACTAAATTCAGCACGAACATTTCGTTGAAACCGTGCCATTGACCATATCTTTCACGCATCGGGTAATACACCGCATCAAAGTATTTACCCATTTGATTCTCACGCACACCGGGGCCGCCAATGTCCTTGATTGCGGCGTGTGCAAGCGCACGGCCTTGCTCCATCATGTCGCGCCAATTGACCAAATCCTGTTTGACTCCATAGCCAAAATGCGAGGGTACAAAGGTGTCAAAATCCAAACTGATGATTCGGTTCATCGCAGCTAAATATCCCGGTGCGTAGCGATCAGGCACACCATCTGGCGCGACGGTTTTAACCAAGCCGAGATCGGCGGTGAACACCAGCCGTTCGGAGGGAATATGAAAAGCGTATAGCGTATCGGTATGCGACAAACCAAGATACAGCGCGCGGATTTCCACGCCGCCGATATTCAACACAGTGTCGCCTGAAATGTAGCGCGTCGGCGCGAGTACGCCGTCATGCTCAACCGCGTTCCAATAGGTCGGACTTTTTTCATGCGCAATGACATTCAGCGGACGGAGGATTGCGCCGCCCTTGGTATGGTCCAGGTGGTAATGCGAATAAATGAGCGTGTGTACTTTTTTGCCGGGAAATTTTTTATCCAATTCCAGCTTGAGTGCGCTCGTCATTTGCGCGTTCATCGGATCTATTACCACCAGACCTTCGTCGGTGTTGATGATTAGATTGCGATACCAATTCCACTGAAAAGTATAGACCTTGTCGGTCAATTGCTCGAATTTCGTACCGTCTATCCCGTCGCCGTGAAAATAGGGATCCACCGTACCCATTACCGTGTTAAGGACGAATGCTCTAGGACTACAGCCAGTGGTTGAAATTGCTAGCACCGCAGAAAATGCGAAAACGAGTAGTTTTTTATTCATGTTGATTCCTTTTCGGTAAGTACACTTGCGGATTAAGCGATGGCTAATTTATTTGGCGTAACTTGCCCGGGGTGTAGCAATTTCCAAATCGAAACGAGGTGAAACCACAACCATAAAGGGGCAGGCAAAAACACGGCGTACATCATGCTGTGATGGGGAGTAATGTTCGGTAGCAACAGAAGTGATAGCGTGCTTGCCACAATCAAAATATCCAGTAAGCCAAACAGGTTGGCGAACTGGGCACGGCGTATCCCGTTTTCACCTTTTAGCAATGTAAATGCAGCGACTAAAGCTAAAAATCCGGCAGAGATATGCGTCCAACCATCGACGATGCCGAACTCCGCTGGCAGCACGCCCAAGCTCGCTTGAGTGAGAAAACTCGCACCGAAAAGTACGCGTATACCTTGCAGCAACAATAGCTGTTCCTGGCTAAGACTCAGTAAAACACGGCGAACGGGCGGAATAAAAAACAACAGCGCACCAACAGCGCCGACTGCAATAAAGATAATGCTAAGAAAGGCGATTCCGGAAATATCTTGCGGAAAAATACTTTGTGTCGATAACCCCAGATGCAGCAACCCTAACCAGATGAACAATCCCAGTCCTATCCCGAATAGCGGCTTGCCTAATGTGCCGATGGATACGACCCATAGCGTATAGATGATCATCATACTGTCCAGGCCTATCATCAAATAGGCCGATGTATCAGCGCTCATTTCAACTCCTCTTTAGGCATCATTGCCGCTTGCTGTGCGTTATTGCACGATGCGCATCTTGAGGGAATAAATGATATTATTAGCCACTAAAAATCTAAAAAACTTAACAGTGAGTATCAAAATGGACAGGTTATCTCCTTTATTTTCCAGATTCACTCTAACGGCTCGCGTGTTTTATTCAGGTAATCCGTGCGGCAGTTTTGATTTTGGTGCTGAGGATGGCGTGGGTTATTTGCACATCTTGCGGCGGGGTGAGGTGTTCGTCATTCAGCCCGGTTGTGAGCCGAGTTTGGTCACAGAACCTTCGGTAATCTTTTATCCTCGCCCCCGTCCGCACCGGTTTCATGTGCAGGAAGGCAGTCAAGCGGAGATTATTTGTACCACGATTGATTTTGGTGCGGGTCTAGGCAATCCGCTAATCAATGCTTTACCTGAGGTTCTTATCATTCCACTGTCCCATATCGCCGAATTGGCTCCGATGTTGTCGTTGTTTTTCGATGAAGCGTTTGCCGAGCGTTGCGGGCGTCAGGCTGCCGTGAACCGGCTAGCAGAATATTTTTTAGTGTTGCTTTTGCGCCATACCATTGACGCAAAACTCATAGGCGGCGGTATGATTTCCGGACTGTCCGATGCGAAATTGTCAAAAGCAATCACCGCGATGCACGAACGGCCTGAACACGTGTGGTCTTTGGAGGAATTAGCCCAGACCGCCAATATGTCTCGGGCGCGGTTTGCGGTGCTTTTTCGAGAGACAGTCGGCACGACACCGCTGGATTACCTGACTGACTGGCGTATCAGTGTCGCGCAAACGCTGCTTAAAAGCGGTAAGCCGTTAAAGTTGGTCGCACCCGAAGTTGGCTATAGTCATCCCGTTGCCTTGACACGCGTGTTCACCAAACGGGTCGGACTGTCGCCCAAAAAATGGATGGAACACAGTAAGACAGTAGCGGCTTAAAATCAGATTGCAAGTTGTTGATACAAGGCAAATCCTTCGTTCCATGAATCCAGTCCACTACTCGAATTGATATGCCCCGCATCGCCAATATTTGCAAATTGACTACCCCACGAGGTCGCACAAGACAGAGAGAAATCCAAGTTGCTGTAAGGATCATTTGAACTGGCGACGACAATGCTGGCAAAATTTAACTTCTGGACTGGCATCGGCAAAAAACCGCTGGTCATTGTTCTAAAAACTTCTGCGGCGGTTGTAGAGGTGGGACTCGGCGGAGCAACCAGCAACGCACCTTTGATTTTTAGCCGCGTTTGTGCGGCCCAGTGCGCAACCAGTAAGCAACCCAAGCTATGAGCGACTAGCACGACATTCTCATCACCTTGCGCTACGGCCAGCTCCAAATTGGCGACCCATTCTGCGCATACTGCCTGCTCCCAATCGCGTTGTTGTACCCGTACAAAATCTGTCCGTAAGACTTGCCATAAGCTCTGCCAATGACAGTTATCTGAATCGCCAATACCGGGAAGTAGGAGTGTGCGTTTATTCATGTTTTGTGAATTAGGGGAATGAAATCTTGTGTTTTGTGTCTATTGCATGACGTTCCGGTTATGGCACTTATGAATCCGCCTCTTCATAAGTGCCAACTAATGACAAACAACATTAAAATCCGTACTTAATTTCGATAAAGGTGGTCGAATTATTGCGCAGGCGACCATAATATGTTTCGCTATTGCCGCGAAAGAGGGCCGCACCAATCGTACCTCTCCAATGGTCATCGAAGGCATAAATTATTTTTGGCTTGACTACATAATCCTGATTTGTGAATGAATAGACTCCAGCAACCTCAGCCTCTAAAGTCTCGTTAATCCATTTATCACTTACACGAAAAATCAAACCCTGTTGAAAGCGTTCAAGTTGATTGCTGACAACTGCACTTTGGATAGCTATAGCTTGCAATAGTGGATTTGCAATTGCTCTGGGATCACTATAGTTTTCTACCCTTCGCATAAAATATTGCAAGTTTACATTCAAGTTATCATCAATAGTACGATCACCACCCACCACTAAATAGACGAATGGATTTTTAACAAAAGGATTACCCCCAACCGCATCTTCAGTAACCGTGTAAGCACCTTCAGCTCTCAGATTATATTGACCGATTACAGTTGCCGCGTCCGCACCTAACACCCTTATTTGGTGGTAATCAAGGCGCAAAAATGTGCCATTAGCTGTGAATGAGGAGAGGCTAATATCCGGATTAATATCTGCGCCTTTGAAGTATGATGCTGACCAATCAACATCTTGACCAGATTGCTCGACCTTCAAAGCAACTTGATTGGATGGCCGAACGAATTCGCTAAAACTCAACCCTGGTGTTGACGGCAACGGCAAGATATTAGGATTAAACCGTGGCTCCCATATGGCTGTAACTGAGAGTGCCTCCGCATTGTATGTGGCCTTGATGGAATTTACACCCAAACGCTGATCTTCATCTTCAGGCACAAGTAGCGTGTAATCGCGCGGTGATAAATTATCGGTGGGATTAAAACGATCTGCCTTGCCCCAAATGATCAGCTGTTTTCCTATTCTGAAATCCAAACTGCCGACAGACGAACTTAAATAAGCCTCTCGAATCTTCCCTTTCTGGGCAGCTCCCTGAACAACATCAGAATTCATACCCCATCCTTCCAAAACCAAAAGTGTGTCTTGTCCGAGTCTCGGTTCCACTTTCAGCCAAAACGCCGCAACAGCTATATCTTTCCGCTGATCCAAGCTAAGCGAATGTGCCCATCCACTAGCACGTATCGAGCCAGTGAATTCCAGTCGTTGTAGAAGATCTTTCTCCATTTCTTCAGCCACGACCGGCAGAGCGAACATTGCAGCAAAAAACATCAGGGAGATAATCCAAACCGGTTTGCCTTCGCCATTCCATTTTCGCAAATGCGTCATAGCGACTTTTCCATATAACGCGTTGTGAAATAATCATCTGCCACTTGCGAGGGGACTTTAAAATCGTCGAACTTAATGACCGTACGATGTCCCGTCTGGACATTATTTGCTTCCAGACGCATGGCTTGCCACTTGTTTTTTGCAGGATCGACCAATTGAATATCATTGAACGTACTGATTTTGACTTTCTGGCCTGCCTCATCCCAAAATTCAGATTTTACTGCCATGTAATTATCTTTACGGATCCATTCCCTCCGCTTCGAATAACCACTACTGGATTTTATTGCGTCTGATTTAGGTAATGATTCAATAACAAAACAAGACTTTCCTTCGATAACTTCTTCACCTGTGATTGTATAGTCCCACTCATTAACTTTTTGGCCGATAACGTCACCGTATGAAAAGTCAGTACCTACAAAACTATCCTTCTTGTTGCTTGCGACTAGTCGACGTACTTTTTTCAAGGCCGGTAAGTAAATCCAGATATCATCATCTTTGTCGGTATGTTCGATTAACAGAGATACCGTGCCTTTAACATCGGATGGGGACATGAAACGTGTCATCCGCATGTTGTCTATCCCATTCGCCTGAAGTTTTGTAACGCCAACCGTTTGCCTCACTCTTTCTTGGCCAGAATTATTGATCAAAGTAAATGTGGCATTAGAGACGGAATCCATCACTTTGCTAGCCATAAAATTCTTTTCCATAATTTCCTTGGCATTCACAGCGGACTCATTAGCTGCATAACTCGTGTCTGGGGCCGAAAGGGTGGCTGCAAATACTGTGAGGGCAAAAATACTTAGCGTATGGCTAGTCTTCATTGTTTTACTCCTAAAGATAAAATTTGGCCGGAAGGTCAGGATAAGTGATGGGATAAGCAACAGCGCAGCAAAAGCGCTGACGAGCATGGCCATCGAAATCAGAATGGCCATCCAAATATGAATATAAAATCCAAATGAAAATAACAGCACGCCATAGCCAGCTGCGACCGCACTCGCAACGAATAGAGATGCTTTACCAGCAGAGGTCAAGACCTTGCGGATAGCCACATTTTCCTCGTGACCCTGGGCGAGTTCTTCTCTTAATCTATAGATTAGATAAATTGCATAATCTGCCCCAATCCCAACTGCCATAGCGGACGTCAGTGATGTTGGAATGTTGAGCAACATTCCCGTCCATCCCATCAGTCCAAAATTGGCAACGACGGCAATCATTAAAGGTACTAGCACAAGAAATCCGGCAATTAACGAACGAAATACGATGGCAGAAATAACGAATACCACCGCACTAATTTGCAGGATATTCATTAACTTACCATGCACCATTGATTCATTCAGTGCCGCAGTTTGCGGCACACTGCCACCTATGCTGAATTTCAACTCTTTGCCCAATTTTGTAGTTGCATAGGCATTCAATTTAGCAATTAATTTTTCTACATATGCACTACTGTCTGTTTTCAGATACACAGTCAAATTTGCAGATCGATATCCATAATCAACATACGAATCGAAATCACCTGGTTCACCGGACATTGAGTACAACAGCAAGTATTGTGAAATCAGTTCACGACTATCGGGAATTTTGAAGAATTTTGGATCATCGCCATTCATGGCTTGGTGCATGCGCTTGATGAAATCCGCCATTGAAAGCGTCTTCCCGACGTATGGCTGCTCTTCTAGGTAATGTTGAATCTCGTCTATAGCACGTAACGTCTCTGGCTCCTTAATTACGTCGTCAGGTCCTTCAATCAATAAGTAGAGCGTATTAGTTCCGCCAAGGCGAGCATTCAGCGCCTCATCATCATGTTGGAATACCCAACTCGATGAGAAAAAACTCTTGGTCGAGTTATCCATAATTACTCGTTCCATACCAACTAATGCAAGCAGTACAAAGACAATAGTTCCAATATATATTCGACTTCGATTTCCTCTCGTAACCCACGCTCCAATGGCCCCGGTAATTTTGTCCGCCAGATAAATCCCTTTTTCAGCATCCCGTTCTGCGTCGTCTGGCGGTGACAGCATGGAACGTAATGCGGGAATAAATGTCATTTCGAGGATGAGTGCAGCAAGTATGCCAACCCCGGTAAAAATACCGAAGGTTCGCACGGTGCTGATTTCAAATACGATCAATGAAAAGAACCCCATGGCCGCAATCAAACCGGCTGTAATCATGACTGGGCCTACACGGGTGAGAGAATCAATTACGGCCTGCTTATTTGCCTGCGCTGGTGTTAGTTCGGTGTTATCGCGTAGATTGTGGTATTCCTCGTAATACCGTTTTAACAATTGCACCGCATGTCCTGCCGCAACAGCAAGAATGAGAATTGGCGTAGAAGCATTGAATACATCCATGGGGATGCCAAATGCCCCCATAGTGCCTATTCCCCAGATAACAGCCAATCCTGCCGTGGACAATGGCAAAATTAAGCCTTGTTTAGAACGGAATGCGCTATAGAGAACTACCCCTACAATTACGATTGAAATAGGCAACAGGAATACCATACGTTCCGAGAACACTTCAAGTTGTGACAAAAAACTTGGCATTCCCCCAACGTTGATCTCCAACGCAGGATCTCTTTCATGCTCAATAATGGGATTCACTTTGTCCATGATTGAACGGAACCCTCCTGTTCCATCTTTAAACTCTGCGATAATGGCAGTAGTGCGTTCGTCTTTGGATATGATGGCATTAAGGTAAGCAGGATTATTGTGAACAGCTTGCTTTAATAAAAGCATCTGTGCTCCGTTGCTCGGTACAGCGGCCATTAATGGTGTAACTTCCAAGCCATCGGCGGTACCTGCGATATTTTTAGCACGGCGAGCAGATAGACTAAGCAGATTCTCTTTGACCACACCTTGTGTCTTTAACAATGATGCGGTTATCTGTTGCACTTTGTTCAAGACTGCTGGCTGATAGATATCTCCATGCTTAGGTGTAATCCCTATAACAACAATGTACTTCGACCCAAATATCTTTTCGACCTTATTGGTCGTTTCCACATAAGGGTGTGTTTGGGGCAACATGGTATTTGGATCAATAATTATTTTCAGGTGCCGAGCCTGAGATATTGCAAGGACAGTGACAATAAGCGTCAATATGATAATTAGGATGCGATGATTTAGCACCCACTTCAAATAGTTTTTCACAAGCAATCTCCAATTAAAGGTACCTAGTTTTTTTAGATTACACTTTAATTTTGTATAGTGTCAACTATATTTATTGACACAATTTATCAATTTCTGGATAATTGCATCATGAGCAAATCACCTCGCAGCTACAATCAATTTTGCGCTATAGCAAAAGCACTGGACATCATCGGCGAACGTTGGACGCTGTTGATTGTTCGAGAATTGCTATCCGGGCCAAAACGGTTCAAAGACCTGCAAGATTCCCTGCCAGGAATAGGCACCAATCTGCTGTCTACTCGACTAAAGGAAATGAAAAAGAATGGACTGCTTGCAAAAGGCAAGCTCCCTCCACCCGCCGCCTCGGCAGTATATGAAATAGCAGAGCGAGGTCGTGAACTTGAGGCTGTAGTCTCAGCTATTGTGAAATGGGGATTTTCTCTGCTAGGAACACCAAATCAAGATGAGTTTTTTCGTCCACATTGGGCAATGCAGGCACTGTTAGTAACATTCGATTCCGATGCAGCAAAAGAATTTTCTGAGATATATGAATTCCACATTTCAGATGAAATATTCTATCTCCGTGTCCACGAAGGTAAGGCAGAAGGCAGGCTTGGGCCAGCTTCACATCCTGACTTGGTAATAATTGCATCCGTCAATGAGCTTCTTACTTTGGGCTTTGGAGAGAATCAAATCGAATACGCCCTCGACAAAGGGCTTATCAAACAGGGCACAGTAGAAATGTTGTGCCGATTTATCAGAATATTTGGGTTATAAGATGGAGAATCGGTCGCAATCATTTGTAATATTTTTTGGACGTGCCATGAATGACAGCTTTCTGACAGCCCATTCCTAATATCGATGGGCTGCGGATGGCACTCAGCAAGGCATGGATCGAGTATTTATACCCTTGTTTGTACGCCTGCTTATGAGCTAATTGCTGTCAGTCGAAATCGTAGTAATTGAGTTTGGTATTACTGGCCGACTTGGTGTCGTAACGGGTAGCGTGTTTGCGATTGAGATCAGTGGCGGATCAGAGGGTGTAAGAAATTTTGTGTAAACGGTCAATTGGCAGGAAACTGCCGCCACTTTGAAAGGAGTCGCAATGACCGTAGCAAAAGCACTACCGAAAGACCTGATCGACAGCCTGCTGGCTGGCTATCAAAAACCTGAAGACCTGATCGGCGAGCAGGGCTTGCTGAAGCAATTAACCAAGGCGCTGGTGGAACGCGCCCTGGAAGCCGAGATGGAGACCCATCTTGGCCATGCCAAAAATGAGCCTGTCACCAACGCTGCGAGAAATACACGCAACGGCAAGAGCAGCAAAACGCTGAAGGGCGAATTTGGCGAGTTGCCACTTGAGATCCCCCGCGACCGCCACGGTAGCTTTGAACCGCAACTGATCCCGAAACACCAAACCCGCTGGACTGGTTTTGACGACAAGATTCTGTCGTTGTACGCCCGCGGCATGACGGTGCGTGAAATCCAAAGCCATCTCGAAGAAATGTACGGCACGGAGGTGTCGCCCAGCCTAATCTCATCGGTGACAGATGCCGTCGCCGACGAAGTTAAGATGTGGCAGTCCCGTCCGCTGGACGGGCTATATCCGATTGTTTATATGGACTGTATTCATGTAAAAGTGCGCGACTCCGGCAGCGTGCGCGTCAAGGCTGCCTACCTGGCTTTAGGTATCAATCTGGCTGGCGAGAAGGAGTTGCTGGGTATCTGGATCGCCCAGACCGAGGGAGCAAAGTTCTGGCTGCAGGTCGTCACCGAACTCAAAAACCGTGGCGTGCAGGACATCTTCATCGCCTGCGTGGACGGCCTGAAGGGCTTTCCTGAAGCCATCGAGACCGTCTATCCCAGAACCGACGTGCAGCTCTGTATCGTCCACATGGTGCGCTATAGCCTGAATTACGTGTCGTGGAAGCTGCGGGCAGAAGTCGCCGCCGGGCTCAAAACGATTTACACGGCGGCTACCGCCGAAGAGGCTGAGCAGCGACTGGATGAATTCGAAGCGGAATGGGGAGCTGATTACCCCTCAATCGTCAAATCCTGGCGCAGCAACTGGTCGCGCATCATCCCGTTCTTCGACTATCCGCCGGAAATCAGGCGGGTGATTTACACCACCAACGCGATTGAGTCGGTCAACATGAGCCTGCGCAAGATCACCAAGAACCGGGGATCGTTCCCCAGCGATGAGGCGTTGTTGAAGTTGTTCTACCTGGCGCTGAACAACATCAGCAAAAAATGGACGATGCCGATCCGTGACTGGAAGGCCGCGCTAAACCGGTTTAATATCCAGTTTGAGGACAGAATGCCTCAGCGCTAAGAAAACCCGTTTACACAAAATCCAGGACACCCTCGCGGATCACCTTGAAATCGGCATCCCCCCCTAAAACCCCGCCTCTATAATGAAACGGGAATCCAATCCATCTTCAATAGAACTGCTAATTTCCAAGCGGTTTCGGGCGCGCGTAATCCCCACGTAGAACAATCGCCGCTCGTCTTCTTCGGTGGAATCCGGGTGTGGCAAATTGCCATCTTCCGCGCCAATAAGCCACACACTGTCGAACTCCAGACCTTTGCTACCGTGCAAGGTGGATAGCACTACGCCGGTGGCGTTGGTACGATCTGTTGTTCTCGATAACGTATTTAAGCGTTGCGCCAACGCCCCTTTAAGTCTGGCAATGATGCTGGCCAGTTTTTTCACCAGATTACCTCGATCTTGTTTGGCATGCTGCGCAAGCCAGTTGGCTGCGGCATAGATGGCAAGCGTCGTATTGCCATCCGCTATCTGCCTCCGCCATTCAGCGCATCCACGTCGCGCACTTTCGATAGTCTTTCTGGTACGCACATCGTTTTCTGGTGCGTGGATCAAGATTCTTTCCAGCATTTGTCCGCAACTTTTATTGTCGTGATGCAGATTGAGCAATTCCGACCTGACCCCGCAAACCGACAATGCATTGGCCATACCCGTCCATCCGTCCGACTGTACGCTTTTAAGCAATCCGACCAAGGCACTGCCCGTCACACCATCCCAAACAGATTTCCCACCTGAAAGCGTATAGTCAATGCCGCTGGCCAGTAGTTCTGCCTCAACCACTTCCAGCAAACTATTGGTACGCGCGAGTATTGCCCACCCTTGGTCGGCAGATTTATTTATCGTCTCAACAACAAGACTGGCCTCGTGGTATCTATCTGCGGCGCGATGTATTTTGACGATGCCGATTGCGTCGCGGGCGGCCTCGATGGCTTTGTTGGCTCGGTTAGGGTTGTTGGCAATCAGGCGTGCCGCATGAGCCAAGATATTAGGTGCACAGCGGTAATTGATTGGCAGCGTGATTTCCTGGGCAACCAGCGTTTGTGACACGCGCAGCATCCCTGCGTAGCCCAGCGCATTACGAAACGAGTAGAGGCTTTGGTCGTCGTCGCCAACAATCGTGACCTCAATGCCAGCCATGCCATGTTCAATCACCCATTGCGCCTGCACCTCATCCGCATCCTGAAACTCATCAGCCAGCAACCAGCGCACGGCAAGCGGCTTGATACTCTCGTCTCGAAACCCATTAACGACAGTCAGCAAAATATCGGCGAAATCCATCCCGTGTTCTGTGGCAAGCAGATGCTGATAGGCATTGAACACATCCTCGATTCCGGGATCGCTGAATATGGTCTGCCCCAACCTTGATTTGGCGCGATCAATGGCGGAAAGCACTTTGTCAAAAGGCACATCACATTTGTATTGTGAGTAACACCGCCTAAGCAAACCCATGCGCTCACCGTCCGATAGCAGCTTCATGCCTGACAGGTGTGACAACCGCCGAATCTGTGACAGCGCGACCGAATGAAATGTCCCGACCGCCAGACGTTTTGCTTCCCGCTCACCACATAAGTGCAGAATTCGCGACTTCAGTTCAGCGGCGGCATCGCGTGTGAACGTAACGGCGCACAACCGCCCGGTTTTGTTTTCACTGAGCAACCGGGCTGCTCGCATGGATAGTACGCGTGTTTTTCCTGACCCTGGACAGGCCAGCACCGAACAATGCCCTAGCGCATTAACCGCTCTGGCTTGTTGCTGGTTGAGTTGCAAATCAGGATACGGACTCAGTGACAGTCAGTGCTTCGTCTTCGGCAGGAAGAGTTTTTGCGGTTTTGGTGGCTTTGGCACTTTTCTGTTTAACGACAGGTTCCTCCTCGTTCAAGAGGCTTGTGTTATCCACCTCGCTTGGTGACGCACCATCAGTTTCTGCCAGTTTTCCAGCTGCGCGAAAAGCGCGGTTGGTAATGTTTTTTATTTCGGCGGCAACCCCGATCATTTTCCTGCGCCATTGCCTTTCCAGGCTGGCCTTGGCATCGTCATCAATAAATCCGGCAAACCATGCCGAGTGAACAAGGCAGAGCAACCCATCAAGCTCCGAGATTATTTGCAGATATTGACCCGCTTTGTTGCAGGTTAGCCTGGCTTCAACTTGTTTTGTGTTGGTGTAATTCAGTCGTCCAATCTCGATACCATTGTCCTCGGCGATCTTCTTGATCCGCGCACCTTCATTGCGCAGATTCGCAAGCGCATTGTTAATCAGGTGATCGACGGCACCGTTGATGGCCATCATTTCGCTGGCATTTTTAACCAGTGTCGGTAGCACGGCGCTTAGATTGCGCATTGAGACGGCGCAGTCATCGAATGCCGTCTCATAGACCAATTGGGCTGGTGTCGTATAAATAATTGTGTCTCGAATGACGAACGGATTACTGAACTCCAGGTATTTTTTTGGTGTTCTGATCGCCCCTTTCGCAGCCTTTTTCTCTTCCATGTAACGCTCCATTTGTGAATTGAACGGATATTGCCACGGGCAATCATGCTTCAAACATCCATATAAATCCTCGAAATACCTTGCAAATTTGCAAGGTATTTCGAGGATTTATATTTTCAGTTACCCAATAATTTCCATACGCGCCACAGACGCTCTACAGCGCATGTGGAATTTTAGGCGGTTCGGCTGGTGGCGCTCAGTCGTACTGGAAACGCGCCACAGTCGCGCTACGGGCGAGCCGGATTTTCGTGGTGTTGCGATGATTTGTTTCACGCCCGTTCTACAGACGCTCTACAGAGCATGTGAAATTTTTAGGAGGAATGATGCTGACAGTTGGATTGGATATTGGTTACTCGAATCTCAAGATTGTTTATGGCGACAACACAGAGGTGTCGCCCAGGATGATTAAGCGCCCCGCTGGAGCAGCCCCATTGGATCATCTTGGACAGCGAATTATGGGCAGCGACGATTCGTTGCACGTATTGGTGGATGGCAAGGAGTTTGCGGCGGCGGTGAGTCACGACCGCATCGAGAATTGGCCGCGTGAACTGCATAAAGATTACACAGCAACGGAATCTTATCGCGCCTTATTTAACGCCGGGTTACTTTTGACGGAAATGAGCGAGATTGATTGTGTGGTAACGGGATTGCCGACTAACCAGTATCTGGATGCTGGATTGCGTGAGCATTTAACGAAAATCATGCGCGGCGAACATCAGATCACGCCCCGGCGCAAGGTGGTGGTACATGAAGTCAAAATCGTACCCCAGCCGCTTGGAGGCTTCGTTGACTGGATGCACGGCCTGGATGATCCCAGCCAGATTGAAGATTCCAGTGTGCTGGTGGTTGACCCCGGCTTTTTCTCTGTTGATTGGGTGTTGCTGGTTAATGGTGAGTTCAAGCGTGCTTCCTCTGGCACGAGCCTTGATGCCACCTCGGTGGTTTTGGATGAGGCCGCAGCCCTGATTGCAAAGGATCACGGCGGCAATCCCGGCAGAAGCAAACTGGAAAACGCCGTCAGGGCAGAACGCTCAACTGTATCTGTGTTTGGTGAGCGCATTGAGATCGCGCCCTACCTGGCTGACGCATCGGCAAAGGTTGGACATATTGCGTGCTCACAAATACAGGAATCCCTGCGCAAGGAAAATTCCAGCATTGATCAGATCGTCCTTGTCGGGGGCGGTGCGCCATTCTTTGAAGCTTCCATTAAAGAAGCGTTCGCCAAAACACCTATCAACCTAGCGAAGGAAGCTGTGTTCGCAAACGCAAGAGGCTTTTGGCGCGGCGGTGCGGCCTGACATGCGCATCACGGTCAATTATTTTGAGGGACACTCCGAGCTACAAGCCGATCTGTCTGCGTTGCCACTGCGCGCGCGAGCTGAACGATTACGGATGCTGGCCTCAATGGGGCTGTCTGTTTTGGGCGGCAAGATTGTGCATGTTGATGTTGCCAGAGTAGCTCCTGTTGTTGGAGGAGGAGGTGCAGCGGCGGTCAAAATTTCGCTTGAGCCAGCGCCAGAACAGCCAGAAACCGAACGGCCTGCAACCCAAGCCATTGTGAAGAGCGTCTTTGGTCAATTTTAGGAGGCGCTGATTGTGTTGCTCGAACTTATTGAGTGGATTGGCTGTGCGACTGGATTGTGTGGCGCGGCTCTGTTGGCATTGAACAATCGCTACTCCGGATGGGGATTTGTGTTGTTTCTGCTATCGAATGTCGCGTGGATATATTTCGGTTTACTCACCCACGCAACGGGCATGGTTGTCATGCAAATCGGCTTCACCGCAACCAGTTTGATGGGTGTTTGGCGGTGGATGATCGTGACCAGATAGTTATCCACAAAAACCGTGGGTATGTCTGTGGGCAGTGCTTCTAACTATGCTTTGCAAAAGGGGAAATCTGCATTGAGTGGAGATTGGGCAATATCCAAAAAATCGGTCGAACGGAAAATCGGCTGCCATCACTTTGCCTTTTTCAGGGCGGCCATTCTTGGTATGGATATCGGCGAAATGTCTGATCGCTATCTTGAGACCGGGATGGATTTGCGTCGCGCAAAAACAACACTGACCTGGATTCGGGATACGCTCAAGCAGGCTGCGCTGCGACGTGGAAAGCATCGCGAAGCCCATCTCATCAGGATGCGCATTGGTGCGGGCGGCGGGGAGTCCGCGCGTTCCCCTGCCCACACCCTTGATGATTACCGCGCCGAGATTGATCCTGATGGATTCTTTACGGAAAAAGAACTCATTCGCTCTTACCTGGATGCCTATCCACAGTCAGTCGATACCAGGCAAAAGAAAAGGCAACGACTGATCGACAAGCAGTTGCTTGCGTTAAAGTGGATTGAGCCACTGATTGCCACCGATCCGGTGAGTGAGGACTTGATCGCGGCTTGGTTTGACCCGGTGATCTCCAACCGTTTTGTGTTGGCTGGCTTACCGACAATAGGACATTTAGTCGACAGGATTGCTGTACGCGGTTATCGCTGGTGGATAGACGTGCCTGGGTTGGGCAACAAGGGCGCGGCACGAATTGTGGCGTGGCTGCAAGGTTACGAATCATCGCTAAGCGCATTGCCACAACGCTCACTTGTCCCTGCGCGCACGGTAGCACCCTCGTTGCGAGCTCAAGAGCGAAACAGGGAAACACGTGTTGTACCACTGGAGGCATTTGCCGTACCCGTTGATCTGGATGGTACGGTTGGATCGAATCGTTATCATGGTGTGCCGCGTATTGCTGCCGCAAACGACTATCAAGCCGTGTTCGCCTGGCTTGCCACAAAGTCCGGCAATCCAAACACTCAGCGCGCCTATCAAAAGGAAGCGGAAAAGATGCTGTTGTGGGCGATTATTGAACGCAACAAGGCTTTGTCCGATTTGACTGTTGAGGATTGCGCATCCTATCGAGATTGGTTGTCCATGATAGGCAGAACCGAACCCGACAACTGGCCTTATCGCATCACGCAATCTGAATGGATTAGCGCAAAAAAGAGGGAGCGGCACGATCCGGCATGGAAGCCGTTTGATGGGTCACTATCGCCTGGCAGCGTTCGGTACGCACTGACTGTTGTCGGCAACCTGTTTGAGTGGTTGGTGCGCGTGCAGTATTGCTCATTCAATCCGTGGAGCGCGGTATCCAAATCGCTGGTAGCTGCTGGCTCCCAGTCAAATCCTGATGTCGAGTTCATGCGGGCGTTTTCTGCGGGGCAATGGAATTATTTGATGGCTTGTTTGCGTCAACTACCCACAACCAGCTATTCGACGAGATTACGTTTTGTACTGCCATTCGCCTACGCAACCGGCCTGCGAATATCCGAGCTGGTTGATGCAAAAGTGTCGCGCATGTACACGATGCCGCTCTCAAATGAGATCGGTGTACGCTGGATGCTCAAAGTTTGTGGCAAAGGGGGTAAATGGCGCGCTGTGCCACTTTCCAGCGAAGTCATACAGGCGTTGCAAACCTATTTCGAGTATCGCGGGTTGAGCCTGGACATCACCAGCAATCCACCAGACACCCCGCTTGTTTCAAGCGAGATCGGGACAGGTTCCGTGACGACCAGCGCGCTATCCAAGTCCTTGCGTTCATTTTTTGGGGAGATTGCACAATCCCTGATGATGGATGGCAAGCATATCGAAGCCAAGGCATTTGATCACGCCACAGCACATTGGTTGCGCCACACTTGTGGAAGTCATTTGGCACTATCTGGTGTGCCGCTCAATATCGTCCAGCGTTTGCTTGGGCATACCAGCCTGCAAACGACCAGCATATACACGGATACCTCCGATGAAAATCTGTGGCGCGCGGTTGAGTTAGCTGGATTTGGTGGAGAAAATGAGACTAGACTTTAGATCATCACGACGTGGTTATGTGCTGGAACTGAGCCGGGATTTGCTGGGCGACTACGTTCTCAGACGACATTGGTTTGGGCTGACCAACAGACGAGGCGGAATGAAACAGCAGGTCTTTGTTGAAGAAGAGGATGCCATGCGTGAGGTTGCTAAAATTGAGCGCAGTCGAATGAGACATGGGTATCAATTGAAGCAAATGGAATGATACGCTGGCGGCACTGGTAAAAGATGGACAAAAGAGGCAAGGCGTAATACCGCCGGGTTGTAGTACGTTGCCAGCAGCTCCGCCTCGGCGATCAGGTGCTGGATGCTGGATGCTGCCTGCGAGTTGGAGTTGCGAGGCGAGAAGTTCTCTTGGTGAACGAACCGGCAAGCCCTCCATGAATGGCGGGTAGCGCGGTATTTTTTGCAGGCACTCAATCTGCTTGGCCGACGCAAGCTGGTTGATTTGCACAACATCATAACACTCGAAAAAAACGAAATTTGCGCAGCAGGCCGATTTCGTACAAATCGGTACAATAACTATACTGGGCGCGCAATACCATTGCACGGATGTACGGCAGATGTACCAGGGGGCTGAAGGACTTAGCGCAACACTACCAGCGAACTCGTTTGCCGTTCAACGGCAAGTAGAAATGTCCGGTTACTCATGGTGATTTGCATTAATTTTTATCTGTATTCCTTTTCTGCTCATAATTCGCATCCGGACTAATTTTGTATAGCCAGCGCAGCTTTAGCCCAGCTCATTCGGAGCCTGAACCAAATCATACACAATGCATCCTTGCTCAATGCATGTAACAAATCAAAATATTCCAAATAGTAGCTCCGCTGAATTACTCACCACAATATGCATCTAATACATTGAATATTATAATTAATTTAAAAAATATAATTTTACAAGAGATATTTAGGTCTTAAAGCTTGTCAATCATCACTGGATGATTTCACCAGCAAACTCCATTACTGGTACAATCATCCAGTGATAAAGGAACCCTATGCGAAGTGTAATTTTTGATATTAACTATGTGCCACATTTTTCCGGGCATGAAACTTTCCCACTCAGGCAGATGTGGCTAAAAAAGGCTTTTGATGCAGTTAGTTACGAAAAAAAGGGGGTGTTCTCTAGCGACGACGCAATAGTCACCTTTGGCGTTGGAAAAAACATGGTTGGCTCAATTCGTCATTGGGCTCTTGCTTGTGGGATTATCGAAAGCAAAAGTGGTGGGCATATAGCAACAGACCTCGGTAAAAAAATATTTGCTAATGATGGGCTAGATCCCTACTGCGAACATTATGCAACCTCTTGGCTCATGCACTGGAATTTGGCGGGACGAACGGAAGCTATTCCCCGCGCCACAACTTGGTACTGGGTATTTAATCATTTAAGCGAACAAAGCTTTTCCGCAAAGCAAGTTAAAGAAGGCTTGATTGAGTATCTTGATGAAAAAACACCGAGGATAAAGGTATCCGAAAATTCACTGGATCGTGATATTGAGGTGTTTCTGAGGAGCTATGTTCCAAAGTCAAGAAATGCCACAATGGAAGACATTGCAGAGCCGATGCTTGGGGAGTTAGGGTTGATCCAAATGAGCACAGACGGACTGTATGAGTTTCGGCGAGGGGCTAAATCGACTCTTCCTGACGAAGTGTTTCTATACGCCCTTATTGAATTTTGGAAATGTGTTGCTCCTAATCAGAATACCTTATCCTTTGAGTCTATTGCGTATGATCCCGGTTCCCCCGGGCGAGTTTTTAAGCTGGATGAAAATTCAATTGCAGAGCGACTCATCAGCCTTGAGGCGATTTCTCATCGGAGATATGTGTGGTCTGATACCGCAGGTCTGCGACACGTTGTTTGTGTAAATGGCGCAATGTCTCCAATAGACGTTCTTGGGAGTAAAGCATGAAGGCCAAGGTTATTCAGGTACTAGCAGATGTGGTTAGCATCTCTAGGCAGTTTCAACGATCGATAAGAATAGATACAGATTTTGGTCGGGAAGACGGCCTGCAGGGATATATTTGCCAAGGAACTGCAAGAGCTGTTCTTGAGGGTACTGCGCGCCAGATTTTAGAAACTAAGCAGAGGGCTTTTACATGGACAGGGCCTTATGGCGGAGGAAAGTCATCCCTTGCACTGGCACTTTGTTCCTTGGTACATCATCAACCGTCTATTCGTGAAACTGCCCAGCATGTGCTCGGCCTAAACAATGACAACTTGGTTTTGGAAGCATTCAATTCAGGTAAAAATGGCTGGCTGGTTATCCCTGTTGTAGGTAGAAGAACTAGCGTTGTTCAAGAACTATATCGAGCACTTACCAAATCACTCCCCGCTGAATCGCAAAACAAAAGTATTGCCAATGTTACTTCCGCAGATTTGCTGGAAATATTAGTGAGAGAAGCCGAGTCTGGGGAGAATGCAGGGGTTTTGGTCGTAATTGACGAGTTAGGTAAATTCCTAGAGTCTGCGGTACACAATGGGGACGATGTGTACTTTTACCAAGAGTTGGCTGAGATGGCTAGCCGTAGCCGTGGAAAATTGGTAGTTGTTGGCATTCTTCATCAAGCATTCGAGCAATATGCAACCAAGTTGGGGCGCGATGCTCGTGAAGAGTGGTCAAAGATACAGGGGCGATTTGTTGATATTCCGCTCATAGCGGGAAGTGATGAGTTGGTAGAGCTTACCGGCAAGGCCATTGATACAAGCTTGCCGCATCCATGGACAAAATCGCTGTCGAAGAAAATCGCGCTCTCAATAAAAATGCGCAGGCCAACCGTAAATCCTGATTTTTGGGCAAGGCTTGATAATTGCTGGCCATTGCACCCTGCCACCGCAGCCCTGCTAGGACCGATTTCAAAACGTCGTTTTGGGCAGAATGAACGTAGTACATTTGGCTTTCTTGTTTCAGTTGAACCGAAAGGGTTCATGGACTTTTTACAGTCAACCACCGCTAATGAAAAGAGCCTGTACCTACCCTCTACCTATTGGGACTACCTCAGAATCAATCTTGAAACAGCGATTCTCGCCTCGCCAGACGGGCATAGATGGGCCCAGGCAGCAGAAGCTGTAGAGCGTGCGGAAGCCAAGGGACGCTCAATACATGCGCAGTTAACGAAGACCATTGCGTTAATCGAACTGTTTCGAAACGGGTCTGGTCTTGCGGCGGATAATGAAACGCTTTATTCATGCTTGCCAGAGCATCCCGAAACTAGTATCGAGACTGCACTAGAAGACCTTCGCGGTTGGTCCGTTATTGTTCATCGCAAGCACTTAGGCGCGTGGGGAGTGTTTGCGGGTAGTGATTTTGATATTGATTCGGCTGTGAATGATGCACTAGGATCTATTGGCGATCCAAATCTTAAAACGTTGACTAAACTCAGCAACTTATTTCCCGTTATCGCAAAGCGGCACTACTACATTCACGGGACATTGCGCTGGATGAAGGTTGCGTTGTGCCAGGTATCAGAACTTGATTCGCAGGTTACAAGTTTTGAACCATCAGATGGTAGTTTTGGCCAATTTGTATTGGCAATCCCTGATCGAGATACAACAATTCAGCAATTAGATAATCGCAGTAAGATTGCATCTAAAAAATGTTCTGTATACCCAGTTGTGCTTGGGTCTTCAAAAAATGGGGAAATTGTCAGGGAGCTAGGGCGTGAGTTGCTGGCCATTGAAACTGTCCGAAAACAGCATCCAGAGCTTGATGGTGACGCTGTTGCCAGGAGAGAAATTAGCGGGCGTGTATCTACAATTCGAGCGCAGTTAGAAAATGAACTTAGAGACGCCTTCATTAACGCAAATTGGCATCTCAACGGTGAGTATTTGCCCAATCCGGGTCAAATCGGACTCTCGTCCTTAGCATCTGATTTGGCTGACAAATTATATGTCGATACTCCTTTTATTTTGAGCGAGTTGATAAACCGCGACAAACCCTCTGGAAGTAGCTCCAAGGCGAGGCGTGAATTATTATATGCGATGCTTAATAACGAAGGGCTCGCAGCTTTGGGCTTCGAAGGCTTTCCTGCAGAAGCAGGACTTTTTCATACTTTGATAGGATCAACTTCTTTATACCGGAAAAATGAAGCAGGGCAATTTTCCTTTCTACCACCCGAGAACAGTGGAAAGAGCAAAACGTTTGTAAAAGCGTGGGCTGCCGCAGATCAGCTAATATTTGGAACGGGTGATCGAATAGATTTGTCCTCACTCTATCAACTGTGGACAAAACCACCGTTTGGTATTCGTGAGGGTGTTCTGCCAATACTCATGCTTGCTTTCGTTTTAGCAAATAAATATCGCGTGGCTGTCTACAAAAATGGAATGTTTGTACCTGAGTTGCAAGAAGCTGATATTGACGAAGCGTTGCAAGAGCCATCACGCATTTCTCTCCGTCATGTTCAACTTGATGAATATCATCGCGATATTCTGGAAGGTCTGAATAAGCAAATGCAAAATAGGCTTGGGCGAACTAGCCATCTAGACCCACTGGATTCAGCGAGAACACTAGTTTCTATTGTGTATGGACTGCCTGTTTGGGCGCAGAGAACTACAAGCATATCCGATACAACGCGCAAGATTCGTGATGTACTCCTACGGGCTAGCGATCCTCATAAAGTGCTGTTTATCGACCTCCCATTATTATTCGGGGGGGAGGTCGATAAATATATTGAAGGACTCGGTGCATCTCTTTCTGAAATGACGGATGCATACGATTTGATGTTGCGCAGAGTCATTTCAAAAATGCTAGTAGCTCTTGATGCTGAATTTGATGACTTATCGTTAATCAAGCATCGCGCCAAAGTTGTCTCTGGCATTTCTGGTGATTTGAGATTAGACGGTTTCGCAATTCGGTTAGCAACATTTGAGAATAAACGAGAATATTACGAGAGTTTATTGGGCTTAGCTATCAACAAGCCATCTCGCGATTGGAATGATCAAGATATTGATGTTGCATTGATTTCTCTTGCCGACTTGGCTTTGCGATTCCGCCAGGTAGAAGTACTCGCAGCAGTACGTGATCGCAATCCAACAAGGCAGGCGATAGCCGTGGTTTTCGGAACTGGTAAAGACGGAAAAACAGTCTCAGAGTCGTTCGATATTTCTGAGCAAGAACAGAGTCACGTTCGTGATTTGGCTGAAATAATTATGACTCATATGAATAATGTTAGGCCCGAGGTATTCCTTGCTGCACTTGCTCAGGCTGGCACTCAAGCCATAGACCAAAGAAAAGAGGGCTGAGGATGGAACGTCATGTTCTAGGAGTTTCTGGGGGTAAAGATAGCGCTGCCCTTGCGGTATACATGCGCCAACATCATCCTGAATTGAATATTGATTATTTTTTTACTGACACAGGGAAAGAGTTGCCGGAAGTTTATGACTTTCTTGGACGACTTGAAGGTTTTCTAGGGAAGCCTATCCTGCGCCTTAATCCTACTCGTGATTTTGATTTCTGGTTACGAGAATACAATCACTTTTTACCCTCTCCTCACACTCGCTGGTGCACTCGGCAGCTTAAGTTATTACCATTTAAGCAATGGGTTAATCCAATGCTCAAAGCAGGAGATGTCGTAACAAGTTATGTTGCGATCCGATCTGATGAAGAATACCGCCAGGGGTATATTTCAAATGAAGATAACTTAATCGTGAAGCTCCCCTTCAGAGAGGATGGTATAGATAAGCAGGGGGTCATGGATATTTTAGAAGCTTCAGGTGTCGGCTATCCAAAGTATTATGAGTGGCGATCACGCAGCGGATGTACGTTTTGCTTTTATCAACAAAAAATTGAATGGGTTCGCTTAAAAGAACGTCATCCAGCAGCATTTGAAGAAGCCAAGAACTATGAGAAAAGTGCGTTGGAACACGGCTCGCCTTTTACCTGGACACAGGGAGGGCCTCTGAGTGACCTCGAAAACCCTATACGAGCAAACCAGATAATTGAAGATTATGAGCGTAGGCGGCAGCGAGATTTGAGCAAACGCCCAGTTAATCCGCTACGGCCAGTCCAAAGTAACATAGATATTGATGACTTATATGGTGAGGATGAGGGTGGTGGAGCATGCCTGATTTGTCATAAGTAACTTTTATAACGCGACTGCGCTTGTTGATCCAACATCTTTTTTTAACAATGGAAGCTTTAAATAGGGAGATAGCTCATGCATCTGCGAAATTATCATCACACCTCAGAGCGTTTACGTGAAGTTGAAGACGTAGCACTTGCATTGCTGTACACGCCCTCTTCGGTTGGAATGATTGGTCAGGTATTCCCGCGTGTTTAAGATATCCGCACGAACCGTTCTAGAACTAGGGTCTGAACTTATCAGCTCCGACACCATTGCGTTCTACGAACTGATAAAAAATGCATTCGATGCCAGGTCTAAAAATGGCGTTGAAATCAGGTTCAAAGTCGTTCTACGCCGGAACAGTTATTTGCGCATGCGCAGCAAAGCTTCATCAATCGCCTCGTCTGATGCCTACCAGAACGTGTCGCGCAACGAGCAGGCCGAAACCACTGCGAGTCTGTTAGATTTGACGATTTTACAACTTGATCCAGCCGCCGATCCCGAGTTAGTGAAGGCATTCCGAGATTGTCTTGGAACACCAAAAAGCGTTGATGAATTTTTGGGCAAGCTTGATGCCGCTTACCGGAGTCTTAACACGATTGAAATTGCCGACACAGGTTCAGGCATGTCGCTTGAGGAACTGAAAAAGAATTACTTGGTGATTGGCACACCATCCAGAAAACGGGAAGTCGATCAAGCGATTGAAGCAAAAAGTGTCAAATCGCCCTATCTAGGTGAAAAAGGCATCGGACGTTTGTCGGCCATGCGGCTCGGCGAGCATTTGAAGCTGGAGACCGCAAAGCAGACCGACACAGCGATGAACCGGTTAGAAATTGACTGGCGAGAGTTCGCGAATCTTGACGCAATGATCGAAGATGTGCCGGTAAAGGCTTTCACCGATGGAATGAAGCCAAGTACCGCTTGGAGTGGTACGGTTCTCACTATTAGCGATCTCACTGAAGACTGGACAGAGAACCGTTTAAAGTTGTATGCAGAGTTCGATTTTGCACGTATTACTGATCCCTTTGTAGATCAAAAATCCAAACCGCGTATCGCTTTACTTTGGAATGGCAGTCGCGTCAACATCCCGTGGATGGACAAGCATCTGCTAGAGCATGCACACGCAGGCTTCAAAGGTACATACCGCATACTCAACGGCGAGCCTGTTTTGCGCGTCACGCTCGAAGCTTTTGACCTCGGCTTCCCGCACCCACACGAAATTGATGTAACGAACCTCACATTACCTGACATTGAGGGAGCGGTTATCGGAACTTCGGAAGCCGTTCCTCTCTCGGCACTGACTTCGGTTGGTGATTTCGATTTTCAGGTCTATTGGTACAACCGTCAGCGCTTAGCACGAATTGACTCTATAGGGGATCAACGCGCTGTCCGAGAACTTCAAAAAAAGTGGTCCGGCATTCTGTTGTTTCGCGACGGATTCCGAGTCTTTCCTTACGGCGATGACGACGACGACTGGCTGGGACTTGATCGTCGCGCAATGGGGCGTTCTGGCTACACACTTAACAAGATGCAATTTGTCGGCCACATTAATATCACGCGCACCAACAACCCACAACTCTTGGATCAGACGAATCGTGAGGGCCTCCGCACGACACCCGAACAGCAAGTATTCATTACCTTGCTCCAGCATGTAATTCAAGTGCTGTTTTGGGATTTTATGAAAGATGTTGATCGGCGTCACAAACATCTGCCCCTTGACTTAGGTGACGTGAAGGCGGAAGTCAGCAAGCTAGAGTCACGAGCTAAAGTCGCGCTCAGTCGTGTACGTAAGATATTACCAAAGGGACATGAGGACGTTGTTGACGAATTACAGGAGGCTTTTGCAGAGTTCCAAGACTTGGCCGCACGTGCACAACAACGTATTGATGAGGTAGAGGCCGATGGGCGGCAGATGGTTCAAATGGCCGGTGTCGGCCTTATGGTTGAGGTTGTCGCTCACGAATTAGCACGTGCGTCCGAAAGTGCGCTGGAAGCGATCGAGGCGCTTCGTGGCAAGGAAATGCCGCCAGAGATACGCAGCAAGCTGGATACACTACGCATCGAAATGAAGAGCGTATCCAAACGGCTTAGCGTCCTAGATCAGCTCAGTGTGTCCGGACGGCAGCGCTCGGAGGTATTTGATCTTGGAGAACTGATTGAGGAACTCAAAATAGGACATGCTGCACAGTTTCGGAGACACAGCATCAACCTCAATTTCAAGCCACCCAGCTCCCCTGTTCGGATACGCGTGGTGAAGGGAATGCTGATTCAAATACTGGAGAACCTTATTTCCAACTCCATCTATTGGATGGAAATGCGTGCATCACGAGAAACTCGCTATGTACCAATAATATCCATCAAGATAGATACTGATCCGATGGTAATTTATTTCAGTGATAACGGTCGCGGTATCGCCATAGAAAATCAAGAAAAAGTGTTTCGACCTTTCTGGTCCATGAAAGAAAAAAGCAAACGAAGAGGACTGGGTCTTTATATTGCTCGTGAGAATGCGTCCTATTTGGGTGGCAAACTTACTCTATCGTCGCGAGCGGACGCAGACACCAAGCGCCTTCATGAATTCGTGCTTGAGCTACCTGAGGGAGTAACAGTTAAATGAATCTCAACGAATTGCTTTCTGATCGTAAGCTGACGACCGCACTTATTGTCGATGACGGTTATGACGATGTGCCAACGGCCCAGGACTTGGTAAAACAAGGGGCAGCTTGGGAAAATTTCTTCGCAGATGTCGGGGAGGATGATAAGGCTCTCATTGTTGAAGTATTTCCTAGGTACGATGAGATCGATGCTGATGAACTTAAGTCATCGAACGATTTTGTTGCAACAATTTGGGGCCTGCGCGAAAAACTGCGACCGGAACTGAGTCTGCCTCTCTTCGAAGAATACAACCAAGCGTCCAAGACTGACAAAGCTTTCTTGTCAAAACTGGAAGCCGCGCTACGTGCGGTTGGTATAGAAACTATACCAACCGGTCGGAATATTCCAGATATTGGAAAAACTGTTTCCATCATTTTTGCCGATTTGTTTCTTGGTTCTGCCCAAAATGACTCAGACCTTGAGGCTTCGCTGGATCGACTTAAAAATTTACTCGTAGGAAGGGAGGTGTCACCTCCCTTGGTGATTTTAATGTCAAGCAGCCCCCGACTTGCAGATAAAAAAGCGTATTTCAGAGACAAGGCTCACTTGCTTGGTGCCATGTTCCGAGTTTTAAGCAAGAATGATCTCATCAACGAAACACGATTTAGCCAAGTGCTCACCAGATTAGCACTTCATAATGAAGATTCGCTGCGCCTCGCATCGTTTCTTCATAGTTGGGACGTTGGACTGGATGAAGCAAAATCTCGATTTCTTACAAAAATACGACGCCTAGATCTTGCTGACTACGCTCAGATCCGACAATTGCTTCTGAACTTTGAAGGCCAGCCTCTTGGCAGTTATGCGCTGGATGTGTTTGATCGAATGCTACAGCACGAAATTGAACACGATGCAGCAACAATCCTGGCCGCAAAGGAATTAAATAAGATTCAGCCTGACTCCTATCCGCCACCCTACATTGCTGGCTCACCTGACTTGCAGCAGCTTGTGTACCAAACTATCTATCAGAACCCGAAGCGACTTGAAGTGCCGGGTACGGAGTCAGGTGCGCCGGTAGCATTCGGAGACATTCTCGTCAAACGTACTTCGCTGCAAACTCCAGTAGCAGGTGCTACACCACCCCCCGTCGATTCGGACGTGCTCGTAATATTGACACCTGCATGCGATCTTGCGCGATCTGACTTCCGTCAAGCGCTGATGATTAGCGGAAAGTTTGAGCAACTCTCACCCAAAGCATGGACATACAAGTCCGCCGGAACCAAGACCCCTATCGTCATCTTGCCAGATAATCGTCGCATGTGGATTCGCTGGGATCTTAAAGACATCCAAACGCTTAGACGGGAGGAGTTGAATGCACTACTCGCAGATGGCGGAACTCACAAAATTCTGGTTCGACTTCGTGAAACTCATGCGATTGAATTACAACAGAAGTTACTGGCCGACCTTGGACGTGTCGGGTTGGTTGCTCAGATGCCAGCCACGTTCGCTGTTTCAGTGGAAGCGTATACGTTCAATATTGAGTCAAAGTTGCAGCCTTTAGTGTTGCCGACCCTGCAACTAGAGGGTGGGGTCTGCTACATGGGGCGCGACAAAGACGGAAACTCTATCTCACGGCTTGGGCTGAGTGAAGCTGTAATTGACGAACTAGCTTTGGCTATTGTAGGCATCGATAAGAACACCATACATCAAAAATCTCAGGAAACACTTACGCGACTTAAGAATGCAGCCACCCTTCCAGCTTCGCTGCACGTGCCAGACGTTAACAAGAATGGATACACCACTATGACATGTATTGGTAAAGATGCGAATGGAGAAGAGGTTCAACACATTATTGGTCTTATAGCGCGCAATCCAGCCGACACCGAATCATTAAAAACGGATATGCAGAAGCATGGTGCGCTTGTATTGGTTGTACGAGATCAATAAACTGATTTTTGCTTCGTTTTCATATTGGCGGAATACCTTATACTCTGGTTGATGTGCAGTGCATTCTAGTGGCAAAGACAAAACCGAGGTGAACCGAGGTGAATTCACTAGGAAGATAGATCATCTTATGGCATAATAAAAATATTATCTACGCTCCATGCCGTCCGACTTATTTAGTCCAATAGCCACAATTTTGGAGAGTTTGTCTGCGGCCTATAATGAAACACCAATACAAAAATTTGGGGATCAAATAGGTAAGTGAAGGTTCCGATAGACCGGAAAGCACCAAAAGATTTGAGGGTAATTTCAAATTTTTCGCGCAGCTCTAACGTCTATTGCCTCTGCGGATGGAAAATTGCGGTAGATAACCAATCATTAAGGGAGATCAAAATTGATCTCCCTTATTCATTTCGGCTAGTAAAAATCGTTGGCAAACATATTGAGATGGCTTTTTTTGGGGACTGTGTGTACCACCCCATGGCAATCTGGAAAATCTCCAGAAATATGTGTCGTGTCCCCGTCACCGAAGCTCACATTGTAATGGCGACGTGGATCTATCCTCTTCCCGAATCTGAAGTGTCCGTTGAATTCACATGCCGCGACGTGTGGTTTTCCGGTGTCGATACTGGCGTGATTTTCGTAGCCATATACAAAGTGCTTTCCCTTCTGGTCAACAAAGTATTTAAGTGGGGATTTCGATTTTTTGCGCGGGACTCTTAGCTTGACGATCTCCGCGAGCTGAACCTCCAAAGGCAGAGTGAAATTGGCGCATCTGCTGTTTTCACGCGATAACCGAGCCATTTCACGTAATGCAGGCGCATCGAAATTTCGGAGGGGAAGAATCATCGCCTGCAGCTTTTCTGCATCGTCCATTAAAGTTTTTACGACAAAAAAATTCCGAAATAGTTGAGAAAAATGGTTTCCAAAAAAGTTCTTGAAATTACTGACTCTTTCATCTTTTACATCGAAGGTCGCGGCAAAAACGGCATTTTCGATAGGTACCACCAAACACGAGTGTATTTCTTCAACCAGCAGAATCACAGCTTCGCTAGTCTTAGCCTCGCGCAGCAGAAATTTTTCAAAGCTTATGCTTTCCTTATTGGGGTTGTAGACTGAAACCTTGAAATTTACGGGATAGTCAGGGCCTTTCTTCTTGAATAAATCCTGCGGAATTAACCGTTCTCGCTGACGCGCTACAACTTCTGCAACGTTGCCTAGGGATGATATCAAGCACACTAACACGTTCATTTATTTGAGCAGTTTCACGAGAGCCGAAACTGGAATCGAAATTTTTGCTAACTCATCTTCCGGCAGAACCGATAGAATTTCCAAAAGCGCAGCAACTTTGTTTTCACTCCTGCGGATGGTTTCGAACTTCTTCGGCAATTTTTCAGTGACAGCGACGGCGAATTCAAATATTGAACTCAAGGGAGCTAGCGCAACTTTAGCATCTTGTGTGGGGTGCACAACTAATCGGTAGCCATGCTTATCCCCCGTGTCCTTGATGAACATCTTTAAAGATTTTCCATCAAGCAAAGTCCGGTAGTCGCCCCCCTCCGCTTTCTTCATAAGAATTGGTGCGACCTCGCTCAACAATATTGGCTGCTGATTCATTTCCCAGTGTTTGTCCGCAATTTCTTTGATTGCAATTTTCAATGCATCTTGATCCATCATGCTCTCCTTATTTCGTTTTTTTCTATGAAAAATAAATGGAATTTGGTCTGTCGTTATCTCAAAACAACCACGCATTTTGAGTGTATATGAACACAGCTGCCTGCCATACTAAAGTGAGGGAAATAGCGATGGACTGCTTTTGGACAAACGTGCCATTACCCATCATTATTGCACGGCAAAAAACCGTCATTTGGTTTTTACACTCGCCCAGACAACAAGTGGCGCTTTTACACCATTTTCACTGGCCTGCACCTAGTCATTATAGGCGGCGTGTTTGCGAACATTATGGTTGGCGGGTTTCAGCAGAATACGCACACCACTCTCAATCTTTCTGATAGCCAGAAGGATGCGTTCACACGAGATCCCATCTGATATCAGGTCAGTCATTCTTTTGGCTATTTTCAATAAACGGTTATCGAGTTATCGTTCTTTATTGCACATACTGCATCTAAAATGTCGTCGTCTGATAAGAATGGTGCTTGCGCAAACACAAGCCCCTGCTCACCATTAAGTTTCGCCGCTAGATGCCCCTTGCCCAGCAGCAGCTCTGCGCCAGGCCGATCAAGGGCGATCTTCGAAGTAGCCTCACTAGCAACCTTGAGAATAAGTCTATTACCTAAGTTTTCTCGCAGCTGCATCGGCATGACGTCTTTGTCCGGCCGCTGAGCCGCGAATATTAAGTGAATGCCGGCTGCACGTGCTTTAACACCCAGCCTTTGAACAGCCGCGCTAACCGCACCTTTGTAGGTATCGTCAAACATCCAATCAGCGAATTCGTCATGAACTAGAAATACCATTGGCAATTTGTCTGATGGAGCAGATTTTGCATTAAAGGTCGCCAAATCACGAGCGCGAGCAGCAGCAAATAATCTATATCGGTTTTCCATTTCCTCAACGAGCGCGCCCAGCACTTCTGTCGCTCGCTCTTTTGTCGTTACAATCAGTTCACGCATATGCGGCAAATCTTCCAGAGCCGAATAGTCGACACCCATCTTTGGGTCGATCAAGACGATCTGAGCAAGTTCTTTTGGATTAGTTGCCGCAATATCAAGAAGCAAGGCTTGTATGAGTACAGACTTGCCACTTCCAGTTGCTCCAGCAACTAGTGAATGTGGCTCATGCGCCGAGAGTCCGCCGAATTCGCTACCTAAATTAAGATATAGCAGTGCCCCATTTATTTCTTGCAATCCGAGAATAAACGAGGTGTTAATGCCAGCCGAATTTCTGTTAATGCTTCTGCGTGCCCATAAATCCCAAAGCGAAACAGACTGTCTCTTTGCCCCCGCAATCGTGACGACAATCTCACCAGGTTTTGGCTGTACTGTAACTAAATTGATTGCGTGGGTTGTTAACAGCTGTGTCCGTTTTGATTCAATATCTTCAACGCGTAGCCGATCCGAACCGGCAAGCCTGACCAAGCAGCCATTTGGAGTAAGTCGAGTCCCTAAAACGGATGCCTGAAGGCCATATCCGTTCAATGCGGATTTAAGTTTACGAGTTATTTCATCTGCCCATGCTTCACGCTCATCAATATCAGCCGAAAGTACGGCTGCCTTTGCGGAGATAAGCTCAGAAAGCTTTGATCCAGATGATGCGAACGCTGACTCAATTGATTCCAAAGGCTGAACAACATTAACAGGCGTCTCAGACTGATTTCGTTGTTGAACAGGAACTGAGACGAACGATTGTGGAGTCTCCTTAGACTCGACCACAGATCCACCACTGGAAGCAAGCTGCTCCACCATGTCTATCCATGCAACACGCTGTGCTGGTAGCCGTGGATGCGCTGAAATCCATGGCTGAGCCACCCCTAGAATTGACCGAATTGAGGATGGATCTTCGTTGCGTGCATAGGATTCAACAAGACGACGCAGCTCTGGTCGGTCAAAGACCTCTTGCCAAGCTTGGATTCCGTCAGTCTCATCGATTAAAACTTGCTCGGATCCAGAATTAGCAGCCGCCGGATCAGCGGAATGCACAAAGACTTGCGAGTAACCACGCAATGAGATTTCAGCTTCGCCATCGCGCAACTTAGCCCTAACACGTTCCAACAAGCCTGAGCAGCCAGGTGGGATGTCGGCATCAATTAACAAATCTGCCAGTCGTGACAACCACACATCTCGATCCAAGCGCCCTGGATCACCAAACAGTGCTGCGCGGAACGTTGAAAGCGTGGCCATAAGCTGTGCTTTCGAAGAACGTCGAGCCTCTGCTGCGCCAGAAGCCGAAACATATTTTGATTCGACAACGGCCACATGCAAACGAGGACCGTCCTCAGTTTCCTCAACGCACAAGCCAAGAATATCGGCAATCCGGTTTTCTTTTTGCGCAAGCCAGTCCGCATAGTCATCTAGCAAAAAGAAGACGCTAAACGTTGGCCTTGCTCCAGAGCCGGAAATCACCTTGAATTCTTGTTCGAGAAGATAGCGACTCATCACAAGTCCAATCATTTCCCCTGCGGAAACGCCGCGCTTAGCCGCTCGTAGAACGATATCACCAGAAACAGACAATGCGTCTTTCTTTACCCTATCAGCCAAATCAGCCATTTCATCAGCGTTAAAAGGTAGGCCTAGCTCACTCAATCTGCGCCGCGCAAGCACACCTAACAACCGAAGCTCCGATGTCGAGCTGACAATCATGTTGCGACCATTGGTGGATGCCCTGCGATACCTAACTACCGTAACGCCGTTTGCTTGCAGCTGCCGCTTATCAAGCAGCTCATCGTAAGTCGCCACCCATTCAGCCAACGCGTGCGCGTCATCAAGTGTTCCGCGTAACGTTTCGTTTTGTAACGAAATGCGGCGGGATGGCAAAAAATGTGATCCTGCGGGCGCATCTGTTTGACGAACAACGGAGGCGATTGCCCCAATATATGCCCAGCCTGATGCGGTTTGCCTAGGACAAGTTAAAAATGTCGTGGACTTGAGTTCGTTTTCACCCGACACGCTTCGATATGACCAACGGGATGGCGCGTGCTCTAAGCTTGAACGTTCATTTGTCCAATCCACAGGAATCCATTCCACTACCGCAGTTCTTGCGACCACATCATGAAGAAACGCGACATCAAACGCCCGAAATCCATCGTTGGTCTTGGGCGGAGTCGATGAAGGCGGCGCCACCGAGATGCGCAGCTTTGACATAAAGTTTTCAGACGTCTCGCTGACAATCGGCAAATCAGGATCATCTCCCGTTTTTGTCACAAGCTCCGCGTATACACGCCTAAGTTTTACCGGATCGCGATGCCGTATGGAAACATTGCATTGAAAACCAGTTTCCGTTTGCATGTTAGAAAGTTCACGCACAACGGCAAGCGGTAATTCGGCCGCATCCGCGTTGTAGAGCAAGACGCTGAGATTGGATGCTTCGTGAGGTTGCAACCCAATATAACGCTCCAGCAGCTCGCGCACCTGCTTTGCCGCCGCCCATGGATCGACATCCGTCAATTGATCCTTTTCTCCACGCACTGGCTGCTCAAGAAGGCTATAACCATTGACCGTGCTGGTCTCCGAAACGAGGATCGGCGCGCCTCCGCGCTGAACCATAGCAATTTCAGGGTAGAACGGATGCGCAAGTTCCTCCGAAAATTCGCGAAAGAAAATCCCTCTATCGCCAAACAAGACGTTGCTGCTATTTAACACATGCGTCACAAGCCCTGCGACTCTTCGGGTTTTTACGGCCAGTGCTTTCATTCTCTCTGGATGCCATGGCGGAATAATCAGGCAAGACTGTTCGCCAGAAACCCGAACTGTGCCTACAGACAAAACTTCGGCAACCAGCTTGAAACGGCACACGTCACCCCTTGCATGGATCGCCATTGTGCGCAACAGCGCGCCAAATGACTCTGCTTGCCGCAATACCGCTTCGCCATGAAGCCCCGAGCCAATAAAATCATCCAGTGCTTGAATATAGTCTGCTTCAAAGCAGTCCCATGCAGCGCGCAGCTCATCACGCTGTTCATTGGATAGCCGTCCATCCGAGGCTAATTCGTCGATTCGTCGCTTGATTTCTGCACGCAGGCTGCGCAACCGATTGGGTGGCGGGACCAGTGAACCTGCATCTCGCGAATAAGTGGCTTCCAATGTTCCAGTGTCGAGCAACGAGACGCTTTGCACGCCACCCTTTTTGCTTACAAGGCGGCGCGGAACATCGGTACAACCGATGGAACCCTTTTCCTTAAGCCTGAGCATATCGTCGACAAAAGACAAGCCAATTGACTCCGGGCGATAGACCCAAAGCAATTGCGTCTTCTCCAGAATCACTTCATGTTCGCCAATCCGTTCAATCAGAGCCACTTCAAACTTGATTTGAACAGCATTTTTGGCAAGCGAAGAAACAGGTTTGAGTTTATCGCCCCTGATTTCTTTTTCTTTCTTGAAGAAAGCTGGGTAGTTGAACAAGGGATCTGGCAAATTCGCAGCCCCCATTCGTTCTATACGCCATTCTACTTTGGCGCCCATTAACTCCTGGAGCCCACGATACATAGCCGAGAAGAACGCGCCGACATCATGATTGAAGCGCTCGCGCCATTCCTTGCGCCCTTTCGAGATGGTAAAGCGCAAGAATCGATCACCTTTTGGCTCCCCAGCTCTAACCACTAACCGATGAGCTGCACTGGAAAATCCATCGAAGAAGTCGTAACACTCGATCGGTTTGCCGAAGACAACCTTTTCCCATTGAGCGTGCAGCTTTGAATTTTGCTCGATGTACCGACGATGAAGCTCAAAGAAAGTATCGTCATCGTCGTTCCAATCTGATCGGCGCTCTCTGGTCTTCAATTCCTCAAGGTGCTTGCGCCAGCGTTGATCAAGAACATCCGAATCGTCGCAGTCGTGATCAAAAAAATGAACAGTCGAATCTGCCAAGCCCTGCTGACGCTCTCTTGGCTTGTCGAAGATATAGTGAACACCGTCCATTTCCCATTCCAGCGCCGCAATTTCTGCTGCAGTTTGCTCATCGCCAGGAGGAGCATTGATGAACGCTTCAAGAGCAGCACGAGCGTGGTCGGCGATAAAGTCAGCGTTTTCATCTAGTCGCTGGCGCATTTCCTCCTGATCAAGAGGCTGACCATTGGACCGCAACCGATTTAACAATGGAGCGCGATTTGAAAATAACTTTTCGAATGCTTTGCGCCACGGGCCAACTGCTTGTCCGTAGGTCTTAGCATTGGAAAACAGTGATGTATCTCTTGGAAGCCCAACGAATGGCAGCGCCCAGCCAATAGCATCGCGAATTGGCAAACCATGAGTAGATATTGCCTCGCTTATCAGCGCGCAATAATCGCCTAGCTGGTTGAGCGCCAATTCGGCAGCTGCCATCAGCCCCTTTAGTGCCGCACGGAATACAGCGCGGTCATCAAGGCTCGGAGTAATGCACGCCACATGACATGTTGCCCCGACCCATGCCTCTTCGTTTGCCCTGAATTCTTTAGCACCAAGAGCGGTTACATGGCCCAACGTATCCGCTAGGTTGTGTTCGTTGCCATTAGCGGTCAGCAATGCTTCTTTGGTTGTTCCTGCGTTGCGAACCGCGCCAGCATTCTGCGTCGTAAGTGCTTCCTCTGGCAGGTCCTGATCTTCTACTAGCCCAGCAGGAATGCGCAAATCCACTCGCGCGGCAAGATCCGGGTTGGCAAGAATTTCTCGCACGATCGATGCAATTTGTCCTGAAGCCAGCTTATCAAGTCGGAATAGCGCTGCAGAATCAGGAAGCGTGCCATCACTCTGCCTTGAATCTGCAAGCCTGCGCTGTAGGATATCTGCGCCAACGCGCCCAACTATTCTATCTGTGAGCATCAATCATCTACCTTGGAGCCAAAAGGGTTTTCTACAAAAGAGCATGAATCAGAGAGCCGCCGGACCAAGCCCAACCCAACCAATCGCATTTCCAAGTTTCCTCGATTTTCGCTAAGGGCCTCTTGGTCAACCTGTTTTTCTCTAACCAAGTGAGCCCCCTCGGCATCGCCGATGACCAGTCCATAACGTCTGCGAACCTCATGCAAAAATTCATCAAACTGCATGCGTTCATCGACAATGGTGACAACTAGAGTCTTTAAAAGCCGGTCATTTGGGGCATAGCGGGTGCGCCTCGCCAAACGCCGTGAGCTAAGACCGATTGCGCGAGACCACGCTGCATGGATCTTACCAAAATGCTGTTCGTGCCTAGACTGCGCCTTCTCGGCAAGCATGCGAACAAGCTCATCACCGGATATGTGCTCATAATCTGATTCATCGTCACCAGACGCCGGCGGCCATTGGAACCAAGCCCTCAGCAATTTGGCACACTCCCCTTCAGGATCTTCTGATCCCAATGCAGCAGACCATACATCTGTAAGCTTGATTTGCTCGACGGCAGTGCGCACTGCTCTAAGCGACAACGCTTGGTTAATTTGATAAGAGTCACCAGAAAGCGCCCTAACTTTTGTGCGTTCACGGGAGACAATTTCGCAGACAATCTCGACGGGTTCGGCATCACCGGACTGAGTTTTCGAACACTCAAGGAAATACATAAGAAGATTCAGCCCAGCGCTGGTGATTAAATGCTCCAGAGCATCGTAAATCGGCATGTCCCGAGAAAGAATTGCCAGCCAGTCTTCGCATAGGCGATCAAAGCGCGGATGGGAGGTGTATGGCAGGTAGCCGACATCCCGGGCATCATTGGCAAGCTGCGGTTCGCCCTGAAGTGCTTTAACGAGCCTGTTCATAGGAACTTTGGAATTAAAAATTCGCTCAATAAGTTTTTGCCCCAATTCAGGGCCTCGCGCTGCGCGGCACAACATCAAATACATCAATTCGCCAGTGCGCGCAAAAAAGCGGCGGTCGTTCGAAGCGCCGCCCGAGTCAACTCGCAAATCTTCGTATAGGGCGTCAGGGCCAAACGGAAAAACAAATTTTGAACTCCAGCGCTTATTGCTCCGCGCTTCGAACGCTGACGATCGCAGCAATTCTATAGCCTTGGCAAAATCGTCAAAGCTCAGAAATACTTGTTGCAGATAGTTCATGTCATCGTCGCCAAGCCCCGTTGCATCGTCAGCAAACAGCTCTTTCCATGCTTTCCATTTATCCTCGTCAGGAATAGCCCTTTCGCGCACAGACTCAACATAGGGATTATTGAATAGCAACCCGCGCAATCTAATCTGTCTTTGGGGACGATAACGCACGCGTTCAGTCGGGGCTGCTTGTAGCGGGTTATTGACATTCGAACCAAGAACGCCCAAAAACTCCAAAACAGCGAGATGTGGAAGTTGTTCATCATAAAGACGATGACCCCAAATGTGTTCGTCAACTGCAAAGTCAACACCTTCGATTTGCTTCCTCATGAGCCAATCCTTACTGTGACAGGTCGCGAAAAGGCATGGCCATTTTGCTCGATTTCAATAAAGCTTAGTGTCAGCGCACCATCTTCCTCTCCCGGCTCTACCTCGTCTTCATTTTGACGAAGCGCTCGAAGCAGCTCGGCTTTGCGCAAAAGTTTGGCTTTGAAAGCCAACATGTCTTCCAAGCATTCATTCGAAAAGCTTCCTGGCAAAGAACCTTCAGCAACTCGGCATAAAAACTCAAAACGGACGGGTGAAAGATTAAAGGTAACCGACCCGGTTGAACCCTGTGCCAAAGCTATATCCAACGTCGGACTCCCAGTCTGCGCATCTGGTCTTATCGACATCCCAATCCCGCCGAGTCGCCGGGAGGGAGCTTCCGTGTCGCAAAGGACGCTGATCTTGGATTGGGTAAATCCGCCTGAACTCGCTACAAAAATGCGATCAGTATTTTCAATTAAAAGCCCAGTCATGACTCTATTCAACCCTCGCACGATACGGGCGCGAACCGTTTCGTTCACGGGTTTGCGCTCTACCAGTGCAAGTGCCACTGTCATATCCAAATAGTCGCCAGCAAATCGGAATGCAGTCATTTCCCAAAATGGATAGTCCGTTTCCGTTTCAGGCAAAGTAAAAAACAGCCTACGCCGCTGAGCTGCCAAGCGTCCCAAAAATTCGGCGGCCCCATTTTCTAAACGAGCGGTTTCTTCGCCCTCCAAATAATGCTGCTGCGCTGCCAAATAAGAGGGCGTTGCTCCATATATCGGATCTGAGCCGACCAGCCTGAAAAATGAATTCGCAAGCTTTTGATCATCGGCTCCGTAGACCAGTAAGCCGTCAGCGCCGTTGGATGTTTCTTCGCCGATTCCGAAAGAAGCCAACGCTTTAAACACTGGGCGATCAAGAGCTCTTCTACGTGAAAGATTGACCCCAAAGGTGTTGTCGTAAAGATTGCCGTGCTCTGCAGTTCCAGCATCTTGATGCCGAGCAACATCGCCGCAGGCCATTAGTCCTTCACGAGCATCGCTATGCCCCAAGATCATGTTTGCGGCCAAAGCGAGCAAATCGCGCACCGGCAAATGCCAACCATTGAGTCTTGCGACTTCCACTAAGTCCCCTAACCTTCGTACAAACCGCCCGCCATCATTGGCGCCAAGCAAACGCTCGCGATTCTCAAAAATTGGACATATACGTCCCGCAGATTGAAGTGAGCATTTAATGCAGCTATCCCACTCAGGGTGTCCGGCGATGGCGGACAAAACTTCTTCAAGAGATTGTCGGTGAGCTGTTTTGCTCAAGTCGTAAATTGCAAGCCTATCTGGCACTTGGCCGGATAGCAGGAAAAAATCCTGCACAGGCTTTCTGAGTGGATGAACTCTGCCTTGCCGGAAGCCCAAGTCACGCAAGCGCTCGAGTATTTGTCCATGATTCGCGGCTACAACCAAAAACTCTGAATCTTCCGAGCCAAGAACCGACCGTTCCAACAATCCCAACGCGTCATCGCTTAGCTCATCGCTTAACTCGCTAAGATCCTTAACAAAAATGGCGCAACGACCGTCAGACAGGGGGAGTTTTTTTACGAGAGATGGATCGTCCCAATCTCTTGGGTTGCCGCCTAACGATGTCCACAGGCTGCGGCAATGATAAGTTTTTCCGTCGCCGGCTGTTCCTGCAATTAGGATTGAGCCAGGCAATCCGGACGCTATGCGTTGCTTCATTTTGTCAAGCTGCGGACTAGTGAGCGTTATCGGCTGAACCTTTGCCCGACCTAGCGCACCCGTTACGTATTCGTCAAAAAGATTGGAATTATTCGGCGTAGGGCCGTACGAACGCAAAAAACGCACCCACGCGCTGGCGGGGGGACTTGAAGCACATTGCCCCGATAGTTGGGAAGCATCCATAGGCAGAATCCGGTTGTTATTATTGGGAGGAAGTCTGTCAAACCACTTCCGTCCAGAGGTAAATTATCTCCACTATTGCGAAGTACCATACTTGCTAGTCTAGAATGATGACACGTTTTCGGTCAGAAATGTATAGCAGAAATATCACTTGCCTTAACCGATTCAGAGCCCTCTTCCCACTACCTTGCAACCTCACAACACCATACCTTTTCTTTCTGCTACCCAATCACTGTTGGCGGCGGTGTAAATCCGTGTAAATATGGCGCAAATTGCGGGTTCTGACGGCAGGCAGCACAAAGGGTACTTTCGTGCCCTTTGCTTTGTATCGTAATGAGATGCGCCGAATAGTCAGAACATCGGATCTGTCTCGCTGATATTTACGGATTTCGGTTCATCTTCCGTACAACGCTGCTCACGTAGCAGTTCCTGCAATTGAAGTTGGTAACGTGCCCAGATCACTTCGCGTAAATCATCGAGTAGCTCAATCACGGCCAAAGCCTGTTCAGGCGACCAGTTATCCTGAACGACGAAGGGAATCCCGCGCTGTAATCCTGAGGGGAGTAGCCGGGGTTTCATGATTTTCCTTTTCGTGGTTTGCGAGTGCGCTGTTCGGCACCTATGCACAGATGTGCGTAGTGGCACTTACGCGTCGAAGTAGCTTACGGCACTATTTCCATAAGTTCCAGAAAATGGGCTGATCACTGCACTGATGACGCTTGAACATCACCGTTGAGAAGCTGCCATCTCAGATTTGCAGCACTTGCAACGTCACCGACCCCACGCATATATAAAGCATCCGTACACAATAGTCATTGTGTCAAACCAATCATTCGTCGGAGCGTTCATGCGGATCAGCTTTCAAGCTCTATGTCACTTGCGCCTCCTGTTTCTGGTTCAACACCAGCCAACAGATGCCGCCATCGAAGGCGCACTCATCACCACAAAAAATGCATTAACCACCTAAGACTTAGACGACCGCCTACAATTCCATGCCAGAGACTTCTGCGCATCTATACCATCACGGTTTCTTACCTAATCAACAACCTATAAGGAGATGCCATGACCTTGCAAGATGCCTGCAAATTATTTTTATCCCATTGCCGGTCCGCCGTCAGCTTATCGGAACACACGCTCAGAGCCTACACCTTCGATCTGGAGGACTTTCAAAACCACGCCAAACGCGAAACCTATCTGTCGTCTCTTGACAAGGATAACCTGCGTCAATTTATTCGACACCTGCGCGAAGAACGCGGACTCAAGGAAATCACGATCAAGCGTCGCATTGCTTGCATAAAGCTATTCTTCCGCTGGGTAAAGCAGGAAAACCTGATCTCCATCAACCCTTTCGATGACCTGCATGAACGCATACGCCTACCAAAGCGTTTGCCTCGCGCCTTGGGTAGCGAAGAAATAAATCTACTTTCCAAAGCCGTCAATCTGGAAAGTAATAGAAACTTTCAAGAATTTTCGACCGGAATTGCAATAAAGTTACTTTTAACCACAGGCATCAGAGTTGGTGAACTAGTAAAAATTGATATTGAGGATATTGTCCTTGCGGACAGCAGTCTGAAAATTAACGGCAAGGGAAATAGGCAGCGACTGGTGTACTTGTTCGAACCGATTCTGAATCAGGCGATGGCACAGTATCTGCCCCTACGCCGAACCAGAACCACTGAATCCAGAAAGCTGTTCATTACTGAAGCCGGAATACCCTTTACCACCCAAAAAACAAGAAAACTGCTTGGCAATCTTGCCTGCAACGCGGGTATTGAGAGGCGCATCACCCCTCACATGTTGCGCCATACAACGGCAACGCAATTGCTGGAAGCTGGATTGGATATTCGATATGTCCAAAAACTGCTGGGCCACCAAAGTATATCGACAACAGAAATTTATACTCACGTCACGGACCAGGGTCTGCGCAGCGCGCTAAGGAGGGCTTATGGGGGTAGCTGATGATAACTAGGAATTATTAATGTCCTTTAACGTCCTTTCGCAAGGCAACTTGGTCGCCGAACTAATGCGCCGGCTCGGGGGCGAACGGCTCGTTGGGCTGGTCGGATTGCCTGGTTCCGGAAAATCATTTACTTGCGCCCGGCTGATCCAATCGTGGACCGAGAAAGACGTGGTGGCGGTCACGGCTCCAGGCGATGAGTACCAGAAAGCGCGGCGTAACTTCCCTTTCCAACACGCGGTCAGCCAATCGAGCATGAGCAAGCAACTTTTGCTCAAGAGTGCATCTGGCGCCGTGGCCAAGGGCGCGGCCGCTATTCCGTTCGCCGGTCCACTGGCCGGATTTGTCATCGAGAAGCTTTTCGCGCATGCGGTGGACTCCGCGAAGGAACGCTACCAATTTCTTTCGACAGAAGAGCAGAACATCCTGTATCACCTTCAAAGAATCGCCGGCAAGAAGCCGCTATTGATCGTCTGTGACGATTTGCAGTTCTGGGACGAGGCTGCGGTGTCCCTGTTGCGCCTCATGCTCTCCGGGACAATCAATGATGCCTATCCGTTCCTGCAGGCTGCACGCTATGTTGTCGTGCAGACGATCCATACGGCCGGAGATCCGCCTCCGGTCGACTTCGCATCACTTGTCAATGAGCGTGTATCAGTCGACTATCTGGACTACGCGGGCCAAGGCGACCTTCCCCAAGTTCTCGGTATGCTGGGTTTGGAGCAACAGTTTCCGGCAGAGGTGATTCAAGCCATTCACGGCATTTGCGGTGGCCACCTGCATGTGCTGCAACAACTCGTCAGCTACTTGAAAACGGACAGCTTTTCAATGGCAGACGACTGGTCCAGGACAGCGGGGATCGACTTCGTCTCCAACTTGGTTGTCTCCCGACTGAAGGCAATGGGCCCCGTGGGCAAAGACTTGTTGGAGATGCTCAAAACCGCATCTGTCATCGGGACAATCTTCTCCGATCAGGAGTTGGCGTGCCTGTTCGAGCGTGAACCTCCTCAGGTCCGCAAGCTGCTGTCAGCGGGCGAAGGCATGCACCTTGTGCGCCGCGGCCAGCAGTCCACGCAATTTGCCCACGCAATTGTTCATCAGAGCCTGTGCCCGGTGGGCACGTTTGAAACGGAGGAACTGCACCGGCAATTCTCCTTGTGCCTGAAGAAGCTCAGGCCCGGGGACTACCGCTCGAGAATGCGGCACTTGACTGCGGCTGGCGACAAAGAGGCGGCAGCAGTCCTAGCAGTTTGCGGTTTACTCCAAGACAGACGAAACGGGTCAGCGTCTCTTGACGCAGGTACGCTGTGCGAACTTGCCGCCGAAGGCGGACTCACAGCCGTACTCAACCTACTCTGCGAGGCGCAGGACAGGGTCATGGTCTACGACTTCAAAGGGGCGCTCGGTCTTCTGAACAGAATGGACCCTCGAACGCCACTTCATCTCCAGGCAGAGGGTGGCTACATCAAGGCCATGTGCCTGATCAAGGCATATCAATACGACACCCGCGAGGAAGCTAGCAAGATCCTACAGAAGTGGCTAGGGAAGTTGCCAGACGAAGGCGATCTGGTCGTTCGAATGCTGTCGACGCAACTGGTGGCCTTGACACATCAGCGACGCGAGGAAGAAGCACTTGCCGTCGAGAGCGACATCGTTCAAATGCTGTCGCGGCGAGTTAGCTTCGACTCGGACGCGGCAGATGCTCTGATGGTTCTGGATCGCAAGGCCGATTTGCTCTATCCCGCAGACCAGTCACACGCAAGACTGCTCCGCGCTCGAAACCACTTCATGCCACCGCAAGGCGGTCAGCCGAGAAACTTCTACCAGTACTGCGCGTCAACCTTGAATCTGGCGGCAAACCGGATCGTCTGCGGCGAGTACGGGGACGCGCTTTCCTACCTTCGCGAGCTCGCGTCCTATTTGGAGTTGAATCCGGATCACAGATTCACGCGCTTCGAGGTATTGACCAACAACCTCATCGTGTCCGAATTTCTCGGCGGGGTCAGCGACGCCGCGACGGCGGCACGCCACTTCGAGCAGCTGACGGCGAAGAAGATTGATACGATGGACTTCGCTTTGGTCTTGTCCAACTATGGCGCATGCGCCGCAATGGCCGAAGACTTCCCCCTCGCGACCAACGTTCTTGGGTCGCTGGTGAAGAAACTCAGGAGCGAGCCGGAGGTGGATGACCTCCATATGTATCTGGCGGGGACAAATCTGGCTTCCGTTTTGTACCTCCAGGGAAACCACGCCGAGGCAACAGCGCTGTCCCATGACCTTTCGAGCATCTTGGATACGGCAATGCCACCGCACAGGGTGTACTTACGTGACCGACACCGAATCTTGCACGAGGCGATGGAGTCAGGCCGGACTTTCACGATGACAGAATGGGGCGAGCTGCCTAAGCAGGCCGCACATTCCGGCGCAGGACCATGCTGGCGCCACTACGGTCGGGGCTTTCTGTTTACCGATCTGCAGATATTCACCGAGAGCTAAAAGAGCGAGAGCGTCCGGCAGTTGATTGCGACAAGGGCAGGGTAGACTTCTTTGGCCGAGACCATGGCCGACGCGAGCGTGTAGTGCAAAGAACTTTGACTATGGATGTCGGGCATGGTCTGCATATCGATCAGGAAGAACTCCCCGGATTCCGACATTCGGAAGTCGATCCGGCCGTACCCCCTGATGCCAAGGACCTGCGCCGCCCGTTCGGCAGCCCGGCACATCTCATCGGCGGCCGAGGGGCTGATTTCTGAGAAAGCGAAGAAGTCGTAACTTCGATTGGCTAGCGTGTCGTAGTCCAAGAAATCGTCACCTAGGTTCCTGCGGCCGCCGATGCTGACACCCACAGCCATCGGTGCAAACGCGTTTGGAACACAGTAGACCGGAACATCGACGTCATACCCGTGAACGAACTCCTGAACCGTGAGCGGCTGTCGCATCAGCTTCGCCCGCGCACGGGCGAACGAGTCAAGTTCAGCATCGCTGAACCTCACACTGTCACGCGACAGTCCAATGCAGGCGGCCTCGTAGGTCGGCTTGACGATAACTTTCAAGCCATCGGGCGGGCGGGCGCCGTGGAGCCATTCACAATCTTCCTGAAACAGCCAGGTGCGTGGCACGCTGATTCCATGGTCCCGGAGAATGGAGGTGGCGTGATACTTGTGCCGTAGCAATGCCACGACGTGGCCGTCCGAGTTGCAGTACAACAGGCCGTGCAGGTTGCAAAAACATGGCACCAGCGACTTGCGCGCTGGGCCTGTACCGCTCTGAGCCAAATTGAAGACAAGTTTGTGCGGCCGGTCAACGCGCTCCACTGCACCGTTCAGGACAGCCTGAATGAATGCGTCTTCCCCAACGAAGAGTTCAACGTAACTTCCAATATCCCGAAGCGACTGGACGATCTCGCGGATGACTCGCTCGGTCATGTAGTCGTTCTGGACCGAGAATCCCAGATAATCGTCTTGCACGACCGTCACGTCCTTGATATTTGCGACAATGAATACGGCTAGTTGGCCAGCGTGGAGATGGAGTTGCGCGAGGCTGTCGGCCACCCATTTTTTAGAGTCTTCCAGCATCGATAATTCCTAGTTATCATCAAAGGTGCGAAACTACTCGCTTAATGAAAAATCGGCAAGTGAGAAATACGAGTGTCTTGCTGTACTCAGCGCTCTTTGAAGCGAATGCGGCGCGGATACACAGGGTAGTACTGCTTCGTGTAAAAATCGACCAGCGCAATCGTCTAATCGCATCGCCCCGTCTTCTCCGAACAAACCCGAGGCACCTTCAGGTTGTCAATGCTATTCGCTTTGCGTATTTCTCCATTGGTGTTGTGGATCGACAGTCAGGCTGAGAGCTTCGTGATAGAGCATGAATTGATGGTAGTAGCAGTTTTCTACCGCCAAGACCAACTCAGCCAGGAAATTACAGAGACGGCTGGTGCGCTTGGCTGGCGACCACATCGGTCAGCAACGGCTTGCGGCGCTCCCGCTGTAAATTGCTCAGTACATCACAACACCCCACCTTGAAACATAACCGCCATAATCATATCCGCTACCACAGCCCGGTAATGCCGCTTGTCGTAGTACCAGAACGGGTTCTGGGTAATATCTCGCGCCACCGAAAAATCTACAATATCTGGCCGTATTTTCAACAACCGAGCCTTGAATTCAAGGTAGGACTGATCGGAGATCGTCGCAAGCGTATCCCGATAAAACGGGTGAATGAATAATTTTGCGTCGATCTGGTTCTCATCCAGCCATTTACACAATTCCGCGAATTCGACAAAACGCTCCTCCACCCAGCGGATATCCGCCCCGTTCCATGCGTTTGGCTGGAAATGATCCCGGTTGTATTGTTCGGGCTTGGATGCCCGACTGCGTTCGTATTCGTACAAGTGATACATCCCCGTGCCATCGACATCAAAAAAGATGGAAGGTTGGCCCTGTAGATGATGTGCAATGCGCGTCAACCCTTGCCACAGCCCTGAGGCAAACAGATAGGAGCTGTAAAATGACAACCAGGATTCAGCACTCACAACGGGATGCGGACGGTTGGTTGGTAATATGCGCGGCCGCTCATAGAACTGGTAGAAATCAATGCCAATCAACACCTCTTTGATTGGCCTGCCGGATCGCTTGAGCGCGCGCAGCGTGTCAAATGCCTCTTGTGGCGTGCCGGCCAAGAAAGACAGGTTGTAAAACGAATGGCCGGTGATTCGGTTGGCCACGTCCGGGTCGAAAACACCCATAACCGATGAGCCAAGGATGTACGAATCGTGGCTCTCGTTATGCAACAGGTGATTCACTTTGCGGAATCGCTCGTTTACTGCGTAGCCACTGCGCAAATAATGATGTCCAAACACCTCGTATGGATCGACAAAGTAGTTGAACATCACCACGGCCAGTCCGCCAAGCAGAAAGGCTGCGGCAACCCAATAATTCCACGTGCGGTTGCTCATCATCAGAACTGGAAATACAGGAACGTGGTGGGGCGACCCAAAGCCAGAACACACACCACAATCATCGCGGATAGGTAGAGGGCGGAACGGCGACTCGGCGCGGTACTGGCAAATGTGGCAAGTGTTTCGTGAGTGTTTTTGGCATACATCACAAACGTGAGCAGACACGCCATGCCCCAAACCTCGATGCCATTGATGAACGACGATTGTTGGAACTTCAAGCCGCTCCCATCCAACCATGCCAAATAAGTGGATGGCAACATAACGCCGTTCATACCCAGCATGGTCTTCCAGACCGTGATTGCGTCGGCTACCGACGCCGCGCGAAACATCACCCACGCGAACAACACCGCAAGAAAAGTGATTGCCATGCCCAACGGTTGTGGCAGCGTGAATCGCCCACTCCATTTCCATGCTCGATGAATAGCCAAATACACGCCGTGCATCGCGCCCCAAACTACGAACGTCCAGCCCGCACCATGCCACAGGCCGCCCAACATCATGACCGTCAAAGCCGCCAAGACCGCCCTGCTCTGCCCGTGCTGGTTGCCACCCAGCGGGATATACAGATAATCACGCAAAACCCGCCCCAGCGTGATGTGCCAGCGCCGCCAGAATTCCGCGATGCTGGCAGCTTTGTAGGGCGAATTGAAGTTGACCGGCAGTACGATGCCAAACAGCAAGGCCAATCCCATCGCCATTTCCGAATAAGCAGAGAAATCGAAATACAGTTGGAGCGAGTAAGCCAGTGCCGCTGTCCAGGCATCGAGGATTTGAAGCTCCGCGACATGCGCAAACGGCTCGTTCACATATTCACCCAGCCAGTCGGCAACCACCACCTTCTTGAACAGCCCGACTGCCAGCAAAAACAACCCGGCGGACACTCGACGCGCATCGGGCAGCAGCCGATCTTTTTGCAACTGAGGGATGATCTGGGCGTGATGCACAATCGGCCCGGCGATCAGTTGCGGAAAAAACATCACGAAGATAGCGAAGCGCAGCGGATCACGGTCGGCCACCAGCCCTTTGTGACAATCCACCAAGTAGGCGATTTTCTGGAAGATGAAAAAGGATATGCCGAGCGGCAAAATCACACGCAGCAGCGGGTATTGCGTCCCAGCCACCGCATTCAAATTGCCAATGAAAAAATCGGCATACTTGAAATAACCGAGTACCAGCAGGTTAAGGGCAATCCCACCAGACAGCCAAGCCACAGATGGGCGACGTGCCAGCAATCCGCCCAGATGGAAGTTGATGGACAACAGTAGCAACAGCATGACGAGGTAACGCCAGTCCCATGCGCCATAAAACACGCAGGATGTCACCAGCAATACCCATTGCGCCGCGCGCACACTGTATCGTTGGTGCGCGATAATGAAAGCCAGTAGCGCACCGGGCAAAAAGCCATACAGAAAAATCGCCGAGTTGAAGAGCATACGCTAAACGTAGCCCAATTCACGCAGCGCAAAAAACAACACGAGCGCACAAACGATTTCGGGCATGGCAACAAACCAGTCCTGTTTCGATGGCAGGCTTGCGGCCAGCATAGTGCAGGCAATCCATACATGAGCCAGATACCACCATCCCGTTGCCGAGGTCATGACAAAGACGGCATACCAGATGCCCACCGGGAACAGAGCGAATGGAGCCAAAGCAATTGGAATGAGGGTGATGAGATTGGGTGATGATAGGACTGAGCCAAGCCGCCAGGCATTGCCTTCGCGGGTTGGGATGAGGTTTGGCAATGAGGGCTTTGCGCCTAACAACAGCGCAACCAGCCAGTGGCAAAATTCATGCGCCGCCGTGCCAGGCAAGGAGAACAAGCTGTACACCCACATCCCCAGCCTTGGTGCTGCGACAAGATCGAATACCAAAACGACTCCGATCAGCAGATGATCCACGATTGGCAATGCGACAAATTGTTTTGCAATACCCATCATGGCGCAAACACCCTCGTACACTCAAAAATCACCCATCCATACATCGCAAACGCCAACAGATACTCGCGCAGATCACCCGTGCATAACTTCAGCGGTGAAACGAAACGCCTTTTGCTTGGCCACAGCAGCGGGATACCTGAGTTGGTTAGCCAGTCCCCGGCAAGATGCGACAAGTAGCCCGTCGCGGCGCCTACCACCACCGGCACGGCATAGCCTTGATGCCAGCGCAACTGATGCAGCGACCACCAGATCAACCACGACATACCCGCAACAGCGAGCAGGCTATGCGTAATACCACGATGACCAAACACGGTTGAGATCGGGATAGAGAGCGGAAGAACGCGGCTTCCGAACGCGCTTTTAGGGTGGTCGATGTCGGGCAAGTGGCTGCCAATGATTCCGCCAGCCATAATCAGTACGGTTTGCACGGGTGTCGCATGCATATATTCAGCGACGAGCAACGAAGATGCACAGCCTGCAGCCACATGAGTAAAGGCGAGCATCTTCAGCTAAATCCGCTTCTGCATATTACTCAGCCACATCCAGGTCGCAAAACCAATGGCAACAATCGCCAAAGGTGCAACGACCGAAGGAATCGGTATTGGCAATACCACCCAGACGCACACGCTTACAAGTGTCATTGTGGAAATGAGTACACCAAACCTGTGCCGTATCGGTGACTGCGAGGAAAAACGAAAGGTGCTGATCTCCCTTACCCAAAATCCGTCTGTGGTCGCCGCAATCGTGAAGGGCATCAGGATAAACCAGTACAGAACGAGCATGTTGGCGCGATAAACAATCAGCGAACCCCACAACCACGTGGTAATAATGCGCTCTTGCGCCCAGTTTTTTAGCATGGTCGGCATGGTTTGCGTTTCCTTGATGGAGGATGCAATGCCCTTTACCTGACCAATGCTGGTAGAGAGCATCTTGCTGTATATCCACTGGTCAGCAGCATGTCCGCCGAGCTGCGATGAGAACTCGCGCTCCGCCGTCAGCGCCTTCATAAGGTAGCCTGGGGAAATCACCATCCATGTACCCAGCGCCGCCACAATGGCAATGACGGCCAGTAACGTGCCAAAGCCGCCCTCTTCTTTTTTGCTTGCCATGCCTTAGTCCTTGAGTATCGGAATTCTGCCTTTGATGATTCGCCCGCCAGACATCTTTGCGATGAAGTGCAATGGCGGAAGACGACCCAGCATGGCCGCTGGAAAAATTTCCGCCTCCTCTTCTATGACTGATTCCTGGTACGAGGCTTGGTATTCGTCTTGCACATGCGCGTCAACGCCGTGACCGTATCGCAGGTTGAGTGACTTCGCTTTGATTTTGGGCAAGCTATCAGCGATGTATTGTTGCGTCTCCGCGTCGATCACGCGCAAAATGATCTGATTGTTGACGTTGGCGAGTACCTGGCGCGCCTTGTTCTCATCACCGAGCCGCGCAGGAAAGTCCGCGAAGGTCTGCGTTGCAATCGTCACTCGAAACAGCGCTCCGCCCCCTTTGTTCATCAACTGGATGGTGGGTTGATTGATGACCTCTGCAGCTTCGTCGATGAAAAGATTAACTGGTTTGTTTGAGTTGATGCCGTAGTTATAGCGATCACCGGCCACGGCGGTCAGGTCGGCCAGCATGATTGAACCGATGGCACTGCCGACCGTGCCATCCGCCAAGCTGTCGAGGCCGAGATAAAGCACTTGGTTGTTATTGATGATCTTCGCCATGTCGGTCGCGTGTTTCTGATCGCCAATTTTTGCTTCGGGCGACAAAAGCTCGGACAGCGGATCGGAGGTCAACATGGACAGAATCGGAATGAGCGATGCAACCATCTTTTGGAAGTGGTCACGATTGTGCTCGAAGGTGGAAATCAGGCCATCCAAGTCTGATGACTGTGCTTCATGGATGACGATCTGCTTGTAGAATTCGATATAGGCTTCCAGTATCCGGTCACGATTTTTTTTCACGAACCCGCTGGAGCGCGATTCCCAATCCGCCACCTTGTCGATGAAATGATGGCGCAATGTGTTCAGCAGCAGGTTGTCCGCACCACCTTCTATGTAACGCTTCAAGTGCACCAGATTGGGACTTTCACCGGTTGCCACCAGCCCATTCACAATATCGTTCAGTACTTTCCAGCCAAACGCCGCAAACGGGTCTGCGCCCGTTTCCGATGGAATCAGGGCAGCAACCCGGCTGGCAAGTTCAGTTCGGCGATTCCAGTTGCGCATCGGGTCGATGGGCGTGGACTTCTCCGGGTGGGCTGGATGAAAATACACGAAACGTTCCGGGCATCCCATTGCCGCACATATCTTCCTGGCATTTTCCGCCAAGGCATGATCCCCTTTCGGGTCGATGATGATGACGGTTTCGCCACGCATGATCGCCTGACCAATCAGTAGCTCCATCATTCTGGTTTTACCCACCCGCGTCGTTCCGACCAGCAAGGTATGTCCGACCAGATTAGCTACCTCCATAAACCGATCAGTCTCTTTATCCAGCCCGTGTATCCAGTATTCACCGTTCAAGTGATGCTCGTTGGTGATCTTGCCAATAGTCTGAGCAACGCCTTGGGCAAGCATCGCGTGCATCTTTTGTGCTTCGACATCCGTCCAGTCAAAACCCGTACCAAGCCACACGGATGATTTTTTGGTCGCCAACGCTGTCTTGTCCATCAACTCAGGAATGGTGATGAACTCTATGCCGTAATTTCCCATGCGTGTCTTATCAACATAGCGATGCCAAGCCTGCGTCCCACGATACACAGCCATCGCCGTGCATACAGACATGGCAATGGCACTGAATTTTGACGGGAGCGGCACCGGCATGTATTTCCCGACAACCAAAGTTGCCGTTGCTGCCAGCCCCCAGGATGCCGCCATCTTTGCTTCTATGTTGGGTCGCCACGGTGATTCCCACTCGTAAAAGGCTTTCATTGATTACGCTCTCGCTTTGAGCGTTAACATGGCTGCCGACATATACATCCCCATTGTCACTTCGAGGAATTCGTGACCGCTACCGAACATCACCAGGAGAAGCCCCATTGGAATAGCAAGCAGAGACAGGGCCGATAAAAGTCGCTTGTTGATTTGCCATGAACCCTCCTCGGCTGCAAACAACCAGACCGCCGATAGCCATACCACAGGAATCGCAAACGCCATTTCGATGTTGTACTCAACGTAGATTGCAAGGGTGCAGATTGAAAACGACAGGATGCTCAAGGTGAGGCATAGCCCAGTCGCTTCCGGCATATCCGTCCATTTACCGCGAAAAGTGTTGTAGCGAAGTGACTGCACTGCCAAGGCGCCAACCAATGTTTTGAATTCGTTCATTTGCATTCTTTGACAAGGTGATTGAGAAGTCCGATTGCTTTACTTATGAAGGCCACCTCTCTGCGGATGTCTCTTAGCGCCTGCTCAACCTCCCGCACCATGTCTTCCTCCCACGGCTGGGTCAACTTGAATAGCACTGCCAAGTTATAGCCGTAATCACTTTTTTGTTTCCTGATAAGTTTTTTGGTCATGCGACGGGTTTTTGCTGCTTTTGAGCCATACCATTGGATTTCATACCAGTTCGCCGTCAGGCTGTTATCCCGCATTCTGGCCTGAGCAAACAAGACGCTCTTTTGCGCCCAGTCTCTGCTTTTGTTTCCCGCCATGACAAAAGTAAAGTGCTGCCTGCACATATCTGTTGCTTGCGCTTCGAGTGTACTGAGTCGCCCGTACAGAAGCTCGATTGCGGGTGTAACGCTGGTTATTTCGGTAGATTCAGTCAAATCCGCCCTCGCTGTAAATGAAAAACACCGTTAATTTGCCCAGCGCGGAATCTATCGATTCAGCGCAACTTTACATCTACGCGGACAGACTGAATTCGCGCGGTAAAACACATCCTGCAAAACCATCTAAATACATGTAAGCGGAACGGTTGGCAGACAAAAACGGAACATTTGGCTTCAATATAATCATATAGTTACAGGAGGAACGTTTGACAACAGTCGGGGGAAATGTTCGACGTGCGATTCGGCGAGCGGAATGTTTGGCAACGATGCTTTTCACTCTACCCGACATGCCTGGCCTCTACATCGGTATCCCTTCTCTGCGTAAAAGTTACTGTCTCGTCTGCCTCGTTAATCTCAAACGAGTGACCGGGGATAGGGTTGTCCATTAAATCGCGTAGGGTTTGTTTGAGTTTTCTGAGAGGCGACGTTGCGCCAGTCATTTGATGCAACTTGGCAAAAGATAAGGTTGCTGGCGAGAACAATTCATCTTTGTGGCACATGGCGACCATGTAGATCGCCCTGCGTATTGGTGAGAGGCGCAAGAAGTCTGGATGGTAGTAGTCAAAAATGTCATTTTGGATAAGGTAAAAAATGCGGTACGTTATCTTGAGCGTAACCGTTTTTATTTTCCCGTTTGCATCGCGCCCCAATCGATATTTCGGAATGTAACTGAATGAGGTGCTGTAATTCTGTCCAAAAGGAATGGTGTTGGTGGTAATTTTGCTACCAGCAAGGCGGTCAAGCGCTTGAATCAATCTGTCGTCTCGATCACCCCCCATGCTGCGCCCTGAGAATTCAAGAAAATCCTCCACTTCAAACTGAAACACACGGTAGATGTCGTTGTCTCTGTCTTCGACTGGGGCGTTGCCGATCCACGATTCACAATACAGCAGGATGTCGAGATCACGCAGGGTGGGAAGCCCGGTGGGGCTTGGGGAAAATTCAATAAACTTGCCCTTGTACTCTATTCGCCGGACATTCATATCGCCTGGGGTTAAAGCGAAAGTAGTACGGTATGGCAGGTTTTCAATAAGCTCCTTCCGTTTTTCCCGATACACTGCTTTCGCGTCTTCCGTCATATCATCATCCGAGCAGAACAAATCAACGTCCCTGAGAAATGACTCGATGCAGATGTCCAAAAAAATGAGATGTTTGAATGCCCCGCTATTGACCTTGATAATTCTGTGATCTTCCATGAATTTCCATGGTGGTTGATTAGATGTGCTACAAAGTCTAGTTTTGTTTGCAAGAAAAATCTGCGAACTACTCGTCTAATTTGCTGAGTATTTCGCAGGGAGTTTTATATGACAATTTGTAGGCGTACCACAGAGCGTGTAGGAGTTTTTCGCGGTGCATCCTGAATTCCTAGACGTGCCACAGACGTACTCGGATTTTTGAGCTGTGCGACTGAAATTCCCAGACGTGCTGGAGACGTACTACAGAGCGTGAAGGTTTTTTGCGTTACTTCGTTGAATTCCTAGTATAGAAACTCATTAATTACGAAACATAATGCCGCGACATTTTGGTATCTGCATCCTGCCGAGTGAACTTCCACTCGATGCCACGTTTTTCAATGTTGCGACGCAATTGCCAAGCATTCACTTCGGTGATGAGCGCGGCTTGGTCCGGCAGTCTGCGATCAAGGCACTGGCGATCAAGAATGCCAATTTCGATTTCAGCCATATTGAGCCAGCTGGCATGTTTCGGCGTGTAGTGAAAAATAACCCGTCGTAGTAATGCCTTGGCTTTTTTGACACCGAGTACTTGCTCGAAGCTTTTGCGAAAATGAGTATTGAGATTGTCCATCACAAGATGAATGTGTCTCGCCGTAGCATAAACATGATTGAGCAAGTACTGTACGAAAGCTACAAAGTCGGTCATGGCTCGACGATCGGTCACCATGACTGTGCGCCGCCCGCCTTTTGGTTCGACCGCTACGAATAAGTTACAAGTGCCAGCGCGGACATACTCGTAATCCTGTTTTGCGGGTGAATTTGGCTGAACTGGCAAGGACGGGCGAGAATTCTTGAGCAGTTGTTTGCTTTTTTCGTCCAAACAAACGACAGGCTCCTTCGGGCGAAACGGACGAGCATAAAGATCGAGCAAGTCGTACATTCGCTGCCGGTATTCTTCGGTGAGCGCGCCAATGCACCACATTACTTTGCACCATGGTTTGAGGCAGTTTTTTTTAGCAGCCGACGAATCGTTTCACGACTGATCGAGCCAATATCCTCCTGTTTCTGTGCTGCCTGCCCCAGTAATTCCAATGTCCAGCGTTTGGCTCCTTCAGGAGGTTCCGAGCAGGCCAAAGCGGTAATTTTCGCCTCAACGTTGGTGTCGTACTCACGGGGTTTGCCCGAACGCGCAACATCACACAGCGCGTAATTAACACCGCCCTCCAGATATGCGCTTCGTGTCCGCCAAATGGCGGTTCGACCGACACCGAGAACACCCATGATTTGGGTTTCTGGTATGCCGCGATCAAGGGCGGACAAAATGTGTGCACGATTGACTTCCCGGGCATGATGCAAACCCTTGGCACGATATGATTCGATCAATTCATGATCCTCGTCGGTAAGATGCAGTTCAGTCTGTCGCATTGCAGGCACCTCGTAATAATATGAGCATGCGACAGTATAATACATGTTTCGTTATTTATGTGTTTATATACTAGACGTGTTGCATGTTCCAACGAAATCCGCCAGTCATTACAATGCCAAACCCGCTGCAATTACTGAGCCAACTGCAAATATCCATCCGGAATGTCGCAGTGCGAACGACTGCTGTTGAACGTATAGCGGTCGAATTGCACGGTGGTTGTGATCCATCCGGTTTCGAGACAAAGCGTTCTGTGACAAATCGGCTAGATTAGCGCGAAATGAGAGCGTCCGTTCACAGTAGTGGTATCGGAAATTGTCAACCTAGTTGTCGCCTGACTGTCTGCGATTATGCTGCCATTTTGAGTTCTAAATCCCCTTTCATTTCTCGTTCGAGCTCTTCCTTTTTTCCGTCTTTTTCGGCGATGTGCTGATCCGGATTCAAGTGCACAACGAGGACTGGCTGCCAGTTTCTGGTGGCGCCGCTCCAGCGCTCAGGACATCGTTTTTTCGCTGCCTCATAGACCATCGCACGCTTCTCCAGTAATGCCGTGTCGAGGCCCGCATGGCGCTCTGCCGGGGTCACGAAGTTGATGGCGCTATGCCGGTGTTCTTCGTTGTACCACTGCACAAACACGCCCACCCATTGCCTCGCAGCGAGCAGGCTTTCAAACGCCCGACGCGGGTAGGCCGGCCGGTATTTCAAGGTCTTGAACAGTGATTCCGAGTACGGATTATCATTGCTGACCGCCGGACGACTGAACGACGGCGAGACGCCCAGTGCTTGCAAAGTTGCCAGCATGGTCGCGCCTTTCATTGGATGGCCGTTGTCGGAATGCAGTATCACCTGATCAGCTTTGATGCCTTCTCGCGCACAAATATCACGCATCACATCGCCCGCCAGCTCAGCGCTTTCCGATTCATATATCTGCCAGCCAATGATTTTCCGGCTAAAAATATCCATGAACAAATACAGGTAAAAATAGAGGCCCTTCACCGGCGTCGGCAGATAGGTGATGTCCCAGCAAAACAGCTGGTTCGGCGCGGTGGCGCAAAGTGCACGCGGTTTGTGGCGGCGTTGCGCCGGTCGTTCTGCACCCCGATGACGGAGTAGATTCTCGGCTTTCAGAATGCGATAGAAGCTTGATTCAGAAGCGATGTATTCGCCACGATCAGCCAGTATCGGCACGATTTGAGACGGAGGTAGACTGCCAAACTCAACCGAATTGGCCACCGTCAAAACCTTTTGACGCTCCAGTACGCTCAGCCTGTTTGACGGCGTTTGTACCCGACAGGGACGTTGATCACCAAGTGTCTGATCAATCTGCCAGCGTTGCAAGGTGCGTTCGCTAAGGCTAATAACCGTGCAGGCACGATCCTGCCGCGCACCGGAATCGATGGCTTCCTGCACCATGGTGATGATCTCGCCGCGCTCTACAAGGGGAGTCATTTGACCTCGTCCTCCCAGAGCGCGCGGAATTTTTTTTGCAGGATCAGCAATGCTGCCGCCTCCGCCAGTGCGTGATCTTTGCGTGCTATTTCACGCTTGAATTGCTTGACCTCATCTTTCAAAACACGTATTTCCTGACTGCCATCGACAGTCTTGGCACCGGCACAAAAAGCCGCTTTCCAACTGGATAAATGATGGGCAAACAACCCATTTTCGCGGCACCAGGTCTGCAAGGCTTCACCCGACAGACCGTGCGTTTGATGTAACGCGATCAACTGCTGCTCAGGCGTCCAATCTTTCGGGCGACGCTCTTTATTAGCCGGCAGACCAACCGTACCCACTGCTTTTCTTTTCATCCAATAAGTTACCGTATGACAATTGACGTTTAACTCTTCCGCGACCGACTTCACCGACCGCTTGCCACGCGAATATACCTTGAATAACGCCTGCTCGATAAATGCTTCTGAATATCGTATTACCATTGTCGCCTCCACACCTCAAAGTTAAATTTTTGAGGCGACAACTAGTCTGACACTGGGGGGTATTACACATATGATGCTTGTCGGTAACGAAAAACAAAACCGCTCCCTTCTTGTCGCGCATGTGCGCTCACCGTGCCACCCAAACGATTTGCGGCTTCTCTGGCAATTGCCAGCCCAAGTCCGCTGCCGTCACCCGATGCACCTGGAATCCGGTAAAACGAATCGAATATCCGCTCGCGTTCCGTGAATGGAATCCCAGGGCCGTTATCGACAACTTCAATTACGTCATCCTTATCATTGGGCAAGAGTCGAAGCGTCACTTCACCACCTACCGGCGTGTACTTCAGGGCATTATCCAGCGCGTTCCTGAATATAAGTCGTAGCGCATCAGGTTCAGCACGCAGGGAAAGCGGCGCGATTTCATCCAACCCCAGATCAATGCGTCTAGCTTCAGCAAGCGGCAAATATTCGGCTATCAATTCACGCGCCATTATTGAAACATTGACCGTCGAATCACTGCCAGTTCCGGCTTGTGTTCTGGCAAGGCTCAACATCTGTTCGGTCAATTGTCGCGCTCGCTCAATGCCATCACGGAGCGGGGGCACGCGTTCACGCATGGCCTCCAATGATTCCGCGTTCATCAGGTTCTGCGCCTGAATCGACAGTGCGGTAAGTGGGCTGCGCAATTCATGTGCCGCATCGGCAATGAAACGTCTTTGCTGCCCCATCAGGTGATTGATCCTTTCCAGCAAACGGTTGATGGCGTAAACAAACGGTAGAATTTCCCGTGGAAGTTCATTGCTTTGCAACTGGCTTGGGTGATGCGCTGACTGCTCATCCAGAGTCTTCGCCAGGCTAGTAATCGGTGCGAGTTGACTTCGCACAATGCGCACAATCAGCCAAACCAGCATGGGTAGCAGAAGCAGCAAGGGAATCAGAGTGCGCAGCGCACTATTGATTGCGATTTCATCGCGCGCTTCGGTGGGTTGTACAACGACTGTGCGTATCTGTCCGCTACCAACAAATATCCGCACCTGCTCGGCACCTGTGTTAAGTGTGTGTAGGCCTGGCGGCAAATCATGTTTGAACCAGGTGGGCACGGTATCACTAGGCAGATGGAGAATCGTAATACGGGATTCAGGATCAGTAATTCCTTCATTGTTCGATACCGACTGGTGCGAAGTTGATGTAACGAGGCTCTGTCCACGAGTAAGCAGGGCGATCTGTCGCAGCATGTCGTCCTGAAATTCCTTTGCTTCCAAATACGCAAGGCCAAAAGACGCCGCAGCGGCCACTAATCCTGCGAGCAAAACGGCACTCCCCAACACCAGTGAAAGATGTCGCTGTAAAGAACGCTTCATATCGATTTCTCCACCATCCATCCCGCCCCGCGTACATTCTTGATCGCATCCGTTCCGAGTTTTTTTCGTATGCCGTGAATCAAAAAATCTACTGCATTACTTTCTACTTCTTCGTTCCAGCCATAGATACGCTCTTCAAGCTCAGCGCGGGTAAGTATCGCGCCGGGACGCAGCAGAAGTGCATGAAAAAGCGCAAACTCCCGTGCGCTTAAAAGCGCCACGACATCGCCGCAGCACGCTTCTCTGCTTGCCTGATCAAGACTGACTTTGCCATTGCTGAGCAGGGGTGCAGCATGTCCACCTTTGCGCCGTATTACTGCCCGAATCCGTGCCAGCAATTCGTTAATATCGAATGGTTTGACCAGATAGTCATCCGCACCGAAGTCCAACCCTTTGATACGATCATCCACGCCATCGCGCGCGGTGATGACGATCACCGGCATAGTGTTACCGCCAAGGCGCAGGCGGCGCAACACTTCCAATCCATCCCGTTTTGGCAAACCCAGATCAAGCAATACGCACTGGTGTTCCCCCTGTTCCAGCACGCTGCTGGCGGTTACACCATCCTTGACCCAATCCACGCTATAGGCGGCATCCTTGAGGGAAACGGATACAGCTTCACCAATCATGGTGTCGTCTTCAACAAGCAAAATTCGCATCGCCCTTCACTCCTTTTACATCAATGCCCCTGTTTTGCTGCCCTGTGTTTAAAAATCAGGATGCAGGCCAGAATAAATGCCAGTAGTACAGCCGACGCAGTGTAGCGACTTAATGACAGCCCACCGGCATCAATTGGTTTGTCCAGAAAATCACCTACGACCGCGCCCAGTGGGCGGGTGAGTATAAAGGCAGCCCAAAACAGTATCGTGTGAGATATTTTTGTCCAGAAATAAGCCGCGACAACGAGTAATAGCAGTGCACTGAAAACCATAGCACCTCCCTCGTAGCCAAGACCAGCCGTGTCGGCTGTCCAATCACCCAGTGCCGTGCCTAAGGTCTGAGAAAACATGATCGTAACCCAATAGAATACTTCTGCCTTGGTAGAGCTAATGCTCGCAACCGATACCGAGCCTAATGTCCGATACCAGATAGCCAGAGATGCCATCAGCATAATGAGCAGTAGCGATGAACCGCCTGCATAGCCTATGCCAAGCGAACGATCTGCATAATCGGCCAGTGTGGTCCCGACCGTCGTGGTCGCGATGATGGTCGTCCAATATAGAAATGGATGAAATCCCTTTGCCTTGATCTGAGCCATCACCGCCAGAAAAAAGATGGCCGCAAAAATCACCGTTCCAAACAGATAACCCAAGTTCATTGACATGGAGACGGCATCGCCCCCTGTTTCGCCCAATGTTGTAGCAGCGATTTTGATGATCCAGAAAAGCAAAGTTACCTCTGGCACTTTGCTCAACGCATTTTTAGTCGTGTCGTTCATGTCATTCCCCTGCTTTCTGACGCGTGACAGTCATATAAACCACCAAGCCTACGATACCAACCAAAAAGACTGCATTTGTGAGTGCTGCGCCCAATCCTATTCCACCATTCGCATTTGGCTGCATCAAATAATCACCTATCGATGCGCCCAGCGGCCTAGTCAGAATATAAGCCACCCAGAATGACGTAATTGCATTCAATTTAAAACCATAGTAACCAATCATTACCGCGCCTATCATGCTACCGAACATCACCGCAGATGTCGCGTAACCCAAATTCAGTCCTTCTGCCACGAGGTCACCGGCTGCAGTACCCAGCGCAAAGGTGAACAAAATCGCTGCCCAATAGAACAGTTCGCGCTTTCTCGTAAATATGGAATGGATGGATAGCGTCTTTTCGCTCATGTACCACGCTGCAAATGTTGCTGCGAGTGCCAGGCTAAATGCGATGGTGGTTGTCTCCAGCGAAACACCGAAATTATCCACGAGATTGTCGGTTATCAGTGTGCCCACCGTACTGATCAGCACCACCACGAGCCAATATAACCATGGCACATACCTTTTGCTGCGTAGTTGCATGATCAAAAAAACAGCCAGCAGAACGCTCGTCACGACAGACGTTGCAACCAGACCGAACTGTAAATCCACATTCAAAAAGTCGGCAGCGGTTTCGCCGACGGTGGTACACATAATTTTGATGATCCAGAAATAGAGTGTTATTTCAGGAACCTTGTTCAGCATCTGCACTGCGCCTTCGCGCGAGAGGGTTTTCATTTTGGATGTTCTCCCGATAAAGATAGTGAGCCGTTGATCAAAACCGCCCAAACGGCAGGTCGCTTGGGCGTTATCAATCTATTAATCTTCCTTATCATGCGCATCGTCATGATCTGTATTGTCCTCAACAGAGGAAAGGATTCTTCCGCTAAGTGGATCAACCTTTACATCCATGACCTGCTTACCCTTCACCACCTCGACATCAAACACCCATTGCCCCTTGTGATGCTCATATTCCGCACGGGCGGCCTTACCGCCGACATGCTGCTCGGCGGTTGTCACGGCTTGCGTTAGACTGACCTTTGCCGATGAAATCGCAAGCGCATCATTTTCCGAGGAAATAGCGGCATACGCCGTTGCGATGGCAGCCACTGAAAAGGCGGCAAATGCCAGCAAATTATATTTTTGTTTCATGATGATCGCTCCTTCAAGTCGCGCGGATATTCGCGTGGTTGTGAAGATAGCAATGAAGAATTAGCCCAGCGTTAGCAAGGAAATAATTTAAACAAGGGGGGAGAGGGAGTGTTAGTGTCGCTTAATCGCCCTCACTAACAACAGCAGACTGAATATATTTTTTCGAGGATTGTAGCTGTGACGCTTATGACACCTTGCTGATGTACTGCTTCGATAATACACTGCCTGTTAACTGCACTTGGCACTTTATCCAGGTCAATTATTTTGCCCATTCAGAAGCAGTCGTTAACGAATCTGATAAGTGAGACACAACCGTCCGTGACAATTGATTTCAGGCAGGTAATTCACCAAGAAAAAATCTCCAAACGAGAAGAAGATAGTGAGAATGTGTTAGCTATTGCCCTTGCGGCAGTAACAATAAACAAATTGCTGATCTGTACCGAACGGCGTGTGATGCACTTCCTTCTCGTGCGCGACCAGCAGGAAAGCATCACCGAATTCCGCGTGCAAACCTTCTGGCTGGTATCGCATCACGGGTAGGCCACTGCATTTTTCCGGGCCATCTGCGGCAAAGGTGGCAACAATCACATGGCCACCCGGGCGGACTGCTTGCATGACCCGCTCGACATAAGCGTGGCGGTCAGCCGGGTCAGTCAGAAAATGGAATACAGCACGGTCGTGCCAAATATCGAAGCGGTGTTCGGGAAATTCTGCACGGGTAATATCGCCTTCCATCCAGTGCACGGCGTCCGCCTGTTTTCCCAAACGCTGCTTTGCGACCGCCAGCGCCGCTGATGACAGGTCGAGCACGGTCAAATCGGTATAGCCTTCTGCCACAAGGTCATCCACCAAGTTAGATGCTCCTCCGCCCACATCAATGATGGCCGCATTCGTACCAAGACCTGTGTTGTGGATAAACCGCAAGGATTGATCAGCATGTTCCTGAAACCAGCTGACAGAATCGGATGCCTTGGTCACATAAACCTGTTCCCAATGTTGCTTGCTATCCATGCTTGCTCTCCTAAAAACTCGGCACTTTGTCCAATCCTGCATTCTATAGATACCGGAATCATTTCTAATGCTTATGCTGATGATGCGCATCCGGAAAATGTCGATGAGCATGCGTCAGTGGTTCATGACGATGCAAATGGCGATGTTGGCTACCCGGTGTTGTCTGGGAATCGTGTTCATGCTGGTGATGTTCGTCGTGAGTATGATCATGGTCATGCATCAACTCCGCATGTATATGCCGGTGTTCATGGTACTCGGTCAGATGCAGCCAAGTACCTAGCGCCATAAGTGCCCCAGCCAAGAGCAGTGGTGACGTGACCGGCTCACCCATCAGCACAGCAAGCAAAGCACCGAAGAACGGCGCAATTGAAAAATAGGCACCCGTGCGCGCCGTGCCCAGATGACGTAGCCCCACTACAAACATTGTCAAACTTACGCCATAAGCCAGCAAGCCAACCAGCATTGCGCCTGCCAGTTGCGGGAGTGCCGGTATTGAAGCACCCAACCATAAGGCCAACGTCAGGTTGACACCTCCCGACACCAAACCTTTTACCGAAGCGATCCATGTAGCGTCGGTGAGCGATACTTTACGCGTCAGGTTGTTGTCTATGCCCCATGCCAGGCATGCGCCCAGAATTGCCAGCATCGGCCATAACCCGGCTATATGTGCGTCTCCTGACCAGCTTAACACCACAGCACCAGCCACAATAGCAAGCATACCTAACGCGATGCGCCTATCAAAGTTTTCTCTGAAAACGAACCATGCCAGTAGCGCGGTAAATACACTTTCAGCATTCAGCAAGAGAGAGGCGGCAGATGCTTGCATACCGGTCAGGCCGATCATCAACAGCACAGGCCCGACGATACCGCCCGCCAGAATTGCTCCGGCAAACCAGGCTATTTCCCTGCGTGGAAGCTGTACGGCAGGCGCGTGGCTCAGACGACGATACAGTAGCAGACCAATACCTGAACCCGAATAGAGCAATCCCGCCAACAGCCACGGATCGACAGACTCAAGCAGCCACTTCGCTAAAGGTGTTCCCGTGCCAAATAACAAAGCTGCCCCTATTGCTGCGGGTATGCCCGGTTGGCAAACTGCTTCTTTCCAGTTCATCTGTTCCGCTTTCAAACAATGTAACGTTTAGTACATGGGTTGGCGAAGATAATTATGTTCAATCAGACATATAGCGGGCTCATGAGTAAGAATTGATGCCTGAAATTCCATACAGTTTCCGCTGCCTTGATAACCAGCCTCTTGGTTGCCGTGATTCGGATGCCGTACCAAATATTCATCTCGTATGGCCAGATTTTATGTGGTCGCGTTCAATACCGCCCTTAATACGGAGCAAGCGCATCCCATTAAATACCACGATCAGGCTGGCCCCCATATCGGCAAAGACCGCCATCCAGAGCGTGGCTTTCCCTGCCAGAGCCAAAGCGAAGAATATCGCCTTGATGCCGATGGCCAGCGTGATGTTTTGTTTGAGCACACGGGAAGTATTTCGGCTTAGCTGGATGAAGTGTGGCACTTTGCGCAAATCGTCATCCATCAGTGCAACATCGGCGGTCTCGATGGCAGTATCTGTACCGGCGCTGCCCATAGCAAATCCTATAGATGCCTTGGCTAACGCAGGCGCGTCGTTGATTCCATCACCCACCATGCCGACATGATCGTAACGGTTCATCAACTCATCGATTACTGCCAGTTTTTCTTCCGGCAGCAGATTGCCGCGCGCATCGTCTATGCCCACCTGGGCAGCGATGGCGCTGGCCGTCGTCTGGTTGTCGCCGGTCAACATCACTGATGCCACACCGAGAGCATGAAGTTGGCGGATAGCCTCCGCGCTATGGCCGCGCACCGTGTCGGCCACACCGATGACGCACAGCGACTCGGTTGCCGTAGCCAGCACCACGGCTGTCTTGCCTTCCTGCTCCAGACGATGCAGAGCCTCTTCGACATGCACTCCGCAGATGCCCAGTTCTTCGATCTGCCGATGGTTGCACACATAGTAAAGTTGCCCCTCGACAACCGCTTTGGCACCGCGACCTGTGAGGGACTCGAACGAAATGGCGGGTAGCAACGAACGCGGCGTTCCGTTCCCGTCGGCAGGCGTCTGCCATGCCGATACGATGGCAGACGCGATGGGATGTTCGGAATGCACGTCCACGCTGGCGGCCAGTTGCAGCAGGCTGTCGGCAGGCAACTCAACCAGCGGAACCACATCGGTCACGACAGGCTTGCCGTGCGTGAGCGTGCCGGTCTTGTCCAAAGCTACGGCTTTTATCAGGCGTCCGTTCTCCAGATGCACGCCGCCCTTGATCAGTATGCCCTGCCTTGCCGCAGCGGCAAGCCCGCTCACTACGGTAATGGGCGTGGAGATTACCAGCGCGCAGGGGCAGGCGATCACCAGCATGACCAGCGCCTTGTAGAACCATGGCTCGAACGCGGCACCGAACAGCAACGGAGGAACGGCCGCCACCAGAACCGCGAACACCACCACGGCGGGGGTGTAGTAACGCGCGAACTGGTCGACGAAACGTTGCGTCGGCGCGCGTTGGCCTTGCGCCTCTTGCACCGTGTGGATGATGCGATCCAGCGTGGTGTTGCCCTTGTTTGCGGTGACGCGAAACTCCAGCATACCGCGCTCGTTCAGCGTACCGGCGAACACCGGATCGCCCGCCGCTTTCAACACGGGCATGCTCTCCCCGGTAATCGGCGCCTGGTTCACCGAACTGCCGCCCGCCGTGACCACGCCGTCCAGCGGAATACGCTCTCCCGGTTTGACGCGCACCACTTGCCCAACCTGCACGTCGGTTACTGCTGTCTCGCGCCATTCGCCGTTGTCGAGTTGCACGGTGGCGACCTCGGGAGTCATCGCCATCAGCCCCTTGATTGCGTTCTTGGCCCGCTCCAGCGAGAGCGTTTCGATCAACTCGGCCAGCGCGAACAGGAAAATCACCACCGCAGCTTCCGGCCATTCGCCGATGGCAAGCGCACCGATGACGGCGATGCTCATCAGGAAATTCATATTGAGGGCGAAGTTCTTGAGCGCGATCCAGCCTTTTTTCAGAGTGCTGAGGCCACCGGTGACAATGGAGAGCAAGGCCAGAGCGATCACCGCAACCGATTGCTCGCTCGCGCCGTTCCACGCGACGATTTCCGCAACCATGGCCGCAGTACCGGACACCGCCATCAGCGCCCATGTCCGGCGCGATACCACGGGGGATTCCGCTTCGCAGCTCGAACAGGAGCCGGACTGGCATTGCGGCTCGGGGTCTGTCTTCATACCTATCTCGCGCAAGGCATCGAGGATAGGCTGTTCATCGTCCAGTGTATGCGTGACGGCAAGACGGCGGGTTATCAGGTTGAACGACAGCTCGCCGATGCCGGGCATCGATCCGAGACGCTTGCGGATCAGTGCCTCCTCAGTTGGACAGTCCATGTTACGAATATTGAACATTGAGTGTTTCATGATCTACCTTGGCTTCACTAGGTTTCTGTGGCTTGAAAAATTCTGAGTTTCTTTAGAACTCGTACTCAATCTGCATCCTGAAGGTGTGATTGGGCCTGTCTTGCTTGTCACTGATAGGTCAAATTGGTGCCGTATGGCACACCACTTTTATCGGCCTTTTCAAATGCGCGTTCAAAAAGCAAATTGCCATTCATCTGGAGCTTGCCGGAGTCTGTCTGAAGCAATGACCCCAGCTTGAGCTCCCACGGCGCATCGCCTTTTAACGGGGCTTCCGTTTCGATGACAAAGCCAAGATCAAGCGGATATTACCAGTCTCGGTGTGCTGGAACTTGTTCACCCATTCAGCCAGCGTGACCTCTGTGTTTCCGCTACGAACCTGTTTTAAATATATCTCTGTGAACCAATATTCCTTTGCGCCGAAACCTAATCCGATACTGGCAACTTTTGCGGGATTTCCGGCTTGTGACGAGGCTGTGCCGTACTTGATATCAATTTCCCGCTCACCATATTCGACTGCGGGGTATAGACATAATCCGCAGCACCGGCAAAAGCATCCTGCGCTCCGACAATTCCGCAGAGCAGGATGCCCAGAGAAAATAAATTAGCAAACGAAAATGCGAAATAATTTTTCACGATGATTATTTTCGTACCGTGGTTGGCTGCGAACGAGCAGCCCATTTCATGCCGATGAAAATGACAATCAGTGCAGTAAGGTAAAAAATGATCTGCATTCCTGCCGGACGTGAGTCATAGCCAATCAGACTGTGCAGTAATATGCCGGTTAGTCCACTTTCCGGCAGTAGCGCAGACGTGTCCCATAGCGGCGAGGCGAGGCTGGGCAACAAATCGGCTTGAATCAGGAAATGCGCAGCTTGCGAGGCCATGCCTGCTGCTAATAGCAACACCAATATGCCAGTAGCAGCAAAGAACCAGCGCATCGGCACGCGCAGCAGCCCGGCAAATATTGTGTAACCAACCACAATACCGAGCAGCATGCCAACCATGCCGCCGAGCAGCATTGAAGACTGTCCGCCCTCACCAGATGTTGCGATGCCATAAAGAAACAGCACAGTTTCTGAACCTTCTCTGAGTACAGCCAGCCCGACGATAACAAATAGCACCGAACACTCGCTGTTTCCGTCACGAATGGCACTGCCCACTAAACGAGCGTTGGCCGCCAGCGCAGCACCGTGAGACGCCATCCAAATGTTGTGCCATGCCAGCATCAGCACCGCGATGCCGAGTACGATGGTGTTGAAAATTTCTTGACCGATGCCGCTGGCCAGCGATCCGATCACGTCGGTTGAAGCTGCGACCAATCCCGAACCCACTAATCCAGCCACCAGTCCAGCGGCCAACCAGCGTTTGCTGCCGTGAATGCTGCGCGTCGCGGCAGTGAGAATCCCGATGATGATGGAAGCTTCCAATACTTCCCGAAAAACAATGATGGCAGTTGCGAACATGATATTTTCCTATTTTGCGACGATTGAACCTTGGGCGGTTGCTGCGTGAAATTCGCCGGTGAAGGCGTAGCGTCCGGGCGTAAGTGGGCCGATGTAAATCGTCGCGGCGCCACGTCCGGCAATCACTTTTTCCCGGTTTAGATCGTGGCTATCGAATTCCTCGGGGGTGGCATCCTGATTCTCAACCAAGAGCTTGATTTTCTTGCCTGACGGGATGGTTAACTCAGACGGCTGGAAGCTGTGATCCTTGATGATCAGCGTATAGTCGGCATCGGCTGCATAGGCAGCGAATGGTAGTAGCAGGAAAATAAGTGAAAGACGTTTCATGGCGAACCCCGTAGTTAACTAGTCACAAATGATAATCATTCTTATTTGCAATTACAAGTATTTCCTGACATGATGATTCAAAAATCTAAAAGGTCTTGATATGCACCAACCTGATCACCTAAAAACTGTCGGTCTAAAATCCACCTTGCCACGGCTCAAGGTGTTGAGCCTGTTCGAAGCTAGCAAGCAACGACATCTGAGCGCGGAGGAGGTATACAAGCTGCTGCTCACCAGCGGTGACGATGTCGGCCTAGCGACCATTTATCGCGTGCTCACCCAGTTCGAGCAGGCTGGTCTGCTGATGCGGCACCATTTCGAGGGCGGCAAATCGGTGTTCGAACTTAATCAGGGCGAACACCATGATCACATCGTGTGTATGCAATGCGGCCATGTCGAAGAGTTTTACGACGCAACTATTGAGGCACGCCAGAAAATAGCCGCCACCGATCGCGGATTTACCATTCACGACCACTCTCTCTATATCTACGCAGACTGTAACAAGCCAAAATGCCCCAATAAAATACAAAGCTGAAAATTCCCTCGTCAAATGTTTCATTGTCTGAATCTCCATGCCCTGTGGGCTTGAAAAAACCACAGGGTTCTTTATTTCCGCTTGTCAGTTATCATTTTGGAGCTGGCTGAGGCTGACCCATCCAGCAACAGCACTGGACACAGGCATATTCCTAAAGATTAAGGCAAAGCAGCCAATACCCGCTCCAGCCGCTGACGTACCTCAATCGCCAGCAGGCTGATCTCAGGTTTGTTTACCAAATCCAGTACGGCGGCTGGATCCATGAATTCCACATGCACCGAGCCTTCCTCATCCTGGCGCACGACCACGTTACAGGGGAGCAGCAGACCGATAGACGGCTCAGCCTGCAATGCACGATGAGCCAGCGGGGGATTGCAAGCACCGAGAATGCGGTAAGGTGGCATCTCAGCATTGAGTTTCCTTTTCATCGTGGCAGCCACATCGATATCGGTCAACACACCAAAACCCTCGGACTGCAAAGCACGTACCACTTGTTCCAAAGCACTGTCAAAATCTAGTACAGCTTTCTTGCCAAATCCATAACGAATTTCCATGTTGTTCTCCTTGAATTGCATTTATAACCAAGCCATGCCGCACAAACGCCCTAGCGGCCAAAAACTTCCTGCTAAATCCCCTTCATATCATCCCGCCTTTTCAGATACTCATCACGACCGATTTCGCCTCGGGCATACCGCTCATCCAGCATCTCTAGCGCTTTGGCGGGTTCACTACCGCCCCCATTCTTACCAGCAAGATATTTGACCACCGCCAAAACCAGAAAAATCAGCAGCAGCCAGAACAACGCCATGCCCAGCCATCCACAGCCCATCCCGTATTCCCACATCATAATTTCCTCCTTTTTGCGTTAATTACGTACACACCTGCTTCGTTCGTAAGGTGACAAGCGCAATGTATAAACACAAGAATTCCGGCTAATTGGCGCATTACGTTCAAGTTTTGGATTGCCAACCAGCTATCGGAACTGCCTGGATGATGTCGCTGATGTAAATCCAGCCAGCCTCGGCTTGGCCGGTGCGGGCGGCGTGCCCGATGATGGCCACTAGCTCGTCCACCTGGAGATCCTCGCAAACCAGTTCCAGCTTCGATTCGTTGATAACTGTCTCGGCCAATTCGATGGAATAGTGTTGCTCCTTGGCGTCCACCGCCTTCAGTAGGCTTTGCACCGGGATGACGGCAAGATTGCGGCAGCCAGGCGTTCCGTCCGTGTTGCACAGCCCTGATTCTTTTACGGCGCGAATCACATCGGCGATGCGGTGGTTGTGGATATAAGCCTTGATTTCTTTCATGCGGATTCTCCTGATTTAGTGATTGCGTGCGGCCCGGTCAGGCCGCACGCTACTGGTTTACTTCGCTTGTTTGCGTTCGCGGCGTGTCTCCACCCACTCGTACATCAACGGCAAAAGCAGCAACGTCAACGCCGTAGAGGTAAACAATCCGCCCACCACGACCGTCGCCAGCGGGCGCTGAGTTTCCGCGCCCACACCCGAAGACAAGAGCATCGGCACCAGACCGAAGATGGCGATGGAAGCCGTCATCAAAACTGGTCTTAATCGCAATGCGGCACCTTGCTTAACAGCTGCACGCACCGACAAGCCCCGTTCACGTTGATCATTTAAAAAAGTCACCAGCACGATGCCGTTCAGCATCGCAACACCAAATACGGCAATAAATCCGATGGCCGATGGTACAGACAGGTATTGTCCGGTAATGAATAGCCCGATCACACCGCCGATAGTGGCGAACGGCACGTTGGCAATGATCAGCGTGGCGTAGGTAAGCGAATTAAATGCCGTATACAACAGGATGAAGATCAGCCCGATGGTGAGCGGCACGATCAGCGCCAGCTTGGCCATGGCGCGCTGCTGGTTCTCAAAGGCGCCACCCCACTCGATCCAGTAGCCGGCTGGAATCTTCACTTCGCTCTTGATCCTGGCCGCTGCCTCCTTCACGAAGCTGTCCACGTCGCGCCCTTTCACGTCCATCTGGATCACAGCGTAACGTTGCAGCTGTTCGCGCCGGATGAAGGAATAACCTTCATCCAGTTCCACCGTGGCGACTCTGGAAAGGGGAATCAGCGCGCCGCTCTGGGTGCGAATCGGGATGTTGTTGATGGCTTCCACGCTGTTGCGGAAATCGGGCGCGAGCCAGACCTGGATGTCGAAACGCTTGACCCCGTCGATCAGCGTACTCACCGCCTTGCCGCCGATGCCGGCCTGCACCACCTCAAGGATTTCGTCGGCGTTGATGCCGTAGCGCGCCGCCTCATCCCGGTTCACCTTGACCACCATCTGCGGCTTGCCTTTGTTCGCTTCCAGCGACAGATCCGCGACGCCCGGCACTTTCTCCAGAGCGGACTTAAGCTCACCGGACAGGCGGTCAAGGGTAGTCAGGTCTTCGCCGTAGAGCTTTAGCGCGAGCGTGGCGCGTACCCCGGAAATCAACTCCTCGACGCGCATCTGGATCGGCTGGGTGGCCGAAATCACCGAGGTCGGCACGACCTGTTCCAGCTTGTCCTGCATCTCCCTGGAGAGATCGGGGAAGGAAATGGCTTTGGGCCACTGGTCGCGTGGTTTGAGATTCACCAGGATTTCCATGTAGTTCACGTCCGCGGTTTCGCCCTTTTCCGCGCGCCCGATCATGGCTATGGCCGAAGTGGTTTGCGGGAAGGTTTTCAGTGCAGCTTCGAGGCGCTCGGAGATGCGGATGGATTCGTCGAGCGAAGTGGAAGGGATACTGGTCACCCGGAACATGATGCCGCCCTCCTGCAGGGTGGGCATGAATTCCTTGCCGAGGAAAGGAATCAACGCGACGGACGCCACCAGCAGCACCCCTGCACCGGAGAACACTTTTTTCTTGTTCTCCAGTGCCCAGTCGAGCAAGGGCAGATAGAGCTTTTTCGCCCACCTGACTATAAAGGTGTCTTTCTCCTCCTTGGGCTTCAGGATCAGCGCCGACATGACCGGCACCAGCGTCATGGTCAGCACCAGCGAACCCACCATCGCGAAAGTGATGGTCAGCGCCATCGGCTTGAACAGCTTGCCTTCCAGCCCGGTCAGGGAAAACAGCGGCAGGAACACCACGATGATGATCAGGATCGCGAACGCGGTCGGATTGATCACTTCCCGCGCCGCTTCCAGGATCACGTGCGTCTTGTTCACCGCCGCCTTGCCGGCCTGGTGCGAAAGCAGGCGGAAGCCGTTCTCCACCATCACCACGGCGCCATCCACCATCATCCCGATCCCCACCGCCAGGCCAGCCAGCGACATCAGGTTGGCCGACAGTCCCCACTGCTGCATCAGGATGAAGCTGATCAGCATGGCCAGCGGCAGGGCGATGATCACCACCACCGCAGAGCGGATTTCCCCCAAGAACAGGAACAGGATGATGACCACCAGGATGGAGCCTTCGACCAGCGCATTTTCTGCGGTCTGGACCGCCTTCTCCACCAGTTCCGTACGGTCGTACACCGTATTGATTACAATGCCAGCCGGCAGCGCCTGCTCTACGGTTTTGAGCTTCGTCTTCACGGCGTCCACCACGTTTTTGGCGTTCTCGCCGATGCGCTGCAACGCCATGCCCAGCACGACTTCCTTGCCGTCCTTGGTCACTGCGCCGGAGCGTAGCGAGGGCGCCTCTTTGACTTCAGCCACGTCGCGCACATAGACCGGCGTCCCCTCGCGGGTGGCCAACACCACATTGCCGATATCCCGCACATTGCCGACCAGGCCGAGACCGCGCACCAGATACTGCTCCTGCCCGATATCGAGATATTGCCCGCCGACCTGACGGTTGTTGGCGGTGAGGGTCTCCATCACGGTCTTGAAGCTGAGGCCATATTTGATCAGCTTTTGCGGATTGATCAGCACCTGGTATTGTTTTTCCTGTCCGCCCCAGGACGTCACGTCATCCACACCCAGTGCGGTTCGCAGCACTAGGCGAACGTTCCAGTCCTGCAGGGTGCGCAGGTCCATTTCAGACAATTTCTTGTCAGCCGTTTCGATGGTGTACCAGAACACCTGTCCCAGACCCGAAGTATTCGGGCCCAAGCCGGGCTCGCCGTAACCCTGGGGAATACGGTCTTTCGCCTCGAGCAGCTTCTCGCCCACCAGCCGGCGGGCGAAGTAGATGTCGATACTGTCCTTGAAATAGACGCTCACGTAGGAGAGGCCGAATAGCGATACCGAGCGGATTTCCTCCACACCGGCAAGTCCCGCCATGGCGGCTTCCACCGGAGAAGTCAGCAGTTTTTCCACATCCTCGGCGGCCAGACCCGGGGATTCCGTATAGATATTCACCTGCACCGGCGTGACGTCGGGGAACGCATCCACCGGCACTTCGCGCCAGGCTTTCACCCCCAGCAACACCACCAGCACGAACGCCACCAGCACCAGCACCTTGTAGCGCAATGAGAGATCGACAATATTGTTCAGCATGGCCGTCTCCTATTCCGCGCCGATTTGCGATTTGAGCAATCGGGCTTTTAGCGCGTAGGCGCCGCTTACCACCACGCTCTCGCCCGCCGCTACGCCAGATTTAAGCACGATGTAACCTTGAGCTCGTTCACCCACTTCCACAGCGCGGGGTTCAAACCCGCCATTTTCAGCGACGAAAACGGTCGGTATCCCTTGCAGTAGCAACACTGCGTCAACAGGCACGATGAACACCTTGGCACCCGCCCCTTCGGTGTTTATCGCGACACTGGCAAACATTTCAGGTTTCAGTCTGCCGTCAAGATTCGGCACTTCCACACGCGCCTTGACCGTGCGAGTTTCCTTGTCCATCGTGCTGCTGATGTAGGCGAGCCGCCCTGTGAAGATTTCATCCGGGTAGGCGGAAATGGTGACCGTGGCCTGTGCGCCTACCTTGACCTTGCCAAGGTCTTTCTCGAACAGATCGCTTTCTATCCACAGGGTGGACAGATCGGCCACGGTGAAGAGTGACTTATCCGGCGTGGCGAGCTCCCCCAGCACCGCTTTTTTCTCAATAATTGTGCCGACAAACGGGGCACTCAGCGGAAACACCGAGCCGGAGTGCCCCAGGTCGACACCCATCATGCGCAGCTTGTCACTGGCAGCTCGCAGCGCGGCACGGGCCTTTTCGTGTTCGGCGCGGGCGCGCAGGTAGTCCTTCTCCGGAATGATGTTGTCGGCGTGCAAACGCTGGGCGCGCTCGAAATTGGCTTGTGTTACCGCAGCCTCGCTCGCCGCTTGCAGATAGCTGGAATGCGACTCGCCCAGATCGATACTGTCCAACTCCGCCAGCTGTTGTCCCGATTTCACTCGATCACCCAGGCTCGCATTCACCCTGACGACACGCCCTGGCACACGCGGTGCAACATGCGCCAACCTATCCTGATTGGCCTGGATAGTTGCCGTGACCATGATCTGCCCGGATTTTTTCTGCAATGCCAATTTTTGCACTTTGATGCCCGCTGTTTGGGCTTCTTCGGCACTCAAGGCAAGCAGTTTTTCGAGGCTTTTTTCGTCCTGTTTTTCCTGTTTGGGAGTTACCTCGTTATTGCTCGCCGGTTCCGTTTTTTCGGACTGCCTTGCGTCTTTCTCCGGTGCTTTGGGTTTGTCGCCGCACCCTGTAAGAATGATTGTAAATAAACTACTGATCAGTAGCCAAGAGCCCCAGCGCCCCAAGTCACGCTTTTGTGGGTTGTGTAAGTTTTTCATGTCATGAATTCCTTGATTTTTAATTTTTTGTTCAGTGCATGTCGCGCGCGGGCTGCCAGCCCGCCGCCGCTTCCAGCGTCACCTGGGTCAAGCGCAATTCGGTGCGGGCATCGAGCAGGTCCCGCTGCCCATCCAACACCTGGCGGTTGACCAGCAACAATTGCAGCAGCCCGATTTCCCCCTCCCGGAAAGAAATGGAGGACAGGTGCTGGTTTTCTTCCAGGCTGGGCAACACCGATTCCTTGAGCCGTTTCACTCGATCCTTGAGATTACTGAAGCGCCCCCACAGCGCGACCACTTGGACGCGTACATCACGGGAGGCTGCCTGCTTTTCGATTTCGGCTTGGGTAAAATCGGTCTCGGCACGACCGATACCAGCCGCATTCCGGCGGAACAGGGGAATTGGTAAGGAAACACTTAAGGACGCAACCTTGTTATCAACACCCAACTCGCGACCATAACGCAAACTCAACGTCACGTCCGGGTAAATTGAGGCGCGTTCCAGCTCAACCCGACCCCTTGCAGCCCCTTCTCTGTAATCCAGGACATTCAAAAGCGGGCGGCGGGCTACACTGGCCAGCAAATCCCCCAACGTGTAAGAGGAAATATCAACGTCGAGCGAACCGGTAACTTCCGGAATTTGGTCTGGAGGCATCTGGAGGAGTGCAGACAGGTCGACACAAGCCTGCACAAGTTGCTCTCTCAATATGGATACCTGATTTTGGGCGCGTTCCGCTTCCACATTGGCGAGATTGCCATCCAGCCGACTATCCTCGCCTGCCGCAACGCGTTTGCCGACGGCTTTGGCGGCATCTTCGATGAGCTTGAGCGTTGATTCCTCGGTCTGGATGCGCAACTGGAGGCTCAGCACCCGCACAAAACGTTGCTCAACGTCCGCATGCACCTGGCGTTTCGTTTCGGCGATGCTTTCCTGGATTGCCGCAAAATTTTTCTCGGCTGCTCGTTGCCGAATGCCTTGTTGCCCAGCGATCTCAAAGGTCTGGGACAGACCTGATACACCATCCTTGTTATTAATCGATTGGCCGGTCTGTGAAACATTAAGACTGCGCCTTTCGGTAGAAATCTGTGGGTTATTCCACAGCAGCGCACCAGCATCGCTGAGTTCGCCCTGCGCTGCTGCAAGATTCGCCTGGGTAGCCCGCAGTAACGGGTTGGCTTGTTCAGCCTGTTGCCAGGCTTGCTCCAACGTGAGCGGAGCCGACAGGGCTGAAAGTGGAATCAAAGATGCAAACAAGAATGGCACGCCGATAAGGCGGCGCATTAGCCGCATCCCGACGCGCAGGTTGCGAAAAATAGTGACGAATTGCACGATAACTCCTTCAGATATGCGTGCGCCAACTCACTTGAGGCGAGCGCGCACTCAAAACAAAATCAAAAACCGATTTGAATCGAATCTTAGGAAAGGAGTCGCGGTGGACGGAAACGTGCGTCGGGAGAAAGGAGTTGAAAGGTATGAGGATGCTGAATAGAATATTCGTCTACGAATTCAGGAAGTAGGGAAATTGGCTGACCGAGCAACCCCACGAAATGCCCGACTGCATGGCACCAGTGATTACACGGGCTTTGGGGTGAAACATCCGCTTTGATGCCTTGAAATTTAGATGAAGAGTGATGGTCATCCACAGCCAAGCTACGTTGCTCGTCGAACCACACGTCAGTTACTGCTTCCTTGTTAAACGTCCAGCCGCCAGCGTTGATCACGAGCGTGATCATGAGAAAGTAAACGGTCTGGCGGATGAATCTACACATGTTTCAATACTAAAGGATTTTGTGGTTTAAGTACATTTATTAAGCATGCCTCGTTTTCCACGTGGAAAGTTTGGTGAGTTCAAATTGCTGATAGATACATCCAAGATGGTTCGTTCAATGTCTCCTTCACGGCACACTGCATTACGCCACGAACGGCTGCTTTATTGCTGCGAATTTTACACCTTGACGGGCAGGTAACGTATAGCGGTCGAATTGCACGGTGGTTGTCATCCATCCGGTTTTTCGAGACTAAACCGAACTTCACATTTCCCAATTGCAGATATTCGTGGTAATCAGAAAATGCCCTATTCCAACATTCTCATGTTCATGATGAATGCAATTGAATTTCCCACTTATCAGCTAGTGACAACCTTTTTTGTTTTCAACTTCCAAACTGCCAATCTCGCATTCTTCCCGGTAATTGATAAAGGCCAGCTTCAGACGATCTACCCAGCCCCCGCCAAGCTCGGAACCGATAAAGGTTAACTTATCTGCAATCTGCTCAGTGGTGACCTGTATCAGGTCATACTGTATTTCGATCTTGTTTGCCTCGATGTGAACCGCCTGTATCCCCATCATCGAAAGCAGCGCCTGCTTCACCTGCCCGGCCTGAACGGCATCCAGTGGTTCAGAGAGCATCAGACTACGTTTTTTGATCACTTCTCTGCCTTGTTGTGCGGGTGCTTTGTGTCCGGGAAGTCCGATATATAAACGCGGATTCGCCAGAAATCTTTCGCGGCACTGCTCAGAACAAAAAGCATACTGTATGCCTTCGTATTCGCAGGCATGGGACGTTGTTGGGACTTCCATGTGACAAACCGGGTCTTCGGCGTTCATGACGCACCTCCTATGATTTTGAACGTGTTCGTTGCGGGATGAACCTTGATGTATGAGCCGCATATTCCCGCCACTGCGCGCCAAAACGGACTTCTGCATCTCGCTCCTCGGTATGCGCCAGACGCACATACATCCACACCAGCACAGGGAACATCAACAGGGTCAGCAGCGTTGGCCATTGCAACAAGAAACCAAACATGATGAGTACGAAAGCATCGTACTGGGGATGGCGGATTTTGGCATAAGGCCCGGTAATCGCCAGTTGATGATTACGCTGCGCCTGATAGAGAATTTTCCATGCAGATGCAAGCAGGATGAATCCGCCGCCGATAAATACAAAACTGAGCATGTGCAACGGATCGGTGTGCGGATCGCCCCTCCAGCCGAGCAGTGTATGCCAGAGATGACCGCTATTATGGGAAGAAATATCAACACCGGGATAACGGGTTTGCAACCAGCCGGTAAGCAGATAAATCGTCAGCGGAAAACCGTACATCTCGGCGAACAGCGCCACGATGAAGGCCGAGAACGCACTGAACGAGCGCCAGTCGCGCGGCGTTTTTGGTTTGGTGAAGCTGAATGCAAAAATGATGAACACCAGCGAGTTAATGATGACCAGCGACCACAGGCCATAAGCGTTTTCCGTGAAGTTCATTTTTCGCTCCTATCAGTATCATGCCCGCCGTGTCCGCCATGCATGAACAGATGCATCAACGGACAGGCCAGCAGCAACAGAAATGGCAACGCGCCCAGCAGATGAGCACGGTGTTCGGTAAACAGAAAAAATGCAGCAATCGCCAGAAATGCAACGAGAATCCAGTTGTATCCCTTTTGCGCACAACTGCGCCCGTCAGGTTCGTCCTGCTTCATCACGCTCTCCTTTCAGGAAAAAGTTTACGTCCAAAAAAAACCTTGTTACATCTTCACCCTGTTTAGCCTGAGTGCATTCAGTATCACCGACACAGAACTGAAACTCATCGCTGCGGCGGCGATGATCGGCGAGAGTAGCAAGCCGAAGAACGGGTACAGCACGCCTGCCGCAATCGGAATGCCGAGTATGTTGTAGATGAAGGCAAAAAATAGGTTCTGGCGGATGTTGCGCATGGTGGCGCGTGACAGACGCAGCGCACGCACGATGCCGTTCAGGTCGCCCTTGATCAGCGTGATGCCTGCACTCTCCATCGCCACATCGGTTCCGGTGCCCATCGCGATGCCCACCTGCGCCTGAGCCAGTGCAGGCGCGTCGTTGATGCCGTCGCCTGCCATCGCCACGATGCGCCCCTCTGCCTGCAACTGCTTGACAATGGAGGCTTTCTGCTCAGGCAGCACTTCAGCTTCGATACGGTCTATGCCCAATTTTTTTGCAACCGCTTGTGCCGTGATGCGGTTGTCTCCGGTAAGCATGATGACTTGCACGCCTTCTTCATGCAGGGCGCGGATCGCCTCTGCCGTAGATGCCTTGACCGGATCGGCCACGCCGATCAGTCCCGCCGCCTTATTGTCGATTGCCAGCAACATCACCGTCTGTCCGTCGCTGCGCAGCGCCTCGGCACGGATGTGCAAGTCGCTTGCATCGATGTGTAATTCTTCAAAAAGTTTGAGATTGCCCAGCGCGATTGCCCTGCCCTCGACCGTGCCCGCCACGCCCTTGCCGGTGAACGATTTAAAATCACTGACTGTGTTGAGTGTTATTCCCTTTTTCTCTGCGCCGTTCACGATGGCTGCAGCCAGCGGGTGTTCGCTGGCGCGTTCCAGACTGGCGCCCAGCCGCAGCACCTCATCCTCTTCAAATCCGGCAAGCGGAATGACCGAAGTCAGTTTCGGTTTGCCCTCGGTCAGCGTGCCGGTCTTGTCCACTACCAGCGTGTTTACCTTTTCCATGATTTCCAGCGCTTCGGCATTCTTGATCAGCACGCCGGCCAAGGCACCGCGTCCGGTGCCGACCATGATGGACATCGGCGTGGCCAGTCCCAGCGCGCACGGGCAGGCGATAATCAGCACCGCCACCGCGTTGACGATGGCATGCGCCAGGCGCGGCTCCGGCCCAAAGAGTCCCCATACCGCTAGTGTGGCGAGCGCTGCCAGCACCACTGCCGGCACAAAATAACCCGCAGTGACATCGGCCAGCCGCTGGATAGGCGCGCGCGAACGTTGCGCCTCGCTCACCATATGCACAATCTGCGCCAGCAAGGTGTCTGCCCCTACGCGCTCGGCGCGCATCAACAAACTGCCGGTGCCGTTCACCGTGGCACCGATCAGCCTTGCATCTGTCGTTTTTTCCACCGGAATGGATTCGCCGGTGACCATGGATTCATCCAGCGAACTGTTACCTTCCAGCACCACCCCGTCTACCGGCACCTTCTCGCCAGGACGCACGCGCAGCACATCGCTAGGCTGCACTTGTTCCAGCGGAATGTCTTCCTCGTGTCCGTCAGCACGCACGATGCGCGCGGTTTTTGGTGCTAAGCCCAGCAGCAGTTTGATTGCAGCACTGGTCTGGCTGCGTGCGCGCAATTCCATCACCTGCCCCAGCAGCACCAACGCCATGATCACCGCAGCAGCCTCGAAATAAACCGGCACGGTTTCCCCCATGCTGCGCATTGCAGGTGGAAAATTCCCCGGCAGCAACATCGCAATCACGCTGTATGTCCACGCCACGCCGACACCGAGCGAAATCAGCGTGAACATGTTGAGACTGCGGTTGACCAGTGAAGCCCAGCCGCGCCGGAAGATCGGCCAGCCGCCCCACAACACAACCGGGGTTGCCAGAAAAAATTCCAGCCATTGCAACACCGTCATCGAAACGGAATCCGGTATGAATTGCGGTGCCAGATCGGATGCCATCGCCATCACGAACACCGGCAAGGCCAACGCCGCGCTTAGCCAGAAACGGCGCGTCATGTCATGCAATTCGGTATTGTCATCATCAGGTGCGTTGCGCGGCTCCAGTGCCATGCCGCAGATCGGGCAACTACCGGGTTCATTGCGCACGATCTCAGGGTGCATCGGGCAGGTATATTCGGTAGCACCTGACTTGGCCGTAACTGGTGCAATCGGTTCCAAGGCCATACCACACTTGGGACATGAACCCGGCGCAGGCTGGCGAATTTCCGGATGCATCGGGCAGGTGAATACACCTGCGATTTGAACGGTAGCCGTCACAGCCGGCTTAAGGTATTCAGTGGGATTTGCCTGAAACTTGGCCAGACACTTCACGCTGCAAAACAGATAAGTTTGTCCGCTCTCTACGAGGCGGTACGTGCTGTCGGCAGAGACTGTCATGCCGCATACGGGATCAGTTGCCATTGCATGCCCCTTTCCGGCGGTGGAAATTGCCTCAGTGAATCATTTGATCAACCATTTGAAGCTTCTGGGAGACTTGTCGCCTGCCAGACGTATTTGCAGTTCCATTGATCGTGGCTGCGGGACAACCGCCCTGAAGCGCAACAAGCCCTTGCGGTGATGGCCTCCGGGCGGCGCGCCGTCCCAGGCCAGCGGCAGGTATTGCTTGCCATCAACAATCAGCGTTGCAGACTTGGTCAAATCATCGCTCAAGGCCTGCGTATGGGTTTCCAGCGTCACCTCAAAAGTCCATGTTTTCGCATCCGCAGGAATAGCATGCAGCATGGTGGTTACCTTGATGTCCCGGTCATTGCTTATTTGCGCTGCCATCTCCACCGCATCGCATGTCGCAATGAGGCCGTTATGCACAAAGGCAATCAACGTTGCAAATGCCAAACTGCTCAAATATTATTTCAGCATTTTTTATGCTCCCGTGTAACGTTGATGACTTTAGGTATGATATAGAGAATACCGGCCACGTTAAAGGCAAGACCGACCCAGAACAACTCGATTTGATATTCTGCAACGATGGTGAGAAAGCCGGTGATGCCCAGAACAGGCAAGATATTGACCAGATAATGTGCGCAACAGGAAACCATTGCCGCAGTGGAGGTCGTGCCGGACACCGCTACCACCTTGCCTGATGCGCCATGTTGCCCGACAAGTTGCTTGAGGTAGGTGTAGAGACCGACCTGAATGCCGAATCCCAACGCAAGGGACACGAAGAAATACCAGAACTTTGTAAACTGCTCGAGTGTGAAATCCACCCCAGAAATCAGACTGACCACCGCAAAATAAATGGCGAGCAACAACACAAATGCACCCGCTCCAAATTGGATGGGTCTTATGGATAGAGCCGTCTCAGATTGTTGCTGCGTCATGCTGACCTCACATTCAGTCGAATATTCAAGGCGTCCAGTCGAATTCATACTAATGATTAAATTCCAGTGTGTCCATGCATTACTGACATGTCACCCGACTCATCCGCTCATTCGGTGCTTACCCTAATGCCTTCTTTAATAAATTCAACATACCATCCTCATGCATCACAACAGGTTCATAAACAGGTGACTTTTCTGTCGAAGGTGATTGCCCATGATTACAGGTCATTGTCCAACGACGCTGCAGGACATTTTTGCAATAATCATAGCGGCACGCACCGGGCCTTCCCGCAACAGCTAGGCTTAACATTTGACAGCTGCATTTATTCCCATGCGAGTTTTCCATAAATTTTCCTGTCGTTATTGAAATCCCCTAGAAATATTTTTTTATTATCACTTTTAGTGTTTTCTGCAAATATCCTCGATCGGATTGTCCAATCTCGCCGTATAGCGTGGCGGCGACAGTTATGAAGATACTAACTACTTCAGGATCAAAATGTCCCCCGGCTCCATCCTGTAAAATTTTTAATGTGTCATCAATCAACAAGGGGGCCTTGTAGGGCCGTTTGGACATCAATGCATCGAACACATCCACCACGGCAAACAATCTTGCGGCAAGCGGAATCTCCTTACCATGAATGCCATGTGGGTAGCCGCTGCCATCGAATTTTTCATGATGGAAAAGCACCACGTCCCGGGCGCGCTTCAGCCAAGTGGAATCCTGGATAATCTCGCCGCCAAATATCACATGTCGTTTCATAATCTCAAACTCATCCGCAGTCAGTCGCCCCGGTTTCAGTAGTATCTGATCCGGAACTCCAATTTTTCCGACATCGTGCAGAAAAGCACCAACAATCAGCGATTCGATGCTATCTCGATTCAGGTTCATTGTTTCGGCAAGCCTGACCGAATACAGCGTCACCCGGTAATTATGCGTATCGGTATCGGCATCTCTTTTTGCTATAGCGCTACCCAATGATTGCAATAATTCAAGGTTCGAATCCAAAAGCGATTGAGACAGGGACTCGGACCGCCGCGTCAATCCAAGTAAAACGGGGTAAAGCAAGATTAAAATCAAAATCACCGCAACGAAAGAAGTCAGTGTTGCATTGCGCGCCTGATGTTTTCTTGCATATTGCGTTCCAACATCAAGACGATAGACGCCTTCAAAATACACTTCCTTCACACGCATCGAATCAAGCAGTGGTATGAGCACTTGCACGAAATCTTCATCCTCATTCGTTAGCCAGTTATAGTGTTGCTTGCCTGGCTTTGGAAAAACATGCTGATGCGCTTGCACAGTACTTCGAAGACTGCCGGCCTCCATCCCCCATGCTTCCATCAATGATTTTCCGGATGAATCGAAAATACGGATACCTGCAAAGCTGGAGTTCTCCAATAGTTTGGCAAGTTCAAGCTGACTCATTTGAGAGTCCGCCGCAACCAGTTTCCGCATTTCAGGGGAATCGAAATGTCTGGCACTTGCCGCAGCTTGTTCAAAGGCCATCTTTTCGACTCTCCAGTTTTCCAGATAAAAAACAAGTGTGCCGACAAGTACGCTGATCAATATGCCTGATACAAAAAATCTTGTAAGCAGATAACGATGGAGTTCTCTGGAATTATTGGGAATGGCTGCAAACATGATTTTCTGCAATGCCTCATTTCAAATTTATTTGAATCTGATTGATAGTTGACTTGCTGGCTTTGTCAAAAAAGCCGACATATCAATTCAAACGGGGAAAAAATGTACGCCAAAATATTGTTCATCCTGGCGCACACTGAAACACGTAATTTAGTGCTTCTCTTTCAAGTGATCGTGCATAGGCATGTCTTTAGGCATGGATTCACGATGACTCTTACCGCTCGCAGTGCTTCCGACAGGCATGCCAGTTTTCTCTTCCATATGACTGTGTCTTTTCACAGGCTTTTTTGCCTCTGCCTTTTCAGTCTTAACTGTCTCAGTTTTTTCCGTTCCGGTGTTGGTGTCGTGAACATCAACGGCAAATGCCGTTACATTGAAAACAGAAAATATAACCAAAGTGGCAGCAAGCAATGTAGATTTAAGTTTCATTTTATTCTCCGAATGGTGGTGGTTAAAAAATATGCTGTAACAAAAATTATTTAAACGCGCATCGACACCTCCTTTCAATAATTAGGTCGCTGGATAGCTGTTTTCAGCCGGTAACTGATCAATTTCCACTTCCGCAGCCAGCCAGTTTTCTAAATCACAACCGCATTTGAACCCACCTTTCTCGGCGAGGTGATAAGCAGCAATCTCAACATATTGCCGCCGTTGCGCTTCAGACAGATTGATTACGGTTTCAGCTTTGCTGCTCTTGGTTTTGGTTTTGGTTCTCATGATTTGTCTCCTTCATATAAAAGTTGGTTCGATGGCTAACGCTCAATCCTGTCCTTACTCAGAACGGTCAGACTGCGGTTCGATTGCACTGCATCGCCAATCTAATGTGATGAGAACTACTGCCGCTCCCACGGTCATCGCCATGCTCCATGCCACCATGTAGAACCATACAACCGTTCAGTGCCAATATAGTTACTACCAATATGATTGTTCTACCTATCCTATTCTCCTTGCTCCAAGTTAATGACAACGACAAAATTTAATGCGTGTGATCATGTTCATGCCCACTGGCAGCGAGCTTTTCGGTAGCACGCTTGCCCCATCCATTTACCGCTTTCATCGCGCTAATCCTTGTGCGACGGCGTTCCCGGCGCATGGGTATGCCCAGCCTTTTTGTGTGCGGTGCCTGCGCCGTCCGTGGCGGAAGTTTTGCCACCCGGCTCCGCATCATGCGTAGACTCGCTATTCGCAGTGTCATCGTGGCTATGGGCATGAACATCCTCATGAGGCGTTGCTTCACCCTGCATGAATATGTCGCTGTGTTCTCCGCCGTGTTCATGGGTATGTTCCTCAGGCGCAGGCAAGGACATCACACCCAAGCCATGCCGATAGACTACCTCGCCACCATGCCAGGCAGCACTGACCACTAGCAACCATACCGCGACCAACAAAGCTAGAAAACTTGGCGAGGGCACCGTATGAGAACGACCGCGCCACACATCCCAAGCGGCAAGCAGCGCCAGCGCGCCAAGAGCGACAAGTGCCCAATTACGATGGATCGTCATGGCCAGATGCCCCGCTTCGTCATGTTCAACACTGTTGTAAGCCAGCCAGCCGAACACCGCTGCGATACAGGCAAAGATAACTGCCGCCCACAACATCCAGCGTCCCGTCATCAGGCATTGCGCCGTCAATGAGTGGTTTTTAAATATCGTACCAGCGCCAATAAAAGCCACTGCAGCCGTAGAAAAGGCAATCGGGAAATGTACTAATACCGGATGCCAATTTGGAATAATTTCAATCATTACTGTCCTTTTAAACTCCTGCTAATAGATTCGTTATTCGACTGAAAACACATATGGATCTTTCCCATCTTTCGGCACAGCGTAAACAGTCAATGTTCCCTTTTTCATCTCTCCCATACCTGGTGAATTCATCTTCATACCAGGCACACTGATGCCGATTATGGCTGGTTTCTCCTTGAGCAGTTTACGAATGGCACTGACTGGAACATGCCCCTCAACCACATAACCATTGACCAATGCCGTATGACAACTAGCGGCATGTGACATGCCATAATTCTTCTTAATGGCATCCATGTTTGATTCATTTTCTGTTTTCACCGTAAATCCGTTTTCACGCAGATAGTCCACATACTTTTCGCAACAGCCGCATGTTGGGCTTTTGTAAACTGTCATCGCCGTAGCGGCTTGTGCGGCACTTATACTTGTGAGTACGAATATCAGGAAGATCATTAGTTGTTTAAGAATTTTCATATTGTTCCTTTGGCTTATTGCTAATGAATGTTATGCGTGTCACTTCACGTTGTTTGATCAAGGCATAGATCACCGGAATCACCAGCAGCGTTAATATGGCTGATGAAATCATGCCGCCGACCATCGGTGCTGCGATGCGGCGCATCACTTCAGAACCTGTTCCCGTACTCCACAGAATGGGCAACAAGCCTGCCATGATCGCCACCACGGTCATCATCTTGGGGCGCACGCGCTCCACTGCACCGTGCATGATAGCTGTGTGCAGATCGACGGCGTTCGGTTGACGGCCTTCATCAGAGCAACGTGACTGAACGTCCTGCCACGCCTGCTCCAGGTAGATCAACATCACCACCCCCGTCTCCGCTGCCACACCCGCCAGTGCGATAAAGCCAACCGCCACGGCGACGCTCAAGTTGTAATCGAGCAACCACAGCAGCCACACACCTCCGACCAGCGCAAACGGTACGGATAGCATCACCACCAAAGATTCGGTGACGCGTTTAAAATTGAGATACAGCAACAGGAAGATGATCAGCAACGTGATGGGAATGACGATCTTCATTTTCGCGGCAGCACGTTCCATGTATTCGAACTGCCCGCTCCAGGTCGCGTAATAACCGGGTGGGAATTTCACCTGTGCGGCAACTGCTTTCCGCGCATCTGCCACGTAAGAGCCGATGTCACGATCACGTATATCCACAAAAATATAAGCGGAAAGCAGCGCATTCTCGGTGCGGATAGCAGGTGCACCTTTGCTAAGACTGACCTTGGCAAGTTGTCCGAGTGGAATCTGAGCACCCTCCATGGTTGGCACCAGCACTTCGTGGGCAATCTGTTGCGGATCGCTACGCAATTCGCGCGGGTAACGTACCGTCACGCCAAAACGTTCCCGTCCCTCAACCGTCGTCGTAACCATCTCACCACCCAGGGCGGTAGAAATGACTTCCTGTAAATCACCGACGCCAATCCCGTAACGTGCTAGGGCAATGCGATCCGGTTCGATGTCAAGGTAGAAGCCGCCCGTTAATCGTTCGGCAAAAGCACTAGTGGTGCCAGGAACCTTTCTGACCACCGCTTCTATTTCCTTAGCGAGCCGCTCCATTTCATCCAGATTTTTACCAAACACCTTGATGCCTATCGGCGTGCGAATACCGGTTGCCAGCATATCGAGACGCGCCTTGATCGGCATCGTCCACGAATTTGCCACACCGGGAAATTGTAGTGCTTTGTTCATCTCGCCGATCAGTTTGTCGATCGTCATTCCAGATCGCCACTCCTCCTGCGGCTTTAAGTTGATGACCGTCTCAAACATCTCCAATGGTGCAGGATCGGTTGCCGATTGCGCGCGCCCAGCCTTGCCATATACGGATGTCACTTCAGGAAAGCTCTTGATAATCTTGTTCTGCGTCTGCAACAATTCCGCCGCCTTGGTCACCGACATGCCGGGCAAGGAGGCTGGCATAAATAACAACGTGCCCTCATTGAGCGTTGGCATGAACTCGCTACCCAATCGGGTAGCGGGATAGGCTGACAATATCAAAACCAGTGCAGCAACGACGATGGTCATTTTCTTGTGTTTCAGCACCGCAGCAATAAGCGGACGATAGCCCGTGATTAACCAACGGTTTAGCGGATTTTGCGCCTCTGGTTTGATGTTTCCGCGTATGAATAGCAACATCAGCACCGGCACCAGTGTGAGCGAGAGCAACGCTGCGCCCGCCATGGAAAAGGTTTTGGTGAAAGCCAGCGGAGAAAACATTCGTCCTTCTTGCGATTCCAGCGTAAATACTGGCAAGAACGATACGGTGATGATGAGCAGCGAAAAGAACAGTGCCGGTCCGACTTCCTTGCACGCCGCAATCATCGCTTCTGTGCGCGATTCACCTTCTTTTACCCGCTCCAGATGTTTGTGTGCATTCTCGATCATCACGATAGCCGCATCTACCATCGCGCCGATGGCAATGGCAATGCCGCCCAGACTCATGATATTGGAGTTCAGCCCCAGCACGCGCATCGCAATGAAAGAAATTAAAACACCGACAGGCAGCATCACGATGGCGACCAACGCACTGCGTGCATGCATCAAGAACACCATACACACCAGTGCGACAATTAAACTTTCTTCCAGCAGCGTGCCTTTTAATGTTTCAATGGCGCGATGGATCAAATCGGAACGGTCATATACTGAAACAATCTTTACGCCTTCCGGCAAACCGGGAGCGATTTCAGCGATCTTTTCCTTGATGTTGTGGATGACTTCTAATGCGTTTTGCCCATAGCGCGCCATGACGATGCCTGATACGACTTCACCCTCGCCGTTTAACTCAGTCAGTCCGCGCCGTTCATCCGGCCCCAGTTCGACACGGGCAATGTCGCGCAGCAGCACAGGGGTGCCTCGCTCGGCTTTAACGACCAGATTCTCGATGTCACTCTTGCCACGCAGATAGCCACGCCCGCGCACCATATACTCGGTCTCGGCCATCTCCACCACGCGCCCGCCAACATCGCGGTTCGAGTCACGGATAATCTGTGACACTTTGCTCAAAGGAATACCATAAGCGCGCAGTTTCACTGGATCGACTGTCACCTGATATTGCTGTACAAAACCACCGATGGAAGCGACTTCCGCCACACCGTGTGCCTTGGTGAGTTGATAGCGCAGATACCAGTCCTGCATGGTGCGCAGCTCGGCCAAGTTATGTTTTTCGCTCAGCACGGCGTACTGATACACCCAGCCCACCCCGGTTGCATCCGGCCCCAGTTGCGGCGCGACATTTTTAGGCAGTCGTCCCGCGATACTGTTGAGATATTCCAACACCCGGGAGCGCGCCCAATAGATGTCGGTGCCATCCTCGAAAATCACATATACAAACGATGCGCCAAAAAACGAGAAGCCGCGCACCACCTTGGATTTCGGCACCGCCAGCATCGCGGTGGTGAGCGGATAGGTGACCTGATCCTCAACCACCTGCGGAGCTTGTCCGGAATACTCAGTGTAAACAATTACCTGCACATCGGATAAGTCAGGCAGGGCATCCAGTGGCGTTTTGAGTACCGCATAAATGCCCGCCAAGGTAACAAACAAGGTTGCCAGAATAACCATAAAACGGTTTCGAGCAGACCAATCGATGATGGAATTTAGCATCTTAATGTCCCTCGTGTTGCTGCGGCGCAAGCGCTTGCAACTTGGTAATCACCCATTCATCGGGTTTTCGCTCGACGAGTTCGAAGGTGATCTTGCTACCTGGTTTGATACCGGCGGCCAATGAGGAATTAGTCAAAGCGAAGTCCATGGTCATGCCGGGCCAGCCCAGTGATTTGATCGGCTCATGGGTGATGCTCACAGAACCATCCTCATTGATGCCGTTCAGGATGCCTGCTGCCTGATGACCTATTGTTGCAGGATTTTTCTTTGGCGCTGCAGGAGTTGCATGCGCTGAGTGATCTTCTGCGACGGGTGTAGCCCCGCCATGTGCTGCATGACCACCAAGACCACCCAACGCCGCTTTGAGGTTACTTTCCGCATCGATCAGGAACAAGGCCGAAGTAACTACCTGCTCCCCCTCTACAAGGCCATCCAGTATCTCGACATAATCGTTGCTGCGGCTACCCAATTTGACAGTGCGCGGCGCAAAGCGGCCTTGTGCTAATTGCACCAGCACCACCTGACGCATGCCACTGTCTATCACCGCCGAAGTTGGCACCGTCAGCATCCGAGTATTACTGCCTACGGGCAACGTCACGTTGGCAAACATGGATGGCTTAAGCAAACCTTGTGGATTGGCAATCTCCACGCGTACTTGCACGGTGCGCGTCGCGGAATTCAAAGTCGGATAGACGAAGGCGACTTTTCCCTTGAACAACTTATCCGGGTATGCACCGATACTGACCTGTGCGTCACTACCTGTCTTTACCTGCCCGATATCCTGCTCGTTGATGTCTGCCAGCACCCACACTTGAGACAAGTCGGCGATCTGATACAACGTCTCTCCCGGCATGAAGCGCATGCCCTGTACGGCCTTTTTTTCCAGTACGATGCCCGATACCGGCGCGTAATAGGTCAAGCTGCGTCTGGATTTTCCGGTGGTTAATTGCTTTATTTCTCCCGGCGTAATATCCCAGTTTTTCAGGCGTACCAGACTGGCATCAGCCAGTTGCTTCATGCCCGCTTTAGTTTCTTCATCTGCATTTTCAAGTTTTGCTTCGCCTTGTGCGGCAATCGCGTATTCGCGCTGCGCCGACACCAGTTCGGGGCTGTACACATCAAACAACGCCTGTCCACGGTTAACAGTCTCTCCGGTGCTGTTTACATAAAGGTGTTCCACCCAGCCCTCAAATTTCGGCGCGATGGTATAGGTACGGCGTTCGTCGATTTCAACGCGTCCAGTGGCCTGTATGGTTTTGTTTAAACCGCGTAGCGTGGCTGCTTCGCTTTTTACGCCGAGTTTTTGCACTTTTTCAACACTAATATTGACACCACCCTCCTCCTGAACAGCATCACCGTCATACACCGGTACGTAATCCATCCCCATCGCATCTTTTTTGGGTACCGGCGAGGTATCCGGCAAGCCCATCGGATTGCGGTAATAAAGAATCTTGCGTTCCACCTTTACGGCATCGGCTGTAGCCGGCGCTGTCACCCCGGAGAAGCGCTTTCCCAAGCTATAGCTGCCAGCCGAAATAATCGAAACAACGACGATAATTGACACTAATACTATGATTTTTTTCATAACTCTTCTCCAATCAGGCGTTCTATTTCAGCTAGGCGCAATTGCGCGTCATACTGCGCTTTGATGCGTTGTTGGCGCGCTTTCAGTATTTGACGCTGCGCATCGAGCAGTGTGGAAAAATCAAGTTTGCCAGTCTCATACCCACTCAGCGCAGATTGAAAACTCAGCTCAGCTTGAGGTAGAAAACGCGTAGCGATGAGTGTCTCGGTACGCTGCGCGGTCTCAAGACCGGATACACTTTCCGATAATTCCGACAACACTTGATTGAGCAGAGATGCTTGACGCGCAGCGGATGCGGCCATCTTCGCTTCCGCTTCATGCTCCTGAGAACGGCGCGATTCCTGTTGCAACGGAATATTGAATTCAACCATCAGATCCCAGCTTTTTACAGTACTGCCGCTCTGCGTCGGGGCGACACCAAGGGTAAATCCGGGATAACGATTTTTATAGGTCAGGTCGCGGTTCTGCTGGGCTTCGTTGACGCTCGCATCAGCCACTTGCAGCTGCGGATTGTGCGCACGCAGCCTATCTTCCAGCGACGTAAGTCGTGCTGAGGCGGGAATTGGACGCAATTGCAGCGGCTCCGCCAGATCTGCATTGGCAGGACGCGACAGTAGATTGTTCAGGCTTGCATGCACATGATGCTGTTCATTGTCCAATTCAATCAGCATAGTTTGCAAATCAGTTTGTTCGATTTGCGCGCGTATCACTTCCTGCTGTGTACCCAGCCCGTTTGCATAGCGAGTTTGCGCGATTTTTTCCAGGCGCTTAGTTAAATCCAATGTTGCACGGGTCAGTCTGATACTGTCCGACAGGTAGTAATGCATCGCATAGGCAGTTTTTATTTTCCCACTCAAATCCACCCATGCAATGGCAGTTTGTCCGCGCGCCCCGGCAACTTGTGCTTCGGCTATTCCTCTCTGTAAATCGAGCTTGCCGAACCACGGAACGCTTTGCATCAGCAAATAACGCGTACCGCCTACCTGTGACGGCAACAAGCTCGGCGGTTTATTCGTGCCTTGATTAGTAATGTCCATCAACTCGGTACGCAGCACCGGATCAGGCAATGCACCGGCGGGTTGCACGCGCAGCGAGGCGGCCTCGGCCTCATATCGCATCGCAGTCAGAGCCGGATTGTGTTCGCGCGCATAACTCAATAAACCATGTAAGTCTGCACCTAAAGGTGGCTCTGCAGCTATTGCCGCAAAGCTTGAGGCGCAGCCAATCAGCATTGAAATCAGATTTTTCATATTATTCCTCACGGACTCGTAACGAGTTACGCTGCAAATCCGTCTTTGTTATTGCACCAGTGAGAATGATCAGCAAACCACGAGCATTGGTATTAACAAAATGTGTGCGTGCGTCAAACTGGTAAAACAAGGGCGAACGCAGACGCTTAAAGACTAAGGACGAGCTAGAGTCAGATCAATTTACGAAACTGGTAGACGGAGTCGTCCTGTAGATCACTAAGCGAGAGGTGGAGGAACGACAGGTGTGGAGGTGATGGAATGATACGAGAATAAATAGGGCGTGACCGAAATGGCAGATTGCAGAACTTCTAGGTTCTTGATTGCCTGCACACCCAAATACCCGCTGCATGCCAGATGGCAGACAGCACAGGCGGTGCAGGATGTTCCGTCCTGATCGTTGTTGGGTGACTGATCATGCGACATCGCGTGTTGATGTTCATCCATATCTTGCATCGTATCCATGCCAGCTTCATGGCACGAGCCATTCTGTATTTGCATCGATACGCTTGCCGCCAGCGCTCCACCGCTAAACAGTGGCAGCCAGATGGCTAAAAGCACAGCGATAAATTTTCGTATAAAACTGGACATGCTCTTATTTTTTCAGAGAAGGAGCTAAATGTCAAGATATCTGCTTACGTGGCATACCAGTCATTAAAAATCCTCAGCAATTGAGATCTGTTTTGGTTTCCTGTCCTTGCCTTTTTATTTACCTTACTTTATAGTAAGGATATAAAGTAAGGTATAGATATGTCAACTGCAACCATAACCAGTAAAGGTCAAATTACCATCCCAGCCATTGTGCGCGCTGCGCTTGGTGTAGAGGCTGGTGATCGAGTCGAGTTTGTTCAAGTTGAGCCTGGGCGATTTGAGTTATTTGCATCTACGCAGCCTGTGAGTGCCTTGAAAGGCTTGGTGAGAAAACCGACCACGCCAGTAACGGTTGAAATAATGAACGAGACAATCGCAGAGCGCGGAGCATCATCAAAATGATCGGTTTGGATACCAATGTTCTCGTTCGCTATATTGCTCAGGACGACCCGGTGCAGTCGCCCAAAGCAACGCGACTGATTGACTCGTTATCTGCGGATGATCCGGGCTACCTTAGCCTTGTTTCGGTGGTGGAACTGGTCTGGGTGTTGATGGGATGCTACTCATCATCCAAGGCTGAGATTTGTGTTGTGCTGGAAACGTTGTTGCGCACCAAAGAAATTATCGTTGCGAATGCCGACATTGTTTGGAGAGCTTTGCGACTATTCAAGGCTAATAACGCTGATTTTTCGGACTGCTTGATTGAGCGTTCTGCCAGCGATGCTGGATGTGGCTATACAGCGACATTTGACCAAGGTGCTGTCAAGAATTGCGGGATGAAGTTAATCGACTAAATTGCTATTGGCACAAAGGAGATAAAAAATGGAAATCTTGATTTTATTGGTGTTCGCTATTGGTGCTGGCACGATTATTTACTACATTGGCAAAGGCGCGGTTGGGTTATATCGCAAAGCTTTTGGATTGCAGAAGGGCGCTGACGCAATGCAGACTAATAGCTTTGCGGCGCAAGACGGATCTGGCGAAACAGGCTGGTTTGGCCTTCCGAAATACCGTGATGTGATCGTGCCAGACAAACATCACTACGCAACAGTTGTTTACATGGACAGCCCGGTTAAACAGTATTTCTATGACTTGATGGCTGGGTGGAAACTCGTAATCGAAGATGGCGCTATCAAGCTTGGATTGAGTTTTCTGTTCTTTTTCGCATTAGGTGCGATGGTGTCTTTTGTGTGGATGCTGATCATTGTAATTTTAACCATGTGGTTTTTGCTTTGGACATCCCCTAGCGCAATGAGGGCGACCAGAAGGTCGGCAGAAATGTCAAAAAACCTCACCGCTGATGATTGGCGGCAAGTGTACCGTGAACTGGATGAGTCAAGAGAACGCGAAGATGAAATGACAAGAGCGTTTAGGCGAAGCGGCATCGGTCATCGCTGGTAATACCCAAGATGAATGGTTTGGGGCGGCAAATGACGCCCTACCGCCCTTTTTTTATTTCTTGTTTATCGTGTCCGCAATCTTGTTGCCAAGGTTGTTAGCTTTATTTGCCACATCAGATACAGCTTCAAGCGTAGCGTTGTTGGTATTTTCTACCGCTTGAAGCACAGGCTGAACGGCTGGGTTGTGCGCCACACCTTCTTCACCTGATAACCCTTTGGCTATTCCGCCACCGGCTATTGCGCCACTTATCATGCCAACCCCTTGTACGGTACTGGCAGTTCCAACATCGGCCTCCGCTCCTTTGCGCGCAGCGCTCCTTTCGATATTTTCTTTGGCTTTATCGGCTGCCACTTTGGATGCGGCTGTTGCTTCAGGTGCTGCCGCTGTTTCGGCTTTGAGTACACCGCCTTCGGCCTTGGTTGCCTGAGATGCTACGCGCTCTTCCGTTTTGGCGGCAACTTTCAGCGCGGTTGCCTGCGCAACATCTCCAGCTTCCCTGCCTAGAATTTTTCCACCGACATTACCAAGAAGTTTGCCGCCAGCCCCACCCCCAACCGTCAAACCAACAGCAATCGCAGTACCCACGATGTTCTCAGTGAGCGTTCCTGTATTCTGATCCGCAACTGGCTTCGCCACACCGGCATCATCTGGAATCAGCCCTGCCCTATCCGCAAGTTTAGTTGCGTCTGACCCAAGCGCGACCGGCAATGCATTCGCGGCAGCCCGCCCAAGATTGCTTCCCTTGGTTGGTTCGGTGGAATTTTCTGCATTGGTCCTGATCGGCTCACCATCTTTATGAACCTCCCCTTTGCCTGCGCCGATTGCGGCAGTGGCTTGCCCTGTCATCGCCTGCACTTGACCTGTCACATTGTTGGCTGGCGCAGTGCCGGGAATAACGCCGGCAGTTGCTTGTAGCCCCACTACTTCCTTGTTATTTTTCGCGTCAAAAGCTGAAACTGCTTGAGTGCCAGGCACAGTGGCTTGGTTTTGTTCGTGCTGGGCTGCTACCCCGTTGGTTGGTGCTGGCATGGTTTTTTCGATCTCTGGGACTAACTTTTCATCAGAGAATTTTTGAGCGTACTGGCTCAAGCTTTCTGGAGCATAACGAGACATCGCTTCAACATCGTTGGCTGTGAAAGTTTTCCCGGATGTCGGATTGTTTTGTCCTCTCATCCAATCCATGAACTCGTTCATGTGATTTGTATCGTAGCTCGCCCCCATTTCCTTGGTGCGGGTCGCGGCCTCTTTGAAAGCAACTGCTTTTTCATGGCTGGCTTGGGCAGATTGCACATTCGACAAACTGTTATCAAGACTGCTTCTAACCCCTGTCGCTGCTCTCACGGTTGACTCGTCACCCTGCGTAAAACTGGAGCTATGCGCTGCGGTATTGGTCTTGGTGACCGCCTCTTTGTAGTCCTTTTTACTTGCCAATTCGTGGGCTAATTTTTGTGTTTGTGATGTTGCCGAACTACTTGTTCCTTTGGTTTCAACACCGCCCGATACGGTTGCGCCGCCAAACGGAGTATTCAGCCCACCCGATGCCTCGGCTCTGGCGAAGGCCGATACTTGTGCCATCTGCGTTTGGTTTAAGCCATGCTCCTTGGCAAACTTATCTGTCAATGCCTGTTCCTGTCCAAACGAGGTCATAAACTGCGCTGCACTTGTTAATGTGTCACCGGTTGAAGCATTGATACTTTTCCCGTGACCTCTTTCAAAAGAAGAAGTGGCACTACGGGCTGCGGTCATGCTGTTGGAGGCGGTTGTCGTGTCGGCAAGCGCGGCTCTTTCCGAATTTTCTGAAGCCGTTTGAAGCGAACCAGATGTTCTCCCGCTCAGACCAACCTTAGCCCCGATATTTTGGAATGCGGCAGTATTGTTAACCAGATGGGTTGCTTTGCCATTTTCCATACCGTAGAAGTTACCTACATTGTCCGCGCCAGTAGCGCTAAACCCACCTTGACGAATCGTTGGATTTGCACTGTATTGCATCATGCTTAAATTATCGGCGGACTGATTACCCAGAGAGGCGTTGCCCATCTGCGTATTTCCTGCCGACATGCCAGAGGCAATTCTCTCGGCTTCACGCGCTGGCGTCGTCATCCCAGCAATGGCCTGTGCGCCGACATCACCGCCCTTTACGATTGCTGCTGCGATGGCGGGTATCGCCATGGCGGCGATCATGCCGGCGATGGCCTCATCGCTAATGTAAGCGTTGTTCACCATGCTGTATTGCGACATGGACAAACCAAGCCCGCTGGTCATTGCCGCTAGGTCTTGCGCGTGCATTGTCATCACAAGGTGCATGACAGCATAAAGCGGTGGCCACAATTGCACCCACACAAGGCTCATTACATAGCCCTTCAATACCAACCCACCTTTATGCCCCGCCAGCAATACCAGCAACATGATGATCGGAAAAACCGAATACTGCACAATCTCCACGATGTTCTTGACCTTAGGCATGGTGCTTTCCGATAGCTTGGACATCATTTTGTAGCTGTCGGAGGTTGAACGGATGGCTTGCGCCTGAGCCAAGTTTGCCGCCGCACCTGCCGCATCGCCGATCTGTGCTGGCAGCAGGTACTGGGCATCAATCATAAAATTGCTCATAGCTGTTTGTTTAACCGTATCCATTGCGGTTTTAGAGATACCCAGCATGTAGTTGGTGCTGGTTTGAATCGCGCTTTGCACGGCAGCATTGGCGGCAGCGGTTGGTAATCCCGGATAAAGCCGATTGCCCAACGTATTCATTTGCTGCGTATTGACCGCGAGTATTTGCGTGGTCAAAAATCCGTATGCGCCATCGCAGCCATACGTTCCTGCAACCGGTGTTGAACCTGGAACAGCGCGAATTGTGACGAGCCTACCCGGATTGGTTCTGCCGTTTAGATAAGTCCAGATGTCGTTCGTTTTTGCCATGTCTGAGGCGACGATGTAGCCTGTAGCATATTCTGGCACCACGCATTCCCGATAAAACTCCATGAGATTGCTGGTCAAAATCGAATTATCGAACTTGGTGTGCAGTATTTCTTGCTGAACGCGATGCCCCCACAGTGTGCCGTTGCTGCGGAACTGGATGTCGGCTGGCAGTGAAAAGGTTGTCTCAAACGTTCGAGTTAACCAGTCCCCGACATGACTAACCGAGTGTGCAAAAGAGGCAAGGCCAATGGGTACGTTGGCCACAGTAACGGAGGGCTGGTTCCCGGTTCGGTCGGTTATCACCACGCTGACTTTAGGGACGAGCAGCATTCCATTGAATACGGCCAGCATAATGACCCACCGTCCGAAGTCGGGTAGCTGACTGAATCCTGCAAGCACGGCCATTGCCATTGAAAGCAGACCTACCAAAGCAATGGTGCGCATGAGGCCAAGATAATCGCTGCTACCCACAATTGCAGCCACTGCGTTGAACACCAGCTGTAGTTCCCTGACGTTCCAGTAGGAAAATATCTCAAACGTAAACATTAACGTTCATTCCCAAACACGGTCATCGAAGTAAAGGCTTGTGCAGGAATACCGGCAACCATTGCCTGGTGCATGAGCTGTATTTGCCTTTCCAGTTGCGCTTCCTGTTGCACCTTTGCGTATTCCGCGAGACGTGATGTTTGAAGATTGCCGTTCAGCAGTGTGAGCCTATCATTCAGTTTCTGCAGTGCGTCTTGCGCGTCTTTTGGAGCAGAGCCGTTCTGTGAATTAGCCATGATTTGCGCTGCCGTTTTGAGGATGTTATTGATGTAGGCATAGGCAACGTCCACAGCAATCAGTCTTTTGTACGCATCAATAAATCCGGGATTGACGGACGCGCTGGTGGAGATCATTTTCCAGACCGGAATCGCGGAAGCATCGACCAGCTTAAAATCGCTGATCGTTTGCGGACCGCGACTAATCACGTTGTTCCTCAAATTGTCCAGCTTGGTCGCAATTCGATTGATAAACGGCGTGACCGCGATACTACCAACGGTAGGATGAAGGCAATCCACCGCTGTGTCGCAAGTGAGCAGGTTGATTGGCGAGGTTACGCCATCGTTGTAACCGATAAAGTCATTTATCTCCACTCCCGTTGGATCAACGTAATGCCAGCTTGCGCTTGTACCACCATTCGCGGCGTTTACTGCTGGATTTGGCGGATCAATAATGATTGTTCCCGTCATACTCATAATGAAAAGTTTGTCTTCATTATCCAATCCGGTGCTTTTGCTCAAGGCCATCCAAACCACATTACCGGGTCTGTATTGATCTTTTTTGGAGGGGTCTAGTGCAATGGCCGCATCCTCCGCGAGTCGCTTTGCTGCTGCGCTATCTCGTGAGGTCTTCCATGCATCGTATGAATCCGGCAGCATATTTGAAACAGCTCCCGCCACATGACCAAACATATCCGATGAACTTTTGGATAGATCAGAACCAAATAGCGCGGGGATACCTTCCGCCATCTTGCAGGAGTTGACATTCATTCCGTTGACCTTGTTGGCAACATCCTGCAAATACTCGAACAGACTTGCCATTTCAGGCATGGATGACTTGATGGCCAGCAGGAATGCGTAGCTGATTGAAGTGCCGATGTTCTGGAAAAGCGCGGTAATCGCAGCTTTGTTGATAAATGAAAACGAACCTGCTGTCAGGTCAATCCCACCGCAGCCGATATTCAGCGATGGCGGTGTCATCTGAACGAGCTGGTAGCTCTTTACGGGTGATCTGGCGTAAAAGCCGCCCGCCGAGTATCCGTTCATCGTCTGCCCCTTGTAAGACGACGGCGGTGTGGCATTTGAGTACCCACCCATACTGTCGAACCAACTCTGCATTCCTGTTCCCACGTTAGCGTTGGCAGGCGCGGAGATGAAACAGGCGGCAGCAAGCACGGAAATGAGCAGTTTGTTGTAGCGCATGATGAAATCCTTTTAGAGATCGCCGGGTTTGGTTTGAGTCAACACATAAATCCGCTCAACGAAGTCCTGCAACGACAACACGCCCGAACCCAGAACGACCATTTTGTGTGTTTTGACATTACCCAACACAAACAGCGGCACGGCATCCACCCCCAACTTTGCGGATAAACCGTTGTCTTTAACCGAGGGAGGCAATCCGTCAATCGTTGATCCATCCAAACTGATCGGTAGAATTGTCATATCGTATTGGCGGGTAATCCATTGCAAGGTCGGCACCATGTGCTTGCAATAGGGGCAATCACCCCGAAAGAAGAAGAATATCCCCCACTCTTTGGCAAGGTCGGCCATCGTGTTGTTTTGCCTGGCATCCCGGTCTCGCGTTGCCACCTTGATGGCGGAGTTATTCATTGGATTTTTAAGTTCAAAGTTCAGCTCGGCGTTTTGCCACAGGACACGCCGCCATATATCCGCAAAATAGCTGGCCCGGTCGATTTCAACCTTCTGCGCGGCCATGTACGATTTGATGTTTTCTGCGGTGGGATGCACCACGGCCAGCGCGCGCTTGGCATCAAGGTCTTTGCGTATCTTCTCCAGTTCTTCGACAGCGAGCTCTTCTTTAGTCTTTTCCGATTTTTCAGATACGCTGATTTCTTTGGGCTTCTTGACTGGCCGTGCTGCTTCTTCACAGTACCAGTTAAACTTTTCCTGACCATGACACGCCCATGCAGATGAATATTCCATGCCTGATGGATAATCTCGTCCTTCCAGCGCGAACGATGATGTCGGCACTAACGCGGCCATCAAAATAAGCAAAGTTGGGATAGCCAGGCGCATGAGTTACTTCTTGCCCAAGGCCAGCTCAGTGACGCGCTGTGTGTAATCGTAGGTGGTGCCGGGTGAATCTTTGATAATCGCAGCCGAGTTAATGAGCGTACATCTGCACTCGCCTGCTACCTGGGTAAGCGCAGCATCAAGCTGTTTGCCAAAGCGCGAGGCTGACTCAATGATTTCCGTTTGCGCTGTCTGATCCATGCCGGGCTTCATTTGCGCGGCCAATTTCTTTTGTTGCGAAGTGACAATACCGATAATGTCCACCTTCGCCATTGCGGGCGCGGGGTGAAAATATTGCCATCCGGCCAAGACTGCGATAGTGACCGTTGCCGAGACAACGCCAGTGGTGAAGTGAGCGAGAGTGGACATTTTGTTTCCCGATTAAGCGATGATGCGAATCTGCAAGCCTGCATGAGTATCAAAAAACACCACGTCCTCACACAGGCAGAAAGACGCAGTAAATACCTTGTAGCCCGCATTTTTTAGCTCGCCAGCAATGTCCCTTGCCCGCTTTTCTTCGGTCTTGCAGCGTTCAATGATGCGACGGACGACATTGCGTTTCATGTTGTTTGCCATTTTTAGTTTCCTTATGTGAATAAAGTTTTCGACTCGATCTTCGTGTTAAAAAAGTCCCATTTTTCGTCTGTCCTCGCGCGTTCCTTTGCGCCTGTCATTTTTGATTCTTTCGTTAAGCAGTACCTCGATAGCCTGTTCGGTCGTCATGTTGTTTTGCTCGCGCATGGTCTTTATCCGCTCGAAATCTTCAGCGCGTGTGGAGAACAGCATCATTGAGAACGGATCAAGCAGTAAGCGACCAATCCCGGAGCCCATCGGGCTATGCACAAAGATTTCCGAGTAATTGCCATGATCGGTGGTGATAGAGGAAAGCTGGCGTTTCATCCACTCATCGATGGTGAGCTTGCCTTCTTTGCCTAGACGGTCAATGTTTTCCGGCTTCTGCCGCAGTAAGAACAGCCAGTCCGCATTATTGATGGTTGCTTTGGTTGCTTCCGTCTTGTAGTAGTCATCCACGCTTTGGGTGATCGTGCCGAATGCACCGCCGTACTTTCTTGCCCTGCGATAACCGGCTTCGATGAAGTGTCCGCTGCTGCCGCTCCCCATCAAGTCCCACGCCTCGTCAATAATCACGATCTTGCGCCGGGAGCGATCCAGATACATTTCCTGGGTGATGCGATACATGATGATCTGCATGACCACCGCCTGAAGATCTCTTTTACTCTTGAGTTCCTCAAGCTCAAGCACGATAAAGTCATTGTTAAATTCAATCGTTGCAGGACCTTCAAAGTAGCTCGCATATACGCCGTATTTTGTGTAGGGTTCAAGTGCGACGGCCATGTGCATCAACTCCGTTTCGCTATCAGAACTCTCATTAATTTTGCCAATGCGTAGCAGCTCGTAAATGTCCGTGATGGTGGTGTCACTCCCCTTCACTCCCCATACCTGCTTGATAGCGGAAGCAAGTGCGGTATAGCAAAAGTTGTTCAGGGGCTCACGCGGACTCGCCATTTCAGCCAGGAGAGGAAGCAACATTTCCATGTCGTTATTGATGTCCCTGACCATCGAGAATGGATTGAGGCACAGCGTATTGTCACGCTCGTCAGTAAATTCAATGAATTCGCCGCCCATCAACTCGCACAAATTTTTGTAACTGCGGCCTACGTCAATAATCCAGACTTTGGCATCGGCTGCACGATAGCGGTACGCCATTTCATTCACAAATACCGATTTGCCAGACCCGGATAACGCGGCCACCGCAAAATTGTAGTTACCACCCGTGTTGTCAAACAGGTCGAACCCCATCGGTTGCCCACGCCGCCCGAACAGGGTAATCAGCGGAGTCTTGGTCCCCTTCCACTCGGCAATCAACGGCGATGTCATCACCGCGTTGTCGAGCGTCTTGGTGTAAGAACGCCCGAATGCAACCAAGTCTTCTTGCAATGGTTGTCCTAGCGTCATTGGTAGCGATGCGACAAATGCCTGATGCTGCAAATAATAGTCGCGCGACAGATCAAACCCCCTCGCACGCCACACCGATCTAACCGCGTGCTCAGCACGGGATGCATCAGCTTTTGTCGATAGCAGGCAGATTTGGTGGTACATGCGCAGCGTCCCCTTGCCTTCATCAAAAGCACCCAGCACAGCATCCCAGTCGCGCTTACGATCTTGTAGGTCTGGCTGAAATCTTGCCATGTACGAGGCCGCGTTCTGTGTAGCGCGAGCACTTTTTAGTTGCGCATAAGTGCGTGCGGATTCGTAATCTTGCACAACCGCGCCCATGGTGATCAAGAATGGGCATGGCATTGCCAGGGCGGCTTGGTATGGGTCGCCAATGACACTGCTCATGTGATTCAGGCGGCTATATTTCGGGTAGTTCCTGACCGAGAAAAACTGCATAACCGTTTCTTTTCCGCCGCTCTTGCAAGACCGGATGGCTTCATCGCTAACGCAGGATGCAATTTCGGGGTTGGACAGTTGTTCGCGGATTATTTGGTCTGGGTTGTAACTTACGGACAACTCGCTGCGCTTCTCAGGACAAAACACCCGCTCGTGATCGAAGAAATCGCCCACAAAATCCAGCAGGTGATCCGGTGTCCAGTCAAACCCGTCCAAGTTCGCCGACCTGAGTGTTGCACGGACACTCTCACGCGTCCTGATCGCCTCCTCTACATCCCCTACTTCAAAAGGGGAAAGTGGTAACGTAATCGAAATGACGCACCTGAAATTGCGCAACCAATACACCCTATTGGCTAGTAGTGATTTGGACGTGCCAGCCATGTAGTATTCATTACGGCGCGTCGTTATCCCTGCCAGTTCGCTTACTCGCACCGTGTCTTTTTGTTTTTTCAACATCGGTGCGATATCTGGTGATGCGTACAGTGAAATCTGGATGCCTGTTTTAGCCATGCATGAATCGAACAGGCTGGACAGGATTTTCTCCATTTCATCAGTTGCACCGGTCTGCGGATCAATCTCAATGGCAAAGCCAATTGAAAACTGCTCTTTTTTGCCGAAACCGCCTTGATCCAGGATAAACAAGCGTTCAGTTGGAATCCAGCCAACGTAGGGCAGCAAACCGGCCAGTCTGGGGGTGCTGGTGAATTGCTCGATCAAATGACGCGGAATCGCATCAGCACGGCCATATCTCTCATGCAGAAAGATATTTTTAAGTGCGCTTGTGAATGACATGCTAATTTGACCCTTGTGATTGCTCTTGCCCAAACTGGCTTTGTGGCAACACTGATTGCGGTACCGCCGGTTGCGATAATGCGGGTTGTGGCTTTGCAGTCGGTGCCATGACACGATATTGGTTGGCAATTTTTTGGGTGCTATGAGCCACTTGCCAATGCCCCGGATCGGCAACGGCATACAGGAATGCCTGATCGTGCAACACCTTTCTGCTGTCTTCCCACGGAGCAACCCACACACGCAATACACTTGGCGCACTCAGTACGGGCGTGCCTGTTTGAGGGGCTTCACCAACGACCTTCTCGGCTACTTTGGCTTGATTTTCCTTACTGTATCTGGAGAATGGTTTTGCTGCCGAACCAGGCAGGTTATCAGCAACAGCATTGGCATAGACTCCCGATAGTGATGAGCAGTTAATGCCCGGTGGCGCTTTGCAGGTGAACGACTTTTGGGCATCAAGTCCTACCATGCTGCATCCGGTGATGCTCAAGCAAGCCGCCATTACTGAAATCCCAACACGCATTATTTTTGCTCCTTGTTTAGCCATTTCTCGATTTGGTCTGCTGCCGCCATGCCTGGCAATACGCGACCGTCTGCGGCGATCAGTGTGGGCGTGCCATTGATATTGAACTTTTGACCGAGCTGGACATTGCGTTCAATCGGGCTGTCGCAGTGCTTGTCTGTCACAGGTGCTTTGTCGTGCAGCATGTAGTCACGCCACGCGGCTGACTTGTCGATTGAACACCATATCCCCTTTGCTTTTTTGGATGCCTCTGGATGCAGCCCATCCAAGGGCATCAGGAAGGTGTAGATCGTCACATTGCTTAACTTGGGTAGTTCTTGCTCCAGCTTCTTGCAATAAGGGCAGTCTGGATCGGAAAAAATCGCCAGCACCCGCTCGCCCTTGCCACGCACAGTCTTAATGGCATCCTCAAGAGGCAACTCCGAAAAATTCACTACGTTTAGCTCGTCAAGACGTTGGGCTGTTAAGTCTTGCTGGGTCTTCATGTCAAAAATATGGCCAAACAGGAAGTAGCGCCCTTCGCTGTTTGTATAGCCAATATTTTTGCCCATAGCCACTTCGTAAATCCCGTCGATGCCGGTTTTGCGCACGTCACTGATCTGCGTTGACGGGTAGAGGTCGCGCAATGTTTTTGTAACGTCCTTTGCTGCGCTGCTGTCATCCCAATTGCCAGCTTGAACTGCGGTCGCGCAAATCAATAACAACATGGCAAATAGCTTGGTTTTGTATTTCATTGATAAGTCTCCTATTTATTGAGGTTCGGAAGGATCAAGTGCCTTACCCATCACTTTTCGTCCGCGCTGCCAAATGTCGCTATACGTTCCGATTGAAGGGTCCTGGCTTAAATCATCCATTGAGAAGCCTTTGGTGAAGACCACCTCAACTGTTCGCCCTGCATCAATTTCAATCACAGGAAACAGTTTTTCTGCAAGGTCGATGTAATACTTACTCAGTCTGTCCAGGGCTTTGCCCACGCCAGAACTGATGCCGTTTTGTAATTGCTGTCCTTGGTTGACCGTTGAGGTTGTTCCAAGCGGACTGATTGATTGCGTGGATGAGCTATTCTGGAAGGCCTGACCAATCCCTGAGCCTATGCCCGCCAACAATGCGTTGGCGAGCACCTGCCCTTGCTTGCTGATAAGCCGCCCCCGCATCCCGGCTTTTCCATCTTCGCCCACGACATATCCCTTAACCGGAATATCCACGGCCCTACCATCGCGGCGAACGCACGACAAATTTTCGAGTCGGCCAAACGCTCTTTCCGAACTGATGTCTCCGTAACTCGATGCCAGAATGAAGCATTCCTTGATTTCAAATCGGTAGCGGTTTGGCAAAAATGCATTGTCCTGAGTGCGCATCAGGATTGGATGGGGGTTGGTTTGCGCCTGCCCACCTGTTGGTGCGTCGAGGCCTCCCAAGAGTGCAACACGCACAAACGATCCGGCTGGTACATAACCGGCATTTGTGTCTTGCTGTGCGGGTGTGGTGGGTTTGGCGGTCTGGCTCACCTCAAACAACGCGATACCCGGCTCTTTAGGCTGAGCGGGTTCTGACAAAACTCTGGGTGGCTCGCCAGTCGCTAAAGGTAGCTGTGTTATTGGTGCTACCGGCGGCGGGATAGGCGGCAGTGGCGGCAACAATGACTCGGGTTGTCCGGTCTGCATTACTCCTGATTTTGCTTCCATCGCTGCCATTTGCTGCTTCAGCTCTTTGACGACATCATCCATCTGTTTCATTTGTGCGGCAGATTGCGTCATCCACACCTCCTTTGGGTCTGCGGCTGCACCCGGCGTTGAGATGTTGGTGGCTTGCTGTTCGGCTGATGTGGTCGGCACTGGCGCGACCGAAGGCTGGCTATCCATAAGAGATACGCTGCCGAGAACCAACGCCATTAACCCCGCACCTGCGCCTCCCAACATGATGTATTGGCGAGTTTTGGGCGTCATGTTGGCAAATTTTTCTGATAGGGAGGCCATTATTCAACCTCGCTAACAATAAAGACTTGTGTGGTCTGCCCGGCTTCGAGTGTCGGATTTTCTATCGACACGGCCTGCACACCGGCGCGGTAGAACTCCCGTTCGTCCATAATAATGAGCTTATTGGATGTATTGGTGAGCAGGTAGGACTCACCACGAATCCCCCTTAAATCGAGCGTTCTGATTAACTCGAACCTGGTGCCTTTCCATAGCGAGATGGTTTCGTTTTTTGCATCGCCATCGCCATTGAAAAGCGCGATGACCGTGTTCATGATGTCATCATTGCGAGGCTCGTTTCTTTTGCTTATTACGAGGCCGGGTTGCTTGTTTCCGCCTTTCACGATAATTGTTTCCGCAGGAATATCTTCCACCTTTAGCAGCAGCTTGTAATGCTGGCCTTCTTCGTCGGTAATGAAGACGCTCATCATTGGCTTGTCGGCGGTTGGTTTAAGCCAAGCCGCGCCCGTTTCTGGTTCGGGCGTGACCGTAAACAAGCCTTCTGCGCCATAGATACGCTTGATCTTGCGACCGTCCACCGTGATTAGATTAGGTTCGTTGCGCGACACGGTGGCCGTTGTTGACTCTGTGGGTGAGCCTTGATACAAAATCTGAGCGGCCAGGCACTGAAAACTACTTACCAGGAGTGCTGACACCAAAAATATCTTTTTCATTTGTTTCCTTGAACTCATTAACAAAAAGTCTCCCGTTTATGTACCTGAAACCAATCACATAAATAGTGCGCCTGGTCGAGATGCGCTTGTCTCCTACGAAGGTGTCCAAGTCGCCGGTGATCGCAACCTTCATTAGTTTTTCGTCGGTGTTTAATGTCTGCGCTGTAAATAGGGTGGCAGCGTTATTTTTGGCAAGAAAATCCAGTCTGGCTGTCATTTCTGCCGCTAGTTGTCCCGCGCCTGCCGGCGTTGAATAACGCAAGAAAAGGTCTTTTTGGTAATTGCCTGTGGTCTGAGTAACGTTCAATGCGAGTCCGGCGTACCAGTACGCCATCTGCTCAAGGTAGCTTTTTGATACGCCCTCGCCCGACACCCAAAAGCTCTTCTCAATCGTCGGCGGCACGAGTACGGTTCTTTCCATGCCCAATGTTCTGAATAGCGTCGCGCCTTCAATCACAATAATGACAATAAGCGCGCCAACTACTAATCGAAGAAAAGTAATCTCTCTGGCTTTGTTGCTACTTGTTGTAATAAATTTTTCTGGTGTCACTGTTTAGCCTAAAAAATATCGCTGGTCTGATGATGGAGTTGTGCGCGTTTTAACAAACAGACTGCTGGGTAACCACCAGTACATCGCATGAACCGCAAACTTTTGGTGCTTACCGGCTTTGAATTTTCCGTACTGCCATGCGGATACGCTGCCCGCCACAATGCCGCCAATCATCATGCCAAGCGACACCCCTGTACCCATAATCAGGATGGCAATAATGAATTGGTCAATGTCCCACAGCAGGAATTTCTCCTGCTGATCGAGTGTGCGAGGTATGTATCCTGCTTTCACTGATTACTTCCTTTCGTGGGCTGTTGCCCGCAATAAAACACATCACGGGCAACAGAAATCAAACATCACTAGATCGTAGCGGTCATAATTCCGTTAACAATCGTCGGCGTGTATTGCAAGAAAATCGCAAAACCGACACCCACGAGAATAGGGATTGGATTGCCTTTTGCGACCGACAGCAAGGCACCAATCACCACGGCTGCAATGGCGATTGCGCGGCCAGCATAGCCAGTCGCCACACCGTTGATCCATGTGTACAAGGTCAAGAATTCCGTTCCTGTCGTACCGGCTACAGCGAAAGTGGGTAGAAACATCGCACCCAGCAAGGCGAGGATGCGCAGATCAATTGCTTTTGCTTTCATTTTTTACTTCCTTTGTGTAATCAATAAATGTTTTGATGAGCCAACCAATACCTAAGCCAGTCGAAATACCGGCGATATTGGCGGCGAATCCGTTTGCGTCAGTCAAAGTCGAACCCGGCACAAACATGCCCAGCGCGATGAAGCCGCCTGCTGCGACGAGATCAAAGATGAATTTTTTTGATTTAATCAATATAGTTTCTCCTTGGGTGAACCTTAACTTTCATCTGGCTATAAATTGCCAGAGCTGTTTTTGTTTATTTAATTTATCGTCACGCTCTTATTGCACCCCCCGTTCTTTATTGTTGATTTTGCTGCGCTTTGATTGACACTCGCCGCTTTTCTTTGAGTACCAATTCCTCTTTGTTGTATGGCGCGGGGTGACAGCAATCCCCCTTGGATGAAGCGGAAATCGTCGTATTTATGCCGTGTGACTTGAGCCAGCTAGTAACAAACTGAACACGCTTCAACGCCAGCCTGTTGTTGTAATTTCGAGTGCCGATATCATCGGTTTGCCCGGTCAATTCAATAAGGCCGATGCTTTGTTTGGATGCAAGCAGCACAAAGCGATCTAGTTCTTTTTGCCCGTTGCGGTTTGGCTTGCTCATACCAAAATCGAAATACACCTCAAAGGTTTCGGTAGTCTTGTCGGTTGCATTGGCGGGCTTTTCTGTTGATTGCAGCGGAGCTTGAGACGGATTTGTGGTCGCCTGTTTGTTGGCAACCAACAAGGTTGAGCTTGGCCAAGAATCTGAATCATCCAATTCCTTGGGTGTGCGTTTGGGACAGTTTTCACGGCAAATTCTGTATTTTCCGTCAAGGTAGCCGATGCTCGGCTGGCTGATCGCCGCAATACTATCCAGGCGGCTCTTAAATAGATTCCCGCAGCCCGATAACATCGCGCACGATGTCAATAAGATCGCGATGACGGCGCGGTGCTTAGTCAATTTGATTTCCTTGTTGTGTTTCATAACGAAGAATGTCCGCTACTTGTCTGGCGTAGGCGGCGGCTTTGACCGGCGATTTTGCGTTGTACGCGCCAACCGCTTTCCACCCGTACCCCATGCGGTGAAAATTGCCCGCCAATATCCAGGCTCCAACATGAGTGTTGACGCACGAGTCTGTTAAGCGGTCTCTGGTGATCCCGTATTTAGCGAGGGTTGGCAGCCATGCGGAGTTAATTTGCATGTGACCAATATCGAAAGTGCCATTTTTGTTTTTGTTTATGGCCACAGGGTTGCCGCCAGATTCAACTCTGGAAATTGCTCGAAGTAGCTCCTCTGGAATGCTATAGCGCGATGATGCTTGCGCAAAACATCCAAGGTCGGCAGCACTGGCAAGTTGCGCGAGTTGTGAGAGCAGCATTGCGCTGGTGAAGACAATGGTGCGAGTGCTAAACGTCATTGAGCCACCTCCAGCATCTTGCTGCCTGTCGTTCCACAATAAGGGCATTTGCCGGGTTTTTTGGTTCCTGTATCAAAAATATGTTCTGCTTTGCAATTTCTGCACTTACTCCAAGACAACAGTCCTGCTTTAACGTCCCGGATTGCGTACCACGCAGCATTGATGTCGATTTTTTTACCGTCAACCGAGAACAGCTTGGCTATTTCCCATGCTTGAGAAAAAGCATCCGTGGGTGTTCGATGTTCTTTTTCTGCGGACAAATAGACGGAGACCACCGTAGAGAGTGAAAGAGACGACTGACCATTTTTGATATAAGCCAGTGTGTCGCAAGGCATTCGGCCTGGCGGCGGGACATCTGCCCCATGGATTTCCTCCCATAGCTCGCGGAGCGTTCTCCAAGACAGGCCCGTGATTGAATGCGCAAGGGCAATGCGCATCCCGTCTTTGATTAGGGATGCCGCGAGGATTCGGGTTTTGATGAATTGGTTATCGTTGCTCATCGGTTTGTAGTCGGGTAACTAAAACGTTTGTCATGTAGGCTTTGCGGTGCACGCCGGGAATTTTCGCTTCCATTTGGTTGAAAGTAGTCTCGTCCAGATTCATGTAAAAGCACGGTGCAATCATGTCTTCCGCCAGTTGATCTATCTCCTCAAGCGTCATGTCGCTCACTTTTTTGGCGAGAAACGTTGGAACGCTGACGCAAAGCAACGGATGCTTTGCGGATGCCATTTGCTTGACGAGCAAGAGGTATCGTCGGTTGAGTGTAACGATGTCTTTTTGGAGCGAGTTATGCACCTGCGGCCTCTTTGGCTTTGCTGGCTAAAATCCGGCTTAAAGATTTACGAAGATGGTCTGGTAACTGGTCAAGTTGAATTTCGACGGCTTGAGTTTTGTGCTGTGTGCTAATCCGCAAAGCGTCTTGCCGCTCCAGGTTTCTGCGCATTTCCCGCTGGTTCGCTACCGCCAATCCCCGTTCGGGGGCAAACGAGCCTTCTGAAGCTCGCTTGGCGATGCCTCGAACGTACCCCACTGGATTTCCGATGGGGACGACAAGTTGTGCGCCGTGCATTTCATCGAGAATGGACTGCCAATGACCAGATGCTACCCCGCTGCTGGCGAGCTGCGTCTGGATGGCGCTGCATTGCTCTGGGGTTATTCCAGGTGGGAAAATTAAATCATTCACCACCACTGTTTTTGGAGATTGGGGTGACGCATCGTATTCCAGGTCACCGGTAGTTGTGGTGGTGGTTGTAGATTGAATATTGAATATTGTAGTGTTAGGGGGCGGGGTATGGAGTACGGTATGGGATACCCTATCGATAGGGTATGAATAAGGTATCGGTGGGGTATTCCCCCCCGAATTTGCGGGGTCTGATAGGGTATCGGTAGGGTATTCATGCCCTATGGATAGGCTATCTATCGGGTATTGGGTAGCGTATGGATACCCTATAGATACCCTATTTATTCCAACGGATTCCAATGATTCGACGAAATCATTGCGCCATTCAGAAGGAATTGCAGCGCATTGTTTTTTGGCATTTTCTAGTAGCTTTGGAGAGAATGCGCCCTTGGCGGAGTTGTGCTTCCACCACGTCTTAACCCAAACCCAACCTGTGTCGTTGAAATCAATTAACCCTTTGGCTTTGAGTCTTTTGACGACCACTAATAACTGATCCTTCGTCCAGCCCATTTCTGCTGCGGCAATCATCCAGACTACCTGGTAAGCACCGATGATATTTGACGACGGCGAGGTTAAAAAATATAGCAGGGTTGCTTTGTCTTCCTGGCTTAGGTCAGATATTTCTGGATCACGCCAGAAAAAGTCGCTGATTGTGCGTTGTCTCATGATTTTCTTTCGTTGCTAATGCCAGTCAATCGCTCGCCATCGGTAGCGCTCTCTGCTGGCACACGCGTCAGCTGAGAAACTGCGACCCGACATAAACCGAGCGCAAGAGACCGGACAACAACGGTCGATATAGAAATAATTGACATATTCACACCTAAAGTATATTTATACTAAATACAAAAGTCAATTATTACTAGATATTTAATGAATAAAATCGTTGTACAATAAAAAAATGAATATAGGAGCCAGAATCAGACAATTGCGCGAGCGCAACACACTTTCACAGGAGAAATTCGGTGAACTGTGCGGCGTGAGCAAGGCATCCGTATCTCAGTGGGAAATAGGCATCGCAACACCACCCACGGATCGTTTAATAGCGCTCAGGAAACACTTGGCGTTTTCCTTTGACTGGCTTATCGCTGGCGAGGTTGACAGTAACTTTGCACTTACCAGACCATCAATACAGAAATTGCTTGCCGTGGCTCAACCACTTCCCGATAGCGCCGTCGCAGCTCTAACGCGAGAAGGGGATTTCTATACTGAACTCATCTCGCCTGAAAAATTACTCAACGGCACCAAATAACGTCATCGTGCTTCAGATTCAGCTCAAGCTGTTTTGATCAAGCGAAAGCCCAAAACTCTTCTTTCGGCCTAGGCTTACACCACATACGGAGTCAGCTGTAGCCTTGGCTTTAGCAATGATTTCAACCACTTTTGCCAGAAAATATCCACGCTTTAACAGCATGTGAAAATTGCCGCACTTGCGCACAAAAGCCCTAAAGTATTCGTCACTGCATACGGCGACTTTCTCGAATACCGCATCACCCCACATGACAATTATCTAAGCTGATGCCGCTTGCCATTCAGCGCATTACTGTCTTGCCGCCATCGTTAATTTCACCATCGTCATATCCATAGCAAACGCTTACCTGGCATCCAGCGTGAGGCCGCCATTTCCGCCATCATCAAACCCTAGCGCGCACTTTAAGAATATTTTCTCCTGCAAGTTTTAGCTTGAGCGTTACAGAAACCCTCAATGTTTTTTGATTGAATCCAGCCTCATGAAAATACCCATATATCCCAAGTAATTAGTTAGCATTTACATTAAAGCGCCAAAAAGTATATTTTTAGTTGACTTTTAATGTAAAGCAAATCTATACTTTTCACAAATCCAGCATAAGAGGTTTGATATGGCCGAACAAAAGATAATTCCACCGCTACCCAAGATGGTGACATTCAGCCTCACCATCGAGGAAGGTGAGCAGGCAAAACTTATGGCGTTTATGAGCGCAGATTCATGGGAACGAGCTGAGGAGGTACGTAATGCGTCGATTCAGGAATGCACAAAGAGTCTTAAGCATTGCGTTATGTGGGCACAGCGCGATTGCGGTAGTTCGCGCGTGTTCGCACAGTTTCTCGCCTCACTCTACAACGGTTATCGCGTCAAAGCAGACGTGAGCGATATAGGGACGCTTGATCCAGAGAATTTTGAGCACCTGATGAATGCATTGCGACTGTGTTACATGACGCAGCGCGAACCGCATACTTTCGTAGATAACGGTAGCGAAGTGTTTGAGGGAATTATCAGCCAGTGGAATATGGAGAAAAAGCTCAATGGTTAAGCTTATCGATCACCTCGGCTGTACAGTCGGCACAAACAAAATACAAGGACAAAATGACCACGCCAGCTCATATCCGCAGCCGAGTTTGGCAGCACGTAAGAACGATTTAATCGGGCCATGCAGGTGGTTAGCACTATGACAAGTCCTGCCACACTCGACGTATTCAGTTTTAATGGCGCTCAAATCCACGTCTTCGTCGATGACAACGGTGAGACGTGGTTTTCTGCCAAGGACGTTTGTGCTGTTCTAGGCTATGGCAACGACAGCGATGCCATCAAAAAATACTGCCGTGAAAAGGGGATCGCGAAACACGGCTCACATGCTGAAGGTGAAAATCAGGGATTAACCTACATCAACGAAGGAAACCTCTACCGCTTAATCATCAATTCTCACGAAGAAGAAGCGCAAGCCTTCGAGGTCAAGGTGACGAAAGAAATCCTGCCCGCGATCAGAAAAACAGGGGGCTGCACCACACCACATGATGCGCGCGTCCTCTCCCATGTCCAACAGAACGCCTTGCAGCAGATCGTCTCCCAGCGCGGAGAAAACACCGATGTGGTTCGCGCCGATATCTGGAGTCGCTTCAACGATCATTTCGAGATTGGCAGTTGTGGTGAGTTGCCGGCAGAGCACTTTCTCGAAGCGGTAGCCTTTCTTGCCACGCTGCCCAGGAACGATACGTTGCCCGGTACGCGATACCAGTACCCACGCGCCATGCTAGATCAAGCGCACTTTGTTGCACCGGATGCTGACAAAGCATGCCTGTCGCTGTCGATGCTATCTGATCCAACGCAGTTCAAGTCGCCGCTCATGTTGCTGCTGAATCAACTGTGCAGTGAGGGATACGACATCACCGCACCATTTGAAGAGGCTGTAGCCATGCGATCTGCCATGCAACAAACGGACAAGGTACTGGATGAAATTAGGTTAATTGCACTCAAGGCAAAATCGGGGAGACTGGGATGATTTCTCCTCAACAGATATTTCAAGCTTTTCTAATACGCAGATTTAAGCAAGTCTGGACTATGAATACGAAAAAAGCATGCAGCAAGGAGAGGACAAAATGAACGCACGAGACCTGACATTCGAGGAAATGAAAAAACCGGGGAAGGCACTGATTAACCGCAAGCGTCTCCTCAAAATCGTACCTCTTTCAGAAAGAACAATTCTAAATATGGAAAAACGAGGGGAGTTTCCACAGCGATTTTCTATCACAACGCGTTTGGTTGCGTGGGACTTGCAAGAAATTGAAGCCTGGATCGAACAACGAAAATCCGCAGCATTACTTCCGCCAGCCCCATGGCTTAGGGGCGTGTAGCAAACCTGTCTATCATGTCCGCCCAGTCTTGCAGCATCACGCGCCGCTGCTCTGCATACTCAGCCTTGTTGTAAACAGCGCGCACACCCTTTTGCTCATGAGCCAGACATTTCTCAACCCAGTCCGTGTTGTATCCTGCCTCATGCAGTAGCGTCGATGCCGTCCGTCTCAAATCATGCGGCCCAAATTTGTCCAGCGTCTTACCATCTTTCTGCGCTGCCATAAAAGTCAGCTTGGTAACTTGGTTCAAGGTCGCCTTACTCATCGGTATGTCAGGATCGTAGCGTGATGGCAAAACGTAACGTGAGCCGCCGGCGCAAGTCTTAAGAGCGATGAAGATATCCAAGGCCTGTCTCGACAGGTAAATGTTGTGCGGATTGCGCCGCTTCATTCGCTCACTTGGGATAGTCCAAAGCGCATCAGTGAAATTGATCTCTGTCCATACGGCCTCAACCAACTCTGATTTACGCAACATGGTCAACAGCAACAGTTTTACCGCAAGCCTGATTGTAGGCGCTGTAGAAACGTGCTCCAGGTACTGATACATCACACCAATCTCTGCTGGCGATAGCGACCGATCCTTGGGTTGAAATCTGGCGATAGAGGTTGGCCGCACTAAGTCAGCCGGATTGTCATGTTTGTGCCCTTTCTCCAGCGCATAGCGATAAACCGACTGCACAACCTCACGTGCATGTACCGCCGTGGCCGGCGCGCCTCTAGCTACGATCTTTTCACACAAAGCGCGCAAGTCATCATGAGATACTTCACCCATCTTGAGCTTGCCGAACGGCTCCTTGAGGTCACGCTCATAGACTGATCGCCGCATATCGCGGGTTGAATCTGCCATCTGGTGATTCTTAAGCCATAGCTCCGCCCATTCACTAAAAGAATCAGCCCCTTTAGATTTTTGCTTTTCTCTCGCCTTGGCTCTGGATGGTGATTTGCCAGCGACAAGCTCTTTTTTCGCCAAGGAAAGCCTCTCCCTGGCTTCCAGCAATGTCAGCCCTCCTGCACCATAGCGCCCGATCACAAGCGTCTCTTGCCGCCCATTGATGCTGTAGTTATAGCGGAACGATACCGTGCCGGTGGTCAAAACGGTGACATATAGGCCGTCACGGTCACTGACCTTATACGCCTTGGCTTCTGGCTTGAGATTCCGTAATTTTGTATCTGTCAGCATGCTCACTCCGCAATTTGATACCATGATTATAAAAGCTCATAAAAACCGCTACAACCCACGTATTTATTGAGCTTTATCTTATTTAATACCATTGTCGAACCGTGTTTTTTGCAATGGTATTGCACTGGACGAATGGTATAAGAGAAAATTATACCATTGATAAAACCATGAAAAAAACTTGCTTGCCACTACTTGTCATTACCAGATATTGCCAGACAAAAAATAAAAAACCCCGTAAAAACGGGGTCTTATGATTATTCTCTGCTTGTATTTACTGGTCTTTGCCAGACATCAATTCATTCCCACTCAATCGTGGCTGGCGGCTTTCCGGAAATATCATACACAACGCGATTAATACCGCGCACTTCGTTGATAATGCGATTCGACACCTTACCCAGCATTGAATGTGGCAGTTCTGCCCAATGGGCGGTCATGAAGTCTTGCGTCTGGACCGCGCGCAATGCCACTACCCACTCATAAGTACGACCATCGCCCATTACGCCCACGCTCTTCACCGGCAGGAATACCACGAAGGCTTGTGAAGTTTTCTCGTACCAGGACTTGCCGGTTTCATCTTTGGTTGAATGTAACTCTTCGATAAAGATAGCATCCGCGCGACGCAGCAAGTCGGCATATTCCCGTTTAACTTCGCCCAATATTCTCACGCCGAGACCGGGACCAGGAAAAGGATGCCTATAGACCATATCGTGCGGCAAGCCGAGCGCCACACCCAGTTCGCGGACCTCGTCCTTGAACAACTCCCGCAAGGGTTCCAGCAACTTTAAATGCAAAGTTTCAGGTAGCCCTCCCACATTATGATGAGATTTTATGGTGTGAGCTTTCTTCTTACCCCCTGCCGATTCAATCACATCGGGATATATCGTGCCCTGAGCCAGCCATTTAGCTTGCGTTAGTTTTTTGGACTCACTCTGAAACACTTCAACGAATTCGCGGCCAATGATTTTTCGCTTTTGCTCAGGATCACTCACTCCCGCCAAATGATGCAAGAACGCCTCACTGGCATCCACATGAAGCACTTTCACACCGAGATTTTTGGCAAATGTCTCCATTACCTGCTCTGCCTCATTCAAGCGCAACAGGCCATTATCAACAAATACACAGGTCAATTGCTTTCCTATGGCGCGGTGCAGCAACGCTGCCGCAACAGAAGAATCCACCCCGCCGGACAAGCCCAGAATCACCTCATCGCTACCGACCTGGCTGCGAATATGCTCAACTGCCTCGGCGATGTAATCAGGCATATTCCAATCGTGACCGCATCCGCAGATGTCATGCACGAAACGGCTCAGCATCGCCTTTCCCTGATGGGTGTGCGTGACTTCGGGATGGAACTGCAAGGCATAAAAATGACGCGTTTCGTCCGCCATACCAGCAATCGGTGTAGTTGCATTGCTGGCAATCACAGCAAAACCGGCTGGCATAGTGGTGACTTTATCACCATGACTCATCCACACATCAATCAGACCATGACCTTGCGCGTTGCTGCGATCTTGAATATCCCGCAACAACGCAGAGTGCCCTTGTGCGCGGATCTCTGCATAACCGAATTCCCGAACCAAGCCATTCTCAACCGCACCACCAAGCTGGGCAGCCATGGTCTGCATGCCATAACAAATACCCAACACGGGAACGCCCTGCTCAAACACCGCTTGTGGTGCACGAGGCGTATCGCCCTCTGTCACCGAATTCGGCCCACCGGACAAAATAATCCCATCAGGCTGGAACGCACGGATAAACGCATCATCCACATCGCAGGGATGCAATTCACAGTAGACATGGGCTTCGCGAACGCGACGCGCGATCAACTGAGTGTATTGAGAACCAAAATCAAGAATAAGAATTTTTTTATGCATGGGGGCGTACAAGGGGAAGAAAAGGCGGGCGATTACCTCCCCTCTCCTTTCCTTAATCTATATGGTAATTCGGAGCTTCTTTGGTTATCTGCACGTCATGCACGTGCGATTCGCGTATTCCTGACGAACTTATCTCGACAAATTCGGCCTTATCATGCATGGTCTGGATATCGGCACACCCCAGATAGCCCATGCTGGCACGCAGACCACCCATCAATTGATGTATCACAGCCAACACACTTCCCTTGTAAGGTACGCGCCCCTCAACGCCTTCCGGAACCAATTTATCCTGATTGCTTTCACCTTCCTGGAAATAGCGGTCTGAAGAGCCTTGCTGCATTGCGCCCAAGCTCCCCATGCCGCGATAAGACTTGTATGAGCGACCCTGGAACAATTCGATTTCGCCAGGCGCTTCTTCGGTGCCCGCAAACAACCCACCCAGCATCACGGTATGCGCACCAGCCGCAATAGCTTTGGCGATATCTCCGGAAAAACGAATACCACCATCAGCAATCAGAGGTACGCCTGTTCCTTGCAAGGCATTCGCCACATTCTGAATCGCCGCGATTTGCGGCACACCGACCCCTGCCACGATACGCGTAGTGCAGATTGAACCTGGACCTATCCCGACCTTGACCGCATCCGCACCGTGGTCCACCAAGGCCAGCGCTGCAGCACCGGTGGCGATATTGCCGCCTATCACTTCAACATTAGGGAAATTGGTCTTGACCCATTTGACGCGGTCAAGCACCCCCTGAGAATGTCCATGGGCAGTGTCCACCACAATCACATCGACGCCAGCTTCTGCCAACAAGGCCACACGTTCTTCCGTTCCCTCACCAACACCCACTGCGGCACCAGCACGCAAACGGCCTCCGCTGTCTTTGCTGGAAAGCGGGTGCTCACTGGACTTAAGGATATCCTTAACCGTCATCAGGCCGCGCAGCTCAAAAGCCTCATTGACGACCAGAACACGTTCCAAGCGATGCTGATGCATTAAATTGCGCGCAACTTCCAGGCTGGTATTTTCCCTGACCGTAATCAGGCGCTCACGCGGCGTCATGATATTACTGACCGGCTGATCAAGATTGCTCTCAAAACGCAGATCGCGGTTGGTGACGATGCCAACCAACTGACTACCATTTACCACTGGCAAACCTGAAATCTTGTACTGCCGTGTCAGATTCAGCACATCACGTACTGTCATATCGGCAGTAATCGTGATTGGATCCTTGACCACGCCACTCTCAAAACGCTTGACTTTAGCCACCTTGGCAGCCTGCTCACGAGCCGTCATGTTCTTGTGGATAATGCCAATACCCCCCTCCTGGGCCAGCGCGATCGCCAGGCGCGACTCAGTCACTGTGTCCATCGCAGCGGACAATACGGGAATATTGATACTGATATTGCGTGTCAGTTGTGTACGCAGACCGACATCTCTGGGCATGACGTTAGAGTAAGCAGGAACAAGCAATACGTCGTCAAAGGTTAAAGCTTTTTGAATGATGCGCATATGAAACAGCCCTCGGCAAAGGGCGCATTATACGCACCCTCGGTGCACGGGTAAATTACCCAATCTGCACACAGAAATTAAAAAACAATAAACGTTATAAAGCTGCTTCGTCCGCCTCACCTGTGCGGATGCGAATAACCTGCTCGACGGAGGACACAAAAATCTTCCCATCGCCAATTTTTCCGGTATGTGCGGCCTTGATAATTGCCTCAACGGCCGTATCAAGCATTTCACTTGAAACGACCACTTCCACTTTGATTTTCGGCAGAAAATCCACCACATATTCTGCGCCGCGATAAAGCTCAGTATGCCCCTTCTGACGACCAAATCCTTTGACTTCAGTAACCGTCAAACCGCTAATGTTCAATTCGGACAGTGCTTCTCTCACCTCATCAAGCTTGAAAGGCTTGATCACAGCTTCAATTTTTTTCATTATGAATCCTTAGGTTAATAATCCTGACAGCCAATAGCGAACTCAAGAACAGCAACTTTACGACAATGTAAATTCAACTAGCGGGGCATTGTACCAATACAACTCACCTATAGCTCAATTCCAATTATTCAGAATTTCCACAATCTGCTGATGTTTATGCTTCTTGGCAAGATCAATCGGTGTTGTGCCGTCTGCGAACTTAAGTCTGGCATCAGCCCCCTTGCTCAATAGTAGAAGCACTTCCTGCACATGACCATTTGCGGCCGCCTTATGAAGCGCCGTCCAGCCATCATCAGAAGCGGCATTCACTTCAGCCCCACGAGCCAGCAGAATCGAACTAACAGTCAAATAGCCACGTGTAACCGCCTGTAGCAAGGGCGTCCAGCCATACGAGCTACGCGCATTCACATCCGCCCCTTTACGCACTAGCAACTCAACGACTTCGGTATAACCATTGAAGGATGCCCAATGCAAGGGTGTATAACCCCCGCCATCCCGATGAGACACACTCGCTCCGCCCTTGATCAACAGTGCTGCAATTTCCTCATTTCCATTAAAAGCGGAAATCATCAACGGTGTCCATTGCCGCTCGTCACAAACATCCAAATCGATACCGGAACCGACGAAAAGTGCAATCGTCGCATAATCACCTGACTCGGCGGCACTGATCAATCCTTGCCGTGAAGATGGAATCCCCTGCATTTCAATCTGAAGCCTGAAATGTGCTGGCAACTCATCCCAAGGATCCCGCACACTCAACGTACCACAGTGCCGAGAATGCACCATACTCAAATACACGATATCAGATGCAACATCCGCCGGAAAACCTTGACGATTAATACGCTTGTTCACCATCAACTCGGAAAAGTAGTTATCGAGATCCGGCTTCCCCCACAGTGCGACAATGTTACTAAGTATTCGAGGAAATTTCGACTCAAGCGCATGCGGATAGTTTTCCGTACACTACTGTCCGGTAGATTTTAAGTTCATTTCGCTGTAGCCCTTTATTGACGTGGCTTTCAGCACGTTTTTGCATTCCGACGATTTCAAATCCTATCTGGAATCGCCTTTGGTTAAAAAACCGTA
>JAQTZW010000027.1 GCA_028687575.1 Gallionella sp. | reverse complement strand
GACGACCATAGCGAGTTGGTCCCACTCCTTCCCATCCCGAACAGGACAGTGAAACGACTCCGCGCCAATGATAGTGTGGATTACCCATGCGAAAGTAGGTCATCGTCAGACGCCTTACAAATAAAAAAGCCCAGCCTTGTGTTGGGCTTTTTTTTGCCTGAAATATGAATTTCAAGGATTTATAGACCTGTGCGATCTTACGGCTGGTTTTATAGGGCTAAATCCAGTAAAGTGCATTCCCATTCCTAACAAAAAGAGCAATAACATGAGTGCAAAAGGACAGCAGTTACAAGATCCCTTCCTGAATATCCTGCGTAAAGAACATGTCCAAGTTGCAATTTATCTGGTTAACGGCATCAAGTTACAAGGTCAGGTTGAGTCTTTCGATCAGTATGTTGTGTTGTTGAAGAATAATTCTGTAATACAGATGGTTTACAAGCACGCTATCTCTACCATTGTTCCGGCGCGTGCTGTCAGTTTTTCGTACGACGAAAACTCTGCTGACTGATGTCAGGTATTTCAGGTAAGGCAGAAACGGCACTGCTGGTCAGCATAGACTTCGGTGATTCGGATTATCAAGAAAGTCTCTTGGAGCTACAATTGCTCGCTGAGACTGCAGGCGTTCGGGTCATTGGATGTATCGAGGGTAAACGCCAGCGCCCAGATGCTGCATTATTTGCGGGCAGTGGAAAAGTTCAGGAAATTGCTGAACTGGTAGAGGCGCGCGAAATCCCGCTGGTAATTTTTAATCACGACCTTTCTCCCGCGCAAATGCGCAATCTGGCAGGTGCACTGCAAACTCGCGTGATTGATCGCACCATGCTTATCCTTGATATTTTTGCTCAGCGAGCGAAAAGTCATGAGGGCAAGGTTCAGGTCGAACTGGCGCAGCTTAAATATCTGTCTACTCGCCTAGTGGGTATGAATACCGACATGGGGCAGCAAAAATTTGCGGTGGGAGCCAGGGGGCCAGGTGAAACACAACTTGAACTTGATAGGCGAAAACTCGACAAACGTGTCCATTTGCTCAAGGAACGACTAGAGCGATTGAAAGCTCAACGTGTTGTTCAGCGGCGTGCGCGTGATCGTAATGATGTTCTATCGGTTTCCATTGTTGGATATACCAATGCAGGTAAGTCTACGCTGTTCAATCGAATGACCAAGGCAAATACCTATGTGGCTAATCAGTTGTTTGCCACATTAGATACAACCAGCCGAAAATTGTTTGTAGAGGGCGCTGGTTCGATTGTGATTTCCGATACCGTCGGTTTTATCCGGCATTTGCCTCATGGCCTGGTGGCGGCATTCCGAAGCACATTGGAAGAAACTGTTCATGCAGATTTATTGGTACATGTGGTAGATGCCAGTAATCCATGCTGTGATGATCAGATTGTAGAGGTTAATAAAGTACTTGCCGAAATTGATGCGGGTGAGATTCCTCAACTACTCGTATTTAACAAAATAGATTTGATGGATGTTCCTCCAAGTGTTCAGCGGGATGACTATGGTAAAATCACCCGCGTTTTTCTGAGTGCTAGAAGTGGTGAAGGCTTGGATGGGCTACGTCAGGCTTTGTGTGAAGCCAGTCTGGCTTGTCAGAAAGTCGTGGCTTTGGAAAATCAAATTAAACGAGAGAGAAATAAACCATGGGATTGAACGACCCACAGTGGGGCAATAAAAATAATAACGGCGGGCCGCCAGATCTTGAAGAGATATTGCGAAAGTTGAATGCCAAGATTGCAGCACTCTTGTCTGGCAAGAATGGCAGTAATCGCGGTGGTTCTGGCGACACTGGTGGATCTCCGATGCCTAAGGGGGGAAGCCTCGGTTTGATTGCAGTAGTTGTTACATTAATCTGGCTCGGCAGTGGTTTTTATATCGTAGATGAAAGCCAGCGAGGCGTGGTGTTGCGCTTTGGTAAGCAGGTCGAAACGACGGAGCCTGGCCCGCGTTGGCATATTCCCAATCCTATCGAATCTGTTGAAATCGTTAATCTGAGTCAAGTCCGTACTGTTGAAGTCGGCTATCGCGAAAACGTTAAGAACAAAATACTTAAAGAGTCTTTGATGCTGACTGACGATGAAAATATCATCGACATTCAGTTTGCCGTGCAGTATTTCCTCCGTGATCCTGCTGAGTACCTGTTTAATAACAGAAATCCTGACGAGAACGTTCGTCAGGCTGCTGAGACAGCGATTCGCGAAGTGGTCGGCAAGAACAAGATGGATTTCGTGTTGTATGAAGGACGCGAGCAGGTTGCTGCCTCGGCTACCAAGCTGATACAGGATATTCTCGATCGTTACAAATCCGGCATCGTAATTAGCAAGTTGACCATGCAGAATGCGCAACCGCCAGAACAAGTTCAGGCAGCGTTTGACGATGCGGTCAAGGCTGGGCAAGACAAGGAGCGTCAGAAGAATGAAGGGCAGTCTTACGCGAACGATGTGATCCCGCGCGCTAGTGGTACGGCTGCGCGTTTGATACAGGAAGCTGAAGGTTACCGTCAAAGCGTGATTGCCAACGCCGAAGGTGATGCAAGCCGTTTCAAGCAGATTCTTGTCGAGTACGAGAAGGCGCCAGCCGTGACGCGTGATCGCATGTATCTGGATATGATGCAGCAAGTGATGGGTAACGTCAGTAAGGTCATGGTTGATCAGAAGAATGGTAGCAGTCTGCTGTATCTGCCTTTGGATAAGCTCATTGACAACAGTCGTAGTGCTACTGCAAATTCGGCGGATGCTGTTCCTGCAACCCCTGCAGTTGCGCCTGCGACGACTGAAGGCATGGATGCTACTGCTGCGCAACGCGCGCGTGATGCTTTGCTGGGTCGTGATCGGAGTGCTCGATGAAAACTAATATCGCTAATATCCTGGTCGGTGCTGTCATTGCACTGATTATCGCAAGCCTAAGCATCTATGTGGTGGATCAGCGCGTGAATGCCGTTGTGTTCCAACTGGGGCAGGTGGTTGATGTCAAGACCTCGCCTGGCTTGTACTTCAAGATACCGCTGATGCAAAACGTTCGTTTCTTTGATTCGCGCATTCTGACGCTGGATACCGGGGAGCCTGAGCGTTTCATCACGGCTGAGAAAAAGAACGTCATGGTCGATTCTTTCGTCAAATGGCGCATTATTGACGTGAAGCAGTATTACGTCAGTGTCGGTGGGGACGAAGTTCGTGCTAATACCCGATTGATGCAAACTGTGAATTCGAGCATGCGCGAGGAGTTTGGTAAACGCACCATTCATGAAGTCGTGTCTGGTGAGCGCGAAGAGATTATGAATGTGTTGCGCCAGAAAGCTGATGCCGATGCACGCAAGATTGGTGTTCAAGTGTTGGATGTGCGCCTTAAGCGTGTAGATTTTCCCTCGGAAATTAGCGAATCGGTATATCGCAGGATGGATGCTGAGCGTAAACGTGTGGCGAATGAACTGCGCGCATCGGGTGCCGCTGAGGGGGAGAAGATCAAGGCGGACGCCGACAAGCAGCGAGAGGTGATTTTAGCCGAGGCCTATCGTGATGCGCAGAAAATCAAGGGCGAAGGTGATGCCAAGGCCTCTGCCATCTACGCAGCAGCATTTGGTCGCAATGCTGAGTTCTATTCGTTCTACAGGAGTCTTGAAGCTTACAAACAGAGCTTTAAAAACAAGAGCGATGTGATGGTGCTTGATCCAAGTTCAGCTTTTTTCAAATACCTGAAGAGTTCGGGCAAGGCTGGTAAGTAGTGCTTGATTACTGGTTGCTTGGCTTTGCCTTGATGCTGGTAATCGAAGGAATGATGCCGTTTTTGTTTCCCGGCACCTGGCGTGATGCGTTTCGCAACTTGCTGACGTTAACAGACGGGCAATTACGATTTATGGGGTTGGCTGGGATGCTTTCCGGCTTACTGCTGTTGTACTGGATTAGATAATGCAAAATTGGTTACTCCCTGAATACATACAGGACATGCTTCCTGACGAAGCTTGGCGCGTTGAGCAGTTGCGCTCTCAGATCCTGGACTTGCTGCGAAAGTCTGGTTATCAGTTGGTTGCCCCGCCCCTGCTGGAATATGCCGAGTCATTACTGATAGACGGCAGCCCTGATATGGATTTGCGCACATTCAAACTGGTGGATCAGTTGAGTGGCCGCACTTTGGCGGTGCGTGCTGACATCACTCCACAAGTCGCCCGTATTGATGCACATTTGCTGAATCGTAAGGGTGTCGCCAGACTTTGTTATGCGGGCAGCGTATTGCATACACAGCCGGTTGGCTTGACGCGCACTCGTGAGTTAATGCAGATTGGTGCGGAATTGTACGGTCATGCCGGGATTGAGAGTGATCTTGAGATTCAGCAACTGATGTTGCAATCTCTGAAATTGCTGGGTATCCAGAATGTACACTTGGATCTCGGGCACGTGGCGGTATTTCGTGCGCTGGTTAAGCATGATCAACTGGACAAGAATCTTGAAGGCGCCTTGTTTGCGGCACTGCAAAGCAAGGATGTCACTACACTGGAGGCACTTGTTCAGCCGCTGGGTGAGGAATTGCGTAGTGCCTTGCTGGTGTTGCCGACACTTTACGGCGATTGCCAGCAAGTGCTGACTAAGGCTCGTGATCTTTTACCCGATTATGCGGAAATCCGCGCTGCACTGGCTGATCTGCAGGCTGTTTCAAGTAAGTTGCAGCCGTTGGTTTCCAGTATGGGCTTGGATCTGGCTGATTTGCGCGGCTATCACTATCACAGCGGCATCGTGTTCGCCGCTTACCATGCTGATTGTTGTGATGCAATTGCGCTGGGTGGACGGTACGATGATCTTGGGCGAAGTTTTGGCCGGTCTCGTCCCGCTACCGGCTTCAGTATGGATGTTCGTCAGCTTTACCGCTTGTTGCCAGCTCAGGCTGCAACATTGACTATACGTGCCCCTTATCTAGAAGACAAAGCGTTACAGGCCGTAATTGCGCGTTTGCGCGATGCTGGTGAGATTGTCGAGGTAAGTATGCCAGGTAGTGTGGGTGATTCTACCGAGTCGCAGTGTGATCGTGAACTGGTACTTCGCGAAGGCAGTTGGCAGCTTGTTTCTTTGTGATTTATATAACTATTAATTATTCAATCTGAAAGCATCGTAATGGCTAATAGCGTCGTAGTGATAGGTACTCAATGGGGCGATGAGGGTAAGGGCAAAATCGTAGATTGGCTGACGGACCAGGCTCAGGCTGTCGTGCGTTTTCAGGGTGGGCACAATGCGGGCCATACGCTGGTAATCAATGGCAAGAAAACAGTTTTGCACCTGATCCCATCAGGCATTCTTCGTGCTGGGGTGATGTGCTATATCGGCAACGGCGTTGTTCTGTCTCCACAAGCCTTGCTGAAGGAAATGGATCAATTGCAGTCTGCCGGTATCAATGTCTATGAACGCCTGCGAATCTCCGAATCCTGCCCGTTGATTCTCCCGTACCACGAAGCGCTGGACAAGGCGCGTGAGCTTGCAAAGGGCGACGCGAAGATCGGCACTACCGGGCGCGGCATAGGTCCCGCCTATGAAGATAAGGTAGCGCGTCGTGCGATACGCTTGCAGGACATATTCCATCGTGAGCGCTTCGCAGCAAAGTTGGGTGAAGTGCTGAATTATCATAATTTTGTGTTGAAAAACTATTTCAACGCTCCGACGGTGGATTTCCAGCAGACTCTTGATGAAACTCTGCTACTTGCAGAGCGCATCAAGCCGCTGGTGGTCGATGTGTCCAGTGCTTTGTATGAAGCCAATAAGGCTGGTGCGAGCCTGCTGTTCGAGGGGGCGCAAGGCGCATTACTGGATATTGATCACGGCACTTATCCGTTTGTGACTTCCAGTAACTGTATTGCCGGTGCGGCATGTACCGGTGCTGGCGTGGGTCCGCAGATGCTAAGTTATGTGCTGGGCATTACCAAGGCCTACACGACTCGTGTCGGTTCTGGTCCGTTTCCGACGGAATTATATGATTCAGTTGATAAGTGCGATGCGATTGGGGCGGGACTGGCCGAGCGCGGCCATGAGTTCGGCTCGACCACAGGCCGCGCCCGCCGCTGTGGTTGGTTCGATGCCGCTGCGCTGAAGCGTTCGGTGCAAATCAATGGCGTCACGGGTCTGTGTGTGACCAAGCTGGACGTGATGGACGGCATTGAAACTGTACGCCTCGGTGTCGGTTATCGTATCAATGGTGAGGAATGCGACATTCTGCCGCCGGGTGCTGATGCACTGGCCGATTGCGAAGTGATCTACGAAGATATGCCGGGCTGGAGCGAAAGTACGGTTGGCGTCCAGCAGTACGAAATGTTACCGCTGGCTGCCCGCAACTATCTGGAGCGCATGGCAGAGGTTTGCGGTGTTCCGGTTGATATGGTGTCTACCGGGCCTGATCGCGAAGAAACCATCGTGTTGCGTCACCCATTTGCTTAACTTAAGCTGAACTGCGACATCGTCCAGCGATTCGAATTTGCCGTCCCGTTTGAATCGTTGGGTTGCGCTAATGTAAGTGGTATGAGGTGCAAAGAAAAGGGCGTCTAGTTGTCACTAGACGCCCTTGGTATTTGGTGGGTCGTAGTGGGATCGAACCACTGACCCCCGCCGTGTGAAGGCGGTGCTCTACCGAATAAAAGGGACTTCCCCGTCCTGAAGGAGCGGAGAAGTTACCGCGACCGGCAACAAAAGTGCCAAGATGGAATTTCTGGATTTCATCTAAACCTACGAGAGGGGGAAGTCATGAGCATTATCAC